>NZ_JBNNUS010000001.1:0-1220418 GCF_050279985.1 Paenibacillus sp. NPDC093718
GGCTGTAGCTCTTGTTTGCCATTTAAGACCATTCCTTTCTTTGAGCCTGAACATCTCAATTTTATCGGAATGGTCTTAGTGGTAAAACCGCTGATCCCTCCACCCGCATAGCGGGTGGTTTTTTTGTTTCGCGCGTTTCACGCGCTCAACTGGCTAAAGCCATAATAAAAAAACCGGAGCTCTTCTCAAGAAGAACTCCGGTTTGTTGATAACTGAGCATCTTACGCGTGAAATTATTGTCCGTCCAATACTTCCTTCACATAGCCGGCCCGAATAACAAAGTCACCGAAATGCTCGCCTTGCTCGCGTTCTTGTGCATATTGCTTCATGAGGGGACGAAGGGAATCCAAAATCTCGGCCTCTCCGATGTTTTCCTTATACAGCTTGTTCAGCCGGTGTCCGGAGAAACCGCCACCCAGGTACATGTTATATTTGCCAGGCGCCTTTCCGATAAATGCGATTTCGGCCAGCATCGGTCTGGCGCACCCGTTCGGGCATCCGGTCATTCGAATGACGATATCCTCTTCGCGAAGGCCGTTCTCTTCCAGAATGACATCGATTTTATCCAGTAACGTCGGCAGATATCGCTCGGATTCGGCCATAGCCAATCCACATGTCGGTAAGGCTACGCATGCCATGGAATTTCGTCTCAGGGCAGAATAATGATTACCGTCCGTAAGTCCATAACGCTTGATGAGGTCTTCAATCTTTTTCTTTTTATGGCTGCTGACATTAGCAATGATCAGATTCTGATTGGCCGTCAGACGAAAATCTCCATTATGGATTTGAGCGATTTCGCGCAGACCTGTCATCAGCAGGTAATCGGATTCGTCTTTCACACGTCCGTTTTGGATGAACAGCGTAAAATGCCATTTGCCATTGCTGCCTTTAACCCAGCCGTAGCGGTCTCCGTTATGATCAAAATGAAACGGTTTTGCCTCCTCCAGCTTCCAGCCCAGACGGCTGGTCAGCTCGTTGACAAACCAGTCGATACCGCGATCATCAATCGTATATTTGAATCGGGCATGCTTGCGCACCGCGCGGTCTCCGTAATCACGTTGAATCATCACCGTCTTCTCGGCCAAGTCAACGATCTGCTCGGGTTTGCAGAAACCAATGACTTTCGCCACTTGAGGATAGGTTAACGAATCACCGTGCGTCATCCCCATGCCACCGCCTACCGAAACGTTAAAGCCTTTCAATTGTCCATCCTCAATGATTGCAATGAAGCCAAGGTCTTGGGAAAATACATCTACATCATTGGATGGCGGCACGGCCATCCCGATCTTAAATTTTCGCGGCAGGTACACCGGGCCGTAGATCGGCTCCTGCTCTTCCCCCTCTTGTAGGCTGTCTACGATCTTCTCGCCGTCTAGCCAAATCTCATGATACGCACGCGAGCGCGGATCGAGATGACTGCTAAGCATTCGTGCCCATTCGTAAACCTCCGAATGAATTTCGGATTGATAGGGGTTCGGATTGCACATCACGTTACGGTTGACGTCGCCGCAAGCAGCCAATGTGCTAAGCATGGCTTCATTCACTTCTTGAATGGTGCTCTTCATATTCCACTTCAATACGCCATGAAGCTGAAAGGATTGGCGTGTGGTCAAACGAATCGTCCCGTTGGCGTACTTTTGGGCTACACGGTCCATCATCAGCCATTGCTCCGGAGTCACGACACCGCCAGCGGCGCGAACACGCAGCATGAACTGGTACGCGGGTTCCAGCTTTTGCTTATGTCGTTCGTTACGCAAATCCCGGTCATCCTGCATATAACTGCCGTGAAATTTCATCAGCCGGTTATCGTCTTCCGGAATCGACCCCGTTATGCGATCCTCTAAGGTCTCTACAAGACTGCCACGCAGATAGTTGCTTCGACGCTTGATGTCCTCAACATCACTGTGCGGCGCACTATGGGGTGATACTAGATTATTATCAGACATGTTCCTTTTTCTCCTCTCGCAACCACAGGGGTGATCTTAATACACATCCCGCTGATAACGTTTCTGTTGCTGCATGAGCGTCAAATATTCCGCAGCTTCTTCCGGACTCATCCGGCCTTCTTGTTCGAGAATAGACCCCAACGCAGAATGCACATCATGAGCCATCTTCTTCTCATCGCCGCAGACATAGACGCAAGCTCCTTCTTGGAGCCACTGATATAAATCCTTGCTCTTCTCCAGCATGCGGTGCTGTACGTACACTTTTTTGTCCGTATCCCGTGAGAAAGCAACATCCATGCGCGTCAATACTCCATCCTTCAACCAACGCTGCCATTCAATCTGATAGAGGAAGTCCGTCGAGAAATGCTGGTCTCCGTAGAACAACCATGATTTCCCTTCTGCCCCCGTCTCTTCCCGTTCTCCCAGAAAGGCTCTGAAAGGTGCCACGCCTGTACCGGGTCCGATCATAATGATCGGGGTGTCCGGATTCTCGGGCAGCTTAAAGTTCGGGTTATGCTGAATGTATACCGGCAGCGTATCGCCCGCTTTCAGACGTTCCGCCAATTGCACGGAGCATACGCCGTAGCGGCGGCGGCCATGTGCTTCATATCGCACCGTTCGAACGGTAACATGAACTTCATCAGGGAAGGCTTTGGAGCTGCTGGCAATCGAGTACAATCGGGCAGGAATTTTGCGCAATATGGATACAAAATCGCTTGCCGCCACTTGCTGCAGGCCATAATCCTGTACCAGATCAAGCAAATCCCGTTCCTCGATATAGGTGCGCAATTCTTGCTCATTACCTGGCTCCAGCAATGTCCGAAGTCCTTCATTCCCTGAAATTTTAACCACTTGCTCGATCAATGGTTTCGTGAGAACGGTAATTTCGTAGTGACGGAGCAAGGCATCCCGAAGAGCTCGCGCTTCACCTTGTTTATTAATAACGACCACTTCATCAGCATTCCATCCCATTGCAGCGATGAGGTCATCCACCAGCTGCGGATGGTTTTCCGGATAGACTCCTAAGCTGTCGCCCGGCTCGTACTGCAAATTCGATCCTTCAAGAGAAATTTCGATATGACGAGTTTCACGGTCGGATCCTCTTCCATTCAAATTCAGATTCTCAAGGATTTCCGCTTGAAATGGATTGCTTCTCGAAAATTCCGATTCCGTACTATCGCTCAGGGCAACCGCACTCCCTTTTTCGACAACGGATGATCCCGAACCAGCCTCATTCAACGATTGAAGAACCTGATTCATCCATTCTGCAGCCGACTCATCAAAGTCCACATCGCAATCGACTCTTGGCGTCAGTCGCTTGCCGCCCAATTCCTCGAGCCGTTTGTCGAAATCTTTACCCGTTTGGCAGAAAAATTCATACGAGGTATCCCCCAGCGCCAGTACGGAATATTGAAGATGATCTACCTGAGGTGCCCGCTTGCTATGCAGAAATTCATAGAATGGTATAGCATTATCCGGCGGCTCTCCCTCTCCATGCGTACTGACAATAATCAGGAGATTCTGCAATTTCTTCAGGTTATTTGGTTTAAAATCGCTCATAGAAGACATCGTGACCCGCAGGCCAACCTCTTCCAGCTTCTTCGATAACTTTTTCGATAATCCATGACCATTGCCTGTCTGTGATCCGTACAGGACTGTGACTTCTTTAGTAGCCGTCGCCACCGGTGCCGATACAGCAGCTAACGTGTTCGCTTGTGGTGCTGCCGCAACTGCTGCTGCGGCTGCCGTTCCCTGTAATGCAGCGATGAATCCGCTGAGCCAGGTCCGCTGGGATTCCGTCAGTGTAGGCAGTAGGCGGTTCAGCAGTTCCACCTGCTCCTGATTAAAAGGACTGTTCATTACTTGAAGTTCCAACAATATCCACCTCTCGAAAGCGCACATTATTAATTCCTACTATTACGATACAATTAATTTTATTACTCCTCTGAACCTATCACAGCTTACCTGGACCGGTCAATTACAATGTTCTTATAGCATTTATCAGTTTTACTAATAAATCGATTTTCCGGGCTTAACTATAAGTAAAACCAAACATGCTTACTATAGAGAATATCGATATCTTCGAATGGCAATGATACCAATGATAAGGAGGAAGATATCGGATGTTAAATCATGATTGCAATTTTACCCCACTGAAAAACAAATTGAAGGAACAGCTCACGGATATCACGAGACAATTACAGCGTATCATCGTCAACCTGGACCAGGACAGTTCATGTCTGCTGGGTGAGCTGGATCTTGTCAGAACAAAATTCTTAGAAGCCGAATCGATTTCTTCTACGTATTATCTCAATTGTTTTCTCTTCCCCTTCACCAGCAAATATCAAGAAATCGCTAAATCCATATATCATCTCAGTCAAAAAAAACGGGGTGCGCTCATTGTGATTCAACGGGAAGATGGGCTTGATTCGTTAATGACGCCAGGTATTCCCTTGTCTGCAGAAATCACAAGTCCCCTGCTTGAATCCATATTCGTTCCAGACAGCCCGCTGCACGATGGAGCCGTGCTCGTACGTAAAGAAATGATTATTTCAGCCGCGAACGTGCTGCCGTTAACAGCCAAAACGTATGGGGATCGTAAGCTCGGCACGCGTCACCGTGCAGCCATTGGCTTGTCCGAAATCAGCGATGCCTTGGTACTCGTTGTATCGGAGGAGACGGGCAAGACTTCCTTCTGCATGGAGGGCACACTCTATCCTTTATCCATCAGCAGCCCCTAATATTTAATGCTTATGTAGAGCCTCCTCCTAGATAGCAAATGCAGTGAAAACTTCCTTGAAGGCTCCCATCTACAAAAAAAGCACTTGATTCCAAACCATGCAAAAGAGCCGCAGATGCTGATTCTGCGGCTCTTTTTATGGATCATCCCATGGTGGAATTTTTATGCAAATGTATAGGTCCAGAAACGTTCCGTACCGAAGCGCTGCTCCACTTCCTTGGCCTTCATCTGTTTCTTACCCAGCAGCTCCGCTGCCTGGAATTGAGAGCGATGGGCTTGAATGGAGTTCAGCTTCTGTACCATGAACATGGATACATCTTGATAAACATCCGGTTTACCCAATTCTTGCTCACAATTGTTGGAGAATGCCAGACATTGAACGACAGGTCTATCTCCGGCCGGCATCCGCTGAATCGTGCGGATTACGGCCGCGCCCGTGGCGTCATGGTCAGGGTGTACGCTATATCCAGGGTAAAACGTGAACACCAGCGATGGCTTTATCTCCTGCAGCAGAGAGGCAATCACGCTATCCAGGTTATTTTGATCCTCGAATTCAATCGTTTTATCATGGAAACCAAGCAATCTCAAATCCTGTATGCCTATCGCTTTGCAGGATTCCTCCAGCTCTGCTTTGCGAATGGTTGGAAGCGTGATACGGTTCGCAAACGGTGGAATGCCCATATTACGGCCCATCTCCCCAAGCGTTAAGCAGGCATAGGTAACATGAGCGCCTTCCATAATATATTTAGCCAGCGTACCGGACAAACCAAATGCTTCATCATCCGGGTGCGGCAATACGACCAGTATGTTTTGCTCCATCAATCCTCGTCTCCTCTCTCTATTAAAAAGGCTCCCGGCTCAACTGCAAAGCGACAACCAGTTTGCCCTGACTGTCATGACCCGCCATGATCAGCCGATCGGTATCCGTCTGTTCGAAATGGGTGAGTCCTTCCGTATACACCCAGCCTTGGCTCATTTTCAATCCAACCCGATAGGGGCCATTACCGGATATCGAACCGTGGCTGTAACGAATGGTTGCATTCGTAATAAAGTTAGCTGCGGGGTGCTTCGTGCTGTCATAATGGGCAGCGTAAGCGCCTGTCGTCATCTCAAGATGAATATATAAATCCTGATCCTTCAATTTATCAATCATTTGTTGCACTTCGGTTTGATTTATGAGTTCCATATTTCCCTCCAATATAAAGAATCACAACATGCAAGCAGTCGATAGCATCATTCTATCATAATTATAGAGCAGGACGAAATTACACGAACCCGATCATCATATTAACTCACAGCAAAAAGAGAGGCGTATTCCGGCTGTACTGCATAGGTTCTAAGGTCGTGCTCCGAAATAACCGTATAACCTTCCCTGCGCAGCAGAGCCGTAGTCACCCCATAACCGGCTATCTTCTCATTGGCAAATTCTCCATTATAAATCATGGCACTTCCGCAGGAAGGACTGCTCTCTTTCAGTACGATCAGCAAAGCTCCGAGCTCTTGTGCCATTCGAAGGGCTTGGTATGCACCTTTTAAATACATCTCCGTCACGTCTTTCCCGGATAACTCAACCACTCTAGCATTCCCTGCCAGTACGTCATCGCCGTTTCCTCCAACGATCTCCGCAGGCTCTCGTGGAGTTGAGAATCCGCCAAGCAGTTCGGGACATACGGTCACGGCTTTCTTCGCTTCAAGCAGCTGCTGAATATTCGTATCCAAGCTGTCCGTAGCGTTATAACGAACCTTCAAACCGGCTAAACATGAGCTTACAACAATCACAAAGGCCACCTCAAATCTCTCGTTCTAACCTATTTACTGCATACTACTGCCTAAGCCATTTGCTCTCATTTTAGTATCAGGAATCGGAACTCAAATGTCAACGAAATGCATAGGGTACCGATCATATCATTTATCTAACGTAACATGGGAGCAACCCTTTTGAGGAAGTGATTCATTAATAATGGCAAAGAAATCAAAATCGGCGGATCATCCAGCCGGGGAACATGCAGAGTTACATGAAGATGCGGAGTCTTAGCGTTTGGGGTAACGATAATCGGTTCCTTCGAACGGGTACGCAGTGTGGTAGACTTCGGAAGCAAAAAATCGACCGCCTGCATGCCCCATGGAACCGATGTAGCCATCAGATAATACGTTCCGGGTCTGACGTCGCCGAACCGAAACGAGCCGACGGAAGATAACAAAGTTCCATATAAGGGAAGCCCTTCGGGAATCGGCTTGGCAAACAGCCCGATCAAGATGACACCCTGAAATGGAGCCATCGCCTCTACCGTGCCTTCAACAGTGAGATTGGGATTCTCGACCGGAATGGAGTCACGCCAGCTGTTCAGTTTCTGCAGGGATGACAAATGCTCGTCGGCTTCTTCCTTCGAGTTTCGAAACTGGGAAGGGGTCACGCCTACTCTTTCCGTGAAGCGTGTCGTAAATGTGCCCAGACTCTGCTGACCGATCTCCATGGCGATATCCCGGATACTCAGATGTGTATGTAAGAGCAAGTCCTTCGCCTTCTCTAAACGAAGCGAGGACACATAATATAATGGAGGCAGACCGATTCGATCCTTAAATATACGTGAAAAATGATATGGGCTGTATCCAATGTAATCCGCCAGTGTCGATAACGGAAGGGGCTCATCAATATTTTTGTGAATATACGCGATTACCTCATCGATTTCAGCATATCGATCAGTCATCAGGTCTGCACCATCCTTCATTCCGGATATTATGTATGGGTTCAATCCAAAACGTTCGAAGAACAACTGTTCGCATTCATACTATCATATCCATCTAAAAAATGGAAGCTTTATATGTTAAAAATATCACCTTGCAAGTATAATCATTCACATAAAAAAAAGCCGCGCTGCAAGCGCGGCTTTCTCACCATCAATCCAAGTCCGGAATATGAATCTCAACCTCTTTTTTGCTCTGGGAAGAACGCAAAATGCCGTCCAGAATCGCTTGATTCCGAAGCACCTGCTCTCCCGGGATCGGCGCAGGCTTGCCTTCGCGCACAGCGCTTACGAAATCCTTGATTTTCTCCTGAAATACGTTAAGATCATGGTGGACCAGCGGTATGGCGCTTTCGGTATGATGACCTTGGATATCATGGAACATGGAGATTGATCCTACCTTCCCGTCCCACACACCGCTCCAAGGGCCTGAACCTGCCGGTGTAATCTTCATGCCCGCATCCGTGCCCAGGAACATCGTTGCCCCCAGCGTATCCATATGCATAGCCCATGACGTTTTAAAGTTAAGCACAAGGTCTCCTTCGAATCGAACCATCGCTACGCCGAAATCCTCAACATTAAACGCGCCGGATTCGGAGTGGTATTTGGGGTTTGTTCCAAAATAATTCGATGTATACGCGGATACCGTTAACGGCTTGGGATATCCAAGCGCGTTCAGGGCCATGTCCAAGGAATAACAGCCAATGTCCGCCATGGCGCCTGCCCCTGAAATCTCCTGCCGGACAAACGTTCCACCCGGCATTCCACGGCGGCGGCCGCCTCCGGTTTCCACATAATACACTTTTCCAAGCTCGCCCTTTTGAATCAGATTCTTAATGATGCCCATATTCGGATCATAACGCGGCTGGAAGCCCACATTGAGCATATTTCCGGTTTTCTTCGAAATCTGAACCATCTCGATGGCTTCATCCAACGTGACCGACATCGGTTTCTCGAGCATTACGTGTTTGCCCGCTGACAGCGCATCAACCGTGGTGCTATAATGCGCAACGTTTGGCGTACAGATGCTCACGCCATCCAGGTCGAGATCCAACAATCTGCGGTGATCATCAAATCCGATCGCTCCCTGAAGTCCCCAGCGCTCAATAAATTGATCGGCTCTGCCTGGTAAAATATCAGCTACGGCGACAATCTGCACATCATCAATTTGTTTATAATATTTTGCATGCTCCCCCGCAATGCCGCCGCTTCCAATAATTCCAATTCGAATGGTTTTGCTCATGACTGATACTCCCCCTACAATTTCACATTCATTGCCCGATATGTTGATGGCGTATATCCATATCTCTTTCGAAACACGGTATGCAAATAACTTCCGCTTGAGAAGCCTTCGTGGATGGCGATTTTATCAATCGACCAATTGGTATCGATCAGCTTCCTGCATACGGCTTCAAGCCGGACATGCTCCAGTATTTCGCTGAAGGACTGCCCTTCCGCTTGCTCCTTGAATATTCGCTGCAGCTGTCTTGAGCTGATATGCAGCTTCTCCGCGACGTCATCCAATACAACCTCTCCCGAAGAGTTCGCATGAATATACTCCAGTGCCAATTGATAGCGGTAAGCCTTCATATCCCGTGAAGGCAGTTCCGCTTCCGATGGCTCGGATTCATGTGCGCGTACTGCGCGCAGCAGAATCTGAATAATGCACTGCTTAATCGTTGTATACAGACCCGAATACTTCTCTTGAGAAGCCTGATAAGCCTCAAGGAAATACGGCATCGCACGATGGATATCCATCGTTGGCTTCAGCGGTAATCCTCTCAGCTTCTCCATACAGTCATCGGCTTCGGCCATTTCCCATGGATCCGAAGCAGGCAGTGCCGGACTCTCATGATCGGATACCTCATCGCGCGGAATAATGTCCACGTGCAGACATAATTCGTCCATCGGCTCCGCTGCATCCGCCTCTTGATAATGAAGCACATTCGGACCCGTTAGATAAAACATGCCTTCCCGCAGCGCATAAGGCTCCTCTTCCATAATAACGGTCCCCTTGCCGCGGGGTATGAAATGAAATTCATACTCCGCATGCTTGTGGAAGGAGACGATCTTTCCTGGCGGGAAGGTGGTGAGATGAAACCGAAGAACCCGGATCTCATAACGTCCCCAATAAACTCTCAGGTCAAGTCGCTCCAAGGCATCCTGCCGATCTTTCATCAATTCGTATGGAAAATGGTTATTCATCCTGATGCATCATCCCTGTATCTTATACTCTTATGCTTGCAGTTCATCCAAACGAATGGCGCGATGCTCTTTGGCCGAACGGTTGGATGCTTCCATTAGTTTGGTTAGTTCAACCGCATATGCGATATTTTCCTCTGCGATGGTATCTTCTTGAATATGGGAAATCCATTGTTCAAATGCACTTGCACGATTCGCCGGTACCGGCAGCTCAACCCAAGCATCCTTGTACTCTTCTTTTTTCGTTGAACGAATCAGAAGCTTGTTGTCAGGCGTTCCGTACAGGATCGTTCCATCCGTACCATGAATTTCAATCGTAAATGGCGAGAAGCTGTTAACAAATCCGGCTTCTACCACACCGACAGCCCCTGTAGCCGTAGAGAGCGTAGCAACGGCGTTGTCTTCCACCTCTTTACCCGTGATGTATCCGAAATTCGCATGGACATCAACCGCTTCTTCACCGAGGAACAAGCGTGTCAAATACATCGGATGGCAGCCCAGATCGATTAATGCGCCTCCACGGCACTCCTCCAGGCTGTAGAAATGCTCAGGCAGCCAACCGGCAGTCGCGCCATTATGAGACAAGCGTACGCGAACGAGTGTTACGGTGCCGAGCAGCTCTTGCTGCAATACCTCGCGGATTGCCAAGGTATAGCCGTCATTCAGCCGCGGTAGCGATACCGTGAATTTGACTTGGTTCTTATTCACGGCATTGATGATATCGTTGACCTCTTGCAGGGTGGCCGCAATTACTTTTTCCGTGAAAATGTGTTTGCCTGCCGCCGCGGCTTTCAACATGACTTCTCTATGCATGGATGTCGGAGCATCCACGATCACGGCATCGATATCGTCACTTTGCAGCATGTCGTCCAGGGACTCATAAAAAGGCACGCCTTGCTTCTCTGCAGCTTCTCTTCCCCGCTCTGGATTCTCATCCCATACCGCTACGATTTGAGCATCCGGATGCTCCTGCGCTTGTTTCGTATAATCCCACGCGTGTACATGCCAATAACTAATTTTTCCGATTCTAATCATTCTCGTCACCTCAGTATCTAATATTAAGACATCATGCCATTAATCTATCACACGAACCGCCCGATTCACAGTGTAAAATTGCGACAATCAAGTTAGATATCACGACATGATGACAAAGAAAAACTCCGCCAGGTGACGGAGCGGGATGTCTAACAACTAAAATTTCAATCGTTCTCTTGCAGACGTGATATGTGCAGTATGGTGCTTCCCATGCCAGGCGTACATGCCCGTGGCGTATTCCAGGCTGGTTTTTTGCCGGTTCTCGGGGTGATAGAACGTTCTGAGATAGTCTTCGTTACTCATGATGTTTAATAACGCGGCCCATCTGGCGTGTATGCCATCAATCAAAACGAGTGATGTTTCAACGTCCACCGTCATTGAATCCTGAAGGGCTGCCCACTTCTGCTCGTCATAAGGCTTAATCGTTGGGTTGTCTTCCGTTAAAGCAAGTTTGAACCGGATATAGCTGTTCATATGACTGTCAGCCAGATGGTGAATGACCTGTCGAATGCTCCAGCCTCCATCTCGATATGATAAATCCAGCTGTTCCTGGCTTAGCCCCTGCACGGCAGCCCTCAGTTTCTCCGGCAGGCTCTTAATCTCTTGAATCCAGAGCTCCCTTTGTTCAGGCGTCGATGGCCCTTCCCATTCAAATTGTCCTATCGGGTATCTCAAATCCACGCTTCCTCACTCCTTGACCATCATTTTTTGAATAATTCGTATGGTAATGATAATAGCATTTTACAACGAGCCCATGATATCTTCAATTTCCTTCATTTGTCCGTCCGATAGTGGTCCGAAAAGAGCAGCCCCAGTCAATTCCTCTACTTGCTTCCTCGTTTTAAAACCCGGAATCGGGATCGCGACGTGGCTTCTTCCCCAAATCCATGCCAGCGCCCCTTGCACTAAAGTCCGATCTTCACTGGTTAAAATCTCCCGGACCGCCTCAAGTTTAGCCAGAAACGATGGTACGGGTTTACCATCCTTGAAATAGGAAACCCAATCGTGACCGCTCCCCCTTACATCTTGATCACTGAATCTGGAGTCATGATTGAATTTCCCGCTTAAGAGCCCCATAGCCAAAGGTGTATTATTGATGCTTGCTAAACCGTAACGCTCGCAAAGTGCAAGCATCTCCTTGTCGTCACTGAGAACATTCAGCACATGTTGAATTGCCGCGGCTTCCGATTTACGAGCAAACCATTCGGCATTGGCCACATCCCATGTACTCCAGCCATATGTACGGATCAGCCCTTCTCGACGAAGATCGTTCAAGGTATCAATCACGGCATCCACCTCGCCTAGACTTAATCCGCCTACATGAATTTGATAGACATCGATATAATCGGTATCCAGGCGTTGAAGTGATCGCTCGCAAGCGCTACGGACATAATCCGCTGAAACATTGTGACGAGTAAAAACCTCCTTGGTTGACTCATCATACGTAAAACCGAATTTGGTGGCAATCACCGCTTCCTGCCGTCTTCCCTTTAACGCTTGGCCCAGGACCCGTTCACTATGGCCCGTTCCGTATACATCTGCAGTATCAAAAAAGTTAACGCCCTGTTCCAACGCAGCGTGAATCCCCGCTATGGATTCGCGTTCGTTCACCTCTCCCCAGCCATCCGCCAAGCCGTCCAAAGTAAATTTCCCGCCTATAGCCCAGCAGCCGAGACCGAGCGGACTTACCGATATTTGCGATCTGCCTAACATTCGTTTCATTGTAATTTCCTCCCTTTTCGAATCGGTTCGTCATCATTATAATAAGGAGAATGGTCTGTGATGAGATCCAATAATAACGAATTTGGAGGAACCAATTTAGAGGAGGGATACGGTGTACGGCATTCATATCGACCGTGAATCTAAACTGACGGTAACCCGTCAGATATGTCAGCAGCTGCGAAGGATCATCGAATCGGGACAACTGACAGCCGGAACACGTCTGCTTCCTACGCGCGTTCTGGCAAAAGAATGGGGGATTGCGCGTAATGTCGTCATTGAGGTATATGAACAGCTGACGGCTGAAGGATATCTGGAGGGGCGTGTAGGCTCCGGCACCTATGTAGCGGAAGGTATCATCCCCACTCTCAATCCGCGTACCGCTCCCCCTTCGAGCAAGCAGCCGATCCAGAGGCAGATAACCACTAAGCATGAACATGTCATTGATTTTGCCACGGGCGTTCCCGATCGGAACATGTTTCCACGACACATCTGGGCCAAGTATTTGAAAGAAGCCACTGAATCTTCCGAATATGAAGACCATGATTACGGTCACATCATGGGTGATTCGACTCTGCGCTCTGCGATTTGCGACTATGTATTCCGGGCTAAAGGCATCCAATGCTCACCCGAACAAATTGTGATTGTGTCCGGTGCCACCGAAGGGTTCCTTCTCCTTGCCAAATCGTTATTTTCCAAGTTTCATTCCATCTATATCGAAGACCCGACAATCGATATTACCCGGGATATTTTTCAGACGATGAACTATCATCTTGTTCCGGTCGAGGTTGATCATAGCGGAATGCGCGTCGACGCCTGGTCGAGTATCGCTCCAGGTCATCTGGTTTTATTAACGCCATCACATCAGTTTCCAACCGGCAGCGTATTATCCATTCAGCGCAGGCATCAGATCATTGGGATGCTGGAGGCAGCCGACTCTTTCGCTATTGAGGATGATTATGACAGCGAGTTCCGGCTTCGAGGGATCCCTGTGCCTCCTCTACAGACGCTGTCTCCTTCAAGAGTTATCTATGTAGGAACATTCAGCAAAACGCTGTCTCCCAGCCTTCGGATCGGATTTATGATTGTACCACCGAGTCTAACCGATACCATTGCCGAAATGAAAGATAAACTGAATTTACATACTCCGTACATCATTCAAAAAGCATTAAGCCAATTCATGTTGGACGGGTATCTGGAACGGCATATCCATACGATGAAGAAAATGTACAAGAAACGGCGTAATGTCATGACGGAGCAGCTTCATCATTTATTCGGAGCAGATATTTCCATTCTCGGCGATGATGCGGGAATGCATCTTCAGATTATTTTCCATCCACAGCCCTACGCCCTTCTTCCATGGAATGACACGGCTTCTTACGGGTTCCGTGTTGAGCCTGTATCGAATTACAGGATCTCATCCTCTAGCCCCCTCCGTTCAACCGGTATCGTGTTAGGATACGGAAACCTGTCATCCGAAGAAATCGAGGAAGGATTACGCCGACTTTCCTTATTCGCTTCCTCTTGCAATACACTCACTTGAATATTAACTTATTATGGATTTTATATGGATTCATGCTTTCACCCACTACATTTAAAAAAATGGCTCGTCCGCTGTATGGGAACCGAGCCATTTCTGTTTTATCCAGGGATTCGATGTCAAATTCCCTCAATCCGTTCAAAATTACGCAGCGTCCGAAGTGCATTCCATGTCAGAACGCCCTTCCATTCCTCCTTGGCTAACGGCCATACCTCTTCGTACTGGTACCAGCTCCAATTGGGCTCCCAGGCACCATCTTCCCCTTGATTCCCTATAAGCACATCCAGTTCCAGCGGAAGAAGCTCGTGGTATTTAGCAAAATAGGGCGAATCCGGCGAATCCATAATGCTGAGGGGCGTTGCTCCGTATCCCTCGCGGCTGCCAGGATCCCTGCTTATGCAGTTATCCATGAAGATCTCAAGTGTTTCTCCGATCTCGGACGCCTGTTCTTTTGGCAATCTTTCGTTCAAACGCAAATAACAAAACAATTCATGCATTTCATGAAGATCGCTGGATTGTTTCAGGTAGTTCACAGCATAATCAATCCTTGATTCCAAAAACTCCAAAGGGTACAATTCCCGCTCGTCGATAAAATAGGCGATAATATCCGCATTCGGATTTCCCCAATGATCCTTGAAGGCACCATACTGCCACCATATCGCCCTAGGAGACTGCTCGGCTTCCTTAGGGATGATATCCCACCCTGACCGTTCTGGCACATAGGAAAGCTCGAGATACTTTAAAGCGGAGATCACCCGTTCGTTCCGCTCCGGATGATCTGGAATCAACCGAAGAATCTCCAGCGCTCTGGTTGTTGCCAGAGCAGATGACTCTTTGCACCGAAGATCAGGCTCAAGTCCATGACCATATCCACCGTCCTCGTTCTGATAGCTGTCCAGCTCAGTCAACACGTCCTTAAACGCCCCGTTCTCGAAATCATACCGGAACAATGACCGTTCAAGGTTCCTGGACTGGTGCAGCATATATTGCCTGGCTTGTTCAAATCGCATCCTGTTTAGCTTCTTCACTTGGGTTCAAACTCCTCGTAGAAAGTGATTCGGTTGCCGAATGGATCCGTGATACATAGCTCTTTGCTGTTCCATGGTGCAATCTCTATTCCGGGTCTGGAATACGGATAGTTCTGGGTTAACAGCTGTTCATGAAACCCATCAATCCCCGCCATCTCCACGCGAATGGCTGCTCCAGGAGAACAGTCACCGTAATGCTCCGTCAAATGAATCGTTACCCAATCCTTTGATATTTGCATGTAAAGCGGTGCCGAATCGTCAAAGCGGTGTTCCCAATCCAAGGTAAAACCAAGATATTGAATATAGAATTCCCTTGCCTTCGGTTCATCTAACACCCTGAATAAAGGTATGACTTTGCTCATGGTCTGCCCCTAACTAAAACCGTATTTTTCTAACTCGTTATGTATGCGCTGCCGTTGACTTATTTAGAATATATCATATATTCCGCCAGGCTCGTCCTAAATCTAAAAACCCAGCACAGATCCATACATCCACGTTGCTGGGCCATCTTTTGCAAGTATTCAATTATAATTATTCATTCCTGGTCACTTTGGCTAACTTCTTGGCCTTCTCGCGTTTAATACGACTCCACACCAACAAAACGACAAATGAGCTGGCCAGGCAAATAAAGATCACTTTCAAGTAATGCTCCACCACGTTCAGAATGTACTGCCACTGCTCGCCGAATATAAAACCAATGCTGAAAAAAGCCAATACCCATGCAGCCACACCCGTATATCCGTACATCCACACCGTCCGATAGGGAACCCGAATCATGCCGATAAAATACCCGATAAACTGCCTGACCCCGGGTATGAAAAAACATATAATGAGCAGCTTATTTCCATACTTGTTGTAATAGGCCTGCGTCTTCTCTACAAGGGACGGCTTGATAAACAGCCATTTTCCATAGCGCTCGATAAGCGGCATCCCGAGCTTGTATCCCAGGATATAGGTGATGGTTAACCCCATGGCCGCTCCCATAAAAGCAGAACCAACTGCAGGAACCATATCGATAATTCCTTTATAGGTTAAAAAACCGGTATAGGTCAATGTGCTGTTTCCAGGAGGAATTGGAAGAGCAATAAAATCAAGAGGGAGCCCAATCAGTAACACTAGATAACCATATTGTTCAAATAACTGCTCAACCAATTCAAACAAATTCATGGGGAAAACTCCTTCATCTTACCGATAGCTGTCATAGTAGTGATGTAGCGCATCATTCACATAAACTTCTCTGTTCAGGACCTCGTAGGGCACCGGATTCACATCTTCAGACCATTCACGGGAAAAGCGCTGATTCTGCTGTATATCCATCAGTCTTGTCAGGACCAGCAAAGCCGAATCTTTATGCGTGTTCAAGGAGGCCTGTCGTTTCATCTCTTGCAACAAGAACGGACTCTTAATTAATGTCAGCAGTTGGTGCTTCAATTCACCGGCCATGGCTTGCCGTGCCACGCCTATTCCAACCAGATAATCCGCATTATCCTGCTCTTGGCCTGGCAAGGGTTTTACTAACAGCATCGGCCGCTCCATCGTTAACGCCTCGGAAATCGTGAGTCCTCCAGGCTTTGTCACCATCAGGTCCGCTATCGCCATCAATTCATGCATACGATCCACATAACCCATTACAGTGATTTGCGGATGACCTTCAAACTCCTCCAGCAGTGCTTGATATAACTTCACATTACGGCCGCACACGACCATAAATCGAACATCCTTTGGGTATGCCCTTGATTTTAATAGTTCGATAATTTCTTTATCGATCATCCCTTCACCGCCGCCCATGATCAACACGACCTGCTCGGATGGACGCAAGCCATAATGGGCTCGAAGCCGTCCGGGATCCATTGGCTGACTATACAGCGGATTGACGGGGATGCCGGTTACAGAAATCTTTTCGCTTGGCACGCCTTTGCGCTCCAATGCAACCTGTACCACATCGGAACCAACCATGTAATAATCCGTATGAGCGTGTATCCAGTAGCTGTGATCCGTATGGTCCGTCATGACGGTTGCCGTCGGCACATTGGTAAAGCCCATCCCTTTCAGCAGAGACATGCCAGCTGCTGCCGGCGGAAACGTACTGATCACGATAGCCGGATTTTCCGTTTCCAGCATCGTGCTAAGCTTGTGAAGACTGAAGGTGCTGAAGCGTTTCAGCATATGGATGAGCGTGTTTTCCTCGCGCGTTTTTTGGAATAAATAGCCGTAAACGGATGGAAAATGCTTCATCCACTGTACAAAGAAAAACTGACCGGCCACATGCAGCCGTGGATGGGTTAACTCCATATAATCAATGACTTTAACGCGCAGATGAGGGTAGTTTCTTTTTGCTGATTCCACAATGGCCTTTGATGCCTGGTTGTGACCCTCTCCCAGACTTCCGGTTAATATGATGATTTTTTGCTCATTTATGGATCTCATGAATATTACTCCTTATCTAACGTTATGTGATTCCAATGACATGCATCAGGTAAACGACCAGCCATCCTGAACCGAATCCAATCAGACTGCCTGCCAGACAATCGGTCGGGTAATGATATCCCCAATAAATACGGGATAGACCGACGAGAACAGCCAGGATAAGCAGCAGTATCGTTGGCAGCGGTGATACCAGAAACAGCAATGGTGTAATGACGGCAAAGATCGCCGTGGTATGTCCTGACGGGAAGGAATAGTCCTTCAATGGGAAATTTCCGATCTTCACCTGCTCCAGAACCCGAAACGGACGATCTCTTCTGACGATCTTCTTGATGAGGACAACAATCAGATGGCTAACGGTTAAAGCAATGGCACTCTGATATGCCGTTATGTCCCATGCTTCAAATGCTGCCCAGGCGATGAGCAGTGCACTCAGAATCGTGAAGGTGGCTCCACCGAGGTGGGTGATTCCGCCGAACAACCGATCAAAGGCTCTGTTGCTGATCGTCTGGTTACACCAGACGAATACCCGATGATCAAATCTTCGCAATCGCTCTATCATCACTCTTCACCTGCCGTTACATCCGTTGAATCTTTTGGACCCTGCAGAACAGGGACCTCCGCACGTTTCTTCTTGCGGTTCTTGATAAGGCGCACCGTCAGCCAGATCCCTCCTATCAGAGCACCTACAGACAGTAGAATTATCGTAAGTACGCCGTCCACCATATGCTCTGCAGCACGCCCGTACACGTAGAACAGTATACCTACGGTATAGAATTTCACGGCACGCCCGAGGGCTGCATAGCTGAGCAGTTTCCATAAAGGATAACTCATACAGCCGGAGAGGATGGTGAAGATTTTGAAGGGAATCGGCGTAAACGCACCGACAAGAATAGCGGCTTCCCCATGCTTGGTGAACAATGTGGTGGCCGAATCGTACCATTTTTTCTTCATGATCTTGGTTAAGACCAAATTTCCGGAAACCTTACCGATTCCATAACCAATCGGCGTTCCGATCAGGCAGCCGACAAATCCGATCGTGGCAAGCCAGATCGCACGGTCTGGACTCAATGCACTTAAAGACAATTGCGAGAAAAGAGCCGGAATCGGAAAAATAATCGCATCGATCATAGCATGAATAAATAATCCGATATCGCCTAAATTACGTAAAAAATCCATCAGGCCTTGTCTCCTCTGCTAGGCTTCCTACTTGGCAGCCCGTATGCTGTGCGATATCGTTGGTTACATTTAAAATCGAAATCATCCGTTCACATTCCTCTCCGAAATCATGTTAATGAAAGGATATCATGATTGGAGAAGGATGCCTTCCGTCTTCAGACGATAATGAACCTAGACTTAGGTCTAGATACTAATAGTAGATATAATATAGTAGATATAGTATAAACGAGTTTTATGATCAATAAGTTGAGTTTATAACCATTTGGATCAAAAACAAAAAAACAGCTTAGCCGCAATGCGGCCAAACTGCCAAGTTACAAGACCATGAACTATTCAAATTCACAAATTTGCGCGACCTCTCGGATCGAGTTCACCACATGATCGGCCTGCGATAAGTCCTGATTCCCCGAATTCGGGTTTACGAAGCCGATGCATGTCATGCCAGCCGCCTTCGCTGCGGCCACGCCATGCCGGGCATCCTCAAGCACGATGCAATGCTCCGGGTCCACACCGAGCATTTCAGCCGCCTTAAGATATACATCCGGGGCCGGTTTTCCCTTTTCCACCTCTTCACCGCTCACAACGCATTTAAATTGATCCAGGAGATCAAACTTACGCAAAACGGCCGAAATAAATACAGGTGGCGATGATGATGCAATAGCTGCCGGTATGTTACGTGCCTTAAGCTCCGCAAGGAGCTCCCGGATCCCATCAATAGGCTCCATTTCCCGTGAGGTAAGTATTTCGATTTTATTGGACAACTGGTATTCAATGATTTCCGAAACGGATTGGGTAAGCTGATGTTCATCTTTAATGGCTGCCCACATCTCCGGATTGGTCATGCCTACATACTTCTCCAGCTGTTCATGAGTTATTGCCGATCCATAATCGTTCATCACCTGAATATCGACTTCAAAATGAAGCGGTTCACTGTCAATAATGACCCCATCCATGTCAAAAATAAATGCCTGTATCATGTTCATGCTCCTTTATTGAAATGTTTTTTTAGTTAACGCCAGATTATATCGAGTACCGTTCCCAGCATTCCGGATTTATGGCCTCTGAGGACATCGGGATTGAATACTTCGACGAAGCCGCATCGGGTACAGGATACATAGTGATCACTCAAATGAAATGATATCGTGCAGCTCCATAAGGGAATGAATCTCATACTTAGGTTGAATGGCTGCCGGGTTTGCCTTGCGCAGCGGGTTATACCAGCAGGTGTCGATCCCGTAACGGATACCTCCTTGTATATCGGAGGTTAATGAATCGCCGACAATGAGAACTTCCTTCTTGTCGGGGTGGTTCAACTTATCGAAGGCATAATCGAATATGCCTTCGTGAGGCTTTTGGGACCCTGCATCCTCCGAAACAATGATGCATTCAAAGTAATCGCATAACGGCGACCGGCTGATTCGGTTAAACTGCACCTCCTTAATTCCGTTCGTGATGATTGCCATTCGTTGACCGCGCTCGGTCAGTTGTCTGCACAGCTCTTCCGCCCCTTCCATTAGGAAGGAGCCTTGCCCTAAATATTTTATGTAAACATCGCTAAAGGCATCGGCATCCAAGGCGCACGTAATGCCGTGTTCTGCCAACAGCCGCTCGAACCGGGCCGTACGCAATTCGCCCTGCGTCACGATCCCCTGCTCGAAATCACTCCACAACTGCTGATTAATGCGTCTGTAGCTGTCTACGATGGCATCCGTGCACTCCTGACCAATTTCGCCAAATACGCCGGATAACGCAAAAGCCTCCGACTTGGCATAGTCGTATAAGGTTTCATCTGCATCAAATAAAATAACGTTGTAACGCACGGCTGCCCTCCTTACATGCTGTCATCTTCAGAGCATAACTCTTCCTAACTCCGGATTCTTCATTTTTTATTGATCTTGGCTCATCGAAACAGTCTCTGACATCGAATGCAATCTGGATTGATCATTCATTTCCCGAATCTTTTGCCTTTGTTGGTGCATTAGATGATCCCTGTTACTCTTTACCAGCTCCGTTAGACGAACTAGTATTAACAATAATAATGTAATGATTACCCCTGCTGCTAGTATGAGCATGATCCATTCATCTACTCCCAAGAGTATAAATAGCAGCAATTCGATCAAAATGAAGATTCCTACACCCAAGGCAAGCTGTTTCATAATACCTCCTTAACTCTCTCTGCGGAGTTTATAGAGATGATGCCGCTCCTGCTAGCTCAATTTCGCCCACATACTTAAACCCGCATTTTTGGATCACTTTATTGGAGGCATGATTATGAACGACGGCTAAAGCGCTCAGCTCACGCTCGCTTGTATTCCGGAACAAGAACTGGATTAATGCCCGTACAGCTTGGGTTGTATATCCCTTATTGTAATGCTGATTAGAGATTCCGTACATCATTTCTCGATTGGGCTGGGGCAGCGCCTCCTTAGGACCTGTAATGCACCAGCCGATACATTCGCCTGTTTCTTTCAAGACCATGGCTAGTCGCAGACGCAGCTGTCCCACATCCCCGCCGTTATGAACAGCCTGCAAGGACTGTCGATTCTCCACAATTTCATAGTTGGTTAACCATTCGAAGCCGCTGTTCCCTGGGGACATCCCAACCGAGCAGGAACTGTCTAATCTCCGGTTCATGCGTGATCTTAAAGATCGCATCAAGATCTTCCACCATATATTCCCTGAGCAGGATGTCCCCACATTCAATCGTGAAGGGCTTTCCTGGGGAATGGATATGTGTCTTGTTGTTCAATTTAAGCCTCCTGTATTGATTGACTCATGTTCCCTGGCCCATGACGAGGGCTATCAACTGATCGGGCCGAGTATAAATATCATCAGGCTCAACGCCAAATTGTGCATTCTGAACAGTATCAAACCAATGCGCTCCAATGGTGAACACCTGGGCTGATTTGCCTGCCGCTATATCGGCATCGCTGTCGCCGACAAAAACCACATCCGATGTACTCAGGCTCAACAATTGAACGGCTTTTAATATTCCTTCCGGATCCGGCTTGGATCGTTCGACCTCATCACCCGTGATGGTAGCGGCAAACAGGCCGCCCAGCTCCAGATTTCTAAGACATATATCCAGGCACCTTCTGCTTTTTCCCGTAATAATGACCATGGGTATATGTAAATTCCACAGCTTCGAAATTAGATTCTGGATCGCTTCCGAAACCTGTACATGCTTCAGAAAATCTTTCTCGAAAACTTCGTAATAATATGCTACGGCTTCGTCAACATGGGCTGGATTCGAGAGATATTTAGTAATAATCTCTTCCTCCGTTGGTCCAAACATCTGCACGATCTCCCCATCGGTCAATGTTTTACCTTCATATTTCAAGAAAACCGCCCGGAACGCTTTAAACGAGAGCGGCAGCGTATCCGCTAAAGTACCATCAAAATCAAACAGCACCGCTTGAATGTTGGACATAACTCGCTCCCCTTTCACTTCAAGAACCCGCCTGGACAACACATCCGGCTCAGACCAAATTCAGCATCATCTGAATGGTAATCATCTTCCGATCATCATCTAACGTCGTAATACGGACATCGTAGGGCACAAAACCAAGTTTATGATAAAAAACAAGCCCTCTGGAATTGGTATTATGGCAGCTAAGAAAGAAGCGAGTCAATCCATATTTCTCTTTGGCTATATCCATCATGGTCTGTAACAGCTTCTGCGCGACTCCCATTCCCCTGTGCGACGGAGCAACAATAACATTCCCAAGCCACAGAGATTGGATCAATATCCTCATAAAAATTCGCGTAAGCGACTACCTGCGCTGTAGATTTTTCAACAATAACCGTGGGATCATATCGATTTTCCAACAAACTCAAGATTTGCTCCGGCGTCCAAGGGAACTCCGATCTGGGACTCACATAAAACAGCTCCTCCGGCGTCTGAGGAAAGCTGCATATCATTGATAAATCCTCGTCTGCCAGCGGCCTATGGATGTACATAATACAAGGTCCTCCTTACTTCATATTTCGTGCGATATACATGCCTCTTCCAATCAAGCCTTCTGGATCGTGCTCCACGTCAAGGCCCGCTTCCTGGAATGCCTCGATCATCTCTTTCACGGTAAAGAGCCCCATCCGATGCTCCTCCGTATAATGCTCGATTCCATGCTCGCTACCAAACAAATACTCGAATCTCATGATCGAAATATCGCCATCGCGGTCCGAATGGGACATCCTGCTCAAATGGATCCCGCGATGCTCGGTCATGATCGTGTCCACTCTTCCGGCAGTCCAGACATCCGGTGTCAGCCACGGCTCAACCAGCATGACACCCTCCTCGTTCAGATGCTCCTTAAACTGCGTAAGGGTCTGCACCAACAGCTCCAGCGTTTTCACATAACCGATGGAGCTGAACAGACATAGGATCACATCATATTTCCGGTTCAAGCGAAAACGGGTCATGTCGGCAACCGAATAATAACCATCCGGATTTTTCGACTTCGCGATCGAGACGAATTCCGGATTTAAATCGATACCATCGATCGCATAGTGCTGCTTTAAGAAAAAGGCATGTTCCGCGGTTCCACAGGCAACGTCGAGTACGGTCCGGTAATCCTTACCCTGTCTTTTTATATACTCCCGGACCTTCTGCGCCTCCTGCTCATAATCCTTAAAGCTGTAAATCACGTCATAATATTTCGACGATAAATCAAACATGGGTTCACCAACTTTCCACATCGTAAGTAACCTTCACGTCTTTATCTATAGCCAAATAAGAGTTCGTAGACTAAAAAGACCCTACTTAGATAACATCCTCTAAAGCCGGGGCATCTGCGCAAGTCATCTTCCATGATTATACAACCGTTCCTCAGATTGAGTAACCCTCTGTTCAAGTAAACAGCAGATTCATGAACATCCATGATTACGGTTGCATGTGCTTACCCTTCGATACGCTTGCGCCTGTACCAATAGGAATAGATCTCTTTGTACTGAAGACGATCGTATAACCGGCTTGCGGCAAAATTGTTCTGTACCACCTGTAAATAGCTGCTTGTAGCTCCATGTTTCTTGGCCCAATGCAGAATATGTAATAGTAACTGTTTGCCAAACCCGCGATTTCGATATGCCGGAGCGGTAGCCAGATCATATATTCCTACAATGCCCTGCTCCAAAGCTCCGATCCCGCATGCTACAGGTTCAGCTTGATCATATAGGATGAAGAATCCATACTGTATCACGGAATAGTTAAACAGCTTTCTTTTCACAGCCTTGTTCTTCTCGGAAATTCCGGTTATGTCCGCTAGCACATCCAGCCATTCATCGGTCAGCTTGTCTTCGATCTGAACTTCCTTATGGGATGGAGACTCCATATCTTCCAGCTGATCCAATACTCGGAGGCTTGTAGGATCCAGTACGGTATATCCTCTGGATTCTAAAATAGGATCAAGTTCCTGCGGATTGAATGGTGTGATTTTAAATACGACGTCAAGCCCGGCCTTAACATATAAACGCTCACATTGTTCAATCTGGCTATGAAGGTCGATCGAGGACTCCGTATAGAGAGCTTGAATTGAGTTGGATCTCTTGGTATAGCCGTCTGCAAATCGTAACAGCCATCCCTGTTGTGTCAAGGTTTGGAGCGCTGGCCAAGCGTTTAAGGTAAGCTCTTCGATTTTCTTATGCACGTAAACCACTCCTACAAATATGTTAGGAATAAATATACGTTAATATGAATTTTTATTCAATAAATAAAAAATGTATTCCTTTCTCTAAACCAGACCGTTCACCCGGTTTCGTTAGTGTAATTAACCGCCTTATAAACTGAATATAACTGGAACATCTGCGAGCCTTCGTTTCCATATCATATGGTCTGCTCCACTCCCCCAATGGTCCTGTAGGACATAATCGGGTTCACCGAGCTTCTTCTTCCATATCTTCTGTGCACGAGAGTATCCGCTATCCAAACAAAATTGCGCCAATCCTTTATTGAGAAGCGTAAGATACATGACATTTAACATTAAATTTCCTATCCCTTGCTGCTGGTAATCCGGATGAACAAATACCGTTCCGATTTCAACCACATCACGCAATTCCCCATCGGTAGCTTCCCGGATCAATGCATTGGATGGACCATACTCGATGCAGCTCACAATGTTGTTGTCTAGCAGACCGATGAGAAAATATCTCTCCTCACCGTTCGTTTCAAAATCTGCGTTCAAGTACCTATTTTTGCTGTCAATCTCCTGTTCAATATCCTCCAGTAAATCTGCCAAGCCTTCTTTGGCAAAAGTATCGGTAATCACGAACCTGAAAAAATGATCCAAGGCAATTATATCGCCGCGATTTGGTCGCCTGACTTCTACTTGAAGCATGTTTAGCCCTCCTTGTATCTTCAATTACAATAGACTCACAGATTTTTGGTGTGTTTCATAACATGGGCTTTAACCTCTTCCTTTTGTTCATCGGTTAGCTGGACGGGTTTCCAAGCATGATCATCAGGGATCTGGATGGTTAGAGGTTGATCAGTTGCCAAAAGTGCCTGATACTATTGTTGATCACCTTGTTTTCTCCAGACCGGATTTCCAATATGATCTTTGCCGCCGTTTCTTTAGCCAGCTTATAATCTTGAAACTCAATATGCCCTTGGCGTAAGGCTTCCTCAAGCTCATCTTCATCTTGAATGAAGAGGCTTCCGTCCGGAAGCACAATAACATCCAGATAGAGATCATCCCAATAAGGGATCCCTTCATCACTAACTCCATTCACCCTAGAAATATCGATATACCTTTGGACCACTTCATGGTTTTGGTTCAACATCGTGGTCACACAGAAATTGGAATCCAATGGAAACTGCTGAAGCCAGAAGTATCCTTCAGCTGCGAGGCACAATTCTTCGTCTTGATATTGAACGAATAACTTGCGCTCTACCTTATGGAGGCTAAGTAAAGTAACATATCCCTTGAAATCCTGTTCCTCAATCAATGCACATTTGAAATCTCTGCTTATAACTCTTCGCCAATCCAGCCTGTCAGCATATTTTCTTTTCACCATAACCTCCACGCACATGATTTCCCGATGATCAATAACGTGTTCAATTCGGCAGTTAACGAATACCTGCTGAACATAACATATTGATTAGCGTTGCTCCCATCTCTGGTCTGAGGCTTAATGATCGGTTTGTGCTAGTAAGCATTGAAGTGTGTACCTTTCGTTTTCACGCGTCTATTCCATGCGTTCATTGCGTATTACCATATGTAAGTGATCTTCCCAGACACCGTTAATCTTCAGGTATTTGATGGCAAGCCCTTCTTCGTAGAAGCCTAATCGTCTCACTACATTCAACGAAGCTTTGTTTCTTGGCATGATGTTAGCTTCCAGCCGGTGCAGCCCCAGCGTATCAAAGGAATAGGCGACCACGGCCCTTAGCGCTTCGGTCATATACCCTTTCCCCGTATGAGCCTGTGCCAGCTTGTATCCCACATGTGCCGATTGAAAGACGCCTCGAACGATATTGCTGATCGCAATCGAACCGATAATTTCATCATCTTTATGCAGCCACACTTTAAACAGAGATCCATCTGCTATGCTTCGGCTCTCCGCTGCCAGAATCTCCGCCTGCTTATCCAAGGTATAGAACTCAGCTTCTCTAGCAGGCTCCCACACCTTCCAATGCTCATCGTTCTTGACGATAAAATCCACCACATCCGCTGCCCGGTCCCGATCAATGGTCTTCAACTGCAGACGTGATGTTTGTATTGTAATGGACATACTATGCTCCCCCCCCTGAACAACTTAAACTGAAATCAGATAATACCATATCAGTCCCTTGGGATATAATGCTTTAGCTTTGATCGGGTAATTCCACGGGCTTTCCCTTCTGGTGTCAATCGGTATTCAAACTGCATAATCGTATCATGGGCAAAATAAATATATTCGACATCAGGCTCGTCCTTGAACACCACGACGACATAAAAGGGAGGCAGCTTAACCCCCCAGACGCCTTGTACAGACTGTATCTCATCCTTGCTGTAACGCTCTTCTTCAAGCAGGTAAGCATTCACCTTCTTAGCGTAGATCATTTTGTTTGCCTGCACGTACACAAAGGGAGACAGAAGCACAAGAACTAACAAAACCAATAATGCAATTTTGAGTTTCTTCATTTTATTTCCTATTATTTTCATAGATTTAAATGCCGCTTAACCTCTTCGTAGTTCTCCTGAATGCTTCTGCTTCCGTCCACGAATA
Organism: Paenibacillus sp. NPDC093718; assembly: GCF_050279985.1. NCBI lineage: Bacteria > Bacillati > Bacillota > Bacilli > Caryophanales > Paenibacillaceae > Paenibacillus > Paenibacillus sp. NPDC093718. Next base: position 26,763 of record NZ_JBNNUS010000001.1, read on the forward strand.
TCACCTTGAATCCCCGATCCATGGCGTCCTTGGCCACATATGCCGCAAAACCGATATCTCGTCCCATCCAATTCTGAAACGCGTTATCGGGATCATCGCATTGATTCAGAATATCGTGGATCCATTCGCGCTTCGCATAATGCTCCTTCTGGAAATCCGGAACCGGTACGATCCATATTGCCTGATGCGGGCTGCATACCAGCTGTGCTACTTTTTCAGGTAAAAGCGCTGCTCCCTCCACAATAATGGGGGTTGAGGCCGGCATGGCCGATACATCATCCACGATCATCGGAAATTCCTCGCGATAAAACTCCAGCTCCTCATGAATCTGCTGCTCAACCGGTCGTGACCATAATGTATTCCAGTCCATATCCTTCAAACGGAACATGGTGGGATGCTCCGACGGATTGCATGAGTTTACATGCTTCTCGTTGAACAGATCACATTGATAATAGGTGTAGCCGTAATCTTTCGTGATCATTTCGGCAATCGTGGATTTGCCTGAACAAGGGGAACCTCCGATCCAGTATACGTGGGAGTAGTCTTTTTTCTCGTTCATCATCTAATCATGCCCCTCTGTCATTGTCTTTTCTTAACTCGTTTCGAATGTCCAGCAATACGTTCCAGATCGCCCGCAAATATACCACAACGAATAAAAAGCCTACAATCAATATCAATGCGATCATACCCATAATTTCTCCACCTTTGCTGCTCTGACTGGAGACCTCCAATTGACCATAACTCTTCTATGTATAATCCCTCTTGCCCTCAGAACTTTTTCGAATCCGGCTGAAATTCTCGTCCTTTCACAATGGAAAGGATGTAACAGCCTCCTTCGGATCTATTCATCGGAAAATGGTGGTTATCTGACTTCGTATCCTCTCTAATTATAACTATTCTTTTAGCTAAAAAGTTACGCTATCCTTTCATTCACACCATTGTCCTACATAACGAAAAGAACCGGCACCCCCCGGTGTAAAATTTATGATAGTCATACTCTCTTGTCCCCTGAACTTAGCCTACCACAGCATCCAGTTCCGTCTCTCGCTGTTCGTGTTCGGGAACTAACACCTCAACCACGACTCTAGTCGGTACGCAGATGATCTGCTGGTAGGGTTCCGAGATAAATCCCATATCCAGTGCAATTCGCTTCGGAGCATCCGAGTATATCATCTGGATCCCGTAGTCATACACTTTCAGTGTGTTGTGTCCAAACTTGGTTTTTATATCAATGATACGTTCGTCCGCGGTCAGCGGGACCGTCTCGTATTCTTTGCCATTCACCGTAATCAAAGCCTTGAGTTCTCCCTGCCGGTAATCTACATGGCTATGCTTCCACCACTGCAGTCCCGTGAAGGAGCCAAGGATCAGGATCAAGGCAAACAGGATCATATCTCCGCGTCTTATTCTGGACAACATGCTCCCTCCTCCACATGCACAGTCTTTGGAACCCCAGTATGAACGATGTGCGAAACCACCGAAATGAATTTTGTCACATTCGATATCCATGTGAACAGCTTGTACAACCGAAGGAGCAAGCCGCGAAAGCCTTGATGCAGCTCTTGCTATGGGGCAGCCTGCCGGCTGCCCGGAACGGACTCGATCATGTGTTGGAGGCAGTGATTTCAAGAATTGCTTGAATCACTTCCCTCTTTTCTATCAATACAACTCCGTTGACCTGCATGCACAGATTACATACCGCCCATAGACCCGTGCTCCCTGATAACACCAATTCCTTCCGACATACGGATGTACATAGCGCGAGATGCAGTCCTGACACTTGGCCCGTTGTCCCGCTGGATCACTCGTATACCACCACCCGGAAGGATAAGGACATAAACCTTTACAATCGCCGATCACCGTCTTGGGAGTGCAAATGATATAATCGGACGGACAGGAAGCATCCGCGCCGCAGCCCGAGCAATATTGTCCATGCGGAGGCCGGCATGGCCCCGCAGCAAACGAGATTTTGACGATATCGTCATCATCGGGCCGGACCAATACTTTGGCAAGCGTCTCGGCCGTTTTTTGCGCAAATTTATTCAGCAGCGACTTCCGAGTCATCTTCCGGGTAACCCGGCTGATCAACACCTGCGTCTCTTCGTCCTTGTTCTCCGGCTTCCGCCACATACTCTCACCTCATCTTAAGAAGCCCTTGATGCCTTCGCGTACGCTTCAAGTTGTTCCCGGCTGTTGACCAATCCCTTATGCCTGATAATGCCGTTCATATCCACCGCGTAGGCGTAGGGGGTGACCTGTACATCCAGATGATTCGCAAACTCCGAGCTTACGATCAGGACCTCATCGTCATAAGCTATTTTTCGGACATAATCCGATGCTAAATCCACGGACGAGAATAGCAAAAGGATGGGTTTCACGTCATTCATTCTGGCGATCCGCCTAAAATCCGGCAAAATATCAGCGCATTCCTTACACGTCGGCGATCCAAACAGCATGATGGAAGGCGTGCCAATCAGCTCGCTCGTCGACCACTCGGCTCCCTGAAGGGTCGTCGTTGAAGCCCCGGGTATTTTGTTGCCGACCGGAATGCCGGACTGATTCACGCCTCTCGCGGTGCCCATCACCATAATCCCCAACTGCCGAAACAGGACCAGATTCAGAATGACCAACGGTACGACCAGAATCCACAGCATGGTATATGAGATCCAGAAGAACGTGTTCATCGCGGCCTCCTTACAATTTTTTTATTTTGGAAACATAAGGTGCAACAATCTCCCGGTATATTCGGATCGCATGCAGCGCATCCGGAACCCCTATGATGATAAAGAGCGATAACAGCAGCATCACCCCCTCCATAAACAGGCCGGTAACAGCGAAAGAATGACTGTGCGCAAACCAGACAGGATGGCTGTAAGCCAACCCCATGAGACCCATCGCCAGATTGAACCCGATCAATGGAAAACCAAGCTTGGAGCTGATCTGAGGCCCGAGACAGCCGCAGTCCACCCTTCCTTTTTTTCGGATGAAATAAGCGACGCCCACGCCCTGAATGAAATAGAGTAAAGAGATGCACAGGAAGCTGAGCTGCGATGGAAAACAATATACCAAGGTCACTGACAGGACTTGCAGGAGGATGAGCAGAACATGCAGACGTGCACTTCCGGGGAAACGATCCGGATCACCGAATACACGGCTCCAGCCAAAACTCACCACTGATAACAGCATCGGCAGTGTAACGGATATCTCGAGCAACTCGTACATGGGCCCATATGCTCCTTTCTCTTCAGTAGGTGATGATCCAGATGATAGAACCAATGATCAGCAGCTTGGAGACCGTTTGCCGCACGGCCGAGAGCAGCGTAAGGTTGCGTACCCTTTTTTCAAGCATACGGTACACAATGGATCGGATCAGCGGAAGGCTGAACACGGTACCGCGAACAACCCCAAACATCGCCCCTGCCAGCAGGCTCAACCACCAAGGAGCGGCGAACAAGGAAACCAGAATATAGGCGTGAAAGAGGACACCCACCTGCAATGTGATGAAACCCAAGCCCAGAATTTGGCCCCATAATGCCGCGGAGCGGTACCCTGCGTGCTTGATCCATTCCGAGGGAACGATGAAATTGCCGGATGGAAGAATTCCCGTTTTTTGAATGAACTCCAAGCCCAGAAGTATGGCAAACAACACGACAATAATATCGTTTTGATATACACCAACCGGAGTTAATTTCAGCAAAAAATTGATGAAACCGATCGCCAGACCCATCATAGCGCCGCCCAAGGTACAGGACACGATATATACCAGCGCATATTTGGATTTACTGACCTTCGTGCCCTCCAGACTGCCTAAGACATTCAGCCCACAGGTGGTGTCCACGCTGGCCACCGCGGCACCGAAGGCAAATATAAAGAGCAACATCGACAGCAAGTTATGCCACCTCCCCACGACCCCTAGAAAGGAACCCTTCACTTCTTCATCTTATGAGTGACAGCCTGTCGATTATTTACACAAATATCCTATGCGCTTTGTATGCCTGCTACATGGCTATCTTATTGAGAAAAAAAGAAACCGTCCATGGACAATCTCCATAGACGGTTTAGATTTATGCATGCACGCTCGATGATTCCGTTATGCGACTTTATGATAATCCGAGATATCCACCTCAAGCGGCATTTCGGCTGCGCGCGCTTTTTGGGCCGATTTAAAGAATACGATAACCAATATGACGCTGATGACAGCACCCACAATGTAAGATACATTCATGGACTGCCTGAATCCGATCTCCGCGTTCAGAATATATACCGTCGTTGTGTAAAGCATAAACGCACCCGGAATCAGTGCTACCCAGTAATTTTTACGGGCAATGAACAGATACATCGCACTGACAAACAAAGCAATAACCGCAGTGGCCTGATTGGCCCAGGAGAAGTATCTCCAGAGAATGTTGAAATCAATCTGCGTTAAGGTAATAGAAATGACAAACAAAGGAATGGCAATGATAAGGCGCCGCTTCATGCTGAATTGCGGCAGTTTGATATAATCGGCAATGATCATGCGCGCGCTCCGAAATGCGGTATCCCCCGAGGTAATCGGCAGCACGATCACTCCCAGTACAGCCAGCGTTCCTACAACGGCACCTAATGTCACCTTCGCGACCTCGCTTACGACAAGACCCGTTCCGCCGGTTGCCAGAAGCTCGTTCAAGCCGTTAGACCCCTGGAACAAACTCATCGCCGCTGCGGCCCATACCATGGCAATGATCCCCTCGGCAATCATCATGCCATAGAAAATTTTGCGTCCCTGCTTCTCGGTCTGTGTAGTCCGGGAAATAATCGGTGTCTGGGTAGCATGGAATCCGGATAAAGCTCCGCACGTAATCGTCAGAAATAATAGCGGGAAAATCGGCATATGATCCGGATGCAGATTGGCTAATGTTAATTCCGGTATCGGTACCTGCTGTACAATCAGCATCCCGCCGACTCCAAGAGATGCTATGAGTAACAGTGCGCCGAATATCGGATAGAAGCGACCAATGATTTTATCAATAGGCAGCAGCGTAGCAAGAATGTAATAGCCGAAAATGAACAGGGTGATTATCCACAAACTGACTTTGCCATTCATCAGATTGTGAAGCAGGCTGGCCGGTGAGGTCACAAAGACGGTACCTACCAAGACCAGCAGCAGAATCGCGAAAGCGTTCACAACATGCTTCATCACTTTACCCAGAAACTTGCCAGCAAGCTCCGGCAGATGCGCCCCGCGGTTGCGGATGGAGATCATACCCGTCAGGTAATCATGCACAGCCCCGGCAAAAATACACCCCAGCACAATCCAGATAAAAGCAACCGGTCCATAGAGCGCACCCATAATGGGTCCGAAAATGGGGCCTACACCGGCTATATTGAGGAGCTGAATCAGCGAGTTTTTGTTCGAGCTCATGGGCAGATAATCAACGCCGTCCTGATTGACATAAGCAGGCGTTGCCCGTTCTTCTTTAACTCCGAACATTTTTTCAATGTATTTACCATAAGTGAAATATCCAATAACCAGCAGAATGATCGATATGATGAAGGTGTACATGCCTTCGCCCCCTTTTCCTGAAATCGCTTACATTGATTATAAGAAATTATCGAGGTCCGAGGGCGATTTTGAACTAACATGTCGTCTAGACGCATTAAGATGTTCAAATTTAAGGTTATTATGCACATCAAAAGGCTCTCATGCAGTCTTCATTCACATCATGAGCGTTCTAGCCTTATCACATCCACGTTTATTAAATCTCCAAAGCCTCTCGAAATGCCTTGGCATAATTTCGGCTTACGGCTAGTTTGTCGCTGCACCCCTTCAACTCAAGCTGGAATGCGCCGTTAAACCAAGGAACCAGGCTTTTCACATAATCAAGATGTACCACATAGCTTTTATGAATCCGGAAGAACGGATACTGCCGAAGCTTCATTTCCAGCTCCTTGAGCGGCGTTTTAACATGATATTCCTTATCGGCCGTGACAATCTTGGAGTATGCATCCTCCCTTGAGATATAAATAATATCATTCGGGTCTATGAACTTGATTTCCCCCTCCACATCCAACGACAGCTTGCCGGATAATTTTGATTGCACCCATGCGGCAGGGTCTTCCCGCCGTAATGATTGCTCAAGACGCCTCACCGTCTCCGCCAGTCGATCTTCGTCTATGGGCTTTAACAAATAGTCCAGCGCTTCAAACCGGAAGGCCTCTACACCGAATTGAGGGTATGCCGTGGCAAACACGATTTTCGGAGGGAGCTTCAACTCGTTCAAGGCTCTTGCCGTTTCAAGCCCGTTCATTAAAGGCATTTCAATATCCAGAAATACGGCTTCCGGCTTCAACTGCATGGTCTTTAAAACCGCCTGTTCCCCGGAATCCGCTTCCCCAACGATGTCCAATGTAGGATGCTGCTTCAATAAATAGATCAGTTCTTCGCGGCTGTACCGTTCATCATCCACGATGAGTGTTCGAATGGGTTCGATCATGTGTAAGAAATCCCTGCCTTCATGAGTAGAGTTTTACGTTAGCGGCTGCGGGAATCTGGAATTGAATTTCTGTCCCGACCGCTTCATCACTTTGGATGTTCAATGCTGCATGAGGCCCATACATCAAGGCCAATCTTCTGTTCACATTATACACAGCCATTCCTGTACCCGATGAAGAATCGAGCATTTGACGACCCAATAACCGAAGCCGTTCCGGCGTAATCCCCGTTCCGTTGTCTTTGATCGTAACGAATACACCGTTAGCCGGATCACCCTGAATGCGGATAAGTATGACACAATCGTTTGTTTTGTTTCTGAAACCGTGGCGTATGCTGTTCTCTATTAATGGCTGCAAGGTCAGCGGTGGTACAAGCGCCTGCAGCGCGGAATCCTCTACTTCATATTGAATTTGCAGCTTATCCTCGAATCTGGTTTGTTCAACGCTCATATAAGATCGTATATGCTGCAGTTCATCCTGGAGCGTGGCCTTCTCGGCGGTTGCGGCGGTCAAATTCTGGCGGATATAGTCCGATAGACTCCGCAGCAGCTTTCTTGCTTTCTCCGCATCAATCCGTGTTAAGGAGAGTATGGTGTTTAATGCATTAAACAAAAAGTGCGGATGAATTTGTGCTTGAAGCGTCTTGATCTCAGCTTCCCTGGCAAGTTCCTTGGTTTCCTCCAACTGAGCGGCTTCCAGCTGGTAGCTTAACAGCATCGTAAGACCAGACATCAATTCTGTTGTAACATGGGTAATGTCCTTCGGACTTCGAAAATAAAACTTTAGGGTACCCACGGTCTGACCCCCCTGCTTCAAAGGTCCGATGACAGCAGCTCCCAATGGACAATTCGGCTTCTGGCACTGAATATGCGCCCGATCCGCGATCAGCTGCTCCCCTTGTTCAATTACCCGGCGCGTCACTTCCGTCTGCAGCGGACGGCCTGCCGCATGATGATCATCCGCCGTGCCGACATGGGCCAGAATCATCCGATCATTCGTAATCGCAATCGCACTGGCATTGACTTCCTCGTAAAGAATCTGACATACCGCTTCCGCGGATTGCGCATTCATCCCCTGACGCATGTACCCAATGGTTCTGCGGGCAATACGAAGAGAAGCTTGAGCCTGCTGAGCCGCTGCCTTCTCCTCTTCATTCAATACGGATCGGATAATGAGCAGAAACAATGCACAACCAATTCCGTTTGCTACAATCATTGGAACTCCAATATAGCCGACCAAGGACATCGCCTGTTCGAATGGTCTGGACAAAAGCAGGATAATCAACATCTGAAGGGACTCCGCCAATGCCCCCATTAGAAGCGCAGCTGAGAAACGAACCTGCTCATTCTTCTTATGAAACAAGCTGGCCAGAAGACCTGCAAGTATGGTCGCGAGCCCACAGGCCAAACTCGTAAACCCACCTAATGTAAAACGGTGAAGCCCTGCAATCAGCCCTGCACCGAGCCCGATTCTGTAGCCTCCGAACAATCCGGCCATGACAACACCGACGACCCTTGAATTCGCAATCGCTTCGTCTTCGGAAACTTGCATCATCCATTTGTTGACTTCAAGGGATTCGGTGTTCACCGTAATTCCGGTATACGTCCCGATAATCCCTAAAATACCGAAGACTAATACGGCCTGAAGCTGTTGCACAGACGTCAGCTTGTCCTGACTTATCATCGATCGGAAGAACCTCAACCGGGTTACAATAAATGCAATCGTCACAATAATTCCAATCCGCTCGGTCATTGTAATCAGCAGTTCAAACATGGCGTCACTCCGCAATCTGACTTTGAATCGCTTACTCGTCACGAATAGATTCCTTAAGAAGTTTGCCGTAAACCTGGCAATACATACTAAATTATCATGGCAGAGGCTCAAAAAACAACAAAAAAACCTCCCGCTTCAATTCGTTCTAAAGCGGAGGTTGTTAAACTCCAAACTGTCATATTCGTTTGAGGAACTCAGATTTGTATGATTATCACCTTATGACCGGCTTTCTCCATTCCATATAAATACGGTCGTTAAACCCTTTCTCCTCCGCGTCGTTCTCGGATATGCGTTTAAACTCCCGGAATCCTAATTTCTGATATAACCGAAACGCGGTTTGGTTGCTGTCGGTCACTTCCAGGACATAACGCTTGTATGGCAGCTCCTCTTGGACATGCTTCATTAAAGCGGTGGAAACGCCTTTGCCGCGCGCTTTCGTAGTAGTTGCCACACATTCGATATAACCTGTTTCGTCATCATAGGACAATGCCGGGTTAAATTCGTTTTTCATGACGTTATATGCAAGCTCGCCTGTCTTGTCTCCAAAAGCCTCCTGAAGCGGAGCTACCTCGACCGGCATGGCTCGCTGACCCTGATGGGAACAGGCTAAAATCCCGATAATGACGCCCTGGACCTCAGCCACATAAAACACCTCAGGACTGAATAGACTCCGGAAGGCTTTCTTTAACGTGCTTCGATCCCCGGTGAAATAGGACAGTTCGTTATAATACCCATCGACAAACACTTCCGCCACTTCCTCGCGAACGTCTCGTTCATAATCTGCCATTCTTCTAATCGTAATGGAGCACATCATGTTCTCCCCCTGTCAAAAATGTAATCTGCGCTTCATATCCTTTCGGAATCCCTTATCTGCAATCAGACACATCCCGCCGAACGTTAATAAGGCATATACAGCCGCCGCAACGGCTGTCCATAATACGTGCGACATGCCGACGGCATACAGTAATAAGGGCACGAACCCAAGCAAGATCAGGGTTAACAAGTAACCTGCGAACTCACGCCAGCGCATTTTTCTGGTGCAGCATATTACGGTAATCAGAAAGGTTGCCGTCATCATCAAGAATGGAATGACGTAGCCGGTCGACCAGTAATTCGTCCCAGCTGCTACGTTAAGCCAAAGCAGCATGCCGGACAGCCCGAGCAGCTGTACGACGATTTTGCCGCCAAGGTGCGACTTGGACATCAAGGTATGTCTGATGAACAGCCATGCATAGAGCACGCAGGGCATGAGGTACAGACTCCACCATACTTCGTGATTTCCCAGAATATTTATAAGTAAGGATAAGCCGATGACAGACACTGAAATGAAGGTAAGCCACTTCGATAACAGACTGCCCGCAAGTTGCTCCTCTACAGCCTCATAGACGGGGTACCAAGAATTACCTGGAGAAGGTGCATCGCCCTTACCATGTAAATTTCTCCGGCATAGAGGACATGCTGCGTGCGCCCGGTCTACGGATACCCCACAGCTCTCGCATCTCATGCGCCCATCCCCCAATCATTGCTGACAATCCTTATATCCAATCCGCTTAGGCTGGCAAGCTGACGAAAAAAGTGCCTGATCATATCGCTCTCGACGATATTCCTCGCAAAGGTGATGGTAAGCTGGTCATTGATCGAACTGACGGCACAGTTCATTGGACTCTTGGCCGTAGGATACATCGTTGTTTCCATTGACTCGATATGCGCAGCCATACTCGCAGGGATATCGACTCGGCCCAGATTGGTAAGCGTAAGCGTTTTGGCTTCTTCACCGTAATGGTCGAATCCATAACGAATCGCCAGATCCTTCAATTTCAGCGGCGTGAATCGGGATAACAGGTTCTTCTCGTATTTCATGCTGCCAGCCATCGCTTGGGTTAGATAAGACTTCGTCGTTTTCTCTTTCATCTGTGCATGCACGATACCTAATACCTCATCCAATGTCATGCCTTCCTTCATCTGTACGCCAATGTTGATGACCGCAAAAAAGTTGCGCAGGCTGCTCGAAGGAAAGATTTTACGCAGGTTCACCGGCATGCTGATCACAATCGGCCGATTCCCGTTGTTAAAAGGCAACGTGGTCTCATAAACCGCCATCATCAAAATCGCTGTCAAGTAAGCGGTAAGGGTCACTCCCTTCTGCTTGGCCGCGGCATTCAGCCGCGAAGCGTGAATCATGCCGTGGATGACGTTGTGTCCATAAGGCGAGAATCGGGTACCGGGAATTTGCAATGCCTCCGGCATTCTGGAATCGGCCGTGACCGAAGTATAATGAGCTTTAAAGCTGTCCTGTGCCTCGGCGTAACGGGCAAATGAAGCAGGTGGCAGAATCAGACCTTCCTTGTCCTCTACTTTTTCGCCGAGCAGATATAAATACTGGAACACCAAGGTTTTGAGAAACTCCAGTGCCCCTCCCCCGTCCGTTAGCGCATGAAAAATCTCCACGCTGATCTTGTTGCCATGATATAAAACCCTCACCAAGCTTCCGCCATCAGTCGAGAGAGCTGCGGGAGCACAAGGATAGGTGGATTCCGGTTCCACCATCAAACGTGTCTCCTTCTCCCGCAGAAATTTCCAGAACAGGCCATTTCTAAGCTCGACGTTTAATAGAGGGAATCTCTTCATTACGCTATCGAGCGCCTGCTGCAACTCCGATGGCATCACGTCACTTGTCAGCATCATGGACAACCGGTAGGTTGATGAATTCTCCCTTCCTGCAACCGCGGGAAACAGCTTCCCGGCGTGGTCAAGTTTATACCATTCTTCCATCTGTTGCTCTCCTCATTTCTATTAGAACTCCCATTTAGCCGCACTCAACAGGCTTACCTTATGTACGTCGCTATGCCACTTTCACTCAAGCTTCAACCGCAGCCGATACCAAGATGGCATGCCCCTCTTCACGTGTAGGCCGCTTATCCGCCATTGAAAACCGCTTCATCAGCGATGAACGGGTATGTATTAACATCATGGGAACGAGTAATTCCGTTCTTCGGTCAATCCGGCTCTTGCCATCCGGGTGCATCACGGATAACAGCATTCGCAGGTAGGACGTGGTCAGCTTTTGGAACAAGTCCGGTTTCATCGCTTGATGCTCAAAACCAAGACCATGCGTTAATCCACGGTGCAGCAATGTAATCCCGACCAGCGCGCTGACCTCGCTGAACTCGGACCGATCTTCATATGCACGGCTAATCTGCAGCATGGACTTTCTTGCAAGTCTTGCTATTTTTAGAGCCGCACGATCCGGCCCTTCCGATCGGATTAGTTTGAGAATCGTTTCATTGTCCAAATGCAGCTCGCCTACCAGATCTCCATTCTGAATGACCGTCGAGTCCTCGCAGACGATGCGCTCTCCTCGATGCTTCTTAATCATGACCGTGCAAATGCCAAAGCGCGAGATATGCGAGCTGCGGAACCTGGAAATGAAGCTGAAGATACGCTCCCACATCATCCAGGAGCTTTGCATGACGGTTTTAAGTAATTTTCGCAGCAGATGGAACACCTCACTATTTTTTAGTTTGAATATGTCATTCCATGATTCTCCAGTAGATATCCGTTAATTTCATCATAAAGAAGATCTGCACAGGTTCACACCGTCTCAGGTACAGAGTTGCTCTCGGTCTCAAGACGGAGATGCGGATCAAAAAAGCTGCGTCGTTTATTACTCCTGATAATCCTGGGTCACAATGAAATGTCTTAAAATCATTTAGCTTATGACTTTGTATGCAAATCAAAACAACCTTTGGTCTGCACCAAAGGTTGCCTTGCCTTAAACGCTTATATCATCAACTCATTAGCCTCTCTCTGTCCCAGGGTGCTCCGGTTTCCCTATCAAGCCATAATAAAACAGGCGATCGATATCCCGAAGCATGGTAGGGCTCGCGTGTGTAATGAACCCCGGTCGTGCCAGCGCCTCCTTAAACACTTGAATATAAAACAATGCCGCTTCTATCGAAATTTCCGGATCAATAACCCCCTCCTGCTTGCCCTGCTCAATCAATTTCACAAAAAAGGGAATCGTTCTCTCCTTGTAAAATGCCTCGATATGCTCTTGAACAGTCGGTTCATTACTGATTTGAATAAGATCCGCGTTAATCTGATCCATGCTATTCTTTCGTGCCCCCAGCAACAACTCCAATTTTTCCTGAAAAGGGATGGGCTTATCCAGCAGCTTCTCATACTCGTTCATGATATTACTCATATAATCGATAAAGGTCATCCGGATAAGCTCTTCCTTGCTGCCAAAATAATTATATATGGAGACAGGGGACACGCGGGCGTGTTTGGAGATTTCTGCAATGCTTGTCTTTTCAGCTCCGTATTTCCTGATCAAATCGAAGGTTGCCTTCATAATTTGTTCTTTTTTCTTCACTGTCCGGAGTTGATAACCGTTCATATACTCACCTCTTGGATAAAACTATACGGAATGTTTTGTAATAATGCAATTCATAAATTTCAAAAATATCTTGATCATTGTTATCCAAAGGACTATTATGAAATACATGAATAGTTTAATTACAAATCATAAAAAAGGAAGTGTAATTATGAACCGTATACCTGGACCCGACTCCGCCCTTGTCTGGAGGATAAATATGCTTCATTTCTTCCTCAGTCCGTTCGCATTTCAGGAAAAATTATTTGAACAGTATGGTAAGCTCGCTGCCCTGGGGAAAAGCCACAAGCCTTCATCTGTCTTTGCGTTTGGACCCGATCTGAACCGTCAAATCCTATCCAATCCGAACTTTTTCGAGATGAGCACGGCTCTTGTTAAAATACCCAAAGACACCGTAATGGGGGATTTATTCTATCATAATCTGCTATTGATGAGCGGTGAGAAGCACAAACAGCACCGTCGTCTGATCCAGCCCGCCTTTCTGCATGGCCAAATTGAAAAATACGGTCAGGACATGGCATGCTTAACGGAACAATTGGCAGACGAATGGAGAGGACGTACCCGGATTGACATCAACGCCGAAATGAAAAAGTTAACGCAGCGCATCGCCCTTAAGACGTTATTCGGTGTTCACCATACTGAAATGATGGACTCCATGGGGATGCTGATCAATCGGTTTACGAAGTCTTTTTTGCTTACCGCCCTCGCCCCCGTTAATCTTCCCTTCACTCCATACCGTCGCTCTCTTCGTATTGCACAACAGCTTAATACTCAAATCCGGTTCATGATCCATGAGAAGCGACAGGAGCCAGATGCAACGGATGTCTTAGCCGCACTAATTAGAGGACACGATGAAGATGGTTTTTCATTATCGGATGAGGAATTAGTCGGGCATGCGTTCTCAATCTATACAGCGGGTCATGAAACCACTGCAAATGCTTTGACTTGGGCATTTTTTCTGCTGATACAGCACCCGGACATTTATGCGAACGTAATGGCGGAATTGAACGCCGTGATGGGTGGAAACCATCCGACTCGGGAGGAGCTGAGCCGACTCTCCCTGCTGGACCATGTGGTGAAAGAGAGTCTTCGTTTACTTCCTCCAGCGAGCATCGGCACCCGCATTACGGCTGCACCTTGTGAGCTGGATGGTTATGCCCTTCCGGCGGGAACGAATATCTTTTTTAGCCAATTCATTACCCATCGCCTGCCGGAGCTTTACGAGAGTCCGAATCAATTCAAGCCGCATCGGTGGGAGACCATTAAACCTTCTGCATACGAATTCTTACCATTCAGCGCAGGACCTCATATGTGTATAGGCTGGCACTTCGCCATGCAAGAACTTAAGATTGTCCTTGCGGTTCTTCTTCAACGATATCAATTTTCACTAGTCCATAATGCCAAAATCACTCCGAATCTGATGATGCGACCCGTTCACGGCATGCCTTTGCGTATCACTTTGAAGCACGGCAAATTTGAACGGGTTGACGTACGTGGTACCATTCATCGGCTTATCGAATATGGAGTCGAACCTGCTTGCCTTAAAAATTAATTAGTTGACACGAACCCAACATCGGTTCTAATCGTTTTTTTTCGTAATATTAAAAAGTAAGCGCTTCAAAATAACACATAATTGGTTTTCCATGTTAACCAAGCCATTGTGACTGCCGTAAAGTCAATTAGTTTTACATCATACTGACAAGGATGTGAATAAGATGATGTTTTCACATTTCCGTAGGTGCGGGCTTTTGTTGCTGGCGGCAGTTCTGATTTCTACAATCTGTATCCCATCTCCCCATGCTAAGGCAGCAGCGTTAATTACAATTGATTCTCATCAGGACGGGCAAACGCTTCAGCCGGGTGTAGCTGAGTTATTCGGAACCTACTCCGGCGTGTATGAACTTCAGCTCATCGTTAACGGTGAGTTTGTGACGGATGTTCAGATGGATGACCCGAATGGCGATGACAGCGGATCTTGGTCTTACAAGCTCGATACAAGTCAGTTGGACGGTCCAGTCGAAATGGTCCTTAAAGCAAACGATGCGGTTACGCGTTATGGTATCTGGTCTCCTTGGATTCACCTAAATATCGATAATCCTGCCGCACATATCCCAGAAGTACAAATTACCGGTCCTAGCGAGCAAACGTTGCAGCGCAGCAAAATGGATATTCACATATCCGCAGCAGGTAAAAATCCGATAACACTTGTTGAGCTCCGCATCAACGGAGGCGATTGGCTGCAGGTGTCCCCTGCCAAAAACGGATATAAATATACATTCGATTCGCGTCAATCCCCTCACCAGGTTCACAGTCTGGAGGCAAGAGCAACCGATTCCTATGGCAATACAGGTTATAGCCTAACGGTCTATGCAAGAACAGGTGGGCAGCGCCCTGCTAACCAAGGTGAAAGCCCCGCGACCGTTACGGATGCCGTCTATATGGATCTTGCTAACTCAAATCCCGTTAACGTAATAAATGACGTATACGATCCCTCCGTGGCGAATCCTGAAACGGTGACCAGCAACACCTATGACCCGGAACCGCTTCCGGATCAGGATCGTGCGATCTGGATCTGGGAAAATGCCTCCTACCCACTGGTACTGAATCCGAATTCCCGAGCTGTTCTCTCTTCCATGGCGAAGGATACAACCACCTTTAATCAACGTCCGATTACGACGCTTTATTTGGCTGTAGGTCAATATAACGGGGCAAAAATGCTGGAGGATCATCGAAGTGAAGTTCAACAATTCATCGAGTGGGCTCATGCACAAGGTTTCTATGTTCAAGCGTTGATCGCCGGCGGCACCTCCCCACCTTACTTCGGAGCCTATAGTCGATATCAGACTCAAGCCGTTAGGGAATTTGAGCAGATCTTGAATTACAATTTAGCTTCCGGCGAATTCGCTCGTTTTGATGGCGTGAACCTGGATACCGAACCGTATATCCTGCCGGATTTCAAAACAGCAAAGCCATCCGTTCAGATTCAGTACCTGGATATGCTGCAGCTGCTGATGGAACGCAAACAGGCATCGGGCCTCACCTTGTCCGTCGGCGCAGCGATTCCAAGATGGTACGATACTTCTGCCGACGCCAGCAATATCTCTTGGAACGGAAAAACGAAATGGCTGTCTGAGCATATTCAGGACACGGCCGATTATATCTCGATTATGAATTACCGAGATCAGGCCGAGGGCAGCGCCGGCATTATCGCACACGCGCTAAACGAGGTGGCCTATGCAAATACGATCGGCAAGCCGAAGTCGGTTGTGATCGGAGTCGAGACAAAAGACATCGCCGATGGCGGGGATCCGGAAACCATCAGCTTCCATGAAGAAGGGCGAACTTATATGGAGCAGGAGTTAGACAAGGTTTATGATGCTTTTCTGAACGATTCAGCGTTTGGAGGCATTGCTCTCCATCACTACTCCTCGATCATTGATTTTCCAAGCGAATGGGGACCTGGCGGCTACGCTTGGCAGCCTCCTGCTGACCATGAACCGCCAAGCACGGTCAGTGGAGCAACAGCGGCCACGTTTGATTTTCAACGGATTAATATAACTTATAATATGGCGATGGACAATACAGCCGTAAATGCATATCGGATCTACCGCGGTACCGAAGCCGACTTTGAGATCGGGCCCGCTACTTACGCCGGAATCTCTAAAGGACTTTCATATAAAGATACCGGGCTGCTGCCGAACACCACTTATTATTATAAAATCACGGCGGTCGATATCAGCGGCAATGAAGGAGCTCCCAGCGCGGCTGCCTCAGCAACAACAGCGCCGTCCACAATGAAACCGATGGTGATTGATCAGATGACCATCACCTATTCTGCCGGTATCGCCAGAGTAACCATGCAGATGGTCGATATGGAAACAAGGTCGCCTGTTACCGCCAAGATCAGCGGACGATTCACCCATATGGCAGGCAAATATGTCAACGCCGCTACAAATACGGAAGGTGTGTTCCAGTCGCAGTCCGAGCTCATCTCCCTTGCCCGAGGCGAGATCGGGTTCCTGCCGCGGCGCATCATGGCCGACTCCTATTACTGGGCCAGTGCTTATGACCAACTCCCGTACCCGACGGTCATATGGGAGCCTTGAGGCTCAAATATGCAGCGTTTCAGCCATACAGCATTACGCATGCGGATCATGCTTCCGATCCCTGTTGCCCCCAGATTTCTTATGATCCTATTACATGGTTGAAATCCGGGGACAAAGGGGACCGCTTTGCTTCTACAGCATGATTCCGCCTTCTCCGTTGGAGATTGGAAATCAAACAAAAACCTCTCTTGATAATGTAGGTGTTATACCACCACATATCAAAGAGAGGTTTCCTTATATTAAATATAAGATCTGCTTAAATTGTACAAATATCATTCATGTTAAGGTAGTGTGTTCAAGAATGGTTTCACCGTTTTGGCAAGCGTGTAATTCGTGGTCGTATCCCAGTTAATGGACCAAGTCATCGCTCCCCGTATATCAGGGTATTTAGCAACGGGTTTATAGCTTCCACAGCTGTCCCCAGTTGCTAGACAATTTAGGGCATTATTTACGACGGTTGGAGAAACATAACCGCCTCCAGCTGCTGAAGAGGTAGCAGGCACTCCTAGTCCCAATTGGGAAGGTGATACCCACTGTAGCGTTAAGTCCGAAAGAGCCGTCAGGAAATCAACCGTTCCTTGGGAATAGCATTTACCGTCACGGCCTAGCATGCATCCAGAATTATAATACTGGACGTTAATTACGGTTGTTATATCCTTCAGATTGTTATAAAGCTGCATATAGGAGGTGTTTGGATTCTGCATGTCTATCGTTTGGGGAGCCATCGTCAGAACAAAATCATTTCCTACTTTTTGCTTCAGTTGGCGGATCGTATTGGTTAAATTAGGTACATTCATGCCATGCTCCAGATCGATGTCGATCCCATCAAGCCCAAATTGAGTGATGATACCGTACATGCTGTTCACAAAGTTCGCTACATTCGGGGATGGATTATTCAAATTAATGTTCCCCAATTCCCCTCCAATGGATATAATGACCTTCTTGCCTTGAGCGCGTTTGGCCTGAATATCCGCGATCAGTTCGGCATTGGTGTACCCGCCAAGCGCTGCGGATAGCGCAGGATCTACAGTGAAAGTGACACCACCCGGATTAGCAGGATCCATCTCGGCAAACGCTAACACAATGATGTCGTACTGATCCGGTATATCTCTCACTTTCAACTTGCTCGCACCATTAACAAAGTTCTGCCAGTACCCTGTCAATATATGCTTCGTCGGCTGGGGACCTCCTGTTCCTTCTGAAGTGGTTGTGTTCACGATCGCACTGGCAGGAGAAAGATTCCCGGCAGCATCCTTAGCAATGACCTTAAAAGAATATGTCGTGTTCGGTGAAAGACCCGTTATTGTCGCTGTCGTACCGGTAACCGAAATGGCAAGGGATGTGCCTTGGTATACATCATATCCTGTCACGCCTACATTGTCCGTAGATGTTTGCCAGGATAAAGTAACGCTTGAAGAAGTGACTGCGCTTACAATTACATTCGCAGGAGTTGTCGGGGCTACAGTATCATTACCTCCACCACCTTGAACAAACTGCCACAATGCAGGAACATTGGGCGGTTCCCATCCGGGTAATGAGGTATGAGGCTGAATAGCCTTATACGATTTCCCATCGTACGTCACGTTGTCGTTAACGGCATAAGAAACATTGGGTGCCCAAGCGCCCCGGTCTGCTGCAGACACCTCAAGGGAAAAAAAGTTCAACACCATAGACACGACGACCAATAAAGGCAATATCATCACTCTTGATTTGTCCAGCACTCTGAATATACCCTTTTTCATCCATTAATCCCTCCTCAATAAATAAATTGATCATCCAGCCTTAGCCTATCTTGCGTAAGACGACATTACCTCCTTTATGACATACAATTATCTTGTTAATTCTCTAAAACCAGGTCGATGCATTTTATTTACTCAATTTTGATTCATTTACATAATTCGCAAGTTGATTTACATGTCAAAAAATTACTTTATATGTTAATTATTATCAATAGCTCTGAAGGATCAATTTGTGTCTGTAAGATTTTTCGAACAAGATACGCCTGACTTAGGCAACACAAAAAACAACCATCCTCCTTGAAGTGTGTTCAGGAGAACGGCCGCTTGGAGCATTGTATGTAATGGTGAAAAAACAGCTCTTCGCGAGGCAGCACTACGCATGCGGATCATGCTTCCAATCCCTGATACCCAAACTGCCAGCTCAGTTTTGAGTTCACACCGTAATGCCTACCTTAAGATTATTTTCAATATTCAATATCCGCATCAACAAAATATCGGCCCTTTACCCCGCCAATCACTTTATTAAGCTCACTCAGCACCCGTTTCTCTTCGACAGGATCGGTCCACCAATTGTCCCGTCTCCCTAGAGAACGATGGTCCGGGCACCACACATACTCATACCAAGGGGGCATAAAGGTCCTGAGCATCAGTTGGCATCGGCGCATATGTCCAGGTGCACTGACGAGCAAGAGCCGATGGATTCGTTGTAACCCCAATGTCCGGTCTAGCACGGTTAGGGAGGCCATAATATTTTCCTTCGTATGGTTGGACATCGTTTCTATAAAAATGGATTCTGCCGGAATACCCATTTTTATCGCTTCATCCCGCATCATAACCGCCTCAGGCTGCTCCCACTCGCCAAATCGGTCTCCACCCGTGAATAATAGATAGGGGGCGCGTCCACTTTTGTATAATTCAACCGCTTTCCATACCCGGTCCAGATTTTTTCCGCCAAACACAAAGATACAATCTCCGGACTGCGTACCATCATCAACTTCCGTTTCCGCTCCGAACACCACCGTTGTGATTTGTTCTCTCGTCAATGTCTCTGGATTCATCTGTGAGATCAGCAATTAGAACGCCCCCCGTTGTCTCATGTACATCAAAACCCAAGCCAGGCTTGGTCGACTTCCGTATCGATAAAATTACACAAGTTTTGCAGGGTCTGGAGCCCTCCATGTTCCATAAACGTTGGACTGAACGGCAGCAGCATCCGTTAGGAACCTCTATGCTTTAATCTAATCTACTGATTTAACACGCTTTGCCATAATAATATCCGGTTTTCCTATTCCATTCGCATCTGGTATAACGCCGACAATTGCAAAACCTAACTTTCTATAAAAGTTCGCTGGGTGATCAAGACTTTCAAAATTGGATAGATGGGCCGGAATATCATCATACAAATTCACGTTTGCTAGACTGGTTTGATTATACTCATCATCCGTACCCAATATGATGGTTATACCTCCGCGTTGGTAGACCTGACATTCAAAGTCGTTCATCAATGACTTTCCTAAGCCTCGCATTCTACTATCTTTTCTAATGACTAATGGATGCAGTTCCCACACATTACCGTCATACTGACTTCTCCCGCCAACCCACCCTATAACTTCATCATCTCCATTAACTAATACTCTACTTATAGAATCATCACTTAGAGATTCCAAAACTTCACGTATGGCAGAATCTATTGTGGGCCATGCTTCAAAACTCTCATGCAGTAACCTCGCTGTTTGATTTATCTTATCAGTATCCTTTTCTAACAAATCCATTACGATCAATATATGTACTCACATCCTCTATAGATTCTATAACTTCATCTCATTCCATTAAATCATTCAAAAAAAGACGAATCACACGATTGTCCCATACCTGCACTTCTATATATCGTTCTGGTCCTTGATTCCCGTCTTTATTCCATTCTTGCGGCCAACCATATTCGTCCACCAACCGGAGGATTTCGTTCTTTAAGTAGACCTTTCCTCTGTAAGGCTTGACGTCTTTAAGGCGCATGGTGGGAAATAAGTCACCATAAGTAAAACTAATCATCTCGGGGTCAACATCATCGAGGGGAATCTTGACTTCCCTCCCGCTCTGATACCACTCCTTGATCCATTCGCAAGGGCCAAGTGTCATGTAGTGTGGATATTTATTTGTCGGCCGTCCACCCTTAGCTATGAATAGATCTCTTGCACGCGATTCTAATTCGCGTCGGATTACGATATAATCACCCCCGCGTTGACTCGCAAACATATTTTTATTTTGTTGGAGTCTTCTCTGTACTTGCTTCGCTTCTTCTATAGATAGTGCGGATAGATTTTGAAAGGGTCCGGTTCCTGCATCATAATAATGATATAAGAATAATTCCACGGCTTCTTCCTTTCCTCGATTACAGCGATATTATTTCGCTCGTTGATTTAAAACCCACTTATGTTTCTCCGAAGTCTCCGAGGCTTCAAATATCAGCTCGCCCATGGTCAACTTACCTTGATTCCATTTTAATCTGGATACTTGTACTTGTTGATCTGTTGACAGCAAATTTATAGAATGATCTGGAATCTCCATCTCAATCTCAAAATCATTTATTATTCTGACCTTGGATTTATGAGAAGAAATGACAGGAAGTCCACTTCCATAAATCATGTAGAGACCATATTTTTGATTGTTTTCTTCATAAAAATACACACCCGTCCCTGTTGCTTCCCACTCCCGATTTTCAATGGCCGTCCATATTTCATATTCATTCTTCATCCATTGATTAACATGAAATAGTAAAAACACGAAAAGGACGACAACAAGGATAAGTAATGATTGTTTTTTCATAGGCTACTCCACATTATTAATTAGGGGACTTACATCATATATCACGACTTGTAATTATCGATTTTCACTCGCGATTCTCTGCTTTTCACCCTCGATGTAATCATATACTTTAGATATCTCTTCTCCGTAGTTTTCTTTAATTTCAAAATAAGGGACATCTGACGCCAAACACTTTTCACGGAAAGCCTCATGCTCCAGTATATAATCAGTAGGGGTTCTTTCTTCAGGATAGGTACGTGTTTCGATAGCATTGCGATGTTGAATGATGTTGGATTGGAAGTTTTGCTGAATATACGTGGTTGAGAATCCCAAGAATACCGGTATGATGTGCGCTAAGTAGGAGGGCTCGATATCTTGAAGATGGTGAGGCAGAATGTAGCAGCCTTCAATGATTAGATTCTGGTTATTCTCTATGTTCGTCTTGATGATCTCTTTGAGGATCGGCCATAATTTCTCACCGATAAACTCTGCTGAATCCAGGGGGGTGAAACCGCAGTTCATATCCGCTCTGTATAAGCCCATTTTTAAATGGTCGATCGAAAGATATGGAGCGTGATACCTCTCGAGCAATTGTTGAGCCATATAGGTCTTACCCGTGCAGGTGTTCCCGCTAATTAATATGATCATATTCGTTACAGTTCTCCTTTAAAGGCATTGGCATTAACTCGTTAGGCAAGCCAGCCCAGAAGTAATATGAGAATTCATGTTCCGCATCTATTGCCCAAACCACTGCCGGAAAGTCCGGTCGGTTCTGTTTTTCTCGTGGGATGAAGATTTCAATATCAGCCTCTTCGCTAAAATGAAAAAGCATTCATGCACCTCATTTTATATGTGTATTTCAGCAATTTCGTATACTTTAATCACTTACTAAACCCGTCACAATCCCTCAAAGTAAAGTACAATAAACCATCCTTCAAATCCTTCGAAAATGTCTAAATACTGCTTTTGCATTTGTCAATGTTAGTTCACTAATGAGAAGTCTCTCGGTCTCAAGATCCGGATAAATTACTTTCAGTTACCACCTTTTGGTTCAAGTATGTTGCTTAATCATTAGCAATAACGAATACCGTCTTCGCATCAAAGTTAAAGACCTTCGGGCGACCGAAGCTCATTTCTTAATTTGCCATTTCTTCATGTACACCCTAGCTTCACTGACTCAGGTCTTCTGGCAATCCGCCTAGATACATCTCCATAGCATTCGAATAGGTTTCTAGTGTTTGAGTAATGACTGGATGAGGCTGTGCGTAATTAATCTCATAATCCTTCTCACCATATTCTTCCCTAACAGGAAAGGCTAATCTCTCCTTATCTATTGAAAACTGCGCATTTATGCCTTCCTTATTTCCTCTTGCGTCTAAACGTATCCACCTGTCATGCTCCCTCAAATACACTGTATTCAAAGCATGCAAACAGTACCCATCCTCGGGTTTATCGAATAGGGTTAACCTTTGATAACAAATGCCTGAAGGTATACCCATTCCTCGCAGTATTCCTGTCAACAAATGAGATTTGGCGTAGCATATTCCATGTCTTTGGTTCAATACTTCAGAGGCCTTCCTTGTTACTTCTTCGTTTTTAATATCAAAAGAATGATCGATCTGATCGCGCACGAATTCAAATGCTGCCTGTATTCTTTCGATTTCAGTCTCTTCTGTAAAAGATAAGATCACAGCTTGTATTTGAGCATCAAAATAATCAATATACTCAGATGCCTGCAAATAGGCTTCCAATTGTGCTAACTGCTTCATTGTTTCTCCTCCTAGTATTTATAAAGCAATTTCAGCTAACTGCTTTCGTAGTTCACGACGTCCAAGAAGCTCCAACTTCTTATCGGCAGGTATTCCTTTTTATTACAGATATTTTTTGAATGCTCTACTTGAATTACCGTCATATCCCAACCTATCGTAAAATAAATGAGCCTCAGTCCTTGAACTTCCACTTGTAAGAAATAGCTTTAAACAGTTCTTCTCGACGCATAAACCTTCAATATATTTCATTAATTCTGAACCATATCCCTTTCCTTGTTGTGCTCTTGAAATAATAACTCTTTCTACAACACCAAACGGCCTAGACCCCACTAATGCGTCCAAGCAGAGATGCAAATGAGCAGTTCCCACAATCTTTTGCTCTAGTTCGTAGACGAATAAGAAGCTATTCGGATTATTTTGGACTTCACTTATTCTTTCATTTGACACATATATTTCAGTGTTGCTAGGTAATAATTCCTTATATAATCCCTCAATTTGTTCTGCATCTTTTGGTTCCGCTTCACGAATCATAGTTTTTCTCCTTTTCTTTCTTAAGCTGATTTCATATAACGTTTCCATGTTCTGAACGTCAACCCAACTTTAAGCGAACGTTAGTGAGCGGCCGTGATGGGTTAGATGGGTACGGGCGTGTCCGCCCGGATCTCCTCCTGCTCGATCCATGTCTTGAGGCGGACCAAGAGGTGAACATCGTGTTATGTGTAGTCAGTAACCTCATTGAACTCTCCACACATAATATGTTCTAGAAATCTCCCTGCCAGCGTGAATATTACGTTATCGGAAGTCTATGCCTTCATCGAAATTTCAACGCATTCCCTTACTGTTCTTTCAAGAACATCAATGACTTCTTCAAATTCAAGAATTTCCAATTCTTGTTCTTTCGCCTCATCTTTCATTGCAAAATCATTTTCTAAATCCTTTATTAATTCTGGCAGGTATCTATAATCAATCTCTTCAATCTCAATGGACTTGACTTCCATCGGTCTATATTCAATGGAATAATAATCAATCAATTTTCCATTTAGTCTCCAAAAATCTCTATAATACTTTAACTGCGCTTCTTTTTTATCCGGTTGAGGCAACCACTTTATTTTCTTGTAATAAATTTCTTCGACCCATATAACATCAGATATTAAATGAAAAAAGTAACCTAGATAAAATGGTTCTCTCATATATCTCAGATATTTCTCATGGAATCCTAAATAATCGGCAAATATTTGCCCTTCATTATTTGTCCTTACGAAATGAGAAATGGTTTTGGGGGTTTTCATATTTTTATTCACATCAGGAGCAATGCCACCTAAGAAAAATTGATTATCATCAATCTTGAATTCTTTGGCAAGACGGGCAGTAATACAATAATGCATGATTCTAGATCCCATGTTATTCTCCTTTGCATAGAGTTCTCATAACGTCCTTGTATCTTATCGGATGTCACATTCATATGCTACTCTCAAAATCATTTCCTTATTACTCTTTACTACAATCAGTTTTTCTTTATGTTTTTCCAGCATTTCATGTATCTTCTTCTTATTATCCGTATCAAATTTGCTATTCCATTTCAACATTTCGATTAACCCTTTTAAGGTTTGTTGGTATTTAGATCTCTCCAGTTTTGTTCTCTGTTTGATAAATCTGGTTATAATTCTAATTGCTCTATTCATTGGTCTAGGTGATAAAAAGATAATTACATCTGCTTCTTCAAAGCTTCGTCCCACCCACTTGTGATATACCCCTTCAATAATCCACTGTTCTTTGTTTATAATTCCTTCAAGTATTTTATCTCGGACCTCCGGCGAATTTTTCCCACTCAATTCGACTGTACCATTCCACACAACGTCATCTAATTCAAAGAAAGGAATATGTAATCGTTTGGAAATCTCTCTAGCTAAATATGTCTTTCCACTTCCTGTTGATCCAATAATATGGATCTTCTTATGGGTGAACTTCATTATTCCCTCCCTTTTACTTAATAGAGTTTAGAATGCAAGTGATTTTACATAGCATCTTTGTGTTACGATCCCTCACTGGCTCGGTTTTTGGCCATTGAATTTAATAAATTGCGTTCAGAGAAATCGCGAATGCACCGATGCTTGAAAATTATGTTAGACGAAGTTAACGCTTCGCTGTTCTACTCACGAATGATCTTATGTCCATTAATACGTGTTTAATAAGCTATTTATATTGGTTTTCAATTACCCAAAATACTCTTTCCAGGTTCACTTCTTTTTCCAATTGTGTTATCATAATTTACAAAGAAGCCGAGTGCGGGAACACTCGGCTGAACAATTGGCTTGGATGGTTTATTCCCTTCTAAGCGATCAGAATAAAAACCCACCTTCGGCGCTAACCTTGGGGTGGGTTTTTACTTTCTCTTGTTGTTCGAATTGATGTATGCTAAAAGTGCAAGGATAAACGATCCAAACAGAAACATGATCGTCAACGCATCTTTAACTTCCATGGCTTCACCTCCTTTCGAAGGGAAACCATGCCCACCCAAGATTCAATTGTCTTTCCCTATTGTACCATCATCTACCAATAAGATGAAGAACGATTGTTCGGTGTTTTTACTCGATCTTAAATTCGTTGATTTCATCTAAATGCGACTGCGTTGCTTTGCCACTTAGCCTTTCGGGGTTATCTGCCTGAAACTCACATCTTCGAAATGCTCCGGGAAGATCAAGGATTATTTCAATGCAAAAACATTAAATAAGATAATTAATGAGCAAACAACAAGTCCTATAATACCGCCCAATTTTATAGCTGCTATTGATCTTACTCCAAAAGGTTTGAGTCTCAAAATAAATTCGGGGTATCTTATCTGCATAATTGCACTTAATAGGCATATCATACCGATTAATGAAATTGGGCTCATACCATAATTTCACCCGCTCATAGATTTTAATGGTTCAAAAATCCGAAACTCTAGATCCCCACCATCACATTCCCGCCACACACTGGAATATATGCCCCGGTAATAAACGACGACAAGTCCGAAGCCAGAAATGCCACGGCATTGGCAATCTCCTGGTCCGTTCCGCGGCGCTTCAATGGAACGGAGGCTTCATAGGAGGCGCTGTGTTCGGTTCCGTTTTCCCGATCGCGGTCGCTGATCGTCCAGCCGGGCGCGACCTGGTTGACGGTGATCCCGTGCTCGCCGATCTCTTTGGCGAGCACGCGGTAGACGCCGTCCATGCCGCGTTTTCCCGCAACGTAAGCCGATTGGCTCGGGAAGTTTTGGATCGAACATTCGGTGTTGATCCCGATGAACCGGCCGCCTTGACGCTCGATCATGGCAGGAACAAAAGCTTTCGCCAGATAGACGCTTTGCATGACACAGGATTGGAACTGACTCTCGTAATCTTCCGGCGCTTGCTCCAAGACGGATGTCCATTGATAGGATTCAACGGCATTGGCAACAATGATATGGGGCAGCACGCCGAAGTGTGCAAGCACCGCATCTCGCATGGCATTCACGGAAGCTTGATCCGTCACATCGGCTTTCACCGGGAAAGCCCGTCTTCCCATCGACTCTACTTCGCGCTGAAGCTCTTCTGCCTTGGCTTGGCTCCCCCGGTAATGGATAACCACATCCGCGCCGCATTCCGCCAAGGTTCTGACCATGACACGCCCTAATTGGCCCGCGGCTCCCGTAATTAACGCAATTTTATCCGTCAAATCCATCTTCATTGTTCATTCGCTCCTCTACCGTTTGACTGGTTATTTTCGCCTATCATACCATAATCATCTACCGCCAGACATGGCAAAAAAAGACCAGAAACGAACTCCTGGTCCTCTGCCTAAACCTATCATAATCTATCTAATCCACGGATCACGGATCATCTTCTAAACTGCCAACCTTACCCTTAAGGTTCAAAACCCTTCTGGCTCACAAACAACTGCTCCACCGGAAACTCCCTGCTAAATCGATCGTAGACCATTTGATAAGCAGCGGGATCGTACCATTCCTGCTCCCCAAGCTCCTCGTACAGAGCCTGAACAGGCAGTCTTTTCGTACGTTTCCCGCCACTGCCATCCCCCATGAAATAATCGTCGATGCACACGCGATGAACGAGCGGCCGGAGGATCTGCGGGAAAGCCTCCGTGCTCGGAAGCACGGGTGCAATAGCTGCCTGAGCGGGAATCCCCGAGTCCCTCAGCAGCTCGAGGGTTTTCAGTCTCGCTTGGATCGGCGGCGCTGACGGCGTAAAATGCTTGCGTATCTCCTCGCGGTCCGTCTCGACCGTCATGCTTACCCGCACGCGTTCTCCTAACTGCTGCAGCAGATCAATATCCCGCCGGACCAACGGACTGCGCGTCTGTACGAGCAGAAAATCCGGCGGTTGGCTGACCATCACCTCAAGCAAAGCGCGAGTCACTTCTTCCTTGGCCTCAATCGGCTGGTAAGGATCGGTGCTGGAAGACATGAAAATTGTGACGGGTCCCTTGGACTTGGCACACTTCAGTTCTTTTCGCAGGATAGCAGCAGATTCGACCTTAACGTCAACCCAGCTCCCCCATTCCTGATTGCGGAATATCGATACCGGCATTTGCCGGACATAACAATAAGAACAAGCGAAGGTGCAGCCCGTATACGGATTCAAGGTATGGCTGTATCCATTCAGGAATCCCGTTCCTTTATTGAGCAGGGTCTTCGGCGTTTTATAGAGCACTTCTTGTTGCACCATGGACACCCCATTCCTACACTTTCTTCTATTATACTATTTCTCTCCTCAGAACCCATAATGAATGAGTGAACACTCGCGCCCCTCTACTTTGCATCATGAAAAATAATCCCGAGGCTGTATCGGGTCCCCGACGTAATCGTGCCAACGCCATGCCGGAGCGTGGTCCGGTAATACCCTCGCGTTCCCTGAACGGGACGATGGTTGGTCGGAAAGATTAGCCCCGCTCCTTGTTCCAATGTGATCACATGTCCCCGGCTCTGTGCCCTCGGCCGCTGCTCGATGAGCAGAAACTCTCCTCCCGTGTAATCGACTTCCTTCTCATTCAGAACAAACACCACTTGAAACGGGAAAAATTCATCTCCGTACAAATCCTGATGCAAGCAATTATAGCCGCCCTCTTCATATTTCAAAATCAACGGCGTCGAACGCTCTTGCCCCTGCGCATGGCACATGCCAAGAAACTCATCCAAGCTCACCGGATACCTCTCCTCATGTCCGAGCCGCGTCAACCAGCGGTTAGCGGTCAACGCAAGCTCAGGATAAAAGCCTTCCCGAAGCTGCTGCAGCGATTCTGGCAGTGGAGCTTGATAATACTTGTACTCTCCTTGCCCAAACCGGTGCCTAGCCATATTGATCGTGCTGCGAAACCGCTCCTCTTCCGAATAAGTGTTGATAATCTCCGCACACTCGTCAGGCAGCAGCAGCTTTGGAACGACCGCATATCCCTGCTCATCCAAAGCTCCTTGTATCCCCGTCCAATCGAGCCCTACTATGCGTTGCGGCAATGAATTAGGCATTATTCACCTTCTCCCTCATCCTGGCTCGCTCACCCTCAAGCTCCAGCAGCCGGGTCTTCATGGCAAGCCCCCCGCGATACCCGGTCAATGCACCGCTTTTGCCAATTACCCGATGACAAGGCACGGTTATCAGCAGCGGATTAGCCCCAATTGCCGCTCCTACAGCTCGAACAGCTGCCGGCTTTCCAATCTGGTTGGCGATGTCCGAATACGTGAAGGTTTGTCCATACGGGATCTGGCACAGGGCATTCCATACCGCCATTTGAAACGCGGTCCCCTTATAATCCATAGCCAACTCAAACCGATCGCGTTTCCCCTGAAAATACTCCACCATCTCGGCAGCATACAGCTGCATGGCTTCATCGTTCTGCACGAGTTCACAGCCAGGGAATTTCGCCTGTACCCAGTCCTCCAGCTCTGTTAAAGGCTTCTCCGGTGACCCGACGTAACATAAGCCCTGCTCCGTCGCCGCGATGTATACGTTCCAGTTATCATAACGCAGTTGGGTCCAGTTAATGGTAATCGAATGATGGGATTTCATGATCTTGCACCTCCGCATTTGTATTTTTCAAATATTGCCCGCGATAACTAAGGGGCGTCATCCCCGTCTTCTTCTTAAACAACGTAATAAAATAAGCCGTATTCTCCATGCCCACCTTATGGCCGATATCCGAAATGGCCAAGCTGGAATTCGCCAGGAGCTCTTTGGCCTTGCCGATCCGGTAATCCTGAATGTATTCCATCGGGGTCTGAACTTTGACGCGCTTAAATATCCGGTGCAGATGGTACGGACTGCCGTGGCTCACATCGGCCAAGACATCAAGCGACAAATGATCCATATAGTGTTTATCGATATACTCGGTGACAAGTTCAATCCATTCATGGTCCGGTAAACGCTCGCCCGTCGGCTTGCACCTTTTGCATGGCCGGAAGCGCTCGGCTTTCGCTTCATCCGCCGATTGAAACACGCGCACATTTTCAAACTTCGGGGGTCTGGATTTACAGGATGGCCTGCAGAAAATTTTCGTTGTCTGCACTGCATAGAAAAACTTGCCGTCACTATCCTTGTCGTTGTTGATAATGGCCTTCCACTGGGCTTCGGTCGGTTGTATTCGGTTTGCCACGTTTCCTCACCTCCGCTAACATTATAACCACAGGATAATCCTGTTGTACGCTTTTTGGAATAGAAGAGCAAGATAACAAAATTATACGGTCTGCGTTTATGGTACAACTAGTATAGAAGAGTTCAAGCGCGAAAGGAAACGATGAAGATGCAGGAGCGAAACCAGATTCATGACGATCAGCCATATACAATGGAGAATTATTTCCCCCGGGACAGCTGGGAAGATCTTGCCGAAGCCATCAGGCTTTTCGTACCGAAGGAGTTCAGTTTTGCGGAGAACCTCAATTATTTGCAAAGATCGCCGAACGAATGTCTTTTTCATATTCGGAATGACAGCATCTACCGGGCGATCCAACTTGAGGGTGAGATCGCTGTGATTGAAGTCAGTGCGGAGCCTCAGGAGCAAGCGATCCTTGTTCGGTTTTTGGGGAATACGGCCCCCTCCGATCCTTGCAAGCGGGCGGAAGTAGCGGGTTATGTCCGCGACTGGTTTGATCTGAATACCGATCTCGTACCGTTCTATAACATGGCGAAAGCAGATCCATTGCTCAGTCAAGCCGTTCAATCCTTCTATGGACTTCGCAACATGGGCATTCCCGATCTGTTCGAGGCTTTGTGCTGGGGCATTCTGGGGCAGCAGATTAACCTGGCCTATGCTTATACGTTAAAAAGACGTTTCGTTGAAGCTTTCGGCCGCCGCGTGGAGTGTGAAGGAGAGGTTTATTGGATCTTCCCAAAACCTGAGGACATAGCACATCTACTTGTTGAAGATCTGGACGGGCTTCGTATGACCGTAAAAAAAGGCGAGTATCTTATTGGCGTCGCTCAGCTTATGGTCGAAGGGAAATTGACGAAGGAGCAGCTGCTTGAAGCAGGCAGCTTGAAACAAGCGGAGAAACAATTAGTCAGCATCCGCGGGATCGGACCGTGGACGGCCAACTATGTGCTGATGCGCTGTTTGCGAATGCCGGCGGCTTTTCCTATCGATGATGTGGGTCTGCACAATGCCATCAAACATCTGCTGGGCTTGGAAGCGAAACCGACGAAGAAGGAGATACTGGAGCTGTCGGCAGCATGGGCGAACTGGGAATCCTACGCCACCTTTTATCTGTGGAGGTTTCTTTATTAGAGAAAGAAGGGGATGCCCACGCCTACATTTGTAGCTCCGTCAGAGACATCCTCCTCGTTAATTTAAAACACCTTTAAGACCGTCCAAGCTCCATCTTCGTAACCAATAAGTAAATTCATTAATTGGGTATTATCGATATCATCGATTTCACCATCAGACAGTGTCAGTATATATTCAGCCACGAGCCCGGTCACTTGAATCACATATTGATCCAGTTCTATATCGTAATAAACCTTGACGTCCTCAAGTGGATCCTCGGAAATCCAAATATCTTCAAACTCCACTTCTTTCAAGGTTCTTTCGGAGTACGCACCCGAGTAATACAAACTACCGAGACCGTCCAGGACACCTTGGAGTAAATCGCCTTCATGATGAGGGTAGATTTTCTCTAGTTCGCTAACGTCCTTAGAGCCATACGCTTTTGCTCTGGTATCTAAGAAATGACGAACAAAATCAATCACTTCGTGTGCCGTCTCCTCTTCAAGCTTCGGCGTTATATCATAATCGGATGATAGGTCTTCTATTATGACCGGCTCGCTCTTGGCTTCACCCCAAGGAAATTTAGCCACGCCATAGATTTTTTGCGATCCATCGTCGAAGGCTGGATATAAATAATCCGACGATTCCTGTTCGGTATCCATATAACTTCTCTGTATAAAAGGAGTCGGCTTATCGTTCAGATACACTTGGACTTCTCCAAGATCGCTGTTAATTTTGACCTGCTCGCCCGTGACATATCTGGAATAATCGGTCTCGGATTCCAAGCCGAATAAGCTGACCGTCTCGCTTTCGGTAATTTCTTTATCCGCATATTCAAACATGGTAGTTAAATCAACCTGATACTCACCTGGAAATAGCGGCCCCATTTTCGACGATTGATTATCCTTGGCAACTTTCAATATCTCTTTACCATCCACCTTAATGGTACCGTTATCGTTCTCGAGCGTTATGTTCAAATATTGCGGACGAACGCCGATTTTGAACGTATCGGATAAGAATCCCGACTCTTTCTTTAAATACAGCTCGCCCGCATTTAGAAGTTCTTCTGGCGACATGCTGTCCAGCAAACCGGTGTTCACATAGTCCGCTTCCTCTAACAGAGCCTGTTGTCCAGCGATAATCTGCAGCGTTTGTTCATAATATTCCGGTTCTTCCTTCATATACTGGATCAGCCGATGCAGACGGTCCTCCGTCGCCTCCATGGCCTCGTCGTCCACGGATAGAAGCTTTTTCAAGGCTTGAGTATCTTCTGCCGCGATTGCATTTTGAAACTTCCGAATGGTCTCGGATGCCTGTTTATCTCCCTTTGGCCCTGCCGTAAACACTAAAATCAAAACTAAGGCAATAAAGATGACAGCGGAGATAATGAGGACAGATTTATTTTTAAATCTGGGTCCCATCGGTTGCGTACTCGGCCCATTATTGGATGGCTGGCTCATGAATTCCCTCCAAATTGACAAAGTAAAAGGCAGAAGTTTCTTCTGCCTCTCATTTTTAATAACTTTAGGTAGATGAATACCAGTTAAAACACATGATGAATCCAGTAATTTCTCAATAGCTGCCTCAGGTTTTATTCGATGAAATACATCTTGCCATCCACCTCAAGGGATACCGAAGATTGCACGAGATCCTCTTTCACCTGCTTTGCGTAAGCCACCACTTGATCCAAGGATTTTTTATCCAATGATTCAGCAAAAGCGTACACGATCGTCACATCTTCCTTTACCAATGATTTGTCTTTGTCGACCCAGGCACCTTCACCGTCTACAGCCGTAGCGCCGCCAAACCATTCCGAGAATTTCGTTAGTGCCTGATCAACGAACTTTTGCTGTGCTTCCTCAGTGATTGGAATATTCCCCTTCACCGTGGATGGGATATAGATCTTGACCACGTGACTGAGGTGAAACTGTCCGTCAAGTGCACTCCCCGTAACGCCTGTTGTCGCAGCCCCCTCCGCACTGTAAGACTGCTGAACCGGTACGAGAACCAGCGTCAACAGAATGACAATAGCCGCCGTCAGAAACCAATTCTTTTTCTTCATCACTCATGTCTCCTTTATCCTTTTATTCACCGAGCGGTTCCAAGTCATAAGCCCACTATCCCGTTTAGATACCAACCAGTCGGTATGAGTCGGGAATATTATATAAAAGAGATATGTTATAATCAATGGGACGTCAGAATTATAAAGAGGGGAATTTTGGATGGGAAATCAGGAGCAATCACAGCAAACCATCGAAAAATTAATGAGGTCCGGAGTCGAGCTGTTCTCTCGCCAAGGTTATTCCAATACAAGCGTAGATCAAATTGCAAAACATGCAGGATACTCCAAGGGAGGATTCTATGCTCATTTCTCCAGCAAAGAGGAGTTCTTGCTTACCATAATTAAAGACGGCATTGATTTTTATTTCGATGATCTGAAGGCTGCGCTCATACGGAAAGACAGAAATTTGCTTACAAACTTCAAGGACTATTCGCTGCGTTTAGTTAGGGAATCGTATAAGCAAGGATCCTCTATGCTATTGATTCAAGGGTGCATGAATTCGAATGAGCTGCCAATGGTCAAGGAAAGGCTTATTCAACAGATGGAGGAATGGAGACAATTTCTCGCTCATTTTTACCAAGTAATGAAGGATGAAGGCATTGTGGGTAGCCCTTTGGACGCCAGGATTCTTGCAACAGCATCCATGGCGCTCTTTAATGGAATTAATCTGCAGCACTTCGTTGACGAACGGATCCAATTGGAAGAAATGCTGCTTGTAATCCTTGAGCTGCTTCAAATCCGTGAACCAAAGTAAATAGTACTTTTTATACACCAAGAGCCGAATCCTGCTTCGCAATTAGGAATCGGCTTTTATGGTTTTTGGACTAATTCAGTTTCCCGATCCAGGATAAACTCTCCACCGATCGGTGATCCATGCTGCCGTTCAAAATAGCTTGAACATCATGCAGCATATCCTGCAAATGCACCCGCTCCCCAGGCAACCCGGTATAAGCTTCGGCAACGTAAAAGGGCTGCGTAAGATAAGCCTCAAGCCGTGCTCCCCGCTCATAAACCTCCGTCTCGGAAGCCGGAATAGCCTGCAATCCTCGCACTTGAACCAGTGAACGCAGCTCGCGATAACGGCGCAGCAGCTTTTGGGCCCGCTGTTGGACGGATAAGTGAGCCTGGTCCAGATGAACGCCTTCCGATACGGATGATGTGGAATATAACGGGTTCACGGCAGGGAACATATGTCTTGCCGCCAGATCGGCATCGAAATACCACAACGTCTCCAGCGGTCCGTAAGGCATGTCTTCATCAACAACCGCACCTTTGAGGTCCACAAGAAAAGTCGTGACCTGCCTCATGCCCTCTTGTTGAAAACGTTCCTGAAGATCGTAGATTTTTCCGGTCAAGACGTGCTCCCGGTCCGATGCAAACACAATGTCTTTCTCGGTATTCGCATTCGCCACAATGGAATAAGTTTCTTCAATAGAATAAGCAACCTTTTCTACGTCATTCAGCATATCCTGCAGTTCAGGATGTTCCCCTTCCGGCTTTAGCAAAATCGTCATAAACCCTTCCTGCTTGAAGTGATGAAACAACTCACCGAGCAGCACCAGTTGGCCCATTCCGGGACGGGCGACCAGACCAACGGTACCCCCTTTTGCCAAAGGGGCAAATAGATCAAGCGGTTTGATGCCCGTTTCAATCATCTCCACACTTTCTCCGCGCAGAATCAGTTCATCCAGACTGCATTTTGCCAGAGATGCCAATGCGGCAATGGTACGGACTTCAGCCCGACCAACGGGAATTTTTCCTGTACATAGGTTGGAGACCGTGGCCGGCCGTAGTCCCACGGATTTGGCTGCGCTGGTCAGGTTCGGAACTCTTTGTCGTAAAAGTGATACATTCAGCTTCAGATTGTCCAAGTGCGTACACCCTTTTTAAGTGATTGATTGATAGTTCTTCCTAATCTCTTTTAGAAAAGAATCTGCGGTGCGGACAAACACATCCACATCCGGCTCAAAAATATTATGATCGTGCTGCTCGAACGCCACGATGTTTGCCTGAGGCAGCGCCAGCTTATATTGTTCCACTGCTTCTAATGATAACCCGGGATGTGGCTTTACGCCACGGATAAGATTCTGAACGGCGTAGCCTAATTGATAGGACACCCCTCGAGAATATCCCATGATTACAAGATGCTCAAGTTCAAGATGACGAATCGCCGCATCAATGTCGCTGATATGGTCTTTGAGCGTATAGCCCGAAGCAGGCGAATCACTTCGGCCCCGGCCGCGAAGCGTGATGATAACAATATGCCTGGGCGACAGCTTTTCCATAATGGCGATATAATCCTCGGCCGACTCGGACAGTCCCGGGATAACGACCAGTGAGGTTTGTTCGTTCCTAAGATCCCGATGTACCTCCGTCACATGAATATGTACCCCTTGGTTATTGACCATGGTCTCGTATAACTGCATGCATTAGACCTCCTTAAAAATTAACATTTATCTATGAAGTGTGATCAAAGCGTTATCTCCCTTTTTCATCCTTCTGAGCCAGCCTACCCTTCACCTCAATGCCCCAAAAGGTAAAAATGCGTGCACGCCCTTACATGTGTTCACGATCTGGGTTACCCTTAGATCGACCGTCAAGGTGGCATAGGCGTACGCCTCCGTTCTTGAAATAGAGTAAAGCACGGTCATGAGATCAAGCATCCCGCTTAATGCCATCCACATGGCTTCGTCCAAGTCCTCGTGAAACCCCATCGTAAGCCAGCCGGTACTCGTCTTCGCTCTGGGCATCGTTATGGGCATGTCGTCTCGGACATGAAAGGTTAGACTCACCTTCTCCATGGGGCATTCCAGGGCGGGACCGCTAACTTCGCCGTCTCCCTGAGCCGCATGTCCATCCCCTGTTGAGAACAGCCCGCCATCCACCGGGATCGGCAGATACAAGGTGCTGCCGGCCGTTAATTCTTTGCAATCAAGATTTCCTCCATAAGGGCGCGGTGCAAAAGTCGTATGCTGACCTTTTTCATTCGGCGGCATGCCCATGATCCCCATAAACGGCTTCATGCCGACGCTGTACTTGAAATTTCCGAACTGGCTTCTGCCTGTCATGGTCTTGGGATCCAATTCAAAGTCCAGCGTCACTTCCTTGGTGTGGGCCATGCCCAGCTTCTCGTTCCAATAGCTCGGATAACCTCCGGCAGAGGTCCATCCCCATGATCCGGGAACGATCTCGTTGATCTGAATCTCCAATGTAAGCCCAGGTTTAGCCTCTTGAATATGGACGGGACCCAATAACGCATGCCCGAACTGCTTCTCCTGCCGCTCCGGACTGCGCTTCGTAAACTTCATTCTCGCCGCGCCTGGGGCAGCACGCTTCTCCAGTCCCCAACCCGCATCTAAGGTTTGATACACGACAGTATCCCCAGATTGTATGTATAGCGCGGGCTCCAGTTCCCTGCTGAAAAATCCATGAAGCGTATGAATATCCGGTTTTAACATGTGAACCTGTGACATCCATCTTTCTCCCTTCACAGCCGTAATCAGAGTGGCCATTCCATGTCTCATATTCACTCTGTTACTTTATAAGGTATTTCAAATTACTCTTAGAGTCAATACGAAATTACTCTAAAACGAAATAATAATTACTCTTTGAATGTAAACCATTACCCATTTCCGGTTGTACCATGGTTGGTCCTCGGAACACAAAAAACCGTCCACTGCGCAGATTCACTGCGAGGGACGGTTCATCTCCATGTCAGTTCAATTTTATTAAGCTAACGATCAGGCGTTCATGGGAATGGTACCCGTTATTATGCGCACGGCCATTCTCATTGCCCTCTATCAGGTTTGATCGGGCGCATAGTTCATTTCCTTGGCAGCCGCCAGACCGGCAGGTAAGCAATAGCTCCTCCTTTATATAACCTCCCGCTCATCATTATCCGGAAGCTCTGGGAAAGGCGTATGGGGCTCCGCCTGATACCAGAACGCCGTCGATGCAATATCGCTCTGCTGCGGAAGATACCTTCCTCCGGACCTCCAGCCGAGATCCTGAATGGTCACGCGGAGATCGTTTTGAAAGCGGATTGGATCCATGACATGCCATCGATACATGCCAAAACGCTGCTGACTTCGATACAATCCGTCCGGCTTCAGCACTTGGTGCATCCCCAAATATGGCGTCGAGTAGGTTCGGTAGGTACCAATCGGCTGCTCCCAATTCCAGGCCCCGCCAAAATAATCTTCCGTTCCCGTACCGCATATGGTCGGAAAATCCTGATCCCCGTCCATATAGAACTTGATCTCGCCTTCGCCCCACCAGCCGTTATTGTTCACCTGCCAGGCGAGGTAAGTCCCTACATAGTGCCCCTGTCCAGTCACCCCATCCAGAATGGTATAAACCTCTTTATAAGGAACGGGATTCGTTCTCCGCCACTGCGCGTGAAAATATGCCTCATCTTCCGGGATGTCCGTCAGTGTATAGTCGATTTGATAGTAAAGGACTGCCTTTTCCGGCGCACGGTTCTCCATCGTCAATCGGGCATGCTTGCGGAAGGGCATCTGCCAGTAGCTGTTCATGCCGCCGGCCGGATTCACGGCAACCGGAATTGAATTGACATCGCTGCGCTCGCCCCATCCGTTACAGAACAAATCACCGACGGGCACCTCAACCGAAGGTTCCTGCTCATCGTCCCAATACATGCGGATGATCAGATTTCGCCACAGCGTCGGATGGCACGTAAGCCAGATATGTTGAATCGCCCCGGGACCCTGAATGTCACCCATCGTAAAGGTTTCTCCCGGTAAGATCTCCACGGAAGGCGAGACCTTCCAACCCACGCCTAAGTCCCTGGAAGCCGCTGCGCCCGTGCCGTCGGTGGCCATGCCTCCCTTTCCTTTTTCACCGGTAAAATTCTCCGCGCTGATGGATCTTGTCTGCGCATTGGACAGCCGAGATAAATTTCCAAGGTGCATGTTGAGTCCATTAAAGTTCATCATCTGTTATCACTCCTTTTAGTATGTATAGGCAATCCGCGATATTTCGTTGTTGCCAGCTTTTAATCACGGTTCATTTAGGTGTTCATTCAATTGCAATCATTTCGGTTATTTCCCGATCCGTAATGCCTTCAAGCGTTTCAGCAGCCCGTTTTCGCCTCTTCCCAAATAATCATGCAGTCCTTTATATTCCTTGTATAGTTGATCATATACACGCACGTTGGCCTCAATCGGCTTAAAGGTCTCTTCACGAACACGAGCCATCGCTTCTGCTGCCTCCACGATGCTCTCAAAGCCTCCCCGCTCTTTGCCTGCCGCCACGGCGCCGAACATAGCTGCACCAAAAGCAGCCGTCTGGACGGTATCCGCTATTTTGATTTCCTTGCCGGTAACGTCGGCATAGATTTGCATCAGCAGCCGGTTTCGCTGCGGCAATCCGCCGCAAGCATAGAGCTCCTGGACTTCAACGCCGCTTTCGGTAAAGGCTTCGATGATCGCTCGCGTTCCGAAGGCGGTGGCCTCCAGAAGCGCCCGGTATATTTCCTCTGGCTTGGTCTGCAAGGTCAATCCAAGGATGACACCGCTCAGATCGGCATCCATCAGTACGGAACGGCTTCCATTCCACCAGTCGAGAGCCAGCAGGCCGGTTTGGCCAGGCGCATATTGCGACGCTTCCCTCTCAAGCCACTCATGAATGCCCAGACGCTCTTCGGCAGCCTTGCGCCTTACATATTCTGGAACTGCCTCATCCACATACCAGGCGAATATATCGCCAACGGCCGATTGTCCTGCCTCATACCCATAATAACCGGGAATGATCCCGTCCTCGACGACACCGCAAATGCCTTCACCCGTCACTTCCTTGTCGCTTAATATCAAATGACAAGTAGAGGTTCCCATGGCGAGCACCAGTTTACCCGGGGTTACGACACTGACGGCCGGCACCATGGCATGGGCATCGATGATGGCTACGGCTACCGCGGTTCCCGGCAGAAGCCCGGTTAAGGCTGCCATCGAGTCGGCTAGTCCGCCAGCTTTCGCTCCAAGTGGCTTGATTTGGCCACGCAGCTTCGTCTCCACGAGGGCCCCGAATCTCGGATCAAGCGACTGCAGGAACTCCTTGGACGGATATCCCTCCCGTTTATGCCAATTGGCTTTATAGCCTGCGGTGCAGCTGCTCCGTGCGAGCTGACCGGTCAATTGCATGACCACCCAATCGGCAGCCTCTATGAACAGTACAGCTTGCTCATATAGCTCGGGAGCTTCATTCAGAATCTGTAAAGACTTCGCAAGCATCCACTCCGAGGACAGCTTCCCTCCGTAGCGTGCAAGAAATTTCTCCCCTCGCCGCTTAGCTGCCTCATTGATCAGG
This sequence comes from Paenibacillus sp. NPDC093718, assembly GCF_050279985.1. Taxonomy (NCBI): domain Bacteria; kingdom Bacillati; phylum Bacillota; class Bacilli; order Caryophanales; family Paenibacillaceae; genus Paenibacillus; species Paenibacillus sp. NPDC093718. The sequence continues at coordinate 65,939 of NZ_JBNNUS010000001.1, forward strand.
TTCGCTTCATCCTGCGCCGCGTGATGCTTCCACAGCTTTACCCAGCTATGCGGATTGTCCCTCCACTCCTCCAGCATGCACAACGGAGTCCCCCCGGCATCCAGCGGCATCATCGTGCATGCCGTGAAGTCGATGCCGATCCCGATGACTTGATCCGGTGATACGTTAGCCTCCGACAGAACACGCGGGATGGATTGCCGAAGCACCTCCATGTAGTCGCCCGGATGCTGCAGCGCCCAATCCTGCTCCAGCTTCAAACTCGAGTGGACCAGCACCTCGTCCATGACTCCGTGCGTGTATGTCGTCACATGGGTAGCTACTTCTTGCCCGGTCGTGATGTCAACCAACAGAGCTCTGCCTGATTCCGTACCGAAATCCACGCCAATGGTGTATAACTGCTTCATGTTATCTGCCTCCTATTGTACAAAGGACCATAAGCTGCGCATGCCCGGAAATCGGCCGAAACCGGCTCCAGTCCGCCGAAGGCGGTCCAGGCGCTTGGCCGGAATATCCGTTCCTTCCTCCGGGACATTTGTGCTTGCATACCAGAATGCAAAGTATCGATCCCAAGGTGATCAATTCAGCTGTTTCACTTCATTACTGTAAATCTCAATTTCAGGTTCGGACAGCGGGGCCTCACCGCGAATTCGCCGCAGAAGAATCTCGCCGGCTTTGATCCCCATGTCATAGGGATGCTGCTCCATATAATAGAGTCCCGATTCCTTGAGTAATGGACCGGCCTCTACATCACCGAAAGAAGCTACGGCCATATCGGCCGGAATCTTTAGACCGCTGCGTACAATCTCAAGCAGAACACCAAGACTCATGCGGTTATTCAGGGAGATAATAGCGGTTGGTCGATGCTCTGACTCTAGAAAATGCCGTATCGCCCAGATTCCGTCCTCTGTAGAAAAGTCACCGTTATACTCCATGGGTTCCTCGTTCAGCCCGTATTCCTTCATCGCCTTCCGAACACCGTCAAGACGTTCCCTGCCCGTGCTGGATCTCGTTGGACCGTTTACCACACCAATTGCCGTATGCCCATCCTCAAGCAGCTTCCGGGTTAGACGAGATGCGCCTTCGGTATTGTCCTCGGCTACCAGATCGAGACGCAACCCCGTTTCCGGCGAGTCCAGCTTTCGGTCTACGAGAACGATCGGCATTTTGGAATCCGCCAGCTGCTGAATCGCAGGGTCATTGCCGCCTGACGTCGCCAGTACGACGGCGTCCACGCGCTTTTCTTGCATGAGCTTAAGCAATCGTCTTTCCTTGTCCGGATTCTCATCCGAGCTGCAGAATATAAGCTGAAAGCCTTCTTTGCCTACAATATCCTCAATACCTCTGGAAATGCCCATAAAATAAGGGTTGGAAATATCGGGAACGACGACCCCGATCATATAGGTCCGGTCCTGCTTCAGACTGCGGGCGATGGCGCTTGGACGGTAATTCAATTGGTTCACCGCCGCCATCACGCGCTCTTTAATTTCATCGCTTACATAATCGCTGTCGTTCAGCACTCTTGAAACGGTTGCCGTGGATACTTCTGCTGCCGCTGCTACTTGTTTAATCGTTGCTTTTGCCAAACATTGTTCACCTCAAAACGTCATGATTCCGATATGTAATCGATTACGTAAACGATTACAATCACAGATTACAAGAAGGGACATGCTTATGTCAACCCACTTTTTTTTACCTTCAGAAGAGAATTGCACTCGACTTTTTGCATAGCTTCAATTTATCTCAATCTTGGTCGATTGGATGGCTTATCACGCAGCTTCTAATAAAGAAAAAGCCCCTTACCAACATTCAAGAAGAATGAAGGGGCTCCGAATACTGCTGCAAGCTTAAGCATATCTATCCACCTCTTATCTGAGAACCGGCTGTGTATTATCTTGGATCAGACTTAAAGATGCTTGAGATTTAAATACGTGTTGCTCTTCAATATCGACCTTACCCTAGCGATCGTATCCTTTCTAATGGGAGGGTGGTCCACTCTACTAAGCAAAACCCAGCGCAGACACGCAATGGCTTCAAACAGCTCAAGCTCATCGGCTTCGTAACGGTTCTCGGCACATAATGCAGCACGGTAAATAGAAGCTTGCTTCTCGCTTACATATATCCACATTAAGATAATCGACCATGCGATATCATATCGGGGGTCGCCCTTTTGGACATTCGTCCAATCGATCACGGTCAGTTCATTTTCATGCTCAAGAACATTTCCAAGGTGATAATCGCCATGGATGATGCATTCCTGTTTCATGTTCGCACGCTGAACAAGCTCCATCAATGGATGTTGGATATCGGGAAACTCATCAATTCGAGGATAAAAATAAGAAATAAAGCCATACCTCGGCAGCCCGAGGCCGTTCAGGCTATCCAGGGGCAGCTTATGTATATCCATTAACATCTTCGCAAGCTTTACTATTTTAGGCTGATTGACTTTTCGTACGGGCGTGCCGTCGTAACTGGTCAGCATTACTGGATTGCTATTCCGGTCTGTCCCCCAGCCCAAAGGCTTCGATACTGCTCTTCCTTGCGAATACAATGCATTCAATATTTGATACTGCATTTGAACATCGGGCTTGGACGCTTTATTCCAAATCTTTAGTACGTAGTCTGCCGCTGATGTGACGATCTTCGCCACCTCTGCTTCCATACCGGAATCTAACGGGATGACTTGAACTGTAGTTTCATGTTCCAACAATAACTCAAGCGTCTCGCTTTTCTCCAACCAAATTATTTCCCGCAAATTACGTTCCTCCGTCATGATGCAACGACTCGATGGTTGCGAAAATATGGGAATAAACTGCCTGGATATTGGTCTCATTCATTACACCGTTGTATAAACCGTAACCCCAATGCTCAGCATCCTTGCCGTAGTATCCTATTGCGTACATATCCGTTGAAAGATCCGGAACTTCATCGTAGGACAACTCCTCGATCGTGAAGGGGACATGAGATTTTTTAGACTCGATATAGAAAAAGGGGATTTCAGCCTGATGATAAATTTCTGTATATCTGGGCTCAGAAGCTTCCACCAGATGTTCTTTCGTTATGAAAACGGCGTCAAGCTCCGCGGAAAGGTCTTGATCCTGAAGCTGCTGAAACGTAACCTCCTTAAAATCCACATGACCCTCCTCCCTAACTTGCGGTGTTTCTCCGATCACACCAATTACGAGGCTTCTGCCCTCATAAAGGGGAATATCGATTGAATTTCGTTGTTCATTGTTATTGATCAGAATAACAAATACAAGCAATAGGACCACTATTATTTTTCTCTTCATGAAAATCTCCTTCAACCATTTTCCCTTTCTCACCAGCGCATTCCATGTCTGTTATCCCATTAATCCTTCCCGGGAGCATCGTTCACCTCCATATTCCAATAACTCCATATTATGTGTATTCTTAAACTTCGTAAACACTTATCTTCGCCTTCAACGCATATCAGTACAACAAAAAAACCGCGATCAACGCGGTTTTTCGATGGTTCAATCCATTTTGCTCATTTCTTAGCGCCCCTTTTCCGCTCCCCGATCAGAGGGAATTCACCGATCTGAAGCCTGGCGCTTCCGTACGGAACTAACTCCAATTCCGTAATGGGCTGACCGTCCGTGTTCGGATGTAGCGGAGGGTTTCCGGCGTTGTTGCCTTCCATCTTCCAATCCCGGATCAGTTGGCCCTTCACCTTCACCCTGACAGGCGCATCGGCAGTCAGGAACGGCTGACGGACCACCTCCCGTTCCAGCACCTCGAATGACGTACCGGCGACCAAGCCGTATTTCCATGGAGATGCAGGGTAAATCTCCCAATCGTGGAACATGTCGCGCTGCCGGATCATCTGCCAGTTCTCCTTCACGGGCAGCACATACACTAGCGGCCCTCTTTCAATGCTGGTAGCGTACATGCTACGCGTAACAGTCTTCACTTCCATCGGCAAATGAATGTCCAATCGGTCGCCGTTCTGCCAGTTCTGTACGATTCGTGCATAACCGGACTGCACCTGGAATGGCAATTCGCGCCCATTCAGAGTTATGACGGGATCGTCGCACCAGGCCGGGATGCGCAGCGATAGAGGAAACGATGCCTCGCATTCCAGCGACAAATGAATTTGAACGCGATCCTTGAACGGATATTCTCCGGTTACCTCGACGACAGCCGAGACGCCCTGACGACCGACCGTGGTGCTCACCGTGCATGGGGCATAGGAAACGGCAACAAGCCCGTCCTCCTGATCCTTCATCCATAGGTGCGACGTCAGCTTGGGCCAGCCCTGATGCATATTGGCCGTGCAGCATCCGAAGTTCGGCTCCAGACCAAATACATTGGCATCCGGACTGTTGCTCCATGCCCGCGGAGCGACATTGCAGATCATCTGGTTGACTTGCTGATCATACTGATGCGAGGTCCAATCCGGGGAGATGGCGGCGGGCAGCGCATTAAATGCGACCTTCTCCAAAATATCCCCGAAACGTCCATCCCCGAAAATACGCGTCAGCTGCTCCATCGAGAACATATACTCCACGACGGCGCATAATTCTACGCCTTGACTCGGATGGGTGCCGGATAACCATTCGTCTCCGGAGAACATGCCATGCGCTTGACCGTGATACGTCATCAGGGAATCGATGCCCCGATGCACGCTTTCCCGCTCCACCGGATTGCCACTCAATTCAAACAATACGCCCGGCGTTTTAATTCCCATCGCTACATTTACGACATGGGTTGTCCAATCCCACTCTTCGACCTTTCGCCAGAACGGAAAATCATGAAAGATATCGCTCCAGTCCGTTGTTTGTTCAGCAACGATATCGGCAAGCTCTAACAGAAAAGGTTGCTTCGTACGTCGATATAACCACACGATGCACAGCAGCATCTCCGCACCCCTGGTTTGAGCCCAGCCCCGCAGCGGCTGTTCCTCGATAACCGAATGGACATAAGTGAAAAACTTCGTCAGAAAAGGGATGATCCGTTCATCGCCCGTTGCTTCCTCATGCTGCATCATCACTTTCAGCATGATCATGTAATGCCACCAGTCCTGCTCCTTGTCGATATCCTGATTGACGGAGGTTATGCGAGCCGGACCGAACATGCCATTCTCCTGCTGGCTGGCAAGCGACCACTCAACCCAGCGATTCGCTTTGACAATCAAAGACTCATCTTCAAGCAAATAAGCTAACGGAAGCAAGCCGTCGACATAATACGGCCCCCGTTCCCAGCTTTCTCCTTGGCCGCCGAGCCACCCATTCTCATCCCCTACGTCCTTCCACTGTTCTTCCAAATGTCCGGTAAAGCCGCTGGCTTGAATCTCCAACTGACTCTTAAGCCAGCCGGCCGGTTTAATTGCTCGAAGCGGCAAGCTGTTAAAGGCAGTATCGTGCAGCATCAGCTTCCACGCTCCTTGTTTCTGTCTTGTAGGTGCACACCTTGGTAGAAATATACCATCTTACCCGGGCGATGCCCTATACACAGAAACAACATCTTTTTATCCGATTGCAACATGCTGTCTTATTGAATCCGGATCAGCAAAACGATTATCATAGAGAAAAACTCGTTTGAGGAGGAGGCCAGGTTGCAGATGATCTTCCAGTTTACGGCGCCGCCGCTACCGCACTATATGATTTGATGAGAAGATACCTATCAGGTAGGAGACAAACATCCGGATCGCTATAACATCGGGGTCTTCGATCTGATTCTGGTGACAAAAGGGGCGTTATTCCTGGAGGAGAACGGCGTCACTTACAGGGTAAAGAGCGGCTGCTACCTGATTCTAAGACCCGATGCTGCGCACCGAACGTATCTGCCCTGTCAGGAGGAAACGCACTTTTATTGGCTGCATTTTCAGACGCTAGGGTCTTGGATTGAAACAGAGGAGCTAACCCTTTTTGCCTTATCGCAAACTGATCAGCCTTATGTGCAGATCGAGCGTTTCTCTTTTTATATACCCAAGTTTGGAGAGCTACCCTCGATAGAGCAGGCGAAACTCCTGTTAGAGCATATGCAGAACCTTCAAGCATCGTCTTCTTCCGCAGCACGCTGGAAACAGCAGCTGCTGCTGCATGAGCTGCTCCTGCTGTTTCAAGCCGAAGAGGACGGAATCCAGCATCAGAATCCTCAATATGCCATAGCCGAACGAACCGCCAACTATTTGAAACAACGTTACAAAGAACCGGTTAGCTATCAGAGATTATCTGATGCCATGCACTTCCACCAGAACTATCTGTCGATCTGCATGAAAAAAACGTTCGGCTGCACGCCTCTGGAATATCTGACACGGCATCGGATCGAACAAGCCAAGTTATTATTGATCCACACCAACGATCCGATCGGACGCATTGCTGAAGAATCCGGATTCGGTTCTTTTCCGTATTTCATTCGCTGTTTTATTCGGTATACAGGCTTCAAGCCCAAATCCTTTAGGCAGAAATACCGTTCCTAACAGAGCGTTCACAACACCACGATTGCTTAGAATACGCTTCGTACCAAGCCCCCGTCGATTCGAAGCGCTGAACCATTAATCGCTGAGGATTTGGGACTGCTGAGATACGTAACAAAATCCGCAATCTCCTCCGGTCGAATCAATCGCTGAATGATGGAAGTCGGCCGATTCTCTTTCATAAACCGCTGCTCGGCTTCTTCGATCGTAAGATGCTCATCCGGATACAGCGTAGTATTCAGCATCGTTTCAACGCCTTCCGTAAGCGTGGATCCGGGCATGACGGTATTCACTGTGACGCGGGTTCCTGTCGTCAGCTCGGCCAAGCTCCGGGAAAGGGACAACTGCATCGTCTTGGTTGCGCTGTAATGCGCCATCTCCTGGGACGGCATGACGGCCGCTTCACTCGCGATAAAAATAATTCGACCTTCATTGCGATTGATCATGTTCTTCAAATAGTGCCGGGTTAACCGAACTCCACTCATGATATTGGTCTCGAAGAACCTGAACCAATCCGAATCGGGGATATCGAAAAATTCGGCAGGCTCAAAAATCCCCAAATTATTGATCAGAATATCAACGACCGGAGCAGCTTCCCTGACCTGATGACAGCCCTCCTCCGTTCCGAGATCCGCCACGGCAAAACGCAGCTCGGCATCCGGATGCACAGCGTGAATATCATGGATCGTCTGTTTTACTTTGTCCTCATGTCTTCCATTTATAATGACGGACGCTCCCTCGGCTGCAAGCGACATGGCAATCGCTTTGCCAATGCCGGACGTCGAACCCGTTACCAATGCGACTTTTCCCTTCAGATCCATATTCATTATGCTCTCTCCTTCCGTTATGTAGGAATGGACCCTCCAGATTCCCGTCGTTACCGCCCGAGGTCAGGAGAGTCACAATATTTATTACACTACGATCCTTGCAAAAACACAGATTACTTAGAAATCAAAATTGTCCGGATCCGGTCCCACTCTGTGATCCTGATTCAAGCTGTCGATGCGCTGCATCTCTTCTTCGGACAATTCAAAATCAAAGATATCCGCGTTCTCGACAATCCGATGTTCTTTAGTCGACTTCGGAATCGTGACAACGCCGTTTTGTAAATCCCAACGAAGAATGATCTGCGCGATGGATCTATGATGCTTCTCTGCAATGCTCCGAAGATCCTCCTGATCCAGCAGCTGTCCTTGCATTAATGGAGACCATGCTTCGAGTTGAATTCCATTCGCCTGGCAGTACGCCTGCAGTTCTTTTTGCGTTAGTCGGGGATGATATTCGACCTGGTTCACCATCGGTTTGATTTCCGTTTCCTTCATTAACCGCTCCAGATGATGAATCTGGAAGTTGCTCACACCGATCGCTTTCACGCGTCCTTCTTTGTACAACGTTTCTAACGCCTTCCACGCCTCTATATATTTCCCTTCAACCGGCCAGTGTATAAGGTACAAATCCAAATATTCCAGGCCCAGCTTCCGAAGACTCTCCTCGTAAGCCTTCATAGTCGATTCATAGCCTAGATCGGCATTCCACACTTTGGATGTGACAAACAAATCTTCCCGCTTGATACCGGCAGCTTCCAAGCCCTCGCGAATGCCTTGTCCGACGCCTTCCTCATTGCCGTATATGGCGGCCGTGTCCACGCTGCGATACCCATGCTGGATAGCCGTACGTACAGCGTTCACCAACTCCGGTCCTTCTTCTACTTTAAATACGCCAAGTCCAAACCAAGGCATGTTGACGCCATTATATAAAGTGGTTGTATCTTGTAAGTGTTGTGCTGTCATGTTGATAAACCTCCGAACATTTTTTTGGTTATGGTAAAGTTGAAACCTATTTGCAGTATCTCCGATAAAACGCTTCGACATCACCTCCCTTTATAAAATGATCATTCAGGCCGCTTGCTTACTCGGCTTCTCCGTATCCTTCCGTTCCAGCTTCAAGCTCCACCCGGTGAGAACCACCGCGCCGAGTACCATCAGCGCTCCGATCCATGCCGTATGAATCAGGCCCATGGAATTCGTGATCAAGCCTCCTAGAAAAGCGCCGATGGCGATGCCGGCATTAAATGCGGCAATGTTGAGCGCGGACGCCATATTCACAGCCCCCGGTGCAAACCGCTCAGCCAGCATTACGACATAAACTTGTAGTCCCGGCACATTCATGAAAGCCAGAAATCCCATGAGAATAATCGTGATGAGTCCCGCCACTTGAAACGGTGCGGTAAACGTAAGCGTGAACAGCACCAGCGCTTGGGCGATAAACATATAGAACAGTGCTTTAAGCGGGTTACGATTGGCTGCCTTCCCGCCGATCACATTGCCGACCGCAATGGCGATCCCGTATACAAGCAGAATAATGGCCACCGTACTTTCCTTGAAGCCTGTTATATCCTGCAGCAATGGGGATAAATAAGTGAAGACCACGAAGGTCCCGCCATAACCGAGAGCCGTAATCAGGAGCATAAGCAGCAGTCTGCCATTCGTCAGCAATTTAGCCTGGTCCCGGAATGAAGTGCGTTCTCCCTTAGGCAAGTCCGAGGGGACCAAGATACTGTTCGCGATCAGCGCAACAATACCGACCACAACAATGGCGACAAATGCAAGTCTCCAGCCCCACTGTTGACCGATAAACGTTCCAAGCGGAACGCCCGTGACCGTGGCTACCGTCAGGCCCGTAAACATAATGGAGATCGCCGATGCCCTGCGATTCTCTGGCACCACGCTTGCGGCAATGATCGAGCCGATCGACATGAATACGCCATGGGAAAAGGCCGACAGTACGCGTGCGGCAAGCAGAATACCGATGGAAGCTGTGCTGGCCGCCAAGCTGTTACCGATGATAAAAATGATCATAATCCAGAGCAGCAATGTTTTTCTGGACATCCTGGACGTTAGCGACGTTAGGATTGGCGCACCAAAGGTAACGCCCAGCGCATACATCGAAACGGTTAATCCGGCCGTCGTCACGGATATATTCATATCCTTCGCAATCAACGGCAGCAGCCCTACGCTGATAAATTCCGTTGTTCCGATGGCAAAGGCACTGACGGCAAGCGCCAGCAGCGCCAGCAAACTTCTTTTTTTATCTATCATCATGATGTCGATATTTCCTCCTATCCTATTCTCTTGCTTGTATAATGTAAAAATATTGAGTATGGTGTAATCCAGCTGGCAAATGCTATTATGATCTATATCATCACATGTGTGAAGAACGTACTTTTTTGTAATGTAGGTACCTGACAGTATCCTAGGTACTTTTTAGTGCCTATGAAGAATAGGAGGATGAATATGCAAACGAAGAAATACAACATCGCCGTCGAAGCAACATTGGAAGTGATTGGGGGCAAGTGGAAATGCGTGATCCTCTGCCATCTGACTCATGGCCGTAAAAGAACCAACGAGCTGAAGCGTCTCATGCCGCATATCACCCAAAAAATGTTAACGCAGCAGCTGCGAGAGCTGGAGGACGACGGAGTGATCAATCGGATTATTCATAATCAAGTACCGCCTAAAGTGGAATATGAGCTGAGCGAATACGGCATGAGTTTAAGCGGAATTTTGGATATGCTCTGTGCATGGGGCGAAAAACATATCACGAAGGTATACGGGGACAAATTCAGCGTACTTGAGGACAGTATCCTGAATGATAAGTTAAAAGTCTCAGACGAGCGCACAACCTCAGATGCACGCTTGACCTGATTTATAAGCACTCCTGATACAACAGCAAGGGCAAGGTCCGTGATCACGGACCTTGCCCTTTTCATATATTCCATCTCTATCGCATTTTCGAAAATTGTTTATTTCGCTTTCTCCTTCTCTTTTTGGCTGACGATCATTTCCGTCACTTCCTCGGCCTGAGCCAGGACAGCAATGGGATCAAACGGCCAGAAACGCTTCGCATCCAGATAAAACACGCGATCCTGCTTCACCGCTTCAATCGAAGTCCACACCTTATCCTTCTTATCCATCTCGGCCCCGTTGGACTCATCAAAGAAAATATAATCGCCTGCATAATCTTTGAGCACTTCCAAGGAAACCTCCTTGTAAGTCACGTTGGCATCTATCAATTCCTTTTGGATCGTTGCCGGAGGCGTTAGCTGGAGTTCCTTATAGATGGCCAAGCCCCCGCGATAAATACCGTCACCATACAGGTAAAAGGTTTTGCCGAATGCACCGAAGATCGAGAACGTCTCACCTTCTTCTAACACACCGTTCACTTTTGTGCGCAGCGCTTCTATTTTTTCATCGAAACCGGCAAGCCATTCTTTTGCTTCTTCTTCCTTGCCAAGGATTGCACCGAGTCCCTCTACTTCTTCGTGCACGCCTCGATAGGTTTCATAAGGAAGAATGACGGTCGGTGCGATTTTGGACAATTTCTCGTATAGTTCCGGGTCCGAGTTCGCGCTGATAATCAGATCGGGGTTAAGTTCCACTATCTTCTCCGCAGAGCTTTCCCCGGTGTTCTCTATGCCATCGATCAGATCCTGGATATGGACGTTCTCAAGATCCGTCGCTGTGGCGCCTACCGGCTTTTCTCCAAGCAACAATAAAGTAGGCAAATAGGCATCGACTACAATCCGTTGAGGCTCGGCGGGATACTCGATTGGACCATGAATCGTGTCCACCTTTCTTGTCTTAGGAGCTGAGGCTTCAGTCTGGGGCTTGTCCGCGCCTGCAGCTGTTTCGCCTGAAGAACCCGCGTTGTTGGGCGTATTTCCATTCCCGCCACATGCGGAAATCAAGAACGTACATAAGATGAGCATGGAGAGAGTTACCCGAAATTTAGATGTGAACATATATTCATCCTCCTCATAAAGTTTATGCTTGGATCAAGCACCGAATTGAGCCCGATGCAATCGGCTGTATATACCATGCGCTGCGAGCAGATCTTCATGGATACCTTGTTCGGCAATGCCTTTGTCTGCAACAACCACAATGCGGTCTGCATTCTTGATCGTTGCGAGCCGGTGGGCAATCACCAGGGCCGTACGTCCCTCCGACAGTTCGGCCAGCGCCTGCTGAATCGCCGCTTCGGTCTCTGCATCCAATGCAGACGTCGCTTCATCCAGAATAAGAATTGGTGGGTTCTTGAGGAACATCCGGGCGATCGAAAGGCGCTGTTTCTGTCCGCCGGACAGCTTAACGCCTCTCTCGCCAATTAAGGTGTCCAGCCCATCCGGAAGCGAAGCGACCAGCTCCTCAAGCTGGGCACGGCTCACGGCTTCCATAATGTCGCTATCCGCAGCATCCAGTCGGCCATAGGCGATGTTCTCGCGTATACTGCCGTCAAACAGGAACACGTCCTGCTGGACGATGCCGATGTGGGAACGAAGGGATTGCAGCGTCATGTCCCGAATATCGATCCCGTCAATCGTAATCCGCCCGGTATCTGTATCATAGAAACGCGGCAGCAATGAACATAACGTCGTTTTGCCCGTTCCGGACGGTCCCACAAGCGCAACGGTTTCACCGGCTCGAATGGACAAATTGACATTCTGAAGCACTTGATCTTTGTTCTCGTACCCGAAGGATACCCCGTGAAAGGCAATGTCTCCCCGCAGATCGTGAACCGACTTCGCATTAGGCGTATCCGCAACGTCCGGTTCGCTCTCCAGCAGCTCCAAATACCGCTTAAAGCCGGCGATTCCCTTCGGATACATCTCAATGACCGCATTAATCTGTTTAATCGGGCCGAGGAACACGTTGGACAGCATCACAAAAGCGATAAATTCCCCGTCGGTCATCCGGCCTTCGATCACGAACCAAGTACCGCACACCAAAACGAACAGGGAGATGAATTTCATCAGGATAAAGCTGATCGACGAGTTCCAGGCCATGATGCGGTATGCAATCAGCTTCGTCACGCGAAAGCGGTTGTTGTTCTCGGCGAAACGCGCGATTTCGTGCTCCTCATTCGAGAAGGCTTGAACCACGCGGATCCCGCTGACGTTGTTCTCCACCCGTGCGTTGTAATCGGCAATATCGGAGAACATGCGCCTGAACGCTGCCGACATTTTCCCGCTGAAATACAGCGATAAATAGACCATCAAAGGAACGATCACAAACGTCATCACGGCAAGCTGCCAGTTGATCCCGAGCATGATGCCCAGTGCCCCCGCAAGCGTCATGACAGCGATGAATAAATCTTCCGGACCATGGTGGGCAATCTCGCCGATATCCATCAGGTCGTTTGTCATCCGCGAGACTAGATGTCCCGTCTTGTTGTTATCAAAAAAACGAAAGGATTGCTTCTGAACCCGATCAAACAGCTTTTTGCGCATTGATGCCGAGTTTATGGCCCCAATAGGTGACCACGTAATGCAAGAAGGAACTGACGACATAAATGCCAAGAAGACCAAGACAAGCGTATAAGATCCACTTCCAGTTGCCGCTCGGCAGCAAGTCGTCAATCACCCGGTTGACGGCAACCGGGAATATCAATTCAAGTAAAGCCGCAAAGATAGCACAGCAAAAATCCAGGATGAACAGCCCTTTATAAGGCTTGTAATAGGAAAAAAATCGACGCAGCATAAGGACCTCCTTAATCCGATATTCCGTTATAGAAATGAGCAAGTCCTTCCCTTTAACAATCGCCCATATTTAGAACAATGACGATCTTATACCTTTTAAGCTCTCGACCTGGATAACAGGTACAGGAAATAGGGAGCACCGATCACCGCAACCACGATCCCCGTCGGAATCTCAGAAGGTTGAATGATCCAACGTCCAAGGGTATCCGCTGTAATGACCAGCAGTGCACCGACCAGCGCCGTTACCGGCAGCAGCATCTGATGCTTCGCGCCGACCAAGCGTCTGGACAGGTGGGGCGCGATAAGTCCGACAAATCCAATTCCGCCGCTTACTGCGACGCACGAGGCTGCCAAGCCAACCGCCGCTGCAAGCAGCTTCAGTTGCTCCCTTGTGACGGAAGCACCGAGTCCGGTTGCCATCGATTCTCCAAGATTGAGAACGTTCATCACCTGCGCTTTGTACATCACGAAGGGCAGAAGCACAAAGATCCATGGGAGCAATGCCAATACAAACTTCCAGCTCGAACCCCAAATACTGCCCGCTAGCCAAGTGGCAACAAACTGATATTTTTCAGGACTCAAGCGCAGCGTTAGTACAATCATTGCCGCGCTGATGCCAGCCGCAACGGCAATCCCCGTTAACAGCAGCCCCGTCGGCTTAAAGCCCTGATTCTTCTTATAGGCCAGCACGCATATTAATGCAGCGGTTAAGCTCGCCCCAATCAATGCAAGCACCGGCAGTAGATAGACAGGAGCCGCCGTCGTACTTGGGAAAAATGAAATGAACAGCATCACCATCAGGCCTGCTCCTGCATTAATCCCCAAAATTCCCGGATCCGCCAGCTCATTACGGGAAATGCCCTGCATAACGCAGCCGGATATCGCCAACCCGGCGCCAATCAGAAGTGAAATTACGATCCGCGGCAAGCGGAATTCGAACAACACCAGCTCCTGCTTGTCCGTCCCGCTGCCAAACAGGGTTTTTATGACCTCCAGCGGCGATAAACGAATGACCCCCGTGTTCATGCTGATCAGAAATACCAGAACGATCAGTGCAACCAGCACAGACAGGGTTATGATCTTGCGCTTCTTGTCTTTTCGCCCATGCATGGTGTTTGTGATGGTCTCCATTTACAGTTCCCTCCTTTCTTTGCGTGCCAAGTAGAGGAAGAAGGGCACCCCGATCAACGCGATGATCGCGCCCACCGGTGTCTCGTAAGGAGGGTTCACCATTCTTGCTGCTAAGTCGGCAATGACGACCAGCAAGCTCCCAAGAACGGCCGAGCAAGGAAGGATGAGACGATAATCCACACCGACCAGCTTGCGCGTGACGTGCGGAATCATGAGACCGACAAAGCCTACCGCACCGACAACCGAGACGGCAGCCCCTGCCAGCACCAGCACGATCACCGTTCCGGCCAGCTTGACAAGTCCCGTTCGCTGCCCGAGCCCGCGGGCGATCTCATCGCCAAGGCTGAGCATGGTAATGGAGCGTGACAATGCAATAGCTCCCAATATAGCAGCAACGATCCACGGCAGCATAATCTTCAGATGGACCCACTTAATCCCCGCGGTTCCGCCGGCATACCAGAACGCCATGTCCTGTCCGACCTGAAAATACAATGCGATGCCTTCGCTAAGCGCACCTAACAGAGCACTAAGGGCAGCACCCGCAAGAACAAGACGTACCGGTGTTAGTCCGCCTTTGGCCATGGAACTGACCCCATATACAAGGACCGCGCCTAAACCTGCTCCAAGGAATGAGAACAGAATCAGGTACATATAAGGCAGCCCGGGAAAAAAGGAAAAACAGAGGGCAATGGCAAAACCCGCTCCCGCATTTAATCCAAGCAAACCAGAATCAGCGAGCGGATTTCGAGTCATCCCCTGCATGATCGCGCCCGATACGGCAAAGCAGGCGCCCACCATCGCCCCACCGAGGACCCTCGGCAAGCGCAGTTCCTGTATGATCTGATGCTCCGTTACATCGGGATTAAAGAAGAACACCGCCTCCCATACATTTCGCAGATCAATCTCGGCCGCTCCGAGCGATATTGATAAAGCTATACCAAGCACCAGCACTGCTACCCCTCCGGTAAGAATCAGAGTCGCAGCCCATGGTCGTCCCTTGAGTTTAACGTGGGTCTTGGAATCTGTGAGACTTGGATTGGACGTGTTTGATGACATCATTTTCCCCTCAATACTTTGATATTGATTCTCATTATCATCTGTAACTATAAAATAAGGTCTTTCCTGCGTCCATGGACATCTTGAATTTCTCACCTGAAAAAAGTCCATGCCCAAGTCAAGCATTTTTTTCCAAATCTAACCGATAACTCTTCGGACTTAACTAAAGGCCCCGCTCCTAACGAATTGTGCCATTGACACAGAAACCTCTATTCCATTACAATAAATGCTAATTGAATGAGGCGATGGAGTTCGCCATAACCGCTTCGATAGCTAATGACTCCTACCAGAGGTCCCTTTCCTGGTAGGAGTCTGTTTGTGTATGGAGGGATTAGCGGCGAATCTATAGAAACGGGTGAACTTGCATGATAAATAAATGGTTTGAAGGCGCCGAGAGACGGCCCTACACCTTGTTGTCCAGTTACTTCGTCAAATGGGTCGTTCTGGGGAGCTTCGTTGGATTGATGACGGGCAGTGCCTCCGCCTTCTTTCTTTACAGTCTGGACTATGTAACCTCCCTACGCATGGAGAACCCTTGGCTGCTGTTCTTCCTCCCCTTGGGAGGCGCTGTGGTCAGCTTCCTATATTACAAGTTTGGCAAGAGTTGCACGAAAGGGAATAATCTCATTCTTGAACAAATCCATGGGGGTACGGAAGCCGTTCCATTGCGTATGGCACCTTTAGTGCTAATCGGGACATTAATCACGCATCTGTTTGGGGGCTCTGCAGGACGTGAGGGCACTGCCGTTCAGATGGGAGGAAGTTTATCGGAGTGGTTCGGTAAGCTTATCCGCGTAACGCCGGCGGATCGAAAAATACTGCTAATCTGCGGAATTAGCGGCGGCTTCGGCTCCATCTTCGGCACGCCGCTAGCGGGAACGCTATTTGGACTTGAAGTCCTTGCCATCGGACTGATCTCGCATCAAGCTCTATTACCTGCATTCGTAGCCAGCCTGGTCGGGAATCTAATCGCCACCTCCCTATGGGGTGTCAGCCATCTGCATTATCCGATCGGAGAAATTCCGGCTTTGAGTTTCATAGTGATCCTAAAGGTGATTTTGGCCTCGATACTCTTTGGTCTGACAAGTAGACTATTCAGTGAGCTAACCCATTCCTTGAAACGGTGGTACAGCTATTTCTTCCGGAATCCGATGATCAAAAGCGCTATCGGCGGCATCATCATCATTGGACTGGTTTATCTGCTTGGGACACGCGATTATTTGGGGCTGGGCCTCCCTCTGATCGAAACCTCCTTCACAGGCGAAGTATCGCCTCTCGCCTTTCTAGGCAAAATCCTCTTTACCTCGCTGACGCTCGGAGCAGGGTTTCAGGGAGGAGAAGTAACTCCACTGTTTGCCATCGGGGCAACGCTTGGCAACGCGTTATCGGAATGGATCGGATTATACGCACCGTTCCTGGCAGCATTGGGATTTATTGCCGTCTTCTGCGGAGCAACGAACACGCCAATTGCTTGCTTTATCATGGGAATCGAACTGTTCGGCGGGGAAGGTGCCGTGTATATGTTTATGGCCTGCGTTATCAGCTACCTATTCTCCGGGCACTCCGGCATTTACACCTCCCAACAAATCGGCATATCCAAACACCCGTTCTTCTCGTTTCCGCTGGGCACCACGCTTGCGGGAGCGAAGACGTTAAACAAACAGAAGCACAACAAAAAGACGCTGTCCCAAAAGTAAACTTTGGAACACCCTCACCAAAGAAATAGGATGATATTCATAAAAAACCAAGGAGCTAAGCGGTCTGTATTCGCTTAGCTCCTTGGTTTTTGGCATCTACGGTGGCTTTCTTAAGCAGATTGTGGGCAAGGGAAAGCCACCCGACCTCCAGACTTACCTTTTGTAAGCCTCGAAGCAGGAACCTTTTGAACCCTCGGTTGTTCTTCATATCGCCAAACACAGGCTCCGGCTCGATCATTCGCCTTACGGCTAGGGCATAACCCTCATCACTGCAGAGCTTTTGCCTTGCCTGGTTCTTGAGCCGCAAATACTTCATGCTAACCTTGATCTGGCGATTACCTTGGGCTTTGGTACACTGCGGCTTTAGTGAACAGTCCTCACAGCCGGCGCTTCGGTAATGTCGATATTCGATTTCATACCCACTTTCTGTTATCTCCTTGCTCACTCTCCGGAAATGGAGCGTTTCTCCAGCCGCGCATGTCCATGTATCTTGTTCGCTGTTATAGGTCCAGTTGTCGATCTTAGCGATATCCTTTTGCCATGCCTTACTTTTTTCACGGTGATACGTGCTGTACTTCACAATGGCTTCGACTTCGTGCTGCTCCAAGTAGTCATAATTTTCTTCACCGCCATAACCCGCATCGGCGATGACGGTGCTCGGGAGCTTCCCTAACTGCGATTTTAATTTTTCAAGATGAGGGATGAGGCAGCGCGTATCGGTTGGACGCTGGTGCAAACTGTAACCGATGATGAACTGATTTTCGGTGCCGATCTGTACATTGTATCCCGGCTTGAGCTGACCATTTCGCATGTGGTCTTCTTTCATTCGCATAAAGGTAGCGTCATGGTCTGTTTTGCTGTAGCTGTTTCTCGTGCCTAAAATCGCTTCCTGAGTCTCATACTTCTGAAGGCGAGGAAGCAAGTCCTTGCGAAGCGCACTCACTGCCTTCTTGAGTGGCTTGTCCTTTGGTTTCTCCTGCAGGCGCTCTTCCAATTGTTTGACGGCTTGCTCCAGCTTTTCACTGGTGATGACAGAGGACTCGCCCAACTCAAGAAGATCCTGGCCCCCGTGGACTCTTTCTTCTTGCTTCTCCGTTTCCTCAATAGCAGTGAACAAAGTCTGGACTTTCTCCTGGAGCTTGGCTTTATGCTTCACTACGGCCTTTCCCCAAACAAATGTATACCGGTTGGCATTCGCTTCGATCTTAGTACCGTCCACAAAGTAATGCTCGAGCTGGACGTAGTTCTCCTCAGCCAGAAACTGAAGAACGGCGGTAAACACAGTTTCCAGTACGTCTTTCATTCGTTCGGATCGAAACCGGTTGATGGTACGGAAGTCCGGTCTTTGCCTGCCCGCAATCCACATGAACATGATGTTTTCGCGGACAGCTTTGGCGATCTGGCGAGAGGAGTAGATGCGCTGGGTGTAGGCGTAAATGATGACTTTGGTGAGCATTTTAGGATGGTAGCTGTCTCGTCCGCCTCCAGGGTAAGCCGCGTCGAAGATGGCGTCGTCTAGACGGTTGACCGCGTCGTTAACAACACGAACAAGGTGATTTTCCGGAATATCCTCTTCCAAATCCATTGGCAGACAGAGTTGGTCCATGGTATATTGAATGTACAAAAGAAGCCCTCCTTTTAAATGGTTGCTCGACACTTCCATTTTACTAAGGTGAGGCTTCTTTTTGTATGACAAAATTAAAAACAGGAGTTGCCCCAAGGCCGCTTGATGACTTTTGGGACACCTTCTTTTACCTTACACCGAGCTTTTGCGGATCGAGCGGTAACTGACGAGTGCGAGGATCAGCGAGATGGGAATGAGCCACAGGGACAATTCAAAGGCAGTACGTTTCACAACCCAGTCAATCACTTGCCCCCACCGGCCGTATTGGGTGATCAGTACGCTAACCACCGACAATAGAATGAAATAGGCTGCTATCATGACAAAGGTCTTGATGCCGCGATGACGAAGATAGAACACGCCGATTCCTATCCCGATAAAGGCAAATGTAAGAAGCAATATAAAATAAATGATGAATTGTTCTAATAGCGTGCCGTCATTCAAATACGGCAGGTTGAAGAACGATATCCGGTCTCCCCAAGAACCCGTAATGCGTTCAATTTCTGCTAAAACTAATAATATAATCGACGTAAAGACGCTGTACGTTACCACCATCAGAACAGAGCCCAGATAGAAGTCCGTTCTTCGAATGCTGAATCCGAGGGAGAATGGAAACAGCTGCAGCACCGATACCAGAGCTGCGATAAACACATAGATAAAGATCGTTGCCAATCCCCCGGCATAGATCGCTGCACCATTAACCAATACGCTAATAATGTAGTTGATCAGAAAGCTGAATGCCGTGATGGCCCAGGGCAAATAGAACCAGGATAGTTTCTGTCTCGAATAAATATGGATTACGCCAGGAATTCCGTTCATGGTTGGATCCCCACCTTTTCGCGCTTAGTTAAATATACGATCAATTGTTGAAGGGAAACGGGGGTTGTTTCCAAGCCCAATTCCTCCGCCTCTTTTTGCAACTTCGTTGTCGCGCTTCCCATCACCGTGACGGACAACATGGAAGCGAACGATTCCCGATGTATCACTTCGTACCCTTGGATAAACGATTCAACCGTTCCGGAAGGACCGACGATCTTAAACGCACGCCCGCGCAAGTCATCCGTAGCATCGTCAAGTAAAATTCGGCCGGAATCGATAACGATGATATGCTCCAGCAATCTGCTAACTTCATCAATTAAATGCGTGGACAGAATAATGGTCCGCGGATGATTCGTGTAATCTTCGATCAGATGATCATAGAACAGCTCTCTTGCCACGGCGTCAAGTCCGAGGTAAGGCTCATCAAAGATCGTGATAGGTGCGCGGCTGGCGAGTCCGACGATGATGCCTACCGACGACAGCATGCCGCGGGATAATCTCTTCATGAGCCGTTTCATGGGCAGCCGGAATACCTCGATCAGTTTGTTCGCATATGCCGCATCCCAATTCGGATAAACGTTAGCGGCAATTCCCATAACGTCCTTGACCGTAAAGATATCCGGATATTTCTGGCCTTCCTTAATGAAGCATACCTGCCGGATCACCTTGTGATTTTCGTATGGATGCTCTCCGAATACGCGAATCTCCCCTTGGCTCGGGAACAGCTGCGCCGTTATCATCTGCATGATGGTCGTTTTGCCCGCGCCGTTCCTGCCCAGCAATCCATAGATCTTATTCGCCTCGATGGTAAAGCTCACATTATCGACTGCCGTCGCATCCTTGTATGCCTTGCTCAAATTCTTAACTTCGATCACGGTTTGGCTCATCAGTCTTGCTCCCCCCTGCGGATCATTTCCGATAATTGATCTTTGGTAATCCCAAGCTTCGCCGCTTCCTTAACCATCGCGACAACGTACTGCTCATAAAACTCCGTCTTGCGCTTCTCCATCAGCAATTCACGAGCCCCTGAAGCTACAAACATGCCAATCCCCCGTTTCTTGTACAAAATCCCTTGATCGACCAGCAGATTTACGCCTTTGGCAGCCGTTGCCGGATTGATCTGGTAAAAGGCTGCAAACTGATTCGTTGATGGAACCTGCGTCTCCTCAGGCAGTCGTGCTTCGATGATGTCGTCTTCAATTTTGTCAGCAATTTGCATGAATATCGGTCTGCTGTCATCAATCTGAAATGCCATTTACCTCACCAACTTTCGTTATAACCTTCATTGCATCATTGGTTAGTCACTCATGTAATTAACCATATAAGAAATGAAGTTCTTTGTCAATGGGTTCTCGGAATTTATTTACAAAAACCAAGTGAATGTCGGACTTTTGTCCTAAATAAATAGTCCTTATCTTCCGATAAAGTATAGACGCAAATCCTGCGTTGCCCAATACAGATAAAGAGAAGAAGGAGCTTGAGAGGAAACATGAAAAGAATCATTGCAATCGTTCTACTAGCCATGCTGACGGTAATAACACCGCTGTATGCCGCATCCGCCCCCAAGAATATGGCTTATGTGGACAAGAACAGCCAATCCTATATTTCGGTTGGGGTACTCAAGACCTATGACGGTGTAAAGGTGGCGTACACAGCCGCTGAAAAAAAACTCCATATTTCTCGCGAAGATACAGCTCTCACGCTATACCTGGACAGTCGGAATGCCTATGTCAATGGCAAGAAGGTTCAGGCTAAAGCAGCCCCGTTCTCCGAGAACGGCTCTACCTATGTACCTCTGCAATTTGTCAGCCAACATCTGGGCCTAAAGCTATCCTGGAGCAATAATAGATCCACCCTGAAAATCACGGACGGGAATGTAGCAAACACGCTCCCTGTTCTATCGGGAACTTTAATATCCAACCAAACCAAGCCTGTGACGACGGCTAGGAAAACCTTCAAGGTGGGCTCCCGTTCCTTCAGCGCACAGGTGGTCACCGTTTCACTTCTCCATCCGAAGGTGGAACTGGACGTTGTTCTGGCAGGCAATAAAGCAGGGAAGGTCGAGGATTTGCGCAGTATAGCCAAGCGCAGTAAAGCCGTAGTGGCTATTAACGGCACATTCTTTGATGCCTACACTTCCGGCGCATACAAAGCGCCTTATGGCTATTTGGTCAGCAAAGGCAATATTTTGCACAAGGCCTCGGGGGATAATCGGACGATCTTCACCTATGACAGCAACAATCTGGCCGCCATGATTCCGGGACTAGATTTCAAATCCGTATATGATGCCGAACATATGGAAGGGGCGCTTCAAGCTGGTCCGCGTCTGCTGACTGACGGCAAGGTAACCCTGGACGTCAAGAAGGAAGGCTTCAAAGATCCGAAGATTCTAACAGGCGGCGGCGCACGAAGCGCGCTCGGTATCACGAAGGATCATAAGCTGATCATGTTAACGACAGGCGGAGCAACCATTCCACAGCTTGCGGACATCATGAAGCAGGCAGGTGCCTACCAAGCGATGAATCTGGATGGCGGGGCTTCCAGCGGCTTGTATTATAATGGATCTTACTTAACGACGCCTGGGCGGCAGATCAGCAATGCCATCGTCGTAA
This sequence comes from Paenibacillus sp. NPDC093718, assembly GCF_050279985.1. Taxonomy (NCBI): domain Bacteria; kingdom Bacillati; phylum Bacillota; class Bacilli; order Caryophanales; family Paenibacillaceae; genus Paenibacillus; species Paenibacillus sp. NPDC093718. The sequence continues at coordinate 87,846 of NZ_JBNNUS010000001.1, forward strand.
AATATAAATAGTCACCTCCTCTCCCCTGGTTATCCGGTTCTTCTACCGGCTGATCAGGGGAGTTTTCTTTTTTAGCAGCACTACCTCCCCTTCGAGCCGCATATGCTGATCAAGAAAATGTTTCATCATGAGGACCATTTGTGTAAATATATAGCAAACTGTCTATTGTGAGCGATTCGTAAGCTAGTGGTTCATTCAGCGGGGGGTGGATTCGATTACATCGTCTATTGCGGTCATTCGGACGAGGATCAGGGACACGATTGAGGGGATATATCGGGTTTGGAAGGAATGGATTGGGAGGTACCCTTTTATTGCCAAGGTGTATCACTTATTTTCCTGGCTTTCCCTGCTGGTGCTCGTTATAAGTCTGGTTCTGATCGAAGAATCGCGGACCATGCTTGTTCAATATTTGTGGTCCTTTTACGTACTGCTGCAATTTTGGCTGCTAAGCCGGAGCAAAACCGTTACCTGGAAGCAGGTCAGCTTGTTTGTTCTCTCAGGCGTTCTTTTGGTCATTCCCTTGACCAACGGGACCATGCAGGGACTTCATTTGATTTTTGGAGGACACACTACCGACACATGGTCATTCGCCGTCATGACACCGATCGTTGAGGAAATATACAAGCTGCTGCCGCTGGCATTGTATTTATTTTTTTCAAGAAGAGCCACGACGTTAAGCCTGAGCGATTATGTATTATTAGGGGCTGCTCCCGGCATTGGCTTTCAATTTATGGAGGAGCTGTCGAGACGTTTGGTCCAAAGCAATTACGGGGTGTCTTTTCTCGGCGGTAAAACGCTGCACTGGGAGTTCTTCGATTGGTTTCCCGGCTACTTTGAGGAAAGCTTTATTCCGACCATGATGAATGTTACGCATCCTGTACATAGTGCGATGATCGCGCTTGGAATCGGCATTGCATTTCGGTACGCCAAACGTCTGACACGCTGGGTCTATGCATTTCCAGCTGTCCTTCTGCTCTGGGCTATCCTGAATCATGCGGCCTGGAATGGGCAGAATCGGCTGCCGGAGTGGGTACCTACTCTTCATGAATGGACCGGTGAAGGATACCGAACCGAAGGCTTCTTCCTGGCCCTGCTGGTTGCAGGGTTGTTCATCGACTATTTCGATCTGCATCGAATCCGTGACCGTCTCCCGATTCTGAAGGGTGAGGCTCTCATCAATCCATTAACGGAGTGTTGGCAGATGACGCGGGCTCTCTTTACAGACCGGAAACGCCTCGGTTACCTGATCGGATTCTACCGTGAACGACGCGAGCTCGGATATTCATTATTGTATGGCAATCTCGAAGCAGCAAGCCAAAGGGATCGGGTTCAGGAAAATGTAAGAAAGTATACCGCTGTTCTGGGTGCCATCGGCATCCTCATGCTTGCTGCCGGGATCCTGTCCAGTATCGGCGCTTCGATGATCGCTGGTGACTCCTCTTGTTTCGCGTGCTTGTTCGACTCCCTCCAGAACTGGTGGGATCGGCTTAGCGGCTGGGAACAAGCGGGTCTCATATTGGGAGCTTTCGCCCTTTCCCTGCTATTTGTCAGCTTCTGGCCTGCTCTTGGTATTGCCTTGACCGGTGCCGGCATTGCCGGTGGCGGACACGAGATTGCCGGATACATCCGTGACCCGAAGAAGCTGCTGTCCCCACAAAATGCGGCCGCGGCCGTGTTAGCCGTTATCCTCAGCCGTATTCCGGTCGGTAAAGGGATATCTTGGCTGTCCAATAAGCTGGGCCCAAGAGCCAGGAGGTGGCTGGATACACTCGCCGAAAAAGTCGGCTTGAAAACGCGCGATGAGCCGGATACTCCAACTGGCGGAACTCGCGATCCAAAGCCTGACGGTACAAATGAACAACCGGAAGAGAATCCGAGGAAGCCGGATGAGGACCATGAGAATAAACCTGATGAGGATAAGCCGGAGGAAGAAAAGCAAAAAGACAAACCTGATGAAGAAAAACCTGACGAATCAAACGATACCTTCCAAGAGGTGCCGAGATATTCCGGAGAGCTGCAGAAGGTCAACAAGCCGGATGCAGCGGCCGATGCGCTGGCGGAGCGACTTGGCGGCGAATCGAGGATGAAATTTGATTCCGATCCCATCGGCCGTGAATTCGACGCCGTTAGCGATGAATATATTGCCCAGACCAAGCCAGCCCTGCAGCAGGTTAACAAAAAGGTCCGCGATCAGATGAAAGCGACATTTGAAGCGGCGGAGCAAACCGGCAGAAAGGTCTATTATCATTTTGAAGGGGAGCCTGCCCAATCAGTTATTGACAAATTACATGAATACAGCCAAAGATATGGAATAGAAGTCCATATTGATACCGATCCATTATAACGACAAGGAGTGAGCATTCATGTATGAATTTCACGGCTGGGCTACCATCCAGGAGAATCCTGCGGAAGCGGATGCCGGGCAGCTCGACATGATCATTCAGAAAATACAGCTTAAGATGACCGAGTTTGCATGGGGAAGCGGCTTACTATCCTTAAATGCGGCTAACGGCTCCTATTACCTTCATGTCGGAGGTTTTACGAACCGCAAGGGAGCCGAGGCTGCCGAAATCGTGGCACTTTACCAATTGATTGGCGAAATCGCTCCCGGCTCATACGGTCTTCTGTATACCAGGGATGATGAGAATCTGGAGGGTTATGACAACGAGTTCCGGGTTCAGGTGCTGGCACGCGGGCAGTTGAAGGAACAACGCGATCCGTTTCTCTCCCCTTGCGTCCCGGTGATCGAAGACGGAGTCGATTAATGACATGATATCTGAAATAAGAAACTAAAAGAAATCCCGTTGCTCGCTATGTCATGATGTTCTCATGGATGGCGGGTTACGGGATTTATTGTTTATCTGGATTTTGATCATCTATTCAACCAATCATGTATCTACATATACTTTTTGCAAAAATAGTTTGTGATTGTCACTGTGAATTAAGCTCGTCCGTTCAATTCATCCACCGTTGCCTGTATGATGATCCGCAGGCCATTCAACATCGTTTCATGGGATAAAGTCGGCAAGGACTGCTTCTCCACGGCCATCTCCGTCGATGCCGGAAAATGCACAAAGCCGCCAATGGCAGATTTTTGCTGAAGGCGAATATCGTTCAAAATCGCATACATCGTATTATTGCAAATATACGTTCCGGCGGTATTGGATAACGTAGCTGGAATTCCCGCCTCCTTCAGCCGGTTGACCATCAAACGGATGGGAAGGGTTGAAAACAGTCCATCCGGGCCATCAGCGTCTATGGGCTCGTCTTGAGGTCTTGCTCCCCGATTATCCGAAATCGTCGATTCCGGCGGTATGTCCTTGATATTGATAGCGATCCGTTCCGGTGTAATGGCGGTCCGCCCACCCGCTACGCCGCAGGCAATGACCGCATCGGGCTCGTATGCCTTCATCTCTTGCAGCAGAATCTCCGCGCACTCATCGTAATGTACGGGAAGCAGCAGCGTTCTGATCTCTGCACCGGGAAAGGAGTCGTGCTTGATCTCCTCAACCAGTCTCTCCGTTGGATTAACAGAGCTGCCGCCAAAAGGTTCAAAGCCTGAAATTAATATTTTTAGCATGTATCATATCTCCTGTACTTGTTTATGTAAGCTGCCGGGTCACGGAATAGCATACTGGCTTTTATTATAGCAGTGCTTGAACGCTTACGCCTTCAGCTTCAAGCCGTGATCGCAAGGCGCTCGCGAATAACGTTGCATGCGGGCCATCCCCATGAATGCAGACGGTGTCTGCCGTAATGGGGATCACCTTGCCGCTCAAGGTAACTACCACTCTTTCTTTCACCATCCGGACTACTTGCGTGACCGCAGCCTCGGGTTCGGTTATGATGGCATCCGGCAGATGTCTCGGCGTGAGAGTGCCGTCATCCTGGTAGGTACGATCCGCAAATACTTCGCTTGCTGTGTGAAGCCCTGCCTTCTTCCCCGCTGCGATTAACTCGCTGCCTGCCAACCCATACAGAATGAGTGTCGGATCGATATCCTGGATTGCCGATGCAATCGCATCCGCAAGGGGTCTGGAGGTCGCTGCCATATTATACAGGGCACCGTGAGGTTTTACATGCTGGAGCCCGGACCCTTCCTGTATCGCAAAAGCCATCAAGGCGCCAATCTGATAGGTTACCATATCATAAGCTTCGGCAGGCGTAATCTCCATTCTTCTTCTTCCGAAGCCGGCCAGATCGGGCAAGCCCGGGTGCGCGCCAATTGCGGCACCGCTCTCGATCGCTTGACGGACCGTTGCCCGCATGACCGCCGGATCGCCTGCATGAAATCCGCAAGCAATGTTGGCCGATGTTATACTGCGAAGAAGCTCTGTATCATTGCCTAATTTGTAAGCACCGTAGCTCTCTCCCATATCGCAGTTCAGGTCCACTCGAACCATGCTGACTCACAACTCCTTTAATTTAAGCTTGATCATGGCCTCCAACATTCGAAACTCTCGAACATGAGCGGTATAAAGCTGTTCTGCTTCAGCCAATGAAATACCCGCAAAGCGAATCGCTGCTCCAGGCGACAGCTGAGCGATCAGCGAAATATCGACGGTTGCCACTTGCGCAATTTTGGGATAGCCTCCAAGCGTCTGCCGATCTGCCATTAGAATGATGGGCTGGCCATCTGCGGGTACCTGCACCGTTCCAATGGCTACCGGCTCGGATATATATTCCTTTTCATGGCTCAATTGAAGCAGCGGACCGGACAATCGGTAGCCCATACGGTCCGATTGCGGAGTTACGGTGAACCGTTCTCCGAACAACGCCAACTTGCTGCTGTCGTCAAAGTCGTCATATTGACGCCCTTTCAGCACACGTATCACCGTCTTCTGTCCTGGACCAGGATATCCTTCAGCAGAGACGGCCCATTTTACGGTGAGGAAACCGCCATAATCATCAAGGTATCGTTTAGACGAGACAACAGGAAGCATAGAAGGATGAGCATGCAGCGTATCCCCCGTCTTCAACGGCCTCCCTTCATACCCGCCTATTCCGGCCCTTAAATACGTGCTGCTGCTGCCCATTACCTGGTCGACATTAAATCCGCCTGATACAGCCATATAAGCACGGCAACCCGTTACCGGCTGTTGAAAACTCAAAACACGGCCCGCTTTGATCAGCACGGGACGCCACATCGGAACCTTCACACCTTCTATTGAGGGCGATAAATCTCCGCCTGTAATGGCTACCCACCGATCGCTATGAAATTCAATCGCGAATCCTGACCATGTAATTTCCAGAACGGCCAGTTCATCCTCATTGCCAACTAGTCGATTGGCGATCCGATAAGCGGATTGATCCATTGCTCCTGCCGTGATAATGCCGTATTTGCCGTAACCCCGTCTTCCCGCATCCTGAAGAGTCACAAGAAGTCCCGACTTTATAACGGTTATACTCATAGGCCCACTTCCCTTAACTGTTCGTATTCCTCCGCTTGAATAGGCCGAAACCGGATATATTGCCCGCTCTTCAACAGCGTTGGAGCCTCGGCTTCGGGACGAAATAAAGCGAGCGGCGTCCGGCCGATAATCTGCCACCCGCCCGGCGTTTCGATCGGATAAATACCGGTTTGCGTGCCGGCGATTCCTACGGATCCAGCCGGAATTTGCAGCCGGGGAGTCTGTTTCCTCGGTGTCGCAATCTGCTCCGGAATACCTCCAACATAAGGGAAGCCGGGCGCGAATCCGATGGCGTATACCAAGTAATCCTGCCCGGAATGAATCCGAATGACATCCATGGGGGTAAGGTGGTTCTGCTGAGCTACTTCGTCCAGATCCGGTCCATAATTGCCCCCGTAACAAACCGGAATGTCAACAACCTCATATTTCGTGATGTTCTTCTCGCAAGCTTCCGCCTCCATCCGCTGCTCGAGCATCGAACAGACGTAAGCAAAGACGGTATCGAATCCGTCCGGTTTGTCGATCTTATCATAATCATAGTAAACCGCTACGCTCGTATACGAAGGGATGCATTCGATCCAGCCTGGAAAAGGGTTCTGCTCTATTCGTCTCGTCATAGCTGTGACCTGGCGATGTACCTTCTCACTCACGATATTTTCGAATTGAATGTGAACAGCCGAATCCCCTAAAGGGAAGAACGAATAAGACTTGCTCATAGGACATTCTCCATTCCATATGTACTGCTGATTATCGTCAATCATTGAATGATTATTCCTATGATAGCAGAGAAACAGGCATCCGTTGAATATGCAGTTTTATTATTTGTCGATAGAATCAAGAACAGCTGGCTCTGACGCATCAGGCCAAGTGTCCATACTGTCTTTCTGTATAATTTTAGGGAATGGTTGGCAAAATACAGAAGACGTACTTTGATAAGGAGGTGCCACCAACATGAGCCCACAAAACCATAACAGTAACGAACCGACAAAAGCAGAAGTTCAAACCACGAAATTGAACAAAATGCCGATTCCAGGTGAATTCGACACCGAGATCTCTGCCGAAGAAGCAGCCGAGGTGTTTCAACAGCAGCAGCCAAACGCTGGTCATAGCTCCGAGAACCAACAATAATACAAGGAGAAGACCTCACGGAAGATCCGTTGTTTACAGGATCGTCCGTGAGGTCTTTTTCGCGAATCATGTTACAATGCATTCGGTTTTCCAGTTTAAATTCCCTTGGTGCCTAACCGCTTCGCCAGTTCCGCCAGATCATGCCCTTTGAGGGCGCCTTCCACCAGCTGCGGGAGAAGCGCAGGGGTGCATGCAAAGCAAGGTGTTCCGTCCCTGGACAGTAGCTTGGCTACCTGCTCATCATAGAACGGTTTTCCCTCGTCGGATAATGCGAGGAGACACATCGTCTTGACTCCCGCTTCCCGCAGTTCACGCATTCGCCGGATCAGCCCGGCTTGATTGCCGCCTTCATACAGGTCCGAAATGATGATAAACAGCGTTTTTTTCGGTTCTTCAATAAACTGCTCGCAATATGCGACCGATTTATGAATATCCGTACCGCCGCCAAGCTGGATGCCGAATAACATATCCACCGGATCATTGGCACACTGCTCCGTCAGGTCAACAACTTCCGTATCGAATACCACCACACGGGTGTCTAGCGAGGGTATGCTTGCAAATATGGATCCGATAACGGATGCCCAGATCACGGATTCCGCCATGGAACCGCTCTGGTCGATATCCACAATAACGGTCCATTCTTTGCTCCGTCTTGCCCTGTCAAAATAATAAAAACGCTCCGGAACGATCTGCTTGCGGTCTGCATCATAATTTTTCAGATTTCGCTGTATCGTCCGCTTCCAGTCAATACCGCTGAGCGAAGGAAGCGGTGTATGCTGTCTCCGGTTCAAGGCCCCTGTCACAGCCCGGCGAATATCCTCCTGCAGACGCTGAACAAGCTCATCCACAACCGCCTTTACCAGCAGGCGCGCCGTATCCTTGGTTTTCTCGGGAATCTTCCCTTTCAGGGACAACAGCGTGCCAACCAGCTGTATATCCGGCTTGACCGTAGCCAGAACCTCCGGTTCAAACAGCAGCTGCTTCCAGCCCTTTCGTTCCATGGCATCATTCTGGATAATGGACACCACGTCTTCGGGGAAAAAGGAGCGGACATCCCCCAGCCACTGCGCAAGCCGGGGAGCCGACTTTCCTTGCCCGGCTGCCCGCTGCCCCGCGGCCGCACTTCCGGTTTCCGCCCCGCCGTCCGTATTATCATAAATCGCGGCCAGCGCACGGTCCATAATCATCTCTTCCTCCGACAGCTGTATGCTCCCCCCGGGGCTATAGCCCGCTAGCTGAGGTTCAGCCGACTGGCCCAGAATGAGCCGCCAACGCGATATTTGGTTGGGTTCCGGTATGCCACTCATCGCCTAAAAGTCCTCAAAGTCAAAATCATTCAAATCGTCGATCATCTTCGCTTCTTCCTCCTTCAGGTCACCGGTCAAAATCTCGGCAGCCTGCTCTGCATTCACGCCCCATAGCTCGCCAAGCAGCTCGGCAATCATCGTCTTCTCCTTCGCCGAGAAGCTGCTGAAGGCCCGGCGCAGAAAAACAAGCGCACGAGTGAATTCATCGTCCTCCAGGGATTGGATGTATTCATTCAGCTGCTCCCACAGACTTAACCGCGAGAGAAGAGCATACCGATTCCGCATCGATAAGCCTTCAAACCATCCTGCTCCCAAATCGGCCGGAATGCCGGGGGATAATCTCCGCGACACTTCTTCGGCACACTGCCTGGCGGAAATCGCATTCCGCTCCATCAATACCGCACATGCATATCCCGACAATCGGGCGTTCAGGTCATCTCTTTCGGATAAATGCCCGAGCTCTTGCAGCCAAAGTTCCTCATCCACCTGCTCCGCATGCTCCAAAGCGACGCCGTTCAGCTCATTCATGGCGGTGATCATCGAGCCTGATACCTCGTCGCTGCACTGGCTGCCATCAAGCAGAAACAAGCAAGCGCGCATAAAGAGCTGCTGCAGCAGCGGTACTAGCGGCTCCGTATCCATCCGCCTGATCCCGCCATAACGAATCAGCACGGATAGCTCCCGGGAAGCTGCCGCAATTTGAACAACATCGCGGCTGTCCACAGCAAGCTTTTGCAGGGTCTGCCGGCCCGCTTCCATCTGATGAATCATCCCGCATTCATACGCGATCCGGATTAGCGCAGAGGCTTCGGCAATCGAGCTGCAGCCCGCCAGCTTTTGCTGGAGCATATAAGCGGCAGCCACCTCTACCGTCTCCCCCAGCAGCGTCGATTCAACGACCTGAATTTCAACCTCCGGCGTCCATTTCACAACCCAGTGCTCCGCCCATGCCCCTTGCTCCTGCCCGCTGGGTCTGGCCTTAACAAATTCAATCCCCAGCAGCTTAAGGCGATGAAACAAAAAGGACCGGTTCAAATCGAGATACGCGGACTCTTTCGAGGTTACCCTCCGGTTCTCGCGCAAATCCAATATTAAATCGTTTGCCACAACCGATTTATATTTCTCAAGCTTCAGCCTCTTCAACTGGCGGTTCAGGTCGTCCTGGATCGGTGTCTGGCTGACGCCTTCGGCCAGCTCGCCGATCGCCGTGCCGATCTCCACACGTGCAAGCTCCTCTGCCACGACGGCAAGTTCGCCGCGCCCAAGCAGCGTCTGGGCCGCATCCCGCAAATCCCGCAGTGTCGGGAGACCTCCCCCGTGGAGCGCTGCCAGCGACTCCGCCAGCCGGACGGCTTCGATCACCTCCGCCGTGGAGCGGTGGGTGCCGTTCTTTCTCATCGAGCCCGCGACCATGGATAAATAATGATGCGGCAATTCCGCTAGAGAACCCTCCTGCATTCGTTCCCACATCATCTCAAAATAATGGGGAGCGATATTCCCGGCACCATAACCGGAAATGGACGACAGCTTATAATAGGAATATGGCATTAGCGTCAGCTTGGTTGTCCGGGAAGGAAGCTGATTCAATTCCTCGTCGCTCATCGGGCTGGACAAATCGCGAAGGGCCGAGGCATGGTAAGCCCCGCACACGACTACAATGCGCTCGGGGTCATGCCCCGCCGCAATCGCTTCAACAATCTGGCGGCGCATATACGACTCCCGGACGGAATTGTAAGCGTATTCCGCAGTATTCTCGCGCCGCTCTTTCTCCTCCGACAGCTCTCGCATCCCCATGGAAAAGGCCGATATGGATTGCTGGTAAGATCCTTCGCACAAATTATGCTCGTAACTTCGCTCCCAGTACATATCGTAATCGTATTCGCCGGCAAGCTCGGCAATCCGCTCATATAGGGATTTTTCGTCCGGCTGGCTCTCGTCCATCGGCTCAGCTGCCCCCGAGCTGGATTCAAGATCCTCGCCTTCAAGCTCTTTCCCGCCCGCTTCGCCATTCGAGCTGCGGCGCAGATCCTGCAGACAGACGGCAGCAGATGAGGGCAGATCGATAAAAGCGGCATAAGCTCCGTGCTTCTGCGCCCATCTCATGGCCTGATATTCCGGGGAATATACCGCAAAAGGCCACAGAATCGTTCGTACGGGCAGTTCTTCGGTAAACGCCAATAAGGCTACCGGCGGCTTAGTTGTTGCCTGGGTCAGATACCGTATTTCCCCGCTTGCATCCGACGGCCCTTCGATGAGCACCGCCGTAGGATTGATCTCATCCAGAAAGTCCAGTACATGCTTCGCACCGGCGGGCGACAAATGCCGAACTCCAAAAACATGTATACCGGCAGCATTCACTGGTTGATCTCCTTGCATGCGTTATATAAGCCCCGCCACTCGCCCCCGCGTTTCTTCATGATATTATCAAGATATTCCTTCCATACGAGCCGGTCCTTATCATCATCCTTCACAATCGCCCCTTGGAGTCCCGCCGCCAAATCCTCATCCGTCAGCTCACCGCTGCCAAAGCTCGCTGCCAGCGCCATACTGTTCGTCAAGAGCGAAATCGCTTCTGCCGTCGAGATCACCCCGGCCGGAGACTTCACCTTTTCCTTTTTATCCAGGGTCATGCCGCTGCGCAGCTCACGAAAGATCGTCACGACCTTGAGCAGTGCTTCATCTGCGGGAGCAGCAGCCTGCAGATCATAAGAGGCGGCAATCTCCGACACCCGTTTCTTTACGATTTCGATTTCGGTATTCAGATCCGCTGGAGCGGGAAGAACGATAATATTGAAACGGCGCTTGAGCGCAGTTGACATCTCATTGACCCCGCGGTCTCTTGTATTCGCGGTAGCGATAATTGAGAAGCCTTTCCGGGCGTTCATTTCTTTACCGAGCTCAGGCACAGATATCGTCTTTTCGGACAAAATGGAAATGAGTGCATCCTGTACCTCCGAGGCACAGCGGGAAATCTCTTCGAAGCGGACTATCCCTCCCGCTTCCATCGCCCGCATGATTGGGCTCTGTACCAGCGCTTCGGGTGTAGGGCCTTGAGCGAGCAGCATGGCATAGTTCCAGGAATAACGGACATGCTCTTCACTCGTTCCGGCCGTTCCCTGAACGACCAGACCGGAATTTCCGTAGATCGCGGCCGCCAGATTTTCGGACAGCCAGGATTTGGCCGTGCCTGGTTCCCCGATTAATAACAGGGCACGGTCGGTTACCAAGGTAGCGACCGCCATCTCGATCAGCCGCTTGTTCCCGATATATTTAGGCGTGATTTCCGTTTTGCCTGCCTTGCCGCCGACGATGAATTTGAGTACGGATTGAGGTGACATCTGCCATCCGGCAGGAATGTTCCCGGAATCCTCCTTACGCAGTGCCTCCAGCTCGTGACGGAATAGGATTTCCGAGGGCTGCCGCATGATATCTTGTAATTGCTCTTGTCCTGCTGCCATGGGTTTTTCACTCCTTTAAATTTCTTGTTCTTTCATCATCCGAAGGATGTAACGAAGCTGATCTTCGGCGTTATCCCGATAGTTGCCCAGCACCGCATGAACGCGGTCATAATAGCTTGCCGGTAATCGGCAAAGCTGCTTAAATATAAAAGGTTCTATCATATAGCAGTCCTGATTGCGCTTATCCTCCATCGCGACCACAATAGCTTCAAATAACGCTTCATCCTTTATGCCGGAACGATCAAGCCCCATGATGATCAAATTGGCAAAACGATTGCGGAATTCCGGCGAATTCTTCAGCTTCGCCATTAAATACGACTCGGCTCCGTGATGTCCCCGGCGGGCGAACGCACTTACCAGCGCAAGCTCATCCTGCTCGATAAACAGCTCAAGCCATCTGTCATCCCAGCTTGCTTGCAGCTGCTCCTGCGGAAGCATTTCCACGTAATACGTGTAGCTCTCCTTCCCCGTAAAAGGCATAACTTCCTCATACGGTTTATACTGCCTATGGATAACCATATCTGACAGGGTGTCCAAAAGCCTTTTTCGTTCTTTGGCTGCATTGCCAAGTGACGAGGAGGCGAAGCCTTCTAACAGAACATCCTTGTATTGTTCATATACGCGGTCCGGCGGGAGCACGCGAGCGGCTTTTTGGAATACCTCGCGGACATATGAGCTGCTATGTCTGTATTGCTCCAAATCGTTCTCTGCGTTTTGGCGAAGCAGTTCCTTGGCTTCCTCGGAACCCACACGATTCATGTAAATAACCGCTTCATTCATAAGGTATGTCCAGCCCAAAGACTTGATATATAAGGAATATTGCTGAAGCACGTTCCGGTACAGCTCTTCGAGCGCCGGACTTTGTTTATCGTGCAGTGCCCACAAGCAGCGCTTCACCTTGCTCCAGCTCCCCTCCAGCTTTGACTTGTCATCCTGAAATTCGGAAACCGCTTGAAGCTCGGCGGACATGTCCCGTACAAGCCAATCCGTCAACAAGGCGGAGCAGCATTTGCCCAGGGCAGGGTTAACCAGCTCTTGGTCTTTTCCTTGAGCGGCTTCATACAATCGCTCCACAGCTTGATTCGAACCGTTCTCGGCAAGTGCGTCGTATGCGGCTTCGCGAATAGCTTTCTTCTTACTCTTGCTCCATTCCATCAGATCAGCTTCATACTCTTCGTAGCGGGCAAGCAGTTTGATCGCCATGCACCGCACCTCATCGCTACCGATCTCGGCCGCTTGTCGGATCAACTCCGCTATTTCCTTGCCGCCAGTTTGGGCCATCACCTTCAGCTTGCGCGACTCCGACTTTCCGCCCTCGGGATTAAAGCTTTCCATCAGAAATGGAATGATTTCTGGACCATACGCTGGCAAAATCTCATTGGCTGCTAGCTCTCCAATCTCCACATAAGGGTCATTCAAGGCTTCAATTGCAAGATATACCAGACGGAAATCCCGGAACAAGCCTTCCTTCCATGCTTCTTCTATGATCTCGTAACGGCCGCTGCCCGTTGTAGTCAGCGCGGTCTGTACAGCGGAAAGCTTGCGGAAGGATAAATGGGATGACAGTGAAACCGGATGATGGTCTACCGGGTGGAGCTCTCCTTCTGGGGCTGTTGTTCCTTGCGTATGCAGCACGGAACTCAGCAGCTGGTTCAAATCCTGAAGCAGCTGAGCCGACGGAGTCTCCTTTCCGGATTCCGGTTCGATTAAAGCGCTGATCCCCTCACCCAATCTCTTGAACACGGGAGCGCGCTCTCCCAGCTGCTGAAACTGCGGCAGCAGCCTCTTGAGGCGAAAGTCGCCGGCTGCAAGTTTGCTGCCGGCAATATATAAACGCCTAACCTCCTGGTTAAGCTCCTGCAGTAATGCCGTACTCATGGTCGTCCTCCTTCGTTATCCCTGCTCAGTACAACAGCCGGATGATTTCGTTATTCGTAACAAGGGTCAGCGGCTGCGCCAAGAGGCGGCCCGTCGTCAGGCTGTGCTCAAACATAACCAGCATGGAGACGCCGCTCAGCTTCTCCTCCGGCAGATACCGCAGCATCGGTACCGTCGACTGTAAAAATACGTCACCAAGGGCAATCGACTGTCCGGCTTCATCCGTGATGGCATACTGACCTTCGTCGTTCCGGCTGATCCGGGAAACATGAAGCAACATCACGGGATGGCTGTCAGCGAGTGGATTTTTCAGCTGGTTCTTCACCTTTTTAACTGCGTCAGCATAAGAGTCCGCCGCATATTCGTGAATCCAAACCAAATCGTCCGCTGTCACCGGAGTTGAAGTCATCTCTTCAAAGCGGACCCGTCGGTTCATATCCCCCGGATAACGGTAAAGCACTGGGACTCGGGCTTTTTCGAAAAAGCTGTCTTCCTCACGCATCAGCTTGGCGGCCTTATAGGGACGGTACTGAATCGTTCGGTGAATTTCGCCGCTGTCTTTCTGAATCCAGTGTCCGATATCCACATGCTCCAGCCGTGCATCGTCGGCATAACTCAGAAAGGAAAGCTGTATCAACTCCGCCTCTTCACTTACGAGTCCGAAGCTTTGCAGCTCCGTCAGCTGCCAGGCGTGCCCCAGCCATTCCTCAATCGTCGACTCATGGTTCAGCGCAATATCCGGATCCTCAAGCTTTGAAGTCAGGTATTGTCTGCCTTTTTTAATGATTGCGTTCATAACAGCAAGCTGCTCCACCGCATATGTATAAGATTTCTCCTGGTCTGTATCTGACAGCACCAAAGCCAGGCGGCGAAGTTCCGACTGAGCACCCGATAAATAATAGTTGCCCATCTGCTTTACATGTTCCTGGATCAGCTTTTGTTCCTTTTTATCCAATGTTCCTAATCCGTTCCGGATCAACGAGTGGATCAGCCTCTCTAATACGTCCAGACCTTCCAGCTGCGCATTGATTTTCTTTATTAATGCCGATTTGTTGACCTTCTTCGGTTTGGGCGCTGCCCCTTCGGTTGTTTCTTTGAGCTTACGCTCTTCCCGCTTCTCCGCTTTCTCCCGCTTGGCGGCCAAATCCTCCGGCACCTCGGCGGGTGTAAACGATGCTCCGCCTGCATACGCATAGAGCAGTCCAAGCACATGCTTGCACGGAAACTGCCGACTCGGGCAAGTACACCGCATAACCGGCTTCTCCGGTGCCGCAAAATCGGCGGACGGCTGGTAATCGGAACTTCCGCTGCCAGCACATGTGCCGAAAAGTACGGCATGATCCTCCGAATGATGGAGCTGCAGAAACCGTCCTTTTTTGACAAGGCCCTGCCCATTCTTTATGGCCGCACTATTCGGTGCCTGCGAATCGATCCATGACTCTGTAATCTCAACCAAACTCATACCCTCCTAAATCAAGTCGCTGCCGGTCATGAACAGCAAAATTAACCATTACTTTTAATCATATCGAATCTGCGCCTGACTCCCTACCCTTCTTAAGACCTATTTAAGAACACTCATTCCTATTGAATCGATCACCTTCATCCTTTAATAGATAATAATGTAAAATAAAATTTATGTGTTTGCTCACATAAGAAAAACGTCTATCGACATACTTTCTCAGTAGACAGACCGCATTTAGTGGAAGTTTTTCTTGCGAGATAAGGATGCTAAGCCTTGGAAGTTTATACTTTCTTATCTCTAAAAAAAAAGAGCCGGCATAACCGGCTCTTCATAAATCGGTATCATCCATTAGTCTTTCCTTACTTGATACCGCCCCGTCCTAACCTCGAGAATATATTCCTCAGGGAAAGGCATGCCGGATTCCAGGGCATCCTGTACGGCTTGTTCAATAGGATAAGGCACGCGAATAAATTGAATGTTGAAAGGAGCCGGCTCTTCGCTGTCATAGATTCCATCCAAAATGACATAGGAGGCCTCAGGCATTTCAAGGGGATTGCCGACGCTGCCGGTATTAAATAGCGTTCTCCCGTCCAGATGCTGGTGATATGCATTATGAATATCCCCGTAACCTGCAACGTCCGCGATTCTCGGATCCCCGCCCAGCGGGGAACTGTGAAACAAGGTTTCAAGCTTCTCCTGGCCATCCCATGGTTGTATTCGCTCGTACACGCTACGTGGCGATGCATGAAACAACCGGATCCATTTACCGCTCATCATGAACTCAAGGATATACGGAAGATCGGCAAGGTATTGAAGCCTCTCGCTTCCGAGTCTATGCTGATGCCATAGGAGGACCGGATCATCGGTTTTCTTACCTATGAAGTCGTCCCAATTCCCCTTGATGACTTGCTGGCAATGGGTTCTCACCATATCAACCGTGATATCTCCGTGCGGGCCCTTGCCAATCAAGTCGCCCAGGCAATAGATGGTTTCGATTCTGCGCTGTTTGATATCCTTCAGAACGGCTTCCAGCGCAGGGATGTTTCCGTGTATGTCGGAGATCAATGCAATTTGCGTCAATGAACCCGCCTCCAAGCTTCGTTTATTTCGTATGCTGTGGTTAGCTTAGTGAATCCCTTAATTCATCATATGCGTCTCGAAGCCAGGGATGGACTACCTTCAGTAATTCACGTCGATTCCATAAGTATTGAATATATTCGAATGCCGCATGATCCAGCGAGATTTGCAGCTGGTCCGTAACCTCTTGTATATACGGGGGGATTCCCGTTTGATCCCATTCCATTTTGTCAGCGACGAACAGTACCTTGTCTAATAAAGAAGCCTTGGATCTCAACGTCGTATGGCAACCAACAGCGCTCAATATTTCCGGTTCTGTAATCTTGAACAAATCCTCAGCCATATATGCCGATATTTTCTGATGGATGATCATGGGAAATAACTCTTCTTCGGGCAATACATCCAAACCGATCTCACGGGATACTTGAATGCGGACATGATTCGGAAAAACGGCACTAATATCATGCAGATACCCGGCATATTCAGCAGCGTTCGGATCGGCACCATAGAGAATCGCAATTCTGCGGGCTTCCTCCCCCACTTTAAGCACATGCTCTGCTGTCTTTGGGCATTGGTGTTTCTGCAGAAAGCGGACCACGTCATTCCTAAGATTTCCGGTGAGATCGTGTCCCCCAAGCTCACGATAGGAGCTGATCATCAAGCGATGGTTACGCGGGTCATTCACTCTTTTCACCTCACCTAATTCCTTGAATTTACCAATCTAGCACTTCATTTTCCATACAATATTCACTTATACTGAGAATAGTTTGAAGCTATTATACAAGAAAGTCAAAGAAAGGAGGTCATCCGATTCTACGTATCGTCGGCCGGGTATTAAAGTACGCGATGCGTATATCCACAATAACGGCAATACATAACGCACGTTGGAAGGAGGCAATTATACACTGGAACGAGCCCAAAGGATTCTATTAAAAAGCAGCCCAAAGGCTACTTCATTCAATGGAATTAGTTAGGGATGATCCAAAAACGCACCGTTTGTCCATTTATTATTCCTTAATATGGAATGTTTCGATTTTTAGTCTAATGTTTATTAACGTAATCATATATTTTACTCACGCAAGCTTGGTAACTGAATAAGATTTAAGCATCACCGACTTCACCACGTTAGGAGGCTGACGATAGTGAATACACGCAGGATGGTTAGCTTGGGGTTACTGATTCTTGTTATGATCATCAGTGGTTGCACGGGAAATGCTTCCACCGAAAAAACGAAAACGCTTACACTTTGGTACTGGAACCGAAGCCTGGACGATGAGCTGATTAAGTCCGTTGAAAAGGAGTTTCCGGGGATTCGAATCGATGCGCAAAAAATCGGTGGCGACTTCAAATCGAAGCTAAAGACAACGCTGGCGGCCGGTTCCGGAGGACCGGATATCGTCGCTTTTAACGACTGGGTGGCAGAGCTGTTTACGAGCTCGGATCGTTTCTACGATCTGTATGAGCTGGGCGCCAAGGATATTGAGCCGGATTTCCTGGATTGGAAATGGAAGCTTGGCGTAACCCCGGAAGGCGCCATGATTGCCCTTCCGATCGACACGGGGCCAACCGCCCTATACTACAGGGCCGATTTGTTCGGGGAAGCCGGGCTGCCGACCGAACCGGAAGAGGTCCACGCGCAGCTCGGCACCTGGGATCAATATTTCGAAGCCGGGCAGAAGCTGCAGGAGCATTTTGATCAAAAGGTGAAAATGCTCGACAACATCACCAACATATACACGCAAATGAATGCTCAGTCTGAACGCATATATTTTGCCGAGGACAATACGTTTATCGGCGAAACCCCTGAGTCCTCCATGAAGACGGCCTGGGATACGGCGGTGAAGGCTTCCCAGATGAAGCTAAGCGCCAACGCCAATACTTCTTCCTCCGAATGGAATGCCGCCATGAACAATGGACGGGTCGCTTCCTTTGTCGGTGCGGTGTGGATGAAGGAAATATTGATGCAGGCGGCGCCGGATACCAGCGGCAAGTGGAGAGTAGCACGCGCCCCTGGCGGGGACGGCAACAATGGAGGCTCCTTCCTGGCCATTATGAAGACGAGTAAATATCCGCAAGAAGCATTTGAAGTGATGAAATATATTCAGAGTCCGGAAAATCAGGTTCAATCCTTTAAGAAGATTAACCTCTTCCCTTCCGCCAAAGACGCGCTGGATGCCCCCGTGATGAAGGAGCCCGAGGAATTTTTCGGGAATCAGGCAACTGGAGAGGTGTTCTCGGAATCTGCGCGTAACGTCAAACCTGCTTATTTCGGTGGTAAATTCGCTAATGTAAACGGCATTGTCAATCGAGAGCTGTCTTCGGTTGCGCTCCAGGGCAAAAATCCTGATAAAGCGTGGGAAGACGCGCTGGCCAGAGTCAAAAAAGAACTGCTGCGCTGAACCGGATCCGGTTCTTACAAGTTTGTTTCTCGATTGCTATAAGTGCGTGTTCAAAAAGGTCGATTTTCAGCACCAAGAAGGTTGAATGAAGCTAGGGACTGAGAAGCGGAGCGTACGTTTTGGGTACGTGGGCACCGGAAGGCCCGGCTGAATTCAAGATTCGATGCCGAGCTGCTTCCTGATTCGCTTCGTGTTAGATATAGGATTTATGAGTTATCAGTGGAACTGATGAAATTCTATATCGCAAGAAAACCTACCTATGCATCGCGGTCGCTCATCCTTGAAGTGGCCTCGATAGAGGTTTTCTTATCAAAAGCGGACTTTTTGAACAACCTCTATAAGTACTTAAATACCAATCGCTTGAGGAGGTTACAGTACGATGGATAATCCAATGCTGAATCATACGCCTGTGGAACAGAAGCCTGTTCCTAAACATCCGAAATCTCAAGACCGACTGTCTGCACAGATATGGAAACACCGCAAAGAATATTTGGCGATCTCCCCTTTTTACATTCTATTTGCCATATTCGGCCTCTTCCCGATTGCCTTCTCGATGTTCCTGTCCTTTCAGAAATGGGACGGCATCGGCGAGATGACCTATAACGGGCTGGGCAACTACCAATTCATGCTCACCGATCCGGAATTCTGGAGAGCCGTCGGCAACACGCTGCTCATCTGGATCTACTCCACGATACCGATGCTGTTTATCGCGCTGGTCGTAGCCTTCCTGCTTAATGCGTCATTTGTCCGGTTCCGCACCTTCTTCCGGATCGG
The DNA here is from genome assembly GCF_050279985.1 of Paenibacillus sp. NPDC093718. NCBI lineage: Bacteria > Bacillati > Bacillota > Bacilli > Caryophanales > Paenibacillaceae > Paenibacillus > Paenibacillus sp. NPDC093718. The sequence continues at coordinate 106,740 of NZ_JBNNUS010000001.1, forward strand.
CTATTTCCTGCCGAACGTCACCTCACTCGTGGCGGTTGCCATCGTGTTCGGCACCGTATTCTCGAACAATTACGGCCTTCTCAACTATATGCTGTCCTTGCTCGGCCTGAACTCCATCGAGTGGTTGAATAAAACATGGGGCATACAGCTCGCCATTTCGGTCATGGTCATATGGAGATGGGCAGGGTATAACGCCATTATCTATCTTGCCGGGCTGCAGAGCATCCCGACCGTCCTGTACGAAGCAGCCAAGATCGACGGAGCCTCCGGCATTCAATCCTTTTTCAAAATCACCATTCCCAATCTTAGGCCCATCATTCTCTTCACAGTCATTACCTCGACCATCGGCGGCATGCAGATCTTCACCGAACCGCAGGTGCTTGTTGGCAATGATGGCGGCGTCAGCGGCGGCGGTATGACCATCGTCCTCTACCTGTACCGTGAAGCCTTTGTGAATAACTATTTCGGATATGGCGCTGCCGTCGGATGGGGAATGTTCCTGCTCATAGCGATCTTTTCCATTGTGAACTGGAAAATGGTGCAGGGCAGTCCGTCCAATGACTGAAATGGGGGTGAATCGTATGTTCAAATGGAAATCCATATTCCTTCACATCGGGTTAATCGCCGGACTGCTGCTGTCGATTTTCCCCTTCTATTGGCTGCTTGTAATGGCAACCCGAACCACTTCGGATATTTACAGCTTTCCTCCGAAACTATGGTTCGGTCCTCACTTGCTTGATAACTTGTCGAGGGTGCTGAGCAGCATTGATTTCTTCGGCGCCTTCTGGAATACCCTGTTCGTGGCTTCCGCTTGTACGCTGTTAGTCTTATTCTTTGATTCCCTGGCCGGATTCACGTTCGCCAAATTCCATTTCCCGGGCAAAAAATGGCTGTTTGTGCTGCTGCTAGCTACCATGATGGCGCCTGCCCAGCTGTCCCTGGTGCCCTCCTTTGTCATTATGGCAGAGTTCGGATGGGTAGGAACTTATAAGGCGCTGATCATTCCCGGAATGGTAAACGCCTTCGGGATCTTCTGGATCAGGCAATATGCACAGGAGTCGGTGCCTTCAGAGCTGCTGGATGCTGGCAAAATCGACGGCTGCGGATTCTTCCGCCTCTACTGGAATATATCGCTGCCGATTCTGCGTCCCGCCCTATCGTTCCTGGCTGCCTTCACGTTCATCGGCGTATGGAATGACTACCTGTGGCCGCTAATTATTCTAAATGATGAGAACAAATTCACCCTGCAGGTTGCGCTTTCCTCATTGAACGGAATATACACGACCGACTATTCGATGGTCATTGCCGGTACGCTGCTCGCCGTCATCCCGCTGATCGTTTTGTTCCTGTTCATCAGCAAGCAATTCATTTCCGATATTGCAGCAGGTGCCATTAAGAGTTAACGGCAAAAGGGTATCCCAAAAGATCTTAGATCTATTGGGATACCCTCTTATTTGTTGTAAGCAGCCTTTTCTTATTTTGACCCCAGATCATACCGCCATACCGAAACCATTACGGCACCATCGCCAGCTTTTCATTGTCCGGAGTTTCACTCTCCTCTTCTGAACCAACGGCCGTCTCCCGCTTTAACTCCGCTGTTTCATCCAACTTTTTGCGCCCCATTACCGTTGCTGCCGCAAGCGCTAACGCTGCAGGAACGATAGCCCATGCAAACGTAGCCGCAATGGAGGAAGCAAGCGAGTCCGAGATCGGCTTGAGTAGCTCGGCCGGAATCAGCGACCTCGTCTCCGGCGCCAATAAGATGTGAGGGTCCTTGAGATCAAATCCTTCAGGAAGACCACCGGTGTTCATCCCTTCCGATGACAAGGATCCGGTGAAGGAGCGGCTTTGTATCAACCCGAACACCGTTATGCCAATGGTCATTCCAAGCGATCGCGTGAAGTTAAAGGTCGAGCTCGCCATCCCGCGCTGTTTATAGGATAAGCCGTGCATGACGGCTGTACCCAGGACGGAGAACGAGCCGCCGATGCCAAGCCCGATCAGCACCATGTACAGGGTTACGATGAACCTGCTGGATTCCGCCGTTAGCGTCGATGCAAACACCATCCCTCCCGTGAATAGGACAAGCGTCGGGATCATGATGTTGCGATACGATATTTTACTCATTAGAAAACCGCTCACCGTAGCCGTGATGACCGAACCCACCATCATTGGCAGCAGGACGAGTCCCGAGTTCGTTGCGCTTCCGCCGAGTACGCCTTGAATGAAGATTGGAATATACACGGAAGCCACGATGAAGGATCCTCCGCTGAATAAGCCGCACAGCACACTGGAGGTATAGAGTTTATTCTTGAACAAACGAAACGAAATGATCGGTTCTTCCGCCCTTCTCTCCGCAAGCACGAAGAGGACCAGCATGACAAACGCCGCAGCAAACAACGTCAGAATAATCCAGGAATTCCACGCCAACTGCTTGCCTCCAAGCTCTAAAGCAAACATGAAACAGATGACGCCTGTCAGGAGCGTAGTGGCGCCCAACCAATCAATCGGCTGTTTGGAGCGTTCATGCGATTCTTTATAGAACAGCGTCACCATCATGAAAGCCACGATGCCGATTGGCAAATTAATATAGAATATCCACTGCCATGTAATATGATCGGTAATATACGCACCTGCGAGCGGTCCGAATATGCTGGATAATCCGAACACGGCTCCGAATAACCCGGTAAGCTTACCCCGCTTTTCGAGGGGAACCGTATCGAACATAATCGCGAATGCAATCGGGATGAGCGCACCGCCACCAATACCTTGCACGGCGCGATATAGCGCCAGTTCCGTAATGGAGCTCGCCGTACCGCACATCACGGAACCCAGCATAAATACAATCATCCCGAATACAAAGAACTTTTTGCGCCCATACATGTCGGACAGCTTGCCGAAGATCGGCATTCCCGCAAGCTCAGCGACCATATAAGCGGAGGTCACCCATACAAAATGATCAAGTCCTCCTAGCTCCCCGACGATATTCCCCATAGCGGTCGCTACGATCGTATTGTCCATGGAGGCCATTAATATGCCGAGCAGCAGGCCGGCAAGCACGATGGGTAATTTGTTGGTTGATTGTGTCTTCAAGTTCTCATACACTCCTTCTAAGTAGGTTTCCTTCTTACTGTCGTCATTGTAATTCAGAAAGGATGACAGGTGACTGTCACACTTTTATCCCCGATTCCTCTTTTTTTCAAAATACATATAAATAAAGCCCAGACACTTTATGCACTCATCCCTGGTAGCGTATAATCGGGATATCCAACTCATGCAAGGAGGTTCATGTAGAATGAAGATCAGTGAATTATCACAAATCAGCCAGGTCAGTGCACGCTCCATCCGGCATTATGAACAAAAAGGCCTGCTTGAAGCCCACAGGCTTGATAATGATTACCGTCATTTCGACACATCTGCCATCGAGCGGGTCAAAATGATTCAATTGTATTTGAAGCTGGGATTGACTACGGATCAAATCAGAGCTTTATTCAAAGGAGAAATTACTTCTCCAGATGATTACGAGTACTGCGAGGAAATGCTGTCCATTTACCAAGAGAAATTAAGTCATGTGGATGGTCAGATCGCAGCTCTCCATGAGTTGAAAAGGCTGCTTGAAAGGCAAATTTCCCTTACGATGAAAAAAAAGAACCAGGTCCCAGTCTGACCCCGAGCGTCATGATGCTCTGGGCCGTTCATTTCGATGATTAGATCCGTTATCTGCAACCCTCCTTAACATGCTAAAATAAAGGTGTACATCTGAAATGGAGGAAATCTACATATGGACAATTTCGAGAAGAATTTGGAGAAATACGCGGAGCTGGTCGTTAAGGTAGGTGTAAACATTCAGCCAGGCCAAGTGCTGATCGTCAATGCTCCAATCGAAACCGTAGAGTTGACACGCCGCATCGTTGCCAAGGCATACAATGCTGGCGCCAAATATGTGCAAGTCGACTGGGATGATGAGAGAATCACCCGCATTCGCTACGAGAAAGCACCCAATGACTCCTTCGGTTATTATCCGCAGTGGCAGGCCGATGCCATGCAGCAGCTTGCTGAAGGCGGAGGAGCCATTCTGCGCATTAAGGTCCCGGATCCGGAGCTGTTTCGCGGCATTGATTCGGCCAAAGTATCTACAGCCGTAAAAGCCGCTGCCGTAGCCAACGAGAAATACCAGGTTTACGTGCGCAATAATAAAATAAGCTGGTCGCTCATTAAAGCCCCTACCCTCGCTTGGGCCAATAAGGTATTCGCGGATCTTCCCGAAGAGGATCGGATTCAAGCGATGTGGGATGCGGTATTCCAAATGAACCGGGTGGGCAGTGAAGATCCGGTTGCCGCATGGCGGGATCATATTGCTCAGCTGAAGCAACGCCAGAATCACATGAATGCCAAACGCTATAAGAGTTTCCACTATCGTGCGCCGGGAACGGATCTGCGCGTGGACATGCCGGATGGGTATCTGTGGCTCGGCGGCGGCGACGAAAATGAAGCCGGCGTATATTTCGTGGCGAACATGCCGACCGAAGAAATCTACACGATGCCGCACCGTACAGGCGTGAACGGGACCGTAACCAGTACGCTTCCGCTTAATTTGAACGGCCGCCTGGTGGAAGGCATGAGGCTCACGTTCAAGGACGGCAAGGTTGTCGAATATGAAGCCGAATCCGGACGGGAGCATCTTACAACACTGCTGGAAACGGACGAAGGCGCGTCCTATCTCGGAGAAATGGCACTCGTACCGCATGACTCGCCAATCTCCCAGTTGAACCGCGTCTTCTATAACACCGGTATCGATGAGAATGCATCGTGCCACTTTGCCCTGGGAAGCGCCTATCCTGTCAATATTGTGGGCGGAACCAAGATGAGCAAGGAGGAACTGCTCGCTCACGGAGCCAATGTCAGTCTGACGCATGTTGACTTCATGATTGGTTCGGCTGAACTCGACATTGACGGCGTGCTGGCTGACGGCACGATTGAACCTGTATTTCGCGGCGGACGATGGGTTTGACATCAGTCTGAAATGTCATGATAATCCACCTTCATATTCAATTACAAGCCCTGCGGCAATCGCAGGGCTTTTCTAGCGTACAACCTGAAAGAGGCTGACACTAGAGCTCCAGCTCTAGTGTCAGCCTCTTATCAGTTCTTATTCCTTACTTCTTCTCCATGTGCTTCAGCATACGAAGTATCATCATGACCGCTTCCGCACGGGTAGCAGATTCCCGAGGAGCAAACCGGTTACCTAAGCGGCCATTCACGATGCCAGCCTCGGCCGCGGCTGCGATTTCCTTCTCTGCCCAAGCCGGAATGGCTTGCTGATCACGGAATTCCGTTTCTGGTTCTGGTAAGGCAAGGCCCAGATAACGTGTGATCATGACCGCCATTTCAGAACGGTTGACGGATTGATTCGGTCTGAATGAGCCGTCTTGATATCCCTTCACAATACCTTCGGATACGGCCCATTGAATCGCTTCATTTGCCCAGGACCCGATCAGGGAACTGTCCTTGAAATTCAGCTTCCCAGCATCCCCTTGTCCATTCAATGCTTTGACCATCATCACCATAAATTCAGCGCGTGTTACTTGCCGATCCGGCTTAAAGGTCTGATCCGGATAGCCTCCAACGATACCGAGCTGAACCGCTTCCTGTATCGCCGACGAAGCCCAATGTCCAGCGATGTCGGTTAACATCACCGGTTTTGGTTCCGGCTTCGGTTCTTCGGTCCCCGGCTTCACCTTACGGTGAATGGTTAACTGGTAAGTTCGGGTCGTACCGTTCTCCGCCCGAATCACCAGCTTCAACAGGTTTGCCCCTTCCTTCAGCGCGATTACCTGATCCTTCTTCAGGGGTTCTTCTCCAAGAAGGATTGTTGCCTTGCTATGCGCCGCATCTACACGGAGCTGCACGGAATCGGCTTCCGTCTCAAGTCGATACGCTGTCGTGTTCTCATTAAATGCAGGGGTTAGTTCAGCTGCTTTGCCGCCGATGATCACTTCAAGTCCCTTTAAACGGTTGTCTCCAGATAATACATGGCCTCCAGGGGATCCCGATTCTGATCCCGATGATGGAGGATTCTCCGGTAAAGGTACAACCGAAGCGTTATAGGCAAGGATCGCGGCTTGCAGAGCGGTGATCGCATCCTGTACTTCCTTGGCAGTTGCATGATCCTGTTGCGCTGTGGCGCTGGCGCTTTCAATGGCAGCACGGAGTGTTGACCTTGCTGCGGCCGGATACTGCCCCGGCGACGTGCCTTCCCGTGTTTCGTCGAGTCTTTGCTGTGCCGATGCAATCAATCCGATTAACTCGCTCTTGTCTACTGCTGCTGCAGGTGTTGTGACCGAGTTATGAAGTCCGGCGCTCTCTCCCGCAGCGTTATAGGCTTTTACGGTAAAATGATATCGGGTGTCCGGCTCCAAACCGGAGGCGGTATGCGAATACACATCATTGGTCACGGTAACAACCGGTTCACTCCGCCCTTTCAGATATACACGATATCCATCCACGCCATCATCTGCGGTCGCTTCCGGCCAGCTCATGGATACGCCGTTCGACGTGATGTCCGAAAATTCAAGCTTTCCGGCTGTCCACACAGGCGCTCCCGGAATTTCTACGGCTTGAGTGATGACCGTTAAAACCTCACTCGGAGCCGATTCCGCGCCTTGCTTGTCCACGGCGGTAACTTTGAATTCATACGGCGTGTCCGGGGTCAGCCCAGTCGCTTCATATACGCTATCCGTAACTGTTGCAACGCGCTCCCCGTCCTGATACACATTATAGTTCGCAACTTGTTGTTCCGGACCGTTCGCGGGATCCCAACCGATTTGAACCGTTGACGATGTCACATTCAGTGCTTTCAGGTTGGTCGGAGCGTCGAGATTCCCTCCATCTGTCGTGAATGTCCACACATCCGAAAGGGTTCTCCCTCCGAATTTGTCTTGTGCGACGACATACCACGAATAGGTTCCATCGGATTGCAGTCCTGCCCATTGCTGAGTAACCTCAGTGCCGCTAGCCACGTTCTGCGGTGTACCGATGGACTCTCCTCTCAGATGATTTACTTGGATCGAATCCGTTGCGACCCGCTTTAATTTCGGTTCAAGATCCAGGTTCATCGTAAATTCATCCACGCCCGGATTTGTATAATAATTATATTTATCCAGGTAAGGCGAATACGTATTCACGTAAATCTGATTGCTTTCCTTATCAAAATGCAGTAGTCTCAAGTAACCACTCCCGCCATCGGCATGTCCTTGATAGTCTGCCAGCATCTGATACACGGTTCTGTCCGCAGTACCGTCACCATTATCATCCAATTCATTTTTAAGCAGACTGGCTCCCGTGTAATGGCCGCTTAGAACGGCAACTACGTTGGGATTCGGTACGACAACTTCCTTGTACAATTTGTTGCCTATACCGGAGCGGGTTCCGTTCGCGAGCATGTAATCGTGGAAATTCAGAAATGCGATACGGTCCGGATATTCTGCGAGAACCTCGTTCATCCATTTAATGTCCTCGTCTTCAACGCCCCATCCCATATACATCATGATGAAGTCGTTGCCTTCAACGGATACAAGGTCATAATGTCCGCGATTGTCCTTGTAGGAACCTCCGTAATATGGCTGATTCTTGTAACGGTTCTCCCCGAAATATTGACTGTAGGTCGTGTAGTCCCAATCGTAGCTTCCCACATCATGATTTCCGGCAAGCACGCCATGCGGCAGTTTTGCATCCTCCAGCATCTTCATGTAATCATCGGCACGCTTCCATTGATACTCAGCTGTCGGGTCATTCACAATATCACCGGTATGGAACAAATATTTGATGTTCATATCATCGATGGAGTCAACAATCCAATCAAACTGCTTCTGCTGTATATGCGGGTACAGCTCCGTTAAGAATTGGGTATCCGATACCCATACAAACGTGTAATCATAATCCTCTCGGGAAGGGATTTCATCCTGTACAATGACATCCACTTTGCTGTTTTGTACGTAGTCTGCTGCCGTTAGTTCGCCTCGAAGCGTAAAATCATCTTCAGACTGCGCAATATGTTTGGTGATCTCCGTCCACTTGTTCAGATTGTGGTTCCATGCATACATCGTGACCTTTCGGCCAGGCACCGTGTGTCCTTCCCAAGTTACTTCAACGCTGTCACCCGGCTCCACGGCATGCTCCAGCTCTACCTCAAACCGGATATAAGGGAACTGGGACGTGGAATCCACCGTGACATATTGATCGTTGGATTCAGCTACCAGCTTCAATTCCTCTTCGGTCAGCGCGGTTTCGCCAGCCGGGAACCTATCCTTAGGCGGTTCTTCATCCGAGGCGTTCTTGGACAGCTTCACCCGATCGCCGCTTAATGCATGATACGGATAAGCCTGATGGAAGGAGACCTCAAGTTCGTCATCCGATGGATCGCTAACTTGAACTTTAAGCTCCGGCGATAGCCCGGTTCCGTGCTCCATATCTGCAGGTGAGACCAATACAGGTACATTCGGATGCTCCGGTGAAGTGTTAAACGTAACCGTACGTTCCGAGATGTTGCCGATCTTGTCCACCGCCAGAATGTCCAGCTTATGGTCGCCTGGTTCAAGCTCGGAAGATGAAGTATCGTATGGCACCTGAATGGCTCGACCATCTAGCAGTGCCTCCACCTGTTCAACGCCGGATTCGCTATCCTGTGCAGTCACATCAATGGGAATGCTTCCCTTATAGCTCTTCCCTTCTTCAACGGTCACGTTAATTTCGGGTCCATTGTTATCTACCTGTATGTTGGCAAAGGCTTCAGACTTACCCTTTACATGCAAATCAACCTTGTGCAGACCGTCTGTAACCGTCGTGGTATCCCATGCGTAAGACAGGGCTTTTACCTTATCGGCAGAAATATCGAATTGAAACGCAACAAATGGCAGAAACCGTCCATCGTCCCCTAGGTCGTGAATAAGCGCAGGATCGCTGAATTGCGAATCCCGGATTTCTGTCCCGTCTCCTAACAACAGCCGTACGTTGCGGACATTAAAATCATCCATATTCCCCGTCGGCTTGTCATCCTCGAAATAGGTCTTCTCATTATCGCCGGCCCGCAGGGTAATTTCGTTTGTGCCGCTTGTCAGCCATTGCGGTTCGATGGGGACAACGATGGTTTGATAACCGTCAATATTCGGCTCGGTCTTGAACAGAATGTTCTTGCCAACGGTCACCGTGTTGATCCCATCGTCAATACCATCGCCTTCAAAAACAAAATATGCAGAATGCTCCATAACGGCTGTGCCTTGAACCGGCTGCCCGTCGATATGAAGCTCAAGATCGGCAGGTTCTACCCCATCTGCTGCCCCTCGAATATACGTTATCCCGGTGACGGTCTGTTGATCGTCAACATTCAGGCTGGCGCTGGCACCATCCCCCGTGAGGTCGACTTCATATTTAGGACTCTCTACTTTCTTAAAGGTGTTGGACACCGTGAAAAAGTACTCCAGCTTGGTGTGTCCCAGCAGCTCCAGATAAGAAATCGTATGACGAAGGCCTTGCTTCCCTTCCTGAAGCTGTACAACCTTGTAATCGTTCTGTCCATCGACACGATAAGATAGCGCAAGTGAAGTTACCATACGCTCATCGTGCGCTTCTGCCGTAATCTCCAGATTTTCGCCCGGCTCCACATTCGTTGTTGTCGTCCGGTTGGTGACCGTCGGTTCCTTGGTCACATCAATATGTACCGGCTCCGCAGGCACCTCGGAATGCTGCAGCGAACCCGGCGTAGCCTTATACTCCAGTTGGGAGATCCGCTGCATCTTCAGGCTGCCATCTTCGGGATACTTATAGAAGATCCCCTGATCAGCTTTGTTATGAACCTCCCCGTCATTGTAAAATGCGGACACGATCGGACGGCCGGTATTTGTTACAACCACGAGCTCCCGCATGCGTGAATTGGACATGCCGCCTGAGAATATTTTGACAACATCGGTGTTTTCAATCAGGTTGGTGCCGTAGTTTTTATTAAAATCAGCAATCGTGGATTTGCTGTTCTGAGCATTAATGATCCAGAACACCAGCGTGCCTCTGGATGGAATCATCACCTCATCGGGTACATGAGCCCAAAGGGTATCACTCTCCAAGTAACGATAACGAATTTTGTAATGGCTGAAATCGATGTCTTGATCGGTATTGTTATATACTTCAATAAATTCATATCCATCGGCGGTTCCTACATTCGTGGAATCAGGAACAAGCTCAGTGATCAGGAGTTCAGGCACGTTGTTAGGCGCGGTGGATGACTGGGCTGAAGCCTGTCCTGCGAATCCGGTAAACGAGGCCGACAACACGATACATAGGATCAAGAAGCAGGATATACATCGATTCAGGACGATCTTAGACAATGGAAAACCTCCTAGAAATGATTTTTTGAACAATCAATTCAGTTTCCCAATTCTCCAGGTCTCCATGGGATCTCCAAATTTTAATTAAAGCGCTTTCAACATCAAATCCCTCACGATATCAGATTCAGGCTATCCCCTTGAGAGATTCATTTAGCATCTCACCTCCTATGATCAATAATTGCATATTCCCTTCGTTTTTTAAACCACTTTATGTAAAATCTGATAAATGATACGCAAGTCCCGGCAATCAGCTTGTCATCTAGTAAAATAGGACAATATCTTAACAGACCTTCATCACTATATCTTAAGTAAGCATCCATATCTCAAGGTATGCAAAAAGCATCAGCATGACGTATAAAGATCATTACTTCCGAACTATTCACGTCATATCCGGTTCATCTTTGAGCAAGCAGCTTATTCTGCACAAAAAAAAGACCCCGCGAATGATATCGCAGGATCCTTATCAGTGGGAAGCGATTGGTTATTCATTATGCAGCAATTTTCCAATTGCTAGGGTGCCTTACCTGAAAAGAATCGAAGAAACTTCGCTCTCCTTCTCCTTTTACGAGTGTTCATGGCGAATCAACTGCCTTTCGGAATGACATGATGTTCTTCCGTCCGTCGATTGACAATACCACTTCCCACTTGTTCTATATTTACCCGGTCTTCTGGAAGTGAAACACTTTGACCCGAACTTTCTTTCGAATTTTGAGATCAGCTATGTACCCCTTCATTTGCATAAATGATTGCGGCTGCTCACACACTCTTCATCGTCTGGGACAGTTGTATTAGCTTGTTCATCGTTTTCCAATTCCGCATCGTCATCGGCACGCCGAGCTTCGATAACTGAACCGCCAGCTTGGAATTCCGAACGCTTTCCTTGAACAGTAAGTAAACCTCTTCACCGAGCACCTCGAAGATTTCCTTTTCGTTCACATAAAGCCTTAATTTCTCCATATCTTCAGCAGCAGGCGCTTCCGTCAGCATGGCAACATAAAGACTCTCAAACTCCGATGCTGCCTCCGCTTGACGCAGCGTTTCTTCCGAAAATGGACAGTTCCGAACGATCCCCTCGATTTCCTCGGAGGTTCTAATAATCACCGATATCGGAAAACCGAACGTTTCAAGTATGCCCTGCTCTATTTGAACGCGCAGCGTTTCCTTGGATTCCCCGGATTCAAAGAGCACGTTTCCGCTCTGGATGTAGGTCTGCACACGAGCTAGTGCCATCGATTCAAGCATCTTTCTTAAATCGGCCATCTTGATTTTATTGTGTCCGCCTACGTTGATTCCTCTAAGCAACGCAAAATAGATTGTCATCCAAGCATCCTTTCCAGAATCAGACCTGCCGTCTTCTCCCCGTTCGCGATGCAATCCGGTATACCCACTCCATAATAGGAGCATCCCGCGAGAATAACGTTAGGATACAGGTCATCCATTTTCTGTTCTAATGACTCCACGATTTGCCGGTGCTTCAAATGATAATTCGGCATATTGTCATGCCATTTGGTGACTTCACAAGAGATCGGCTCAGCCTTAATACCAAGGCTTTGGCTGATATCCCCCATCCCGATCTGTTTCAATTCTTCATCGGATAATCGGATCAGCTCCTCATAATGCGGATTGGAGCTCTTGTAGAATAATCGCATCAACAACCGCTTGTTCACGGAAGTATGCTCCCATTTCCGGCTCGTCCAGGTGCAAGCATCGCACTTCAACCGGGTTCCCTTAGCCGTAATGAATCCCGTTCCATCATAGGGAAGCTCTTCGTCTTGAATATCATAGGCAAGATACACGCTGATGAGCGATTTGGTATACAGCTGATCAAAGTCCTCATTAAGCAGCCGATCTTGCAGCAGATTCTTCGCGGCGGATCCCAGCGTGCTTAAAACAACAAAATCAGCTTCAAGCTTTTCGCCATTTGCCAACGTCACCTCGTAGCCGCTGGCTGTTTTCTCCAGCTTCTCTGCGGCAACGCCTTTGTATATCTTCGCACCTGCTTCTGTCAGTCTCTGTGCCAGTGCGTCAATCACAACCGAGACTCCGTCTTTGAAGGATAGAAATTTCTTATTGCCCGAGCTAAGGAATTTCTGTTTATTCTCGGCCAAACCACCCATGATGCTGCCGTACGTATTTTTGTACTCCAGCAAATAGGGAAACGTAGACGCAATGGTCAGGTCATGAAGCTCTCCGGAATAGACGCCCGATATGACCGGAGCGATCTGATTCTGAATGATTTCCTTACCAAGGAAGGCTTCAAGGAACTCCCCCAGAGAATCATCCTTGGTAAATGTCTCATTCGGCGTGTAGTAATCCTTGAGCGCCTCCACCTTCCCCTCGGAAGACACCAGCTCGCTTTCCGCCAAGGATTTCAGGCTAAGCGGTATGCCGAATACGCTCTCATCCGGGATTCTTTTCAAACCTGCAGTCGTATATATAAAAGAAGTCCCCGTAGCGTTATACACAACCTGGTCTGTTAACTGAAGCTCCTCCAGAAGTGGTGCCACATTCGTTTTCCGGGATACGATCGAATCCGCTCCGGTTTCCATAATAAATTCACCGTTCTGAACGGTTCGGATTTTGCCTCCCAGCGTTTCACTTGCCTCGATAAGCACCAGTTCCATATCCTGTTGATGGCGATTCAACTCTTTTTGCAGATAGTATAAGGTCGAAAGTCCGGTAATGCCGCCGCCGATGACTACGGTAGTTGTCACTGTACATACACCTCTATTATGTAGGTTCATAACCTCTTAATCATGATTGTTACCATTGTATCCAATTTCTAAGTATATCATAGAGCCCGTTCTTCCGAGGGACGCCATTCCCTCAATATTGTGAACAGAATCGTTCACCTAACTACCGACTTCCCGCCCCCCGGGAAAACACCATTAGTACATCAACGTACTGCCCCCTTTGTGCACGTGCGGGTTCCAGGGCATGCATGGATGGCTGTCGACAGCAAAAAACTCCGCGAGATCACTCGCAGAGTTTTTTTCGTGGGAAGCGGTCTTTCCTATTCTAACGCAATCGTTCCATTGCTTAAGGTGTACTTTGGAATAATTCAGATTGTGTCGTCCTTATTCCTCGTCATGTTGTACATGGGTATCAAATCCTTTCGGTAATTTCGACTTAACGTCTGATTATCCGTCTGGTGTTGATGTGTTTCCACTTCCCACTTAGGATATATATACCCGGTGCACGGTTGATGAAACAGGTGCGGCTATTCTTTTTCCAGCCACGGCGAGAACTTTATTTATCCTCGGTCAACACTTCAAGCAAGCCTGCCGGAAGCTCATACTTGCGGTTGTTGATCTGAATGCTCTTCAGTTCCTCCAGCAGCGAATCGTCGCTTTCCGAATCCTTAATGGCCTGCACTTCGTGGTGCAATTGCTCCATCTGACGGTCCAGCGCGTTAGCCGTATCCGCAGCCTTCTTAAGCTCTTCCAGCAGATGCTGAGGAACGGACTTATTATATTTGTAGAAAATTTTATGCTCCAGACTCGCCCAGAAATCCATGGCAATGGTTCGAATCTGGACTTCAACGCATACCTTCTCCACCCGGTCGGAGAAAAACACAGGCACTTCGACTAAGAGATGCAGGCTTTGGTATCCGTTCGGCTTCGGATTCTTAATATAATCTTTGACGTTTAACACCGTTAAATCGCTCTGCTTCTGCAGCATGTCGCTGATTTTATAGATGTCGGTAATGAATGAGCAGGTGATTCTTAGACCCGCGATGTCTTTAATATTATCTTCTATGGAACTGAGAGAGATGTTTCCGCCTTTTCGAAGCAACTTCTTCATGATGCTCTCCGGCGATTTCAGGCGGGATTTCGTATGTTCGATCGGGCTATAATCATGAAGAGCCTGGAACTCCTCTTTTAATATTTCCATTTTGGTTTCGATCTCATCTAAGGCGAATTTGTATTTCATCATGAATCGGGTTATTTCATTCCGAATGATTTTGAGCTGTTCGATTTGCAAAGAATTCATGGGATACTTCCTTTCGATTGTGTGATTCAGAGCCGTGATGACTCGAGTAGTAAATAAAAACAAAACACGCTGCTAACATTCTAGAAGTTCTGTTCCCTCTTTAAATAGTAGTTGATATTGAGGTGCAACTGCAACTTTAGTGCTATAACGTCAAAAAGACGCTGCACCCGAAGGTCGCAACGTCCTTTATCTTATGCCAGCATCGTGCTGCTTGATATCGTTGTTCGACCTACTGCTGTACCGCTGGCACACCGCCCCGCTTCTGCGCCGCCATCTGCGGATACGCAATGCCCAGCAGGATCACGATAACCCCGATCCACTGCAACGAAGTCACCTGCTCGCTCAGCACCAGCACCGAAGCGATAACGGCAACGGGCAGCTCTCCGGCACCAAGGATGGTTGCCAGTCCCGTGCTGATTTTAGGTGCTCCCAGTGCGAATAGCAATACTGGAAGAACAACACCGAATACGCCTAAGATTAAGCCGAACAGCCATAAGCCGTTGTCAAACAGGGATATCTTCGTGTACACTTTTGGCGTAAACAGGATCGTCAGCAGAATAAGACCACCCGTTGAGATATAAAAGCTCCGGGTAATGGGTGACATCTGCGTCTCGACCCGGCCGCTGAAGAAGACAAACAAAGCCATCATCAAAGCCGCGGTCAGTCCCAATAATGTCCCTTTCCAATTCAATTGAATCTCGCCTGCACCCATGATCCCCCCAGCCATAATCGTCCCGACGAATAGAATGATAACGGAGATGACGGTGGGTTTATCCGGCCATTGCCGTTTCACAATAGCTTCGATAATGACGCCGATCCAGGTGAATTGAAATAGAAGCACGACGGCGATCGATGCCGGAATGCTCTGAAGGGCAAGGTAATACGTGACGCCTGTAAGACATGTACATAACCCCACCCCAGCTAGCCTTAGGAATTGCTTGCCCGTGACCTTTTGTCGTCCAAAAAACAGCATCAGCAACAGCAGAATGAGCCAGCCTGTCCCGAATTGGCTGATCATCACCTCCTGAAACAGGAACCCTTCCTGGTAAGCGAGCTTTACAACCGTTGACAGAATTCCGAAACAGCAGGCTCCCAAAAATACGAAGAATGAATTTTTCAACAAATGCAACAACGTGAAACTCCCCCTTACGCAACAAAAAACCCCACTTTCACCTGTTTTGGAATCCAGAAAACAGTAAAAAGTGGGGTTGAATCTGTTTGATATTGAATTATGGTCTTATCTTAAGACAAAACCCCAACATTGTAAATACCAAATGGGTTAGTTTGTATTTAAGAAGACAACTTTGCAAAAATCTCTTTCAATTTAGCAACAGCCTCGATCTCCAGAGCCTTAATATCCTCTACCAGCGATATCGCCGTAGTTGCTTGATTCACCAAATTAGGCTCTCCGCCTACAGGAAATGGGAACATCTGCTGCAGGGCACAGTACTTCTCACACATTCCCGAATATAACACGCTGGCTTCTTTAAACTGCTGCGTGAGTTCCGGTCCTTCCGTATTCGCCTCCGGCCATGCTGCTATCAGTTCCTTGAAGAACTCAGCAGCGTAATACCGGGCATCTCTTAATACCTCGATGTTGTATGCATGGCCGTTCGGTTCAATCTTCCGCCCCTGCAGCGATTCGATCCAAGCATCATATGCAGCAATCCCCTTCACCGCCGTCGGTACCACGCTTTCTTTCCCCTCATATTGTTCGATGGCGGTTTCAAGCGCAAGTCGAAGCTGCTGCTGAAGCGTTAAATCGACCGATCCCTCAATGGCCAGAACGAACAGCTCTTCCATTACACTCCTTCCGAGATTCTCATAAGGGAGCGTATCCGCTTTTCCGCATACTTCCCCATAGAGGGTTCTGGTCTCATCGTCATAGCCATACAGCGTACCAAATTCAGGAAGGGAAATATCCCATGCCAGCACAGGGTATCCGCGGTCCAGCGAGCTATGAATCAAATCAAGGGCCCTTGGCAGCTCCTGATGAATGCTGCGCTTGCCCATGGCACTCTTCTCCAAGGCAGATGGATCCAGCAGATTGGCATTGGTACCGATACCGTCCGACATGCCGTCGATGCATTTGGAATGGAAGCCGATATTATGAAGACCGCGTGATAATACTTCACCAAAAAAATACGCGGTCGGACCTGCAATGTGAACCTGATCCGGAATGATGTTGATTCGGAATGCATGACCTGTAAGCCCCATAACCATCGGCAGGGATAGCTTCCGATCCGTAAATTGCAGCATTTTATACGTGGCATCCGCAGCGGTTGTCCAAGTTTTGATTTCTTTCAACGATCCTTCGTACTGTAGAATCTTCTTATTCATAATTCCCAAGTCCCTTCTCGTCTTAATATAAGAGTCAACGGTGACACGGATTTTTTCTTGGATCACTTTCTTCCGTGATCTCGAAATAATCTGATACACATTGGCCGAAGAGAGCTGAAACAAGTCAGCAATTTCTTGCGGGGACAGCTGATCGAAAAAATGGGATTCGAAAATAAGCCGTTCGCGTGGCTTCAGGCGTTGAATGATGTCCGTTAAAACTCGCAGCGTCTCTTGCTGGACGATTCGTTCCTCCGGCACGTTGAATCCTGCGGCCGCTTCGGCTGAAGAATGATGGAGCCTTCCCAGAATGCTGTCCAGATTATTCCACTGGTCTGCACTTCCGGCACTATCAAACCTTCCCCTGCCTTCAAGCTCGGTGAATGTCTGCTCTTTCATCGCGGAGCTTCCCTTAAGCCGGGTATAGGCCTGATTCCGTACGATCCGCTGCACCCAAGGCAGGAAACGCCGGGTATCGACCAGTTTGCCCAAGTGCAAAAATGCCCGGACCAATGCATCCTGTACAACGTCCTCTGCCAGGTAGGACTCCCGGGTTATAGCTCTGGCATAGCCATAAACCTTGGACCGATGACGCCGAACAAGCTCCCCGAATGCTTCCCGCTCCCCTGCCTGGGCATATTTCACCAACTCCTGATCTTCCATCTCATCCCACTGGACCGTTCTGTCCGCTGTCGTTTCCAATTGCTCAAACCCTCTTTCGTATCGTTGACTACTTATATGACCAGAGAAGTTCGTCATTTCTGACAAAGTAATTAAAAAATATTATACCTTTTTTTGATTAGCCTGGTGCCATGATGCGAAGATAACGTCGCCATATTGCGCGGAGTAGTCCTGTCCTTTTTTTCATTCCGCGCCTAAGTTATATATGTCAGAATATAGTCCTTACAGGCAATGGACAAATGCCGTCCAATAATGCGACAATATACTCTGCATGTCATATCTTATATAGTAAGAATAACGAATTTTGCACCACGACACTCAAAGAAGCAACATTGCACTTATAGGAAGGGAACGAAAGCATGGCTCAATTATTTTTCAAGTACGGCTCCATGAACAGTGGTAAATCCATCGAGATATTGAAAGTCGCCCATAACTACGAAGAACAGAACAAACCGGTGCTCCTCTTTACGTCCGCTATCGATGACCGGGATGCCGTTGGTTATGTATCCTCACGAATCGGCCTGCGCCGCGAAGCCATACCTATATCCGATACGACCGACATCTACGGGATCGTGAAGGATCATCAGCCTAAGCCATACTGCGTTCTTGTTGACGAGTGCCAGTTCCTGTCCAAGGACAGCATCCTGCAGCTCGTTCGGATCGTAGATGAGCTTAACGTGCCTGTCATGGGCTTCGGACTAAAAAATGATTTTCGCAACGAGCTGTTTGAAGGCAGCCGCTGGATGCTGATTTACGCCGATAAAATCGAGGAAATGAAGACGATCTGCTGGTTCTGCGAGCGCAAAGCGATCATGAACCTTCGCGTCATTGACGGTAAGCCCGTGTATGCCGGCGAGCAGATCCTGATCGGAGGGAATGATACCTACTTCCCTGTTTGCCGCAAATGTCATACCAATCCTCCTTTATAATAGGACGTTTTTACGAACAATCTACCATTCAATCGTAAGGAGTAGGTGATCCATGCCGATAGTCAGACCGCTATTAACCGACCAGGACTTTCAGGAAGTTATGGAGCAGCAGATCCGTATACGCATCTTCAAGGATAATCATCTGATTGATTCCGGCAGTCTCGTCATCCGCTTCACCGACGAAACCGTCATTACGCAATCCAGCGTCAGTTCGCTCGGCTATCATAAGCGGGACGAATGCGAATTTTTTGAAGTGCGAAAATGATAGATGGATTGCCTGAATGCTTTTAGATTGACGGCTTTCATAGAGCTTCGATCAGACACTCAGGCAATCCGATTTTTTCCCCACTATAAAAAAACAGCGGCCTTCTGCAGAACAAGATCTGCAAAAAACCGCCGTTCGTTAATCAACCTATTTCATCAATAAGGTGTGCTTGCACCTAGTGAATATCGGACTTCGCCATGCTCCCACCCAGCACATCCGCGACATTTTGAATCGAAATAAATGCGTTCTTATCAATCTCCTGCACAACCGTCTTCAGCTTCGCAATCTCCAGCCGGGTGATGACGCAATAAATCATCTGCGTATCCTCTTTCGAATATCCGCCCTTGGCATAGATCATCGTCGTGCTGCGACCCAGACGCTGCATGATGGCACTTGAGATTTCTTCATATTCATTGGATATTATCGTAACGGATTTGGACTCGTCCAAGCCCTCTACCACAATATCCATCACTTTCGCCGCTATGTAGTATGAAAAAATCGAATACATGGCCGAATCTGCACCGAATACAAACCCTGCCGTAATGAAAATAAACACGTTGATAATCATGATGATCTGCCCGACCGGCATGCGCAGCTTTTTGGACAGCAGGATAGCAACGATCTCCGTACCATCAAGAGCTCCGCCGTAGCGGATGACAAGACCTACCCCAAGACCCAGGATCAAGCCGCCAAACAGCACCGCCAAAATTTTCTCGTTCGTAAACGGGTCTACATGATGCAGGAAGGTTGTCGCCACCGACAATACCACGATCCCGTACAATGTGGAAAATGCGAACGTTTTGCCGATCTGCTTATAACCGATGAACAGAAACGGCAAGTTGATAATGAAGAGGAACACACCCAGTTTGATGGGCGTAATCGATGATAATACGATGGAAATACCGGTAATACCCCCGTCGATAATTTCGTTGGGCACCAGGAATATCTCAAGCGCCACGGCCATCAGAACTGCACCGATGGTAATAAAGATGAACCGTTTCAGAATTTCGCCGACTGTCAGATTTTTGTGTTTTTTGACCATGCCATTCTCCTTTTTGTATCTTTTTTCACACGAAGTGCCTGTCGAAGAACCATTGTATTAAAAAAAGGAATGACATGTCAATGTTGACACGCAAAGTGACATGGGTCTTTTAGGCCATTGTCTTGTCGTCCAAACATAAGGAACGCAGATGCTGATCGATAATCCTCTCGATCTTTTCTTTGGCGAGTTGCTGCGGCCTCATGATATGATGAATCGCTAATCCATCCACCAATGCGTATATTCGCTCCTTTTCATATTCAAGATCCAGCTCCGGTTTAGCCAGCTTATGGGCAACCAAGGTATCCACCACATAATGGCACGCCTTAATTAAGCCATCATACATATGATCGGTCATTATTCTTAACTCGGGATAGACGAGCGCTTTGGCAACAAACGACATCCACACCTCCATTTCCATCGTCCTATCCTCATCCATCGGCAGAAATTGCATCAACACTTGCTTTACATCCTCAAACACGGGTCCCTTCAAGGACAGAGTAGAAAAGCGTTCTTCAATCCTCTCGATAATCAGGTTCATACAGAAAGCCAATAGCTCAGCCTGGCTGGTAAAATAGTGTCTCAGCGAACCTACGGATAAACCCGCCTCTTCCGCGATATTGCGTACCGTCGCTTTTTCGAGTCCACCCCTCTGAATCACCCGCAGGGCAGCCTCAGCGACCCGTTGTCTTTGTTTATCATGATCTACGATTTTCGGCATAATCCCATTATACACTTCCGGTTTTTTTTAATACAACGTACTATAAACAACATTTCAGCATCTTTAGTTTGCTTCTTTACTGCCTACCTTCGTAAAAATAGGTTCTCTCTATGGAACACCTTGGTAGAAACAATACTATATATATTAATGTCAAAAAGAATAGGGAACACGGGCAGCGTGTTCTTAGGAGAGGAGCGAGTTCGTCATTCGCACATTAACTGAATCGAAGGCTAGGCACGGTGTCTCTCGGGCATTCCGTGATCGGGAGGGCCGTTTACACCTGTTCTGGCGTGTAGTCCTTGGGTGGCTGGCTTTTGTTACAGGGCTTGGACTAGCGGTTGTGATAGCCACGGTAGCGGGTTCCTACGGGATCCCCACACTCGGGCTGCAAATCCTCCTTGCGGTCGTAACAACAAGCGTATCCGTACCGCTGATTTATCTGCTTAGACGTTATGTCGACCAGCGTCCCTGGAGCGGACTTGGTCTTAGTTCTCCTCCTTCCGGTTTTCGTTATTTCCTTCTCGGCATCGGCTTCCTTGCCCTGGTCACGGCAGCAGCCTTGCTGATCGGCAGCGCCGCCGGATGGATCCAGATCGTGGCATTCCACTTCCCTGTAGTTACGATGCTCGTTATCCTAATCAACGTTCCCATCGCATTTTTTTATGAAGCCTTTCCAGAAGAAATCACCTTCCGCGGTTATGTATACCGGAACTTAAACACCCGTTTTCCGCGCTGGCTTGCTTTGATCCTTCAGGTCGTGTTATTCGTACTAGCACCTATTGCCGTCACGGGATTCATGGTAGCGATAGGAATAGGTACATGGGACCTGATTACGGTGGAGTATATCGTTAATTTAATCGCGTTCGGTACGGTTTTGCAGCTATGCCGCATCGTATCCAACAATCTATGGATGAGCATCGGCTTTCACCTTGCTTGGCTGGAGATGGTGCGATATGTCGTGGTGCCTTCGAGTTATGCATTCATCGAGATCGAATACCTTTCGGTCTGGGGCAATTATATGGTAACGATCGGTTCGGTCATCATCGGAATCATTCTCTTGGTCGTGTGGTCCCTGCGGAGCAAGAATCGAATCGATTGGAATGGGATCGAGCCGGATCTCCCCTCTGATTCGAAATCTGAAAGCAAGGGAGCTGCGCTGCCCCCCCATTCTGTATAACAGCAGTTAACGGTTAAAGCACAAACTCACCACTGTTTTCGGGGAGTTTGTGCTTTACTTGTATTCACCCATCATACTTGCGATTTATAATATTGGTTTCTGTTATGCTATAATATATTCCATCCGCGATCGACCGGAAAATACATAATTTTACCTAGGCATGGGAGAGGATTTATTCATCATGTTGGAATGGCTTCAGAATGTATGGACCCATATGAAAGAAATTGACATGGATCAAGTGCAGGAATGGCTTCAGCAGTACTCGCAGCTGGGTCCCATCCCGGGTATTTTGCTTCCATTTATAGAGGCGTTCCTTCCCTTTCTGCCCCTTATCGTGCTGGTGATGGGGAACTCCGCGGCCTATGGATTATGGTGGGGATTCTTGCTGTCGTGGATCGGCGTTTGCCTTGGATCCGTTACGGTATTCTGGATTGTTCGTAAGTTGGGAGGCAAGCTTGGATTGCTTATCCAAAAAAGAATGCCGGGATCCCAACGCTTCTTCCATTGGATTGAAGAAAAGGGCTTTACGCCGATCTTCATCCTGTACTGCTTCCCCTTCACGCCTTCCTCACTGATCAATATCGCATCCGGCATCAGCACGATATCGGCAACGACGTTCACGATAGCCGTTATGGCAGGTAAATCCGTGATGATCTTTATGGTGGCATTCATTGGACATGACTGGCAAGCCTTTATCCAGCAGCCTTGGCGCATTCTTATCGCGGCCGTCGTTCTCTGGCTGCTGTGGCTGGCTGGAAAAAAGATGGAAAACCGTTATCATCATGAAGATCAGCCGGGAAGTGTCGTGATCAGCGGCAAAAAGACGAAGCGTTAAATTGATAACAAGACCCGCCAGTCCCGTCTTCAGGGATAGGCGGGTTTTGTTAATAATTATACCGGAAATGTTCGAATACCGCGATGTATACCATGCTGCCTTCCTTGAACTCGGTCTTTCCTTCCACATAAACATATCCAAGAAAGGAAGATAGCTCTTTCATTTTATTTGAGCTTTATCCAACTTCATCTGTACCTATTCTCCTGTTCTGGATCCGCTATGTCTAGCGTTCATGTCCAAGCGTTTTGCGAACTCGTGTTGAGTAATTCTACCACAGTAAGCTGACACCCGCGAGCCATGCATGAAAAAAGAAAATGGGCTTCCCAAGTACATGGAAAGCCCCGCTTGTCATTCCTCTATATGTCAGTCTGGAACTCCCTGTTCACGGTTATCCTTCCTCGGAATGCTCCCGATTCCGGGAAGCGCGCATCCGCTCACGCTCGCGCTTCAGTTCAGGCTTAAGGTCATCGTGAACGCTGTTCTCCCACATGGACACGCCTGATCGATACGCCGCCCTCCCGTTCAAGTGACCCGCTACCGGCCCCGTAATGAATACGAACACGATGCCCAGCAGCAGTTTGGCACTGACATGCTCCAGATAGAAGGTGAAATACAGAAATGCGCCTGCAAGGATCAAGAGGACGCCCAGCGTAGCACTTTTAGTAGCTGCATGGGACCTCATGTAAACATCCGGCAGACGAATAAGGCCAAATGCACTCAATGCACCCAGCAAAGCTCCGAGCAGCACCATCAGCGCGATCAGAAACTCACCGATCTGACTCATCGTTTGTGCGTTCAATGACATCACCCCTCTCGATATATCTGGCAAGCGCAGTCGTTCCGATAAACGTAAGAATCCCAATCAGCAGAATGATATCGAAATAGACGGTTGTCCGGAACAGCATGCACAAGACAGCGATCATGGATAACAGTACAATTCCGATCGTATCCAGCGACATGATCCGGTCGTTCATGGAAGGTCCCTTGATTAATCGGTATAAGCAGCCCAGTATAGCAAGCGACAAAATCACCAAAGAAGCAATCAGGATGCCATCGATCATGTGCGTGTCACCTCCTTGATCGCGCGTTCGAAGGTGCCGCGGATCTGATTCGACAACTCCTCGACATCTTCAATATCCATCGCATGAATATACAGCGTCTGACTATCGCGAGACACTTCCAGGGTAAGCGTTCCTGGCGTCAAGCAGATCAGGCACGATAACACCGTAATCTCCCAGTCGGATTTCAGTTCGGTGGAATAGGCGAAGATGCCGGGACGAACATTCAGCTTCGGTCTTAGGATCTGTCCGATTACGGTGAAACTTGATTTTAACAGTTCCCTTAGGAACAATAGCAGCAGCAGAATGATGGACCACAGCTTGCGCAAATAGAAATCGTGCGGCCAGAAGCGTCGCAACAGATAAATCAGCAAGATACCAATCAGATAGCCGACTATCAATTGCTGGGGGGACCAGTTATTGTTCAGGAACATCCAGACAACGGCAATGATGATATTTAACAGGATTTGATGGCCCATACCACTACTCCTTTAGTACAGCATTAATATATAGTGATGGATCGGATAATACGGCGCCTGCTTGAGAGGTATAGGAATAAATCCACTCCGAACCCACCCCAAGGACAAACACCATAACCGTTAGCCCAATCGCTGCAGCATAAGCTGTCTTGTGGATTCTAACCGGTTTCGATTCTGGTAGTCCAGGTGATTCGCCCCAGAATGCCCCCATAAATACTTTGATCAAGGAATACAATACCGCCAAGCTTGATGCCAGTGCCAGTCCCGTTAGCACATAATGACCCTCGCTCAATCCGCCCCGAACGATTAGGACTTTGCCAAGAAAACCGCTTAGGGGCGGGATGCCGACCAGAGCAAGTGCAACGATAAAGAACATCCATCCCACCAAGGGATGGCGCTTCATCAGCCCGCCCATTTCGCTCAGCTTGTTCGCCCCTGCACTGGCCATGATGATACCGCCCAGAATAAAGAGCAGCGCCTTGGCAATCATGTCATGCATCAAGTAGAATACTGCCCCGTTCAAGGAGTCGGAAGAAGCCGACGCTATCCCGAAGGCGATAAAGCCGACGCTGATAATAATGTTATAATTCAGGATTCGTCCAAGATCCTTGTACGCAACCGCGCCCAAACTACCCAGAATCATCGTGGCCGCGGCCATCCAGCCGATGACGGCGTGGATGCCGCCGGTATCGTGATGGAAGATCAGCGTAAAGGTACGGATAATCGCATATAACCCAACCTTCGTAAGCAGTGCGCCGAATAGGGCCGTAACGGCCGCCGGAGGTGCACTGTAGGAACCGGGCAGCCAGAAGAACAGGAACAAGCCCGCCTTCAAGGCAAATACAATCAGGAACAACAGGCCGATGACCGATAATATTCCATCCTGCTGTACTTCTGCCACCCGCAGGGACAGATGTGCCATATTCAATGTCCCTACCGTCCCGTACAAATAAGCAACGGCTGCAACAAACAAGGTGGATGAAATAATATTAATCAGCATGTACTTTAAGGTTTCTCTCAGCTGACGCTTGGTGCCGCCCAGCACGATCAGCGCATAGGAAGCGATCAGCATGACCTCAAAACAGACAAACAGGTTAAACAAATCTCCTGTCAGGAATGATCCGATCACACCAGCTAGCAAAAATTGAAAAAAGGCATAAAAGTAATGCTTCTCTCTCTCTTCCCCGATGCTCCGAAAGGAATAGAACAGACAGGCAGCCGCCACAATCAACGTCGTGAGCACCAGAAGTGCCGCGAGCATATCGGCTACAAACACAATTCCGTACGGCGGCATCCATCCGCCCATGTGAAGCGTCTGAATGCCTTCGCTGTTTACCTGATTCACAATGAACAACGCCACAAGCAGGTTTAGTATGACACTGACCACACTGATCCAGCGCTGCGCGCGGATGAACTTGGAGCAGAAAATAAGAATAACCGCGGTAACCAGCGGAATAAGAAGGGGCAGAACAATTACATTATTCATCATCCATCCCCCTTAGCTCCTCCATGTTATCCGTCCCCAAGCGTTGATACGCCTTATAAGCCAGAACAAAGAAGAACGATGTAACCCCAAAGCTGATGACAATGGATGTGAGAATCAACGCCTGCGGAACGGGGTCAACATAGGATGAAGCCTTCTCGCCAAGCAGCGGAGCAGCACCGGTCTTCAGCCGCGACATGGTGAGCAGCAGCAGATGGACGCCATGGGTTAGCAGTGAAGTGCCTAGAATGATCCGCAGCAAGCTTTTGGATAGGATCTGGTAAATACCAACCGCGAATATAATTCCAATGGCTAGCGACATATATAGTTCCATGGTCAGTTATCCCTCCCAATCGAATTGATGATGGTCATCGTCACACCGACGACGGCTAAATAGACGCCGAGGTCGAAAAGAACCGCAGTAGCCAGCTCGGTTTTCCCGAGCAACGGCAGGGTGAAGTAATCGAAGGAATGACTTAAGAACGGTGTGTCAAAGGCAAAGGAGCCGATCCCTGTAAGCAGTGCAATGGCAAGTCCTGCAGCCGTAACCTTTCGGAATTCGAAGGGCACGATTTTCCGGGTCATGTCCATGCCGAAAGCCATCGATAACAGAACCAGTGCGGCTGAAGTCATCAGCCCCCCGATAAATCCTCCGCCCGGTTCATGATGTCCCGAGTTGAACAGGAACCATGAGAACGTTACGACGATAAAGACGACCACCTTGGAGATGGTTCGCAGAATAACATCATTGCTGTTGGGCAGATACGCGCCTTCATAACGATCCCCTTCACCTATAATCCCTTCACCCAAATCAACTTTTATCAAAGCATAGATTCCGAGGGACGCAATGCCGAGAACCATAATTTCCAGCAAGGTATCAAATCCGCGGAAGTCCACCAATATGACGTTGACGATATTCTTACCGCCTGCCAAGTGGTAGCTCTCTTTAATGAAGTAATCCGCAATGGAGTCGAAGGATCTGCCGCTGCTTGCGGCCAGCGCGATCAAGGTTACAACAGCACCGACGCCGACCGAGATGAGCAGATTTTTCCACTTCAGGCTCATCGGCACCTTCTCCCGCTTCAGCTTCGGCAGATGATAGAAACAGAGCAGGAACAGCATGACGGAAACCGTCTCGACAACCATCTGGGTCAACGCCAAATCCGGAGCTCGGAACAGGACGAAGAACAAGGTCACCATATAACCCGCGGCCCCGGTTAATATAATCGCCATCAATCGTGTCCGTACGAACGGGAGCACAATGACCGGGATGACCAGACCGAGTATGGCAACGGCCTCATAGAAGGACATCGGTGCGTACTCCGTCATATCGAATCCGATATGATCAACCAGTAGCAGTCCTCCGCCAAGAACGGCTATGAAAAATACAAAGATATAGATCACATAGTGACGCAGCGAACCTGTCATGTAGGTTGAGGTTAGGGATTTGCCGCCTCTTTCGAGAACGCGCAATCCCCCGTCATACAGATTGTTCAATGTAAATCGCTTGAAAAGCGTTGTGTTCAAGATGCGCACTCTGCTGTGAAGTTTATACAGAACAGTACCGAGAACAATGATTCCGATGGTCATAAAAATTTCCGTTGTCCAGCCGTGCCACATCTCGATATGCACGTGGAAACGATCCTCTGACGCGAGCAGACCCGGATGAATGGCGGCCATTGCCGGTTCAATGAGTGCATGAGACAGCAGGTTCGGAAACAGACCGAACACGATGGCCAGCGATGCCAGAATAACCGGGGGAATCAGCATCCCCAGCGGTGCTTCGTGCGGCTTCTTCTCCAGCTTCTCAGGCTGGTAGCGTCCGGTGAAGGTTTTGAAAACCAGGATCATGCTGTAAAGGAACGTAAACACGCTGGCGATCCAGGCAACGACCGGGATCAGCACACCCCAGGTCTCGGCATTCCAGAAATTCATCTGAGACGCTTGAAGGACCGCCGTAAAGAACATTTCTTTACTCAGGAATCCGTTAAACGGAGGCAGACCGGCCATGGAAAATGCGCCTATGACGGCCACGGTGAACGTGATCGGCATGAGCGACATTAAACCTCCGAGTTTGCGCAGATCGCGGGTGCCCGTCTCATGATCAACGATGCCGACGACCATAAACAAAGCGCCCTTAAATATCGCATGATTCATCAGATGAAAGATGGCCGCTGTCGTTGCTTTTGTATAGAGCAGCGTGTCCACGCCGCCTCCATAATAAGCCGCTGCAGAGCCAAGACCGAGCAAGCTCATGATCAACCCCAATTGGCTGATCGTGGAGAACGCGAGCAGTGCCTTCAGATCTGTTTGCTTGATCGCACGGATCGAAGCATAGATCAGCGTGGTCAAGCCCGTAATCGCAACGATCCAGAACCAGGAAGCTTGACCGGCAAACACCGGACTAAAACGGGCAACCAGATAGATTCCGGCCTTAACCATCGTAGCGGAGTGAAGATAAGCACTAACCGGAGTCGGTGCTTCCATCGCATCCGGCAGCCAGATGTGGAACGGGAACTGAGCGGATTTGGTGAATGCTCCCAGCAGGATCAGAATCATGGCCGGAATAAACAGCGCGTCTCCCGAAATGCTCCCCACATTAGCTACAATCTCCCGCACGCTAAAGGTGCCAGTCATGACATAAAGGAGAATAAACCCTGCAAACATGGCAAGTCCGCCGAATACGGTGATCAGCATGGATTTCAAAGCTCCGTATCTGGAGCGGTCGCGATGATGCCAGAATGCAATCAGCAGGAAAGACGAGATACTTGTCAGTTCCCAAAAACCGTACAGCACCATCAGGTTATCGGAGAGCACGACACCAAGCATGGCGCCCATGAACAGAAGCAGATAAATGTAGAATTTATGGACGGCTTCCTTGCTCTTATCCATATAGAAGATGGAGTACAGTACGACGAGTGAACCAATACCAGATATTAATAGTGCAAAAATCAAACTTAATCCATCCAAATAAACGGTAAAGTTTATTCCCACGCTCGGAATCCATTCCAGGACCGCTTGAAGCTGTTCACCTCCCTGAATGGTTGGGATAAGTCCTAAAAAATAGG
The DNA here is from genome assembly GCF_050279985.1 of Paenibacillus sp. NPDC093718. Lineage (NCBI taxonomy): Bacteria > Bacillati > Bacillota > Bacilli > Caryophanales > Paenibacillaceae > Paenibacillus > Paenibacillus sp. NPDC093718. The sequence continues at coordinate 135,181 of NZ_JBNNUS010000001.1, forward strand.
CGAACAGGACAACCGGTACCGGCAAAATGACCCATCCGGTGTGGACACGGCCAATGAGCTTGTAGGTCAACATAACCACAAGCGCTACAATAAAAGGTGCCATTACGGCGATGTGCAGCAAAGACAAAGTCTACTCCTCCTATAGTCCGATTTTTCCTTCATTAGTAGTATTTCCCCATTATTTAGGTATAAGTCCAAAAAAACACAAAAAGAGCCCGTTGATGGCAGGCTCCTCCAGGTAAAACCATATGGTATTTTTTCGAATCACACTGAAAATCAGTATATCTTGAGATCAAAGCTTTGTCAAAGGTATCTTGGAATGAAAAGAGGTCTATTGGGAAATCACTGTATGTAAAGGAGTGGTTCCCATGATGATCAAAAAAGCGGCTGTTTGCGCTTTCATCTTTCTCGCGATTTTGGCAGCCGCCATCTTAACGAATATTCGTACACATCCCGGCTATCAACAGGACAACAAGTCAACCAGAGTTTATCAAATTCAAGAAACCCCATGGTTCTTACCCCGAGAATACGTAAAAATCATTCGAACGTCACCCGACCCCCTACCGGATGAACCCTAATTCACGGGATGCGGCATTTATCCGTGAATCTGAATTTCATTATTCTCCTTGCTTCGTTTATTTCTTCGAATCACCCATGAAATGATCAGAATGATAGCCAGCACCGCGACAATTCCCGCCGCATAATATCCATACCGGTCAATCAGGGCTCCAATATGATCGACGACCTGATCTCCGACAAACATGCCCAAAGAGAAATAACCGATGGTCCATACAAAGGACGCGGAATAAGAATACACCGCAAATCTGCGATACGGCATCCCCTTCATGCCAACCGCATAGGGAGTAACGTTGCGCAGGATGGGCAAAAAAGCGCTTATGCATATGGCGTAATTGCCATATTGACGGGTCAGCCGTTCGGATACATCGAGAAACTGGCGGATCTTTGACTTTTCCTGGGCGCGGTTTAACAGCTTGCTCGCGGTAAAGCGGCTAAGCATGTAACCTACCGTCGATCCCGAACACACGCCAAGAAACGTCATGATAAAAGACGGAACCGGCGTTAAAATCTCGGATGCCGCTAACGCTCCGCCTGTCATTGCCACAACTTCATTAGGCACAGGAAGACCGACCAATCCAAGGCACAATACGAGGAATAATGCGTAGTGCCCGATCTGTTCAATAAAATCTAAAAGCGTATCCACTCCTGTCCCCCTAATCCGTCCCTAGAATATAGTATCAGCTTATATGACAACGTGGCTTTCGCAAACGTGCTGTAGGCGAGGATATGAACTGGACCTGAGACCAGTTTTATTTATGGATCATGCCATTAGAGATTTTTAAATGCCGATATGAAAGAACCCGGATCATCCTTCACCGTGTACGAATACACTCCTTGCTGGGTATGCAAGTATAAGAAACCACCGCCGTCTCCCATAGGCCGGTACGACAGATCAAAGACCTGCTTGATCGGGAACTCCCGGTATTTCGTTACGATTCGATCCTCGTACAGGAACATCTCCCGCCCCTGCTCTTCCGTCCGTTGTTCGATACCATCCACCACTCGGTTGATTTTGTAGTACGGCTGTACGGCTACCCAATTCACAAGCTCCCTCCTTGCTGCCTTTGCATTTTTATTTGGAAGATCGCACTTCCCCCTTCTTCTTTCTGCGGCTCTTGATTCGTTCCAGCAGCTCCAGCGCCCCAATAAATAGTACGAATGCAACGAAAAGCGCTATCGCCCGACCGGGCTCGATCAGACCGGTAATAGACGCAACGATGCCGGTAATGCCTACAACAAGAATACCTAATACGGATAGTTTCCAACCTGTTAACATATGTATGCTCCTAAAGTAAACGTAATTGCCATCCATCGAGATCATGGCTCCATGATCAAACACTCGCTTGACACACACGGAATGTATCATAAAGAAGCCCCTAAATTCAAGTTATGATCTTCTCCAATTTCAATTGCCAACACGCATCACATTTGCCATAATTTACTCAGGAGTGAAATAATAAGCCGACCTCCGAACACTAAAAAGACAGGAGGAACATGTAATGAACTCAACAACCTGGATACTGATTATTTTATTTGTTGCGGTGGATGTATGGATTATTTCTTATTTCGTGAAACGCTCGTTACGCAAACACAGCAGTCAGCAGCTCCCTAAAGGCAATAAGCTCCGACGCAGGAAAATACCCGAGCTGCCGCCGATCGTCAAGGCAGGAAGCCCGGCGAGTGAGCTTGTCGGAAGACTTGAGGCTGCGCTGCCCTACACCTATCAGAACATGCTGAAGCAACGAGTAATGAGTGAGCATCCGAATCTGTCCGAACAGGAGTATGAATGGAGATGGCAGGAGCTTAAACGGTTCTTTATCATGTGCGCCGTGCTGGATCGTGTCCCGATGTTCAGCAAAGACGTGGATGAAATATGGCATGAAATGCTGATGTATACATACGAATACCAACAATTCTCGGAACGCTTTCTTGGCAAAATGCTTCACCACGCTCCAAACACCGGAAGCGAGCATGTGCCTATTCCGAATGAACGTGCGTGGTTTGATACGGTATATGTACAATTATTCGGCTGGCATGAATACAGCGCGAAGCTATGGGGAGCTTTCTTCCGCGTCCCGCTGCCACGCGAAGAACTGGAGGCCTGCACTTCCCGCCACTTCACCGTGAATCATGGACAGAAGCGCTTTAATGCCTGGACCTATGAGAAGATTCCTGCAGCACGTACGGCGATTGATGCGATCATCCAGGATCTGCAGGATCGGGTTCGAACCGCCCAAGAGAAGCCGGCGCGTCAAGATAAGTCGGTCAATTTCCAAAATAGCGATGTGCTCCTGGCAGCGGCCGTCTATTTTGCCTGGAACGCACCGGAACAATTTGGTGACCACATGATCCCTGATGAGCGCGAGCTTCATAAAAATAACAGCAGCTCCTCATGCACCTACGCCTCGGCATGCGGGTCCGGCGGATCCGATTCGGGTGATGGATCCTCAGGCGACGGATCTGGATCCTCTTGCAGCAGCGGCTCATCCTGCAGCAGCGGATCCTCTTGCGGGAGTGGCTGTGGCGGCGGCTGCAGCAGCTAAGTTACAAAATGAACAAGAACGCCTGCTTATTAATGAATCGAACAAAAAGCATGTACCTGAGAATTCAGGCCCATGCTTTTTGTTTTATCCGGCGCTCAAACCCCGCTATATACAACATGGCCTCGTCTTAACTTGATATCGCCAAGCCAGTTAATATTCCTTCACGCACACTGATCCCTGCTTTAAATGTGCATATAGGCTGTTCTCGATACCTACCACCTTCCCGCGGGCAGCAGCAAGAATCTCCTCTCCAAACGCGAAGTAACACTCATTCTTGGCTGTATATCTGACGAAATTAACCTGTATTTAAACAGGATCTTAACATTGGTTTAACTTTCAGTTCCTATAGGTACAGATGCCCGGAAAAACACTCTTCCTCTACAACTACAACAAAGAAGCACCTGAACCCATTCTTCAAGGTTCAGATGCTTCTATTCATAATAAAATTTAAATTCGGCCAATTAGTGGTTAGATGTGAGTACCAACCCGGAACGGGTTTGCGGTCCGACCTTACGCACGGAAACCTGGTTCCGCTCGGCCCAACGCGTAAGACTCCGAATCCCTTCACAATTCTTCTCTTCAAATTTAAAGCAGCAATACATCGGATTCACGTTCTTGTTCTTGAGGTTTATTTGGAATGCGGCTTTATGGCATCCGGAAACCTTGATCTCACGAATCTGATCGGCATGAATCTCTACGCCATGGATTGTTATCGTATCCGAATTCTCCTGAATATTCACTTCCCGTTTCACCAATCGGGCATACCCTTCAATCGCTAGTGCCGCAACAACAACGACATTCACCGCCATCTGCATATAGAATAGGACAGGATAGGAATATTGGGTCAAGGTAGCTACCTGAAACAGGATAATGCTAATGACAAAGGAAAATAAAATAACGTCTTTCATTCTCGTAGAGTAATGGATTGCGTATTTCATCATAATCAGCTCCGTTCATTCTGTAAGGGTTTTCATTTAACTCTTACCTTATTATAACACCATTGTACATAATTTTGACACATATCATTCACATTTTTGTCAAAAAATTATTTGCTATGTTCCTTATCCTATGCTTATCCAACAAGCTGCGTGTCGTTCATGGGAACAATTCGTATACGGAGTGTCTCCTAATAGCAAAAAAAGAGCATCCCTCCAGATCCAAGATCTTTTGGGACACCCTATGCTTCAAGTCTTTACTTGGTTAACGCTGTATTTCCTTCCTTCCGCCGAAACCGCTTCATCAGAACGGACACGGTATCAATAAGGGTAATGATCACAATGACGTAAATAAGACCATCTCTGGAGCGATCCCAAATTGATTTCACAGTCTCATACGCTTCATCTCCCGGTGTTACGAGCCTCGCTTGAACGAGCTGATCCATGAATGTCGGATTCCAAATCGTCATATCGGAGAACAGGATCACCGCAACAATAACGGAAGCAACGTTAAATATGACATGCATGACGGCAATCTGCGGCGTCCACTTTCTTGTGATTAATTTCCTGGCTTCATTGAATATGCTGAAGGCGGTAAGAAGCCATATCAGCGGCAAATACTTGGCAAAGGCAGCCTGTTCAAACACCGGAATGGCGATCGAGCTTTTATCGAATCGATGAACACCGATCAGGTCAATGGAAAACGTAAATAGCACAAAGAACAGCACGGAAAATAGAATGCCCAGCACCGGCTCGATCGGCTTAATCCGAACCGCTGGTTCCGGAATTACAGGCAAATCGGATGGTTTCCAAGCGTCTTTAGAAACTTGTCGAGCACCGCGATATTCGATATAGGCAAAAATAACGGTAACCCATGCGAACCCGTGAATAGCCACACTCAGCAATGAGACAAAGTACTCCAGAAGCTTCTCGGCGGTAGGATCCGAGCTTGTAAAGAAATCAACCATATACGCGATGCCAAGAGCGACGACAACCGAGTACAATACAATCCGCAGGACAGACCAATAACTGTCGATCAAACCGGGTCCAATGAGATACCGTTCTCTTCCTCTATATCTAGCTGCCATGTCCCCCGGTGGACCGAGCTCGAGCAGCACCTGTTCCACATCTTCAGTGCTTGCAATCCCGACGCCTGCTCCCCTGTCTTCCAGCATATCTTCGATGAGTCCATGAAGTTCCTTTTCAATATCGGCTCTTTGTGATTCGGGCAGCTTCTGCGTCACTGCATAAATATACCTGTTAATCAGATCCATTACTAAACATCCCCTTGTCAGCAACAAGCCCTTCAAGACTTGTCATCATATCTTTCCATTCATGGTAAAGCTGGCGATATATTTCTTTCCCTGTCTGACTTATGATGTAATATTTCCTCGGACGAGCTTCATTCGTATCCCACTCGCTATCCAGCAAGCCTTGTTTCTCCAACCGCCGCAGCAAGGGATACAGGGTACCCGCTTCCACGCTGATCCCCTTCTCCTGCAATATGGTCACCAATGAGTATCCATACTGAGGTTCCGACAATTGGCTGAGGACACCAAGTATGATGGTTCCTCGCCGAAGCTCCTGCACCAAACTGTTCAGAATATCTTGATCCTCTGACATATCATCAACTCCTGGTAATCATTATACTGTACGCCACACACTAATGTATATAGACAATTAATAATTATTTACAATTATTTTTTTGCTTATACTTGTTGCAAGGCTGCTAATCCAGGAAGTAGGCCAAGTGAAGACCTGCACTTTCATCTAAAAAAGGTTATCCTACGGCCGGGACTGTCCCAGGTCATAAGATAACCTTCTTAAATGCTCTCATCTCACAGCGATGTTGTTCCTTCGTTCCATCGTTAAAACTGCGCTTCTCGAAATGCACTTCAAACCGAAAACATGTCAGTCCTTATCGTCCCGCTGGAACGAAGACTGACACGCTGCATGACTTTCATCGTAAAAATAACTACACGATTTCCTGCGGTTCCTTGCCCAGTAGACCCAACATACGAAGGCCGTACTGTATACCGTCTTGATCAACATCCCTGGTTATATGCCTGGCCGCCTTCTTGACGATTTCCGGCGCATTGCCCATCGCCACACCGTGGCCCACGTACGACAGCATCTCCAAATCATTCAGATAATCGCCAAAGGCGATAGTATCTTCCAGATCGATGCGCAGCAGCTGAATCAATTGTTTGATCCCTTCGGCTTTGGATCCCCCGGACGGCAACACATCGATCCCATAAGGACCCCATCGAACGAAATCGAACCGGCCCTCGAATTTGTTCACGTAAGCTGCTTCCTCATCCTCCGTGCAGAATACAATGGCCTGATAAATATCTCTGCCCAAGTAGTATTCCGGATCATATTCAGGGATCGTGAGCTTTAGTTCCCCCCAGCTGGAATCGATATGAACATGCTCGGTTACGTTCATCTTCATGGCTTCACTGCCGGCATATATGATCGGATGATCAAACTCAACGGCCTGCTCCGTCAGCTTCTGCAAGGCATCTTGCGCCAATGGATTTCCATATATCGGTTTGCCTTCATGAACCACATACTGACCGTTCAAACAAACATAGGAATTGATACCAAGCTCCTCCCGCAGCTCTTCAAAATGATAGGGAGCGCGCCCTGTCGCTATGGCGACGATGTGCCCGGCACCCTTTAACTCCCGAATGGACTCCTTCGTTGTAGCCGGAACTTTCTTTTCATGATCCAGCAGCGTCCCGTCAATATCAAAAAATATGATTTTCTTATTCAATGAAACTCGCCTCTCTTCCGTATATTCTAGCCAGTAACCATATTGTAAATGATGAAAAGCATTTCAGAGCAAGCCATTATTTCAGCAAGGTCGTTCGGACACATCCCGATAACGCATAAAAAACCGCGCAGGAGCACGGTTTTTATGGTATTTAATATCGATGAATTCAAGATAACCCTCTACAATAACATTAGCGCAAGTTACCGTAATTTTCTTATCTAACGACAACAAAAGAGTCCGCCTTATGCAGACGGACTTCTTCTGTGGGCTTATTTCGCTTCCGAGCGAACATCATCGAGCATTTTATCATTGAATCCGAACAACCAAGTCAGCACAAAAGTTAGAGCCATCGCGGTTACGTTGCACAAAATATAGAGAGGAAGCTGGCTGTTCAAGTATAAGAGCGTACCAGGAATTACGGTAATCGCCATGCCTGTGGCCTCGAGCTGGAAGAGGGAAGCCATAAAACCGCCCACGCCACCGCCGATCAAGGCGATAACAAACGGTCTGACGTAGCGGAGGTTGACCCCGAAAATCGCCGGCTCCGAGATTCCCAGCATGGCCGAGAACGCGGATGGCAGGGATAATGCCTTCAGTTTTTTGTTTCTCGTCTTGAGCCCGACGGCCAGACATGCTGCCCCTTGTGCTGCCATGGCGCTAGTCACAATCGCATTGAACGGATTACTTCCCGTCTTCTCAAGAAGCTGAATTTCCAGGAAGTTGAAAATATGATGAACGCCGGTGACCACAATGATCTGGTTGAAGAAGCCGATCACAAGACCCGCAATGCCGAACGGAAGCTCCAGCAAGAAGGTCGTCGCGTTCAGAACCACCTCTTCCAGGGAGTGGAACACGGGTCCGATGGCGAACAGCCCGAGCGTAATCATTACAAGCAAGGTTAAGAATGGCGTAACGATCAAATCGATGGCTTCAGGAATGCGTTTTCGCAAAAATCTCTCGAATTTCGCGCCCAGTAGTCCAATGAAGAAGGCTGGCAGAACCGAGCCCTGATATCCAACAACCGGAATGAAATCGAAGAGCATGAGGGCTTCGGCCGAACCGTTCGCCACGCTATAAGCGTTGGGAAGAGCCGGGTTAACCAGCATCAAACCCAGCACGATACCAAGCACAGGGCTGCCCCCGAACACCCTGAATGCGGACCAGGCCACCAATGCCGGCAAGAAAGCAAAAGCCGTATCCGTTAGTACCTGGGTGTAGAGCAGAAAATTAGGCGAGATATCATCCGGTGCCGCTCCAAACCAGGCAAGCACGGTGTCCTGGGTCAGCAATCCCCGTAATCCCATGAACAAGCCAGTGGCGACCAGTACCGGGATAATCGGCACAAACACATCACCGAATGTACGAATCGCCCGCTGAAACGGATTCCCCGACTTTTTCGCCTGAGATTTCAGTTCTTCCTTGCTTGTGCTCTCCATTCCCAGGGATTCGACCGCTTCAAAAATCTGATTGACGGTTCCTGTTCCGAAAATGATCTGATATTGGCCGGAGTTGAAAAAAGCGCCTTTGACCTTATCAATATTCTCGACCTTCTTCTGGTCAATCTTCTTCTGATCGTGTACCATAATTCGCAGTCTCGTAGCACAGTGAGCAAAGGAAGCGATGTTCTCCCTGCCACCGATGGCTTCCACTACCTGCCTTGCAATTTTCCGATTATCCGCTGCCATGTTCATTCATCCCCTTCTATATCTTTTACGGCTTGGGCAAGATCCCACTTCTTGACCTTCAAGCCGACGCTGCCGTTTGTTGCGAAAAATCGTATATGACGGCTGTCCCGCTTTGGAAATATCCGACTCGAAAATACCTCTTCGCCATCATTAACGAACACCTCTACCGAAGAAATATCCACAAAAAGATGGAATTTGATCGAGTTTACTTTGGCATGCAGCATGCAGGTTCGTGTCGTTCCGTAATCACTCACAATCGTTGCACCCGATGATGAGCGATCCAGTGTAACCTTTTGCCTGAGAGCGTCATACCAGATGACCGTCCGCTCCGTTTCGCCGGCTCGAAACTCAATGCCAACAGCGTCCGCTTCGATCGCATGGAACTCGCATATCATCTCGAATACGGTCCCCTCAACTCCTGCATAACTCTTCACTTCGCTGTAAAGTGTATCCGCTGCTTCCATGGCCTTATCGCGGAGCACTTCCAACTCGGGGACCGGCTCCTGGATCAGCTTGCTCTCACGGAACGAGAGCGCACGCGGAATAGTCAAACAATGCGCCCAGCCATGCGAGTCGGTTGGATAGACGACCTCCGGCAAACCCATCCAGCCTACCATGATGCGCCGATCTTGCTCGTCCAGCATGGTCTGCGGTGCGTAGAAATCAAAACCTCTGTCCAGCTCGTAAAACGAGCCGTGTTTAAACTCCAGCGTGTCCCGATCCAGCGGCTTGCCCAAGATGTAGCCGGATTGGTAAATGTTCCGGTATTCGTCGTCTTGCGGACTCAGCCCCTGCGGCGAAAACAGCAGCACGCCCCGTCCTTCCAGTTCAAAATAATCGGGGCATTCCCACATATAACCGAAATGTTCAAGACGGGTTTGGATTTCCCCTTTGCATGTCCAATCCAGCAAATCCGGTGATTCATATACGACAGCCGTTCCTGTCTGATCGCCCCTTTGGGCGCCGATGACGAACCGGTACTTGTCTTCGTCTTTCCATACCTTCGGATCCCGAAAATGCTCGGTGTATCCGTCCGGTACACGGCCGATTAGCGGCTTATCGAGCTTCGTGATCAATCCATCGCGATTCATCACGGCCATGCATTGATAAGATTGCCTGTTCCATTCCTCATCCCGGGCATTTCCGGTATACATCAGATACAGTTTGTCGTCTTTCACGATTCCGCTGCCCGAATAAGCGCCATAAGCATCCTGCGGGTGGCCAGGTTCAATGGCGATGCCTTGGTTTTTCCAATGCACCAGGTCTTTCGAGGATGTATGGTACCAGTATTTCAAGCCGTGATACGTACCCAGCGGAAACCATTGATAAAATAAGTGATACTCCCCGTTATAATAAGAAAACCCGTTAGGGTCATTCAGCAAGCCCATGATGGGCTGTATGTGAAACCTCTGCCTCCATTCGCTTAATTTCACTTTCTCCTTTAAGGAGGAAAGCTCTTCGGGAGAAGCCTGATCCAGGCGTCGGTATTTCAGTTCTCTGTCCATATCTCTTCTCCTTATAAATGGGCTTACTAAAAAATCAAACTGATCATGCTATGCGTGAACATCTGCCTAATCCACCTGTAGTGGAACCGGTTCCAATCAGGAGTAAAAATAATGAACTCAGCTCCAATACCTATCAAAGGCAGTATTGGAACCGGTTCCGTTTTTTCAGTATAGAATACCTATTTTAGATTGTCAACGCTTTCCCGATGAATCATATCGCAACTCATGACCGTCAGGATATTCACAGGCTCGTCGTTGACCAGCTTCATTATATGCTGAGCGGCGAGATGGCCCGCTTGGGAATATCCATATTTAACCGTTGTCAATCCAGGATGAATCACCTCGGTTACGTCGTATCCGCCAAATCCGGTGACGGAGAGTTCGTTAGGAATTTGAATGCCCTTCATATTAGCCGCTTTCATAACGCCTAACGCGATGTTGTCAGTAGCGCAGACCACGGCAGTTGGCAGCGTTCGGTTCGACTCAAAAATGGACCATGCGGTCTTTACACCATCCGACATCTTAAATCCGCTCTCATAGAGATCCGCTTCCGCCTCACTATCCTCGCTTACTGCTTTCAGAAACCCTTCCTTCCGCTGAACTCCGACAGCAACGTCTTGTTCCGTCACCCCGATATAGGCAATATGGCGATGTCCCTTGGACAGCACATATCGGCCCATGTCATAGCCTGCGGCATAGTCGTTATAAATCATGCTGTGAACATCCTTATGCTGCTGTCCTAACAGGATGACAGGGATGCCGATCTCTTTAATCGCGGCAAGATGGGTTTCCGTCACTTGAGTGGCAAATAAAATAATGCCAGATATTTTTTGCCTAGCGAGATCATACAGCGCTTCAATCTCCCTGGATAAGTCCTGGCTTGCATTGATTATGAGAAGCTGATAACCGTGTTTCCTTAATTCTTCATCCATGCCGGCAACGGTCTGCGATGCTGAGAATGAATCCAGACGCGGTACAATGGTGCCGATCATGCTGGTTTTCTTCGCTTTCAAGCTCTGTGCAAACGAATTCGGAATATAGCCGGTTTCCTGAATGACCAGCTCAATTTTTTGGCGTGTTACATTGCTGACGGAACCTCCGTTTAAGAAACGGGAGACCGTGCTTTTGGCAACTCCGGCTTTTTTGGCAATATCTGCAATCGTGTTCTTCATTCGGTGCTCCCGGGAGCCGCTTGCGGCGCTGCAACGAACAGATTGTCCTCCACAGCTCCTAGTTGGGCAGCACAATTGATCATGTTTCGTTTGTGCATGAATCTCTCCCCTTCGTTTTCGCTTTTTCCTAACTATACCATGACGTCCAGGGATCCGTGAAATGGAGACTCCAAGCCTATCATTGCATGAGCCATATCTTTTCCATGTTCCAGACTCTTACTAGAAATGAAACGATTCGAAGGGGATTCTTCATGGGCGCACCCTTAATTCATATGCAAATGGTCTATGGCTTTCCTTTAGGCTTGCACGGTTCGCTCGGCCGATTCGACGGTATGCTTCAGCAATGTAGCAATCGTAACGGGGCCGACACCAGCCGGTACCGGTGTAATCGCAGATGCCACCTTCGCGCAGGCTTCATAATCGCAGTCGCCGATATTCCCTTTATTGTAGCCGGCATCCAATACAACGGCTCCCGGCTTAATCCAGTGCCCTTGAATGAAATTAGGCTTGCCTACGGCCGCAACCACGATATCCGCCTGGGACACAAGCTCCCCGAGGTTCTTGGTTCTCGAGTGGCAGATCGTAACGGTAGCATTGCGATTGAGCAGCATCATCGATACCGGCTTACCCAGAATCGGACTGCGTCCGACCACCACGGCATGCTTCCCTTCGATCGGCAGATCATAATAATCCATAATCGCAATAATCGCGGCAGGCGTACAAGACGGATAATCGGCAAAACCAAACGCATTTTGCGAGAAACCGAGCGTGGTTACTCCATCCACATCTTTTTCAATGGCAATGGCATCAAAAGCCGCCCGTTCATCGATATGATGCGGCACCGGATGCTGCAGCAGAATACCGTGGACATTCGGATCCTCGTTCAGCTCTTGTATCGCGGCGATCAGCTCCTCAGTCGAGGTCGATGTCTCCAGCACCACTTTCTTGGATATGATGCCAAGCCGCTCGCAAGCATTTCCCTTCATCCGCACATAGGTCGCCGAAGCTGGATCATCGCCAACTAGAATCGTTGCCAAACAAGGCGTTATCCCGTGCTGCTTCAATTCCTGTACCTTCACCGCCAGCTTTGCCTTAATATCATCGGATACCTTTTTTCCATCCAAAATTACGGGTTCCTTACTCATGCTAATCCGCTCCTTCGCCATTGTATTAAAAACATAAAGAGGCAAGGCGACTAATCGTCTCCTTACCTCTTGCCCAGGCGTACGGCATATGATCCTATGTGCTCCCTCTTGGTACCCCAAGCTACGCCAGTAACACACAGATAACTTTTTTTAAATATACCACGACTTTGGACTTCGCGCTACCGTTCATGAAGTTGACGTATCAAATCGTAATCTTTTTGATTAATTTGCAAGAATCTAGTATGTTGCCGATGGTACAAGCATAGAATGTCCTAAGAACAATTCGCTCCAGGAGGCCCGAATGAAATATCCGGTAATCTTCAAAATGCTGCCCTTCATGATTCCGCTTGTCTTCGTGATACCGGTCTTGACGATATGGCTGCAGAACGATTCAAGTCTAATATCAAGCCGTGACATACAGCAGGTAAAAACGGTTTTTACGGGCATTTTCCTTGAGGCGCTTCCTTTTGTGCTGCTTGGGGTGCTAATTTCGTCCCTCTTACAAATGTTTGTTAAAGAACAGTGGGTGCGTCGGATCACGCCCAAAAATCCGGTCATCGGCGTCCTGTTCGCTTCCATGTTGGGGATCGTGTTTCCCATCTGTGAATGCGGGATGATTCCGGTCGTCCGAAGGCTGATGCTTAAGGGGATGCCTGCCTACATCGCTGTAACCTTTATTCTCAGCGGACCTATCCTGAACCCCATTGTGTTCGCTGCAACGATCATGGCCTTCCGTTCGCATCCCGAAGTAACGATCGGCCGGATGGGACTGGCTTTTGCAGTCGCGGTAACGGTAGGTTTGCTCGTCTATGTTTTTTCAAAAAACAACCCGCTCAAGCGTTCCTTACAAGAGTTTACCGAACAAGATTCCGCCATTGGTGAACGCAAGCTGCACGAGCATCCCAAAACTTGGAGAAGCCTGTTTGTCCACGCCGGAGACGAATTGATCGAAATGGGCAAATACCTGGTTCTTGGCGCATTCCTGACAGCCTGCATCCAATCCTTCATCCCTAGAGAAGAGCTGCTGGCATTGGGGAACGGTCCCACCGCTTCTTACCTGTTCATGATGGGGTTTGCTTTCATTCTGTCCCTTTGCTCGACTTCGGATGCCTTTGTGGCATCGGCGTTCACTCACACCTTTACCGTAGGTCCGCTCGTATCCTTCCTCGTGCTCGGCCCGATGCTGGATTTCAAAAGCTTGCTCATGCTGTCGGCTACCTTCAAGACCAAATTCGTAATTGGTTTAAGCCTGCTGGTGATGACGCTTGTCTTTATCGGCTCTGTAGCCGTCAACGCTCTTTTGGGTGGATAGCTGCCTAAGGATGAAAGATTGACGAAATACCAAACGAGATTACCGGGACCGTTTAGGATCATCAGGTATCCGCTTGAGATTGGAGGTGATTGGGAGGATGAAGTCCAGTTTGAGGATACGGATTCACTATACGCTCCGGTCGCTGCTTGTTGCGGCTCTCGCCGCTTATATCATGCATCTGAATGCTTCAGATTCGCTCGAATATTACCTAGCGCCTCATATGCAGACCCTGCTGCTTCTCTGCCCGGTTCCGTTGTTGTTCATTGCATTCGGGATGATGTGGCATTCCCTTGCGGGCGATTCCGGAGAGGTGTGTGATTGCGAGCACCCCCTGCCTACCGGCCTTGTCAAAAACGTAACGGTATACGGGTTATTCACAGTGCCGCTGCTGTTTGGCCTGCTCCTGCCGGACCAGGCCCTGGGCAGCGATATGGCAGCCAAAAAAGGAATGATCTACACCTATCCGAATCCCGATGTACGGCGTAAAACCGAAGACCGCAACACTTCCGCCTTTTCAGGCACAAATAAGCGATTACCCGGCATTGATCAAGGAGCAGCAGCAGACATCGCATTGAACGAACGATTCGTTGCCAAGGACATCTATAGTGTGGAGTTTGCAGAGCTTGCCAAGCGCTTATATACACTGCCCGTCATTAAGGTAGAACCGGACATTTTCTCAGAAACCGTCGGGGCTATGGATATGTACAAAGAGCATTTTCAAGGAAAAACCATCACGGTGCAAGGTTTCGTCTTCCGCGACGTACATATGAATGAGGATACCTTTGCCGTCAGCCGATTCCTCGTGATGTGCTGCACGGCAGACGCCGTACCGTTCGGGGTTCTTGTGCGCGGCACGAATGCTGCGTCGTTCACTAATGATACGTGGGTCCAGATTGATGGCACGATCCAGGTCGCCACCTTGAATGGTAAAGAGACTCTGCAAATTCAGGCGGAGCAGATTCAGCCGATCGAACAGCCGGCATCCCCTTACATTTTCACGAATCTGGACTCCGTCGCGGAGTTTGACGAGCTGTATTCGAATGATAACGAGACCAAGGAGGTAACAAATAAATGAACAAGATACCCGTTGTACTGATTAGCGGATTTTTGGGGAGCGGCAAAACCACGCTGCTGCTCAGACTGCTAGAATATGCCGCCAAGCGGCAGTGGAGAACCGCTGTGCTTATGAATGAGATGGGCGAACAAGATGTGGATGGCGATACGGTTTCCGGCCAAATCCCCGATCTTCCGATTGAGAAACTGCTCGACGGATGTATCTGCTGCACCAGGCGAGACGAGCTGGGTCAAGCATTACAAACCCTATTAGATCAGAAGCCGGATCTCATATTCATCGAAACGACCGGCGTGGCGAATCCTGAACAGATTCTTGAGGATCTGCAGGATCCGTCCCTGGCTGATCGAATCTCGATCCAGCGCAAAATTGCCTTGGCCGACTGCGGCAAATTTCTCGAGTACAACAGCTTCTTTGCATCCAGTCGTGAACTGGTGCGTACCCTGCGGGGACAAATCAGCTTCGCGGATATGATCATCCTTAACAAGGCGGGGGACTGCGACGTTAAACAGATCAACAAAGTCATGAGCTCCATTAGAAAAATAAACACGACGGCAAGTCTGGCCGTAACCGACTACAGCCGTTTGGATGAAAATGAAGTGTTTTCGACGCTTCAGCTTCAGCTTGAGCCCTCTAAGGACCCGAGCCATTCGTTTCCAACTTCGCAAGGGAAGCCAGGAAATCCTGCGGATCGTACGCAAGACAAACCGTTGACTGATGATCACAGCAAGCATGCGCACCACCAACCAGAGAGATCTGTCAATGACCACCATAGTCATCTGCACGGAGAAGAGTCCGGACACAGCAGCACATCCTTCACGGGCTTGGATACCTTGACCTTATCTGCTCCATCCCCCTTCCCGCTTCAGTTGAGCGTGATCGAAACGTTTCTCGCTGCACTTGGCTCCAGCCTGATTCGGGCCAAAGGTTACATCCATCTCTCGACGGGTCCCTCTCTAGTTCAGTGGGCGGGTTCAGAGCTTGAATGTAAGCCAAGCACGCTGCAGCTGCAACGCGGATATCTTACGCTGATCGGCCATCGTCTGGACAAAAATCGCATGGTTCAGGAGTGGGAAGGCTTGCTCAGTGGCGTGGTACAATGACAGCTGGATGGATGGTTAGTTAGACAGAGATAAAGTAAAGGAGATCCTCGCAGGATCTCCTTTTTCGATATAATTCTGATTAGTCCCTTGGATAATTCACTTCCATAATGTCCATAAAGGGAACCTTCGTAATGACGCCATTCACTTTCATGTGCACCTTCCCTGTGCGAGAGTCCATTTGATCGATTTGTCCGCGGACTGCCTCTTCCCATCCCCAGACCGTCAGTACGATGACCGATTCCTCCTGGTAAGCTTCCGTAAGCTGATTTCCGAGCTCTTCCAGTACAAACTCATCTCTAGTGGGTCTCTTTGGAACTTTTGCTTTTGCCATAACCTTGTCCTCCTGATTTATGTTGTTCATGCGTTAGCATTACATTCTCCATGAAAACAAATCTTTCCTCAAATCTATGAATTAGGAATCTACTTCCTATTATACATGAAATCCGATTCAGTTTTTTATGCAAAAGACTTGATTTTCAGAAAACAAAGGTATATAGTTGACCCATCAAACATTGAGGAGTCAATGAATTGAAGGGGGTCTTTATAATCTCTACGTGCCATACGGAAGACCTGCTGTACTTGCTAATGCATTTAAACAAGCATATTTCGACCCGGTTTGAACGATGTGCTGGAGTTAGTCCCAATCGGCTCGAACTCCTATGCAAACTGACGGGGGGCCAAATTAGCCAATCGGATTTGCAGAAGGCAGTGTCTATTGATCCAGCTGCGGTGACCCGTCATGTTCAGCAGTTGGAAGCGGAAGGAATACTTCTCCGTACCAGATGTGAGAATGACAACCGGATTACGTTGGTTCAGCTAACTGAAGTGGGCAAAAGTAAAGTAGCAGCGTTTAAGGCGGAGAAAGATCGCTTTATGGAGGAACTGCAGGCAGACCTCACGGAATCAGAACGACTTGCGTTTGTTCAAACTCTACAGAAACTGAACAGCCAGATTCAACAAATGAAAGAACCAAGTAAGACCAATTAACTTATAGAGATTAAAGGAGAGAATATCATGACTGTAACTTCCCTAAACAATAATTATAAAGAAATTATTACTTCCCGGCGCTCTGTGCGGGTATACGACCCATCGGTCAAAATCAGCCGTGAAGAAATGACTGAAATTTTGGAAGAAGCGACTTTGGCTCCGTCATCCGTTAATCTTCAGCCTTGGAGATTTCTTGTCGTTGATAGCCCAGAAGGTAAAGCGACGCTTGAAGAGCTTGCACCAGGGAACAAAACGCAAGTTTCAACTTCTTCCGCAGTCATTGCTGTATTTGGAGATATGAACGCATTCGACAATGCAGATGAAATTATGGGTAGCGCTGTGGAACGTGGTTATCTGCCACAAGAGATTAAAGATCAGATGATGGCAAACTATACCGATCTGTTCGGACGTATTCCGGCACAGTCTTTCCGTGAAATGATCCTTATAGATAGCGGCTTGGTTTCCATGCAGCTTATGCTTTCTGCTCGTGCCCGTGGATATGACACTAACCCCATTGGCGGATATGACAAATCCCGAATTGCAGAGGCATTTGGTATGGAGAAAGAACGTTATGTGCCGGTAATGCTCATCTCTGTAGGTAAAGCTGCCAAAGAAGCGCGTTTGACGACCCGTCTTCCTATTGATCGTATTGCAGAGTGGAAGTGAGGTCATAGCGATGATTATTATTCATGCAGAAATGAAAGTAAACAGTGAACTAGAGGCAGAATTTCTGGAATCCGTAAAAGAACTTATTGAGGCATCCCGCGCGGAACAAGGAAATGAATCTTATAAGCTGCTTAAAGATACGGAGCAGGATAACACGTATCTCATGGTTGAACAGTGGAAAGACCAGGAAGCTGTGGGGCTCCACAATGCGAGCAGCCATTTTCAGGCATTTGTAGCTAAAGCTCCAAAATACCTGACAGCTCCGCTAAATGTCCAAGCATATGCAGGCCAACCGATAAACAAATAATTAACAGACTGCAGTCACTATTAAAAAGCCAACTCGTTCAGACGAGTTTGGCTTTTTTTATTAAATGATTATATCCCTATTATTTCGGATTCTTCTTTATAAACTTTCCATAAAAAAGTCCCCTTTAAGTAAACTGTAGCGCTCTTCTTCAGCACTGTCTACAAAGGGGAACATATCCTAAGCCTTACAGCGATAGCTCTTCGATTGCCATCCATGGCAGCGGATTGTTAAAGGTCGACCAATCCAGCTGCATTTCCTGATCAGTCAACAAACATTCGTCCAGCTCCCGCTCGATTCGTGACTGCTCCATCCGTATCCCGATCATCACAAGCTCGGTCATCCGATCTCCCCAGACGCCATCCCATTTTCGCTGCACATCCGGCTCACTCTGAAGCAGCTCCTGCTGCTCCTGCTCGGTTAAAGCAGCCACCCAATAACCTGCAGGCCCAAACTGAATGGAAGGTCCCGCCTGACTTAGACTTGCCGCAACATCCTCACGCACAGCCAGCCAAGCGATCCCTTTCGCGCGTACGACCTCTTCCGGCCAATCACTCATGAAATCAGCCAGCCGCTCCGGATGGAACGGTCTTCTTCTCCGATATACAAAAGAGCTGATGCCGTATTCATCCGTTTCCGGCACATGCTCTTCCTTCTGAAGCTCCTGAATCCAGCCGGGGGACTGACTGGCTTTTTCAAAATCGAATAAACCGGTATTCAGAATTTCCGCTGGGGCGACTTGTCCCTTCACAGTGCGTATGATTTTTGCGCTGGGCTGAAGCTTACGAAGTATGCCTTCCACTTTGGCCAATTCGTCTTCGCTTACCAAATCGCATTTGTTCAATAGTAGTACATCACACATTTCAATCTGATCAATCAACAGATCCACGACTTCCCGTGTATCCTCTTCGCCCAGCGCTTCCTTCCGATCGAGCAGGCTTTGACCCGAAGAGAAGTCTTTCCAGAAACGGTTCGCGTCCACAACCGTCACCATGCAATCCAGCCGGGCTAGGTCGGACAACTGGACACCGGACACCTCATCCGGATAGACAAAAGTCTGCGCAACGGGCACGGGCTCGCTAATACCCGTCGATTCAATGAGAATATAATCAAACCGTTTCTCCTGCACCAGCTTCTGAACTTCCTGCACCAGATCTTCCCGGAGCGTGCAGCAGATGCAGCCGTTAGACATTTCAACCAGCTTCTCATCGGTTCGGGACAGGCTTCCTTCCCCTCGAACCAAATCCGCATCAATATTCACTTCGCTCATGTCGTTCACAATGACCGCAACCTTCAATCCATCACGATTATGAAGCACATGATTGAGGACCGTCGTCTTGCCTGATCCGAGGTACCCGCTGAGTACTGTAACCGGAATCCTATTGTTACTATTCATCTATTGAACTTCCTCCATTCCTTAATCGTAATTATTACGATTTATACGGTATGATATTATATCTCCTCACTTAAATTGTCAATCCTTCCATTCAAAATAACTTTTCTTTTAAACAAAAAATAAACCTCCGGCATCTGTGTACCGGAGGTTTATTTTTAAGATGCTGCGCCCATACATTCACAACCATTATTCAAAAAAATCACTACTTCTGTGCGACTGGTTGCTCCGCTGCCTGTCCATCGTCTTTATGCTCAGGCAGCTCGCCGTCTTTCCAGATGACCTGTTCGCCGTAATCTTTTCCCCAATCGTACATCAGCTTCAAGATCGGCATTAGGCTTTCCCCGTAAGGCGTGAGTGAATATTCGACTCGAGGCGGAACCTCGGGGTAAACCACACGATGAACGAGCTGATCTTCCTCCAATTCCCGGAGCTGGTTGGTCAGCATTTTTTGCGTGATATGAGGAATCATTCGATTCAGCTCACCGAAGCGCTTAACGCCCTCTAAACCAAGATGCCATAGGATGATCAGCTTCCATTTGCCGCCGATGACCGCCAGGGTTAACTCCTTATGGCAGTTTATTTCCTTCAGATTGATTCGCTGCTTGACTTCACTTGCCATAATGCATCACCCCTTCTTCCCTACAGTATACAACGGTCGCGGTTATATCATCAAAGCGGCAACTTTACCCACACCTTGACCTCTTATTCCAAATTGGCGTGCAGCCCAAACATATTTTCCGAGTGAAGTTCCTTCATCTCCATTAATCTCAAGATAACGGCATCCAAGACGATCAGCATCGTTTGCTCAAATAAAGAGGCCATCGGTTGAACGGTGACAAGGGATTCTTGATTCTGCTCCTTCGTTGTGCCCGGAAGCCGAACGATCGCATCCGAAAGCTTACCGATACGAGATTCGGGGTTTACGGTTACCACCGCTACGGCAGAGCCTATACCCTTGGCCTTCTGAGCCATAGACACCAAGCTCTGCGTTTCGCCGGAGCCTGAACCGATAAGTAGTAAATCCCGCGAGCCGATGGCCGGAGTTACCGTATCGCCCACGACATGAACCTTATACCCCATCTGCATTAATCGCATGGCAAAAGCTCGGATCATCAGACCGGATCTGCCGCCCCCCGCTAAGAAAATGGCATCAGATTGCACGATCCGTGCAATCAATTCCTCAATCTGATCAGCATTGATCTGCTGCACGGATGCTGAGATCTCCTCGGCAATGACCGCTGCATGATGAAATATCTTTTTACTCATCGGAACTTAAACCTGTTTAACAAGCTGGTTCATTTGGGCCGCAACGGCTTTCTTATCGGATTGACCTGTGATTCCCCCTCCGACAATCACGAGATCAGGATTCGCTTGGATCACCTCAGGGAGTGTCTCCATTTTGATTCCTCCCGCAACCGCCGTCTTGGCATGTTTCACGACACGTTTGATCGCAGCCAATTCCTCGAATGAATTCTTGCCTTCCGCTTGGTGGTCGTAGCCGGAATGAACGCAAATGTAATCCACGCCCAAAGCGTCAATCTCCATTGCTCTACTCTCAATGTCCTTCACATTGATCATGTCGACCATCACTTGCTTGCCTTGCTTGAGGGCTTCCGCTACCGCGCCTTTGATCGTAGCATCGTCGGATACGCCTAACACCGTAATAATGTCCGCGCCGGCTTCGGATGCCTTCGCCACTTCATAACCGCCCGCATCCATAATTTTTAGATCGGCCAGCACGCGCAGCTGCGGGAAAGCCTCTTTAATTGCTTTTACGGCATGAAGTCCTTCGTTAATGACAACCGGCGTTCCGATCTCCACGATGTCGATAAACTCGGCTACCTCAGCCACCACTTGTTTTGCTTCCGGAATATTTACTAAATCCAATGCCAATTGAAGCTCCATATTGTTATTCTCTCCTTATGAACGTATTGGTTAATGACTACACGCCCATTGTAGAGCAGACAGTTTACTTTCCGGAAGTACGTACTTAGAAGTGAGATACTTACGTGGAAGTAAGTAATACGGCGGGACAAGGGTTTATGGGCTCCGTTTAATTAGCAATGTATACTGTCTCCAAGACGCTGGTAAAAAACAATTAAGCCCGTTTATTCACTGTTCGGCTCGCATCCCGCTGTGGTTTAATATAGTTGTCGGGCCGGACAAAATGATCGGAAAGGAGGCTGAACGAATTGATTCAGAATATGGAGGTGGCATCCGCATAAGCGGGTGTCACGTTTAGGGGAGCCCGTTATAGGGCTCCCTTTCATTTACAATCCGATAGAATTGGAGATATGATTATGTCACATTCACGTAAACCAGCCGTTATCGTTGTCACGGGCGTCATGGCTTCCGGTAAGTCGACGGTAGCCCAGCTGCTGGCCGAGAAGTTTGAACGCGGAGTCCATTTGCGGGGAGACTCGTTTCGGAGAATGATTGTCAGGGGAAGGGAAGAAATGCTTCCGGATGCTTCTGACGAAGCGGTAAGACAGCTTGCCTTGCGCTACAGGTTATCCGCCTCCACTGCCAGAACCTATGCCGAAGCCGGTTTTCATGTCGTTCTGCAGGACGTCATTCTCGGCCCGGCGCTGCAACAAATAACCGAAATGCTAAACGACCTTCCCGTCTTCGTTGTTGTGCTGAACCCATCCGAGAATGCCATCAGCGCACGCGAGTTGATTCGTGACAAAAAAGGCTACGGGGTATGGACCATCCATGAGCTGAATCGGCAGTTGACCGACGAGACGCCGAGAATTGGCCTGTGGCTGGACACCTCCGATTTATCTCCTGAAGAAACCGTTGAAGAGATTTGGAAGCGGATGTGGGACGAGGGGCAGATCCGTTAACATAAACCCGGTATCATTCTTGACAAGGCTTCCTGGTAAAAAACAATTAAGCCTGTTTATTCACTTCATTCCCAGCGCCAGCCATGGTTTAATATAGATGTCCGGCTGGACCAAATGCTCGGAAAGGAGGCTGAACGAATTGATTCAGAATATGGAGGTGGCATCTGCGTAAGCGGATGTCACGTTAAGGGGAGCCCCGTATAGGGCTCCCCTTCATTTCATTTTACTCATAGATCACGGCTTTGATCTCGTCGCTATCGATATTGTTTTTGTCGTACCAGTAGAATCCCGTATCGATCTGCGGCTCGACCTTCTCCCCTTTGACGGCCGCTACGGCGGCTTTTACCGTCTCATATCCGATGCCGACCGGATTTTGCGTGATGGCTCCCGCCATGGTTCCGTTCTTGATCGCGTCAATCTGCGCTTTTCCGGAATCGAACCCGACCACGATAATCTGGCCTTCCTTCTTCATCTCCGTTACCGCATTAATGACGCCGACTGCGGAGCCTTCATTCGCCCCGAATATCCCCTTCAAATCCGGATGTGCCTGCATCATGGCTTTGGCCAGGTCCGTCGATTTCAGATGATCGCCACCGCCATATTGAATGTCTACGATCTCGATATTCGGATACTTCTCTTCGATCTGCTTCTTAAAACCGTCGTGGCGGCTAACCCCGGTTACGCTGGTCTGATCATGGACCACCATCGCGATTTTACCTTCATTCCCGATGAGCTCCGCCATTTTGTCTGCCGCAAGCGCGGATGCAGCCATATTGTCCGTTGATGCCGTCGTGACCGGAATGTCGCTTTCCACGCCCGAATCGAAGGCGATGACCGGTATGTTGTTTTCTTGGGCTTTTTTCAGATAAGGTATGGAGGCCTGGCTATCCAGTGCGGCAAAGCCGATCGCGCTTGGTTTCTTGTCGAGTGCTGCCTGCAGCATTTCGATCTGCTTATCCACCTGGGATTCCGTCTCCGGTCCTTCAAAGGTAATCCGTACGCCAAGCTCTTCCCCAGCTTGCTCGGCACCGGCTTTTACCGCCTGCCAGAACTGGTGCTGAAAGCCTTTGGAAATGATCGGGATGTAGATTTCTCCTTCGGCTGCAGAACTGGAACCTGAACCCGATCCGCCCTCGCTTGGATTGTCGGTTCCTCCGGCAGCGTTATTGCCCGATGAACCGCAAGCGGCCAGCATACTTGCAGTCAGCATGAGAATCAGAGCCAATACGGATAGCTTTTTCATAATCTTAATCTCCCCTTGTTTATCAAAATAGTACATCTATAGAACTTCCATCCAAGGAAGCTTCTAACCCGTTAACATTCGGCTAACTTAGCGCGGAACGCAGCTCTAACAAAGGGCTTACGCTTTGCGTCTGCGCAAAATATCCGCATACACCGCGAGTATGATAACGAACCCTACGACAACGGTTTGCCACTCCTGCGGCACGGACAGAATGCGTAATCCATTCGTCAGCACGCTCATGATCAAAGCGCCGATCACCGTACCGATGATGGTCCCCTTCCCTCCGCTGAGCGAAGTTCCCCCGATCACGACCGCCGCGATGGCTTCCAGCTCATACCCGGCACCCAGGGCCGGATTGGCCGAATTCAGCCTCGATGCCATCATGACACCGGCCAAGCCGGTAAAGGCGCCGGTTAGGGTGTAAATGACGATTTTCCAGAAGCCCACATTGACGCCGGACAATCGGGTCGCCTCCTCGTTGCTGCCCAGTGCAAAGTTATATCGGCCGATGATGGTCTTCGATAAGATGAGGTAACCCACAACCGCCGCAATGAAGAAAATAACGACCGCATTCGGAATATCAAGGCCCGGTATCATCCAGCCCAGCACACTGCCTTGGGACACCTCGGCAAAGCTTTCAGCGTCGTTGAAATAGACCGGCTTGGCTCCGGAGATAATCAGTGCCAGCCCTTTGGCGATCATCATCATCGCCAGCGTTGCGATAAATGGCGGGATCTTCATCTTCGCCACCGCCGTACCGGATAGCAGCCCGCACAGCGCGCCCGTCAAGATCCCCCCAAGGATACCGACCGGAACCGGCAAACCCCAGAAGGTGATGCAGACGCCGGTCATAACGCCGCTCAGTGTCATGACCGTTCCGACAGACAGATCGATGCCGCCGGTAATGATGACAAAAGTAGATCCTAAGGCAAGAACGCCGATCACCGCGGTCGAGAGAAGAATGCCCACGATATTGGAGAATTGAAAGAAATTGCTGGATGAGAATGTAAAGAATAGTATGAGAACAACCAAGCTGGCTAAGGCCAGCACTTGCTGAAGTGCGCCCGATTTGATTTGAATGTTCATCTGTTTACTCCTCCTAACGTGTATGGATAACGGCTTACATCCTTGCTGTAGCCAGATGCATAATGCTTTCTTGGGTCGCCTCTGCTTGATCCAGCTCGCCCGTAATCCGGCCTTCACACATCACGAGAACCCGATGACTCATCCGTAAAATTTCAGGTAGCTCTGAGGAGATCATGATGATCGATTTGCCCTGTGCCGTAAGATCGTTCAGCAAGCGATAGATTTCGCTCTTGGCCCCTACATCGATCCCGCGCGTCGGTTCATCGAAGATCAGAATGTCGCAATCGCGGGTCAGCCATTTGCCGATAACGACTTTCTGCTGATTACCGCCGGAGAGGAATTTCACCTCTTGGTCCACATGAGGTGTTTTGATCTTCAATCGTTCAACCATATTCTCCGCCTGCTTGCGAATCCTGGTCGTATTCATCCAGCCGGCGGGGCCCAGGAAGTTACGGTATGAGGCGATAGCCACATTGCTCTTCACATCCAGATCGACGACACATCCATAGCGCTTGCGATCCTCGGATAAATAACCGATCCCTTGGCGCACCGCATCGTGGGGGCCCTTGATCGTTATCTTGCGGCCATGAACATGGATCTCGCCGGATTGAATGCGGTCGGCACCGAAGATCGCTCGGGCAAGCTCGGTCCGCCCCGCGCCAACCAGGCCTGCAATGCCAAGGATTTCTCCCTTTTTCAGAGTAAAGTTAATGTCCTTCAAAGCTCGGCCTTGATTCAGTCCTTTAACCTCCAATACCGTCTCACGTTCACCTGCGCTCTTCTCCGGTTTCGAGGTCTCGTAGATCTGACGGCCAACCATTTTGGAAATAATGTCCTGTGTGGTGACTTCATCCGTTGAAACCGTATCGATGTACTGTCCGTCACGCATCACCGTAATGCGATCCGTAATTCGCTTGATCTCATCCATCCGATGGGAAATGTAAACGATTCCAACTCCGCCTTCTCGAAGCTGACGAATGATGCGGAACAAATCCTCAATCTCGGTTTCGCTTAAAGCTGCAGTAGGCTCATCCATGACCAGCACGTCGGCGTTATAAGACAATGCCTTGGCAATCTCCACCATCTGCTGCTTGGCAACCGTTAGTTCCGAAACCTTGATGGATGGATCCATGTCCAGCCCCATCCGCTCGAACAGTTCCTTCACCTGTCGATTTAGCGCCTGATTGTCCAGAAACAACCTGAGCTTTCTGCGCGGCTCCCGCCCGATGAATATATTCTGAGCAACCGTCAGATCAGGCGCCAAGTTCAGTTCCTGATGGATCATGCTGATCCCTGCGTCTTGTGCCGCTTTCGGATTCGTTAACTCTACGGGCTGCCCTTTGTACCTGATCGTACCTTCGTCCTTCTGGTATACGCCGGTCAATATTTTCATCATCGTTGACTTGCCGGCCCCGTTCTCACCCATTAGCGCATGGACTTCACCGCGCAGCAGCTCGAATCGGCAATGATTTAATGCAAGCACGCCCGGAAATTCCTTCGTGATTCCTTCCATTTGTATCAATACTTCGCTCAAAGACCCTCACCTCTCTAGCTGGCACCTTTTATGAATCATTGTACAAATCGGTCTCCGATGGAGGAATGGAATATTCTCTGATCCGTGTTGAATAAACTATGATCTGTTAACAGGACCCCCATAAAGGAAGAAGCTACTCTTCCACAAAGGGAAAGAGCAGCTTCTGGTTCTCCTCGGTATACATATTGTCCTTGTTGATGACAACGGAATCGGTGTACACGTTGCGTAACACCTTGTCTCCTTCGATGATGGATATGGCTGTTTTGATGCCCAAATAGCCGATGTTGAAGGGCTTCTGAACAATGGTGGATTGAAGAACCCCCTCTTCGAGCAGCTTGACTTCCTTCACCGAGCTGTCGAATCCGACCAGCTTAACCTTGCCCGCCAGCCCCAGTTCTCGGATCGCTCTTCCTGCCCCGACTGTAGAAGGCTCATTCAGTCCCACGATTCCATTCAGGTCAGGTCTTTCCGACAGCAGCTTCTTCGTGATTTCATAGGCACGCTCCTCCTTGCCCTCGCTGTAGTAAGTGCCCACGATTTCCGTGCCGCTGCGCTGCTCCAGAATGCTTCGAACCCCTTGTTCCCTCTCGATCTGCGTAGAGGCCCCCCGTACGAAACTGATAATGGCGACCTCCGCATTTGCGGAGAGCAACGAAGAGAGCTCCTTGCCTGCCTTCTGTCCGGCATTCACATTGTCGGTCGCGATCAAGCTCTGCGCGTAATCGCCGTTCACGGCGGAATCAATCATGATAAGCGGGATGTCAGCCTTGCGAATGGACTCCGCTACAGGAACAAGGCGGTTATAATCACCTGCTGCCATGACAATCGCATCCGGCTTCTGCTTGATGGCTTCCTCCAGCAATTGAATCTGCAAGTCCACTTCGATTTCCTGAGTGGGACCTACCACCGAGACATCCACACCGAATTCACGAGAAGCCGTGTTCACCCCTTCAATCAGTACCCGCCAGAATTCATTCTCATCCAGCGCTTTAACACCCACGATAATCTTCTTGGGTCCGGGTTCTTCTTTGGACCATTGAAGGGCGATATAACCCAGGATGAATACCGGAATCAGCAGCAGTAAAATATATCGCAGTCTCATGTACGACTTCAAGGCACATCCCCCTCCATGCTCCGCCATTCATCCGGATGAACGGCCGGAATAAGCACCTTTACGTTTGTCCCCGCTCCGGGTTCGCTCGTATAGCTAAGACCATATTCCGCTCCAAAATATAACTGAATCCGCTGGTGGACATTCGCAATTCCAACGCTGTTCCTCGAATGTTGGCTCCCTGTAGAGATTAATAATGTCTCAACCTTGGACCGATCCATGCCGATGCCGTCATCCATGACTTGAAACCGAATCCGATCATCCTGAAGTCTCCCCGTAATCGTGATCGTGCCCGCCCCTTCCTTGTTCTTGATGCCATGATAAATGGCATTCTCCACCAGAGGCTGCAGCAGCACCTTCAACGTCAGATACGGATAAAGCTCGCGATCCATATCCAGAGTAAACCGGATTTTATCCTGGTATCGCATTTGTTGTATTTTTAAATAATTCGTTATATGTTCCACCTCGGTAGCAATCGGGATCATTTCCCTCCCTTTGCTGAGCGAAGCTCGAAACAGCCTTGCTAGAGCCGATGTCATCAGAATCACCTCATCATGCTTCTTGCTCTCGGCCATCCATATAATGGAATCCAGCGTATTGTAGAGGAAGTGGGGATTGATTTGGGCTTGCAAGGCATTCAATTCGCTTTTCCTCTTAATTTCCTGTTCTATCACGATCTGATCCATCAATTCCTTGACCTTCAGCACCATCACATTGAAGCTGCGGGCCAGGCCGGAGATTTCCCTGGAATGCCCTACAGGAACCCGGATATCGAAATTCCCCTTCTCCACTTCCATCATTTTTTCCTGGAGCTTCTTGATGGGACGCGTCAGGTTGCGGGAGATAACAACGGAGAACAGCACGCCGACGCCAAGGCATAACAACCCCGCTATAGCAAAAGAAAGCTGCATCTGCTTCTTATTGTCTACCAGCTCATTCTCGTAAAAGACGCCGACGATTTTCCAGCCGAAATCCGTGTCCTTGATGCTGTAAATCCGGCTTGCTCCGCCCTCCTTCACGACAAAACCTCCTTGCTTGTCCTGAAGCACCTGCTCTAATCTCTCCGTCTTCAAATTGCTGTAGAGCAGCTGCTGCTGCGGGTGATACACAATCCGGCCTTGACGGTCAATCACGAACACGTAACCCCGGTTCCCCAGATCGAGCTTGCTGAGCATATCGTTAATCACCTTGAAGTTGAGATCGATCAACAGGATGCCGAGCCCGTTAGAAGAATTCACGCCGCTGAGCTCGCGGCTCAGTGATACGACCCAGCGGTACTCTCCCTGGATAACCGGCTGTACATGCGACGAGGAGATCACCGTCTGCCCCTTGTTTTCCTTCGCCTGCCGATACCAGGGCTGCTCCGATAACACAATATAGGAATTCAGTTCGGCGTCCGTCCGATCGGAGATAAAGGTGTCGCCGGCTCCAAAAATATTAATCGACGCAATATCTTTGCGCGAAACCCGAATCGAGTGGAAATATTCCGATATCTTCGCTTTCAATATAGCCAGTTCCGCAGGCTGCAGTTCATCGGCCGAGGCGAGGTATTCCCTCACGTTCGGGTTGTTCATCGTCGCCAGCGAGATGTCTTTCATCCCGGTGATGTAGGTTTGGATATTCGCATTCACTTGATTGATCAGCTCGGAGGTATAACTCTCCGCCGTTTCGCGAACAGCCGATTCGGACAGCCGATAGGAGATGAAGATTAGCAGCAGCGCCGTAAACAATACAAGCATCACGAATGAGCTGGCAATGCGGGACTGAATGCTTTTGATCCGCTGCGGAGCCATCATGGCCTTACCCCGCCTGACGTCATTTTATTCCGGTACTCCGTCGGGGTATCTCCGGTATGTTTCTTAAACAGCACACTAAAATATTGAGGATCCTGGTAACCGGTTTTCGCCGCAATTTCATAGGTTTTCAACAAGGAATGCTTCAGAAGTTCCTTCGCTTTCTCCATGCGGACTTCCGTTACGTATTCAACGAAGGTCTTCCCGGTATGCGACTTGAACAAGGCGCTGAAATAACTCGTGCTCATGAAGATCCGGCTGCATACGGTCTTAATCGATAACTCGGCATCCTCATAATGCCGCTGGATGAAATCGACCGCCTCCAGCATCTGGGTGCGGGTAATATCCTTTCTCGTCTTGGCAACATCCCTTAACGCCTGCTCGCACACCTCGTTTAACCAGCGCTCGATCTCTTCCAAGGACCGAAAAGAATACAGATCGGACAGCAGCCTCTTTTCCTTGCCGATCAGCTCGTTCCCATTGCTGCCGATTTCCATCAAGGTTTGAAGCACGGCAAGCATGACCCTAAGGACCCGCACGTAACAGAGCTCGATTGAAATTGAAGCGCTTCCAAGTTCACTGATCAGCCGCCGGATGCACGCCTTTACCTCTAAGTCCATACCGGCCCGAATTGCGGAGATTAGCGCTGACTCGGTTTCAATCCCATCCTGGAGAGGAGCGTCCCCCCGCTTTTCAAGATCCGTGATATGAACCACCTGATCGCGGCCGATCAAAAGCCGGTATTCCAGTGCAGCTTCCGAAGCCCTGCAGGAATAACGGATTTCCTGAAGCTCGCGGCAAATCGTTCCGATGCCGAGCGTGACCGTGAATTTCATGAACTGCTTCGTAGATCTGCGAATGTCCTCCGCCAGCTCCTGCGCCCGAGCGTGCAGCTCCTCCTCGCCGGAGCCCGACAGGATGGTCATTACTTTGTTCTCCTTGTACCTAAAAATAGCTGTACCGGGCTCACCCGCCAATATCTCCTGCATGATATTGTATAAAGCAAAAGCATAGAGCTCATTATCGACATGCTGTTCATCCGTACGAAGCTCATCCATATCCGCTGCCATCGCGATATAAAGAGGCCCCGGAAGCCGAATATCAAAATATGCAAGCTTGCTCTCGATCTCGGATCGCTTCATCGGCGATGACGCCAGTCGTTCAAGAAATCGTTCCTTCAGCAGGACCAAGCTCTCATTCAACTGGTGTTTGAGCCTTTTCAAGTGCTCCGTATGTCCGCGCTCCTCATCCATTTCCAGCTTGAGTTTACCAAGCATCTCCCTTAACTCCGCCGAAGTAACCGGTTTCAAAATAAAATCCGTGACCTGGAGCTTCACCGCCTGCTGGGCATATTCGAAATCGTCAAAACCGGTCAGGATGATGATCTTCGTCTTGGGAAAACGTTCCGTAATATGGCGTGACAACTCTAGGCCATCCATGTACGGCATGTTGATATCCGTTAGCACCACATCGGGTTGATGGCGAGTTACAGCCTCCAATGCATCCCTGCCGTTCTCGCAATCCCCGATGCATTCAAAGCCATGATCTGCCCACTGAATCCGGTTTCGGATCCCTTCTCTTACAATCGGTTCGTCGTCCACAATAAGAATCGTATACAATTAAAGCCTCCCCCGTTCAAAAGCAATTCCCATTTGCTTAGGTTATACCGTGTTACGAGGTGAATATACAGGAAAAGCCCTTTGGCAGGCAACTGCCAAAGGGCTCCATGACTTTATATTTATTTACGGGTGTTCATCCACGTAATGAAATTGTTCACTACGATATCGAGAAAACCGATCGTCGGCTCATGAATCAGCTTGCCGGACTCATCCAGCTTCTCATGTACCGCGCCGATATATACCTCATTGTTAGGGAGCAGCGGCGAAGTAATGCCGACAGAAAACAGAATATCCCGGAGATGCTCTTGAGCTCGAACCGTTCCAAGCTGTCCCATCGACGCTCCCATGATCCATGAAGGCTTCCCGTTCATAACCTTATCAACGCGCGATAACCAATCGAGTGCGTTCTTGAGCACGCCCGGTATGGAGTAATTATACTCCGGCGTAATCCACAATACCGCATCAGCGGCTGCTACCCGCTCCTTGAAAACCTTGACGGTCGCGGGCGGATCCAATTCAATGTCTTGATCGTAGAACGGAAGATCGCGAAGCCCCAAGATTTCAAACGTGATCTGATCCGAGTACCGCTGCTTCAAATATTGCGCCAGTTTCATATTGTACGACTCTTTTCTAATGCTTCCTACTACGATTGCTACTTTCATGATACCCTCCAGTTTTATGCTTTCTTAGCACTTTTTAATCTATCATTGACAACTAATCTTTAGCCTAACACCATATTTTACCAATGTCAAAATATCGTGTGTCCTACTTCATCAACGAGAGCAGTTTACACACATCGCGCTCCATGTCTTCTCTCTGTTCAGGCGGCACATATTGGAGCAGAGCCAGTGCGGCATAAGGCACTTTGATGGCATGCGGATCTTCATACAGCTTATTCCAATAGGCCGAATCCGTTATCGATGCATCTTCTGCTGCCCGAACCCCCTGGTTCGAAAGCGTTTGAGGCTTTAAACGGTTGAGTTTCATTTGCAGCCGGTGATTGCCTTGACCAAGCTTGGCAAGCTGAACATATCCGAGCCGTTCCAGCTCAATCAGCGCGTGAGCGTGGGTAATGCCATGCTCGAGCTCACCGGCAAAAAAGTAATACTTGCCGTCTACGTGTTGATCCGGAAGCACGAGATCCAGCTCGGAAAGGGCGCGGAATGCCAAATCGGATGCATCCCGGTACAGCGGCAGGTCAGAGAGCGAGATTTCCGACCGATCCAGCTTGGTATAATCCTCGATTCCATAATACCTTGCAAGCTTATGTTCAACTGCTGCATCTTCCATCAACTTGAGTAAGCCTTGCACGATGGACGGAGTCAGTAAGTCCGGACGGTCCCGTAATGCTTTTAGTCCCAAGACGGCCAGGGTTACCCCGTGTCCGGAGGTGCTCAGATTCGTCAGGTTAGGCAGCAGCCCTTCAATGAGTTGATTCATTAATTCAGGCTGCGCAGACTCGGGAGGATAGGGTTCAAACCAATCTTCATGCTGACTACGCAAATGCCGACAATTGGCGACCAGGCCCTGCAGTACATCTTGCGGCAAATCAAACTCCTTCTGCATGTAATAAGCCGCTAAATACGCTCCGCCAACATGTCCTTCAAACCAGCCAACCTCGCCGCCGCGGCTCAATGCCGTAAGACCATCCCCCAAATACCGGTCACTAATGACCGAGTTCACCTCCTTCCCTTCGTTCGCACTCGGCAGATTCAGCCTGGCTGCAATGTCTTTGGGGAAGCTCGTTATCTTCATTCGGATGCTGTAACCATACATTCTAAAATGCAAGCCATCCTCGTTATCCGAAACCATCATCCGCCGATCCAGAGTGGACCGAACCCGGTCCAGAAACCGTTCGTCCGTTACTCCGTAAGTGATCTCCAAGGATGGTGCCAGCGCATTCATCGAAATCGGGATCCATTTGCGCTTCGTTGATACAACAACGGCATGAGCCGTTCCTCCAATGACAAAAGCGAATTGCTCCGAATCCTTGGCGATCGTTAATCCGAGGGTCCGCTGCATCCATAATCTTGCGGCTACCGGATCCTCCACAGGCAATCCCACCTCACGCAAATACAGGACGCCATAGGTGCCGTTCGGCGCCAATACCCCATCCTTCAGATCATCATGCGCGATAAACTCAAGCAAGTTTCCATCGCCATCCTTGAAGTACACGTTCACGCCGGAATCAAAGCGCTCAACCACTTCGCCATCAGGCCATTTCAACAGAGGTACCTGCTCTGCAAGCTTCTGGATCAAGGATTCAAACTGGGAAAAAGGCACCTCAAAGGCGATATGGGCAGGAGCTATTGGTTCATACGCTTCTTCAAAGGCGAGCGTGAAATCCGGTGTAGGCTGAAATACGATCTCAACCTCGCTTTCGCTAGCAATCGGGAAATGAAGTAACTCGTGGTAGAATTGTTTCACGCCCTGAATGGATACCGTTTTTAATTTCAGTCCGGCAAAATGAGTGATCATGAGGTTTCAACCTCCTCTTTACTGCTGATCTGCTTGACCAGTTCCAGAAAGATGGATAGCGCCTCTTTAGCCCGGTAATCCAGCACCATCGTGCCTTCTGCCGCTTCGGATTCATAGATGGCACGCTGAGAACCGCCAATTGAGATCCATTCCGGACTATTAATCCCGTGCAAATTGCGTATGGTAGCCTGCATTTGCTGCAGTGAGCTCACGCCGACAGCGCCTCCCGCCGAGCTTACCGATAGAACCGGTTTACCTGAGAAATGCATCTGACCCATATGATCCAGAGCATTTTTCAGAACTCCGCTCATCCCTCCGTGGTACTCCGGTGTCGTCAAAATAATGCCATCCGCCTCCATTAACAGACGCTGCAGCTCGCGCACGCCATCATGACGGTTGAATATTTCGTCTGGCGAATAGAACGGGAGCGATGTTTCATACAAGTTAAACAGCTTCACTTCCACGAACAACCGGTTCATTTGTGCTTCCAAGGCTTTGGCCAGTATGGTGCTTGTTGCTTCCTTGCGATTGCTGCCAGCTATAATCACGATCTTCATGGTACTGCCTCCCTTATTGGTATCGAATGTTTTGTTATGTACATTGTAGGGGAAGCAAGCCATGGAAATCGTCAACATTTAGAGTGATTTTACGTGCAAAAGCTCTCATGCCTTCGGCTGAGAGCTTCTACAACTTTAGTCTTAGATATGATCGTTATGTACGCCAAATACAGCAAATCCTTATACGATTCCATGCTTGAGCGCATAAATGGCCGCCTGGGTCCGGTCGGCAACCCCCAGCTTATCGAGCAGATGGCTGACATGCGTTTTGACCGTCTTCTCGGTGATGTAAAGCGCTTCGCTAATTTCCCTGTTGTTCATGCCCGATGCAATCAGCTGCAGTACCTCCTGCTCCCGGCGGGTAAGTTTATCAAGCTGCGCAGTCTCTTCCTGATGACCGGACCCGCTGGTCTCATCTGCCCCCACCGGCGATGTAACATGCGTCATGAGCAGGCCTGCCGCATCCGGATGCAGTTCGACCTGTCCTTCATACACGCGCCTGATCGCAGCTACCAAATCCTCCGGCTCAATATCCTTAAGAAGATAGCCGCGTGCGCCCGCCCGAATGGCGGGCAGAACATGGTCATAATCAATAAACGAGGTCAGCACGATGACTTTAATGTGAGGTTGTTCTTTTTTTAATCGTGCGGTCGTATCGATTCCATTGAGGATCGGCATATTCAGATCCATTAACACGACATCAGGATTTAGATGTTTGGCTGTCTCTAACGTTTCCTCGCCATTGGCGGCTTCGCCAACCATCTCGATATCCGGCTGCGTAGCCAGAAAAACCTGCAATCCCCGTCGTACCATGGCATGATCGTCAGCGATCAACAATCGGATCATCGGTTTATCCCCCCATTCTCTATTGATCTCACCCTTAAGGGCAGCGAAACCTCAATGATGGTTCCCTCTCTGTACACACTGTAGAGACGGAATTGTCCTCCGAGCGATTCCGCTCGTTCCCGCATGCTGGACAGCCCAATCGAATGTCTTGTCAGCTCGTTCAATCTTTGTTTGGTAATCCCTCGGCCATGATCTTCAATCCGAAGTTCAACTTCATTTTCCTGCAAGGTTAATACTACCGTTACTTCCTTTGTATCCGCATGCTTGCTTACATTGTTCAGCGCCTCTTGGCCGATCCTCCACAAGGTTTCTTCCACGATCCGGGGCAGCTCCTGCATCCCGCTGATATGTGAAGTCACATGAAGCTTCAATCGTTCGCCGTATTGTTTCAGGCCAGTCATAAGCCCCTCCTCAAGTCCGGGTGGGCGAAGCTGCATGATCAGTTCCCGCATTTCCTTAAGCGCGCTTTGCGATAAGGACTGTATATCATGGATGGTGTCCTGCAGCATGTTGGTATGCTCATGCGGCTCCGCGGCAAGCATTCCCCCCACCCCCTTGGACATCATGACTAGCGAGAACAAGGTTTGGCTTACCGAGTCGTGCAGGTCCCGGGCGAGACGATTTCGTTCATCCATTCTTGCGAGCTCCCGCCGGTTCTCCTCCAGGCGGATACGCTGAAGCGTCATGCCGATATGTTCAGCCAGTGCCTCGATCACATCCATATCCGCTCGGTACGAATCCCTGTAATGATCATACCCTACCATAAGCAGTCCGGATGCGGAGTCCCCGGCAACCGCCAGCGGAACAGCAACCGCGCGGGTGATGGATGATATCCATCCCTGTTCAACCAATTGATCAGCAAGCCGCTGAGCATCTTCGGCACTGATCGGATCCCCAGGGACCTTTCCCTTGCCAGAACGGGTTCGCGCGGCTTTAGCAAGCGGAAATTTGGCATGGGGCAGCGTCGTCTGCCCTCTGCTGTAAAGGGCACGCAGCGTCATTTCGCTGCCGATAGGTTCCAGCAACGCTGCAACCGGCCAGTCAAAGTAACGCCCCATTAAACTCATGACTTGCTTCGTTAATTCGGCCCGGTTAACCGCTTGGGAAGCATAAGCACCGAGTGCGCTGCTATATTCCCCAAGCCGGGCAAACAAATCCGCCCGGCGCTGCTCGGCTGCGTATAGCCGCATGCGCTCAATGGCGCTGCCTATTTGGTAGGCAACCGATTCCAGCAGCGCCAGTTCCTCTTTGGTGAAATGCAGCTTCCCGGGTGCAGCCACATTCAGTACGCCGAACCTGCGGCTGCCGGATCGCAGCGGAACGGTTGCATGGTGGGTTATGCCTTCCGTATCCCCCCAATGATACCGAACGGCATTATCCAGACGTTTGCAATTCAATATGTTCACGGCATTTTTCAGACGTCCGTCATCGTAACGCTCCAGGCACCAGCAGCTGCCGCATCTCATGGGCTCGTTATCATTCCGGCTCAGGGCAGGCGGCAAATTCCGGCTCGCTACGAATTCATGCGTTCCCCGATCTTCCACCAGGAACAGCCAACCGGTCGTAAGTCCGGTTAGCTCCAGCAGCTTGGCAATAACAACGTCCAGCATGGGGCCAAGCTCATTGGACTCGTTCAATGTTTCTGCGATCGTCTTCAGCGTAATTAACTCCTGAATATGCGGATCGTGATTGGACATACACGAAAGCTCCTTCTTTTTTTGCATTCTGAAGTAACTATATTATATAATCCTGTCACACACCATCCAAATCCCTGTGGAGCCCTTCAGACTTTTCTCAAATCATTCACCCCATGAATTTTGGTAAAAAACAATTAATATTGTTTTATCTCTTGCAAATTCCCACCTACATATGGCTTAATATAGAAGTCGGGGCCGACGAAATGAGCTGAAAGGAGGCTGATTGCAATGATTCAGATCCGTGAGGTGGTATTCGCGTAAAGCGAATATCCGTTAAAATGGGAGCCCGCTGCGGGCTCCCTATATCTATTTTTAAATCCAAAAATCTAAAAATCCAAAAAAAACCAATATCACGAAAGGAGGAGGGCAAGCATGATCAATGCAATTGTTTTGAAACTCAGCGATAGCTTAAATATGTATACAGAAAGAGGAGGGCATCGATGGGCCATTACAAGAACGGAAGAGAAGTGCTTCCCCCCGAGCTGCTGCAGCAAATTCAACAGTATATAGACGGAGAATTACTCTACATACCGAAACAGAGCGAGCAAAGAGCCGGCTGGGGAGAGTTAAGCGGTTCCAAACAACGCATCGAAAGTCGAAATAAAGAAATGTATCGCGCTTATTGCAAAGGACGGTCCATTGAGGAATTGGAACGGACCTACTTCCTGTCTGGAGAAAGCGTGCGCAAGATCATAAGTAAACTTACCCGCGTAGGGACCTGAATCAATGAGATGTAACGGTCTGCACACGGATTAACATAGGACTGTTCCCTTGGGGCGCAGTCCTTTCCATTTTATATGAACGCTAATAATAAGAAAATGCCCGACTGTAGATTCGCCTACAGTCGGGCGTTTTTTATACCCTAGCGACCTTCCGGTTTCTCCCCCGCGACATCCCAACGATGGCGAAACTTCTCCAAGCGCGGGTGCAGGTACGGCGGCTCGGACAAGAGGATTAACCTCAGCTTCACTATCCATTCCTCGAAGGAAGAAAAAGAGGCAAACACATTTGCCATCTCAGGTGTCAGAATAAGAAAATGGGGACCTCCGTATTTCTCTACCAGATGACGAAGCGCGGTATCGATCGGCGTGTATTTTTTCCGTTTCGACTCGAAGGGTTCAATCACGACCGAAGATCTTCCATGCTCTTCGACCCATTCCTGAAGCTGTTTCTCCCGCTTGTAATACGGGCTTACCGGCTCCTTGAACATCCGCCTGGCTGTCTCTTCATGCAGCGGATACAACACCAATTTTACAAATGACCGTTCTTCTAAAATGGCGGCAGCCTGCTCCACATCCTCCTGAACCTGCTCGAAGAGGTCATAGAATATTAAGGTTCCTTTGGTTGTCGGCTTCGGGGGCTCGTAACCGTAAGGAACATACTCCAAATTGCGCGGCATGATGGAACTTCACCTCTCTTTTACTCTGATGACGGGGATGAAAGCCTCGGTGGCACGCGATGCTGGGTAGCCTGCTCAAAGCCGTAGGCTAATTGGATCAGCACGGGCTCGCTATATGCCGTCCCGATGAACGTAATGCCCTGTGGCCCCTTCGTAATATATCCTCCCGGCGCAATGACGCCATTCTCGGCATAGCCGCCGGGAACGGTTACCGATGGATAACCTGCCCGGGCAGCCAAATCC
Organism: Paenibacillus sp. NPDC093718; assembly: GCF_050279985.1. Lineage (NCBI taxonomy): Bacteria > Bacillati > Bacillota > Bacilli > Caryophanales > Paenibacillaceae > Paenibacillus > Paenibacillus sp. NPDC093718. Next base: position 172,813 of record NZ_JBNNUS010000001.1, read on the forward strand.
GTTCCATATTCATTACCCAGAAACAGCAGGGCGTCCAGCTGATACGCCTGCAAAACATGGTCAATCCCTCTCGCTCCCGCCATTTCTTTATTCTTCTGCTTGCTCTTAAGATACTCTGTTTCGGTCAGCGTGCCGCTCGTTTCCTCGGCCCAAATCAATGTGCCCTGTCCATATTTCAAAGCAACATCGGCGTGTGCCTCATTATAAGCGATAACCTCGGCCAACGAATGAACAGGCAGAGACGCATCTACGTTCGCCAAATAATCATTGACATATTTTTTGAACTCATAGCGAAGGACATTGGCATCCCACTTGGTATCCTGGCAAGGCAGCTCCACCGGATCAATAATGGTAGCTCCTTGATTCCGCAGCACTTCAATGGCGGACTCTACAATATCTAGTCTATCCCGATCCAGGTGCTTATAGTAGTATCGGGGGATCCCGATTCGGGCTTTCTTCAAATAACTCGAATCCAGATACTCCGTGTAGTCCTCCACCCTTTTTTGAGGATCGATCTTGGTCACTTCGTCCAGATCGTCAGCTCCCGCGATCGCGCTAAGCAGAATCGCTGCATCTTCCACCGTTCTGGTCATTGGACCTGCCGTATCCTGTGTGTGAGTGATAGGTATGATACCTGACCGGCTTACCAGTCCAATCGTCGCCTTAATGCCAACCAGACTGTTCTGGCTGGAAGGACTGATAATCGATCCTGATGTTTCCGTCCCGATGGCCGCTGCGGCCAAATTCGCCGCCACCGCAGCACCGGAGCCTGAGCTTGAACCTCCAATAAACATTTCCCCAGGGCCGTAGGGATTTAACGTAAGTCCATGTCTTGACGAATATCCTGCCCACATCGTCGATGACATGAAATTCGCCCACTCGGTCATGTTGCTCTTGCCCAAAATAACAACACCCGCTTTACGCAGCTTCGCAGCAACAAAGGAATCTTTGGCGGCAAACGAATCCGCAAGGGTGATGGAGCCGGCGCTCGTATGCAGCCGATCCCCGGTGTCGATATTGTCCTTAAGCAGGATGGGAATTCCATGAAGCAATCCTCTTGCACCCTGGTCCTTGCGCTCCCGATCCAGCTCCTCGGCAATTTGCAGCGCTTCAGGGTTCACCTCAAGAATCGAGCGGAGAGTACCATCGTATAACCCGATCCGCTCCAGGTACAATTGAACCAGCTCTACTGAAGTCATCCAACCCTCTGCCATCGCATGCTGCATATCCAAAATGATTGCTTCCACAATCCATGCTTTTTTATCCATGATCATATATAGTCCCCCTGACTAATCTTTCTGAACTTACGGTAGATGGTGGGGATTAATGTTTCATATTTTAGCCTCCAAACGATTCAGGTATTTAATCTAATTCGGGAATTAGGAACAAAATTCCTCTTATTGCCCGTGATCCCGAGCGTCACCTGAATGGCTCAACTTTCCTGATTCTGTTTGCTCTCATCTAATCGCCAACATAAACGCAAAAAGCGGACCAAGAATGACTTCTTGATCCGTTCTTTAAATGAAAAAGATTGCCCTAATCCTATTGATCAGGGCAACCCTCTCCTTAACGATTAACTGATGATCGTAATGACCGGTGCCGATATTGTCGGCTGTGTCGTGATCGCGGATGTTGTGTTCGTGAAACTGGCGATTTCCAATAAAACCGGTATCCCCGCCGGAACGTCCGTCGTATCGAGTACCAAACTCGCGGTTGTTAATGTCGATAAGGCAAGTTGTTGAAGCATGCCGTTGATATACACATTAAAGTATTCTGTACCTGTCAATGCGGGGAATGCCGTCACGGCTGCCTCAGCATCATCAACAAAGCTTGTTGCCGGCATGGTAATGGAGTCTGCTCCGATCATAGCTTCGGTAATCAGCGCAAAGTAACGGGTTACAGTTGGCGTTACCGTTGTGGTGATCGTTCCCCCGGTTGCAACAGGGGGCGTTGCGACAGCTATAATGATAGGTTTGATAACTGGCATGTAATCACTCCTCTCTGCTGCAAGATAACAAAAAGTATGGCTGAGCCATAATATCATTAAATGATAGATTTCTAGTTTTGATCCTGGCATTCTCCCATTTATAGTAAAAATAAACCAGGAAACTACCAGCGTACCGGTCAATATATCATTGAAAAAAGGACAAATGTCCATTCCACTGCCCTTCCGATGACATAAACTAAATACATACATTCATCCGGGGCGGTGATAAGACTGAAAAATCCCGTGATTAAACGGAAGCGGTATTCTGTACTAAAGGCTGCTGGGCATCGAAAACGCAGGAACTTCAAGAAGCAGCGCAAATGCAAGCAAGTCGTGTCACCAAGCAACAAAAGAAGGATCTGGCCATGCAAATCCGGCTCCGATCCTTCGGGTAACATTCCATCTGAATGGTCGGAACGTCAAGGAACACAGAGATCGGAAGGTTTGCTCGGATTGCCTGGTCTGCCAGGTTCCCAGGGGCTCCAAGGTGATCAAGGCATACAAGGTCCCAGTGGCCTGCAAGGTCCTCCGGGTTCCAACGGACCATCTGGCTTGCCTGGACCAGTAGGTCCCCAAGGGCTGCCGGGGATTCAAGGCATTCCCGGGGTGCAAGGCATCCCAGGTTCTCAAGGTCCTCCGGGTCCTCCGGGTCCTCCCGGTCCCCCTGGTCCACAGGGCATCCAAGGATTACCGGGAAGCGTGATAGTGCCGGAGATCATTGTACTGCCGACCACGCTTCGTTACTTTTATGTATTGATGTCCGAGGTTAATCTGGATGCTCCCTTCGTCATATCTGCCGATCAATTTACGGATGATGACGGAAATCATACATTTCAGAGCATTGCGGTCGGTCCGAACACCTCCTCAACGGTTTATATCAACGGCATGATTCAGGAAGGCCGAATATACACCCTCACGCCGGAAGCACTAACCTTGCATTCTCCTGGTGATATGCTCCTGCCCGGCACACCGATCTTACTGGAGGTTTTGTATCTCACCGTTCAGGTGGTGGCTTAGAACAAACAAAGAACCCCACTCAGCCGGGAAGCAGGGTGGGGTTCTTTTCATTCCTTATTTAAACGACAACGCCTTTTTTGAGGATGACATTTGCGTACAGCGCTTTTTCGCCGGTCGACACGACGGCATAAGCATTCTTCGCCCGCTCATAGAACGAGAATCGCTCTACCTCATCAAATTGCACGGGAACGGGATGAAACTGCTGCACGATCTCACGGTATTCATCCCAGATCGGAGTTTCTACGGTATCCCCCGGCGTCACAGCCATCAGAGCTACCGGGGACTCAACATACGTATCCAACGGAAATAACGGCAATATCGCGTTTAATAACGCAGGAATTCCGTGTCCGTCTGCCCGGACCAACCGCTGGGCATGACTGGCTGCCGGAAAATTGGCATCGCCGAGCACAATTTCATCCGCGTGCCCCATCTCCATCAGAATCTTCAGCAGCTCAGGCGAGAGCACATGAGATATGCCTTTTAGCATGATATGACATCCTTCTCTATCGAATTTAGATGTAAGGCTTGGATATGTTAGGAGACTGCCATTCTCTAAGAATTCCTTAACCTTACTGTTGTACCTGTTGTTGTCCGACAATGGACTTGTAATGCTGGAATGCTGCCTCCCAATCCTCGTTGGACTCAGGCTCGTACCAGGCAAGCGGAAAAGACCGCTTGACGAGTTCCACTCCCTCTTCTCGATTGCGCAATGTGCCATTCACCACAAATTGGACCAGCATGTTCCCGATGGCACTAGCCTCAATCGGTCCGGCCCACACCGTACGGCCCATGGCATTGGCCGTATAACGGCACAACAGCTCGTTTTGAATGCCGCCGCCAACCATATGGAGCCCATCGTAATGGTGCCCTGTCAGAACCTCCATCCGCTCAAGCACTTCCCGGTATCTCAGGGCCAAGCTCTGCAGTATGCACTGGACATACTCTCCGGTGCTATGAGGAATGGGCTGCCCTGTCTCCCGGCAATAATCCCGGATTTCAGCCGGCATATCCGCCGGATTCATGAAGCGCAGGTCATCCGGGTTTATGAAGCTGCGGAACGATTCCGCGTCCTGAGCGAGTTCGACCAGCTCCGCAAATGAATACGTCAATCCTTGATTCTCCCATTGCCGCTTGCACTCCTGAAGAATCCAAAGACCCATAATATTCTTCAGCAATTGGAAGGTTTGATAAGCTCCACCCTCATTGGAGAAGTCTTCTTCCAGCACGTCCGTATGGACAAGCGGCTCCGGAAGCTCGGTTCCGAGAAGCGACCAGGTACCGCATACAAGATAGGCAAATCGGAATGTGTTCGCAGGAACGGCTACCACGGCGGATTCCGTATCATGCGATGCCACGGCAATCGCTTTAATCGCCGGAACGCCCAGCTCTTGCGCCACGGCATCCTGCAGCCTTCCAATCACGGTTCCCGGCTGTACGGGTTCAATGAACAGGGATGCGGAAAGCCCCAGCTCCTCCATTAAGGGTTCATTCCACTTGCCTTCTGTAACATGATAGAGCTGAGTCGTGGTGGCCATGGTGAATTCGCACGCCTGAACCCCCGTCAGATAATAGTTCAGAAGATCCGGAGTGAGTAGGAACTTATCTGCAATATCAAGCATCGGAGATTTTGACTTTAGCATTGCATTTAACTGGAAAATCGTGTTAAACGGCATGAATTGCAGACCGCTTTCTTGAAACAGACGTTCTCTCCCGACCTGCTCGCAGGTTTCCTCCACCATGCCTTCCGTCCGCAGATCCCGGTAATGATAAGGAACTCCGATGAGCTCCCCGTTACGGTCAATCAGTCCATAATCGACGCCCCATGAATCGATGCCATAACTGACCGGTTGATAGCCGGCTTGGAACGCTTTGCGGATGCCATGCTTAACCTCCTGCAGCAGCATCGGGAAATTCCAGTGCAAATGCTGTCCCATCTGAACGGGTATATTGGCAAAGCGGTGAATCTCGGTAATCTTCAGCATGCCGGGCGATTCATGATCAGAAGCGGTGATCTCGCCCAGCAGCGCCCGGCCGCTGCTGGCTCCCAAGTCAAACGCAAGCACCGCGGATGAATTGCTCATAAGCCGCATCCTTTCTCACCTTTAGTACTATATCGATCCGAGTTTGAACAACCGGATCTGATCCACAATCTTTCTATTTCATCTTCTGAAGGAGCTGAATACGATAATCTTCGCTCTCAAGTGCAGCGATATCATCCACTTCCTGATCTGTCAGCGGCACCGGTGTGCCGGCAGCCTTGGCGCTCAGATAAATTTTGGCGCTCTCTTCAACTACCTGGGTTCGGTAATACGCTTCACGCAGATTCCGGCCGGTTGTGACCAGTCCATGGTTACCGAGCAGGATGGAACTGGCCGTCGTTACTTTCTCCGCGACGGCATCTGCCAGCAAATCTGTCGTAGGAATGATGTAAGGGATGTATGCCGTACGCCCAACCAATGCCGCCTGGTCCGGAAACATCACCGGCAGCTCCTTCTCAACCAACGTAAAGGCAATGCAGTGGGATGGATGTGTATGCACCATCGCCCCGATATCGGGGTTGCTCCGGTATCCATACAGGTGCATCAGCACTTCGGACGAAGGCCGTAATCCTATATCGGTAATATCGCCGGTCGGGATATCCACTTCGATCCATTGCTCCGGTTCAATCTCCTCCAGCGCAAAACCGCTCGGGGACAAATACATTTTGTCCCCGGCTCTCGCGCTAATGTTTCCTCCCGGTCCTACAACGAGTCCGCTGTCGACGATTTTTTTGGCATACTTGCAGAGCTCATTTCTCGTTTCGATGTTCAGCATGTTCTCCTACTCCTCTCGATTGACCTTATTTATATAGAGGACCGAAGTTCTGACAAGCGCGGAAATCGGCGCTCTCCGGGTCGGTCGTTCCGAACATCCCCCATGCACGTGGACGGAACACCTCTTCGGCTGGCACATTATGCATGTTGACCGGAATACGCAGGACCGAGGCCAGGGTGATGAGATCCGCTCCGATATGTCCGTAACTGATCACGCCATGGTTAGCGCCCCACTGGTTCATGACCTCATAAACGCTTGAGAACGCACCCTGTCCCGTAAGGTTCGGCACAAACCAGGTCGTTGGCCATGTTGGGTCTGTACGCTTGTCGAGCGTGTCGTGTACCTCCGCCGGCAAATCCACGGAATAGCCTTCAGCGATTTGCAGCACGGGACCAAGCCCTTTGACCAGGTTAAGACGGAACATCGTCATCGGCATGCCGCCGCGCGTCAAGTAGTCGGTCGAGTAACCGCCGCCCCGGAAATACTCCAAGTTAGCCGGTCTCCACTGCGTGGCCTTCAGCGTGCGATCGACCTCTTCATCCGTGATATCCCAGAACGGCTTCATGGCCGGTTTGCCGTCAATTTCCTGCTCGCCCGTTCCATCCAGTGCAGCCGAGCCGGAATTGATCAAATGCAGGATGCCATTCTCCGCTTTGCCTTCGAGCTTATAACCGGTAACCCGTTCAACTGAAGCCGGACTCCAATACGTCCGCACATCTGCGAAAATCTGTGCCGTATTGGTTAACAGGTAACCGAACAGCATGCCGACTCCGTTCAGGCTGTCATTCTCCGTTGCCACGATATACGGCGAACGTCTGCCGTTCCAATCGAAGGAGGAGTTAAGGATGGTCTCCAGGAAGTCTCCGTTAGGGGAATGATCCGTCCACTGGCGCTGACCTTGGAATCCGGAAGCGATTGCACTGTGGCCCTGAGCTTCCTCTTCGAAGCCGAGCTCCTTCAGACGCGGATTACCGATCATCAAATCGCGGGTGATCAGCGTCATTTTGACGACGGTTTCCCACTCCAGATCCTTGCGCTCCCGGCTGTTCTGGAGATGATCCGGATTGTTATCCGGTCCTTCCGTACAGTTCTCCTTCACCCAAGCAAGCGCCTGTTCATATTCTTCAGGATCATAAATGCCTTCTTCCAAGCGGCGCGTAAACTCGCTCATGTCCACATATTCATTACGCATGCCCAGATATTCCTGGAAGAAGCTGTCGTCCACGATCGAGCCGGCGATGCCCATCGACACCGAGCCCATGGACAAATACGATTGTCCGCGCATGTACGCTGCAGCCAAGCCGCTCCGAGCAAAACGCAGAAGCTTCTCTTGAACGTCATCCGGAATACGGGTATCCCCTTCATCCTGAACGTCTTCGCCATAGATGCCGAAAGCAGGAAGCCCCTTCTGGGCATGGGCCGACAATACGGCGGCCAGGTAAACCGCGCCTGGACGTCCTGTTCCGTTGAAACCCCATACCGCCTTCGGTCGCGAAGGATCGACATCCATCGTCTCGGTGCCGTAACACCAGCAAGGCGTAACGGTTATGGTTAGGCCGACTTCGGCATTTTTGAATTTTTTGGCGGCTGCAGCCGCTTCGGCCACTCCGCCGATGCACGTATCCGCAATCACGCATTCAACCGGCTCGCCATTCGGATATTTGAGCTCCTTCGTCAACATCTCGGCGACGGCCTTGGCCAGATTCATGGTCTGTTCCTCGAGAGATTCGCGAACCCCTCTCCGTCTTCCATCTATCGTAGGGCGAATCCCGATTCTCGGAAACCCGTCCCGCCATCTGTAATCGTTTTCAATTGTCATGTATGTCACGCCTCCCTATAAGGATTATGACATCATTGTAAGATTATTTGGTGCAAGAGATAACCCACTATTTTGTTATATCGGATCCTAATTTCAGCAAGACAGTGAACCATCCCGAATAGCAGATGTAAACGATTTCCGCATGAAAGGGCGTTTTGCATTATAATAGGTAGAGGATGTTGCTTTCCAGGAGGGACAAGACCGTGCCAAAGATCGAAATCTCGCATAGCAAAAGCGATCACTTCCGCTTCATCAAAAATCCCCAGCTGCTCTTTGCCGGGCAGGTCGTGGACGAGGACTTCTTTTATGGACCGCCGCAAATTCATGATTTCTGCGAGATCATCTATGTAGTAGAAGGACGCGGAGAATTCACAATTGCAGGAAAAATATACGAACTCCACAAAGGCGATGTCGCGATTTATAACCCCGGCATTCCTCACGAGGAGAGATCCATCACGGACGGACCTTTCAAGGTGATCTACTGCGGCGTGGATTCGCTTCACATCGAAGGGGTTCCCCAGGGGATGCTGCTCCCGGCCTACGTGGAGCCTGTCATATCCTGCGAGAAATACGCTTATAAGGTGGAGAGCTATCTTTCCGAGATCCTCCGTGAATGCGATTCGCAGGTGCTGGGATATGAAACGCTGAGCACCAACCTGCTGATGTCATTGATTACCGTAATCTATCGCATTGTGGACGTTAAACACCAATTCGAGTCCTTGAAAGGCAAGAATGAAATCGCGCTGCGGACCAAACACTTTATCGACACCAACTATACCCAGAGCATCAGTCTCAAGGACATTGCCGATACGATGTATGTCAGTCAGCATTATTTATCCCATCTGTTCAAAAAAGAAGTCGGCGATTCCCCCTTCAATTACTTGATATCCCGCCGGATTGAAGAGGCCAAGCGCCTGCTGGCGGATTCCGAAATGCCGGTACATGAGGTTGCTTCTCAAGTCGGTTACGGCAATGATAAGTACTTCTCCATGTTATTCAAAAAAATTACCGGTCAAACGCCGAGCTCGTTCCGGGAACAGAGCAGAATGGCCGTGGAGTGAAGGGATTTAAGTTTGTTTTCCTATCAACAAAGCAGGCAGCCGCGATCATACGGCTGCCTGCTTTTAAATATTTCTGTTATTTGTCCTTCTATGTCGTCAAAAGTATGGGGCATGCTTGATTTTGATGGGACCGACCGCTTCGATCTTGCTCTGGCATCCCAGACGATAGCCTTCTTCGATCTCTTCCGGATCCAGGCGGCGTTCTTCGGCCAGATTAGGTTCGGACAAATACTCGATTCCCTCCACTACCATACAGCGGCAGCGCGCACAAGTTCCTCTTTTGCAAAAAGAGTTCCAGTCCACATCATTCCGCTCGGCCAGATCAAGCACCGTCATGCCAAGAACAGGCGCCACGCTGCGGCGAACCTCGCGGCCTGCAAGCTCAATGATCGGATCCGGTACGGCTTCCATTATCTCTTCCGCTGCAGGGATCGAGGCTTTGTCTCCGCTATCCCTGCCCTTTTTCTTTTTCCAGAATTTAAACACGCGCGTTATCCCCCTATGCATGTCATCATCAGGTTATGTATCAAATCCTTCATTTATTATACTGGAAAGTTTAAAAAATCAACATGCTTACTCTTATCTATTCTATGACATTGACATCATGGAATTGGAACTCTATGAAAATTTTGCTATACTAGCGTATGCTAGAGCACTTTCCAAATTCTATAAAAATCATTCTATTATTTTATGATGTTGGAGGGAAAACAAAAAGCATGCTGCATAAACGAATAGGTAAAACAGCTGTCGCTGCCGTCCTTGCCTTATCCTTAACCACACCGCATATCAGCCAGGTACAGGCTGCGCCTGCCATTTCGGTAAAGCTGGATGACGTTGCGCTTACCTTCGATGCGGCTCCACGGGTAGACAAAGGGGTTACCTACGTCCCATTCCGGACGGTTGGAGAAGCACTGGGCATTCAAATCACGTGGAATAGCAAGACGCAAACCGTGAAGGCCATTGGCAGTGTGAAAGGCCAATCGACAGAAGTGTTACTTCAAGTTGGGAGCACGAGCGCAACCGTCAATGGAAAAAAAGTGAAGCTTGCAGCTCCGCCGATGGAGCGGGAAGGCCGTGTGCTGATCCCGCTCAGCTCGTTCAGCAGCCAATTCGGCGTTGATGTCGGCTGGAACCAGTCGACTCGTACAGTCTCCCTCGTATCGCCGCAGCGCGAAATGCATTTGAGAGCTTTCTATGCATTACAATCTTTCCAAGAACGGGATCTCGTGGGATCCATGAATTCTGTCGCCTTTGGCTGGAGCCGCATCGATCGCGAGGGTCAGTTCACGCTTCAAGGGGATGAGTACCGCCTTCCCGCTTCGGCTGGAGACGTTACGCCGCAATCGATTGTTGCCGATGCTGCGGACCAGGAGATTAAACCGTACCTTATGGTCTATGCCTTGGATGGAAACGGCGAATTAACCAAAGTCCTGAGCGACGGCAACCTCCGCCAAAAGTCCATTGAAGGCATCACAGCCGCGGTAGCGGAGAACGGATTCGGCGGCGTTGTGCTTGATTTTGAAGGGCTCGGATTTAAACTGGATGCCGTGAAGCAGCAGAAGCTGCTCAATGATTATGTCAAGCAATTGAAAGCGGCATTGCCGAATGACGTTGCCCTGTCTTTAGCGGTGCCGCCATTGAACAGCGCCTATAAAGGATATGATTACAAGACGCTGGCCTCCATCGCTGATGACCTGATTGTTATGGCTTATCAGTACAATCCGGTCGGAACCAAATCTCAGGTTCCCGAACCGAACAGCCTGGTAGACCAAGCGATCCAGTTGGCACTCCAAGCAGGCGTCCCGAAGCACAAGCTCCTGCTTGGCATCAGTTTAAGCAGCGAAACCGCCACTTCCGTGGACGATAAACTCGGCTTGGCCAAACGTTACGACCTGAAAGGTGCTGCTTTCTGGCGCCTAGGCTTGTTCCGTCTCTATGATAATGGAATGGAAGCTGCCGTGAATGCCTCTGTTGTTAAGGAGTAACCGAACACCCCCATGTGGGATGATAGACTTATAGTAAGAAAAACGTCTATCGACGTACTTTCACAGATGACAGACCGCAGTTAGTAGAAGTTTTTCTTGCGATATCAGGAAGTCACAAGCTTCGAAGTTTATACTTTCTGATATCTAAAAAAAGAAAGCCTGACAAGGTCATCCCTTTGTCAGGCTTTCTGATTATGTATGTCGTACCCTAAACGGCTGCGTAATCCAATTAGCTTGCGCTTCCTACCAGCTTTGCATAGTTTTCTTGACTCAAAACACGACGTGCCGTGACATAACGCGGCTCGTAATAGGAATCGCTAAGCTTGCTGATTCTGACTCCCTTGCTGCTGGAAGCATGCGCAAATTGTCCGTCACCAATGTAAACGCCTGCATGGGAAATTCCGCTGCCGCTCGTATTGAAGAATACCAAATCTCCAACCCGCAGATCTTCGCGATCCACATGTTCGCCCGCTTTAGCCTGGCTTTGGGAAGTGCGCGGAAGATCAATATCGAAATTTCTAAACATGTACAGTATAAATCCGGAGCAATCAAACCCGCTGGTGGTCGTTCCGCCCCATTTGTATGGAGTTCCTACCAATTGCTTCACTTGATACTGAAAATTCGGTTGTTGATCAGCAAATGCTGAAACGGCACCAGAAGAAAAAATAATTGCAGACCCTAGCAAAGTGATGACAAACTTCTTCAAAATATGTTCTCTCCTTCGATGCCTACGGAGTTAGCTAAGGGTTCGGTTGAAGGTTCCCTATACTCTCTATACAAGAGTAATTCACCCAAGACGGTTCCCCCGTTTTCACAAACGAAATTCGGCAAAATTCATTAACGTTTTGTAACCTTCTCTTAATATAGTATACAAGCAAGGATGCTGTCAATCATATCCTAAAAATCTATCGTTTTATGTTTGGAGCTGTCGTAAAGATGAAGAATTTTGGCCGGATATTGGTTAACCGTCTCACTCAGTCATGACAATTATGTAACTCTGTTTACCTTCTCGCGCTGCTTTTTTAAATAATCTAGCAACTTTTTACAACTCTATGCGTTTACACAATCAGAAATGAAATTAAAGAGGTGATCTATCACTTATGAGTCAAATTACGATGGCAGAAGCACTAGCTGTCCGGGCAGCAATTAACCGTCTCATCAATCAGTTGATGTCGGAACGCTTGAACAACAGCAGCACGATCATTGAAAAAGGGGAGACGGCGGAATACCCTACGCGCAGCGTGGATGCCATTACAGAAGAAATCGAAGCGGCCGCGGCGGATTATAGGAAGCTGGATTTGCTGATGGCAATCTCCAATACCACGCAGACTATTCCCTGGGACGGCTCCGACATTACGATCATGGAAGCGATCGAGCTGGCCAAACAAATACGCAGCGATATCGGACAGCTTGCCCATCTCGGCTCCCGCAAGAAGCTGGAGCGCCAGAGCAGCCGTGGCAGCGGAGACGGTGCCATAACGCTGTTCAACGTCGCCTTATATGATCCGGAGGCTTATCAGGCGCAAGCCCGCAAGAAGGAACGCGAAGTAACCAAGCTCTCTTCGCTGATTGAACATGCCAATCATACGTCCCTGATTACGTTTGACGCATCCAAGTACATGGAATAGCGAAAGCCGCCGGCTCCAAGCCTGCAGGTCACCCCACGTGCGGGTTTGGAGCCGGCGGTTTCCGCCGGCGGGCGGGAAAGTGCGAGCAACCGTTTATTGTTTGTCGGATACAAACAAACCTAACCAGGAACCAAAAAAATCGACTCCAGCACAAACGGATGACGGCTTACGGTTCACGCCTATCACTTGTTACATGTTACGGACTTATGACGCAAAAAAATGATCGCTCCGTTTCCCGCTCTCTATGAATAATTGGAAAGCCGCCCTCAGAAGGGCGGCTTTTGTCTAATTCTCTTTAGCTCGGTAACATGATACTACGTCGTCATTCCGAGCGCTCTCTGTCTAGTATCTATTCATCATTGATCCTATCCGTATCATTCTCTTTACGCCTATGCTACTGGAACAAAGCCGCAGCTCCAACCAGACCAACATCGTCCCGAAGTCCTGCCGGAACGATCTCGTACGTTCCTAAATAGGATGGCATGACCAGCTTATCCGTCATTTCCCGCAGCTGCGGGAACAACAGCTCACCTGCTCTGCTCACACCCCCGCCAATGACGATGCGATCGGGGTTAAAGCTGTGAATGACGTTAACCAATCCAAGCGCCATGTAATAAATAGCACGGTCGATGACCTCGACGGCTACAGGATCATGAAGACGTTTTGCCTCAAACACATGCTTGGCATTCACCCCCGAATCGGCTGCAGCCAGTTCTGTTATGACGCTCGGTTGGGAGAGCATCCGGCGGGAAGCCTCAAGACCGATGGCCGTTCCTGAAGCAAACACCTCCCAGCAGCCGTGGCTGCCGCAATTGCACTGCGGACCGCTGGGATCAATGATATGGTGTCCCAGTTCCCCAGCAAAGGAACTGCTGCCCAGGAACAGCTTCCCATCCAGCACGATGCCTGAACCGATACCGGTGCTTAGCGTCACGTACACCATGTTCGTCGCCCCTCTTCCAGCACCTCTTACATACTCTCCCCATGCGGCTGCATTAGCATCATTCAGCACCTGAACTTCCGTATGCAGCTCACGTTCCATCCATGCTTTGAGGGGAACATTCGTCCATTCCGGCAGATTCGTCCCATGAATGACAATGCCCTCCCGGCTGTTAACCGTTCCCGGCGAAGCCATGCCAACCCCTCGGAGCGATTGGCCGCCCGAGACGCTGCGAATCATATTCGTAATTCTCGTGACCACTTCCTCGGCCGTACGCGCGCCTGCCGTCTCCATTTGCTCCCGGTACAGCAGCTGTCCTTCGGAATCAAAGAGCGCTGCCGCGATCTTCGTACCCCCAAGGTCAACGCCAACCACAAATTCTTGCTGTTTATTCAATACGGTTTGCAATTTTTGTTCACCTGTTTCCGATAGGTTTGCTACTTCTATTGATGTAAGCTGTCAGCCAATGATCGCAGCTCAACCGGATCAATGGGCTTCAGCCCTGATCGGCCATACCGGACAGCGGAGCCGAAATGCACCTCGATCACGCCGGTCTGGTCGATAAATTCATGTATGATTTCCCACTTCAGGCCATTGCCTGCCAATATTTTAAGCTCGCTTCCTGCCGTATGTTCTACGAGCTCCCGAATTCTTGGGATGGCTTGCGGTGCAGGCTGCGGTCCTCCCGACGTAAGGACGCGGGTAACTGACGGGTATTTCTGCAATGTACGCAGCCCTTCGAACTGATCCTCCAATTCATCAAAAGCCCGGTGGAACGTGACCTGCATATCACCTGTCCATTCCAGCATTTTGACTAAGGAGACCTCGTCAATCTTTCCTTCCGGAGTCAGCATGCCGATTACTACGCCAGCTGCGCCTGCCTTGCGGATCGCCTTCACCTCCGCAATCATGGTAGCTATATCATGTTCGTTGTACACAAAGGATCTGCTATGAGGTCTGACCATGACATGAACAGGAATCTGAACGGCTTTCACAACCTCTTCAACGAGCCCGATTCCCGGCGTAAGCCCGCCTTCGGTGATCGCCGTGATCAATTCCAGACGGTCTGCGCCATTCTGCTCTGCTGTGATGGCATCATCCACGCATGTTGCGATAATTTCTAGCAGCATCATCGTCACTCCTTATTGAAGTTGATTCTTTATGCTTGGAGAAACTGCTTCTCCACATAATCCGCGAGCAATCTCGCGCCATATCCGGTAGCCCCCGCTGCGGAATGAGGGAAATCCCGTTTGTACTGGACCGTGCCCGCCATATCGATGTGCACCCATTCCATGGAATCCGCCACAAAATGACGGATAAACAGCGCAGCCGTTATAGCGCCAGCCAAAGTGGACGTACCGACATTTTTCAGATCGGCATAATCGCTTCTAAGCTCTGATTCGTACTCGTCCATCAGCGGCATAGGCCATACGCGCTCTCCATTACGCTCCCCGATCTCAACCAAATCGGCCGTAATCTGTGGATCGCCCCAGATGCCCGCAATCTCCAAGCCCAATGCGGCTCCGACATTACCGGTGAGGGTTGCGATATCAATCACTTTATCTGCGCCAAGATTCGCTGCATGCAGCAGCGCATCCGCAATGATCAATCTGCCCTCCCCATCCGTATTGGCGACCTGAACGCTTAGACCATTCGGATAATGAATAACGGAAGAAGGAAGCATCGCATCCGGTCCCGATAAATTATCCGCAACGGCGATCAGCGCCGTTACACGTACCGAAGCTTTTTGCGATACCAGAATATCCATGGCACCCACGACCGCTGCAGCGCCTCCCATATCCATACGAGCATCGCTGATGTCTCGGCCGATTTTAACGTTCATGCCGCCCATATCAAAGGTTACGCCTTTGCCGATGAGTACAATATGAGGGCTCTCCTTCTCGGAACCCACCCCATTATAGGTAATCTCAATCATGGCAGGCTCATATTTGCTGCCGGCACCAACGGCGATCAGACCGTTCATCCGCCGATCATGAAGCTCTTGTCCGCGATACACATGTAGCTGAACGGGTGCCTTCTTGAAACGGTCCTCAACAACCGCTACGAACGCTTCCGGATTTAACGTTTCTGGAGACTCATTCACCAAGTCTCGGGTGAACTGCGTCCCTTCGATCCGGATTTCTGCCGTCTGTATGATGGCTTCCAGATCTTCACGGGAAAGCCCCTCCCAATCTTCTAGTCGAAGATGAAGAGACAGGGATTGCAGATTCGCCGTAACCCCGCGATGCTTATTGAATTGATATAGTCCATACATCCAGCCTTCAACCCACGCCTGGAGTTCTTCCTCTATCGAAATCCGGGAAGATGCACCGACGCCGCGGACTGTGGGGCGAATCAGCGCTGCGCTTGTTTTATTCTCCTTGAGCAATGCTCTCGCAGCTGATGCGCCTGTTCTGCGCACTTGCTCCAACGTCAGCTTCGAACGCTGCCCCATGCCGACAACGAGATCATCCGCTTCTTGATCGGAGCGACCATAGAACCACGTCAGCGTCATGCGCTGCTTTCGAGATTCCGTTAAACGAAAATGAGACTCCTCGCCCTCATAAACCACATAAATCGAAGTATCTGCCAGGTGAGCTTCATCTATTGTGATGTTCATCGAGCCTTCCCTCCTCTATAAGAGAATCATCGCTGTTAAGCGTTTGTTAAGCGTTTTTCATGATTTCTTCGTCATATAAATGGCATGCCACCTGATGGCCCGGCTCAACCTCACGATATACCGGCGTAATCTGTTTGCACACTTCCATGCAGGAAGGACAGCGTGTATGGAAGCGGCAGCCTGTCGGAGGATTCACGGGACTAGGCAGATCACCCTTCAGAATGATCCGTTCCTTCTTCTGCTTCGGATCCGGAACGGGTACCGAGGATAGCAGCGCTTGAGTGTAAGGATGCAGCGGGCGGTCATACAGCGTATCTTTATCGGCGGTCTCCACGAGAGCTCCCAAATACATGACGCCGATCCGGTCGCTGATATGCTCAACCACGCTGAGATCATGGGAGATGAACAGATAAGTCAAGCCGTATTCCTCTTGGAGATCCTGCAGCAGGTTCAGCACCTGCGATTGGATGGAGACATCCAGCGCAGACACTGGCTCGTCGGCTACAATTAGATTCGGACGCACAGACAGCGCTCTGGCAATGCCGATCCGCTGCCGCTGACCGCCGCTGAACTCATGAGCAAAACGCTCGGCATGGAAACTGTTTAATCCGACCGTTTCCAGAAGCTCGCAGGCCAGTTTGTCCCGCTCTTTGGTGCTCAGCTTGGTATGAATCAGCAAGGGCTCTGCTACCAGTTCTTTGACCTTCATCCTTGGATTAAGAGAAGCGTATGGATCCTGAAAGACCATCTGCATGTCTTTGCGCAGCGGGCGCATCTGATTCTCATTGTATCCGCTAATATCCGTTCCGTTAAACAGCACCTCGCCGCTATTCGGCTCAAGCAGACGGGTCACCAGGCGGCCGGTCGTCGATTTGCCGCAGCCGCTTTCGCCAACCAGACTGAAGGTCTCACCCTTATGGATCGAGAAGGAGATTCCATCCACGGCACGAAGCTGCTTGGATGTACCGAAGAATCCTTTTTTCACCGTGAATGATTTCTGCAAATTCTTTACTTCTAATAGAGGTGTTTCTTTCATGCGGTTTCTCCTCCCTTCGTGTGACCTTCCTGTGTCAGCCAGCAGCGGCTCTTACGATGTTCTTCATGTGCGACAGGGAGAAGCTCCGGCTCCTGTGAGAGGCACTGCTCCATTACGAACGGGCATCGCGGAGCAAACTTGCAGCCTTTCGGCATGTTCCGCAGATCCGGCACATTCCCTGGAATGGATTCCAAACGGCGTACCTTTTGTCTAAGCTTGGGCACTGAATTAATGAGCCCTTTGGTGTATGGATGCTGAGGATTCTCGAACAGCTCTTCAACCGTTGCCTCTTCCACGACTCTGCCTGCGTACATGACAACCACCCGGTCGCACATTTCGGCCACGACGCCAAGGTCATGGGTAATGAGCAGCATGCCCATTTCCTGCTCGGTCTTGAGTCGGTTCATCAGATCTAGGATCTGAGCTTGAATCGTGACATCAAGGGCCGTGGTCGGCTCATCGGCAATCAACAGCTTCGGATTGCAGGACATCGCCATCGCAATCATGACCCGCTGCCGCATACCGCCGGACAATTGGTGCGGATAGTCATCCACGACCTCGTCCGCCCGCGGAATGCCGACAAGTTTGAGCGAGTCGATGGCATGCTGCCGCGCTTTCTTGCGATTATATCCCAAGTGCAGCATGATGGATTCCTCCAGCTGTTTCCCGATACGAAGGACGGGATTCAGGGATGTCATCGGTTCCTGGAAGATCATGGCCAGCTCGTTTCCGCGATAGCGGCGCATTTCTTTTTCCGACATTTGTACGAGATCCTTGCCCTCAAAACTTACCGAGCCCCCGGATATTCGGCCGGGCGTATCCTTAAGAAGTCTCATGATGGACAGGGAGGTCACGCTTTTGCCGCATCCGGATTCACCCACGAGTCCAAGCACTTCGCCTTTATTGATGTGAAAATCGACCCCTGCTACGGCAAGCACCGATGAGCCATCGCGTTTGAATTCGGTTTTGAGACCCTTTACTTCAAGCAATGTTTGCGTCACGATCTATCCCCCCTATTAGTTTTTTGTCTTCGGATCAAGGGCATCATTCAGTCCGTCACCGATCAGATTGAATGCAAGCACAGTCAGGAATATAAGAAGTCCCGGGTAGTACACGATATGCGGTGCAATGCTTAAGTAATCGCGTCCCATACTAAGCATAGCGCCCCAGTCCGGTTCCGTCGGCTTGGCCCCGAGTCCGAGGAAGCTTAACGAAGAAGCTGCCAGAATGGCGCCGCCGATTCTCATCGACACGTTGACGATGATGCTGGGAACCGTCTCGGGAAAAATATGCTTCCATATAATCCGGTTATGCTTGGCACCCATCGATCTTGCCGCCTCTACATATAAAGACTCCTTCGCGGAGAGTGTTACACTTCGGATGATTCTGGCAAACGACGGTGTGCCAAAGACCGCCACCGCGATCACCACATTGGATAATCCCGGCCCCAAAATCGCTACGATTCCAATGGCAAGCAGCAGGTCAGGAAAGGAGAACATGACGTCACTGCCCCGCATAATGAGACGGTCGATCCAGCCTCCATAGTAGCCGCTGATCAGGCCGAGAATCGTGCCGAGAACTGCGGATATAAATACCGCGCTTAAGCTGACCGCCATGGTCAACCGGGTTCCGTCAATCAAGCGGCTCAGAATATCGCGGCCGTACTCATCCGTACCCGCCCAGTGGGCAGCCGACGGGCCTTGCATCATCGCATCGTAGTTGGGCTCATTCGGAGGATACGGAACGATATGCGGACCGATCACCGCCAGCACAAGTAGTAACAAGATAAATCCGCTTGATATTACGGCAAGCTTTTGCTTCATGAATTTAGATGTAAACGCTCTGAATTTGCCAGTTGCCTGGCTCTTTGCAAGCATATCCTCCGGCGCGGAGGAATGGACCGTCACTGTTGAATTGTCGCTCATGAGTTCCCCCTCCTATTTCGATGCATACCGGATTTTTGGATTCAGTACACCGTACAATAAATCAACAATCAGGTTAATTAGGATAAATTCGGCTGCAAACAGCAGTAAAAGCGCTTGAATGACGGTATAATCCCGGAACGCGATCGAGTCTACCAAGAGACGCCCCATGCCCGGAATACTGAATACGGTCTCAACCATAACCGAACCGCCCAGCAAAAATCCGAACTGCAGTCCTGCAACGGTTACGACCTGAATCAAGGAGTTGCGAAGCGCATGCCTTCCGACAACGACGAATTCCCGCAGACCCTTCGCGCGTCCGGTCCGCACATAATCCTCGCGCATCGTTTCGAGCATCGACGTACGGGAGTATCTTGCCAGCATGGACATAATCCCGGCCCCTAGCGTAAAAGAAGGCAGAATATAGGATTGCCAGCTGTCGACACCGCCTGTTGGGAACCAACCCAGCTCAACGGAGAAAATTTGAATCAGTACAAGGCCAAGCCAGAATCCGGGCAAGGAAATACCGGATATCGCAGTCAACATTCCGATATAGTCCGGCCATTTTCCGCGATTAACGGCAGATATGATACCAATGATCAGACCAATAACCAATGCCCAGCCAAGGCTGGTAAAGGTCAGGACTATGGTCGGGAAAAACCGGCTTTCCAACATGTCCGTTACCGGCAGATTGGAAGTAACGGATACACCCAAGTCACCCTTCAACAGATCACTCATGTAGTTCACATACTGCTGCCATAGCGGCAAGTTTAAGCCTAGCTGCTCTCGAATCCCGTTGATCTCCTCAAGGGTGGCATCCTTACCTGCAACAAGTCGTGCCGGATCTCCAGGAATAAGGTGAATGAACATAAATACAAGAATGGATACAACGAACAACAGCGGGATAACACCCAGCAGCCTCTGAATTGCATATCTTCCCAAAGGATGTGCCTCCTTTCAACATGCCTGCTTTTAAAATACGATGGGCCGCTTCCTTATTGATTCAAGAGGCGGCCCACCACAAGGTATACGTTTAGCAAGCTCTTCGCTGCCTGATTATTTGACTTCTGCGTTGATCACGCTGATCGATCCGTCCGGAAGGGCTTTAACGCCTTCAAGATAAGCTCTCTTGCCGGTAATGACCTGATCGACCCCGAGGAATGCCCAAGGAGCGTCTTCCCAGATTTGTTTTTGGATGTTGGCATAGATTTCTTTGGCATCCTCAGCTTTGACGGATGCATTGGCATCCTTGATCCATTGGTCTACATTGTCGTTCTTGTAATAAGCGGTATTGGAACCAGCCGGCGGGAAAAACTCGCTGCTGAACAGACCTTTGGTTGCACCGTCAGCATCACCGGACGAAGGTGACCAGCTTACATACCACATTTGAATTTTTGCATTTTCCGGTGTAGCCGAGTTAATCTGATCGGACAGGGTTGCACCTTCCATCGGTTTCGGTTCAACTTTGATTCCGACAAGAGCCAGCTGCTGCTGAATGAACTGCATGCCTTTTACCGTTTCGGAATCATTCTCTCCCCAGAGCTCTGCTTCGAATCCGTCCGGATAGCCGGCTTCGGCCAAGAGAGATTTTGCTTTCTCCAGATCGTAATCATAACCGGATTGCTCGGAATAGTGCTGTGTCATGGAAGACATGGAAGACTTCAACTTCGAGCCCAGTCCGGATTTCACTACTTTAATGTAAGCATCTTTATCAATGGCATAGTTGATGGCTTGACGAACTTTCAGATCGTCATAAGGCTTCTTCATGGTGTTAAGGGTAATATACCGAACGATCGTGGAATCGATCTTGTCAATGACGATATTGGAATCGCCTTCTACTTCGGACACCTGCTCAGTCGGCATAGGATAGATGAAGTCCGCTTCGCCCGTTTTCAGCATCGCGATCCGGGAACCGTTCTCCGGTACCGGTTTGAACGTAATGCTGTCTACCTTCGGGAGACCTTCTTGCCAGTAATCCTCATTCTTTACAACAACAAGGCGGTCACCTTGAATCCATTCCTTGAACTTGTATGCTGCCGTACCTACAGGATTCTTCGTGATGTCAGCACTTTCTTTGAGCGCTTTCGGGCTGATCATCAGCGCCATCGCGGTCTTGTTTAAGAAAGCGTTGTACGGCTGGCTAAGGGTGATGACAACCGTGTGGTCATCCGGAGTTTGAACATCGGCGACGGCAGAGAAGCTTTTACGCATTCTAAGGTTGTTCTTCTCATCCATGATGCGATCCAGGTTGGCTTTTACGGCTTCTGCGTTGAAATCCGTTCCATCATGGAACTTCACATTCTGGCGCAGATTGAATGTGTACGTCAGACCGTCTTCACTGATCTTGTAGTCTTCAGCCAGTACAGGAACGAGTTCCATCTTCTCGTTAAAGCCCATCAAACCTTCGTACATCGTGCGTGCACCGGAAATGGAGTGCGTGTCTCCGGCATTGTGAGGGTCAAGCGTAATGAAGTTGGCGTTAATCGCAATGACAACATCTTTGTTATCTTTTGTCACCGGCTTGCTTTCGCCGCCGCCTTCACTTGCCCCTTTGCCGCTTCCGCTGTTTCCGCCGCAGCCTGCCGCAACAATCGTAAATGCGAGCAGCAGCATGAGCAGTGACCATGTTCTACCTTTGAATCTCATTGTTTTACTCCCCCTTTGATGTAGTGAATATCTATAGATTCACTCGCCGCTTCGGCATTTAACATCCTGCCGATCGCCTTGAGTTCCTCACGGCTTAAACATTCCATTCGTACACCGCGCGTCGCTTTCCAACCAGCGTACCGCCATCATTGAAAATCTCATTCGGAACCAGCGCATACAAGCGGTCGATCGTAGCCTGATCGCTGTAACCCAGGCGCTCCAGGATGGAAGCGATGATGCATGGCCATACTTGCTCAGAGCCATCGGACACTTTAAGCGAGATCGCCAAGCGTTCTTTCCGAAGACCGATGCCGTACACGCCTTTGGCGCCGCCCTTGGCAGTCAGATTGTGGTCCCGGAGCAAGGCTGAGCACACAAACTTGGTGTCTGCAATGATATCCGGATACTCATTCATCCGTTTTGCCATTCTGGCAGCTGCTTCGGCAGTCTCCGCATTTTCGATCAAATCCGGGCAAGCCAGCTTAAGGAAGGCGTATCCGATACGGTCCAGCGGAAGCGCGAAGATGGGAAGGCCACAGCCGTCAATGCCTTGCGGGATCGAGGAAACCGGAACCTCGGCAAAATAGGCCAGCGTCTCAATGATCTCTTGCTGAACCGGATGCTCCGGCTTGTAATACGTGCTCTCGTCCCAGCCCATATGCTTACACAAAGCGATCAAGCCGCTGTGCTTGCCCGAGCAGTTATGGAAGATCCGACGTTTGTCCTCATGATCCCGATGGCGCTGCGCCTTGGCATCCTCGTTCAGTGGATAAGTTGCGCAGCAGTGAAGCGCTTCTTCCTGAATCCCGGTTTTCTTCAAAATAGATTCCAAAGCATCAATGTGGAAGCGTTCACCCCTGTGGGAAGCGGCAAACAATGCCGTTTCTTCCCCAGTTAGTCCGTACACTTCGTCAATCCGGCGTTTCATCACAGGTATGGCTTGGAACGGCTTAGCCGCCGATCTCAGAAAAGTCATATGATGCGGATCACCCGCTGCGTAAACCACATTACCGTTCTCGTCTACAACACTGATCGCTCCGTAATGGACGTTCTCCAGTACGTTTCCGCGATATTCCTCTACCAATGGCACAAATCCCATGATTTTGCTCCCCCGATCTCCAGATGAATTAATTCAATTGAAAGTAACGATCCTGTGCGACAAGTCCAGACCCGATGATGACCCCATGCTCGTGAAGCTCGGAGCGGACAATCGTAAAGGAATCCTGAAGCGGTTCCCAGATATACTGCGAGTAGCACAAATCGGTGATCTCTTCGTAAACTTCAGGGAACTTGTCCAAAATCTCGCCGCTCAAAATGACGCTGTCCGGATTATACATGCTGACGACGTTATTAATTGTAATGGCCATATACGCAAGGGCTC
The DNA here is from genome assembly GCF_050279985.1 of Paenibacillus sp. NPDC093718. Taxonomy (NCBI): domain Bacteria; kingdom Bacillati; phylum Bacillota; class Bacilli; order Caryophanales; family Paenibacillaceae; genus Paenibacillus; species Paenibacillus sp. NPDC093718. The sequence goes on from NZ_JBNNUS010000001.1 coordinate 195,669, forward strand.
TATCGATTAAATAGGTCGCCCATCGTGTTCCAGCTCGCCTCTCCGCGAACAGTTCTTCAATCGTGCGAACAGGTTTTATTTTGCTGGCTTCAGACAATAAGGAAGGTATATTGATATAAGTTTGGAGGCAACCGGCTTTTCCGCAGTCACACATCATACCTTCAGGGTCCACGGTCGTGTGCCCGATTTCACCCGCGCTGTTCGTCACCCCGCGGTAAATTTCCCCTTCCAGGATCAGCGCTGAGCCTACGCCATTACCGAACCCAAGGAGAACCGTCCGGTTAGAGCCGTAAGCCGAACCCTTAAGCTGCTCCGCCAATGCCTTTACCTTCAGCTCATTGTCTACCACCGCTTGAAGCCCGGTTAATTCCTTGAGCCTCTCGGCAAGCCTCACATTCTTCCAACCAAGCTGTACCGAGAAATTGACCACGCCGGCATCAACATCGATGATGCCCGGCAGTCCCACGCCAATCCCCACCACCCGTCTGCGATCGATATCGCATTCCGAGATGAGTTCTTCAATGGTGTCCGCGATTCGGACTACCGTGGCTTCTGCCGTATCCTCCGGCGATCTCGGAAAACTGCCGCTGCACAATACACTTCCCTGAACATCGATGAATCCGATGTTGGCTTGATGGCGATCAAGCTCAACGCCGATCGAGATGACCGCCGTATCCAGCAGTCTTATTAAGGAGGATTTTCTTCCACGTCCGGCCGAGGCTTGTTCTTCTGTTTCGTGAACATACCCTTCTTCCGTCAGCTCCGATACGATCCTGCTGACCGTTGTCGGACTCATTCCCGTCTGTTTGGCAATAGCTGCTCTTGAAATCGGCTGTTCGTTCTTGATGATTTGGAATACTGTGAGTCTGTTCTGCCGCTTCATAAAGTCTTGATCATGCTTTTTCATGAAGACATCCCCTATTTAATTTCACCAGTAGATTAATAAGATCATTTTTCCAAATAAAACGATCTGAAATCATCAAAAAACCGTGATTATTATCAAATTTATTATTTTTATTCTCCAGTGATATTAATAATAAAACGTGTTTTGTAAATGTGTCAATATATATGACACATTTAAATTATTATTTTTTTGTTTCTGGAAATGTAAGTGTTTCATCAATTTGCGAAAGAAATTCAATCTCGTGTATACATACAAATGACCACGCTGCGCGCACAATATGACATCAACTTGACGCAGAACCTTCTAAATATAGATAACACCGCCCTTCAACTCATGAATAAAGCCACCCAAGAAGAGAATGATTGGAACATTCTTCATCCCGGATGGCTTCAAAAGGAGGAAATATTTCGTATTTTCGGTATGGTCCTAGGTCTTTAAGTGCTTCTTTACATGATCCGCCCATAACGAATTAAACCACCCGAGAAATTAATTCGAGGGGGCCTCGAATGATCCCGGATGGCTTATGTATTTAGAACAGTTTTGTTTTCATTATGACCCTAACCTAATATGTTCATGATTCCGTTGATTTATATCTTCTTTAATTGATCTCGAAGCGTTTATTATTTGCAATCCTAGTCTTCTATTTACTCTTTTAATCTTTAATCTCTAAGTCCCTTAGTCTCTTATCTTTAGTCTTTTGATCTTTTCTTTTGATCTTTACCCACCCAGCGGAGGTTTGAGGATAGCCGATCCTTTGGGAGTCCGTTTCTACCCCACCTATTTCCAATCCGGAAACGGGCGGACAACAGAGCGGATAGCCTCAAACCGGAGCGTCTGATAGCCTCAAACCGGAGCGCCCGAGCGCCCTACTTGTTCTTGTAATATTCAACCGCTTTATCGAAATAATGCTTTTGGTCTTCCGGTAGATCCTCAAAATAGAAAATGGCCGCCACCGGACAAGCCGCTTCGCAAGCCCCGCAGGAGATACAAATATCGGTATCGATGTAGAACTGGTCATCTCCCTCTTCTATACAATCCACAGGGCAAACGTCAACGCATTCTCCCGCTTTCTCTTCGATACAAGCTGAGCCAATAACATACATCCGTCATTCCACCTTCCAGAGTGTAATAATCTTTCAATCTTTCGACCGTCTATCATTGCAAAAGCTCAATCTTCATCCATTCCTTGGTTTCTATACTTTTTATACTAAAATATATCATAATTATGTGGTTAATCATGCCAATTGTCAATAAACCGCGTGATGATAGCCTCAAAAACTGCCAATTCCGGTTGACTTATAGATGGTAAAGACATAAGATGAGACATATTGCTTTTTAACCTTTTTAGTTGAAAAAGAAAGCATTCATCGAGAAACAAGGCGGTGATAATAGTGGATCAAGAAGTCGCATACAGTACCCGCGAGTATATCATGCAAATGTTAAAAATAAATGGTGAACTCAGCACAAAATCCATAACCGAGGCATTGGGTATAACAGGCATGGCCGTCCGGCGCCATCTGGAAAGCTTGAAGAGTGAGGGTTACATCACCTATCGAACCGTGAAACAGCCGATGGGAAGACCCGTCTCCTTATACAGTCTTACTGAATCCGCAGAGGATTTTTTCCCTAAGAACTATCATGCGCTTGCACTCGATCTGCTGAACGAGCTGCAGGATGAGGCCGGTGACGAAATGATTTCACGGCTGTTCGACAAGCGTAAGGATACATTGCTGAACAAGTATACGCCTACGGTGAAAGCCGATGCTCTCGAAGATCGGGTTGCTGCCCTTGCTCAGATTCAGAATGACAACGGATATATGGTGGATTACAAAAAAGTCACCGAGGAAGAATATCTCCTCGAGGAACTGAATTGCCCTATATCCCAGGTAGCCAACCGGTTCCAACACGCATGCCGCTGTGAGCTTGACCTGTTTCAATCCTTGCTGGAAGCGGATGTGGAACGTACCGAGTGCCTTGCCAAGGGCGACAAAAAATGTGTATACCGTATTCGAAAACAAACCGAAGCCAAGCAAACATAATATCTGTTATTGCCACATCAGGCTCCTTCCATACGGGAAGGGGCCTTTTTTGTTAAGAGATAAGAAAGTATAAACTTCAGAGGCTTACCCACCTTGTCTTGCAAGAAAAACTTCCGCTATATGCGGTCTGTCTTCTGAGAATGTACGTCGATAGACGTTTTTCTTAATGTACTTGTTCTATTCTATTCTTTTAAATCGCAAGACATGTACAATTCTTTGAATTATTTCAGCACCAGCAGGCGATCATCCTGTTCGGAAGGCACACCCCGGCCATCCGTATTGTTGGTAATGACATAGGTTTTGCCGTCATGGACTTTGACGTCTCTTAATCTGCCTTCACCCTCCAATACGACCTCAAGCGAGGCGTTCTCTGGCCGAAGTTGGTACAACATCTGGCCGCGAAGAGTCGCCACGTACAAGCGGTCCTGCTCATCAAAAGCGATGCCGGAAGGTGCGATTGCCGTTTCGCCGCTATGGTAAATCGGGAGCTCCATGCCTTCCAACCTATTATCGCCATAGATCTCGGGCCAGCCGTAATTGCTGCCAGCCGTGATCTCATTAATCTCATCGTGTCCGCCAGGCGTACCTGACGGTCCATGCTCTGAGCTGTACAATTCACCTTCCGAATTCCAAGCCAAGCCCTGCGAATTCCGATGGCCTAGCGTATAGACATAAGAGCCTGCGGTCGGATTATCCGCCGGGACCTTGCCTTCCAGCGTCAATCGCAAGATTTTGCCTGCTAGACTTTCCTGGTTTTGCGCAAGCTCTCCTTCTCCCGAATCTCCTGTCGTTACGTAGAGCATATCGTCGGGTCCGATCGCAATTCTGCCTCCGTTATGCACATTAGAGCCGGGAATACGCTCCAGGAAGACTTGCGACTCCGTCCATTGGCTTCCCTTCAACTCCAGCAGAACCAGCCGGTTCATAATCTTTCCATCCTGATCATAGGTGTGGTAGGCAAAGGCATGGCCGGAATCCTGAAAATCCGGGGCTAACGCAAAGCCCAGAAATCCGCCTTCTCCTTGATGGGCGACCGGCTTCTCCGTTTGTACCGACTGCCTGGTTAATGTGCCGCCCTTGATCTGAACGATATTCCCTTCCCGCTCGCTGACATAAATCGTATCGCCGTCAAAATCGATCGACCAAGGTGTCCTCAACTGCTCTGCAAGCACATGATAAGAGGAATCGATTTTCTCTTCCCGATGGTCTTCCTGCCCCCCTTCTTCCTTAGCAGGGGGGGACTGTGTACAAGCAGCGAGAAGCAGTATAACCGCGGTTATCGCAGCGCCAAGCCCCTTTTGTTTCAAAATCCAGCACCTCCCGGGTAATTTTATAGCTCCGGTGTCATCATCTGGATGCCTTGCTCCATGTCCTGTAATGAACTCATCACAATATCCTCATCGCTAAACGATTCGATCTGGCTGCCTGCTACATAACGGGTCTCATGTCCTCGTCCGGTAATAATGATTCTGTCCTCATCACCAGCCAATTCCACAGCTCGTTGAATGGCTTCTTTACGGTTCAGGATAACCTCCCAATTCCCTGCCTCATGCGAGGTTAAGCCTCCCAGCATCTCAGCCATAATCTGCTCAGGATCCTCTGAGAACGGATTGTCCGTCGTGAACAACACATAATCCGAATATGAAGCTGCAATGTCCGCCATGATCGGACGTTTCAACCGATCTCTTTCGCCCCGACAGCCCATCACGCATATCATTTTGCCCGCCGTAATTTCCTTGGCCGATTGCAATGTTGCCTTAAGCCCATCCGGATTATGCGCATAATCCACAACCACGCGAAATCTTCGTCCCGTCTCTATTTCTTGAAATCGTCCATGAACCCCTGCAAATTGTTGTAGACTTCTGCAGATTTCTTCAAGCGGTATCCCTTCCAGCAAGCAAGTGGTCATGGCGGCCAGCGCGTTATACACGTTGTGAACACCATGCACCTTCAGACTGAAGTCGCCGTGTCCCCATGGCGTTTCTACATGAAACTTGCAGCCCTCCGGCATGTTTTGAATATGCGTTGCCCGAACATCAGCCTCGTTACGAATGCCATAGGTTACAATCTGTGCGGATGTACGTTTTGCATAATAGGACGATGCTTCATCATCCGCATTCAGGATCGCCTTCTTTAGCATGTCACGGTTACTATTGCCCAACTGGGCGAACAACAGCTCCTTCGTATTGCGATAGCTCTCCATATTCTGATGAAAGTCCAGATGATCATGCGACAAATTCGTAAAGACCACGGTTTGAAAATCGCATCCGCGCACTCTCCCCATGTCCAATCCGTGCGAGGACACCTCCAACACGGCATAGGCCCCGCCATGGGTGACCATCGTATGAAAATAACGCTGCAGCTGGATCGTATCCGGCGTGGTATTCAGCGTTTTCTCTATATGATCTCCGATCTTCATATACAGTGTGCCAATAATGCCCGTTTTGCGGTGAGCGTCGTTCAGTATCTTTTCTACCATGTGGGTTGTCGTTGTCTTGCCGTTTGTCCCGGTAATTCCGATCAGTTTCAATCGCTGCGTGGGATCTCCAAAAAAGGCGTTTGCAAGAATCGGCAGAATTCTTCTGGTATCCGGTACCGTTATATGTGTAACGTCTCCTGGAAGTCCCGGCAGCTCCCGTTCAGCCACAATGGCAACAGCGCCGTTACGTATCGCATGCCGGGCATAGTCATGACCGTCAACGTGAAAGCCTGGAACACAGACGAACAAGCCGCCAGGCCGGATCTCTCTTGAATCTGTATCCAGGTTCGTGATATCTACAGAAGTACTGCCCGTTATCGTCTTAAGAATCAGCCGCTCCGTCAGTGATTTCAGAATCATGTCAGGTTCCTCATCTCGTGATGTAATCAAAATCCCAGGGTCAGGTGGCAGTGTGATATATAAGATGTAGAATTTACGACTATGTATCGTTTTAACCAGCATTTCTTATTAACCTAACCAAGCAAGGGCATTCTGAAACAAGAATGTGATGACTGGAAGTGTTAACCATGTTACGCTGGAAGTAAGCGGTTGCATTTTCGATATTAAAAAAGTGGTTGATGCAGCCTGCTGAATATAGGACGCGTTACGAGAATCCGCTTCGTTATTCCATATCTGCTTGAAAGGAGAACCATCGATGGGACCGTTCACGGACGATTTGCTTCAAAATAAAGTCGTATTGATCACGGGAGGCGCAACTGGCCTTGGTCGGGCCATGGGAGAGAAGTTCGCGCAGCTTGGCGCTAAACTCGCCATATGCGGACGTCGGGAGGAAGTTCTACAGCAGACCGCTGAAGAATTAAAACAGCAAGGCTGCGAGGTATGGTACAAAAGCTGCGACGTTCGAGACCCTGCGCAGATTTCGGCTCTTGTTGATGCAGCAGAGCAGCATTATGGAGGTATTGATGTGCTTGTCAACAATGCAGCCGGGAACTTCATCAGCCCCACCGAGCGCCTCTCTCCTCGGGCTGTAGATGCCGTGCTGAACATCGTGCTGCACGGCACCTTCTACGCAACCCTTGAAGTCGGCAAACGCTGGATTGAGCAGGGCAAAAGCGGAACGATGCTCAACATCGTCACAACATATGCTTCAACAGGCTCTGGCTATGTGGTCCCTTCTGCAGCCGCAAAAGCGGGCGTGCTTGCGCTGACGCGTTCCCTCGCGGTGGAGTGGGCCCGTTACGGGATCCGTCAAGTCGCGATCGCCCCGGGTCCATTCCCGACCGAAGGCGCATGGTCAAGATTATCGCCCACGCCGGACCTGGAGCAAAAGATGATCGACCGCATCCCCCTAAAGCGCGTAGGGGATGCAGAGGAATTAGCTAATCTCGCCGCGTATCTCATCTCCGATTATGCCGGTTATATTAATGGTGACGTGATCACCATCGATGGCGGCGAATGGCTGCAGGGTGCGGGACAATTCAACGACCTGGCGGAAGTGACCCATGAGCAATGGGACCGGCTGGCCGAACTGACACGCAGGGGCAAATAACCGCATACTTAAGAAAAACATCTATCGACGTGCTTCCACAGTTGACAGACTGCATTCAGAGGAAACTTATCGATTATCAGTGTTCTACTGCAAACTTATACATTCCCTTATCTTAAATTAGCCCCAAGCCAATGAGCATGTCGTAACTGCTCTTGCTTGGGGCTAATCCTGTAACCTGTGTTATTCGTTAATTCTCATAGCAATCGACCAGCAGGGCGTACACAATGCCTGGCCCGTGAACGCCAATCGTAAGATCGTTCTCGATATCCGCGGAACGGCTCGGGCCCGAGATGAAATGGATTCCCGCCGGCAGCTGCTCGCGTCCGGCCTGATCAAACTGAACCAGAATCTCGCCTAGTCGGGTAACCATTCGCTCTATTGGTATGATTGCTATCAACACGGTCGGCAGCAGGCTGACCGAACGTCCTTTATACGGAGCCGATTTCACCGTAATCGAACCGGTGTAAGCCGCAGCATAATCCGCCATGACGACACCAAAATCGGCTCTGGCAGCGACAGCCCTCCAGTCCGTGTCCGCTGCCTCATTCCAGGAGAGAACAAGCGCCTCCGGCAAGCTCTCTTCCAGCCCCAGGCGGTCCAGCGCGTCTTCCTGCTGACGAAGAATCGTAGCCGCACTCATCTCCATCGCTTTGTCCCTAATAAACCGGCTGACCTCTTCGCGGTGGCTCAGCCTTACCACATGGCCTCCTGCCGCTTCAAAGTTGGCGGTAAACTGCGTAATCCTCTCCTCGAGCGGCCACTCAAACTCATTCCAGAAATCGGGGGCACCGCGGAAAGGATGCTCCGGAGCGGTGCGAACCCGGCTTCTGCCCAGCTTCGCGGCAATTCCATCCATGAACTGCTCCTGCTTCTTGCGAGACTGTTCTTCAAGACGGCTCAGCCAGCTGCGATCGGTTTCGTTAGTCATGGGCTTTCTCCCCCTTTCCGAACTTCTGCTGCTGAAGCCGCTCCTTCAATCGGTTTGCGATTTCAGCGTCCATTGTCCCGGAGGTTCCGCGAATATCCTGCTCCATCTCCGGCCATTGATCACGGAAGGATTGCTTGGGGAGACTTGGGGTTACCCTGTATGAATTCCACCCCTTCAAAGGTCCGATCCGCGTTCGAATCTCACCGCCTCGAACCACCAATTTCTGGCCCCACTTTCCGAGGGATACCACGCTGCGATAACGCTTGGCATTCCCCATGATCGCCGAGAAGCCCTTCATTCCCATCGCTTCCAGCTTGTCACCGCGCCCGGCCTCAATCTTCCGGCGGCGCAGGGATACCAGCATATCATGCAGCGGAATTTTCACGGGGCACGCTTCATAACAGGCGCCGCACAGGCTGGATGCGTTGGCAATATCGTCCCATTCCGCGACGTTCTTGTTTAAGGCAGGCGTTAATACGGCACCGATTGGGCCGCTATACGTGCCCCCATAGGCGTGCCCGCCTATATGGCGATATACGGGACAGGCATTCAGGCAGGCGCCGCAGCGTATGCAGTTAAGCAGCTCCTGAAATTCGGGGTCGCCGAGCTGGAGAGAACGTCCGTTATCAATGATGATAATATGCATTTCGTCCGGTCCATCGGCATCCAGTTCTCTTTTCGGACCACTGATACCGGACATGTATACCGTCAGTTTCTGACCGGTCGCCGAACGCGGCAGCAAGGTAGCCATGACTTCGAGATCCGCCCATGACGGAATAATCCGCTCCATGCCCATCAGGGTAATTTGTGTCTTTGGCACCGTTGTCACCATGCGTGCATTGCCTTCATTCTCGAACAACACCATCGAGCCCGTCTCGGCGATCGCAAAATTACACCCCGTCATGCCAATGTCCGCTTCAAGGAATTTCTCTCGCAGCTTCATGCGGACAAAACCTGCCATAATCGCCGTATCGGGCGGCAGCGGTTCGCCTGCCTCTGCGGACAACAGCTCCGCGATCTGGTAACGGTTCTTATGGATGGCGGGAATGATGATATGAGAAGGCGTTTCATCCGCGAGCTGAATAATATACTCGCCGAGATCCGTTTCGACGGCCTCCACTCCGATCGAGTCGAGCGCCTTGTTCAGATGCAGCTCCTCGGACACCATTGATTTTGATTTCACGACAGACTTTGCCGACTTATGCTCCGCAATCTCAAGGGAGATCGCGACTGCTTCTTCCGCCGTCTCCGCAAAATGGACATAGGCTCCGTTCGCCCTGGCCTGCTCAGCAAACTCATTCAAATAATAATCCAAGTGAGCGATAGTATGGAGCCGAATTTGGCGTCCCCGTTCCCTCCATGCATCCCAGTTGCCATGCTCCTCCGACGCAAGCTTTTTGCCGAGCCGCAGCCGCTCTGTCGTAAACTTCACCGCATTGCGCAGAAAATCATTATTGAGGGCGTAACCTGCTCGTTCCTTAACCGTTTGCACTTTCGATTCAGCTGTGCTCATGCACGCTCACCCCCTCATACAAAAGCTCGGCCAAATGCTTGACCTGAACCTTCTCGCCCCGGTGGCGCAGATTGCCGGCAATATTCATAAGGCAGGCCATATCGAGACCGACAAGCACGGACGCCTCGGTCTCCAGCACATGATCGCTTTTCTCTGTGACCATCGCCCCCGAAATGTCCGCCATTTTCACGGCAAACGTTCCGCCGAACCCGCAGCAATCCTCGGCGAATGGCAAGGGAACAAGTTCCAGTCCCTTGACTTGACTAAGCAGTTTCATTGGCTGCTCCTTAACCCCGAGCAGGCGGCTTCCGTGACAGGATGGATGATAGGTTACCTTTTGCGGATAAACGGCACCTACATCGGTCACGCCCAGCACGTCAACCAGGAATTGCGTAAACTCATAGCATTTGGATTGAAGCGCTTTCGCTTTATCCAAGTATAAGGGATCGTCCTTAAACAAATCCGGATAATGATGAATCATATACGTGCAGGAGCCGGAAGGGGACACAACAAAGTCGCTGTCGTCAAAAGCGTCCAGTATCGTCTTGGCACTGATGCGAGCATCATCCCAATAACCACTGTTGTAGGCCGGTTGGCCGCAGCAAGTCTGGATTTCCGGAAATTCCAGCTGCACGCCGTATCTTGCCAGCAATCTTGCCATCGATTCAGCTACCCGCGGGAACAAGGCATCGCTGAGACAAGTGACAAATAATGAAATCTTCAACATCTTCACCCCGCTAATCATCAGGATATGGACCGGAAAATCGGCCTCTAGCAAGAACCCCCCGGAACGGGGGGATTCCATGTTGATATGTTATAGAAGCTTGCTCTATACAGATTCGATCTTGATGCCCAAAGCTCGATAAGGTGCCGCTTCCTCTTCCGTCAATCTGCGATCGGTAATGATCAGATTCACTTGGGATAGATCGGCAACCTGCGCAAAAGCCTGCGTGCCGAATTTGCTGGCATCGGCGAGCAGAATGGTCTCATCTGTCATTCCGATCATTTTATGTTTGATTCTCGCCTGAAGCTCATTGGATTCGCTAAGGCCCCGCTCGATATGCACACCCTTGCATGATAGAAAGGCTTTATCCACGTAGTAAGCATCCAGCGAGCGTTCCGCAAGCGGACCGACAAAGGACAGGGAACGATGAGCCAGAATGCCGCCTGTGGAGATCACCTGAACCCTCTCCTTGGTGCTCAGCTCAGCAGCCACCTTAATCGAATTTGTCAGCACGGTAATCGGAATATCCGGTATGATTTTTGCCATGTACCAAGCCGTAGAGCTTGCATCCAGCAGGATGCGATCATTCGGATGGATTCGCTTGACCGCTTCCTCCGCGATCCGCTGCTTCTCCAGCGCATGCATGATTTCCCGCTCAGCATACGGTATTTCCGGCTGCGACCGCTGAATTTCCGGTTGATCCTTCACGCTAACCGCTCCGCCATGGGAACGGCGCAGGCGCCCTGCTTGCTCCAGCCTGTCAAGATCGCGGCGAATCGTTTCTTCCGTTACACCGCAGAGCTGACTCAGCTCGGAGACTCGGATGCTCCCTCTTTCGTTGACCAACTGTACTATTTTCTCATATCGTTCTGCAACCAGCATCATACCGCCCATCCTTACTGTTCGTATATTCTATCTCTTCCCGGTTCGCTGACCGAACACCCCGTAAGCCTCCTCCCATAAGGAAGTTTCCTTCGGCTCGTAGGTCTTGACCGGGAAGGACTCTCTAATGACTGCGCGTGCTTCCCATATATCGGACAGCTCGCCTTGTGCGATCCACTGCACGACCATATTGCCGATGGCACTGCCCTCCGCAGGTCCAGCCCATACGGGTTTCCCTATCGCATTCGCAGTCCACTGGCATAATGTTTCATTATGAATGCCACCGCCCACCATATGCAAGCCCTGAAATTTTTGCCCCGACAATTCCTCGGTCAGCTCCAGCACATAACGGTATTGCATGGCCAGGCTCTCCATAATGCAGCGTACAAGAGCGCCTACATCCTGCGGAACGCTCTGGTTTGTGCGCGCCGCATATTCCACTACCCGCTTCGGCATATCTCCGGCTGGGAGGAATACGGGATCATTGGGATCAATAAAACATGCAAATGCAGGCGCCGCATCCGCCATCTTAACCAATTCGGGATAGGAGTACGTTAACCCTTCTCGTCCCCAGGTCCGCTGACATTCCTGCAGAATCCAAAGTCCCATGATATTCTTGAGCAGTCGGTACGTGCCGTAGGCTCCTCCCTCATTCGTGAAGTTCAGCTCTCTGGCCCGTTCATGAATGACAGGCTGATCGACTTCAGTTCCCATCAGCGACCAGGTACCGCAGCTTAAGTAAGCAAACGAACGCTCCAGAGCCGGAACCGCGACCACGGCGGAAGCCGTATCATGCTCTGCAACCGTATAGAGCGGAATCGGCGGGATCCCCAGTTCCTCCGTAATGGATGATCTCAGAGCCCCAACATGCGTACCGGGTTGAGCAACAGGATGAAATAACTTATGAGGAATATTCAATGATTTCAAGAGATGATCATCCCAGCTCGCCGAAAGCGGGTTATAGAGCTGCGTTGTGGTAGCGTTCGTAAATTCATTCGCCATCTCGCCGGTCAAGAAGTAGCGCAGCAAATCGGGAATCATAAGAAAACGCTCGGCTTCTTGAAGCAGGTAGGGCTTCTGCCGCTGCAAGGAAGCCAGCTGATAGATCGTGTTGAATGAGAGGAACTGAATCCCCGTCCGATCAAAGATCTCGGCAGGCGGCACCTCCCGGAAGACTTGTTCCATCACGCCATCCGTGTGCGTGTCCCGATAATGATACGGATTCATGAGCAGCTCCCCACTCCGATCCAGAAGTCCGAAATCCACCGCCCAGGAATCAATACCGATGCTCGTCGGCGGGCTATGCTGTCCCTTCAATCGGAGCAAGCCCTGCTTCATCTCGTGGTAGATCCGCAATATATCCCATTGGAAACGGTCGCCGATTCGAACCGGATCGTTCGGGAACCGGTGAATTTCCGTTACGTCGATGGTTCGGCCGTTCCATTGGCCCAGCATGGCCCTGCCACTGCTTGCTCCCAAATCAAATGCAAGAACGCTCAAGGCTCCCAGCCTCCTTGTCAGATCATTATCAACGATTCAGGCACGAGCCCGGGTGATACTCCGTCTCTTCTCATGCTTGCGTACGCTTCAGCAATACATCCTGTTCATACTGTTTCACTTCGGACAGCCACTCTTCTCTAACAGGTACGCCCATACGTTCGCAGTAATAATCCCACACCGCTCCAAACGGATAAGATTTAAACTCTTCCGTTAACGCCAGGCGGGTCGTGTAATCGCCTTCAAGTTCGGCCTGCTTCAGCCGATCGACAGGCTCCAGCTTGGCACGCAGCAGCGCCTTTATCGTATTTCGTGTCCCGATAACCCACGCGGCGATACGGTTAATGCTGGCATCAAAAAAGTCCAGTCCAATATGGGTAACATCCAGCAGGTTATTGCGCACCAGCTCGCGTCCAATCTCGGTCAGTTCATCATCCATGATGACGACATGATCGCTGTCCCAGCGCATCGGCCGGCTGACATGAAGGAGAAGTCCATCGGTGAAAAGGGCAAGCGATGACAGTTTGCCGGCAATGCTCTCGGTTGGATGGAAGTGACCCGCATCCAGGCAGATCAGCTTGTTGTTCCGAATGCCGTATCCCATGTAGAACTCGTGCGAACCCACAACGTAAGCCTCAGAGCCCAGTCCGAACAGTTTACTCTCGACGGCATCGAGGTTCCATTGCGGATTAATATCTTCAGCAAAAATCTCATCCAGCGCATCCTTCAGCCGCTGCCTCGGCGCCATTCGGTCTACCGGCATATCCTTGTAACCATCCGGAACCCAGATATTCGTCACGCAGGTATGACCCAGCTGTTCGCCGAAGTAAGCCCCGATTCTTCGCGATGCCTTGCAATGCTCAATCCAGAATTGACGGATTGCCGGATCGGCATGACTCAGCGTAAACCCATCTTTCGATTTGTCGTGGGAGAAGCAGGTCGGATTAAAATCGAGTCCGATTCCTTGCTCTTTGGCCCAATCCACCCAAGATTGGAAGTGCCTCGGCTCCAGCTGATCCAGATCAACAGTCTCGTCGGTATCCGCGTAGATTGCGTGGAGGTTCACCTTGTGAGAACCTGGAATGAGCGACATCGCTTTTTCCAGATCGGCCCGCAGCTGTTCCGGCGTACCTGCAGCACCTGGATATTCCCCGGTCACGGAGATGCCCCCGGACAGCTCCTGATCGCGGAACAGGAATCCCCGGACATCATCTCCTTGCCAGCAGTGAATGGAGATTTTGATGCGTTCAAGTTCCGTCAAAATTTCGTCCACGTTGATTCCATGCTGCCCATAGAGCTTTTTCGCTTCTTCAAAGTTCCTTGCAACATCCTGCCTCATCCCATTTCCTCCCGTATGATGAAGATGGCTAGGTCATCTCTGACCCAGCTTCCCATCTTAATAAGAAATCTTGATTTCTTGCGGTAGATGCGTCATATCTTCATTAACGAGTAAACGCAGCAGGCACTCCGCCGTCAATTGTCAGCATGCAGCCGGTTGTCTTCGAAGATCTTGATGATGCAAAGTAAGCGATGCCTTCGGCAATATCCTGCGGATAGATGTTGACAAGAAGCGTCGTGCGTTTACGATAGTGCTCTTCAAGCTGATCCGGTTCAATCCCGTAAGCTGCTGCCCGCTCGTTTCTCCAGTTCGAATTCCAGATCGCGGAGCCTTGCAGAATGGCATCCGGAAGAATGGTGTTGACTCGAATGCCGTATTCTCCGCCTTCCGCAGCAATGCAGCGAGCCAGATGAGCCTCCAGTGCTTTTGCGGAGCTGTATGCAGTCACGTTCTTGCCGGCATAGACCGAATTTTTCGATCCGACAAACACCATGCTTCCGCCAATGCCCTGTGTCTTCATCAACGAGAAGGCTTCCCGCGCAACCAGGAAATAACCTGTGCCCAGCACGTTCATGTTCAGGTTCCATTCCTTCAGCGATGTCTCGTCAAACGGGCTGGATGTCGCAAGGCCCGCATTGTTGACGATAATGTCAACACCGCCATAAGAGATGGAGGTTTCTCGATAGGCGCGTTTCACGGCCTCTTCGTCGGTTACATCCATTTTAACAGCAAATGCCCGATTCTCCCCGTATTTTGCATTGATCTCCTCGGCTACCTGCTGCGCGCCTTCCAGGTTCAAATCCGCCAAAACGACATGCGCGCCTTCAGCTACCAGCCTGCGGGCCGTGGCACTTCCGATACCGCCTGCTCCCCCGGTGATAAAAGCGATCTGGCGCGAAAACTCCGCTTCGGCCGGTGCGAGACTCAATTTATACAGCTCCAGCGGCCAATACTCCACGTTGTAGGATTCATTTTCACTCAGGGATACAAAATCGCCCAGGGCCGTCGCACCGCGCATGACCGCAATCGCCCGATGATACAGGGCGCCGCTGACTTGCGACATCGCCCAGCTCTTGCCCGTGTTGATCATGCCGATGCCCGGAATAAGAATGACGCGCGGAGCCGCCTCGAACATGATGTCGCCTTCATGATGGTTGCGTTCAAAATAAGCTTGATACTGCTCTTTGTACGCTGCAATGCCTTCGATCAGCTTTGCCTTAAGGCCTTCGACATCTTCAGCATCAGGTGTCCAGTCGATGAAGAGAGGAACTACCTTGGTATGAACCAGATGATCAGGGCAGGCTGCGCCTACTTGGGACAGCTTCGGCGAATCGATACCGCCGACAAAGTCCAGCACATCCTCTTGATCGTCGAAGGACAGGATCATCTTCTTCACATCGCTGACGGCACCGCGGACCGCGGGCATCACTTCGGCGGCAATGCTGCGGCGCACTTCCGAGGCCAGTGGCGCAAACTTCCGGCCACCGAACAGCTTGTCGTTATTCACTCGTGCTTCGATGAAGGCCTCCGCTTCACTAATGATACGAATCGTTTGTGCGTAACAGGCTTCCGATGTATCGCCCCAAGTGACAAGCCCGTGCTTCTCCATAAGCACAAGCTCGGCTTTCGGATTAGCCAACACCCCTTCGGCAATCATCTTAGACAGCGTAAATCCAGGGCGAACGTATGGCACCCACACAAATCGGTCGCCAAAAATCTCCCGGGCTAATTCTTTGCCATTATGGGCGCAGCATAAGCTGATAATGGCATCCGGATGCGTATGGTCCACATGCGGAAACGGCAAGAACGCGTGCAGCAGCGTTTCAATGGATGCGCGCGGGTGCTTCGCATCGACCATGCAGTGACCCAAGTAAGCCACCATCTCTTCATCCGACATCGAATCCCTTTCGAATAATGGCCGGATGTCCTCCATCCGCAAGCCTGTGAAATTGCCCGCTTTCATGGTAGCCAGATCCGATCCGCTGCCTTTTACGTACATAACCTCTATGTCTTTGCCGCGAAAATCCTGAATCGTTGTTTTGCTGGATGTATTGCCGCCGCCCCAGTTGCATACACGCCGGTCGGAACCGATTAAATTCGAACGGTAGACCAGCTCATCCAATGTATTTTGTGCCTGCTGTGCCTTTGACTGTTCCCATAAGCTTTGAACCATGAAGTTTCCCCTCCGATTGACCATATGAATTTGCTTTCACTTGTTTCTCATAATATCACGCCCGTTTATCTTTGAATAGTATATTTTCAAAAATAAACACAGATTTATATGTGTTTATTTAGGATTACGCATTGTGAATCTGTTACAAACAAAAAAAGCAGCCCTGTCAGAGTTGCCTCTGAACAGAGCTGCTATATGTTGAAACTATGATTTGTTCGGGACTGCGGCTGCCATTTGATCCGCCTTCGCAATTCCTTCGATCAATGCATCACGAAACGCAATTTCTTCCTCATTGACGTAACCCATAAATACAATTTCCGAAATGTCTTTATGGTTGAAAAAGATATTGGAATCCGCGGTCAGATTCCCGTGAGGGTAGAAGCAGGCCACGTAATCCCAACGCTTCAACGTCTTGGAGTCGTTCTGCATTCGACCATAGATCATCAGCGTCTGGTCCCATTCCTTGAACTTGACTACAGATCCGATTGGCAGCAGCTTCTGTTCCGTTTGCTCATGCTGTTCCATGTTGATCAACCCTTCAATATTTTTTTACCGATCCAATATACAATCGACACAACGAGCGGTACTCCAATGAGAAAGGATAGGCAAATGACTGCTTTTTCCGCAGCTGCGTAACTTGTGTCAAGCAGGTTGGGAATCACGGTGCCCAGTACACCGACAACAGCAATGATCACCATTATGTATTTGAACCGTTTTTGTTTATCGCTCATCGGCGGTGCTCCCCTTTCTATTTTACCGTAATCGCTCCTCCGAGCCCGACAAGGCTTGCTCCAGGTCCTAACGGCACGTGGAACTTCAAACCGCTCTTACCCACCTCAGCGGATGCGCCGAGTACGCCGAGTGAAGCGGAGCCTCCGATATGCAGCTCCTTATCCGTCCATGGAAGCGGAATATTCACGCCGCCTTCATACTTGTTTAATGTAGCTTCAGCCCCGACACTGAGCGTGCCATCCTTGACGGCTGCCTCAACCTCGGCTTTAACCAGGCTAACCGATCCTTCGACATGATCATTGGCATAGCCTGCTTCTACAACAGCCCCGCTGGCATGCGCTCCTTCGGTAAGGCTGGCCCCTGCGCTGCCTGTTATGGCTTTGGCAAATAACCCATTCTCTTCATGCTTGATTACGCTGCCTTCCACACTTACTCCTTTAAGTGCTGCATCCAGCGGGTTACTTGATGATTTTGCAGAAACACCGGAAGCCATGGTTGCAGAGCCTGCTGCAGCTGCCGTGGCGATTCCGGCTCCGGAGGCTGCACCAGCCAGAATACCTGCACCGGCAACTGCTCCTCCAGCGGAAGCACCGTTCACCATCTCATCTGTGGAACGGAATTTGACGGAAATTTGCTTCAGTTCGGTGGATATCGATTGTAAGCACTCTACGAACTTGATCATGGTTGCCCTGGCTTGCTGGTAATCCCCGAAAAACCGCTCACGGGTCATCCCCTGCCACTGGCCTTCCATTTCATGAATGCTTCGCTGGAGCCGCTCCACCATATCGCTGCTAAGTTGCCCTGACTGCGCAAATTGCGTGGATACCTGCTCCAACTGCTCGGGTGTAACTAAAATTCGATTGGACATAAACGGACGCCCCTTCTGTCTTTTTGCCTCTGCTCTTCAGGCAGTCTAAATGCAAATTTCAATTCCATAAACCTATTAACCGGTCAATCTCGTGAATAACCACATTTTTCAATTTTAGTAGGTATACAGGAAAGGAGCAATCAAGCGAGAGGTTCATTTCTTAGTGGCTAATCTAGTAAAAAAGAACTGGCTCCGTTTCTCTCCCGTCCTGATTAACACTCGCTTCATCCCCGGCTTTAGTCCAGCCTTGAAATCATTCCGGGGTACAGGGTCCCCTTACATCCTCAGCCCGTTAAAGTCACCCCCATTCTCCTGTAAATTATAAACAATTCATCATTACGGAGAGGGTGTCGTTCATATGAATCAACTTGCACGTGAAGCGACGAACCGGGCGATCAAGCTGTATAAGCAGGAGACTTGGCTTTTGCTGACGGGGCTGCTCGGGTTTTTGTTAGCCGGAATATGCGGGATATGGGTATTGGTGAATGGAGGACCTGTCTCGCCTGATGGAGATATCTCCAAAGCGTTTTCCTTCAACGCGGCCCTGGGGATCTTCATCGTATCAACCGCCATCATATTACCGGTTTCCGGTATGAGGCCTCGAAGCAAATCGATCTACCGCTGGTGCTATATTCCGCTCGTTCTGTTCTCCTATTTCGCCGAAACCGTTCAAAATTTCCGCGGTGTCGATCCCCGGTTTGTACAGAACGGTTCGACCTTTGATCATGTCATCTCGGCTATTTTTCCTGCTGTTGCGATTCTGCTTATCGTATTCTACCTGATCCTTGGCGCCCAGTACTTCCGCAAGCGTGTAATGCAAGCCCATCCGGAACTCGGGCTCGGCATTCGTTATGCCATGATCGCGGTGCTGGTATCTTTTGCAGCCGGCATATGGATCTCCATCAATTCGGGACGCTTTACCGGGATCGACGGTAATATCATCTGGCTGCACGGACTAGGGTTCCATGCTCTGCAAGCGATCCCTTTTGTGGCGTGGCTGTCCATGAGAAAATCCGTCAATCCTGCGGTTAAACCAATACTGATCCATATTAGCGGCTTGGCGTATTTGCTCGGATTAATCGCCATCGGATGGCAGACATTCCTTGGATACTCCATCGCCGAATGGTCCTTGCTTCCGATTCTGGCGGGCAGCTGTTTTCTTGTCTCATTCACACCGGTTATATGGCTGCTTAGTCAATCGAATTCATCCGTTGAACCCATCCACAATGCCCACTCTACTCGTAATGTATAAGACTTGCATAAGAAAAACGTCTATCGACGAACTTTCTCAGAAGACAGACCGCGTTTATAGGATGTTTTTCTTGCGATATCAGGAAGGCCCATGCTTCGAAGTTTATACTTTCTGATATCTAAAAAAAAGAGACAGTGCCGGGGAATTCCCCGCCTGTCTCTTCTATAAAAACACTGCGCCCGTAATCTAAAGCCTGTGACCGCTTAAATAAACAAAAACGGAATGAGGAACAACAGCGCTATGGCTTCCCAAGCAAGCACATTGGCTCCCCAGCCGTATCCGCCGTAACCGTAAGGTCCAAATGCGGACGTGTGCGCACCGCCTTTAGTAGACTTCGAAGATTTTTTGCCCTTCTTGCCTTTTGCGGACAATATATATGCGGATGGGTTCGCAAATTCGAGTTCAAGGCCTCGATCATTTACACCGCGTATGGTCCCCACGACTTCCGTTCCATCACGCATGACAGCGCAAACGGTTTTGCCGACGTAACCTTTGCATCCTTCTGCCGAAATTGGTATTGGCTGCACTCTATCTCCCCCTCCCCAGCGTTTGTGTATTATATTCCCCCTGGGGAGAAGGCGGCAGAGATAGATGTCCACGTCACCAAAAATCCGCAATTGAACCTAACTTAATCACTAGCCTTACGGTAGGCCCTAACCATTAAATCTTCGTCGATTGCGCCTTGAAACCGCTCTGATATCACACCGTCCGGCTTAATGACGTAGGTGGTCGGATAGGCCACCACCTCATATTGTCTCGTGCTTGCTCCGCTCTGGTCGTATAGGACAGGGAAGGTTAAGCTATTTTTCTCGACGAAAGTTTGCACCTCACTCATGCTATTTTCCAAATGCGTCATATTAACAGCCAGAATGATCACATTCTCATCCTGATATTTATCGTAAAAATCCTGCATATAGGGCATTTCTATCTTGCAAGGCGGGCACCAGGAGGCCCAGAAGTTCAGAAGAACGGTTTGCCCCCGATAATCGGACAGTTTGACCTCCTGCCCTTCCCGATTCATCAGCGAAAAATCCGGTGCGCGAAGCCCGGGCTTCAACCCTTCAGCAATGGTATCCGGATTGCCTTCCACATTCGGAGATACGATGGCTCCTCGCTCGCTGGCCGAGGTGAAAGCAAAGTCATAGATGACCCACACGAAGAGAGCCCCCATGATGAGCAGCACCGCTCCATTTCTTCCTAATCCCAGGGTAAGAAAACGGGATAGCGGAGAATGGAATTGAAGCCAGCTCATCGTCAGCAATATGCCGAATAATAGCATATAGAATAATGAAGAGTTTACACCGGCCCCGTCGGCCCACAACCACTGAAATCCATACCCGGCCCATCCGCTCGCGAATGCCGACAACAGTGCGGACTTCAGCAGCAGGCCTGAATTCTCCCTTTTTTTGTTCCAGCGCAGAGCTGCGTAGAACAGGGCTAGAACGGCCCCAAGCCATATTCCCTTCGTTCCGCCGGTCATGTAAATAAGCGAGGTCGGATGCTGAACGGTGCGGATCGGATCGAACACCAGCATCCCGAATTTCCATGAAATAAAACCAATGATAAGTACAGATAAATAAGTGTCCAGGATCCATTCCCGCTGCGGCATCTGACGCAAACGAATTCGAAGCGCAGCAAATCCGGCCGCCGCACAGATCAGAAAAATCACGATGTCGGCCCTCATCATAAAAGGACCTATCGGAATTATACTCAAATGAGAACCTCCTCAGGTCGGCACAACCATTACCCACCGGGGTATATCCCCATCATAGTAGATTCCCTCTCTAATGTAAACTCAAGCGAAGCATTTTTTAGGAGAAGGACCCAATCCGGTCAATGGACTCCACAGCAGAGCCATTTCCGTATGTGTTTTTCCGCCGATTACAATCTCTTTTCGTCTCAGTTCCTGGCCGCCCATCTGTTTATAAAAATGTTCAGCCGAATTACCTTCCAGCACCCAGACCAGTAAAGAACGATACCCTCTCTTTTGCAGAAACTCCTTCAGCCTCGCAAATAGCTCCCGTCCCCAGCCCTTCCCTTGAATCTCTTCCAGGAGATAGATCGCGTAGAGTTCTCCTTCATCAGAAATCTTCTGCTCTCGCTCCGTGCCGTAAGACATGAACCCGTAAACCTTGCCATCTTCATCGGCAATGACCAGAAGTTGTTCGTCCTCCGGCATATTGGCAAGCTTCCGGCGCCAGCCTTCAATCCGATCCGCAGCAGACAAATTTTCTAAAAAGCTATCATCCACGATCCCCTTATACGTCGTTTTCCAGCTGTTCACATGGACACTAGCGATGCCTGCTGCATCCTGTTCATTTGCGTGTCTAATCTGCATGAAACTTCCTCTTCCTCCTGCCCATATCTTAATCCCTATGTATTCGCGGACATGATCCGCGATCCTCTTTTTTCTTCGTGAACGCTTCATCCCCGATGACGCAATGCCCATTCCCGGCATAAATATATCGGGATATCGCTATCTCGAAAACAGCTGGCATTGGAAGGAGCGCATCTGATGAATAAGTCATTGATACGGCTTGAAGATATCGGTCCGGGCGGCTGGTATGAGACGGAAGAACAACAGGCGAAGCTGCTGGTAATCGCAAAGTTCCTGCATCAGTTGCAGATTCCCTTTCATGTGGCCGTCATTCCGCGATATATCGATCCGGCACATCATGTGGATCGGTCGATAGATGATCAGCATGATGAAGCCTCCCTTCGGTTTGTCCGGCTGCTACAAACGATGGTAACCCTTGGCGCCTCGCTTGGTATTCATGGATATACGCATCAGTTCGGGGAAGCGGTAAGCGGCGACGGATTCGAATTTGCTTATCCCGAATGCAGCGCCGACTGTCCTCCGGATGATCCTCCCGAAACGGTCCATTCGCTCCCCCAGCTGCAGCAATCTTATGCTTATCAGCGGGTACAGCGGGCTCATAAGATGTTTCAATCAGCTGGTCTTCCGGCGGTCTGGTATGAAACTCCTCATTATACCGCTTCATCTGTCCAGCGGCATATTATCGAGATCTGTAACGGCATCCTCTATGAATCTCCGCCTTCCAGCCCGGTTGCAAGGACAGCCGCACTTCAGCACATCCCGGACGATCCGTTAACGAACGGAACGATCTACGTTCCCACTCCGCTTTATTATGTAGCAGGTGATAAGATCGAGGAAGAAGTCACTCGGATGGAACGGACATTGCAGGATTTCACAGGCGCACGCGAGCTGGCTTCATTCTTTTACCACCCCTATCTCGAATTTCCCTATATCCGCTTCCTTGCTGACGGCACTGTACATTATGATGAGCATTCACCGCTCAGAAGAATCATTCAAGCCTTCAAGAGGGAGCATAAATCGTTTGTGTCCATAACCTCGATCATGCCCTTCATACCGGATTTCAGGGAAACCCGATTGCTGGACAGGATGACCATGAAGCACCCTAAGTTTCTGCACGCCAAGAAACAAGGGCTGCCGGATCGATGGATCGTCCGGGACGAGACCAACAACCTATGGTACGACGCTGCTCTTGAGGTCGGGTTCCCCATGAAAATCCATAATGGCATACGATATATACGCCCCATGTTGGCAGACTGGCCGCTATACCCGGGTGGGACTCCGATGGTTGGCGATTATGATGGAGATGGCAGCGTCGATGCGGCTGTATGGAATGCGGAGCTTGGGATATGTGAGGTTGCCTTGGGCTCAGGCAGACGTTTAGTACCTTCGGGTCATTGGCTCTGTGTATCTGGAGCCATGGACTGGAAAGCTCTTACGGGAGATTTTGACGGGGACGGCAGACATGATTTGTTATTATGGGACCCTGTCACAGGGAAAGCCGCCATTGCTTTTAGCTCCGGGCGTGATTTTTATTCTCCCCTAATTCAGCATGAGGTTTCCGTACGTGGTGAAGGCATGATACCCTCCATAGGAGATGTGAATGGTGATGGGCTGGATGATCTGGTTGTGTGGAACTCCGACTCGGGCACATGCCATGTCTGGTTAAGCACCGGGAAAGAGCTTGTGAACGCTGGAGATTGGTATTCCGCCAAGAGTCCAATAGGTTCGTCCATATCCATGATGCTTGGCGACGTGGATGGCGATGGGCTGGAAGATTTGATTCTCGTTGAACAAACCGCAGGGAACTGGTTCGTCCTATATGGCTCGGGGACCGCCTTCGGGCGGCAGGAAGAACGGTTTGGTCCCTGGGTTGCCGGAGAACGGATGACACCTTTCATTGGCGACCTGACGGGCAATGGCCGTGTCAGTCTGCTGGCATGGTCTCCGAATCGGCTTGGCGGTATCTTGGACGCCGCCATCAATTCCAGGGACCGGACAATCGGATAAGGACATGATATACTTCTATACAACTAAACCGGGTCATTTCAAAACTCCCGCTATTCGCGGTCTGTCATCTGAGAAAGAACGTCGATAGACTCTATAGGATCATCTCTATACTTATTTCTATATTTGGAGGAGAATTCATGTCATCCAATAGCAAAAGCAATTCTAACAACAATACAGCCGGTCCATCATCCCCAGTCAAAATCGTGAAACCCAAGCTCCCCAAGCAGCTTGAGCCTATGATTCTATCCGATACTGGCGTTGACGATGAATCCTCATTTATTCAATCCACTTGTCAGGACGAGACCCTGTCTTATATTTCAGCCGACAAGGTTCAATTCGATCAAATGATATTCCATAATGTTATGTTCCAGCACGTCACGCTCCACCATGCCGAACTAACGGATCTTGTGTTTAACCACTGCGACTTGGCTAACGTCGATCTCAGTGAGGCCATTATGTACCGCGTGCAATTCAATCATTGCAAAATTCTGGGGCTCGACTTGACGGCAGCCACCATCCGAAATGTCGTATTCGATCATTGTACGGGCGACTACGCTACGTTCCGTTTTGCTAACATGAAGCAGGTATCCTTCCAAGCCACCTCGCTCGTAAAATCGGATTTTTATCATTCCGAATTAACCAAGGTGGAATTTGTGGATTGCCAGATCGACCAGTCGCAGTTCTCCGGCACGAAGCTTGCGGGAATCGACTTAAGCCGAACGGACTTTCATAACATTGGCGTGACCCTGGAAGATCTTCAAGGATGCATCATATCGCCTCATCAAGCCATCCCGTTAACCAAAATATTCGGTCTTGTCGTGAAAGATTGAGCGTGTGTTATGCTTGGCCCTTATAATCAAGATCGTTCGTTTACATTGGAACGTATATACATGCACAGCATAAAGCGGCTTACTCCGTGGTCCGCTTGGACCTTTCGGGTTAAGCCGCTTTCTTAGATCATCCTATTATTGATCAAGGGTGTATTTCTGCAAATCAAGCGGGAGCGGCGCCGGGATGTCACAGGTGCTGACCATCTCATAGCGCTTGCCTTCATCGGAAGCATCATGGAAGCCCCACATGGCTTCAAGCACATGATAGGCAAGCTCGCCGCTCGCACGATGAGCTCTTCCGCTGCGGATGGCGTAGGCCATATCCGCCGGGCCGATCCCTCTTGTATTCTCGTTATACCCGGGAAGCAGCGGCTCTTCCGTCCACTCGGTGTCTCCGGTCAATCGATATTGAACGGAGCCGCCAAAGCCGTTGGGATCCGGGACGAGCATCGTGCCCTTGGTGCCGTAAATTTCAATATTAGGAAGCGTGCTGCCTCCAAATACATCAAAACTCGTAATCAGCGTGCCAATCGCACCGTTATGAAACTCCATAAGTCCAGCCACGTGAGTAGGAATGTCTACTTGAATCTTCTGACCCTGTTTTTTCTCACTCGTAATGGTCCGCTCCGTAAGGGCCGTTCCGGTCATGCCGCTAATACGGCGGATCGGTCCCAGCAGCTGAACCAGCGCCGTCAGGTAGTAAGGCCCCATATCGAACATCGGACCACCGCCGGCGGCATAATAAAATTCCGGATCGGGATGCCAATGCTCATGTCCACGACTCATCATAAATGCGGTCGCTGCAATCGGCTTGCCGATGCGCCCGTCTTCAATCAGCTTCAGTGCCGTTTGAATACCGGCTCCAAGAAATGTCTCGGGAGCACATCCAACGAGCAGTCCTTTGGACGCAGCCATATCCAGCACCGCCTTACCCTCTTCACGGGTTACGCCAAGGGGCTTTTCCACGTACACATGCTTGCCGGCTTGCAGTGCATCCAGCATAATTTGTGCGTGTAGTGCAGGTATCGTCAGATTAATGACCAGCTCAATCTCCGGATCTGCAAGCAGCTCCTCGGTGGTGTATACATTCGGAATATGATACTTGGCAGCCTGTTCCTCGGCACGGGCACGATCGATATCTGCACACGCCGTCAGCTCCAGGATATCGAACTTATGGCAGTTTTCCATATAGATGCCGCTGATTTTTCCGCAGCCGATGATGCCAACCTTTACTTTCTTCATGATCCAAGTCTCCTTCTGCCTTATTGGCTGTCTCCCATGCCTGTGTAGCCTTGACCTTCCGTAAACACACTCATGTCTGAACCCGAATATAATGCTTTTCCTTCAGCAGCCCAGAGCAGTCCCCTGCGCATCATTTCCTTCACCTGCGGCATATCGACGATATCGGCATGATGGCCGAGGGAATTGTAATAGACCCGTCCATATCCCCAGCGCTTCGTCCATACTACCGGCATATCAACCGCTTTGTTCAGCAGATGCGGTCCGGCCACAACCGGAAAGCGAGTGGTTGCCAGCACTTCAACGGCCGGATCCACATGCAGATAATACTGCTCGGAGACCACCGTGAAATCCTGCATCCCTTCCACCAGCGGGCTGGAGCTCGATTTAATCTCT
Source organism: Paenibacillus sp. NPDC093718 (assembly GCF_050279985.1). Taxonomy (NCBI): domain Bacteria; kingdom Bacillati; phylum Bacillota; class Bacilli; order Caryophanales; family Paenibacillaceae; genus Paenibacillus; species Paenibacillus sp. NPDC093718. The sequence continues at coordinate 221,319 of NZ_JBNNUS010000001.1, forward strand.
ACCTGGTACTTCACGCCATCGTTGCCCGGATGCGCAACCCATTGACCGCCGGTCATGAACTGCCAATCCACATTGTTGCGGAACGAATCGCACATGCCGCCGTGACAGCCCGCCAAGCCGGTTCCCTTCTGCACGGCAAGCGATACGTTGCTCACCTGCTCCTTCGATATTTCTCCCATCGTCCATACCGGCACGATCAGATCCAAGGCCTGAAGCTTCTCTGCATCATTAAAAGCATCCAGCGTATCGGATACCTCAACCTCATATTGCTCAGCCCGAAGCAATTCCGTGAAAATGCCGGCAACCTGCTCAGGTTCATGTCCGTCCCAGCCGCCCCGTACGATCAAAGCCTTTTTCATGCATAGCACTCCTTCTTTTATGTGTCCGGCCAAGATTGGCCGGATGACTTGATTACATTTCCGACAGCCGCACCCAGCGGCGTTCTTCAATGGATTTATCCACGGCTTCCAGCACAGCCTGACATTTCACGCCATCCTCGAAATTCGGCACAGGCTGCCTTCCCTCGGAAATAGCGGTCGACAGCTCCAGGATTTCATGCGTAAAGGTGTGCTCGAAACCGATCGTATGTCCCGGCGGCCACCACGCCTCCATATAATCGTGAACGGGATCGGTTGCCAGTACGCGGCGGAAGCCCTGAACATCCTCATCGTCGGACGTAAAGTAAACCTCCAGCTCATTCATCCGTTCAAAATCGAATTTGACGCTGCCCAAGCTGCCGTTGATCTCAAAGGAATTGGTGCTGCGGTGCCCTGCGGCAAAGCGCGTCGCCTCAAAGCTGCCCAGCGCCCCGTTCTCGAAGCGGGTCATGAACAACGTGGCGTCATCTACCGTCACTTTCCCCATGGGACCGCCTGTGCTTCCTTTTGCGCTTAACCCGGTCATCTCGCTGGCAATGGGACGCTCCTTGATAAAGGTCTCGCTCATTCCGATCACTTCCTGCATATCACCGACCAGATAATGCGCGAGATCGATCAGGTGGGCACCAAGATCCCCGTGCGATCCGGAACCGGCCACTTCCTTCTGCAATCTCCATACCAGCGGGAATTGCGGGTCCATGATCCAATCCTGCAAAAACCAGGCGCGGAAATGATAAATCTGACCCAATCTTCCACTCTCAACCAGCTTCTTGGCCAGTCTTACGGCTGGCGAAAATCTATAATTAAACCCGACCATATGGGTGACTCCCGCTTCTTCCGCCGCCTGCAGCATCTCTCTGGCATCCGCCAATGTCAAAGCAAGCGGCTTCTCGCAAAATATATGCTTGCCCGCCTTGGCTGCGGCAATGGCAATCTCCTTATGGGCATCGCTCGGCGCGTTGATATCGATCAGATCGATATCTTCCCGATTGACAAGCTCCTTCCAATCGGAAACGCTTTCACTCCAGCCCAATTGATCCGCAGCTGCTTGCACGGCCGACACATTGCGGCCGCAGATCGCCACCATTTCAGGCTTCAGCGCCTCCGGGAAAAACATCGGCAGGCTCCGGTAAGCATTGCTGTGGGCTTTACCCATAAATTTATAACCAATCATGCCGACACGTAATTGTTTCATCCTTCATTCCTCCTTGAATAAGAGTTCATTCATTTCGATGAAGCGAAGATGCACGGATTATCAGGCGAGTTGGCAGCTGGCGATGGAGCACTGCGTTCGTTTCGTTGCCTTCTGGCAGATCGGAGGCGTCCAGCATACGGAGCACATGATCCGCTGCAAGGCATCCCAGTTCATAGAACGGAACCCTCACGCTGGTAAGCGGCGGCGTGCACAGCTCGGCGGCTTCCGAATCGTCATACCCGACAAAGGCAGGCATTCGCTCCTCTGAAATGCCTAGCGAACGCAGCCCCTGCTGAAGTCCAATCGCCATGCGGTCATTGGCGGCAAATACGGCTTCAATCCGGTCCAGCTTCCCGGCGACTTGCTCGGCAGCGGCATAACCGCTTTTACGGCTGAAGTTACCTTCGAACAGCAAAGTTTCATCCAGCACGATTCCCGCTTCATTCAGTGCCCGGCTGTACCCCTTCAACCGATCGCGACTGTTGGAATACTGAGGCGGCCCATTAAGAAAAGCAATGTTCCGAAATCCCTGCTGCGTCAAGTGATGAACAGCTTGATAGCTGCCATCCACATGATCGGCATCCATAACGTGAAACGCCTCGCCGTCAAAGTATTGATTAATCAGGCAATAAGGGTGATCCGCTTCGCTCAGCTGTTTGATGGCCGCACGTTCGCCTTCATCATCCCGGGCACCAAGAATAATGCACGCGTCTACCTTCTGGGTGCGGAACAGATTCAAGTAGTCCATTGAACCGCCGGGCTCACGGAACAGCATCAATAGGTCATATTGGCTTTCCAGCGCCTTACTGCCAATCCCGCTTAATATTTCGGAAAAATAATAAGCGGAGAATATGCGGGCTTTCGGCAGGTAGGGCATGACAACGCCCAGGTTACCGCTTCTTCGGCGGGCAAAACTTCGGGCAAGCGCACTCGGGGTATACCCAAGCCGATCCGCCGCTTCCAGCACCCGCTGCTTGGTCTCTTCCTTGATAGGTCCGACCCCGTTCAGTACACGGGATACCGTCGCTTCCGAAACGCCGGCAAGCTGTGCTACCTCTTTACGACTAGCGATATTCATCAAGCCTCCTGCAATTTATGTACGCGCGTACATTTTCTCATGGAGCCTCGCTGTTGTCAACTGCTTTAACCGAAATGCATGCCGCAAAATTGTTCTTGCACCCTTATTTCAGATGTGCAATAATCTTCTCCAGATACTTATTAAACCCGTTTAAAAAGAAAGGGGAGTGGTGATGACTACGCGCAAAGAACCTTTACCCACACCGCAATCCATGAAATACGCCGTGCGGCGAGCGCTCCGCGCTTCCCTGCTAGAGCTCGGTAGCGGAACCAAAGCGGAGCTGAGTGACAGGCTCGGCATCAGCTTTCCAACGGTGAGCAAAGTTTTGGAACAAATGGCGCAGGAAGGCGAAGTTACCCTGCTCGGACTGGATGAGTCCAGCGGCGGGAGACGTGCAAACCGCTACGCTTTTAACCCGAATTATATGCTCGGTCTCGCCGTTTATTATGAGAAGGAGCGGAGCGTATACACCATTTTTAACTGGAACGGTGATCTGGTCGAACGACAAGCTGAAGACGGCATACTCCAGCTTGGACCGGAAGCGCTGGCTTCCCAGCTAAGAAGCTGGATCCACCGTTATCCGAAGATCCGCTCGATCGCCGTTGGCATGCCGGCTGCGGTTCGTGATGGCGTCGTTTTTCACGTGCCGTTGTACGGGACATTCCAGGATTACGACCTCAAATCTTACCTGGAGAACCTGTTCTCCATTCCAGTCATCGTGGAGAATGACATGAATGCGGCCGTGCTTGGCTTTCAGAATCTGAGCCGCACGGAGGAGGCTTCTCTTGTATACGTGTATCTCGGACACAATGGACCGGGGGCGGGGCTTCTGATCAATGGAAACGTCGTTCGGGGCAAGTCGTTCTTCACGGGTGAGATCGGCTACGTACCGATGAGCAAAGACAACAATTTTCATGATGTATTGGAGCGTAAAAGTTCCGTCATGAGCAGTCTTATCGAGCCGGATGAGGAGCAAATTGATGCGTTGAGCCGATTAAGCGCCGCCTTCACCGCGATTCTCAATCCGGATGCCATTCTGTGGTGTGAGCATAATCTCCTGCCCTCCACCCTGCTCTCCATAAAAGACCGCGCTTCCGCCTACGTACCGGAGCGCCATCTGCCCGAAATGCTGCTTCGCGAGTGGGAGCATGACTATATAGCCGGCCTGCAGCGGCTTGCTCTGGATATGATGATATCCGATACAAGTGCAATGTAAAATTCAACGATGACGATTGGGGAATAACCGTGAATACAGACCTTCAAACGAAAGCAAAACCTAAATTCAGCAAAGACTACACCCTTCATCTGGCAACCATCTTTCTGGGCTTTATCATATTTGGAATATCGGAAAACATTAAGGGACCCGCCATTCCAAGGATTCAATTCGATTTCCACCTGGATGAAAAGCAGATCGGCACCTTGCTATCGCTGAACGCGCTCGGGTACTTGATTGCCTGCTCTTTCACCGCGCTGTTAACCCGGAAGATCGGGATCAAGTGGGTCAGTATGGCCGCCTTCGGTTCGATGGCCATCTCGGGTGTGTTGATCTTTCTGTCGCACAGCTACCCGATGTTTACCGCATCCTATTTCTTTATGTACATTGGAAACGGTATGCTGGAGATCGGTCTCGCCATATTGGCTGCCCGGATCTTTGTGCGAAACACAGGCACAATGATGAACCTGTCCCATTTCTTCTACGGAATCAGCTCAACGGTGGCACCGATGATTGCATCCGGCCTTATGACCGTAACCGTGTTTAATTACACGCTGGACTGGCGGGGCATGTATCTGGCCATGCTGATGTTATCCGTGCTGCCGATGATCCCGGCACTCATGAGCAAGTTTCCCGGGGACGATCTATCCGAAACGGAACGAACCCCGCTCAAGTTGTTAGTTAAAGATCCTGCACTGTGGCTGGTCGTCATGATTCTATCCTTCGGTGTCGTATCGGAGATGGCAGTTGGCGGTTGGCTCGTAAACTTCCTTGAAAAATCGTACAAATGGGAACCTACGGCTGCTGCCGGAATGCTGTCCGCCTTCTTCCTCTGCTTCTCGGCGGCACGCCTGCTGCTCGGCCCGATAACGGACCGGATCGGCTTCACGCTGTCTATCATCATCCTGTCCGCGTTGACCGGCGTATGCACGTTTATTGCAATCTTTGGCGGAGAATCCTATGCGTTCCTGTTCGCGGCAGCAGGCATTGGAATTGCTCCGATATATCCGACGGTCATGGCGCTCATTGCCAAAAGATATCCGAAAGAGAGTGACACCGCGATTACGTTCATCGTCACCATGATGGGAATCGGGAGCGTTATCGGCAATTACGCGATCGGAGCGATCACGAACGGATTCAAGCAAATGTACGGCAGCGGAACAGAGCTCGGGCTGCTGCGCGGGCTTCAAGCCGGCTATGGCTTCATCGGATTGTGTGCCATCCTATGCTCGCTCTTTGGTATCCTTCTGTTCCGATATTTAAAAGTCCGTAAGCAATTGGTCTAATCCTATGATTCCTTGAACACTAAAGGGAGCCCTCTTATAAGTACAAGAGGGCTCCCTTTTATTGATTATTATCGTTTCCCTACCCACACCCTAATTAGCCCAAGTCGGGTTGATCAACAAGTTCGATGCTTGCCGTTTCGGTATGATGCAGCTCAAACACCAAGATTTCATTGCGGCCCTGCTTCAGCAGGGGTCCAGGCAGGTAAAGCGCCGCTTGCGGTCCTTGTTCCCAGTAACGCCCCAGGTTGAAGCCATTGACCCAGACAACCCCTTTTCCCCATCCGTCCAAACGGATAAACGTATCTCCAATGTCATCCACCGAGAATTCACCCCGATAGAAGGTAGGGCGATCCTTCTGTTCAAACGGACCCGTAAGCGGTTGAAACGGTACCGCATTCGGATTGTCAAGCGGCACAGGATAGATGCTCCAGTCATACAGGAACTGGTTGTTCATCCGGACTCCCTCAGTGATTCCTTTATAGTCCTTCAGCTTCGGGCCGTAATTGATACGCCCCATATTCTCGACTACGATCTCCAGCTTGGCGCCGGCTGCCGGAACATCGAACTGGAGGGCTTGGGGATTCCAGCGTTCAACCGTCCCCTGATACTTACCGTCCAGGAATACCTGTGCCCGGTCATGCACCTCTTGCAGATGCAACGATTCTCCCTGGCGAGGTCCGGAAATATCCGTTGCATAAACGATGAAGCCATAGCTTTGACCCAGCAGTTCCATCGGTACAGGTGTCGTACGTTTCACCGCCTCGGATAGCGTCGGCAGATGCTCCAGCAAGTCGGCATAATGCGTCATGCGAACCGAACCATAGCTTTTTTTCTTGACGGGCTGAGGCAGACTTGGATAATCAGAGAGCTCTTTTCCCTGATGCTTCGCAATCGTGCTGCGAATAGCCTCGTACTTAGCTGTTACATCCCCGCACTCCGAGAGTGGGGCATCATAATCATAGCTGGTGATCGTCGGCTCATACTTCTCGTGAAAATTCGCCCCGTTATAAAATCCGAAATTTGTTCCCCCATGAAACATGTAGAAGTTCACGGATGCATTCAAGTCCAGCATCTCTTTGAACACGGCGGCAGCATCTTCCGCGTCCCGGGTATGATGCGGTTTCAGCCAATGATCAAACCATCCATTCCAGTATTCCATGCACATCAGAGGGTCTTCCGTCCGATATTCCCGCAGTTTGGCAAAAGCCTCCTCGGTTCTTGAACCAAAATTGACGGTGGCAAGCACGCCTGGAACGGTTCCTCCTTGCAGCATCCCGTCGGTGGGACCATCCGAAGTGAACAGCAATACATCTACGCCCCGCTTGATCAAGCCATCCTTCAAATACTCCAGATATGCCGTATCATTTCCGTAGCTCCCGTACTCATTCTCGATTTGCATTGCAATCACCGGGCCTCCATTGGAGGTTAATAACGGAACCAGCCGCGGAATCAGTTCATCATAATAATGGTCAACCTTCTCCAGATACAACGGATCCATGCATCGCAGATGGATATCTGGATACTGCAGCAGCCAGGACGGCAGCCCGCCAAATTCCCATTCTGCGCATATGTAAGGGCTTGGCCGAAGGATCACATGCAGCCCGAGATCACCGGCGATTTGGGCGAATCTCTCCAAGTCGGCGATGCCATCAAACGTAAATTGTCCTTCCTTGGGTTCATGCAAATTCCAGGGAATATAGGTTTCCACGGTGTTTAATCCACAACTTTTCAGCTTCATTAGTCTGTCTTCCCAATACTCCGGCACGATCCGAAAATAATGTACGGCACCCGACAGAATCTGGATCGAATCATCCCCGAGCACGAACTGTTGATTAACCGCTTTCAATTGAGCTTTCATTTCCTGTTTCCTCCCTGCTCGTATCATTTTGCTTGCTATTGCCATCATCTATCAAAAGCTCGTGCTGCTCAATCTCCAAATGGAGCATTCTTTATACCTTTTGTGCCGAATTTTCAGAATCGCAAGAGCCTATTATGATACAATATATGGCATAATCACTGGAATTTTCGAAGCTAAAGGAGCATGACCATTATGGATATCGCTTTTCGCTTTCCCAATATGATTCACACGCTTCAAGTAACGGGATGCCATTTTGATTCCCAGCCCCCCGGCTGGAGTTATCCGAGGCATCATCATCACCTGTTCGAGCTGCTGTACTGTCTGGAAGGCGAGGTCCTGCAGGAAATTCATCGGGAGTCCTTTATGCTGCGGCAAGGAGAATGGCTTCTGATCAAATCCGGAGTCCCCCATCAAACCACGAATCTGGCCAACGGGTCGTATGGATACTTTAATGTTCATTTTGATCTCGATGATCAGGAAATTCGGAGCTCGTTGTCCGCTGCCCCTTACCGCCACATTCGCCAGCAGGAAAGCGAGCACAGCAAACTAAAGGCATACGTTCAAGAGCTGGAGGGAATCGTTCGACGCAGTCAGCCGGCAGCCCATTCGCTTCACCCTGAGAGCCCGAGGGCTGAATACAATCTCACTTTTGAAGATAGGCTGCTCCTTCAATCCTATACATTGCTCATCATCCACGATGTGCTCTCTCTCCTGAAGGTGCAGGACGAAGTCAAGCCGTCTTCGTCGAAACAGGTAGTATCAGGATCCCACAAACCGCCTTCCTTGCTTGCTGCCGATGCGGCGCATGCCATTGAAGAGAAACTGTCATCAGGGCTCACAGAGGAGATCTCTGTCGCAGCCGTATCCAAAGAGCTGAATTTAAGCCGCAGCCAATGCAGCAAGTTGTTTCGCCAAGTTTACGGGATATCGCCAAGACAATATATCAGTCGACAAAAGCTCACCCTAGCCAAAGAGCTGCTGGTCACGACCCATCTGCCAATGACGGCGATTGCTGACAAACTCGGTTTTCGCTCAGCCAGCCATTTTTCAAGGCAATTCCGCCGCTGGACCGGGCAGTCGCCGACAGAATACCGTCCCAGACACTAAATAGTGGAACTTGATTATTTTAGTAAGTTACTTGACAATCAATAGCATTATTGAGTATGATACAATCTATAGTTTCAGCTATACAAAAGTTAGTTGATAACCATTTAAAAATAAGGAGCTGTTACCATTCATGCGTAGTTATTCTTCTGCGGGTACTTTCATTATTCGGGTTATTCTGGGTGTCATCTTTTTGGCTCACGGTTTGGATAAATTCCAGAGCGGCATCGGCAACATCGAGGGCTTTTTCGCCAGTTTGGGAATCCCCGCTTTCATGGCGACCGTTGTGGCCATTATCGAAATTGTGGGTGGTATTGCATTGATTATCGGTTTGGGAACGAGAATTGCCTCCCTTGTACTTGGCGTTGTGCTTGTCGTGGCTATTTTTCAGGCCAAGCTGGGCATGGGCTTCCTGGGTGGCTATGAATTGGATATCGCCCTGCTGGCCATGGCCGTTCATCTTGCCCTTAGCGGCAGCAGCCTGCTCTCGGTCGATTCGTTGTTTAGCAAGAAGAACAAAGCCTAAAATAACGCAAAGGTTGACCGGTAATCCGTAACGACGGCCTGATGAAAGAAAAATGTCTATCATCGTACTCTCAAAGAAGACAGACCGCGTTTAGCCGTAGTTTTTCTAGCGATATCAGGCAGCAGATCCTCCGAAGTTTATACTTTCTGATATCTAAAAAAAGCCGTACCTGACGATCAGTCTCTCATGATCCTGATCCAGGTACGGCTCTTTTTTATAACATGTTATGAAAAGTTGCTGCCGCCCGTTTCTGCCGGTAAAGCCGAATTCCTCTGCAATTTCAGGAGCGTGAACGACAACCCTGCGGATATCGCAATACAGATTGAACCTGCAATGTACACCATGCGAATGCCGAGTGTATCCGCAATTAGACCCATGACGGCAATCGATAAACTCGTTACCGTGGACAGCAAGATATCACGCGAAGCGTAAATTTTCGGCAGCAGCTCTTGATCTACACTGGATTGGAGCGCGGTTTGCTGCGCCACATCCCGCAGTTGATAGGCTGGTCCCATCGAAATGCATAGGATCAATGCCATGATCGGGATACTGTTTAAGCCATACCACAGTGTAAGCAAACTGAACACCGCTGATCCTACGGCCATGCATGGAATCAGATTTTTCTGGATAAAGGAAGACAGGAGCAGCATCAGTAACCCTCCCGCAATGGCGCCTACATAATAACTGGCGTTAATAAATCCCCACCAAGCTTCGCCTTGATGCAGCACTTCCTTGACATACACCAGCGTGATCGCTCCCACCCAGATGGTTCCCGCGATCCCTTCAATCATATCCATCATCGTAACGATTCTTAATGTAGGATTTCTCCACAGGTAGAACCAGCCTTCACGAATCACTTCCCAGCCTGGTTTCGCTCGTCCAGCCGCAGCCGGTTCCTTCTCCCTCATGGAGCGCGCTGCAATCGAAAGGCACACAACGGATATCCAGATGAGTACGCAGCTCATGATCAATGTGGGCATATGTCCAAACCTTACAACGAGAAAGCCCGTGAAGGTATATCCTGCAATCTGCAAGGATTGACTGGTCACGGATAGTGAGCTGTTAGCCTTAACCAGCCGGTCAGGTGCAACTACTCTCGGAACCATGGACTGGATGAGCGGGTTTCCCCATCCTTCGGTAAAAGCAATGAACAAGATAAACATACACAGCACGGAAACCTGAGATGAGATGTATGGAAATGCAACAACCAATGCGGTTAACAACAGGGCTTTCATCACTTGAAGCCTTACCAGAAGCTTGGAGAAACCGAATTTCTCCATCACAAGCGGAGCCGTAAGGCCGGCGACTAACCGTGCGACTGCGTTAAACAGCGGGAACAGCGCGGCAATAAAGGCCGATCCTGATTCTTGATACATAAAGGTAGTCAGTACCATGATGTAGACAACGCCTGCCAGCGAGATGCTTGAATGCGCGGTCCAATAGTATAGAAAGCCTCCTCGTTTCATATTCACACCCTATCCTGCTGATCTTTCTTCTAATAGTCATAACATAGGTTGAAAGTTTCTGTAAAGATAATGGGAGTTCCCCCATACTAAAAAAAGCCTGCTCCCATGATCCATTCATGAGAGCAGGCTTACTATAACTCCGCTATGAAGCGCTATCGGCAACCGACCAACGGTCTTGCCCCGGATAAGGGCATCGCTTGTCTTTCAGCTTTGCGGTGATCTGTACGATGCAGCCGCACAGCGTGCACGTTGTGTCCCCTTGCAGCTTCGGACAAGAGAAGCACGCACGCAGACGGGTATCATACTCAACATCCGACACGCACCTGTCAGACGCAAACATTGGAGAAGACAGGACGCGCGTAATTTGTTCATCGTTAACCCGGTAATCGTCATGGCAACCTTTACACCGATTATCCGCCATCACCTTCGTTTAGCCTGCTGTAATCTCGAGAACGGTAACGGACATCGGTGCCAGCTTGGCACGCAGTACGTCGCCTTCCTGTTCAAAAGCATGGAATGCAGCCGGCTTCAGGGTCTCCGGCGATTCAAAGGTGTTATGAGCGTCCAGCGAATCGGAGGCTAGCTGCCGGCCTACGATCTTGGACACCGCTCCGCTTAGTCCCCGAAGCTGAATCGTCACGTCACTTTGCTCCGCATGACTCACATTACACAGACTCACATGGATTTTGCCAGCTTGATCCTTCGAGGCCGTTACGGATACTTGCGGAATCTTCTCGCCGTCCATCTCATAATCAGCGCCGCTGTAGTTGGTAGCCAAACGCTCTGCATCCTGATGCACTTTATACATATCAAACACATGATAGGTCGGAGTAAGAATCATCTTCTCGCCTTCGGTTAAAATGACGGACTGCAGCACATTGACTATCTGCGCAATGTTCGCCATGACCACCCGATCATTATGCTCGTGGAAGATATTCAGCGTTAAACCCGCCACCAGAGCATCACGGATCGTATTCTGCTGATACAGGAAGCCCGGATTGGTGCCAGGCTCTACGTCAAACCAGGTCCCCCACTCGTCTACAATGAGGCCGATCCGCTTGTTAGGATCATACTGGTCCATGATTGCCGAATGTCTCGTAATTAATTCATCCATATGAAGTGCCTTCTTCATCGTGGTGAACCATTCCTGTTCGCTGAATCCGGTAGCAGCCCCTTTGCCTGTCCAGAATTCGCCCGGAATGGTGTAATAGTGAAGACTGATGGCATCCATGAACGGGTGCGTTTCTCGCATTACGGTTTCCATCCAGCGGTAATCATCCACGTTCGGGCCGCAGGCAATCTTGTAGATCTTGTTATCGCCATAGTTCCGAACATAAGTCTGATAGCGTCTGTACAGATCCGCATAATACTCCGGCCGCATATTGCCGCCGCAGCCCCAGTTCTCGTTCCCGACGCCAAAATATTTTACATTCCATGGCTTCTCGCGGCCATTCTCCTGGCGCCATGCGGCCATCGGCGACACGCCATCAAAGGTCATATATTCAACCCATTCCGACATTTCCTGCACGGTGCCGCTGCCGACATTGCCCGATATGTATGGTTCACAACCCAGAAGCTCGCAAAGACGGAGGAATTCGTGGGTGCCAAAATGGTTGTTCTCCACAACGCCGCCCCAGTGCGTATTGACCATTTGCTTCCGATTCTCTCGTGGACCGACGCCGTCCTTCCAGTGGTACTCGTCGGCAAAACAACCACCAGGCCAGCGCAGCACCGGTATGTTAAGCTGTTTCAGCGCCTCCAGTACATCATTGCGGATCCCCTCCGTATTCGGAATCGGTGAATCCTCTCCCACCCATATGCCCTCATAAATGCAGCGACCCAGATGTTCGGAGAAATGACCATAAATATTGCGGTTGATCTTGCCTTTGGATAAATCCGAATGAATGGTAATAACATGACTCATGACTTATTCCGCTCCTCGCTGTTGTTTTATAGATGTTTATATGAAACAGTTTAATAATCTTTAAAACAATGATATCGACCAAACCGGATTCCGTCAACCCGTAATTTAAACGCTTTCACGAAATAGCCTTATTTTTCGCCAAAAAAAAGACCGGCCCAAAGCCGATCTTCCGATCGGGCTCTGAGCCAGTTTCTCTTCAACGCGTCGCCCGGATTAAAAATTCCCGGGTCCGTTCTGCATTAGGTTGGTTAAATATTTGATCCGGCGTGCCGGATTCGACGACCTGTCCGTTATCCATGAAGATAATTCGGTCCGCCACTTCTTTGGCAAAACTCATCTCATGCGTGACGATCACCATCGTCATATGCTCCTCGGCCAGCTGCTTGATAACCGCCAGCACTTCGCCGGTCAGCTCGGGATCCAGCGCCGATGTCGGTTCGTCAAACAGCATGATGTCCGGATTCATCATCAGTGCTCTCGCAATGGCCACACGCTGCTTCTGTCCGCCCGACAAATTCCCGGGGTATACATCTGCTTTATCAGATAAACCGACCTTCTTCAGTAAAGCGGCGCTGTTTAACCTAACTTCTTCCTTAGATTGTTTCTTCACATGTTTAGGTGCCAGTCCCAGATTCTCCTGTACCGTGAGATGAGGAAACAGGTTGAAATGCTGGAATACCATGCCCATCCGGGATGTGATCGCTTTGATCCTCGGCGGGCTGGCATACACGCCATCCTTCACGAGATATTGATCCTGCAGCTTGATCGATCCGCCATTAATCTCCTCCAGATGCACCAGGCTCCGGAGCATGGTGCTCTTACCCGAACCGGAAGGTCCGATGACGGCAATCACTTCATTCTTCTGAATCTCAAAGCTGACGTCCTTCAGCACGTCCAGCTGGCCGAAGGATTTTTTCACATGGGTTACTTCGATAATTGCCATTACACGACAGTCCTTCTATTCATATTTAAATCGGCGTTCCAGAAACTTAAACAACATGGTTAACACTAGCGTCATTAGCAGGTATATTACGCCTGCAATGAAAAACGGCATAATCGTGACATCTCGATTGACCGCCGTATAGGCGAAGTGCAGTAACTCCGGAACCGCTACGGCATACAGCAGCGCCGTATCTTTTACCAGCGTAATGGATTCGTTGGATACCGCCGGCAGGGCTACGCGAAACATTTGGGGCAGAATCACTTTCGTGGTCGTTTGCCAGCGGTTCAGGCCCAGCACCTTGGACGCTTCATATTGACCCTTGTCAATCGCCAAAAGGCCTCCCCGGAAGATTTCCGCAAAATAAGCGGCATAGTTTAGCACAAATGCCAAACATGCGGCTACAAAACGGTCCAGAACGAGATACTCTCCGATCACGGGCAGCACTGGCAGTCCGAAACAAAAGAACAACAGCTGCAGCAGCAGCGGGGTACCACGAAACACATAAATATAGGCATTGGCCAACCAAGCCAGCGGCTTGATTGCGCTTCGAACCATTAACGTGAACACAAATCCGAGCGGGATGGAGACCAGGATAGCAATTAAAAACAACAGTATCGTTGTCTGTGCGCCCTCCAGCATCGGTTTGCCGATTTGAACAATGTAATCCATACTCATATACGCTTAACTCCTAATGGAAAAACTTCTTGAGTTACTTGAAGTTTTTCAAAAATATCGTAGACCCAAGGCAGGGAACACAAAACCGGAGCCTTTGGTCAAAGTCCGGTTTCTTGGAATACCTATGGAAGGATGAATAACCATCCTTGTGGAACGTCTTACTTCAACACTTTGTTTTCGCCAAACCATTTCTCGGAAATCTTGGCTGCTGTGCCATCGGCATTCATTTCGTCCAGTGCTTTTTGCAGGCTTTGAAGCAGCTCCTCGTTGCCTTTTTTAACCCCGATCCCGTACTGCTCCGGTGCCAGAGATTCCTCGAGAATCTTGTATATTCCCTCTTCCTTGGACATGAAGTATTTCATCACGACTTCGTCTATGACCACAGCCTCTACGCGTCCATTCTTCAAATCGCTCAGAGCCAGCATATTGTCAGGGAATTCGTTGATCTTCTTCACTTGCGTGTGAATCTCGTTGGCGATTAACGCATCGGCAGCCGAGGACAGCGACTGCAAACCGATCTCTTTGCCTGCCAAATCGCTGATCGAAGTTATATCCGAATCAGCCAGCACGGCGACGACCTGACTGTTCTCCAGATAAGGCTTGGTGAACAACACTTTCTCCTTGCGCTCATCGGTGATGGTATAGCCGTTCCATATCAAGTCAATGCGGCCGCTGCTAAGTTCGGACTCTTTCGATTTCCAGTCAATCGGCTGGAACTTGACTTCCTTGCCCATCTTCTCAGCGGCTGCACGGGCATAATCGATATCAAAGCCGACAATTTCATTGCTCTCGTCACGAAAACCCATGGGCGCGAACTTGTCGTCGATCCCGACAACCAGCTCATTGCCACCGCTTGCTGAGCTTGAACAGCCGACTACGGTTAATAACAGCATGAAGCCTGCTAATACTGATGCTATCTTTTTCACCAAAAAATCCCCCTTGTAGACATTAAACGCAGCTATATTCTGGATGCCAAGGAATCCGCATCAGATGCAAAAACTGCTTTTTCGCTTTAGTACGTTATCAAGACTCCATGATACCATATTAGCAGAGAAGAGTCGATAGTTTCATAGAATGGTCAATTTTCACCACTATTATGAAATTTATGTATTTTCATCCTATTTTAAGGTTATTTTAAGGATGGATTCAGTTTAGCGGGAAAGAATGATGGACTGTAAGGCCAACATCAAGAAAGGCGGTAAACAACAATGACAACCCACTTGAAGTCAGTGAAGCGGCTGGTGCTTGTCGCCATCGCTGTAGTCATGGGCCTCGCTTATCTTCCCGTCTCGGTCTCGGCGGAACCGATCGGACAGCAAACAGAATCACCGGCTGTTCCTTCTTCCCAGGACGAACGCGGGCAACATAAACCCGGTCATATGTTCAAGGCAATCTCCGAATTTCTGAAGCTGGAACCGCAAGTTCTTCGAGATAAACTCAAAACCTCGACACTCGCGGAAATAGCCAAGGAACAAGGTGTATCCAGAGAGGCCATAAAAGCCAGGATCGTTGAGCTGTTGAAGGATAAAATCTCCTCGCATCCGAAGCAGCTGGGCAAATCCATCGATTACTCCGCTGCCGCGGACAAGCTGCTTGACGCCAAAGGCGGGTGGCAGAAGCAGCGAATGCATCAGCGTCATGGCCGGCTGATCTCGGATAGCGACGAGCTGGCCAAACTTTTGAAGACGACGCCGGAAGCACTCAAGCAGTCGCTCCAATCCGGAAAATCGCTGGCACAGATCGCGAAGGAGCAAGACGTGCCCGTCCAGTCCGTCATTGATCAACAAGTCCAGGCACTCACGAAGCGTCTGGATCAGAAGTTGACCGAAGGCAAGCTGACGAAGGAAGAATACGAGGAGCGCAAATCCAGAATTGCTCCGTTCGTCAGCGATGTGGTGAATGGTAAACTCAAACCGATGAAACACAGCCGGTAAAGTACCCGCTTAACGCATAACCTTTTGTCATTGATAAAACACAAGAGCCGCTCCATCGGTTAGGAATAACCCATGAAGCGGCTCTTTATCGTCCGTCTATTTAACTTCCATTTAAGGCACGTATTGCTGGATCATCTTCACTACGACGCCATCTTCGACGGTGATATGAAATGGAAACCATTTCATGTCTACGATATCATCCTTTTCGTAGATGTTCGTGAATTTGTCCAGGCTTACCATCTGATTCCAGGAAATCTGAGCATCCTCATACCGTCCGGTATGATCGTACAACTGAAGCAGCACTTCGGCATCGTCTGCCACAGGAAGTTCAATCTGTTCTTCCGTATCATTTACGATGTAATAGCCATCCGGTGCTTCCGTCATCTCAGGGTCCTGCTCCCGTTCGCGGAATACCTGATTCGCTTCCTCGCCCTCGTACCATTCAATCGGATCTACTTGCAGATAGACCTTGCCATCTCTGATCTCAAGCCCGTTAATATAGACAGCTTCCTGATTCGAAGCTTTCGGAACCGGCTCATAATTGTTGCCTGAGGCTACGCCAACGGTTGTCATCATGATCAGTACCAGCAGCATCATTGCTCCCAATTTCCAAGCCGACTTCTTCATCTTCTCATCGCTCCCTCTTCATTTTCTATTAAATAGATTCAGCTCGTGAACCCAACCCGACTTATCGTGCATTAAATATTAGTAACCCAATTCCTGGATATTTGAAACGTATATGTATTTTATCATTCCTATCTTTATTATAAGAACCCACTTGGTAAAATGGATGTCAATTTGATGTAAATTCATTACAATATTTCAATCTTCGTAAGCGCTTAAATACGGGACGATGAAAGATCGTCCGTTATGGTCGAACCGGGAAACATCCCAAATAAAAAACAAGCCCTCCCCGCTGATTCCTCAGTCGATGGTCAGGCTTGTTTAAATTCACACCAAATATTATTGATTGAATGCTTCGGTCAGGACAGGAACAATCTGCGATTTGCGGGAAACCACGCCTTTAAGAAGAGCCTTGTTCTCCGACAGGGACACATTGTATGCTTTCTCAACGGCTTTGGACTCTTTACCGAGTGCAAGAGCGATCGAATCGTTGTTCAGAATATCTGTCACTACGAAGACGAACAGGTCCAGGTTTTTGTCGGCAATAATCGCTTGAATCGCATCTTCGAGTTCGGCTTGACGGGACAATACATCATTGGTATCAACCGCGTTAACCTGTGCGATTTCCACTTTGGCTCCGCCCATTTGGAATTCCTTGGCGTCCAGGGAGATCAATTGCGCGATGGTTTTGTCGCTCAGATCAGCGCCCGCCTTGAGCATCTCCAACCCATAGCTGTCTGCATCCACGCCAGCGATCTCAGCCAGCTCGCGAGCTGCTGCGATATCTTCGTCTGTGCATGTTGGGGATTTGAACAACAGGGAGTCCGAGATGATGGCGGACAGCATCAGGCCAGCAATTTCTTTGCGAACGGCTATACCTTTTTCCTTGTAGATCTTGTTCAGAATGGTAGCTGTGCAGCCGACAGGCTCCGCACGGTAGTATAATGGGTGGCTTGTCTCAAAATTCGCGATGCGGTGATGATCGATAACCTCAATCACGCGAACCTGATCAATGTCGCTTGCGCTTTGCTGACGCTCGTTATGGTCCACGAGAATAACGTCTTGGGCTTCGTTTGCAACCGTCTCAACGAAACGAGGAGCTTCGACCTTAAAGTAATCGAGCGCATATTGCGTTTCACCGTTAACGTCTCCAAGACGCACAGGCTCGGCGGAAAGGCCGAGCTGGTTCTTCAAATCAGCATAAGCAATAGCAGAGCAGATCGTGTCCGTATCCGGATTTTTGTGTCCAAAAATTAATGTTTTTGCCATATATAATGCCCCTCTCGCAACATAAATTTCATCGTTTATATCAATAAACAGATGATCACCTATCTGATTATATCGTTAAATTCTACTTATTCCAATTCCTTTACAGAGATTATTTTTAGACCGTGTTTATACCAATACGATTTCCGGTTCCGGAACGAATCCAAAATGGTTGTTAATCGACTCCGAGATCAGATTCATCAAGTAGAGGATATCGGTTGCCTTTGCATGCTTCTGGTTCAGAATCATGTTGCCGTGATGCGGAGAGATGATCGCGCCGCCATATTCGGTTCCTTTCATATTCAGCTGATCCACGAGCGAGCCGACAGCTACCCCATAATCATAATTATTTTTGAATACGGAACCGCAGGACGGGTAATCGAAATGGCGTTTACTCGTCCGGTACTTGATGATGTCAAGCATCGACTGCGGCGTCTCTATTCCCCTTCCTGCCAGCGCGTGCACTTCGCCCAGAAAGAATGAGAAAAACGATGGCAATGAGGATGGATGGCTGCCGCGAGTCTTCCACTCCGTGAGAAGTTCAGACGTCATGCTGATCTGTTCCTCCGAGCTGACCGGAATATTAAGATCGGCCCCTACTATGATCCACGGATGCTGCTGGAAGATGGATTGCTTGTATGCAAATAAACAGTCCGCTACGGGAATGGACCGTACCTTTAAGCTCGGATCCGTCGTATCGATATAATAGACCGTGTCCAGAATATCGCAGATTTGACGCGCATTATATTTAGCGTTCATATAGATGCCGGCCCCTACGCAGCCTGGCAGCAAAAAAGTAAAATCAAGCAAATCCGTTCCACCCATTAAACCCATCAAGGACAACAACGACATGGGCGCGCCGGATGAAACGTACCATTTATCACCCGACACCCGCAGCTCCACCAGGTTTTTGAGCGATATAAACACCAGGTCATGTTTCGGTTCATCCGGAAACAGAATATTGGAGCCCATTCCAAAGATGTACCATGGCATCCCGCGTTTCCTGCAGTCCTGCAGGAGATCCGCCAGGTCATTTGCCGTTTCAGGCATGGCCAGATAATTGGCTGAACCGCCGATCCCATACGTCGAAAAAGCAGACAGCTCCACATTGCGCTTGCACAATCGGTCGATAGCAGATGTATGTAAAGTCATCGTAGACATGTCACTCCCTATTCTTCACATTAGGCACAACATTCCTTACTAAATGTGGGGATGTTACATCATTATGATCCAACTGCTTAGGTGGTGTCAATCTGGTGAGGAATCCTGGCGAAATAGCAAAAAATCCCTGGATTACAGCCCGTAGACCGTAACCAAGGGATTCATTCATCATTTCTTTATCGTGCCCAGGATTTATTCGAGGAAATCCTTGAGACGTTTGCTGCGGCTCGGATGACGCAATTTACGAAGCGCCTTCGCCTCGATCTGCCGAATGCGTTCACGCGTAACGCCGAATACCTGGCCTACTTCCTCCAGGGTGCGGGTCCGTCCATCCTCAAGTCCAAAGCGCAGCCGGAGCACATTCTCTTCACGCTCGGTGAGCGTATCCAGCACTTCCTCCAGCTGTTCCTTCAGCAGCTCAAACGCTGCGGCATCTGCCGGCGCCAATGCGTCCTGATCCTCAATGAAATCACCCAGGTTGGAGTCGCTTTCCTCACCGACCGGCGTTTCCAGAGACACAGGTTCTTGGGATACCTTCTGGATCTCACGTACTTTTTCCGGCGAGATATCCATCTCTTTACCGATTTCTTCCGGTGTCGGTTCGCGTCCCAGCTCCTGAAGGAGCTGCCTGGAGACACGTACGAGCTTATTAATCGTCTCTACCATATGCACCGGAATCCGGATAGTTCTTGCTTGGTCAGCAATCGAGCGGGTAATCGCCTGGCGAATCCACCAAGTGGCATACGTACTAAACTTAAAGCCCTTGGAGTAGTCGAACTTCTCCACCGCTTTGATCAGGCCCATATTGCCTTCCTGTATCAGATCCAGGAACTGCATTCCCCGGCCAGCATAGCGTCTTGCTATACTTACAACGAGACGAAGATTCGCTTCGGCCAAACGGCGTTTCGCTTCTTCATCTCCCTCCTCTATTCGTTTGGATAGTTCCACTTCTTCATCGGCTGTAAGGAGGGGAACACGACCGATTTCTTTCAGGTACATGCGAACCGGATCGCTAATCTTGATGCCTGGTGGAAGTGAGAGATCGTCATGAACCGAAAAATCCTCTGTCGGAGAATTAGCCGCTTTCTCTGTTTCCGTAACCTCTCGTTCCAATGCAAAATCCGCACTTTGACGGTTCTCCATTCTATGCCCCCCTGTTGAC
This sequence comes from Paenibacillus sp. NPDC093718, assembly GCF_050279985.1. Taxonomy (NCBI): domain Bacteria; kingdom Bacillati; phylum Bacillota; class Bacilli; order Caryophanales; family Paenibacillaceae; genus Paenibacillus; species Paenibacillus sp. NPDC093718. The sequence continues at coordinate 241,111 of NZ_JBNNUS010000001.1, forward strand.
AATCCCATATTTTCATGCTAATCTAGCATTAGGTTATTATGACATTAAGCCAATAGTTATTTATCCTTCATTCTAGCATATTTTTTACACTATATCAACTTCTAATATATTCTAGTTCGGTTCACCCGATCTCAGGCTGAGATCGGGTTTTTTAATATGCTTCATCCTCATTACATATACGTTTATTTGAGCTGATCTAGTACAGCTTTCGTTTCTTGATTCAACGATTTCACATCGGGAGCCTTCACGGGCTTATCGCTCAGCTGATATTTGTGCTTTAGTTCAAGCGTTGCCCTCACCCGGTCGTTCAGCATCTCCTCCGGGATCACGCCGCTATGGACAGCCTCGGTCAATGCCTGAATGACGGCTTCTTCCAGTGCATATTCATGTCCGATCAGAATAATGTTGCTCCCTGCGACGACGGACTTCACGGAAGCCTCTCTTACGTCCGTGCTGCCGGAAATAGCCCCCATTGTCATATCATCCGTTATAACGACACCCTTAAACCCCATTTCTTCCCTTAACAAATCGTTGATAACGGGTTTCGAATAGGAGGATGGCGTATCCGGATCGATGCTCTTCATCAGCAGATGCGCAACCATGACTACATCGGCCCCTTCATCAATCGCTTGTTGAAACGGTACCAGCTCCAATTCACGCAGACGCTTCAGATCATGGTCAACAACGGGCAGACCGAGATGGGAATCAACCGAAGTATCGCCATGTCCTGGAAAATGCTTCACTACAGGAACGACACCATTCTCCTGTATCCCCTTCATCGAGGCGATTCCTTGCGCGCTTACGGTTTCTGCTGTTGTGCCAAAGGATCGATCGCCGATGACCGGATTGTTCGGGTTGCTATGAATGTCCAGCACCGGGGCAAAAACCATATTGAGTCCGATTCCCGACACCTTCTGTGCGATAAGACCACCAACTTGCTTGGTCAATGCAAGGTCCTCGCTGCTTCCGATTTTTCCGCTTGACGGCAGCTTCGCGTATTCATCAGGAAAACGGGTAACCCGTCCGCCCTCTTCATCGATGCTCAGCCAGAGCGGCACCGGATTCTCAGCATTTGCTTTTTTCAGCTCATTCAACAGGTCTACCGACTGCTGGATGCTCTCGATATTATCCTTAAAAAAGATAAATCCGCCAACATGGTAATCCTCCAGTAATCTGCGCGAGGTATCATCCAAGGCAGTCCCTTCGATTCCAACCAGCACCAGCTGACCGATCTTCTCCTTGACGGTCATGCTATTAAGAAGCTCAGCTACCGCATCTTTAGTCCCGTTCTCGGGCAGATTCCCTTCCTCGCCTTCACTGTCCGTGCTGCCAGATGGAGGCGGTGTCCCGTCTTCATCAGCTGGAGACGGAGTCTGCGGCTCCTGTACTTGCCCGGGCGGCGAAGCTCCTGATCCGTTGTCCCCGGGGTTGCCCGGTTTGGCTCCGCCCTGACAACCTGCTACAGCCAATAGCAAGATGACAACCAGCACCGTTAAGCACATCCATGTTGTCTTACGCTTCAACATTGTCACCTTCCTTCAAATTCACACTACATATATTCGTCCTCTGTTCCACAGAGTCCTTCCATCATAACATGATTTCCTTACACCCCAAACCAGCTGAAGCTGTCCGCTTAAGAAGAAGAAAAGAGCCGCATCGACAGCGACCCTTCCTCTTCTATTTAAGCAGTCCGAGCTCACGGGCTTGCTCCTCTGTTAATATAAACTGCTCTGTGTCCCACACTTCATCCTGTTCCGTTCTACCGAACATCAGCATGATATCATCCCATATATTTTTTTGCATCGCTTCAGCTTGCGTGATAATCACCTTCATATTAACGTCATCCCTTTCCTTGGAAACATCCCCTACTACATATACAACCATCTAGGGTGGTATAGAATCGAAAAACAAGCAAAAGCCTGCAAATAGTATCTGCAGGCAGGATCTGTAATATAACTAGGAATAAGCAGGATGATATTTAATCCACGCCATGGCAATGGTGCCCTCGCCCGCATGGATGCCCGCAACGGGTATAAAGGTCATGATTTCGGTTTTTAACGCCGGATGAGCTCCGCTGATTTCCTTCTGGATTTCCTCGGCCTCTTCTACGTTGTTCGCGTGCATGATGCAGACCTTTTTAATTTTCTGCAAATCCATTTTCATTAGTTCCAGCATTCGCTGCTTGGCCTTCTTGAACGTCCGGATCTTCTCTTCCACGATGACCTTGCCTTCATCAAAACGGAGCAGCAGATGAATGCGGAGCAGGTTGCTGAGAAGAAGCTGGGTGCCGGATACCCGGCCGCTGCTATGAAGCCGGTGCAGGCTTGCCGGAATAAGGTAGAATGACATGTTTTGCACCATGGACTGGATTTTATCTTTAATCACCTGCACGGTATCCCCCTGGCTATGCCAGTGAATCCCGGACATGATCATTTCGCGCACCGGAAACGCTCCCGCTTGAGAATCGATGCCAACCACGGGTACCTCGGCAATCTCTGCCGCCTGCATAGATGAATTCAATGTTCCGCTGAGCTCGGATGAACAGTGAATGGCGATGATATCATCATACTTCATTTTCAAGGATTCATATAACTCGATGAATTCACCGATTGGAGGCTGTGAACTGCTGACTTTCGGTTCATCTTTCATTCTTTCATAAAAGGCCTCTGCCGAAATGTCAATTCCTTCTCTGTACGCCTCCTGTCCAAGTATCAACCTCAAAGGTACAATATAAATGTGATTTTCCTTGGCGAAGTCAGGATCGATCGTACTCGTGCTGTCGGTTACCCATGCTATGGATCTCATTATCGTGTTCACGTCTCGCTTTCGTGTAGTAAGAAGTAGGATAGGAAGCGATATAAGCCGCTAAATTCATCATATCTTACCCTTACAGCGCATTGCAAACGAAAGGAATGTGATTTCATATACTGCACTTAGGTTCGCCACACAAAAGCCTTATTTTCGCTCTACGTTATACCCCTTTTCTCCAAAAGGTTCCAGCTGCTCAATCCAATATGCCTCCCGTTTGCTGACCGCATCCTTCAGATCATAGAACGGATCCTGCTTCGGCTCAATGGTCTCCAGAATCTCAAAGACAAAAGCATCCTCGCCATACTCATTCCATTCCCGCTGAAGCGTCTTATTGTAACTCGTTCCCATCTGCAGCTCGAATCGTTTGCCGTTCATGGTCTTCAAGTTATTCGTTCCGGCAACAAACACTTTGCCGTTCTTGATGTTTCGAATTTGATACACGCCTGCTTCTATCTTGATTTCCTTATACATTTGATTTAGTTCCTGTCTGCGATTCATCGCATTAAACCCTCCTAATCTTAGCGTTCAAGTCGTTAACCAGTACTCGCTGCCATCGTCCTTGCGATCCAAAAAACCATATTCAATCAAATATCGGCGAATCGTCACATAATCGGGATAGTCCCTCCCAATCGTATCGTTGATTTCTTGTTCCGTATATTTGACGTCCGGTTGAAAACGAGCTGCAATTTCTCGCAAAACGACGTACTTCTGCTTCTCTTTGAGCTTAAATGTCTTCAGCGGACCATCGGTCCCTTCAGGAAACACCTTGGCCAGGATCGCTTGCCGCTCTTCTTCGGTGACATTGTAGCGCTCATCCACCATCTTGGCGCGCTTGGGAATCTCCACGAATGCCGGTGCATGGTCATCCTTTTCCTTCAGCAGCTCCATTAAAGTCAACAGCACCTTGGACTGTCTTTCCTTCTCCTTCAAGGCAAACCGGTGATTGCGAATCGTCGATGCACTGCCTATGCCGAGCTCCTGTTGCACCTCTTTATCGTTCATGCCTTGATAGAAGAGCTGCAGCAATCGATTCTGATGCTCGGTCAATCCAGTCAGCTTCTTATCGAGCCCCGACAGATACTGAAACACGGAGCCATGCTCCCGGCGGATATGAACGGTCATGTATCGTTCTGACTCATATAACACATCCTGGTCCGGGTAGATGATCCCTTTCTCGATCGTCTTGCCGCACAGGAGGCATACCCATACGGGACCTTCGTCGATATAACCTTGCTTAAGTTCATCTATAGAAGCATTCCAGAAACGCTCGTTCGGATCCAATGCAAACACCACTTTTCAATTAGTAATTTATATAGACATTTTATATTTTTGTCTATAACATGTCAATCACACTTCATTTCGATATAATATTTCTTCCTCCCTTCTGTGGAACCTGCTAGAATAGAGGGTGCTGCTGTAAAATTTAGGAGGTATCATCATGAGTTTCATCCAACAGTCGGCAAAAGAAATGCGTTCTTGGCCGCGTAACATCAAGCTGTTTTTTCTAGCCAACGTGCTGTATCAGATCGGTACCGGCATGTTTAGCGTGCTCTACAATTTGTACATACAAGGTCTTGGGTATAATGACTCCATGAATGGAACAGTGGTCAGTATTCAATCCCTGGCAACGGCATTGATGTTCATTCCGATTGGCCTGATCGGAGACCGCGGCAGCCGCAAGCGAATCCTCGTCCTGGGGGCATTGTTAAGCGGTGCGGGTCTGATCGCGCGCTCTTTTCTGGAGAGCGAGTTCAGCTTGCTCGGTCTTGCGATATATACCGGTCTGTTCGCATCCTTTTTTCAGGTTCTGGCTATCCCCTTTCTAGCGGAAAACACGGCGAAATCGGCTCGCATGCGGATCTTTAGCATCCACGCCTCGCTTGTCCTTGCTTCTCAAGTGCTCGGCAGCATGGGAGGCGGATTCTTGGCGGATGCCCTGCAGGCCGTTGGTATGAACAAGGTCGGCAGCTTGAAAACCGCGCTATTCATAGGCGGCCTGGCTACCTTGGCGGCATTTATCCCGCTCTTGTTCACAGCCGATCAGAAGGCCGAAGACATACAGGCACTGGATGCACCTCTCACTGATCTTCAACCAGCTCAAGCAGAAGGAGCAGTTAACACCTCCCGTTTGGGGGATTACAAAGTCATCGGTCAGTTCGCGCTTGCCCAATTGTTAATCGGCCTGGGCTCGGGGCTTGTCGTGCCTTATTTGAATTTGTATTTTACCAACCGCTTCTCGGTATCGTTATCGGCCGTCGGCATTCTTATATCACTCGGACAAGTCATGACAATTGTATCGATGCTGATCGGACCTACGCTGGTGAATCGGGTGGGAGCCGTCAGGGCCGTGGTGCTCTTTCAAGTCCTATCCTTGCCCTTCCTGCTGTTAACCGGGTTCACGAACGTACTGCTCATTGCATCGGTCGGCTTCCTGTTCCGCCAAGCTCTGATGAATGCCGCTAATCCGATACAGTCCTCGATTCTGATCGACCGCGTACCGGATCACCGAAGAGGCATCGCCAATTCGGTCACGCAAACAGCCTTCATGCTGGGCTGGGCTACCATGGGACCCGTACAATCCAAACTCGTCACCACTTACGGCAACTATTGGGGATATGCGATCACGTTTTGTATTACCGGAACGCTATATGTTGTATCTTCGTTTCTATACTACCGAATGTTCCGTGAGCGCAAGAGCAGCAGCCTCTCCTCCTCCGATACCGCCGCTACTCTCTAGCCTCAACTCGCAGAGGTTTTACATGGAGCGGAACGGCTCCATCGGCCACAGCAATGGTCCGGGCCTGGAAGCTTCCCTTGTACCGGAAGACAGGCCCCAATATCGGATTGCGCACCTCAACGGATATCCGGTATTGTTGATTCCCGTCATCATACCATTCGTTTACATCGGCTGTTCCGGTGAACCACCGGGGAAATCGAAACTGACAAAGCCCCTCATAAAACCTCTGCTCCCCCGATTGAATGCGAATTCCGCCGTTAGTCCCCGCAGCTATCCGAAGATCGACCGCCAAGTGCTGTTTATTCCCTAAATAATCCACGATACGGCTGCGCTGTGCGCTATAGATCATCGTGGCATCAAACCGCCTCCGAATACCTGGAAAGTCAAAGCTGCGGCACCACGTCACCGTTTCTCTTCCCCATTCGTCCCGATAGGCATAATTCTCAATCCGAAACGGGATCCCTTTCCCTCGATTCGGAAACATAATATGCCGCATCGTGCCTATATAGAGGGGCAGTGCAGCCCAAGGCGCGTACCAGATCTCTTCCATGATGCCTTCACCAATCGAAGCGATGTTATCCTTGCTGTCAAACCCGAAGCGCTCCCGAATTTTGGGATGGAGCATTTGAAATTGATTGCCTAGAGCATGTTCATAGATCGAGGTCATGTCTCTCCCCTCCTTTGCGGGATTTATCCCCGGGGACGGGTTTTCGTGCCGGGCGGTAGGCGCTTGGTAAATCTGATGCGGACAGCGAAGCCATGAAGCATAATCCCATCATGGATCCGCTAAGCGTTGACGGATTGAACGGGGCTTTCATTAACTGAGGGTCTGTTATCCATGCTCCAAGCATCAAGATCACAAGCAAGATAATTTGCAGCCTATACCACAACCGACTCTTGTGAAAGAGCAGCGTCAATAATCCGAACCCGATCTCGGTTATGCCGAGTAAGGTCAGCACCAGGCCCTCCTGCCCTCCTGCCAAGCCCGACTGCCTCAACAGATCAAGCTCCCCGGCTTCCGGGAACAACAGCTTCGGTACCAGCCCCTCATAACACCATAGAATGACCAGCATAAGTACGCTCAAGGCGTGGATGAGTGCCTTTTGGATCGTTGCCGAAGGCGGAATATCCTTCTCTGCCCACAATCGCAGCACATCAAAGCTCCAAGCCGTCGCCAGGCCGAATAAAGGCCGGAACAACAAGCGGTCAAACCAGGCGCCCGCCAGGCCGAACCGCGTTTTGTAATCGTATTGGGTGGAGAAGCTTATGCCCCCGTTCCCCTTGTCCTGATACTTCCAATAGCCGCTGCCCTCCCGAATGAGGGAGCTGTGCTGATCCGAGCCGAATCGCAGCACCGAGATCCGTTTCCCCGTCTTCGGGTGAACAGCCGTTTTCGTGGCTCCCGCCCCTGTAACTTCCAGTCCGAACCCAATGCGGGTTTTATATAAAAACCGCTGAATGTCCGAATCAGCCTCCGGTATATAATGAATCTCGGAAAATCGCAGATCCCACTGTTGATGCAGCTCAGGCCTTTGCGTCAACGTCCACAGCTTATCCATATCCGTCTTAATATCAAGTTCAACATAGATCGGATTTCTCTTCATGCGCTTTAGCTCCCCTTGGGATGTCCTTTAGGTCTTCAGCCGGACACCTCTCTATTTACAAGTCATTGTACCGCCGCGGGGGACTCGCCGTTAGACCTCATTTTTGTAGAACATGCCAAGAAGAGGTACTACGTTTCGTAGTACCTCTTCCGATCCTTCTATATGATCCAGTCTTAATCTGCACCAGTGCTAGTTGTCGTTCTCTCTTACAATCCCTTTGCGGCGGACCTTCTCCACGGCTTCCTTGCTGCTTCTTACCCCGAGCTTTTTCAAGATTTTATTGATCTGGTTCTTGAGCGTGCTCTCGGTTTTGAACAGTTTCTGCTCCATCTGGGAATGGGTGTATCCTTCATCCAACAGATCAAACACCTCACGCTCCGCAGGCGTTAAGCCGCGAAGCTGCTCTTCGCGCTTAAGGCGGGCAAATTCCTTGAGCAGCACCTCCATCGACCCCGGATGAAGCACGGCGCTTCGGATCGCTGCCGGTAGCTCCTTAAACCTGGGCTTCTCAATATAATTGACGGCTCCAGCCGTAAAGGATTGCATGATCACCAGCTCGTCACCCAGCGAGGTCAGCATGATGACCTTGGTCTGCGGTTTACGCTCAAGAATTTCGGCGGCCGCGTATATCCCGTCAAGTCGACCTGCAGTGAGCTGAATATCCATAAGCACGATGTCAAAGGAGAGGATTTGCGCCATCGCAATCGCTTGTTCGGGCGACTCGGCCGTGCCGACAACGATCATGTCTTCCTGCGCATTCAGAAAAACGGTCATCGATTTAACCCAATCCGGATCATCCTCTACCAAGAAGATTTGTATGCGGTTCAAGCTTCTTCCCTCCCGGATAAACGAATCATTTTACTGCGCGGAAAATATAACGAAATCTCCGTACCGACCGATTCGCGGCTCTCCAGACTTACGGAACCACCGCTTTTCTTCATCACGTTATAAACATACGACAAACCGAGCCCGAAGTTATCTTTCTTGTGGCCCTTGGTACTGTAAAAAGGTTCAAACACAAGCGCCTGCTGCGCTCTTGGAATGCCGGTCCCGTTATCTTTAACGGTAATCGCCGCCCCTTTGCGGTCCGCCGTTATCGTTATCGTAATCAGCCCTCCTTCAGGCATCGCCTCCACGCTGTTGCGGATGAGATTGCTGATCGCTTCCTTCAAATGGACGGTATCCGCGAGCAGCCACGGCCGCTGGCGGCAGATTACGTTCAACTCGACGCCATGCCTGCGCAGCAGATCCTGTTCGCGGAGCTGCAGTTCAGCAAGCAGCTGATCCACGCGGACTGGCTGTTCCATCAGCTTATACTCCTTCATTTGCTGCTGCATGCGCCCCACCATGGCAAGCAAATGCTCGGATGAATTCGCTATGACTTCAAGCTGTTCGATGGCAACGCCGTTGTCTTGTGGCAGCAGCCGCTTTACATTTTCAGTGCTCATCGCAATCTTCCCGATCTCGTTCTTAATGGTATGATTCAGCATCGATGTCCCCGAGCTGACGGCTTGCATCGTGCGATCCAGCGGATCGCGCTCGAATTTCAGGCGTACACCCAGGACGCCGTAAACAAAGGTACAGATGACGGCAACGCCCAGCGAATACAGAATGAACAGGGACACGTACCGGAATGAATCATAACCTGGCGAGATCAGATTTCCAACATTAATCAGCAGCATCACCCCGAGCAAGGTAGGCACCATAATCCAGGTGGTGATCCACATGCCTTTGCGTTTTTGCGGATTCATCTCGTGCGACAACGCGCGAATTAGCAAGGCACATGCGGCCACATAATAGGGAACCGTCCATACGAATAACCAGCCATAATGAATTAGGTAAGCTTCCGTCAATAGCACCTGGGCCAGCATCGCGAGCACCGGCAGAAACAAGCCTATTTTGAAATCGCGTTTTCTCTTATGATCCTCAGGCCTGCGGGTATACACCATGCAAAATATTAACACGCCGTACGGTGTCAGCGTATGGTTGAGAAATTGAATCCACGGCTCGTACCGGGCCGCGATAAATCCCGCAGGCACAAGCAAATCTGTCAAGCCGCCGATTCCTGCGCTCCACAGAAAGAAAGCCGCCCAGCGGTTCACCTCGCTCCGAGGCTGATTGAACAGCAGCACAGCCGCCGCGCTCCATAGCGCTACCACATAATATATCATGACGCATCGTCCATTCTCTTCGCGAATATAGTTTCATCCTACCACAATTGTTACAGCAGCGGGACCTCTTAGCTTGCCTCCACGAACAAGTCGAATCCATCGAACCATGAATTTTGTCTTGCTTCGATACTTCGATTTTTTATATAGCGAAAACATTCAGTTTACATTCAGCCGCATTTAAGAAAGATATCAGGAACGATTGATAGGATAGATTTCGTAAGCAATCAAGCACACGAATGATAGAGAGAAACGAGGTGGAATTATGACAACCCAATTGAAATACCGGAACGAGCTTAAATTTTTTGTGAATATTCACCAGTACCGAATCATCCGTCAACGTTTAAAAAATCTGGTGACCTACGATCAGCATGCAGGCCCCGGCGGGGAATATCACATTCGAAGCTTGTACTTTGACGATATCAACAACAAAGCCTTATACGAGAAGCTGGCTGGGGTTCGGGACCGGGTGAAATACCGCATCCGTATCTACAACGTAACCGACAACACCATTCATTTTGAGAAAAAAATCAAATTCCGAGATTACATTGCCAAGCTGAAGGAGCCGCTCACAAGGGAGATGGCCGATCAGATCATGGCCGGTCAATACGAATGCCTCTATCAGCCGGACAAGCCATTGATGATGGAGCTGTATCACGAGATGAAGCATAAGCTGCTGCGGCCCAAGGTCATTGTCGATTATGTCCGCGAGCCGTATGTCTGCGCCAACGGAAATGTCCGAATTACGTTTGACAAGGAGCTTCGAACCGGCCTGCACTCCACGGAGCTGTTTAATCGGAAACTGCTGCCCATCCGGGCGATCGATGAGAATCTGAAAAGGCCCCTGATTGCCAAGCTACTCGAGGTTGACGAATATAAGGAACGCTATCACGCCATCATCTCGGAGATGCTGGAGGGCTACATGCAGCAGGAAACATTCAATGAACGGGTTGCGCAATTACAAGACTTAATTTCCGGGCACGTAAAGCAAGACCCAAGACCCTTCTATTCCTATGAGGAGTACGAGCAATCCATCCCGACATTGACCTCATTCGTGGAAGAGTCCATGGATAATATCCAGCAGCAGCTGGATGGAACGATTCCCTCCGCTGGCGATGGAAGCGGCAGCGGAGGCGGAATGGGTCAAGGTGGTGGTGGCGGCATGCGACCTGGCGGCGGGACGAATGGAACCGGATCGTTTTCCCCTAACGATGCCCCGGCCGGAGGCATCTCTGGCGGGAACACGCCTGCCAACAACGACAGTGCTACCCCTGATTCTTCTGGCAAAGCGTCGGGAAGCAGCGCCGACGTTACCAATAGCAAAGCTGAAGGAGATCTTGACACCGTGCTTGACGTGGACGAACCTTCCTTGTCCGTCGTATCGGCTGTCGGATCGAGCCCAACCAGTTCCAACGAAAAAACAGCGATTGATGCTGCTCCAGCCGATAATGCAGAGCCAACAAGTAATGCGGGGAAAAGTACCGCAGAGGACAGTAAGGAGGATCAAACACAATCGTCGGATCCCCCTTCCGATGACAATCAACCAACCTTGCCTCAGACCCCCGACCTGATTGGGCAAAGCCAGATGCCGGCTTTCCCTCAGGGGCAGATGGGGAACGGGTTCGGCGGTGAGTTTGGCGGTCAAATGCAGGGAGGGCCCGGAATGGGCCGGCCGGGCATTGGGTCAAACGGGGCTGCCGAGGAACAAGGCAGTACCAAGGAGGCCTTGTACGCCGGCGTATCAATCCTACTGCTGCTTCTCTCTTGTCTCTTCGTAACGCTGTTTAAACGAAAAAGACTATAATCATCAAACAAGGGGTAGTTCCAAAGGTCGATACACCTTTGGAACTGCCCCTTTATATCCGAACGTTTGAGCCTATGACCAATGGATTAGACCTATTTCAATGAACCACGTGATCATAATGGGCGCTCCGATCAGGACCATGCCCAGCGTCATGACGATCCTCGTCGTATTTCTGGACAGCTTGTGCTGGGTCGCGGCTGAACGATACCAACCGCTGAACTGCAGGCGATTCCGGTAGAGTACTAGAAACCACAATACATTCCCCACGAACAGAAACAGCGAGTATATTCCATTCCAAGGTATCCAGCTCTTCAGGAATTGAAGTTCTATGTTGCCCAGAACCATGACAAAGATCAGCATAATGATCATCATACGTATGATTTCGAGAATGGATGAGGCCAATTTGCTCATAACGCTTGCTCCTTTTTAATCATGCTAGTACTGGTTATTTTCCATTACACAGCAAAAATAAGCTCATGATAAGCAAAAGGGCGATATGGCCATGATGCACCATACCGCCGCTTTAATTTGGAGGCAAATCGATAACCTGCGTTGGCAATGTAACCATTCTTAAATAACCATCACGGCGCCGGCTATTTCATGGGTCCTAACTCTGCTTGTTGATCGTGGACCGATTGTTTTCTTATAAAGTATGAATCCAGCTTCCGACTGACCCATAAGGAGAGCACGATAAAAGCAAGGACACCGACCAATTTAAAAGGTTCCGCAATAAAATCGGACAGGTTGGCACCGATGTAAGAGACACAGAACACCATAATGCCCTTGCCCAAGGTTACAGCCATCAGATAGGACATCAGGTTCATTCGGGCCAGCCCGGCGGCTACATTGACCGCGACAAACGGCCCAACGGGAAGTATGCCAAGCAGGAAAACGTAACTGAAACCGTTGCGCTGAATCCAGCGCATACCACGCTGAACTTTAGGTTTTTTCGCCCAGCGTTCGATCAGGGCCGTACCGGATATTTTGCGCACGATAAGAAAGGTCGTTAAGCATCCTGCCACCATACCGATCCAGGAGTAAAGAAACCCGGCCCAAAGCCCATACACCGCTGCATTAACACCTACGATCACGATCGTGGGCATCGGAGGAATGAAGGATTTCAGGAAAGTCAGAAGGATGCCCGGCAGAGGACCTAAAGCTCTAAACTGTTCTAACCACCATTCCAGATTGCTCTCTGTAAAGTAAGACATGATGTCCAAGTAGCCATTCAATGACTTCACCCATTTCTGCTAAGTATTGCCGACTAGCCGACCTGAAGCGCCTGATTCAGCTGAGCCAGATGGTGGTTATCGTGCCAGATGAAATCCCGCATAAATTGCGCCACCTCAAAGGGATGCCCGTCCCCGTCCGTGTACCTCAACTCATATGACGTTTCAGGCAAGGCTTCAATCGCCCGAATCAGTTTCTCCCTTGCGGCTATCGTCTGATCCACCAGCGCTTCTATTGATAACGTCTTGGCATATTGCCTCGACTCTTCATTAAAAGTATCATAATCCACATGCCGGACGGTCAATGCATCCCCTGTGGAAATTTTGGCAATGGCTTCATTGTAAAAATACTCATCCCAGCGCATGATATGGCACACCACATCACGAACGGTCCATTTCCCCTCTGCAATCGGGGTGTTCCAATATCCCTCTTCCTCTTCCGCGAACTCTCTCACTTTGCCAATCCAAGCGGAATACTCATTCAGCAGCTGCTGTTTGTCACTCATGTCCATTCTCCTTGTCCATATAAGATTTAATATAGGCGTCAAGTCGATCCTCCGGCCAGTAATACATCTGGAGCAGCTCTTCATAAGGATCGCCCGAGATATGTAACAGCTTCGCAAAGGCAGGCTCCGTCTTGTAACCCGACCTCTTCAGCTTGATGATCTCTTGTCTTGCGGCTTCACCGAGCCGCTTCAAAAGCTTGTATTCCACAATCATATGACGGTAACCATTCTGACTCGTTGAAGGTAATGGCTGTGCAAACACCTCGAATTCCCATCCTTTGTACCGAAATCGCGCTACCGATCGATCCACGTTGTTGACGGTACGGGAGAAGCATGTGAAGTTCGTAACATCTTCGCTATAACGCGTCTTGAACTCTCGTTCAAAGCAGGTAAAATCCGTCACATGGCATATAATATCGAGATCGCTTGAATCGATGTCAATCCCGATAGGAATCGTGCCCACCAATATCGGGTTATAGGGTTTCAAATGATCCCATAATCTAAGCTCATCTATAACCATTGCTGCTTGCTTCTGTTTATTAGAGCCTAGTCGTAAGTATTCCAAGTTAAGAAAATCCATCTTCTCTTGCATGGCTGTCTTCACCTGCCTCACTCAGCTGAACTTTCAGGTTAGCGCTCGGTCCACGTCGCCCGAACATAGCCCAGCTTCATGCCGACCGATTCCATGTTACGATGGCTCTGCGATAAGAAAGCGCACTGCGAGACAACAAGGTCGCACCCTGCAAGCTTCGCCTCCTGTATTCTCCTACGAAGCAGCTCCAGCTGCAAGCCTTGTCTACGATGCTCCGGGAGTGTTGCAGCAAATGTTAGTGACGCTGTCGATTGATTTACGTACATGACGCCAGCGGCGGCCGGTTCCTCTTCGACATAAGCCATATAGAAGCTCCATCCCGGTCGTGAATACAATACTCGATTATTCGAGGCAACAGATGGAATTCCTTGATCAGGCAATCCTGTTCCACGGCAATGAACTTTAGCATAATCCTCAAATTCATCTTTGTCTATTGTTCTGATCACAATTCCATTACCTTGTGCCCCCTCCTGCTCCTGCGGGTTCATATACATTGAATTATGAAAAGCAGATTGATAGAATCCGCGATCGGCAAGCGCAGCCAGAACTTCCTGATTCACCAGGCCGGGGACAATCTCGAACTGGAACTTGCGATCCCTCGATTGATAAAAGTCGATGATATCGTCCAAGTTATATAGATCCTCTGAACGCAGTCCTTTCACCGTGTTAAAAGAAAGCCAAGGCATCGTCTTGCTGTACAAGCACAGCGCATGGCCGAAGCGCTTCATTTCGACCCCTTCGGGATTTCCGGTCCGACCTTCGATTGCTTTCATTCGATCCAACATATAATCCGTTTCCGAATCCTGAATTCGTTGGATAAGTTCCTCAGATGGAAGATGCCGCATATTGCCTCCTATGTATTAATGATTAGTTCTACTTAACGGGATAAATAGAGCCCGAAGATCGCTTACTGATGCTTCGGGCTCTTACTTGCTGTGTATGTTTTATTTCGCGCTGCCCGGCAGATCGCAAGATCCGTCGGCGCACATGCCATCGCTGCTGTCGGAATCATTCACCATCACTAACGGATTCGCTTCACGATAAGCCTTATCTAAAGCGTCCGTGAACACTTCCAGTGGCTGCGCGCCGGACACGGCGTATTTGCCTCCCAGCACAAAGAACGGCACTCCCCGAATTCCCAAATTGGTTGCTGCTGCTTCGTCTGCCCTTACTTCGGACTGGAAATCGTCACTCTCGAGCGCGGCCACAGCCTGATTCCGCTCCAGGCCGACTTCAGCCGCCAGATCGGCCAACCGATTCTTATCACTAAGATTCTCGCCGTCTGTAAAGTGTGCACGGAACAGCCGCTCCGTCATTTCTTTCATTTTACCATGCCCGGATGCAAAATGAACCAGGCGGTGTGCATCAAATGAATTGGCCGGGATGACGCGATCCATGTGATAAGTAAGCCCGACGCTTGCCGCTTGCTGGGTCACGTTGTCGTTCGCAGCCTTGGCCTGTTCGATACTCATGCCGTATTTGGATGCCAATATCTCGTCCATGGAAACCCCGGCCTTATACGATGCATTGGGATCAAGCTCAAAGCTGCGGTATACCACTTCAACCTGATCTTTATTAGGGAATTGTTCCAGTGCCGATTCGAAACGGCGTTTACCAATATAACAGAACGGACACATAAAGTCCGACCATATTTCCACTTTCATTCTTTTCGCCTCCTAGCGAGCATTAATGCTAACTTACTTATTGTAACCCGCTTTCAGCATGACATCAACACCTCACATGAATATGGAAAGGTCTTGCAAGAATGTTCGGGATACCGAGTACAAGCACGCCGGTTATCTAAGCGGGGTTGGTGTTCTCCTCTAATCTGGAAAGAATCCAATCCGTCACAACCTTTAAGCCTTGATTTCCCTTCAAGGAACTATTGATCACCAGATCCGCATGCCAGCGGGTAGGCTCAACATATTCATCGTGCCTGTATCTTACAAGCTGCAAATATTCCTGAAGCACACTTTCCTCGCTGTGTCCCTTATCTATAAACCACCGGTTCCTGCGAAGCATTCTTTCATCCGCGGGGCAGTCTACGAACAGCTTCAAATCAAGCGAGTTCCGAAGGTATTCGAACTGATACAAGAGAAATCCTTCAACAACGATTACATCGTATTCGCCACTATGGACGGCGTGCTCATAATCCTCGGTCAGACGCTCGATATCGACGGCATCCGGATGGTTAAAATCCTCAAATATTTGATTGGTGAAGGGCGCCTTGGCCAAGGGTCTAACGGACTTATAGTATTTATCCATATGGAAGATGGCCACCCGGTACTCGCTTAACCTCTCCTTGAGCTTAAGACTTAGCGTTGTCTTGCCGCTGCCCGAACCTCCGCCAATCCCGATCATTAAAGTCTGCCTATGCTCCATATCCTTTCATCTTCCTCCGTATGTATGTCCAATGTATAGATCCCATTATTATACAACCGATCCAAGTAAGTTGAAAGTTCCTGCGTTACAAGAAAAACCTCTCCCGCTCCCAACGTACGATCACAGAAGACAGACCACGATAATAAAAAAACAGACAGCATAACGCTGCCTGTCACTTATATTTTTTCCAATCCATTTCGCTATGTTCCAGTAAATATTCAAAATCATTGTCCCGCCGCTTCTGTTCAGCCTTGCGCACAGCTTCCCGTTCCTGTCTTTCCTTCTCAAGCCGCTCGGCTTCATTGGCCTTCAAGGATTCGGTTGTTGCCTTCAACTTCGCCAGAACTTGAGGGTCCAGCATATCCTTTAACGTAGCGGGTTTATCGGCAGCTTCGGTTCGCGGCAAGGGGGACTTTTGTTTCTTTTTTGCCATGTTCATTCACCTCGATTTCCACATTATTATATCATCTTATAAAGGACCTGGCATCTATATCTGCTTGGTTATAACCACGAAAAAAGAGAGCCTCTCGGCTCTCCTTCTCATTATGTATACTTTACTTTTGAGGGCGATCGATGGGACTTGAACCCACGAATGCCGGAGCCACAATCCGGTGCGTTAACCCCTTCGCCACGACCGCCATGACAATGAGCAATGGATATGCCCGAGATAATAATTTATCAGATATTTAGCTATTTGGCAAATTGTAATTTCTTACATCCCATTCTTGATTTCAACGGAAAGAACATACTATACTTACTTGATTCCAACTAGATAATAGCGCCCTTATTCGATACAACATGATGATATAAGCATGGGAGGAAGCACATCGATGATCTATCATATTGACTATGTCTCAGAGGGATTGCATGTCAAGGGGTATCTTGGTCTGCCGCCGCAACTGCCCCGTTCGAGCGCCCATGAGATGTCCAAAGCGTTCAACGAAATTAACAGCGTTACAATAACCGGCACGCTGGCATGCTCCTTAAATAACAACACTATCCGGGAAGGATTCTCAGGATCAGCTGCCCCTAAATTGCCGCTCGTCCTGTATTGCCGCGGTGGTATTGGCCGGATCGGTGCGGTAAGGTTGAAGTGGGTCGAAGAATTCGCTGCGCAAGGATATGCCGTGTTTGCTCCGGCCTATCGCGGGAATGAAGGCAGCGAGGGCAGGGATGAATTCGGCGGTGCCGATACAATGGATGTGATCTCCGCAATCGAATGGCTATCGCGCATTTCCTGGATAGATAATAGTCGCATTCATCTGTTGGGCTTTTCCCGCGGTGCGATCAATGCTGCCGTGGCAGCCGCTCTGTCACCGCATGTATCCAAAATGATTCTCTGGAGCGGCGTCTCCGACCTGGCGCAAACCTACGAGGAACGGATCGATCTGCGCAGGATGATGAAACGCGTCATTGGCGGTACGCCAACCAAGTTTCCGGAACGATACCTTCTTCGGTCCCCAATCCATTATGCGGACCGAATACGATGTCCCGTTCTGATTGTCCATGGGACGCGGGACGAGCAGGTCCTGGTGGAGCATAGTTACCGGATGCTGGATAAGCTTCAAGAACAGGGACACCAGCCCGAAGCCCACCTGTACGAAGGGCTGGGACATCATTTCCCGCCTTCGCAGCATGCAGCGGCGATCAACCGAATGTTCGACTGGTTGAAGAAATAAATAGAAGTTGAGGAGCGCGCCTCTCCTTCTACTTTTCTCTCTCCAAGCAATTGTTGATTAGCAATGCTTCCAACTAGTTGTGCCCAGCAGTCGTCTCAATCCAGTATTTACACGTCCGGTTCGTAATGGAACTTAACTCACCGTGATTCGTTTCAATGATGCAACGGGAAGCCAGGTTGAATTCATCGCAGGTCAGAAGGACACGGCTTATGTTCTTCTCATAGGCTTTCTTGACCAGCTCCGCCAGCAGCCGCTTGCCATATCCTTTCCCACGCTCCGACGGCCTGATGACATACCCGATATGTCCCCCTAGCTCTAGCAGATTGTCGTTCAAGCGGTGTCTCAGCTTACCATATCCTACAGGCCTGTCGTTATCGTACAACCAATATATCGTCTGGGGAACATACTGATCCGGCAGATCGATGCCTCTGGCCATTTCGTAATTGCGCTGTACCTTGGTAGCGAACTCTTCCATGCTCCCGCTATTTAGACCATTAACGAAGCCGTTCCCGCCCTGGCCGATTTCCTGGACCATGAGCAGCAAACTTTCATCTTCCTTCACCTGCAGCTCCCTTAATGCTAATGCCATGACTATTCCTCCACTTGAAAGATCGAATCTACAATGACGGGCAGCTGATCCCGTAAGGATACGGCTCCGAATACGGATCTGGCGTGAATGCCTTGGTCCCCGAACACCTTTAGCATCAAGTCCGAGAATCCATTCAACACCTTATGATGCTCCCTTGCCTGAAACATACATCAACCCGTTAACAATGACATAGTTGGCATACTTGGCTTCTGGCGAGCCTGCTTTAGGCAGGCTGATCCCCAGCCGCTTCAGACGTTCCTCGGCTTGAACGGTCATGTGATCACTCCTACAGGAAAAATATTCTATCTAAATTTTAACTATTGTATCACGGAATAACCTTTTTACAAGTAAAAAAAAAGACCAATCTCACTCTTCGAGGCTGGTCTTAAATTCAACATGTCGGATGTCTAGATCCGGAACGAATAATAAGCATACCGTTCCGCATTATGAATGGCCTGCCATACGTCCGTCGTCTCGGCGCCCGGATACCAGTAGGCATAACCGGCAATCTGATATTTGGCGGCCATAAGATGCTTCATGGATAAAGAACGGGACTCCTCGGTCCATATGCGATGCGGAATGCCGCCGCTATTATAAGCTGCTTCATACTGCGCCACGCTCTCATTCCATGTGAATGAAGCCTTGTTCAGGCGAATGCGATGTCCTTGCTCAGCCAAACTAATGTCCTGTGAGGATACCGACGACGCGATCTTCCAATCCCTCGTGTACAGCGGATACGCGATGATGCTCTTCTTCGCCGGCACTTGGGTCAGCAGCTTGCGCAGCCCGGACTCGCTCCAAGGGAGCGAGGAAACGGAGCCCGCTTTGGGCGAACCGCCCCAGTGCTGGTCATAACTCATGAGCACCATATAGTCCACTTGTGTACCAAGGGTTGCATAATCGAATGCAGCCGTCCAATCCGTATTCAGATCAGGGGAAACATCGATGGATAACTTGGCTCCAAGCCGTCTCATCTCTATGGATAACTGCGTGATAAAGGCCGTCAGATTCTGCCGGTCCTGAGGCATAACATTCTCAAAATCAATATTAATTCCATCCAATCGATACCGGGATACACTCGCTGAAATACTGTCAACGACAGACTTTCGGGACTGTGCGCTGCTTAAAACTTGATGAGTTCCTTCCGCATTCCCGCGGTTCCCCACCATACCCCACACCTGCCGACTGTTGTTATGAGCCCAATTCAACAGCTCCTTGTCGGTATGGTCCGTCACCTTGCCGTTAGCCTCCATGTAGTACCAGCGCGGTACCAGAACATTCAAGCCGGCCCGTTTGGCATAGGAGATGTATTGCTTCGTTGTACCGTTATATAACCAGCCCATATGAATATTTGCAGGCGTCTGGCTATCGATCATGGACTTCACATTTCCCGATTTGAGGACCCTGTCCAGCAGCATCGCCGTCTCTTCCCGGGTGATCGCGTCCTGCGGTCTGAATTGACCTTTGCTTCCTTGCAGCCAGCCTGCATTCGTCGCTTTGCCAACCGCACTCCAAGCCCATTCCGCGATCCAACCCGAATCCGTATATAGGCCGGCTGTATTTCCGTTATCATAACCACTTTCTTTCATGGCACGAATAACCATGACCGCGGCCTCTTGTCTTGTTATCGAAGCATTTGGAAAGAACTTGTAACCGTTCCCCTCCACGATGGATAGATTAAGTCCTGCATGAATCCAGCCGTAGTACCAAGCTGATTTGGATACGTCCTGAAAGGAGGACAAATCATTTGGAACAGGCTCCATCTTGAGCATTCTGGCAACCATGGCCATGAATTCGGCACGCGTAACCGGATTACGCGGCAAAAAAGCTCCTGTGCCATCCCCGCTTACGATACCTCTCTTGGCTAGACGATGGATCGCGTCTTTTGCAAAGCTTGCCGAGATATCGTGAAAATCGGTCGGACTAGGAGCTTGAGCCGCTGATGCCTGAAGAGAGCCAAAAAGCGATGTAAAAGACAACAGCAAACAAAGTGAAAGGAAATATTTCTTCAAAGGGACGCCTCGATTCTATTCTATCATCTGATTCCATCAGCATATCAGATGATCATAGACTCAGGCATTATTCATTTCTTGGTAATATTCACTGCCGGTATAGATTTAACAGGATAAGATAACCGCACCGATCCCTTTTACAACAAGGGAATCCCGGGTTAAACGTGTAATATGCTCTTCGCCAAGCAGAATCTTCCATTCGCCCAGCTCAGGCAAAGCCAGGGAGGACTCTTTCCGTGCGGCATAATAGAGCACATAGATATGTTTCTGTGGATCACCGCCCGCATGATCACGAAGCGTGTAAGCGACAGTATGCTCAGGACATCGTTCAAAGTGAAGATGTTTACGAATCGACGCGGCATCCCTCAATCTGAATGCCGGATGTTGCTTGCGGAGCTGAACGAGCCGTTGAATGTATTTCACGCCATCCTGGTGCTCAGATGCCATTCCCCAGTCCAGCCAGTTCACCTCGTCGCTGGCATTATAGCTGTTCTCCACTCCGTTCTTGGAGCGGTAATACTCTTGACCGGCGTGCAGGAAAGGGATGCCTTGACTGGTAAGAATCATGGCCGATGACAGTCGGTGCATAGCTCGGCGCACTGCATCAGACTCCCCATCCGTCGACAGCATAATTTTGTCCCATAGCGTATGGTTATCGTGACACTCCACGTAATTTACGCACTGATCCGGCTCGGAGGCAAACGCCTTAATATCTTTGGAATACGGAATACCGCCCACGATGCCTTGCTTCACTTTGTCTTTATATCCAACTCCGCCGCTCACAAAGCCTTTATAATCAAATTGAAAAATATCCCCTTTGACCGCATCACGGAAACCGTCGTTAAAATGCGCGATACGCGGCATCACGGCTGCCTGCTGCTGGTTCGCTCGCTTCTTCTCATCCAGCTCGGTATTCATGACCCAACCTTCGCCGATCGTGATGATCGACGGATCAATCTCGTCCAGGCGCGCCCGGACTTCATTCATCGTCTCCACATCCAGCAATCCCATCAGGTCAAATCGGAACCCGTCAATCCGGTACTCCTTCACCCAATGCAGGACGGATTCCACAATGAATTTCCGCATCATCGGACGCTCGGATGCCGTGTCGTTACCGCATCCGGATCCGTTGGAAAATTTGCCGTCCTTCGTATAGCGCAGGTAATATCCGGGGACCAGCTTCGTGAAATTGATCAGATACCCGTCATATACGTGGTTATACACCACATCCATAATGACCCGAAGGCCTTGATCGTGGAATGTCTGAATCAACTGCTTCAATTCACGAATCCGAACCTCCGGCACATACGGATCCGTAGCATAAGAGCCCTCTGGAGCATTGTAGTTCTTCGGGTCGTATCCCCAATTGTACTGCGGCTCATGAAGCTTAGTTTCATCCACGCTTTCCGTTGCAAAATCGTAGATCGGGAGCAGCTCTACGTGCGTGGCCCCAAGCTCTACAATATGATCAAGCCCTGTACGAATCCCTCCGGGACCTCGGGTACCTGTCTCCGCTAGACCTTTAAACTTGCCTTTGTGTTTCACTCCGCTGCCTTGATGAATCGTGTAATCACGAACATGCAGTTCATAGATCACGGCATCTAGAGGACTATGAAGTGGCGGCTTGTCTTCTGTCCAGTGTTCGGGATCAGTCGAGGCCATATCCAAGATGTAAGCACGATCCCCATTGACGCCTACGGCGGCAGCATAAGGATCGACAGCTTCGTTCCATTGATCCCCGATAAGAACCTGGTAGGTGTAGAACATGCCGTGAAGATTCTCTCCTACTTTCAGCAGCCAAGTTCCCTTCACATCGCGAGTCATCGCGAAACGCCGGGCTTCTGCTGCCTGCCAATCCGGATACAGGAGAACGTATGCCTCGCTAGCCGTCGGTGCCCACAGGCGAAACGTGGACTCTTGAGGTTGGTAAGTTAAACCCAGATCCGTTCCATCGTAATAAAATAGCTTGTCAAATTCCTTATCAAATACGGAGACTCCCCCGGTGACCGTAGGATCTCCGTAGTGAATAACAGCATTGCTTTCTTTTTGTACCGACAAGATGCTCACTCCTCATGTATGCTTCCTATCCATTTGTATCCGTTCAACTTCTTCTTCCGTGATGGTACGGGTACCATAGCGGGCTTCCTCGTAAAGATCAATCAAAGATTGTGGAATACGTTCCTTCCGCCCGTCCCATTCCTTAAGATCACTTTCGGTTTCCCGCGGCGTTAGCGATGCTTTCCAATTATAGCCTTCCCTGATGCTTCGGGAAAGTATCATCCGATACATTCGGCGAATTTTCTCATTCAAATGCTCAGATCCTTCCCCCGCCCGTAACTTACCGCCGATACGCATGCCGGACAACAGCCGTTTTAGCCGCTTGGATGCCGGGTCATGTTCAATATTCTCCACTTCATCCTCATAACCTAGCGAGGGCTGAACGTTCTGTCTGTTCATCATTCTGTTCATCCATGCAGAGAATCTTCTATACAGCTTAGGCAGTACTTTGCCGAACCTGAACAAAACATACATCATCCCGATACCGATAACGGTGAATACGCCATAGATCAGCACTTGCTCCAATACTTTCATCCATGGGCTCGGCGGCTTGGTTTCTTCATCGAGAAATGACATATCGGGCGGAGGCTCCGACATCGAAGGCGGCTCCGGGGCCTGCTCCGCTCCGGAGCCGAACCATCCGGAGATCCATGCGGCGATCCCTCTCGCCATATCAGAGACCCATTGCTGCAGCTGCGGTAGAAAAGCAACCACCGCGACCAGAAGCAGCAATACGAGGATAAACCAGCGATTGTAGCGCAGAACGCGCCGTTCCAATACGGGCTGATCATTGCCTGGCAGTGTTTCATCCAACACCAACTGCCGGTTGACAATCAACAGGGTCAATCCTAACGCTGCCGCCCCCATCCAGGTCAGTGATGATATCCCTCCCTGGAAAGAATCCATAAAACTTAATATGAAGCTGCTGACACCGTACACAATCAATCCTATTAGGAAATACGTCCCCGGAAACATCAGATTCCAGCTTGCCTGCTCCATCCGGCTTCCGCGATAGCTGGCAATAAATATAATGGGAATAAAATAAGCAAGGGTAAGATCAACGCCTACAAATGCGATGGCTGCCGTAATGGAAACCAGGCACGCCCACAAAGTTGCTTTAAACTGTCGATCCAGCTTGAACCATCGCGCACCTGTGTAGCCCAGTAAGTACCCGCCTAATACTAGGGCAGGCCATATCCATCGGTATGATTCAGGCAGCAGATAGAACGCCGGAATAAAGAGTACCGGGAAATACAGCACGCATTCCACGAATCCCTGCAAGAACGCCTTTATAAATCCAGTGTCTCGAGAGGTCATGCAGACACCTCCTTCGCAGGAGACGGCACTTCACCGAGAGGAAATACCTGAATCGTGTGCCCATGGTCCCGAAAACGCTGAAACATCTCTTCCAGTCTGGGGCTGACATAAGTGCTTAGAATGAGGATATCTCTTGCCTCTTCATGCCGGGACAGTTCAGAGGCCAGATAATCATGAAAAGAAGCCTTTCGGGTCAGCTCCAGTCTCGCCAGCATTTCAAATATCAGATGCTGCTGTGTCATGCCGCCTGCAACCGGGACGAATGCTTCATCGGTTGAATCCTCGCCAAGCGTTCCGTTTGTCCCCATTCCGATCTCCATGCCCTGCGATAATAAGTGAGCTGTAATGCCCGCTGCCAGTCGGATGCCATACTCGATCGGCTCGGGCCGTGTCGCTTTGCTCCACATCTGCTCATGATCCTCTATATTCAGATAGATCAAGAGTCGGCTGTCCGCCGTGGTATCCCGCCTGTGGACCTGCAAGATGCCCGTCCGTGCGGTCGCTTTCCATTGAATATCCTTCAGCGGATCGCCGTCCCGATATTCGCGTACGCCCGATATCAGGAAAGGATCCTCCAAGATCCATCTTCGGACCAGCATTTCGCCCATCCAGGTCTGGACCGGGAGGGCCATGTCTGACACATCCATCGGCATCGGGTACACGATAATGCCACCGGACAACGTCTTGCTCTGGACAATCGACTCCATTCCGACCAGATCCCCCGTCGTCATCGATACCGTACCCAGCTTGTACAGACCTCTGCGCTTCGCGGTAATCCGATGTCTGCGAAGGATCTTGGTCCATGGCAGAAGACTGAAGAAGCTCTTGTGGTTCTGATTGAATTGCCCCTCACTGATATCCAGGTTCAATTGATTATCAAATGCCAGGCCCGAGCGGAATTGGGATTCTACCCTTAACCAGGGCACAGGCAGCGCTTTGCGGTTCTCAATGATTTCGATCAATTCCACGGAATCTCCCTCATAGCAGGTCGACACCTTGAAGGAACGACTGTAGTTCAGCTTTTTGAGTGCCGTCCGTTTGAAAATCTTGCCCTGTACAACGATGACCACTGCGGCGATTAACAATATCCAATAGGCTCCCATCGACATCCGCCCCTACGACGAAATGCCTTCTTCTGTCGGTACGGGAACCTGCTGCAGCAGCCGTTCGATCACTTCCTCCGCCGCGGCCGCGCCGCCGCGGCTGTGGAGCGTCCCTCGAAGCTTCAGTCGATGCGCCCATGTCGGCACAGCCAATTCCTTTACATCATCAGGGGTAACAAACTCCCTACCCTTCAGGACGGCTTGTACCTGCACCGCCTTCAATAATGCTTGGCAGCCCCTTGGGCTTACGCCGGAGGCAACCGCTTCATCCCGTCTTGAATGCTCGGAAAGCGCAACGATATAGGATAACACCTCATCACTGACATGTACTTTGCTGACGATATGTCTGGCTTGTACGATCCGCTCAGACGTTGCAATCGCCATGAGAGACTCCAAGGGCTGATCATCTTTAAATCGCTTCAGAATATTTACACTTTCCTCTGAGGTAGGGTATCCCATATTCAGTTTGAACAGAAAGCGGTCCAGCTGTGCCTCAGGCAGCGGAAACGTTCCTTGCTGTTCCAGCGGATTCTGCGTCGCGATGACCAGAAACGGTTCTTTCAGCTGATGGGTTACTCCGTCAATGCTGATCTGGCGTTCCTCCATGCACTCCAATAAACTGGACTGCGTACGGGGTGTCGCCCGGTTGATTTCATCGGCTAGAAGGATATTCGTGAACAGAGGACCCGGACGGAATTCAAACGTCGCGGATTGTTGATTATAGAAGTAGATGCCGCTCAGATCCGACGGCAGCAAATCCGGCGTAAACTGTACTCTCTTAAACGTGCAATCAATCGACTTTGAGATGGATTTGGCCAGCAACGTCTTGCCTGTACCCGGAACATCCTCCAACAGAACATGACCTGAAGTGACCATGGCAATAAATAGTCTGTCAATCAGCTGCTCTTTACCTACCATAACTTTGGAAACGTTTGCCCGAATGTCGTCGGCAAGACGGCGAACACCATGATAATCTATAGTAATTGTAACCACCCCTTATGTAGTTTAACTTTACAACAAAGTTCGTCATGACATCCCATAATTCCTGTTATTCGGGACAAAATAAGACCAATTGCTGGATATTCGGCTCCCCCGTCCTTTCAAATAACGGCAAGAAGCTGTCCAAGGACAGCTTCCGAGAATGCACCCTATTGACGGATCACCCGATATTTAAAATCTGATTATTCTGCCGTCCTTTCTTCCTGGGAAGAAGTCGAATCCGTCCTGCTTTCTGGAATCAATAGTTTGGTCAGCTCCGCTTCAGCCTGCTCGCGACTATCGATCCGGATATCGATATAATGCCTAACCTCAGGCGGCCGGGCATAAAACGGCTCCAGCGACGCATTCCATCGCTTATAGTCCGGATGCCCGCGGAAGCCGATCAGGTGATCCTTAATGCCGCTCCAGCGGACGAGGAATATATATTCATCCCGGTTCTCCACGCACTTATTAAGCTCATGGCTTACATATCCCTTTTTCGATAACAGAACACCGGAAGTTTCCCGAAAGACACTTTCAAACTCGCTTGCCAGCCCCGGTTTGATATAAAGTATCGCTGATTCCAGTATCATATCGTATCCCCCTCTTCGATATCCATCCGATCAAAGGTAAAATGTAACGCTTGTATATGGCAGCGCCATCCTAGGAAAACAAGTAGGTGCAGTCAAGTATATGCTGATATAATGAGAAGCATGAATACACTTATAAGGATGAGACAAACATGGCATTCGGCATCTCGAGACAGGAATTGCAGCAATGGAAGCAGAAGGTCGCACAAGGAGACATCGCTTTCTTGACCCATTATTGGTACGACAAGCGGTTTCCGGAGTTCCGTACCGTTACCAAAGTAGGCTGCTCGAACATCCAGCGCCTGGAGGACTGGTGTGTATCCAACGGACTTAATCCGGAATATATCCATTACCGCCTGCCTTACCCGCATTTTGATCTGATCGGTCGCAAGCAAACCGAATTACTGCAAAAGTATAGCCTCGATGATCATATCACCCGATTCGGTCTGTAAACGCCGATCGGCGTATTTTTTCAGAAGACAACAAAACCCGCCTTGATCCACGGCCATATTCACTACTTGCCGTGTTGATCAGGCGGTTTTTTTATATTACTCCATCGACTGGATCGTACCGAGTTTTCGAATTGTTCTGTTCTCTTTCTATAACCTCATGTAACGGCTCCGCTAGTCATCTTCTTCAGTGTCTTGTTTATCCAGATCGCAGCCGTTGCGCCTTCCCCCATCGCCACGGTGGTTAATTCGGAATGGACGCCCAGGTCACCCGCGGCCCATAGTAACTCGACACTCGTCATTTTGGACCTTGGATCGGTCTTGACATGACGGTTGTGCTCCAGCTCTGCCCCCAGCTGCTCGGCCAATTCGGAATAGATCATATTCCCGCCAAAAGATATGAACCCCCGCTCCGCAGGCACGATGCTCCCATCCTCCAACACAACGGCCGATAGGATGCCGCCCTCCTCACGAATTTCCGACACCTTTTTCTCTATATACGGAATCCCGAGATCCGCCAATTGGGACATATGCTCGGAAGAAGCCGGCTCCCCCTCGTGATTGATGTAGATGATATCCTGGGTCCGCTCCGATAGCAGCACGGCCATACTGGCACCGGGATCGCCCGATCCCATCACGACGGTCTTGCGATCCTGAATTTCATAACCATCGCAATCAGGGCATACAAAGACGGATGTGCCCAGCGTGGACATCAGGCCTGGCAGCTTGGGAAAACGGTCCATCACGCCTGTTGCGAGCAGCAAGGTTTTGGCCCTGTAACGAACTCCGTCATTACCAGTTAACACAAAATACTCCGATTCATCTCGCTCCGCCTTCCGGATATCATCGGCTGCAAATGTAACGCCGACAGATTCCGCCTGCTGACGTCCCCGCCCCCTGAGCTCTTCACCAGAGACCCCATCCGGCCATCCGAGGATATTGCGGTAGCTCTTGCAGATGGTGGACCGCCCCGTTCCCCGGTCGATCACCAGGACATCGTAGGCAGAATACCGCCCCAGCTGTATAGCCGCCTGCAGACCTGCGATTCCGCCGCCAATGATAATGCAATCCTTCACTTCAGTATCCAACATGTAGGTTTATCCACTCATTTCTATATGAATTAATAGCTGGAACTCTTTGCATCAAGATCTGCTTCAAAAAGAGAGGTACACCCTAAATATTTAACCAATCTGCCGTGATTTACTCCTGATAAATCAAATAGACCCCGGCACAATGCGCCGAGGTCCAAATCAATGAATCACAGGAGAAGCTGTCCGGCTAATGCACCGGCGATCACAACAAGCCACGGAGGGCTCTTCCAGAACATCAGCATCCCGAACAGCCCCGCGCCGATCACAAATTCAAGCGGACTGTGGATGGAGGATGTCCATATGGGATGGTACAGAGCAGCCAGCAGAATCCCGACCACTGCCGCATTCATGCCTGTCAGCAAGCCTTGCAGCTTAGGGTTTCTGCGGATGCTGTTCCAGAAGGGCATGGCCCCTACAATAAGCAGAAATCCAGGCAAAAAGATAGCCAGTGTAGCAACGACGCCTCCAGGAATCCCCTGAATCAAGACCCCGAGGTAAGCGGCAAAAGTAAATAACGGACCGGGTACTGCCTGTGTTGCTCCGTAACCCGTCAGGAAATCCTCTTTAGACATCCATCCGTTCAGCACCGTCTCACTCTCCAGCAATGGGAGTACGACGTGTCCTCCGCCGAATACAAGCGATCCGGCTCGGTAGAAGCTGTCCACAAGGGCTACCCAACCGTTATCGGTCAGACCTTTAAGGAGCGGCAGACCCACTAATAACACAACAAACATGCCCAAGCAAAAGAGTCCGGCTCTCCGTCCGATCGGCATCTTGATCTCGGGTGCAGCCTCATCGTTCGCTTGACGCTTAAACAACCACAGTCCCGATATGCCGGCAAGAGCAATGACCGTCACTTGAGAAATGGGACTCTGCCACAGCAGAACGACGGCCATGGCTATTAACGCTATACCCGCCCTTACAGGACCTGAGGCCAGCTTTCCTGCCATACCCAGAACCGCTTGCGCCACGATGGCCACTGCAACAATTTTCAGCCCTTGAATCCAGCCTGCCGAGCCGGGATCGAAGGTTTGCATCAAATAGGCGAAGATCATAAGCATGAGCACGGACGGTAATGTGAAGCCAAGCCAGGCGACGATACCGCCCCATATCCCCGCTCGCATCATCCCAACACCAATACCCACCTGGCTGCTGGCGGGTCCGGGAAGGAATTGGGCCAGGGCCACCAGATCCGCATAGCTTTTTTCGTCCAACCATTGCTTGCGGCGCACATAAGTCTGGTGGAAGTATCCAAGATGTGCGATCGGTCCGCCAAACGATGTGAGCCCCAGCTGCAGAGCGGTCCACCAGGTTTCGCCGAGGGCACGCCACCTTCCAGAGGGCTGCCTATTGCCAACCTGAGTTTGAACTTGTTCTTTCTCTGTCTCCGGATTCAATATCCATCGCTCCCCATATGCTTGGTGTAATGTAATAGAACTCGTAAACCCGTTCACCCTTAAGAAAACAGATCATCTTTATCAAATTTTAGAGTATACCAAACTCTCATTAACAATCTACCCATTTATGTAAACGCTATGTAAAATCTATAGAATTTTTGAATGATATCGTGTGAAAGTCCGTACATGCATTAAAAAAAGAACGACCCAGCAGAACTTATGTCCATGGATCGCTCTTATGATCATATTCAATGTATGCGTCACTATAAAGTGACTTGTATAACTTTAAGCCTCCGGCTTCGTTTCGTTCGGCACGGAGAGATAACCTGGTTTCGCTGCGCCAAAACCGAAGATGAACAATACAACAACAATGGCGGATAATACCGCCAGAGGCACCTTCCATCCGCCTGTCGCATCATGCAGGAACCCGATGAGCAACGGACCTACTGCAGCCAATAAATAACCCAGCGACTGGGCCATGCCGGATAAAGCGGCAGCTTCTTGAGCTGATTTCGTACGAAGGGTAAAGAACATCAGGGATAAACTGAAATTGGCCCCGCCTGAAATACCTACCAGCATCACCCATAGCAGGTTTAATGAAGTCAGGCCAGAAAATAAGCCTGCGTATCCGGTCAGCATGGACAATGCAGAGATCGTTACCAGCATGCGCTGATTGGGATTCCGGCCAGCCAGAACAGGAATAATGAAGGAGAATGGCAGGCTGACAAATTGGAGAATCGAGAGCATCCATCCCGCAGCACTATAATCCATGCCTTGGCTTCTCAGAATCTCGGGCAGCCATGAGATGTTCACGTAGAACGTAAACGATTGAAGACCCATGAATAAAGTAATGTACCAAGCAAGCGGTGACCTCAGCACACTCTGATGTTTGGTCGCAGCCGAACTGACCTCAGCGGTTCTTCCGGAGCTCCGGCGCTGGATGATCCACACGATCAGAGCCAAGACGGATAACGAACCCCAGATTAATAGGGACCCTTGCCAACCAAGCCCAGCTTGAGTAGCCAGCGGAACGCTGATCCCGGATGCGATCGCGGCGAGCAGGTTCATCGAGGCAGAGTACGTCCCCGTCATCAATCCGATATGCCGCGGGAAATCCCGCTTGACCAGACTTGGAAGCAGCACGTTCCCAACGGCTATAGCCATTCCGAGAAATGCGGTACCGATTAACAGCGTATAAGGGGATGATATCGAGCGGATGCCGATGCCGAATGTCAGCACCACCATACTTAGTAAAAGAGTAGTCTCCAGCCCCCATTTTTTAGCCATGGCCGGTGCCATTGGCGACAATAAAGCAAAGGCTAATAGCGGCAGCGTAGTGAGCATACCCGCCAACGTGTTCGAGATTCCCGTATCGTCGCGGATGATCCCGATCAGTGGGCCGACCGAAGTAATCGCCGCTCTCAGGTTAATGGCAATCAGGATGATACCTGCAAACATCATCCATGTGCGCCCAGCGGAAGTTGTGTTTTGATCTATTGATGTTCTTGATGTCATGACATGAACTCCTTACTTTCAAGCGATATGTAAAAATAAACTTATCCGAGTTTATCACAAACCCGGATATTAGGCTATAGCCTCGGGAAGCTTCATGGCAGCTTTTAGGGCCAGTCTGGCGCCTATTCAGCGATGTACATTAACCTGTAGACGCACGTATAGAGCCCTACACAAGCGGGCTCCAAGCGTAAACGGATAATTTTTGGACATCACGAATGAATTCATTATATCGTTCCTGTATTTCCTCGGATGCGTACTGACGGAACTGCTCGAAGATTCCCATGCACCGCAGCATCCCGTTATCACTTTTGATTCTGATCGAATACTCGAGGCTGTCCAGGATGTAGGATAACCCCCGATCATACTGTTTAGCATTCAAATAGTATATTCCTAGTTCGGCGAGGAGGCGGGTGTATCGGTTTATTGTGACCTGATCGCTAACCTTTCCAAGTTGATTTTGCTGAGATCTATAATGAATATGCTCTTCAAAGCGTTCCAAAATAGGATCTACACGTAGATGATGACGATTGGCTGCAATCATAATATTACATATTGCCAAAAAAATCTCATCTTTTCTTGATTCAACATAATCTACATACTGATTCAGAGCACCTGGCTGCCCACTCATTAAACCATACATATATCGATTAGCCTCAGCCCATTCACTGAACTGCTCCAAAATCAGTGATTCCTCTTGGCTCGGATTTATTACCCAATCTGGTTTATCATACAATGATACATAGTTGAAAGCATGATCGTAATCTCCTCGTTCTTGATACACAAATGCCTGAATTAGGTACGAATATAGTAAATAAAAAAGAAGTGGTCTCTTTGGAAATTCAAGCGATTTAAACGTATCTCTATTTTGCTGATAATGAATTCTGGCTTGATGTTCCATTCTTTTGGCTAGAGCTTCGATTTTATCCATACGCTGCAAAGATATATTCAAATTAATAAGCTTAACTAACGCATCCAATTGATAGATTTCATCTAACCTATCAATATAAGGCTCAAAGTATACAGCTGCTTGTAAATTTTCCTCTTGGTTCTCACCTAAGCTGATTAAGAATAGTCGATACTGGCACAGAGCTAAACGCTCTGAATATTGAAATTTTTCGCACTCCGCAACGCACTCGTATAACAAAGCGGCCGCTTTATACTTTTCTTCGTTGAACATATCTTCCGCCATCTCGAAAAGCATTGGTGCATAATTGATATTTTCCATCGTCAGTCGTGCAGCTCTATGCAAACAATCCAATTTATCCAATTCCGCACATCGCTCAAGAAAAGGACCAAGCCGCCGCCAATCCGGAGTGGTATGAAAAATGCTTTCCGTTATATAAAGTTCATAGAAGTACCCCTCTTCCAGACCCATCCCTTCGGTTATCCGATCTAACTGGTGCATGGACATGGGACGATTACCATTCAGAATATTACTAAGCGTCCCGCTGTTAATGCCCGATAACCTGGCAAATTGGTTGAGCGTCATATGATGATTCTGCAAATATCTAACTATTTCTCCGCGAATCGTGGCTGTCGTCTCCATATAACAACACCCCCAGATGGAAAACCAAATATTAGTATAGTAAATAATTAATTACATGCTATTATTTTACATTCATTAGGTCAATAGTGGACGCATTGAATATTGTTTGATGAGCAAATGCATTCAAAT
Source organism: Paenibacillus sp. NPDC093718 (assembly GCF_050279985.1). NCBI lineage: Bacteria > Bacillati > Bacillota > Bacilli > Caryophanales > Paenibacillaceae > Paenibacillus > Paenibacillus sp. NPDC093718. The sequence goes on from NZ_JBNNUS010000001.1 coordinate 273,397, forward strand.
TATTTATATGAAAAAGGTGGACCAGATTAATCACTGGAACCACCTTTTTCATATAAATATTATAGTTGTAAATTATGTTTCTTGTCCTCCCCCATGATCGCTAAAAAGCCTAACCTGTGTATGTATAGGTGTTCTTGTGTCAGCATTATTTGTTGTATCCGAAGTATTAAATATCCAAATAAAGCTACAAATAACCAACAGATAAGCCAATTTTCTTTTCATTTATTTTATGCACCTCACTGACTAAATTTTTGTATTGTTGCTGTTTTTCGTATGATGAAAGGTGGCGAAACTCCTCAAATAAACCCATACATCTCAACATACCTTTAACACTATTGATTCTAATCGAATACGTTAAACTTTCCAATAAATAATCTATTCCTCTGTCAAATTGTTTACTTTTAAAATTGTATATAGCTAATTCAGTTTGCAAACGTGTAAAGCGATCCAGCGTCACTTGATTGCTTATTTTTCCAAGATGACTCTTTTGGTCTTTAAAAGCCAGATAATCCTGAAAACGGTCAAGAATATGATCGATATCTAGATTATATCGGTTAGCAGCAATCATAATATTACATAGTGCTAGAAAAATCTCATTTTCTCTCGTGGCTACATATTCAACATAATCAATCATTACTTCGTCCTGTCCAGCCATAAGTTGATACGAGTAACGGTTTGCCTCAGCCCATTCCTTAAACTGAGTCATAATCTTTCTTTCTTGAGGATCAGGTTCCTTTATCCAATCGGGATCTGAATACAAGGATATATAATATAAACCTTTTTCATAATCTTCTTGTTCACGAGAAACATTGGCTTGAATTAGATATGCATATAAAATATAAAAAATAATTGGCTGCTTTGGATACTCTTGATTTTTGAAGTCGTTTTTCAGTTGCTTATACTGAGCTATTCCTTTATTCTCTAATCTCTTAGCCAAATATTCCATTTTATCCCATCTGTGTAGAGACAAGTTTACGTTGATTAATTTTACAAGCGCATCCAACTGATACATCTCATCCAACCGATCCACGTATGGCTCAAAATAGACAGCAGCCTGCAAATTTGCATCCTGATCATCGCCTAGCCCAAGCATAAACAACCTATACTGACAAAGGGCCAACCGCTCCGAATGCTGAAATCGTTCACTCTCCGCCACGCTTTTATACAGCAGTACAGCCGCCTCATGTTTTCCCTCTTTGAAAAAAAGCTCTGCCGTTTCAAAGAGCAAGGGGGAATAAGAGATATTATCCATCGTCATCCGGACAGCCTTGTCCAGACAATCCAGCTTCCCAAGCTCCGCGCATCGGTGAAGAAACGGGCCCAGCCGACGCCAATCCGGCGTAGCATGAAATATGCATTCATCTATATACAGCTCGTAAAAATAACCCTCTTTCAGACCCATACCTAACGTAATCCGGTCCAACTGCTGCATGGAAATCGGGCGATTCCCATTCAGAATGTTGCTGAGTGTGCCGCTATTGACCCCCGATATCTCAGCAAACCGATTAATTGTCATCTCGTGCTTATGTAGAAACTCTTCCATTTGTTCGCGAATCGTGGCTGTCCTTTCCAATCTAACACCACCCTCTTAGATCGAACCCAAATATTAGTATATTTCTCTATACAGCAATCATACTTGATTAATATTCCAGTGGTCAATACTTATTTACGTCATTTTTTTACAAAAAATAACCAATACAATTTAGAAATGCCAAATTCAGCACTTTTCTTTACTATTTATATATCGTCATATTGATCACTACGATGAGAAAAAGCGCTCCGAAATTTTCGGAAGCGCTTTGAAAGTTGGACTTCACCATAACAGCCCCTGACTTCAACCATGCCTGGGCCGGTTACCTACTATTTACTCTCCTAGCTCCTTCTTGCCTGAATTAAGGTGAACCAATTCGTATCCCCATTAAATATACCATGTACTCTGTATACAGGCTGATAGAAGTTCTTCGTGTCATATATAAACGTAAGCTCAATCCCTGTTATATCAAGTCGGTCACCTTTTTTAATCACGAGTTGATCAGCTTTAATACTGCATTTCTTTTGATTTGAGGAAATTCACCATTCTTTATACGCTCATATACCTCTGCAGGAGACAGTATATCTACTTCTTTAATCAATTGATTCTCCTGGAGCCCATTATCTATTGAATAGATATTGCCATCTTGTTTAAGACCGAGTAACAGTTCGCCAGTCCAATAACTTTCATTTAACCCCGCTTTATCCGGGAGGGACCATTGAAATTCTCCGTCCTCCAATGCTGTTAATTCAGCCTCTTGAGGGAGTAGGCCAAGATCGGCCATCATGGTTTTGGCTTTCTGTGACATCAGTTTTTGGTCATTGAATGAAGTTCGCTCTGGTGTAAAATTGTTCTCGGTTAACGACCAGTTCCCCTCTTGGGATTGATAGAATGTATATGGTGTTCCTGATTTGTCTTCCATTAGAACCTCACGATCGCCGCCCCAATCCTTAACCATCAACTCAGATAATCCTAAGCCCTGCTGCAGCAGGGCTTCTACACCATCCCGCTGAGTGATTTTCTTGTATACGGGGGCGACTGCAGGTGCCGAGCTTAGCTGAAGGGATGTTGTCACTTGAACATCTGTCATGTTCCATTTGGTATATGAGTTTATGGCCAGATTGCCGAACTCCTGTTGGGAATACACAATATTCATACCTACAAAAAACAAACCCATGATTAGAGGTATCGCCAGGCTTCTTTTCATTTTTACTCTTTTGTTATCCACAATGGAAGCAGTAAGTCTGTATAACTGATATCCAAAAATACCACCAAGCGTGTTGTTCATGATATCAGCAAGCTCAAACAGCCCTGCACCTGACAGCGTCTGGTAAGTTTCAATAAAGAGTGTAGAACCTACAACGACTAGAAGCAGCCACTTAAATGCTTTACATTTTCGGCTGATAAAGGGCAGCAATACCCCCATCGGGATAAACATGATGATATTAAATAACCCGTTCTGAAGATCACGTAAGGAATATTTATTCCATGCTTCGATATAATCGCTGAATGGATGGAGATTCATCTGCAAGAAATGGGAACGGCCGCGGCCGAGCATGGTTAGCTCGAGCACAAAAACAACATATCCGATGAACAAAGCGCCAAGAAAAAGCTTTTTCATATGAATCCGTGGCTTTCCCTCTGATTGTTGTTTTCTATAATAAAGGTAATAATATAGCCCGATTAGAACGAATTCGATCCCGATAATTAATATGACCGGCAGCATTAAAAAACGTAGATTAATGTAGATTTCATCGATCCCCAAGACGAGATCCCCCTTATGACTTTATTCTAATGATGGTTAACACTGTCTTTCCTTGCAGCTTCAAGTCAGAGTCGGTCACTTTTATATACTCTCCTGCTTTAACGCGTCGATAATGTTATCCTTTTTTACTTTCGCGCTGGAATATAGCATGGCAGAACCGACAATGACAAATACGGCGGCAATGACAGATAGAATACTCATCCAGGGGAGGACGAATCCGTAGCTAAATTTGTTCGTAAATCCCATATACATCAAATACATCACGACGAAGCTGATAGGAAGCCCAAACAGCAGCGATTTGGCCCCATAGAAAACACTTTCGTAGTTCATCATTTTCGCAAAGCCTTTTGGTGTCATTCCAACGGATTTCAGCATCGCAAATTCCCGCTTTCGAAGGGAGATGCTCGTTGAGATCGTATTAAAAATATTCGCAATCGAAATCACGGAAATTAATACGATAAAGCCATAAGAAAAGACCGACATCAATAGTATCATCTGTTCTTCTTGTTTTCTTGACTGGTACAAATTGTACACATGCAGATTAGGCTCTTCCATTTCTTCGATTTCCTGCTGCGTTTTCAGCGGGTCCGCACTTTTCAGATAAAGATAGGTTTGAACGAACTCCCTGCTCTTATCGTCTGCCAGTTGATTCATGACTCGTTTTGAGACAACGATATTTAACCCGCCTGTTCCGACTAGGTTCATCCCCATCGGAGATCGATCTGTCAACGCCGCAATGTACATTTTAGCTACATCCGTCACTTCTTCCGTTTCCTCATGGATCGTGGCCAAATCGAGACTTTGGCCGACATTTGCATGAATAGCCTTCGTTTGGATGAATTTTCCTGTATTCATATCTTTATAATCGATGGTATCGATCACGATGGCGGCGGGATGATCCGGGTCCGTCAATAGCTTGTAATCTGCGCCGACTGCTTTGGCATAGGCTTTGAGGTTCGAATCATTTAATGCATTGATTTTAATATCGTAAGGATATTTTCCGTCCTTCAGCATACTCTTATCCTGCTTGACCGCCTCCTTCAATTCATCGGCGATGGACGCTTCTTCGATCCAAGCGTTCCTATACAACTCATGAATCACGCTGTATTCCGACACATCCGAAAGGGATGCAATGGATTGAACGAGCCGATCGTCTATTCTTTTTTCATTGCCGTAGGATAGCTCAATATCATAATTGACGCCTTCCAGCGACATTGCCAAGGATTGTTTCAGATTGCCGGTAAAAAATGATACCGATAAAAACAGAACAATGCTGATCACGAGCGAAAATACGGTGGCATGGTACCTCCGCTTGTTCCTTTTTAAGTTTTTCAATCCGATCTCCGCTTCGATTCCGAACAGTTTTCGAATCCATTTTGACGTTTCTACGGTTTTACCCGTAAGCTTCACATCGGCTGTTTGACGAATCGCATCCATGGCGGAAATCCGGGATGCTTTGACGGCCGGGAGATACGTCGAAATAAAAATCGTCAACATCGAAACAGCGCAGGTAATCAAAAGCGATAACGGCGTGACGATTACCGTTAGCTTTTCAGTAATTCCTAAAGCTCCTTGAATTGTAGCGTTAATAAAATGAAAAGTAATGCCGATCCCGGCAAGACCGCATAGGATTCCAACGGGAATGCTGATTAAGCCAATAATGACACCCTCAAAAAACACCGAATTTCTCTTCTGCCTTTTCGTAGCCCCCACGCTTGCAAGCATCCCTAAATGGCGGGAACGTTCCGATACGGAAATCGCAAAAGCATTATAGATCAGCGAAACCGAGCCGATCATAATGACCGCCATCAGGATCACCGATAAGGAGAACATCGTGCTGTACGAGGCCTCGCTTTTGGAGACGCCATAATAATGAAGCAAATCATGATGATATTGGACTGTTTCGATATGGTTGTTCTCTGCCAAGTTTTCTGCATGAGCGAACAAGGACTGATTGACTTTTTGCAAGACGACCGCCCCATGGACCCGATCGTTTGCCCCCATAAGGTTTTCATCGACATAGCTAATGGTCGTATATCCCGGGGCCCACGCCGGTTCCCATACAGGATGCTTGATGAAGCCTACCACCGTGTAATCCCTTGTCGTTATATTTTGCAGCGTTTCGTTTTTTTCGTTATCTACGATACGCAGCGATTCGGTTTGACCCAGCGGTTGATCGTTCCCCACTTCGAATCGTTCGCCGACGCGAAGGTTGAGACGATCTCCGAGTTCGTATTTCACCTTGGCATTCGTCGCAACGGCTTCAGAAATAACAACTTCCTTGTCTGTTTGCGGTAGACGCCCCTCGCTCAATTCAATCGGAAATTGCGCTAAACCCTGTGCATCGTACGCCTTGATGAACAAATACGGCTTATTTGGACTTTGTCCCCCTTCTAATGGGGCATAGCCAAGATCCTTGGTGATTGCAAGGGTCTTGGTTGCGTCATCGTTTTTTATCGCTGCAAGCTGTTCCTTGTTTACATCTTGGTATAGGACATGCCATTCCCCTTCATCCGCGATGGTTTGCCTTTTCATTAAATCCAAGTAAGAAAAACCAAGCGTTGCAACAGCCGTCACCATGGCAACTGACAACATGACACCTATGATGGTTACAAGCGTTCGTCTCTTGTTTTGCCGCAAATGTCTGACGGTGAGTTTATTGACAATATTCAAGGGCGAATCACCTCGTCTTTGGCAATCCTTCCGTCTTCAATCGAAATGATCCTGTCAGCTTGCAAAGCGATTCGTTCGTCATGTGTGATCACGATCAATGTCTGGTAATAGGTTTTATTCAACATTTGTAATAAGTCGATGATCTCGCTGCTATTCTTGCTGTCCAAATTCCCGGTCGGCTCGTCCGCCAGCATAATGGCAGGATTACTAATGAGGGCTCTGCCGATCGACACCCTTTGCTGCTGTCCGCCTGATAATTGATTGGGCAGATGGTGTAAACGATGCTGCAGATCCAAAGTTTTCACGAGACCGTCCAACTGCTTCTTGTCTACCTTTTGGTCATCAAGCAGGAGTGGGAGCGTAATATTCTCTTCCACCGTCAGGACGGGAATCAGATTGAAAAACTGGTAGATCAGGCCGATTTGTCTGCGCCTGAAGATGGCCAGCTGCGTTTCGTCCAAGTTATACATATCCGTATCCTCTACGAGGACTTTGCCGCTCGTCGGCCGATCCACACCGCCCAGCATATGCAGAAGCGTCGATTTCCCCGATCCGGACGGGCCGATGATCGCAACAAATTCACCTTTTCGGACCGAAAAGGAAACATTGTCAAGCGCCTTTACCGCCGATTCGCCTTTACCGTATATTTTAGACAGATGATCTATTTTTAAAATTTCCAATGTAAACCCTCCATCTCTTTGCTGATGGATATCATTTTACCTGTCCAAAATGACTTTCAAGTGACTGCGAAGATGACTATTTAGTCACATACGGTTAAATCACTTGTTTATAAAACTTAATTCGAAACTGTGTACCCTTGTCGCTGCTGCTTGTCACATCGATCACTCCGTTCTGACTCGCAATGATGCTGTAAGCCATCGCAAGTCCGATGCCGATGCTCCCCTCGCTCGCATTTTTCCCTTTATAAAAACGTTTGAATATATACGGTAAATCTTCTTTTGGAATTCCTTTTCCGTTATCAGCAATGATAATTTCCGTAAATAGCGCATTTTCAGAAAAAGAAATGGCTATGAGTCCGCCATCATGCGTATGCTCGACGCCGTTTTTCAATATATTGATGAGCGCTTCAGCCGTCCATTTGAAATCACCGACAAAAGAGACGTTATCATCGCCCTTGATGGTTACCGTTTGGTCGTTGATTTCCATTGGGATCAACACCGGTTCTAATGCCTTTTGTATAAGCTCATTAACGAATACCTGATCTTCTTTGAACTGGATGGTCTTTTCCTCGATTTTCGATAGCTTTAATAAGGAAGAAACCAGCCAATCGATTCGTTCAAGCTGAATACCGATATTCCGGGTGAACTCCGTTCTTTTCGCTGGAGGCAGGTCCGGTTTGCTTAACAAATCCGCCATCACCGTCATGGAGGTAAGCGGCGTTTTAAGCTGATGAGAGATATCGGAAATGGCATCCGTTAGCCCCGTTTTGTCTCGCTGCAGAAGCGATCGCTGCTCTGATAGCATGAGCGTCACTTTATAAATATCATTCTTTAAAATGCTAAGCTCGCCTTCTTGATTATCGCGAGCGTCAAGTGAATAATTGCCGCTGCTAATTTCACGCAAATAGACGGACAGCTTTTCAAGTTCACGGTATCTCCATCTCGTGAATAACAGACTGCTTGCAATAAGTAAAATAGACATGATGAAAACAATCGTCGCAGCAGCAGACGAAATGAAAGCAGCGGCAACGACCCCCGTTAAACTGATTAAACCCATGATAAACAATAAAATTCGAATCTCTCGATTACGCAGCATCTAATCACCAACCTTATAACCTAAACCGCGTACCGTTTTGATCATCGTGGGATGCTGCGGATCATCCTCCAGCTTTTCCCTTAGCCTTTTGATATATACCGTTAGCGTATTGTCGTTCACGAAGTCGCCTGCTACGTCCCAAATCTGCTCCAAAAGCTGATTTCTTGAGAGAACTTGTCCAATATGGTTGCCAAATATCAACAATAAGCGATACTCCAAAGCGGTCAATGAAATTTCGGTGCCGTTCTTATACACTTTTCCTTCCAGCGTATTCATGCGAACCTGGTCCATGTTAATGATCCCTTGGGTCTGTGGCGACTTATGGTATCTCCGCAAGACGGACTTGATCCGCGAGAGAAGCTCGCGAATACGAAAAGGCTTTGTAATATAATCATCGGCTCCCATGTCAAGCCCCATCACGACATTGACCTCATCGTCGATCGCCGTTAAAAAGATGACCGGAATATCTCGTCGTTCTTTCACCATTTGGCACAATTCATAACCGCTTCCATCCGGAAGCGATAAATCAAATAAGCATAGAGCGAATTGATCTATATCTTCAGTGAGCACTTTTTTTGCAGATTCGACATCATAGCAAAGAACGGTAGAGAAGCGATCTTGCTGCAGCGAATATTCCAGCCCGGACGCAATCGTTTTATCATCTTCCACTAATAATATTTTCATCTGCAGATCATCTTTACGAACGACCATGAAGAAATAAGCCTCCTACATTCAAATGTCCGCTAGTTCAAGCTTAGCGGTCGTCAGGCATTTCAAAGCACACTCTTGATGTTATTCCCGATTAAAGATGTAGCTCACCCAACATTAACACGTTATCAGGAATCCTTGCAAAAAGCGATGGAACTGAAACCAGTCATATTATTAACCGACCTCTGTAGTTTACTGGCCAGGAAAAAATTAGCGTATAAAAAAAACGCTAAGCCTGTCAAGATTGAAGGCTTAGCGTTATATTCGTTAACATGTTTTCCGTCTCAACGCAAGATGCTTACCCAAGAACCAAACGATCATCCGACAGCTTATGGCCGCTAATCTGCTCAAATTCCCCGAGCAGCTGCTCCACCGTCAGAGATTTCTTGCGCTCTTCGTTTACATCCAGAATGATACGTCCTTTGTCCATCATAATGAGGCGATTGCCAAGACGGATGGCTTGCTCCATGTTATGCGTGACCATGAGCGTGGTCAGCTTCATGTCCCGCACGATGTCATCGGTAATCCGGGTAATCAGCTCCGCACGCGCCGGATCGAGCGCTGCCGTATGTTCATCCAGCAGCAGAATTTGCGGCTGCGTGAAGGTCGCCATCAGCAAGCTTAGTGCTTGACGCTCCCCTCCGGACAGCATCCCCACTTTGGCCCGAAGCCGATCCTCAAGACCAATGCCGAGACGTGCTAAATGATTGCGGAAACCCGCCCGCTTGGAGGCTGTAACGCCAATGCTGAGTCCACGGGACTGACCGCGGCGATGAGCCATCGCCAGATTCTCTTCAATGGTCATATGCGGCGCAGTGCCCGCCATCGGATCCTGAAATACCCGGCCGATCCAGCGGCTGCGACGAAATTCCGGCAAATGGCCGATCGAAGTGCCGTCAATGCGCACTTCACCCGCGTCCGGCTTCATTACCCCGGAAATAATATTCATCAGCGTGGACTTACCCGCACCATTACTTCCGATAACCGTTACGAAATCCCCCGGCTTCAAGTGAAGATTAACATCCATCAAGGCAATCTTCTCATCTACCGTTCCCGGATTAAACAGCTTGGACACACGGTTCATTTCCAGCATCAGAGCGCACCTCCTTTGGTCTTCCCTTGCGTAGCTAACAGTTCAGTCGAGCGCTTCCGTGCCTGTGAACGCTGTTTCATCGCCCGATTGATGGTCGGAACCACAAGAGCGATAATGACGATGATCGCGGTGATCAATTTTAAATCCGAAGCTTCGAGCCATTCAATCTCATAAGCAGCGGCAACAACAATCCGATAGATAATCGAACCGCAGACTACAGCCAGCGTCGTCCGGAATACCGAACCGGTCCCAAGAACGGCTTCGCCAATGATAACGGAAGCCAAACCGATCACAATCATACCGATGCCGGAACTGATGTCGGCAAAACTGGATTGCTGGGCCACCACGGCCCCGGATAAGGCCACCAGCCCGTTCGAGATGCTGAGCCCCAGAATGGTTGTGGTGTCCGTGTTCGCACCAAAGCTGCGGATCATCCGCTTGTTATCCCCTGTCGCGCGCAGTGCAAGACCAAGATCCGTACGGAAGAATGCATCCAGCAGCAGCTTGCCGATGATCACGATCACTAACATAATATAGATCGGATCGATCGATCCGAAGATAATTTTTTCCTGGCTTAGTGAGATGTTAGGCTTGCCCATAATTCTCATATTAATCGAGTACAGCGCAATCATCATAATAATACCTGAGAGCAAGCCATTGATCTTACCCTTGGTGTGCAGCAAGCCTGTACAGATACCGGCTAACATCCCTCCGGCAAGTGCAGCCAGCGTAGCAAGCCATGGATTTACGCCGTTTGTGATCAGAATCGCTGCAATCGCTGCGCCTGTCGTAAAACTTCCATCTACTGTCAAATCCGGAAAATCCAATATTCGGAACGTAATATATACACCGAGTGCCATCAGCGCATACAGCAGCCCCAATTCAATCGGACCATCCAGTTTCATCACGAAATCCAGCATGTCTTTGACCTCCTTAAGGATTAAGCAAGGCGCGGGCTGTTATCTCCGCGCCTTACAGTTACTCAATGATGTTGTTGTCCGGGTCTTTGACTTCCTGTTTCATGGCGTCGGTCACTTCAATTCCATATTCAGCCGCAACCTTCGTGTTCAAGATCAGATCCAGCTTATCCGGCTTCGTGATTTCCATGTCCCCCGGATTCTTGCCGTCCTTCAGGATCTCTACAGCCATCTGTCCCACTTGATATCCATGATCGTAGTACTTGAATCCAACCGTTGCAAAAGCCCCCTTCTCCACCGTATCGCGGTCGCTGGAGAAGAACGGAATTTTATTTTTTTGTGCCGTCTGGATTATCGTGTCAACACCACTTACTACGATGTTATCCAGCGTGATATAATAAGCATCCACTTTACCGACTAACGATTCTGCCGCCTGCTTTACTTCCGAGGTGTTGGTAACGGATGCTTTCACAAGCTCGATCCCGTGCTCAGCGAGCACCTCTTCAGCCGTTTTGGCCATGACAACCGCATTGGCTTCCCCTTCATTGATAACCAGACCAATCTTCTTTACATCAGGGAAATGGGTGCTGACAAAATCCATCAACTGCTTGGTAGCCTCAGGATTGGTATCCGATGCCCCGGTAATGTTGCCACCCGGCTTTTGCAAATCGCTGACCAGCTTCGCGTCAAGCGGGTCCGTCACTGCTGCGAACAAAACCGGCTTCTCCTTCTGATTATCTGCAACAGCCTGAGCCGATGGAGTCGCTATAGCGACGACCAGATCCGATTTCGTATCTTTCAGTTTCTGACCAATCGACAAGTTGTTGGCTGGATCCCCTTGTGCGTTGTTATAATCGAGCTTCAGGGTTTTATCATCCTCTGATATACCGGCATCCTTCAAAGCTGCCAAAATCCCTTCACGGGTTGCATCCAGGGACGGATGCTCAACATATTGCGAAATTGAGATGCTATACTCTTTCTTCTCCGCTTCTCCGCCGCTTCCCGTTTGAGTCGTACCTCCGCCTTCCGGCTTGTCCCCGCATCCTACAGCTGTAACCAGCAGTGCGGAGAGTGTAAGTGATAACCACATTTTTCTCTTCATCATGATCCCCCTCTCATTTGTTAACCGCTTCGTTCTTAAACCATAATTTTCTACATAAAGCGACAACGCTTCCCCGCTTTCATCGACGAAAGCATTAAAGTCAAAAAATAGGTCGTTCCAATTGAACAACGGTCTATTATGAACATTTTATATGTACCCAATTGTTTTCGTCAATCAAGATTTTATAAAGCGTGTAATGGTTTACATAAAGAACATCCCCGGACATTACACGCTCCCGGGGATGTCAGCTAAACGAAATATTATTTATATAGTAGAAAAAATTCGGAGCGTCTACAAAATGGACCGACCCTGCATCGTCGCTAGCCACGCTTCTGCCATGAGCGCATGACCTGCGGGGGAAGGATGAACACCGTCAGATGCCCAATAACTCATCTCTATCTTGGAGCTGGCTGCAGCAAAAATGCCGTCGAGCGGAACGTACAGCGTCTCAAATTCTCGCGATAATTCGCGAACAGCCTGAATTTTGGGATCCAGATCCTCCCGCCATTCCTTCTTCGCTTCCGTAACAGGCAGCAAGAACGGCTCCATAAGAATAAAATTCGCGCCGGTTAACTCGCGGGTTTGGATAAGCAGCTCACGATACCCTTCATAGTAGGCTTCCACGGACGTTGCTTCACCACGGTTATACTTCCTGCCGGTCTCGTTAATACCGACCAGGATGGATACCCATGTCGGATCCAGGTCAATGCAATCTTCCTCCCAGCGCCCCCGCAGATCGACGACCCGGTTACCGCTGATTCCGCGGTTTACAAAACGCAGCCTTTTCAAAGGCAGCTCCATACCAAGCCGGGCAGCAGCCATCAGCGCATATCCATGCCCCAAACTGTCCGACTCCTCGTAATTTCGCCCGCAATCGGTAATACTGTCGCCTTGAAACAATACGAGTGCATTTTGCTCGATATGTACCATGCTGTTCAACGCCTCCAATAATTGAAAGTGTTCTCAAGCTCACCCCTTCATCATAACCGCTTTCCTGCAATCGTGAAACCCCTTAAATTCACATATCATGGCAAACTTTCTATACATTTAAGTTGACTATGTGAAGTGAATTCACTACAATTCTATAGGTACACGTATGGCTGAATATATAAAAGAACAGGTGATTAAATCATGTCAGAGCAACAGAGCTATCAGATCCTTCTCTATTATAAATTTGTTCAAATCCCGGACCCTGAAGCGTTCAAAGACGAGCATCTGCAATACTGCAAAGATCTTGGACTCAAAGGACGTATCCTGGTTGCCTCCGAAGGCATCAATGGCACGGTATCCGGCACGATTGAACAAACTGAGCAATATATGCAGGATATGCACGCCAACCCGCTATTTGCGGACATGGTGTTTAAGATTGACCCTTCCGAAGGACATGCATTCAAAAAGATGTTTGTCCGTCACCGCGAAGAACTCGTTACTTTTCGTGTCGAGGATGAACTCGACCCCAACGTGATTAGCGGAAAACGCTTGTCGCCCCCGGAATTCTTTGAACACTTGCAGCGTGATGATGTCATCGTCATCGACGGGCGGAATGACTACGAATACGATATCGGCCACTTCCGCAATGCGATACGTCCAGAGGTGCAATCCTTCCGTGAGTTTCCGGATTGGATTCGCGAGAACCTGAGCGAGCACAAGGACAAAACCATCCTGACATACTGCACAGGCGGCATCCGCTGCGAGAAGCTGACCGGCTTTATGCTCAAGGAAGGTTTCAAAGACGTTGCCCAGCTTGACGGCGGCATTGTCACCTATGGTAAAGATCCTGAAGTCCAAGGCCGTCTGTTCGACGGGAAATGTTATGTATTTGATGAGCGTATTGCCGTGCCGATCAATCAAACGGACGAGGATGTCATCGTTGGTAAATGCCACCATTGCGGAAAGCCCGAAGACCGGTACATCAACTGCGACAATGACGCTTGCCACCTGCAGCATGTATGCTGCGAAGAGTGTGAGGAGCTTCATCATAGCTGCTGCTCTGCGGAGTGTGAAGAGATTGTTGCTGCAAGCCACAACGCTTCCTGAGCCAACCCAGCCATAGATGCTATAACCATTCGAAAGGGCAAGGTGCCAATCACTCGCGCCTTGCCCTTTTACTATACGATCTCGTCTACATCCAGACGTATTAAATATCATGGAAAACAGCCAGTTCAGCTTCGATAGCAGCTTTGATCTTCTCGACGCATTCTTCCGTCGTTGCCGCAAATACACGTTTACCATTCACCAGTGCATATGGTCGCAGCTTGCACAGACCACAAAGGTTCATGCAATCAGCCCGCAGGACAGCGATTTCGGGATACAATTCCTCAAGATGCTCAAGTTCCAAAGCACTCATCAAGTTGCTGTCGCATATTTCCACAACAACAATCCCCATCCCCATCTTCATCACCACTATTCAAATTTGACAATTCGTTCATTCATTATGAGGAAAACGCCCGCTTTTGTCAAATCGGTCTATGTGGAAGATCAATGAATGAGGGATTCCGCCCCATCAATGTAGATTTCAGTGCCGGTAATATGGGAAGCATCATCGGATGCAAGAAATGCTACAAGCTGGGCAACCTGCGAAGGCTGTCCCGGTCCATCTGCTAAGGGCTGATCACCTTCCGGATATTCAATCGGGATCGTCACCTCTTCCAGCTCTGGCTTCGCAATGGTGCTCTCATCAATGTTAGTGGCAATCGCGCCGGGGCAAATGGCATTCACCCGGATTTTATAACGTGCAAGCTCCAGAGCCGCCATCTTCATGAAAGCCACCTGCCCAGCCTTCGTGGTGCTGTATGCGGAGAAACCAAAGCCGGTAAACACCCGGTTGCCGTTGATGGAGCTGGTAATGATGATGCTGCCTCCATGCTCCTTCAAATAGGGAATCGCGTATTTAACCGTGGCAAACGTTCCTCTTAGATTGGTATTGATCGTAGCATCCCATTCATCCAGCTCCATGATCTCGATCGGGGCCTTGATCCCGTTGATCCCGGCGTTGGCAAACACGATATCAATCTTTCCCCACTTCTCGGCAGCCTGGCTAAAGCAAACCTTCAGCGATTCCGCTTTGGAGATGTCGCAGTTGCCGGTTAGCGCTTCGCCCCCGCCTTGTTCAATCGTTTGTTTAACCTTCTCCACGCGTTCACGATCAATATCGATCAACAGCAGTTTAGCTCCTTGCTCCGCCAAAAGAAGGGCTGCGGCCTGGCCGATTCCGGAACCAGCACCGGTAACGATGGCTACCTTACCATCCAAACGTTGATTTGTTGACATTGCCACAACCTCCTCGTTTAAGTTTTCCTGATTATAGATAACCCAACGAGTCCGTGTCTGAATCTTGGCTGCCTCGAGCTGTTATGATGAGTATATGTAAACAATCTCCTCTCTGCCCAAAATCTCCAATCCATAAAAAAGAAATCGCTCCCTGACTCATCATGGTAAACAGCTTACCACTCGAGCCCTAAGAACGATCTCTGATCTTTTGCTATCGATTACTTGTTCTTCCGCTATAGCTGGAATACCGCCGGTTTTACACATACCGGTTTGGATTGCGAGACTGTATATCCCGTAAAGGCAAGCTTGCCGTCTTCCGGATTCACATCAAACAATACAAGATTATTCCCGTCTCTATTGGCAACAACCATGAACTTGCCCCCAGGCATCAGCGTAAAATGACGCGGGTGCCCGCCTTCCGTCGAAATATATTGAACCGGACTTAAACGACCGGTATCTTCATGCACGGAGAATACAACAATGCTGTCATGTCCGCGGTTGGACCCGTATACCGTTTTGCCATCCGCAGACACGGCAATCTCGGCGCAGTAACTCTCCCCGTCAAAATCCGCAGGCAGTGTCGATATCGTTTCCAGTATTTCTAAACGGCCCTCGTTCAGGATGTAGCGAAGCACCGTGACACTGGAATTCAACTCGTTGATGACATAAGTGTATGCACCGCTTGGGTGGAACGCTAAATGACGGGGGCCTACGCCTGCTTCCAGATGGGTTTCGCCATGAAAGCTTAATTCCTGGGTATTCTCATTTACCGTGTAAGCGAGAATTTTGTCCAGTCCCAAGTCCTGTACGAACACATATTGACCATCCGGACTGTAGAACGCCGAATGCGCTCTGGATTGCTGATCATCCCGCACAGTTACGAGATCGGCATGTTTCTTCTCATCCAGCAGTTCACCGGCTTGTCCATCCTTACCGATCGGATGAAGACCTACCAAGCCTCCATGATAACTCGAAACAATCAGATACTTACTCGCTTCATCTCGCTGGATATGGCAAGTAGAGCTGCTCACACTGCGAACACGGTTCCGTTCGGTCAGCTTGCCGGCAATAGGGTCCACCTCAAAGCTGATAACCTCGCCAGCCTTACCGCCTTCCTCTGTAATTTCGCCAATAGCATATAAACGTCTTGCTTCCGGGTCTACGTTCAGAAAGGTTGGATTCTTAATGCCGGATACCTCATCAAGCAGCTTCATTTCGCCGCTATCCCCGTTAAATTCATATACGCATACTCCGCTTTGGTTGTTTTCCGCATACGCCCCTGTAAACAGCAGCGTACGTTGTGATGGATTCGCCATTATGCCTATCTCTCCTCTCGTTTATCTATAATGATCATGATTTATGTAATGGACTATCAGTTACCATGTTAACTTCAACCCCAATGAAAATCAAATGACTTGACATCGTATGCCTGTTTGTCTTTTGTCATACCGGGTATGTATGTATTATATCGACTGAAGGAGGTATTCCCATGAAACAACCGAACAGCGAGGAAGTACGCAATCAGCAGGATACGGAGAATGACTCTCAGGAACAAAGGGACAAGGTGAAGAAACATCAGGATGTGGAGCCTCAGGCTGAGAATTGGAACCCTCGGGATCTCCCCGATCCGAACGATAACCATAAATCAAAATCATAATCGCTTATATAAGAAGGCCGCATGGCAATGTCCATGCGGCCTTCTTATTATGAATATGTCGCAAAGCTTGGAAGATTAACCTTCCAAAAGCAGCGACTCTGGATCTTCAAGGAGCTCTTTAACCGTTACCAGGAAGCGAACCGCTTCGGAACCATCAACGATCCGATGATCATAAGACAATGCGATGTACATCATAGGACGATTCTCCATACGCTCAGCATCAATCGCTACCGGGCGAAGCTGGATTTTGTGCATGCCGAGGATACCCACCTGAGGCGTATTCAAGATCGGCGTAGACAACAGCGAGCCGAAGACGCCGCCATTCGTAATCGTAAATGTACCGCCTTGCAGCTCAGACAAGGACAGGGCATTATTACGAGCTTTCGCAGCCAGATTTCCGATTTCCTTCTCAATCTCTGCAAAGCCTAGACGATCTGCATCGCGCACGACCGGAACAACAAGTCCTTCTTTCGCGGACACCGCGATACCGATATCATAGAATTTCTTCACAACTATATCATCGCCATCGATCTCGGCATTCAGATGCGGGAACCTCTTCAACGCACCTACAACCGCTTTGGTGAAGAAGGACATGAAACCGAGGCCTACGTCATGCTTCTCTTGGAAAGCTTGCTTACGACGCTTGCGCACATCCAGGATCGCTGTCATATCCACTTCATTGAAGGTAGTCAGCATGGCAGCCGTATGCTGCGCTTCGACCAAACGATTCGCAATCGTTTGACGACGACGGGACATGCGAGTGCGTTCTACCGGCTTGCCATACTCAGCGGCCGGAGCTTGTGCTGCCGGTGCAGCTGTGGAAGCCGCGGGCTTGCTTGGTGCAGCAGGCTGCTTGGCTTCATTATGATTCTTCACATCATCATGGTAAATCCGACCGATTGGGTCGCGGCCCTGTACCTGGTCCAGATCAATCCCGCGTTCACGAGCCAGTTTGCGTGCGGATGGCGATGCAGTCAGACCCGCTCCTTCCTCGTTCTGAGCCGGTACCGGAGCTTGCGGCTTCGGTGCTTCTGCTGTTGGTGCCGGAGCAGCCTCCGTTTGCGCGGATGCAGGAGCTTCAGCCGCCTTCGCTGCCGGCGCGCTTGCAACGCCTTCCTGTGGAGAAATTTGACCGATGACTTCACCGATCGTTACATTCTCCCCTTCTTGACGAAGGATTTTTTCCACAACGCCTTCAGACTCTGCGCTAATCTCAAGATTAACCTTATCCGTTTCTAACTCGAGCAGGACATCACCGATGTTAACGCTATCCCCTTCTTTAACGTGCCATTTGAATATCGTTCCTTCGGTGATGGATTCGCCCATAGCTGGTACAGTAATTTCGCTCACAGCCGCTACCTCCCCAATGAGATCTCTTGATTTATAGTTTTACGATTAAGGGCAAAAGAAATGATGGTCTGTTGCTCATAAGCATGAACATCCTGATAGCCGCTAGCAGGGCTCGAACGCTCAGGACGTCCGCTGTAACGGACCTCTGTGCCTTTAGGTGCAATTTCACGAATTCTTGGTTCCATGAAGCTCCAGCTGCCCATGTTCTGAGGTTCTTCCTGAACCCACAGAATCTCTTTCAGGTTCGGATACTTCTGCAACACACGGGAAATTTCTTCTTTAGGGAATGGATACAGCTGTTCCACACGAAGAATATGAATCCAGGACTGATCCTGATCCTTCTGCTTATCCAGCGCGTCCTCCAAATCGATTGCAACTTTCCCCGAGCACAGAACAAGGCGCTCCACCTTCTTCGGTGATTGGCCAAGACCCGGCTGTTCCATCACTTTCTGGAAACCGCCCTCACTGAACGCGTTCACAGGCGATGCCACGCGCGGATTACGAATCAAGCTCTTCGGAGCCATAATCACCAGCGGTCTGGCATCTTCCGTTTCGGTCAAGGAAGCCTGTTTGCGCAGCAGATGGAAATACTGAGCAGCGGAAGTCAGATTCGCAACCGTCCAGTTGTCTTCTCCACTCAGCTGGAGGAAGCGTTCCAATCTTGCACTGGAGTGCTCAGGACCATTCCCTTCATACCCGTGAGGAAGCAGCATCACCAAGCTGGACTTCTGTCTCCACTTCGAGCGGCCGGCTGTGATGAACTGGTCAATGATTACCTGGGCACAGTTAACGAAATCGCCATACTGCGCTTCCCAGATAACCAAGGTCTCAGGAGAATACACATTGTAGCCATATTCAAATCCAACAACGGCTGCTTCGGTCAACGGGCTGTTATGGATCGCGAACGAAGCCTTAGCTTGCGGCAACCGGTGCAGCGGGCAGAAGGTCTCTCCATTAACCGCATCGTGAAGCACGAGGTTACGATGGGCAAACGTTGCACGTTCGGCATCCTGTCCCGTAATCCGGATCGGCTTGCCGTCTGCAAGAATCGTAGCGAAAGCCAGCGTTTCGGCATGGCCCCAGTCCACCTTCTCGCCCTCGTCGAGCGAGTTGCTGCGGCGCTCGAGAATACGTTGAAGCTTCGGATATACCGTAAAGCCTTCCGGCCACTGCAGGAGCTCGCGATTAATCCCGCGCAGCACTTCTGCAGATACATTCGTAGCTGCTTCCGTCTTGGATTTACCGTCCGTAGCGTTCAGTCCAAGCAGGATCTGATCAACAGGATCCTTCGACTTCACGCTCTCGTAAGAATTCTTCAGGACCTCCAGAACGCTATTCTTAATACCGTCCACTTGTTCTTGGGTCAGAATGTTTCCATCCACCAGTTTCTTCATATAAATCGTGCTGACGGTTGGATGGTTCTTTACCTTTTGATAGATCAGCGGCTGGGTTGTTTCCGGATCATCGGTTTCGTTATGGCCATATTTCCGGTAACCGACAAGATCAATCAGAATGCTCTTCTTGAACTTGTTGCGGTAATCGCTGGCTAGACGGGCAACCGCGATGCATGCTTCCGGATCATCCGCGTTCACGTGGATAATCGGAATCTCATATCCTTTCGCCAAATCACTTGCATAATGAGTGGATCTGGAATCCCTGCCTTCTGTCGTAAATCCAATACGGTTATTCACGATAATATGAATCGATCCGCCCGTACGGAATGCCGGCAGTTTATTAAAGTTCAAGGTTTCCGGCACGATCCCTTCGCCAGGGAACGCGGAATCACCATGAATCTGAATACTCAGCGCTTTGTTTACATCCTGTTTCGGATAACCCGCTTCACTGCGATCCTCCTGAGCAGCACGAGCAAAGCCCTCTACCACCGGATTGACATACTCCAGGTGACTCGGGTTGTTTGCAAGGGTAATACGAACCTGACGTGCTTCATCCTTCTTCAGATAACGGTCCGCGCCCAAATGATACTTCACGTCACCTGTCCAGCCATAGTTAATGCCCATGGAGCCTTCGGATGGAACGAGATGTTTATTCGGAGAGTGCATGAACTCCGAGAAAATCTTGCTGTAGTCCTTGCCCAGTACATGAGCGAGGACGTTCAAGCGACCGCGGTGTGCCATCCCCACGAGAATGGAATTGACATCCACTTCGGCCATTTGGCGAACAATCTCGTCAAGCAGCGGTACAAGTGCTTCGTTGCCCTCAACCGAGAAGCGTTTCGCACCTACGAACGTGCGGTGCAGGAATTCCTCGAATTGCTCGGCCTCAAGCAGCTTTTTCAAAAGCCCCTTGCGCTCTTCTACGCTCATGGCGGACAAATAACGTCCCGATTCGGCCTGCTGGTTGAGCCATTTGCGTTCTTCTTCATCGTGAACATGGCTAAATTCATAGGCAATGGAGCCTGTATATAGTTGTAACAGCCGCTGGATTGCCTCTAAGCCATTCTTGATATCGCTAGGAGCCTCCTCCCAGACGATCTCTGCAGGCAGGGCTGCCAAATCCGCTTGGCTGAGTTGGTAGCTTTCTGGTTGAAGCAGACGCGTGTCAGCTTCGTTTCCAATTCCAATCGGATCAATGTCGGCGGCTAGATGACCGTAGGTTCTAATGTTCCATACCAGTTTGCCGGCAGCTACCCCTTTTTTCAGTAATTGCGGGTCGTAGCTAACACCTTGTCCCTGCGAATCCGCTTTCTTTTCATTGTTTTCCAAAGATGGAGGCGGTCCCCAGCTGGCGAACAGCTCACGGTATCCTGGCTCCACAGATTGCGGGTCTTGCAAAAACTTCTCATACTGATCTTGAATGTACCCCAAGTTCGGACCGTGATATTTCTGCCAAGGTCCATCTGTCATTCTGTCAAGGGTCTTCATCGCTGACTCCCTCCGTCAGATTATTTTGATTGCTCAAGGACGGAATTTCTAATTTTACATTTTTACATACTGCATTTTACATTAAATAAACGTTTTCTTACGATTACATTATAATACATTTGGCCTCAATACCGAAAATACCCTTTATATATAATAATGATCTCAGAAACAGATGAATTTGCGTCAATTTATTGACGATTTGTCCATGAACCACCCAATTCTCTGTATAGTGTTCCAATTAAAGTCATTTATCTGAAAAAATATCCACTTCCAGCCAGTCCATCTGCCGCAGAGGTTCAGGTCCGGTATCCATCCCCATCAGCTGGAGAAGCTGTTTGGCATTATCGGAAGCATCGCCACCCGAATTGTTATTGAATATGATCCAGCACTGCTTCGACTTCTCAAGCAATTGCTCTATCCATGCCTTCCACTGCTCCAATTCCTCTAAGCTGTAACGGTATAAATATCGCACCTCCCGCCAGTTGGGCTGACCGCTGGAGTGCCACCCTTCGGCGTTACGTCCATGCATCCGGATCATCACAGCCTCTGTGCTCGTTGTCTCAAGCACGACCGGTACGGATCCTATGCCTGCTTGCGGCTCGTCGGCTATGCTGTGAATCCAGCCCTCGCTTCGCATAAACTCAAGCGTCTTCTCCCGAAACTCCGGCGCATACCAGCTCTGATGCCGAAATTCCAGGGCTATAGGCACATCCTTCATCCACTCCCGCGTACGCTTCAGAATGTCCACGTGTTTGCGTTCGCACCCGAACCAGGGCGGGTATTGAAAAAGAACGGTCCTTAATTTGTGCGCAGCCCGCAATTCCTCAACTGACGTGAGCAAATAATCAAACATACTTTTGACGCTAGGATATCTGTCCTTGCCCTGGTCGCGTGCATGACCTGTCATGCCTTGATATGCTTTTACAATAAAACCGAAGTGGTCTGGGACGGCAGCTGCCCACTTATTCATTTGTTCCGGTGACGGTATGGCATAGAACGAATTGTCCATCTCCACGATGGGAAAATGCCGGCTGTACATTTCCAGCCTGTCCGAAGGCCTCGCTCCTTCATCATACAACTTGTCATGATCTCCCCATCCGGACAGGCCCACCTGAATCACATGCTCATGCTTTTCTTCCTTTAACATAACAATCCTCTCATCCACATGATTTACCACATCGGGGACTTCTATTAATTAACCTCAAGCGGGATATTTCAAAAGCAGGCAACCCCTTACTGATTTTACCAATGCCTTCATATACGCTTACTTCTGATCGTAAAAAACATGGTGTGCCTCCAGCATTCCGTTCTGGATGAGCATCCTTCCATAGGAGTACCGGGGCTGCCGCCTTTTATCCGTGGCGGAACCGGGATTGAAGAGCAGCACCCCTTGCACATGTTCTTTAAACGGGATATGGGAGTGACCGAACAAGATACAATCCACCTCCGTGTCCGCAAAAGCCTTCCTTGCTCGGGAGGGCGTTGTTCCTCCTTGTCCGTGCCCATGTACAATACCGATGCGTTTGCCTTCGATTTCGACCAGCTTCTTGTAACCTAAACGTTCTATGATCCGCTCATCGTCCACATTTCCGGCTACACCTTCAACCGCGGCATATTGACTAAGCTGTTCATAGAGCTCCCAATTGGACCAGTCACCAGCATGAAGGATAAGATCCGAATGCCTTATATCTTCAAGCAGCGAGGCTGGGAGCTCTTTCGCTTTTCTTGGCATATGAGTGTCTGACAATACCGTAATCCGAAATGGATGACTCATCTTGATGGCCCCTTCTTCATGATATGAAATGCTGAGAAATCTGCTTTCTAACACTAATCTATATCCTACCAAATAATCGAATCCAAACAAAACCGCGCAGGGTGAGCTGCGCGGTTTGTTAGTCGGTTACCTGACAGAAAAAAATTCCAATCATAAGTTTTAGTTTGTCCATGTGCTGAATACAATGTATGAGCACGAAGGTACAAGCATTCTTACTTATCCATGTTCATGACGAGAGGTGGAAGTCAATGAGTATTTTTATTAGCTACATGATTCTGGGACTTTCTCTATCAGCCCCCGTAGGCCCGGTCAATGCAGCGCAGCTCGACAAGGGGATCAAGAAAGGTTTTTGGCATGCATGGTTGTTTGGAATCGGCGCGGTCCTGGCGGATATCCTTTATATGATTTTGGTCTACCTGGGCGTTGTTCACTTTCTGAGTACGCCGTTCATGCAGACCTTCCTGTGGCTGTTTGGTGCCTTTGTTCTTATTTACTCCGGGCTGGAAAGCATCCTGAATGCCCATAAAGTGACGATCAGCCAAGAGAGTAGTGAAGATTCATTATGGAGAAGCATGCTCTCCGGATTTCTCATGTCCGTATCCAATCCGATGACGATTCTATTCTGGCTCGGCATCTACGGCTCCATTCTTGTCAAAACTGCGGCGGATGAGGGATCCGGAAATCTGTTCCTCTACAGCGTGGCCGTTATCGCCGGAGTCGTGATATGGGATTTGTTCATGGCTGCGCTTGGCAGCGTATTCCGCCGATATTTGAGCAATAGAGCCCTTTCCCTGGTCTCTATTCTATCCGGAATCTCGTTGATCATCTTCGGCGTTTATTTTGGAATCCGAGCTCTTGCCCTGCTATATCCGCTCATATTCTAACGGGCCGGCTTTGGACGAAGCTTGGGCTTGTCCGCCTCTCTGGCATGGCCTTGCCCGGATTTCTTCCACACGGAGCGCATGCATAGTACCACCAGACCGATTACCAGAATAAACCCAAGACTGATCCAGAGCCCCGGCCGACTCGTGGGGTGCAGTGCGGTTCCACTGACGGCAGCCGCAATCAAGAGCATCCCGATATATCGTTTGATTTTGCCCCAAACTGTAAGGTCTATGAGCCGGCCCGCCGAAATGAGAATGAAGAACCAATTATACAGCAGCATAAGTCCTGCACCGGTAGTTAAATATTCATAAATCTTGCCTGGCATGAGCAAAGACAACACAATGGATACAATCAATCCGATAGCTGTAAGGGAAAGTGCATATATGGGCGTATCCCGCTTAAACTTTTTCCTGGAAAAAAGCTTGGGGGCGTCCTTATCTTCGGATAACGTAACGAGCATCGTGGTTACTGCATACAGCGAGGCAACCATGGTCGAGAAACCGGCTATAATCAATACAGCATTAAATATATGCGGGATAAAAGGAAGCTGGTAAGAACTCAGCGCGACAACGAAGGGACTTTTCGTCGTGGAGAATTGATTCCAGGCCACCATGACCACCGCCATGCCAATAGAAAGAACGTATACAATGGATAGCAGCAGTATCATCACTCTACCCGCTTTGGGCGCTTCCTTCGGATTCTTCAAGCGAATCGCCATGACCCCCATGACTTCAATTCCGCCAAAGGCATAAAACGCAAAAATCAGGGACGACCACATACCCATGCCGCCTGCCGGAAAAACCGCGTTCATGCTGCCAGGAACGTGCAGCTTTGATCCTCCTTTTAACCACCCCATCAAGGCGGCGGCAGCAATGACGAGAAACATGACTATCGCGGCGACCTTAATCACAGCCAATACATTCTCCAGCCGGTCGAAGCCTTTGTTCCCGATCCATATGACAAACAATCCCAATACGGCATAACCTGACGCAAATATCCACATTGGAACGCCAGGAAACCAAAAACGCGAGAAAATCGCAAGCGCCGTCATCTGGCTCCCCATGATCAACACTTCGGAGCACCAGTACATCCACCCTGTTGAGAAGCCTGCCCATCGGCCGTAGGCTTTTTTGGCATAGGTTCGGAATGAGCCCTTCTGCGGGTCCTCGGCCGTCATCCGCGACAGAACATCAAATACGAAGAAGGTGGCTGTCGCCGCCAATATAATCGATAGAAGAAACGCTGGTCCTCCCAGCCGGATACCTAATGCGGATCCGAGAAAATACCCTGTGCCGATCGTCGATGCAACCCCCAGCAGCGATAGCTGCCACCATCTCAAGTTACCTGCCTCCGTCTTCGCCCCTTTGTTCACGGTTCAATCCTCCAGATTATTGTTATGGGTTCGTTCAAAACTTTCCTTATTATGAAGGGAACGTCCGTGCTTTATGTACAGGGCGGCTGACCTAAAAATACCTTTTTTAAAAAACCGAAGGCTGATGTCCTAACCTCTTGCTGGGTTCTCTCGCATATTTTGGTTGTTCTCCGTGAACCATAAACGGAAGAAAGCTGAATTGGGGGATCACACATGTCAGGAACTCGCGGTATTCCAACAAATCAGGCGTTTATGATTATGATGCTTACGGCCGGCTTGACCAATCATGTCATGATCATCCCTGTGCTTTTGGAGAAATCCGGACGGGATGCCTGGATCACCATTATCGTGTCGGCTGTATTATTCATGCCTTGGGTTCTGCTTATTTACCGGATCATCCAAAAGATCGGCAATCGTTCCATCACGCAGGCGAAGGACGAAAGCAGCGGCAGAGGGTTCCGTATACTGGTGATGAGTATGTCAGGCTTGTATTTTTTCGCCTTTGCCTTCTATACCTTGAAGGAAGTTATCGATTGGACAAAGTCCTCCTATATGATCCAAACTCCTGTTATTGCCACGGCATTGGTGCTCATGGTGTTATGTCTGGTCAGCGTCAATCACGGCATAAAGACCATCGGCGTATCCGCCGGCATATTGCTTCCGTTTGTTGTATTGCTTGGGATCTTCGTATCCTTGTCCAACTTCAAAGTAAAAAACTATAGCTATCTGCTGCCCGTGCTAGAGGACGGCTTCCTGCCGGTGATAAGCGGGATCCCCGTTATGTTCGGAGGGCTATCCCAGTTTATATTGATATTATTCTTGCGTCCCCATCTTCAGAAAAAGCCTAGTTTTCTTACGATCCTACTCATCCATGTCGTCCTCATATTCCTGACGTTCGGACCCACCGTCGGAGGCCTTGCCGAATTTGGGCCGGAAGAAATGAAGCTTCAGCGTTATCCTGCCTATGAACAGTGGCGTCTCGTAAAGTTAGGCAAATTCGTGGAGCATGTTGATTTTTTATCCATTTTTCAGTGGCTTAGCGGTGCTTACATCTCGATATCGATTTCGATTTTTATGCTCTGCGAAACTCTGCTTCCCAAGTCCAAGCAAAGTGTCGGCGTATTAGCCATCTCTACGTTACTTATTATTTTGTGTGCCTCCCCGATCAGCAATCTCAAAATGTATTATGCAATGGCTGACTATTTTTTGCCGGCATCAGCCATCTATATCACCGTCTTAAGCCTCCTGATGTTCTTCCTGATCCGTAAGCCGCCACAACAACAGCAACAACAGATTTCCAGTTCAGCGAAAGGAGAAATTCGGCCGTGAACTTGACAGAACAACAGCTCAAAGAGCGCTATGCCGATTCCGATGACATTTATATTACGTCTTATCCCGGTCCAGAAGGTGATGCGCTGCCATGGGCGATCATGGTTTACAGCCCGATGATGTGCGATTCACAGCTGATGTCCGAAATCTTTTTGCCTGTCATCAGTAAAGAATGGAACATTTCAGTAGCCCAAAAGCACCCATTCGATCCATCCCATCTGGAATACTATCTTACCCTTGACACATCCGAGGCAAAAGTGGAATCCGTCGATGACATTGTTTATTCAGGGTATGTTGCGTTGTATTTTCCAAAGGACAAGAAACTATATTCCTATAGCGCTTGCAAAAGCATTGGACGTCCTCCGGAGGAAAGTGCCACGGAGACCTCTGTCAAAGGACCCCGTGACGGTTTTGTCGAGGATCTGGATATCAATGTATCGCTTATTCGCAAACGGCTGAAATCTCCCGGGCTTGTCTATTCCTCCTTTAAGCTGGGCGACAAGAGCAAAACCTCCGTCGGCATCATGTATTTAAAAGACAAGGTGATACCGGAGACCGTCAAGGCAGTCGTAGATAAACTAAATAATTTCTCTGGAGACCCTCCCGTGGGCATCGGCGAGCTTGCCGAGCATTTATCACCGTATCGCTTCACGGTGCTCCCGATGTTCGATTATACGGGCAGGACGGATCTAGCTTACGACTCTTTAACGCGTGGCCGATTGATCATTATTATGCAGGGAAGCCCCGTGATATTGATTGCGCCTGCCAGCTTCATGCAGCTGCTGTTTGCCGCAGAGGATCCCCAAATGCCGTTTTATTTCGTCATACCTTGGAGAATTCTGAGATTGGTTGGATTCTTGATTTCTATTTTTCTTCCAGGTTTCTATATAACGCTGTTGTCCTTTCATCAGGATCAAATCCCCTTTCCGCTGCTGGCCACGGTTGCGAATACCAGGCTCGGACTTCCTATTCCGACCGGATTTGAGATGCTGATTATCTTGTTTCTGCTCAGTTTGCTGCGGGAAGCCGGTATGCAGATGCCTTCTCCAATCTCGTCAACCGTAACGGTCGTTTCCGGTATCATCATCGGTGACGCCGCGATACGTGGCGGTTTTTTCTCCCCGACGATGACCGTGATCGGCGCACTGGCCTTTGTTGCGGGCTCAACCCACTCCAATCAGGATTTTGTTGTTACTCAGACGATTTTCCGTTTCTTTGTCCTTACCCTTTCCTCGATCTTGGGGTTATTCGGTTTTTTCATATCGGTATTCATGATCGTACAGTATGCAGCCAACCACAATCCATTCGGGCAGCCATACCTTGCCCCCTTCTCCCCCTTCTCTATATCCAAAATCTTGGGCAATCTCATGCGAGTTCCGGGGAAACGAAAAAAAGGCGGCGCGCTATGAAACGGGCATGGATTCTCGTATGTATAGTATCTTTGCTGCTCTCAGGCTGCTGGGACAACAAAGAAGTTCAGGATATCAACTATATTACGGCTATGGGCGTCGATTATAAAGACAACAAGTATATTATCTATGTGCAGATGCTGGACTTCGCAACGATTGCCAAACAAGAAAGCAGTAAGCCAACTGAGAAAGCGCCGATTTGGGTCGGCCGAGGAACCGGCACCACGTTGACGAAGCCCTGATCGACCTGTATACAACGAGTCAGCAGCGGGTCTCTTGGGGCCACGTCACGGCTTTGGTGCTTACGGAAGCGGTGCTAAAACCCAAACAATTGTCACAAGTGTTCGACCTGACCAATCGTTCCCAGGAAATCCGATATACGAAATGGATTTATGGCACCCAGGACAATATGGAGGATCTGTTTACGGTGTCGCCGTTCTTCCAGCTCTCTCCTCTCCATTCGCTGCTTCATGAACCTAGAGAAAGCTATGTTCAGTTCTCGTTTATACGCCCGATCCAATTCGTGAACTTTATTCGGCTTTACCGGGAAAAAGCCGCGACCGTTGTCCTGCCCTCCCTTCATATTTCGAATCAGAACTGGTCTGAAAATCTGAAGCAGCATCCGATTTTAGAAGTGAACGGCGGCTTTCTGATCAAGAACAAGGAATTGATGGGTTGGCTCAAACGAACTGATCTGCTGGGCATCCGCTGGTTAGCATCGCCTCAAACCCACGCTGCCATCGTTGTTCAGGCGAACGGCGAAGCCGTCGGGAGCATACGGCTGGAGAAGCCCCAATCCTCGATTGAAGTTATCCGCAAACCAAACGATGCGTCGTATCGAGTCAAGCTGAATGTAATTGGGACGGTACAAAATATGTACAAAAAGGTGGGAATTAAGGAGATGAAGCGCCTAACGGAAGATACCCTGCGAAAAGAGATGCATAATACCTTCCATAAAGCAGCATTGATCCACGCGGATCCCTACGAGCTATGTCTTCAATTGTACCGAACCGATCCGAGGCTCTGGAAGAAATTAGCGGAAGAGAAAAAGGATATCTACGATGAAACGCCTCTTGAGCTTGAAGTTGACGTCAACCTCCGATATTGGGGACAGCGCAAAAGCTTAAACCGATAAACGCGCGTCCTTGACTGGCTGCTTTTGCCCGAAATGTGATAACAACAAAAAGAAGCAGACCTTTATCGGCCTGCTTCTTTTGTTGTTACTTTATTTCTTCATTATTTCCTTGATGTCGTCCTTAATGGATTCCGCCTGCGGTCCGAATACGATCTGAACCGCACCTTGACCCAGACGCATGACACCGGATGCTCCTAACTTTTTCAACTCCGAATCCTTCACGGCCTTCTCGTCCTTAACAACCAGACGAAGGCGTGTGATACAAGCATCGACGCTGACAATGTTATCTTCTCCACCGATGTTTTGCAGAACTTTGGCCGCCTTGGACTCATTGGATGCTGAGCCGGATGGGGACGGGGCATCTGTATCAGCATCGTTAGAAATCGTATCCACGTCGTCGTCATCCTCGCGTCCAGGCGTTTTCAAGTTCAGTTTGACGATCAGGATTCTGAACAGAAGATAGTATACGACGCCGAAAGCCAAGCCTACCGGCAGGAGCAGCCAAGCGTTGGTAGACAGCTTCAGATTCACCAGATAGTCGATCAGGCCCGCCGAGAACGAGAAGCCCAAATGTACATCCAGGACATACATGATCAGTCCGGAAAGCCCTGTTAAAATCGCATGCACCACATACAATACAGGAGCAATAAACATAAACGCGAATTCAAGCGGTTCGGTGATACCGGTCAGGAACGATGCTACTGCCGAACCGATAAAGATGGAGCCGACGAGCTTGCGTTTGGACGGCTTGGCGGTATGCATAAAGGCCAGCGCCGCAGCCGGCATCGCAAACATCATGATCGGGAAGAAACCGGACATGAACATACCAGCCGTCGGGTCTCCCGCAAAGAAACGCCACAGGTCGCCGTGAACGACTTCGCCCGCGGCATTCGTGTAATCGCCGATCTGGAACCAGGCGATGGAGTTTAATACGTGATGAAGACCAAGAGGGATCAGCAAGCGGTTGGCCGTACCGAAAATGAACGATCCGATGCCTCCAAGGCCGACAACCCAGTTGCCGAAGACGGAAATGCCATCCTGGATTGGGCTCCAAATCATACCGATCAGAACCGCAAGCACCATCGTGGAGGCTGCTGTGATAATCGGAACGAAGCGTTTACCGGCAAAGAAGCCCAGCCAATCCGGCATTTTAATCTTGTGGAATTTATTATACAGGTAGGCAGACCACATACCGACAAAGAGACCGCCAAGAACACCCATATTCAGCTTCACGTCATCCGGTATAAACGGCATTTGCAGCGGTACTTGTTCCAGCACTCTTGTAAGCACCATGTACCCAATAAGAGCAGATAGAGCCGCAACGGCGTCTCCGGCGAACCCGATTGCAACGCCGATCGCAAAGATAAACGGCAGATTATCCAGAATCGCAAGGGCACCAGAGGTCATGAACGGAGTTACATATTGATTTAGAAAAGCGCCTAGGGCACCCAAAGGTATATCTTTTTGATAGTCGATCATTCCAAGCCCCTGCAAGATACCTGCCGCAGGCAAGGTGGCTACCGGCAGCATAAGGGACTTGCCCAGCTTTTGCAATTTAGCCAGCATGTCAATCATCCTTTCAACTTCAATAATTTAGCTTTTTACTGAAACCGTTTACATAATGCGTCGAATGAATAACCATTTATTCCCTTCCATTCAAGGAACAAAAAGAATCAGAAAATCCTCCTCCTTGGCAGTACATATATTCATCATTTTAAGGCGGCATGGATGTCATCATGATTACATACCAACGAAAAAAGCCAAGAAGAACGATGACTACTTAAAGTAGTCATACTATCTTCTTGGCTCATGCCCATGTTTATGGTAACACGCCTTAAAACGTATTCATTTGATGTTGTTATCTTAATTCACGGCTTCCTGTTTTGTCAATAACCAATATTTAAATCAATCGACTATAGAATTGAACTATTTCAATTCAATGGTCATGACAGGATCCTGGCCGATCACGACATTGCCGGTCTGGCCGTCAACCTTGGAAGCCACCTCATCCGCATTGGTCACGATAATCGGAGTAATCGTCGGATAACCTGCGGCTTGGATTACAGCCATGTCGAATTCGATGAGCGTCTGACCCGACTTCACCTGATCGCCTGCTTGAACATGGCTTGTGAAACCTTCGCCTTTCAAACCGACTGTATTAATCCCGATATGGAACAAATACTGCAGACCGGTCGCCGGATCCTCCAGCATCACGGCATGCTTGGATTTAATGACATGCGCAACCGTCCCGTCAAAAGGCGCAATTAATTTGCCTTCGGAAGGCTCGATGGCTATGCCTTGGCCCATATGACCAGCAGCAAATGCCTCATCCGGTACTTGCGATAAAGGCACAGCTTTACCCGACAATGGCGCTGTAAGTTGAATGGCAGTAGCTGTTTTTTTCTTTTTCCAACGATCAAACATATTAAGATTCCTCCCTGGGTTGATTCTTTTGCTGTAGCCGGCCTGTGAAGAGCCGATATAGATGCATCGCTAGAAAGCAAACCTCCGCTTCAGGTACTTTCTTGCCGAGTTCTTTCTCCATCATGCCTGCGAGACGTGTAGCGAGACCATATTCATTCGTGAACTTGGAGCGGATCTGGTCCGCGAACGGATTATCCACATGGATTTCTTGATTCAACATACGGTCTACCGAGAACCTCAAATGCATCAGAAGACGGACATAGTCCATGCCTCCCCGGTCAAAAGTGATCTGCCGCTCCTCCTCAATATACCTTACCAGGTTTCCCACCACATTCGATGCCTTCACCAGATGGCCTACGGGCACATGGCTGACGGCGGAATACACATGGTAGGTCAAGAAGCCGATTTCATCCTCCGGAACTTCGATATCGAAGGTCTGGCCGATCAATTCCGCTGCTTTGGCTGCAATATCATATTCTTTTGGGAAGCTGATCCGGGTTTCTTCAAGGAAAGGATTAATAATATCCATGCCTTTGCGGATTCTGTATATCGTAAACTGGATATGGCTTGGAAGCGCCAGGTACACCTTGTCATTTAATGTGCCCGGAAATTCTTGTCCAATGAGATTGAGTATCTGATCCGTGATCTCCATCACCAGCGGATCAAATTCTTCCAGCAGATGGTGAGCTTGACTCCACTGCTCCCGATCCTCGAGCCTGAAGAGCTTCTCAATCCGCTTATCGTCCGAAGCGATCGTTCCGCCTGCCTTGGCGCCAAAGCCAATCCCTTTGCCCAGGATGACGTATTCCGATTCTTTCTTGCCGCCTGTGACCATCACGACATTGTTACCAATAACACGTACGACTGTAAACAACTCGATCCCGCTCATAAACTTCCCCCTTTCCTTTAAGTTTAATCAGT
Organism: Paenibacillus sp. NPDC093718; assembly: GCF_050279985.1. Taxonomy (NCBI): domain Bacteria; kingdom Bacillati; phylum Bacillota; class Bacilli; order Caryophanales; family Paenibacillaceae; genus Paenibacillus; species Paenibacillus sp. NPDC093718. The sequence goes on from NZ_JBNNUS010000001.1 coordinate 305,370, forward strand.
GAAACGGCGAAGGATTCATGTTCGAAGAAATGCTGCATACCGATTCCCCAAAACATTAAAAAAGCCAAGAAAAGACCCCATGTGAAAGCTGTCTCTTCTTGGCTCATGCCCTGTTAAGGTAACACGCCGTTTTATGTTCCTGCTATGAATCCATCATAAAACAATTAGCTTGCATTCGTCAACTTACGACATCACCACATCATCCTAAGCTACCACCACAGGAAAAACAAATTCGATTGATTCCCTTAATCCCCAATCCATTGTTGAAGTGTATGGATCACTTCTTGGATATGAATGGGCTTGTGCAGATATCCATCCGCGCCGTCTGCAATAAACTGATCCGTATCCCTCATTGTGTTGGAGCTCATCACGATTATGGGGAGCTCCGCCCATTCCGGGTTCTCGCGAATCCGCTTCATCGTTTCGATTCCGTCCATTTCCGGCATGACCATATCCAGCAGCACCGCATCGATCGTTTGATGTTTGTATAACAGCTCCAAGCATTCGAATCCGTTCTGGGCAGTATGCACGGTCATTTGGAGTTTCTCCAGCACATTGGTCAAACCGTATACGTTCCGAATATCATCATCCACGATCAATACGGTTTTGTGTTCCAATCGGCTAGTTACTTCCATGTCGAATGCCTCCATTGGGAGATCACTCCAACTGGCGTTGTTCGAGGTGGCAGCCACTTCAGGCAGCATAAACAAACTTTCATTGGTGCCATATTCCGTTAGCAGCGGTAAATATAAAACAAACGTGCTCCCGATTCCTTCCTCGCTCTCCACGGTAATATACCCGCCAAGCAGCTTCGCCAAATGCAGCGATATGGATAAGCCGAGACCAGTCCCCCCGAATCTTCTGGCTGTAGTCTCTTCGCCTTGCTGGAACGCTTCGAAGATCGGTTGAAGATGCTCTGCAGCAATCCCGATGCCCGTATCCTCAACGGAAAAAGCTATGACGTCGCCACTGATCACGAATTCCGAGGTTACAATGGAATGCATCTTCCTCACCCGTAGTTTAACACTGCCGCTCTCCGTAAACTTAATTGCATTCGACAGCAGATTACGCAGAATTTGGTGAAGCCGCATTCCATCGCTGTATATCATGTCAGGCAAGTCGTCGGCCATCTTAATTTCAAATTCCAGATTTTTGGATTCCGCGCTTTTAGAGAAATAGCCTTCCATCAGTTCTGGAAGCTCCGTCAAATTTACCAAGTCCATTTCGATTTGCATCTTACCGGCCTCAACCTTGGACAGATCGAGAATATCATTGATTAAATTCAGCAATTCACTGCCTGAATTATGAATGACTGAAGCGTAATGCTGCTCTTCCTCCGTCAGGTTCCCTTGTTTGTTCTCAGCTAAAATTTGGGAAAGAATTAACATACTGTTGAGTGGTGTCCGCAGCTCATGGGACATATTGGCCAGAAATTGTGACTTGTACTTCGAGCTCTTCTCCAGCTCTTTCGCGTATTTTTCCAATTCGCTGGCCGCGATTAATGCGGCTTCCTTCTGGGCCCCTAATCGTTCGTTCAGCATATGCATCTCCACGGAATGGGTTTGCAGCTCCTCGGTCTGCGCCTGCAGTTCTTCGGTCTGACTCTGAAGCTCCTCATTCAGCGTTTGGGATTCATGATACAATTGCTGGATTTCCATCTTGCTTTGAATCGAGTTCAATGTTACCCCAAGCTGAAAATTCAATTGTTCGATCAGCTGAATTTCCAGCTCATCGAAGGGCTTAAACTTGGCCAATTCAATCACACCCAGAACTTGTCCTTCAAACATAACGGGGGCCAGCAGCAGCGTGGTAGGCTCAGCATCACCCAGCCCCGATTCAATCCGCACATAGTTAGGTGGTATATCGTCCAGAATAATCATGCGCTGCTCCAGCATGCATTGTCCCACCAAACCTTCTCCTGGCAAGAAACGATCTCTGACCTTATTCCAAGGCTCGCCGTCCGGATCGGCAAAAGCAGCTGCCTTTACCAGTTCCGATCCGCCCCGGTTTATAAAAACAGCACCGTACGGCAGCTTCATGATCAAAGCCAGCTTATGAATGAAAAACTGTACGGCCGTCTCCACGCGATCGGATGATTGGAGAAGGGTCGACATAACCGAAATATGATCCTTGGCCCAGTTCTGTCTGCCGACCTGTGCAAGAAGTTCGTTGGTTGTGTCCGCCAACTGGCGGACCTCATCATTGGATCGCACGTGAATCCGCTGGGAGAGGTTCCCGCCTTTGACAATATCGGAGATGATATGCGTTACCTGTGTGATCGGCCGTACGATGCTCTTCGATATCACCAAAGCTGCACATATGGTAATCAGCGCTGCTCCCGCCCACAGGAGATACATCGTATACAATAAATGGGTATTGCTATCCTTCATCTCTTCGATCCTGCTGGTTGTCAGTTCTCGTTCCTTGCTTCGAAACGAGAGGAACAGCTCATGAATCGAGTTCATGGCTTGCTGGCCGGGATCGTTAATAAAGAAATGAAGAGCCTCCTCATCCTGTCCGAGCTGCTTCAATTGGACAGCAGGCTGGCCGGCGTTGGTAATCCACTCCTTGATATTCTCCTTAATATTTTCAAGGTGATTGGCTTGCTCCGAATTATCGCTAACAAGCTTGTACAGCTTGTTATAGTTAATCTGCCAAGACGACAGCGCTTGATTGAAAGGCTCCAGGTAGGTATCATCCCCTGTTATGACGTACCCCCTCTGACCGGTTTCCATTTCAAGTAAATTCTTCTCGATTTCGTGCGTGAGATTATGTACTTCGATATCGTGCTTCTCTATAAAATCCGCCTCTTGCTGCAGGGAAGAGATGCGGTCTGATACAATCCAGAGAAAAGCTCCAAGACATAATAATATCATTAAATATCCGACTACGATCTTGCTGCGGATGTTGAATTTCAGGTTGTTAGACAAATGGCTAACCTCCCTTGTCATCTATCAGTCTAAGTCTGCTCCTATCCTCATAGTAATTGTTATGAAAATGGTTTACAAGCAAAACCATTTTTGAAGACATCAATGATTCTTTAGTCGTAGGCAGTCAGATTTATAAACGCTTGGGCATATATTATAGAGGGACACGCTTGTACATCTCACTAAATTCTCATTTTTAAAAAAGGAGAGTACCTCAAATGATGACCTTAAGAGCGCTTACGGGGATACTGCATTGACAAGGCATGTTTATCATTCCAGGAAACAGGCGGAGCGTTTAGCCGGCCTCGGAGCTGCGAATGTGTCGTCACTGGAGCTGCCCCTTCTGCAAGGCATGATGATGACAGAAATCCATCTTGAACGCGGCAAGGGTCTCTCTCCCCATAGCCACCCGGACACGGACGAATTGTGTTATGTCATTCACGGAGAAATCAGTTATTCCTTAATTGATCCGGACACTCATCAGAATCTTGTATATCAGGCAGTACCCGGTCAGGTGGTTCACGCCCCCATTGGTTGGTGTCACTGGGTAACTGCGCTAACCCCTGGAACGATCTTGCTGTTGATCTATAACACCGAGCGCCCGCATCAAATGGACATTGCGCCAGTCTGGGCTAATACGCTCATGGAAGCAGATTCGTTGCAATGCAATGGCATGAACATGAAACCTCATTCGAAGGCACTTATAACACCTGTCCCGTTACACAAAAAGACGGAGAGCGACGTTTCAGGCGGACCTCTGCCGGCCCCACCCTTACTCATAACCGGGCATCCAAACAACAAAACCACACGCAGCCGGTGATCGGCCAAGTGTGGTTATTGTTATAGGGACGCTTTTTTATGTAATGATTTCGCTCACAACGTATAACATCAATCAATATAAAATCTTTGTTCAGGGCGGATCTGCTTCTTAAGGGTACGCAGGTCGGCTTCCAGTTTCGCCACCGTTTCTTCAATCTCTTCCGGGTTCAGCGCCGGACGTTCTGCCTCTGGCTTAACGCCAGCCCTGAGATCGCGAATGGTGATCTGCTGCTCCTGCCATTTATCCATAAGATCGGAGATGGTGGCATAAAACCGCTCATAATCTTGAATCACTTCGTCCAGAAAGGAATCCACTTCCTCCTGATCATAACCCCTCAGTTTATTCGAAAAATTCTTTTCATGGATAGACAAAGCGTCCAGTTGAATGCCTAGTTGCCGAAATAGCTTTTTCTGTTTATCCAATCGGCGTTTCATGTGTTCATCCATAATGATTTACCTCCAAATATTGGTGCAGCCCTACTTTTTTAGCCTTCTCTCTCTATCTTTGTTTATATCATATTAAGCACCGGGATTAAAACACTCCGGGGCTTTTTTGGAGAATGTTCCAAAAACGAGAGGCTGCCGTTCCCATGGTTCATGTGATTGTTACCAATCCATTTCGGGTATTGATTGTACATAAGAAGCTATATTACGTACTCAACCCAGAGAGGAGCGACTTTTCTATGACAACGATGACGAAACAACAATACAACGAACTTAAACAGCGGTTGCTCAGTGATAAAAAACGATTGGAAGAGCAATTGGAGTCCCGCGATGAAACCAACAAGGATTACTCTCTCCGGGAATCTACTGGTGAGCTGAGTGCAGCCGATAACCATCCTGCAGATGTAGGGACTGAAGTTTTCGAACGCGAGCGTGATCTGGCCATCCAGGGAACGCTAGAGCATGAATTGGAGCAAATCCATTCTGCCTTGCAGCGAATGGACCAGGGCGAATACGGAACCTGTGCCGTGTGCGGCCTGGAAATTCCGTATGAGCGGCTGGAAGCTTTGCCTTATACGGCCTATTGTCTCGAACATACGCCGCGGAAAGAGATCAACGACAACCGGCCGGTTGAAGAGGATGTCATGACCCCGCCCCCTTCCGGAGCTGGCGTCAACCGCCAAGCGGCCGACGGCAAATTTGATGACGCAGGCGCGTGGGATGCCGTTGAAGATTATGGAACATCGACTTCGCCCGGCATGTCCATTAAACCAGGACAAGACGACTATAAGAAGAATGTATGAATTGGTCCAGCAAAATAGAAGGGAAAGCTGGTACCTGCACGTTAGGTACCAGCTTGTTTTTTCCGTGATCAAGATTCTTTACGAGTCCGAACATTGGAAGCAAAAAACTCATATTCGTCGTAACCTTCCCCGCGTTTCTTTTTAAAAGGGGTCAGCATTTTATCCAGCTCAACAAAAAACTCGCGCGCTTCATCTTCGCTCATATACAAGGTTGTATTGGTCAACATGGAGGTCGTTTCGCCCTCTTGACTCATATTTTTGAAGAACCGGTCTCTATTCTGGTCAAACAACTCGGATAATAATTTGTTCGTTTCCGATCGAATTAATTCCTTGATGACCGGCTCGTCAGAATCTGCCCCGCGTTTGATCTTTACCGTGCCGACAAAAGGTTCATAATATTTAGCAATGATACCGTTGATCTCTTTCGTGGACACGATCTTAACCAGTCCGATTCGCTCCAGCTTTTTCATATGATAATGAACTTTAGCAGGAACATCCCCGATCTTGTCCGCGACTTCTTTTACCGTTGCCGGACGATCCATCTTATTTAATACATTCAATATCTGGAGCCGATATGGATCTGAATATATTTTGATCTCTTCCAGTGTAGTCAGTTCCTTCGTTTCCACACCGTACACCTCAGCTTCATGGTTATTTTTCATTTCTTTTCATTATAGGCCGAGAATGTCGAAATTACAAAACGCGAAGGATTTAAATGGCACGAAAACTCTTCTTCCGAATGAGGAATATCACGGGCAGCATCATGATGAATCCCATGATCGAAAACAGAATGGGAGGGGAGTAATGCTCCGCTACAAATCCAGTAATCAAGCTCCCCACAGGAATGGCAGCCGTGCAAGCTACCGTCATAAGGGCACCGATTCTGCCGAGCATATGCCTGGGCGTTACTTCCATCAGATACGTCGAGATAGGGGCAGTAAGCATAGAGACGGCAAAACCGGTAATGAACATGCAGAACGCTGCAGACTCCACCCGCCATGCCGGCAGATGTCCTGGAATCCCTAGTGCAAAATAACCGATTCCAAGCAGGATAGAACCTGACATGATCAATGTGCTCTTTTTGAAGCTCTTCCCGTAGCGTCCAATCCATAGACCGCTGCAAATCATGCCGATCAGAAGGGCTGTTCCCAGTACGCTCAGACCTCCGGCTCCGGCACCCAAGGTCTCTTTAACGTAGACCGGCTGCAGTACATTCAGGGGGGCCAAACAGAAATTATTGATCATGGCGAGCACAGTTGTTATGAGGAGCAGCGTATGCTGCTTCACAAAAAGGAGTGCCTCTTTAATATCGCCGAACACCGTTTTCGTCATCTCTGTCGTAGGCCGTGCGGAGGCTTCCTTGGCTTCAGCCTGTTCGGCAGCCTCCGGATTCGGCATGAAAGCGATAATCGTGGCGGCAATGAGAAACGTTACGGCATCGATCAGGATCGTCCCTGAAATTCCGACCAAAGCGATGAGGGCTCCAGCGATGGATAAACCGATTAGTTCAGCGCTCCGACTTACGGAAGTTGAGAAAGAATTGCCTGCAAGCAGTTTATCCTTGGGGAGCAACCGAGGGACGATGGAGGTCTCGGCGGGTCTTGAGAAGCATTCCAGGGTTGAATTTAGAAACGTGAACAGGAACAAATGCCAGACTTCAAGAGAACCCACAGCATACAGAAAGGCCGTTAGCGAAACCACAATGCCGCGGCTGAGATAGGTTAAGGCAAGCACCAGTTTCTTCGGCCAGCGATCTACATAGGTCCCGGTAAACAAACTGAACAGCAATCCAGGCAGAAAGTTAAAGGCGAACAATGTACCCATTAATAGTTCAGAACCAGTGAGCATATAGACCATCCAGCTGTAAGCGATGGAATCCAGGGAATCCCCGAATCGGGTAACGACCTGGGCAGATAAATAAATCAGGTAGGGGCGGATTTTCAAAAGCTGACCAAAGCCTTGCTTTTCCAAAACAGCGGCATTTTGCATGGTTTCCTTCTCCTCTTCGTTAAATGGATAACAACATTAAACTTTTTCAATTCGTTAAAATAACATTTACGTTAAAATTATTTTATCGTTAAGTTTATTTTAATGATTTCGAAGAGGAATGCAATAGGCAAAAAAAATAAATCGCCAACATGGCGATTTATTCGATCCAACGGATATTTTGACAGCGTTGCTTCTTTATTTAATGATCACTCGCGATGAGGATCTGGCTGCCTGGAGACATGCTTCAATGGCCCTGATGTTGCTGATGGCATCTTCCGGACCATAGGGCAGCGGCGTGCCGTCCATTACGGCCGCTGCCATAGCATCCGCTTGCAGTGCAAAGTGGTTGTAAATCCCTACCTTCTCCTCACGGGAGCCCTTGGCCGTATGAACGCAGATCTGGGCCATGTCCTCCATCCTCTCCCATCCAAAAGCTGAAGGAAGCTCAATCCTACCATCGGTACCTGCAATCTCTAAAGAGCATTTGGAATAGGTCCACATCCCGCACTCAAACGTAAGCCCCAATCCATCCTCAAATTCCACCATCCCGTGGACCATCATGTCCACGCCATCATGCTCCTCAGAGAAAAAAGCATGGGCCGTTACTGCCTTGGGCTCCTGCCCATAAATCATTCGCGCCGCCGAGATGGGATAGCATCCCACGTCATAGATTGAGCCTCCGCCCATATCCTTGCTGTAACGGACATTGCTTTTATCCTCCGCATTGTTGAAGGTGAACGATCCGTGAATTCCGCGAAGCTGCCCGATTTCGCCGCTTTCGATGATTTCGCGTACACGCGCGTGTTTCGGATGATATCGGTACATAAAGGCTTCCGCAAAAAGCACGTTGTGTGCTTTAGCTGCCTCAGCCATTTCACGGACATCCGCTTCGGTCAGGGCTGCCGGTTTCTCGCATAAGATATGCTTGCCGGCCTGTGCAGCTTTGATGGTCCAAGGTTTATGAAGGTGATTCGGCAAAGGAATATATACCGCATCAATGTCGGGATCCTCCAGAAGCTCGTCATAAGAACCATAGTATTTCCCGATATGATATCGCTCGGCGAGCTCACTTGCTTTTTCTGCGTTGCGGCTAGCAACCGCCCCGACCTCACAGCGTTCCGATTTGAATATGCCTGGTATCATTGAATTTCTTGCAATCCGAGCAGTACTCATAATTCCAAAGCGCAGTTTCTTGCTCACGAGGTCATTCCTCCTTTGGCTGCATTCCATTCAGATTATTTTTTAATAATTATCGTTTACCGCTTTATGAAGGATCCCTAAACACCGATCCAAATCTGTTTTAACCTGTTTTTTGTAGAGTTTAGCTTTCTCCGCACCGTCATCGGTAAAATGGTAAAGAACGATTTCTTGAAAATCGACCCGCGGATCATTCCCTTTCAGCTGTTTGGTACGGTATAATACACCCTCCTGAACCAACTCATGCAGAGCCCGGTAAATTTCGCTTTGCGGCGGTGAATACCCATGGCTCTTGAATTCTTGCCGCAGTTCTTCCAGCATCTGATATCCATATCCGCGCTGCTGCTCCACCATGGTAATGAGATATACTTTGATAAAAGCACGCTGGGCGATCATAAATGCCATCTGGACGCCTCCTCCTTCACGAGCTGCTTGTCCCATAATATACCTAATTATAACCCACAGTTTCCCAGTTTGCACAATAGGAAGCATTCCCCTCTTTTTAAACCAAGAAGGCGTAGATTGAAACGTGGTCGGGTGTTGGTTGAATAAATGTGATGCAATAACGTCAACTTTTACGCTATTGTGAATTTTTCATATGTTGAAATTATATAGTATATGATTTTTCATCTGCTGCATTTTGGGTTGTTGGCGTGGTCTTTCGGTTGGTTTCAAAAACAAAAAACCCACCTTCAAGGGTGGGTTTAATACTTCACATTCCGGCGGATGTATCGGTGCTTGGACGCGATTTGCCGTATGGGCGAACCCCGCGGCTTTTTCTTGCTCCCGCGATTCCGACAAGCCACTTCCCGAACGGCAGCTTGGCGAGCATGCGAGTGGCACCATAAGCCACGCCCACGCTGATGATCCACGATGAGAGTATCCGAACCAGAGGGTGCATGCTGATCAGCAAAGATTCATCGACGGCATAGCTTATACGCAGTGTCAATAGATGCATCAGGTAAGCACCATACGAATAGAGCCCGATGGAGGTCAGAAGCGCATTCGCCCCCGCTCCGGCATGACGACATATCCAGCCAGCCACATCGTACATGACCAATATAGAGCTAATCAGGAAAAGAGCCATCATCGGGCGAAGCAGCGATAAGGAATAGAATGTAATCGCGCCGTTCGCAGCGGAACGGATTTCATGGACGGCTTGCACGAGCATCCAACCGAACAAAAAAGCGAAGACCAGCCATATGACCGGCCGTGCCTTTTGGAGCCATTTTTTCCAAGAGTCATGGTATAAACCGGCTGCCGCCCCCAGCGCAAAATAAAAGAAATAATAAAGTGCGTTCCGATCTGCGTAGGTTGTGAACAGCTCACTCCATACCGGGATATTCAAGCTTCCCATCCATTGGCCAATATCGTTAATCATTCCTGTTAAACCCACGTACAATAGTCCGGATAAGACCAATATCGTAAGCTGCGTCTTCCAGCCCCATCTTTCTTTGATTCCTAGTATAGCGGAGCGGAACAGCGGGTACAGCAGATAGAATTGAAACAGCATAATGATGTACCAAAAATGCGAGCTCGATTTCCCGGTTAGCCATACTTCTCCAAGATACTTCCAGTCCTCAATGACAGCAGGATTAAACCTATGATTGATCAATAAAGTAATCAAGGTCCATACTGCAAACGGAACGTAGATGTCACCAAAACGCCTCGTGATGAACCTTCCGTAATGCAGCTGACCTTTATCGTTATAAAACAGCACCATGCCTGTAATAAAAATAAAGACGGGTACAGCAAATTTCGTCGCCATCAGAAGAACTGCCATCATCAAACCATCACCTGTCGTCATTCCCGGCGCGACCGAATAATGTGCGATGGAGTGCTGTAAGACCACGGCTAGAAAAGCAATTCCCCGTAAGCGCTCGATTTCCGGTATTCTTTCTTTGGGCATACTGCTCCCCCCTTCGTCTGACTTCGTGCGCACACCTCATTGTAAGGGACACTGTCCCTGATCGGGTAATCCAATTATTTACTGATTCTGATGTTATAAGCAATATTAAGTACTAACTATTGGGCTATGTATCAAGAAAAACACCTGTGATCGTACCTTACCGAAGACAGAATGCGGTTGATCTCTATAAAAAAACCCGGTTCCCATCGGAACCGGGTTTTGTATTCCTTACAGCAGCGTAGTGCCACGCGGTGGAAGCGTGTCGTCCCGTTCCAGATCAACCGCTCCGGCACGGCCCTCGTTTCTGAAATCATAATCACGGAATATATCGTAGATGCCTGTATTTTCTTGATCAGCATCAACCAGTACCAGAATCCTTCCTTGCTCAATATAGGATTCGTATTCTTTTGCCTCATCTTCCGGGATGCCAAGGCCGATAAAACCACCGACCAGCCCCCCGGCTCCCGCACCGACTGCTGCTCCGGTGAGCGTCGCCGCTATAGGTCCTGCGGCAAGAATCGGGCCGATGCCGGGAATAGCCAAAGCCCCGAGTCCTGCCAGCAAACCTGCCGTACCACCAAGAATACCGCCTGTTGCAGCGCCCGCAGCTACCCCTTCAGGCGCCATCGTCCCCGTCTGCTCGGCAATCATATCTGCTTCGCGTTGATCCTTCGCTATAATGGAAATGGCCTCGTTCGGAATCCCATGCCGCTGAAGCTGCTCGATGGCTTGAGCTGCTTCCTGTTCCGAACGGAATACTCCAACAATTTTCTTCTCCATGATAAACCCTCCTCATCGGTGGTTGTTCATAATTAACATTACCCGACGGAGGGGGAAATTAAACGTGACGTTGCTGTGTTAAGCCTTGGGGCGAGTCCGATGGGTTGCAGTCGCCTCCATCGGATCATCAGGCCAATAATGTTTAGGATATCTTCCCTTTAAGTCTTTTTTTACCTCGAAATAGCCGCTGCGCCAGAAACTGGATAGATCCGAGGTAACCTGAACGGGCCTTTGGGCGGGTGACAGCAAATGCAAGGTCAATGCAACCCGTCCGCCAGCAATTCGCGGCGTATCCTGAAGTCCGAACATCTCCTGCAGTCGAACGGCCAGGAACGGTTGTTCAGGGTCATTGTAGTTAACTGGGATCAAGGACCCGCTCGGGACCCTGATATGAGTCGGCGCTTCCTTCTGAAGCTGCTGCTTTTGCTCCCAGCTCAGCATATGCTCCAAGAGCGTTCCCGGAGCAAGACGTCTCATATCATTTCGATTCCGCAGCCCTTCCAAGTAAGGGAGCAGCCACTCCTCCGCCTGATTCAGCAAGCCTTCATCCGAAACATCAGGCCAATTTCCCTCGGAATCATGCCGGAACATGAAGGCCAGACGTTCTCTCAGCTGCAATGCCGCCTTGCTCCACTGCAACAATCCAAGACCCTCCAGCCTGATCCCTTGCAGCATGGCTTCCGCTATTTCCTCTCCTGTCGGATTCGAGTAGGCTTGTTCCTTGATAACGAGGGCTCCAAGCATCAGCTTCTGTCTCGCCCTGATGCTGCCGGAAGCAGTATCCCATACGACCTCTTTATGCTGTTCCATCTCGCCATGGTAATACTTATCGAGGTATAATTCATCCATTTCAGAAGCAAGCTGAATATTCCCGTCCGCGCCTTGATCATCAACGGCAGCGACCACAATATACGGGGCGCGGCTCATTGGCTGAACCGACACCAATTTCACGCCTCTGCCACTGCGCATCAAAAAACCGGTTCCTCCCCTGTTCTTCGCGATCCGATCGGGATAGGCAAACGACAGCAAAAGGCCGCAGAGATTCAAGTCCCCGCTTGTCGTATATGCGATATTCAGCTGTGTATGCAGTTTCCTAATCTCTTGTTTCATCCGCTGCAGCACGGCTTCACTTGTCATGTCTTGTTCAGCCGTCAGCTGACCATGTCGTTCAAACAAGAGAAGCCGCTCCACGCGTGAGCGCAAATCCTGATCCCTAATGGCTTCACCTCTGCTCATGATGTCACGCTCTTGAAGCAGTACAGCAATTCGGATAGCCAGCGATGTTTCACCTATTTCTTGTGCTTTCAGCAGCATGTGAGCGAGCCTCGGATGAAGCCCAAGAAGCGCCATCGCTCGGCCATGCTGTGTGATACTGCCTGAATCGTCCAGAGCCGCCAGCTGCTTTAATAACGCTTGTCCTTGCGCAAGAGCTAGTCGAGGTGGGGCATCAAGCCAGGCTAGCTCCTCCGGGTCACGCGCCCCCCATACCGCCAATTCCAAGGCCAGCGGCGTTAAATCGGATTCACGGATCGCCGGAATGGTGCTTTCCGACAGATGACGATGCTCTTCCTCACTCCATAAGCGATAACATACACCAGCCGATACGCGTCCGGCCCTTCCCCTTCTCTGATCCGCGGATGCCCTGGATAACCGTCTCGTAATCAATTGCGGCAGTCCCGTTCTGGGTGAGAACACCTCCGTGCGCAGATAACCGCTGTCAACAACCGTCTTGATCCCCTCAATGGTAATACTGCTCTCGGCAATGCTTGTGGAGAGTACAATTTTACGCCTGCCGTTCGAATCGCGTCTGATCGCTTCGTCCTGCTTGTCTGCCGGAAGCGCGCTGTACAACTCCCGAATGACAACATCTTGGCTTAAACCTATTCTTAATAATTCATTAGCGGTTCTCCTGATTTCGCGGGCACCTGGCAAGAATACAAGGATATCGCCTTCCTGTTCGGAGAGAGCTCTCATAATGGCATTCGCCGCACCTTTATGCAGCTCGTCGAGAGAGAATGAGCGCAAATAGTGAGTAGACACTGGAAAAGCACGACCTTCGCTAACGATGACCGGTGCGTCGCCAAGAAGCTTCGCGACTGGCTCAGCCTCAAGGGTAGCAGACATGACGAGCAGCCTTAAATCTTCCCGCAGCACCGACTGGGATTCCATCGCAAAAGCCAGGCCGGTATCAGCCTGCAAATTTCGTTCATGAAATTCGTCGAATATAATCATACCGATGCCGGTTAATTCCGGATCATCCTGCAGCATACGCGTCATGATGCCTTCTGTCACAACTTCGATCCGAGTGTTCTGACCGATCTTGCTGTCCATTCGGACGCGATATCCAATCGTCTCACCAACGGCCTCTCCCAAAGAGGATGCCATATAACTCGCAGCTGAGCGAGTTGCAATTCTTCTAGGTTCAAGCATGATGATTCGCTTGTCTTCCAGCCACGGTTCATTCAGAAATGCCAAGGGCACCTGGGTCGTCTTGCCCGCACCCGGTTCAGCGATCAAAACCGCATGGGTTCCAGCAGATAAAGCCATTTTCAATTGTGGAAGTATTCGGTGAATCGGTAATTCAGTCATGGATACATCTCCGTTATCCTATCAAATATCAATATAATCCCTTAATTATATAAAACAGCCGATGTACGTCAAGGGGAGCTGCTTGTTCGCAACGGCTGGAAAGTCTCGATATAATTGCGATACAATATAAATATCATTCCATGTTAACATCAAGATTCATGTAGTCGGAAGGTGAATTGTATGGAGTTGCATGCCACTTTTCGCGGCCGCTTTGCCCCTACGCCGTCAGGAAAGATGCACATCGGCAATGCGTTGACCGCTTTACTTGGATGGCTGCAAATCAGGAGTATGAACGGACAATATATACTCCGTATAGAAGATATCGATGTCCAGCGTTCCCGCCAGGAGCTTGCCGTCGAGATTATGAGAGATCTGGAATGGCTCGGCTTGGATTGGGATGAAGGTCCCGGTGTTTCCGGGGCCTACGGACCCTATCATCAGGCGGCGCGCCAAGCGCTATATGAGCGGGAAATCACCAAGCTGCAGGAATCCAATAAACTGTACCCTTGCTATTGCAGTCGGGCCGATATTACGGCCGCAGCCAGCGCACCGCACGGCATTGCATCGGAAGGCCTCCGTTATCCGGGAACTTGTAGAGACTTAACTCGAGAGGAAGCGGCGCTTCGAGAGCTTCATAAGAAGCCTTCGCTGCGGATGAAGGTACCGCAAAACATCGTTTCCTTTGTCGACGGCATCGCCGGGGAGCAGTCCCATCGACTATCTGACGGAGGTGACTTTGTGGTTCGAAGGGCGGACGATATCATCTCCTATCAACTCGCGGTGGTTGTGGATGATGCGTTAATGGGCATAACCCATGTACTCCGAGGAGCCGATCTACTGGACTCCACGCCACGTCAGCTGCTCTTATACCATGCGTTAGGCTACCAGCCGCCACAGTTTGCACATACCCCGCTAATGGTCGATGCGGAAGGCAGAAGACTCGCCAAGAGGACCCGCGGGCTTAGCCTCTCATTTCTTCGCGGCCAGGGCATCATGCCCGAGCGCATCATCGGCTGGCTGGCTTGGACCGCCGGTCTCCTGGATCATCCGGAATCCGTTCGACCTGCGGATCTAATTCCTGTGTTTGACTTATCGAAAGTATCTTCTGCCCCGATCAAAATAACGGATCATGTCAAAAATCAGCTGTTTGAATCCTAGATGCGACTCATCGAAATAAGGGGTTCATAAGCGTTATTAAATTACATTTCTTCGTATCCTGAATAAACAAGCAGCGCCAGCACTTTCACCCTCGCAATTGAGAAGAAAGGCTGGCGCTGTTATGTTATTCCTCATGAGTTAATCGTTCCCTGACCTTGGACTCATACTGCGTAAACGCGCTATTGCCGCTAAGCCCGCGCTGTTCCATCAGCAATTGCAGTCTCAGACGCTTTTCATTGAGCTTCCGTTGAAGCTGCTCTTGCTCACCGTCGCTGCAGGCAGCACCGAGCAAGTCATACAGCCGAACGCATTCCTTGCGAAGCGTAACTTCTTCAGGGACATAACCCGCATTTTTCATGATGCGATAAGACATTCTCAGATCCTCCGGAATGTGCGAAAGATCGTCGATCGGAAGTTTCTTACCGGCAAATGGCAGATGATCAAGCTCCCCGTTGCGGATCGCTTCTTCGATCTTCTGCTCAGCCAATCTGGAAAAGATGCTCATGATTACACAGCCTCCTCCTTTTTTTCCTTTGTCCTCTTCATCATATAGCAGTGCGGTTTATATTCCAAGTTCTGAATGCAGGGAACCCTCAAGATGTCCCCTGATCTCATTTACAACAGTGATTCGGCTCCATCTATGAAGATTTGTGCCCCTGTAATATGTCTTGATTGATCGGAAGCGAGAAACGCCACCAAATCCGCGACCTCTTCAGGCGTACCCGGTCCATCAGACAGCGGCTGGCTCCCTTCCGGATATTCAACCGGAATCACGATCTCTTCCAGATCTCCCTGCTTCTTCGTGCTCTGATCAATGTTGGTGGATATCGCGCCGGGGCAGATTACATTAACTCTAATCTTGAATTTCGCCAGCTCCAGCGCAGCCATCTTCGCAAAAGCCACCTGTCCCGCTTTGGTTGTGCTGTATGCGCTCATCCCAAAGTTGGAGAAGGTTCGGGTACCATTGACGGAGCTGGTAATGATAATGCTGCCCTGCCCCCTTTTCTTAAGGTGCGGAATTGCATATTTGACCGTCAGAAACGTCCCGTTCAAATTTACGTTCAGCGTCTTGGTCCATTCCTCCAGCTTCATTTCATCAATTGGCGTCATCACGCCATTAATCCCTGCATTGGCGAATACAATATCAACGCCGCCAAAAATCTCCACCGTTTCGAGAACTGCCTTCTCCACCCGGTCAGGATCTGTAGTATCTACGTCAAAGGCTCTGGCGGAACCCTCGCGAATCAAGTTGATCTCCGATTCCGCTTTATTCGTTCGGTCATCCAACAGATCGAATAAAGCAACATTTGCGCCTTCCTTCGCCAGCTGAATGGCGGTTGCCTTCCCTATGCCTGATCCGGCTCCGGTAATGATCGCTGTTCTTCCATGAAAACGTCCGTGTCCTTCATTCATCATCAACACGCTCCTTGTTATCGTAATCCGTTATGCATTCATCTGTCACAAGATTACCCAAAAGGAGTTGTTTTATAATCATGATTTCTAATTTTTTGCACAAAAAAGCCGGACCCCTTGGGTCCGACCATTGTTTATCATAACCTAACATTCTTAGAAAACTACCATACAATCTCCAAAAACGAAGCGTCATCTTCCAGACCGTCTGTATGGCGAGCATTCATTAATACTTGCACTTGCTCATCAGGAATCGGCTCCTTCATCGGATCCAGATCGTTGAGCCCATCGCTGTATAACTGAAGCCGATATTCGGTCTCCGGGTCTAATTTGCACGAAAACACATGAGGACTGCCTCCGATCGGTCCACTACGGGAAGACCATCGTTCCGACGTCCGGAAACGATCTCCGAATACCGAGGTAATCTCGTCTTCCTTGCGCCACAAACGTACCCTGGAGTCACCCTGCCAGGCGAGCCACAACCTTCCTTTGCGGCGAAAACCCGAAGAAAGCTCGATGCGGCCGCAAATATACATAGCTTCGCTTCCTTTGCGCTGCTTCTCTTCCAGTACTTCGCGAAGCAGCTTGGGCGTTTCGGAACTCAGGGAATGAGTCCGCATTTCCCGATCAGCATCCTGCGTAAGCTCGTTCAGTTTGCGTTCAAGCGATGCGGTCGTGAGTTCCTCAACCGTCTCCAGCCAATTCATTAACCCCTGGCCAAGCAGACGCGAGGCCACGTCGCCCCGATAACTCAATCCGACACCATCGCACAATACAAAATGGCACACATCTTCATTCATCTTCAAAGCAATGAAATCCTGACCCATCTCGGAGAGCATGACAGATTCTGCCGCTCTGCCATACGCATAACGACATGTGAACAAATCTTTAATCTTCGTAATCGGTTCTTCCGCGGTCTGCTTGCTCTCGTAATAAAACGATGCTGCTTGAGCCTTCCGTTTACGAATTCCCAACGATTCCATGCTTCTTGCGTATGATCGCTTCATCTTTGTGACCTCTTACCTTACCGGCGTGGCAGCTGACATCTGAAACCCGATGGACACCAGCTCAGAGCAAGTGCCTGGAAGCATCATCAATGCTCCCGGGCTCAGTTGATAATCCGCCTCAACCAGCATTTCTCGATAACTTTCGGGAAGAACGGAAGACATCATTTTAAGTTTGCGCGCATGTTCATCCTCAAGCGAAGTATCAGCCAAAATCCCTTTCCAGCGGCGCGGTTCGGATATCGGCTGGTTCATCAGATGATCGGATATGAATATGTTCTCCACGAGCACGTTGCCGTCCGGAACGCTCATGTTCATGATGCGGCGGGCAATCGGTTCCGGATCCTCTCCCGTAGCCACGCCATCCGTCATATGGCACACAAGCGGGGCAGGGCAATCCTGCATATTCGGAATCTCCGACTGCAGGATTTTCTCGGCCTGCAGGAACGCTTTCGCCGAGTCGGAGAAACGCTTCGGCGTTAAATCCGGAAGCGATCCGATCGCCGCTATTTCGTCAATGCCCTTAATCCCGTTTAACAAATCATAGACATCATCGCTGTATGCAAGGATGGCAATCCGGTATCTAGGCGTCAGCCGATTGCCCTTCGTGGACCGAAATACCATTTGCCGAATGGCCAGAGACAAGGCCTCATAAACGACATCGATCCGCCTCCGGTCCTCCATCAGCATGTTCATGGACGCGCTGATATCAATCAGATATATAATGAGCGCTGGCGTGCGCTGTGATGCTTGAATGGTATAGTTCATCGTGAATAACATTCACCCCTGCATTTTCGTCATGTTTACTTCCTTACAGTTTTGGTATCCAGTGGCTGTCGTCACTTATGAATTGCTGCAGATTGCTAAGGCGGCTGCTCATTTTACCAACCGTTTTATAATAGGCCTTATCCTTGTTATACAGCTCTATGAACTCACGTGCGGCATTCTTGGCACGGTCTTTGTTGCCGGCTACCTGCGCATTATACGCCTTATTATATAGGGCAACCAGTTCTACAACGTTTTGGGAACGCTGTTTCTGAAGCGCTGCGGCTTGGGCTTGTTGGGCAGCCCTGGCTCGCGCCTGGCGCTCCGCCTCCGCCTTGGCAGCTTCCCTAGCCGCAGCCTCTTCCTGTGCCTGCCTTTTCTTCTTCTCTTCCAGCTGAGCTAAATACGCCTCATACTTGGCCTGATTATCATATTTCTCTTGCAATGCCTGCTTCTTTTTCTTCTCTTCAAGTGAAGCCAAATAAGCTTCATACTTCGCCTGCTTCTCGTACTTGGCCTGAAGCTCGGCTTTCTCCTGTTCCTTCAGTGCCTGCTCAGCTTCTTCAGCCTTCTTGGCCTCCTCAGCCTTCTTACGCTCCTCTTCCGCTTTCTTTGCCTCTGCCTCTTTCTGGGCAGCCTCTTCCTGCTGCCTTCGTGCTTCTTCCTCTTGCTTACGCGCAGCTTCTTCTTTCTCCTGCGCTTGCTGCTCGGCTAATCGCTGAGCATCCAACTGACGGCTCTCTGCCTTCTCCGCCAGAATTTGATTGACCGTAATCGCAGAACCTGCCAATATGACGATAGCCGCAGCGGTTGAGAGCATGAATTTACGGGATAATAACAGTGCTTTAATGCCTTTGTTGGATGATTCTTCAGCCGGACGCAGCTGCTCTTCGAGCCCCTGTATAGCGGCGGCAAGCTCCACTTCAAGCGGACTGTCCTTCTTTACGAAATGATACGCGGAGCGGAATATTTCCAACGCGCCGGAAAGATTACCCGCATCCTCCAGATCACGCGCTTGATGGAACAAGCGTCCAACCACATTGTCGTTGACCTCTCGGGTGCCTGGCTCAATGCCAAGCGATGCCATAATTTCAGCCGGCACCTCTTGGGCAGTTTCAGAACGGGCTTCATCCGTATTGTCGTCATGGGCAGCAGCAGCGGCTACAGGAGCTTGCGCTTCCTCGACTACTTCTTCCTCACTCAAGGAGGATAAAGCAATTAGCCACTCACCAAAGGTAGGGCAGCTGCTCAAATCCTGACTGTCCCAGGTTCTGCCGAACAGATCCGCAATCCGGGTACCCCAACGCTGACCCAGCGATTTTTTCAGTAAAAAATAACGCTCGCACGGGGTTTGCATTTCATGCTGATCAAAATAGCTTTCGCCCCATGCCCGATTCACGATAGCCGGATCGCTCCATCCCAGCATTTCCGCAATGATAACAGCACCAGCGAAACGATCGGCATATGAACTCCATAACCCGCTATGCACCGTACGATGAGCCGCATATCCAGGAGAGCCAGCAAGCAAAACATCAGGTCGATCCATTTTGGGGCTGTACATCTGCTCCACATCGACAAGCTCAACGGCGGCAGCGCCTTCCGGCAGCTTCACTTCCGAAAAAAACGGAAGCATGACATTAGGCGCAGACAGGTCACAGTGGGCTAATCCCCGCTGCTCCATGCTTGAGCCGATGGCTGCCAATGCCTTGGCAAGCATCAGACTATCAGAACGTCCCAGATTACGCTGATCGCTTATAACGTCAAACCAAGTACATCCATGAATCCATGGCATGATGACCGCGTAGAGCAAATCCGGATATTCCGCTATCAAATCTCCGTTTCTTTCGGGAGTGAGCACCTCTCGACTGCTTACCTGCAAACCCGGTATCTCGCGATAATTCCCCATATGTTCGGATTGATAAACCATAGCCGGAATTCTGAACTTAGGAAAAAATACCTTTAGTGCTTTGGCTTCATGCAGCTCCCCATCCACAGGAATCAACTGGTAGACGATACCCTGCCGCCCAGCTTGGGCATAGGCTACGCCTGGCGCTGCGGGATGCTGCCCTACTGTATAAGCCGTTCCATTTACAACAATCCCATCGCCCGGGTTTGGCTGAAATGTCATGAACGTCATCCTCTCTTAACTCCGTTACCTAACTATATAACTCTATTAACCACATTGTTATATTCTAAACATCCAAAATTGCAAGAAAACCGGGTTATCTACCACCCGGTTTATTCTGCCTATTAAACTATTATAAAGCAAAAGTCTCCGAATGGATATTAACGGGATTCGTCAGCCATACGGAATTTCTGAGCGATCGCTTTCAGCTCATTGCTGATGCTGTCAAGCGTTTGAACGAAGGAGTTCATCAAGCGGCTTGCTTCCTGGAATTCCTGGAAAAAGCGCTGCTTCGTCATACCATCCCATTGACCTTCCATGCCGTTGATCGATTGAGTCAGGCTGTTAACGATTTGCTGACTTTGATCACCGCTCTGTTTAAATTGGTTTGCTACTTGCTCAACTTGTTCTGGCGTAATTAAAATACGTCCTGCCATTTATGTAACCTCCTAGAAATTCGTTTTCTGGTGACACTTGACATCTTAGCCCATGAGCCTCAGTTTATCAAAGCGTCCTCAGACCTAATTTCCAGTTACCCTATACGTCCCAATTTGAAACATTTACCATCCCGATTTTCCCGAAAGGAATAGGGATTTAGTTGGCAATGCCAAACGAAGACGGATCGGTAAAGGTCCAGCTTTGCCCGGCTAACGCGGCTTGTTTAGCCGAATCCCCGTTGTCTCCACTGGTCATGCCCACGGCAGCGGCTACCGAACTCGGGTTCGATATAACCGTCGATGAATTTCCATATTCCGGTAATATGGATGAGCGCCCCTCCATGCCGGAAGCCGCAAACAGAGCTGTCGGTGATACTGTACTTACGATGGCATGCTCCAAAATCGTATGGTACTGATGATCCGTTTCTTGAAATTGATCGGCTTTGCTTTGAAGATGCTTGCCCAGCTGAGCAAGAAGAGCTCCAAGATGCTCTCCAAGACTCCGGGCAGACTGCCACTCATCAATAACCGCCGCTTTGAGAGACGTCTCCCAAACGAGTGATTCCATAGCTTGGTTGAGCGTTCTCGTAATCGCTAAATATTCATCGCCACTATGCTGCAGCTGACGGCTTAACGTCCGGAGAGACTCCGGCTCGACAGAAATACGCATTGGTCCTCACCTTTCATACAGGCTCTGTTACTGTTTCAGCCACATGAGTAGCATATGACGAAACTGCTCTTTGGTCGCTGGTGCTGCGGTTAACCAGTCCTGGTCTCCCTCCAGGCTCATACGCAGCAGCCAATTCATGGACTCGTTCACGATAAATGCTGCATTTTGACTTTCCCAGCTGTTTCCGTTCCAAATCGACAGCTGGAGTTCCCCCGAAGACACCTTGTTCTTCATACATTTTGCTAAAGCGATGGAACCTTCCGCATCATCCGTCAACCTGGCCAAGCGATCGCCGATATCATCGCTGTTCTGTTCGGAAACGGAGGTGTAAATATCTCCGAATTCCTTCCGGCTAAGGAGTAGTGCCGGAATATCCCCCCAGTTTTGGTCGCTTAGGGCCAGATCCTGCACCAGTTGATCGCAGGTTTGTTCGATAGTGCCAAGTTCGCTAAGCAGGTAACATCGGTTGTCTTCGTCGCTTCTGCATACTTGTATTACCCGTTCGTCAGTAACATGCAGATATCCTTCAAACGCCGAATCCTGATTTTCATATTTCAACCAGCACGCACGTTCCGCAAGTCCGGCAATAGCCACTCTTGAGAAGACCTCGGGTGGAATCGACAATTCCCCGCCTTCCTCTTGAATCAAATATTGCTTGCTTAGGAGCGATTGTTTGGTTTTCTCCCACTCAACCGCGATTTCTTCCGTTAAGTATCCTACAAAAGGATCTTCAACACCAAGTAATCGGTCCGATCCGATAATTCCAGCCAAGAAGAAAAATTCCTTGTCATTCAGCGTGATCGTTTCTTGTTTGGAAGCATGAATTGTCAACATTATGAGCCACCTCCCCTCAAACTACAACATGCCATCGGTCGCGAATTTCTGTGACCCATCGTTGGGCGTTCCATTCGTCATCAAACGGAACTGCGCCTTTTATTCTGGAAAATTTGCGTTTTACGTAGTACCCCTGTCCTGGCGGGAGTATTTTTAGTCCTCCAGGACTATTAGCAGATTCGGAAAAAGGAATTCTGAAGAACGATAAATCGTTGGAATCCAATGTTCCGAATAAAAATCCGTTTTGTGCAGCCTTGATATCGGTAAACCAATCGACGCCATACGTCGGGAAATCGGCCGGCACACCGGCAACGACAACATGTACCCGGCGGTCCCTCCCCTGTCTGACGATGGCTGACAGCTGGTCTTTTAAAGTGAAATCGGAAAGCTGCTTGCTGAGCACGTCAGCGTCATCAATCATAAGCAGGATCGTCGGGTCTTCACTGTCTTTCGACCGGGTTTGTACCCGTTCATAAAGACCTGAAATGAGCGGAGCCAGGTCTTCCTCATTCTCCGCATGTCCACGGACATGCGGAAGATGATTCATCCGACTCAGACCACTGCTTCCATAGCGCGTATCTACCGTATAGATTTCCAGCTCATCCGGCGATGTATGATATGCGAGTGATAACATCCAGCTAAGGAGGAATGACGTTTTACCGCCTTCCATCGGACTCGCCACAATAAAATGCGGCCCATCCTCCAGATTGATAGCAAAAGGAGTTAAATCATCCGTAGCCACACCGACAGGAACCCGGTATTTCACCATACCTGCTGATTCGTAAGGCTTTTGTACCTTAAGCAGTTGATGAAGCGGAATCTTGTCCGGCAGTGACTCAATCCGCGGCGCTTCCTCCCCGTGCCACGCTGCCCGGTAAGTGCGAATCATATCGCGGAGCGCTGCGGAGCGGTCCCCCTCTTCCTGACCAGAAGCCGGCAAGGCCGTCTGGAATTCAAGCGGAGGCACCTGGCCTTTGACCAGTCCTCTTCCTGGCGGAAGCTGGCTCGGGGCTCTTGTCGGACGACCCACCGCGTAATAATAGTCGGCCGGATCGGCAAGCTCGTACGATACCGCTTGCGAGATATTGCTCCGGACCTTCTCGAACATATCCGAAATCCGGTTCGCCGTGATAATAAACGTGATGCCCAGACTGCCGCCTTCACGCAGCAGGTATTCCAGCATATCATTCTCGTCCGGATAAGAATTCCTAAAGTTGAGATAACCGTCAATAACCACGACCAGCTGCGGAACCGTCTCCGTGCTGCCACGGCGGTAGGATGCAACGGTCTTCACACCCGCTTCGGCAATCATGTCCTTGCGAGCCGCCGCCGTTTTCGTCAGAAAACGGAACAGGCGCTTGATGCGATCCTCTTCCTCCGCCGTCATGACTCCTCCGATATGAGGAAGCCCTGCAAAGTCCC
The DNA here is from genome assembly GCF_050279985.1 of Paenibacillus sp. NPDC093718. NCBI lineage: Bacteria > Bacillati > Bacillota > Bacilli > Caryophanales > Paenibacillaceae > Paenibacillus > Paenibacillus sp. NPDC093718. The sequence continues at coordinate 328,652 of NZ_JBNNUS010000001.1, forward strand.
GTATCATTCGGCCCATATCCACGATATACCCATGCCAAAAGTCCGGGGTGTACCGACTGGCTAACGACATCAGCATCGTTTGAATAAAGGTGGTCTTTCCAAGTCCGGGCATACCGTAAACGGCCCAGTGGCCTTGCTCCAGGTTGAGCACTAGCGGCTTCTGGCATTGGTTAGGCAAATCGTCAACCATTCCGACATAGGACACGAGTGCCGAATCGCTGAACGTAACAGGCTGCTCGATGCCGGATTGTACTGTCTCCAAATCCAGGCTCTCCGGAAGCGGTGGAAGCCAAGGACCCTGCAGCCGTTCGATCCCTTGCGCCTCGGCCACTTCCGCTACATGGTCAATAAACACCTGCAGCTGTTTGGGCACTTCCAGATGCGCTCCCAGGGATGGAGTAAACGCAAGCAGCGGTTCCGTCTTCCCGTTGATCCGGACCTCGCGGATCGAGACAGCGCCAGGTGTATCCTTCTCTTCAACGTAAGGAGCGCCGCTCCAGGCAAACTGCATTTCTTCAAACACTTCATCGCTGCCCACCTGGAAGTAGCCTCGTCCGGGCTTGTTAATCCAGGCTGCATTCGGAATCTTCAGCATATCACGGCTGTCGCCCTCGCTTTGTACCCGAAGACAGATCCGAAAGCGCGAGTTACTCCAAATTTTATCGTCCACGACGCCTGCCGGTTTCTGAGTCGCAAGAATCAGATGGACCCCGAGTGTTCGTCCAATAGCGGCAATGCTGATCAATTCATCCATGAATTCCGGTTGGTCTTTTTTCAGCTGTGCAAATTCATCAATGATAATAACAAGATGCGGAAGCGGTTCGCCATGCCGATTGCGCAGCAGCTTGTAGTACTCGTCGATATGCTGCAGATTTCCCGCATCATTCAATATTTTCTGGCGGCGGACCAGCTCGGCTTTCAGCGACACCTTCGCCCGCTCGATCAGATTGTTATCCAGGTTCGTTATAGTTCCTACAACGTGCGGCAAGTTGACAAACGTGTTGGACATGCCGCCGCCCTTGTAATCAATAAGCATAAATGCCAGGTCATGAGGATGGAACTCGGATGCCAGGGAGGCAACAATGGATTGAATAACCTCACTTTTCCCGGAACCGGTCGTTCCCGCAATCAGACCGTGAGGTCCATGACCTTGACGCTCTATTTTATCATGAAGATTCAAATTAATCTTCTTTCCGCCTGCCCGGACCCCCATCGGAACGGGTAATGAATCCGGATATCGGTTCTGCTGCCAGCGTCTGTGTACATCCAAATCGTTGATTTTTTGAATATCCATCATCTCGAAGAGTGCCAAAACGCTTGGGATATCCGATGCAGAGGATCGCTTCAGCCGGATCGGCGCCATGTACCGGGCCAAGGCTTCAGTTTGCTCCCTGCTGATATGATGGGATTGGAAGGATTGCTTGGAGACCGTGCCGTCTGCCTTCTTAATCGTATACGCCGCCTGCTCCCGGTCAACCTCAACAATAAGCTGGCAGTGCATCGGCAAGCTTTCCTTGCGGTCGGACAAGATGATGGTAACCGCATCGGTCACTTCGGCATCTTCCATCAACAGAGGCAGCAGCGGTTCTTCCTCGATTAATTGGGTAGCGGATAAAATCACCACGTATGCCGGTGTCTCAATCGATTTCTTCCCATGCTCGGCGCGATTATTTTTACGCCGGTATAAGTGAGTAAATATTTCATCGGCAAGCTGATGCGCATTGCTCCGTCGATCCGCAAGATAGCGGCTGGAACGGTCATCATCCCACGTATGTGGGAGCCAGCGCAGCCATTGCCACTCGCTCGCTTCTTTCTCTTCGTAGAACGCGGCGATCTTTACTTCATCGGGTGAGTGCCGGACAGCCGTCTGGGCCATCATTACGCGCAGCATATTTAATACGCGCTCTCTTCCACCTACGATCCCTATGACCTTGGATTCGAATAACGGCAGCGCGATCGATGCTTCGTCGACGGACTGAAATTCGGTAGACAGCAATTCGGCTGCTTCGATCAACGGGTCCTTGTCATACCCATCCGCACGGGGAGGCTTTACATTAATGTAAAACGGAACCTCTCCCTTGCCCACGCAAATCTCCAGAAAGTCCTTATCTTCCGGGGAACGTTCCCACAAGCTGCTGCTCCGGTTCTTCACGACGTTATAACACACGTCCGGATCGCCATGGATTTCAAACAGAATGTGTACCTGATCCTCCTGTCGCTCCTTCAGTTCTTCCCGATGCAGATCAAGCTGTGCCCGGTACTTCTGATTACGTTCGGCCAGATTCTTCTGATAAGTCTTCTTGTTGCTTAAATACATGAAGAACGGCAGCGTGTAGGATGTCAGCATCATAAAGACGGAAAGCATCTGGAACATCATGTAATTGGGATTCCCCATTTTTCCGCTCACGTTCATATAAACATAGAAACCAACCGTCGCAGCCGTCATAATAATCGGGATAATGATGGCAATCATCGAAAACGACGGTTTGCTCGGCTCGGACGGCGGTCTCAGAATCTCCAAGTCTTCATTCGGTAAAGCCGGTCTAATACGCGGCGAACGTTGGTACAACACGTTCATATGTCACTTCCTCCTAATCCAGAGCATCTGAAATGTACAATTATGTATTTGGCTGTTTCAATCAAAACCAATGGGTTACTTACCCAATCTCAGCTTTCTTGAAACAACGATCTTCTGCCATAGACAGGAGCTTCCTCGGTGGTTGTGGAGAATGCCCGTTGCAAACGAATATAAGAGCCTTCCCTAAGTCCCGCTTCAACCAGGTTAGAATGGCCGCCTACCGTAAACCACAAGCCTTCCGGGAACTTTGCTTCTAATATATATTGAATCCCTTCACCCGAGGGTTCACGAAAAAGACGTAGCCCCAGCAGCTCATTCAACCGTTCAATGGAGCACTCATCGGGTACGTCGATATCAAACCAATCATCTTCATTTCGACCGCTGATCACGGTGAGTATCATCTGGTCAACCTGCCTTCCCAAAAATGGTAATGCTTATGTTTATTCCATATGCAAAGTCCAATCACCTATTTCAATAGTTACAAAAAATAGTTACATTATTGTAATAATATCATCCCAGGGTCAGTTCTGTCAATTTGTGTCATATTTCCTATTTCCTATTTTTCATGCGGGTTTGTTAGTCCTGAGGGACTATTTATATATTGATTATAGGGTAAATCCGGGTTTTTCGTCGGTAAAATAACGTCGTTCACAAAAATGTCACGCTCTGAAAAATGATGCTGATTAATTCTATGAATTTAAGGTTATTTTAAGATTGGCAATTTATAATGCAAATATCATGAAAAATCTTTCGTGAGGTGATTAATATGAAAACACTTATCATGTTCCAAAATAAGCCGGTTCCCGTATACTTTACAACGGATAGCAAGCAGCCGGTACAAAAAGTATTAAAACTGCTAACCAGCGCGCTTGACCATAAAATTCAAACCGGCAAAAAGGCGCTGCAAAAATGCCTCAACTCCCTGATCAGCATTGAAATCGAGGGATCCGAGGCAATTCTTCACAGCAAAAGCGAAAACGACTCTCTTGCGCTATCTCTCTTTTAAAAAGAGGGATAGCCCTTTTTTTGTTTAACTCCATTATAACCCGTAATGACGATCCTCGGCTATCTGCGCTCTCTGAATTCGGATTTGAAACAATTTCACGAGATTTCTCCGCGTTGTGATCTCCTGGCAACTGTCCAATTTTTTTAATATAAACCGATCGATGGACATACTGTTCATCCCTCCATTCTTATCTTGGAAAAACGACCCTATGTTCTGATAACTTCTATTAACCGTGCCTTTTCAAGATTAAACGAGACTTTCTTACGTTCAACAAAGCTTCTTATGATTCGACGATGTTCTGGAAACAACCCATTTTATAATCAGTACCTTGCATTAATCAGTACTTAGTGATATCTTATTGTAGACCACTACTGAATATTAATCACTACCTCATGTTTACAGCATGAACATGGACTTATGAAAGGAGGTATCTGCCGTATGAATGTCAGTATTCAATTCAAAAAAGGCGTTCTTGAACTCTGCGTGCTTGTGTTAATCCATCGCAAGGACCAGTATGGCTACGAGTTGGCTCAAGCGGTATCGAGGCATATTGAGGTAGCCGAAGGGGCGTTGTACCCCCTCCTTCGCCGACTTGTTAATGAAGGCTATTGTACGACGTACCTCCAGGAATCGACCGAGGGTCCGCCCCGTAAGTATTATAAGCTGACTCCTAGCGGAGTGATTTATATGAGAGCCTTGGTAAAGGAATGGCAAGCTTTTGTGGGCAATGTGACCAATCTGATAGAGGAAGGAAATTTGTATGACTAAAAAACAGTTTATTTCAATTTTGGAATCGCGTCTTGCCGCGCTTCCTCCCGACGAACGGCGGGAATTCATTCATGATGTGGCGTCCCATTTTGTCATTGGCATGCAGAATGGACGAACCGAAGAGGAAATCGCCCGTGAACTGGGAGATCCTTTTGAAATGGCAAAGGAAGCGTTAGGCGACCGGTATGTGGATATGGATATGCCTGCTCCGGCAGCGATCCGAAGACCGTCTTCTTTTGGAAAATATGCGGCAGGAGTCGGTTTGTTCTTCTGTGCATTGGTGGCAGTCCCCTTCCTTGCGGCATTATGGTCCGGAGGCGTCGCTATTGCTCTCGGAGCCTTGGCAACCTTGCTGAGCCCGGTGCTCGTTCTGCTTGACTATATCGTAAACGGAACGTTTTATCCGGCCAAATTATTCTTATCCATCTCTTTGATCGGAATCGGCATCTTCCTCGGATATGCCACACGCTCAGCCATGGTTGGATTGTTATCGTTAACCTTGAGGTACTCCAGATGGAATACGCGTTTGTTGAAGGGACGTGACGCACAGTGAACAGAAAATGGTTGTTCAGTTTAGCAATCGCACTTATATTGGTAGGAATCGTCGGCATGGCTGCGAACAAGTTTAAATTCGGTGAAGAGCTTGTCAGCTATCAGAATCGATGGGATCTGCAGGATGCCGTAAATTTGAAGAAATTAACTATTGCCAGCAATATTAATATCAGCTTCGCGTTTGAGGACAGCAGCGATTCGAACGGATATATCGCGTTTGACGGCAAATTAAAACCGGAGCATGTCGATATTCTTAAAAACTTTAATCCAGCAGGCCCTTATGTGAAATTAGATCTGACTACACCTTCCACTTTCCAGTTGATGAGTGTGGACTTTCGTTCACCGAAAGGAAAACTGACCATCGTGCTTCCATCAAGCACGCAACTGGACGAACTCGATTTGTCGACGCTTTCCGATAACATCCAGGTAAGCGGAGCTTCCTCCAAGGTGGTTGACATCTCCGTGAAGTCAGGCAACATCAACATGAGCGGAATACAAGCCGAGCAGTTAAGCGTTGAGAACATTTCGGGAAATATTCGCGGTTCTGACATTCGGGCATCCACCCGGCTCGTCCATCATTCGGGAAATGTCGTACTGAAAAATATGGAAGGTCCCTTGGACATCGAGGTCACCTCCGGTAACGTAAACGCAGGATTGATTGGCGTTTCATCGGTTAATATTCTGTGCAGGTCCGGAAACGTGAAAGTGCAGCCTGACCCGTCATTTCGCGGTTTCTATGACCTTAAGGCACTGTCGGGATCCGTCTCGGCGCCGGAGTCACTGAAAGAAACAACCGATATCATCCAAGTGGAAACGTACTCCGGTAATATCGATATCGTACATTAAGACGTTGTTGACAAACAATAAAAATGAAATATACTATACTTTATAAAGTAAACCTAACAACAAGGAGAGTTTTCATACATGTCTAATGTACTATTCATCAAAGCAAACAACAGAGCCATCGAACAATCGGTAAGCGTAAAAATGTACCATGCGTTTTTGGAGTCCTTCAAAGCAAGCCATCCGGAAGACCAAATCACGGAGCTTGACCTTTTTGCAGAGAATCTCCCTTATTACGATAGCACTGCCATCAACGGTATGTTTAAAGCTGCCCAAGGATTGGAAGCTACACCGGAAGAGCAGGCGGCTGCTTCGAATGTGAGCAAATATCTTGACCAGTTTCTTGCTGCAGACAAAATCGTGCTTGCTTTCCCATTGTGGAACATGACCGTACCTGCCGTTCTTCATACCTATATCGACTACCTGAACCAAGCAGGAAAAACGTTCAAATATACCCCTCAAGGCGTTGTAGGTCTCGTGACTGGCAAAAAAGTCGTCATCCTGAATGCGCGCGGCGGTAACTATTCCGAAGGACCTATGGCTGCGGCTGAGATGGCTGTTAACTTCGTGATGGGCAATCTTCGTCAATGGGGCGTACAGGATATCGAAACCCTGATCATCGAAGGCCACAACCAATTCCCTAATGAAGCAGAAATGATCGTTCAGAACGGTCTTGAGCTCGTTAAGAAGGCTGCTGCCGGTTTCTAATCGAACTTATACGTAATAATAACACTAATCTTATTTACAAAAGCCACCTTCAACTGTCTTAGGCAGTGAAAGGTGGCTTTTTGTGATAATCCCATTTAAACCTTTTCCCATTGGGTCCATAACTCTCGCGGGTTACGTATATAGATTTCATGATCACGGCTCATATATTGATGAATGATAAATTCGCGCCGAATGGTCGCATAATCGGCATGGTAACGCTTGATAAACGCATTGATATCCTTTTCCGGATATTCCTTCCCTGCTTCAAGCTGCTCTACCAGGTATTCCAATATGACGAGTTTCTTTTTGTACTGGGCCGGAATGGAACGCAGCGTTCCGTCTTTCGCTATAAAATTCCGGAGAACGGATGTTTTATAGGCTTCGCTAGCAGTCGTTTCCATCTTTTTTCTCCCTCCCTTCTAACCACAAGTTTAGTTTTACAACCATCTAATTTAATATATGTCTAATTAGATGATAATCAAATCAGTGATATTTGTCAAATCCTTTCTACGTGAAGTCCATTCAGCCAGGCTCCATACCGCCCAATCTGGATTTATCCTCTTATTTGCTGTAGGATTATAATGCTGATCTAAACGTAAGGTTAATACATAAGGAGGTTCACCATGCTCGACGTCTTAATTATCGGCGCAGGCCCATGCGGTCTCTCAGCTGCCATTGAATGCCGCAACCAGGGCCTCAGCTGCGAGATCATCGATAAACACAATGTAGTTCATTCCATTTATCTCTATCCAACACATATGCAGTTTTTCAGTACGGCTGAAATGCTTGAAATCGGAGATGTTCCGTTCGCCATATCGAATGATAAACCGTTTCGGCACGAGGCGCTGGCCTATTACCGCAGAGTTGCCAGACACTTTAATCTGATAATCTCCCCATACGAAGAAGCGCTCACCATAACCAAGCAGCCCGGCGGGAGCTTTCAGGTGAAGACCCAGCGCCGCGGTGGTGTAGAGTCTATACGAGAAGCTAAACACGTAGTCATTGCTACGGGTTATTTTGATCATCCGAATTATATTGGCATTCCTGGAGAAGACTTGGAGAAAGTAAGCCATTATTTCCGGGAAGCCCATCCATACGCAGGAATGAAAACCGCGATCATCGGCGGCAGTAATTCCGCCGTCGATGCTGCCATGGAGCTTATCCGTGTCGGAGCCGAGGTGACGATGGTATACCGGGGTGAGGAAGTTTCACAAAACATCAAACCTTGGGTACGTCCTCTGTTTGACAGCATGGTGCAAAAAGGACATATCCAGCTTCACCTGAACGCGCGAGTTGTACAAATCGCGGAGTCTTCCATTACCGTTCTTGCAAATCAAGGCCAGGAAACGATCATTGAGAATGATTTTGTACTGGCATTGACCGGATTCCGTCCTGACCGCAAGCTGCTTGCTTCCTCCGGCGTTCAACTGAATGAAGACATGGAGAAGCCGCTTTATAATCCGGATACGATGGAGACCAACGTTCCAGGACTCTATGTTGCAGGCGTCATTGCATCCGGCCGCAACGCCAATGAGGTGTTCATTGAGACAGGCAGACTACACGGTCGTCTGATTGCCGAGCATCTAGTCTCGAACGCTTAAACGATTAACGTCGTGCATTCCCAGAGGACAGACCGTTCTATGATGTTTTTCTTACGATATCAGGAAGGTATACGTTTCGAAGTCTAAACTTTCTGATATCTTAAACATAAGGAGTGATTCCCCATGGACGTAACTTCACTCATCCTGCTGGCTATGGCGGGACTTGGTATTATCAGCAGCAATTCTGCCGTGACCATCGCGATGCTGGCGTTGCTTCTCATCCGCGTTACCGGCTTTCAGCAAGCATTCCCATGGCTGGAGAAATACGGACTGACACTCGGCATTATCATTCTCACCATAGGTGTCATGTCACCGCTGGCGAGCGGAAAGATGAGTCTGCAAACGATCGGCGAGTCATTCCTGAACTGGAAATCGCTGTTGGCCATCGCCGTCGGCATGCTTGTCGCCTATCTGGGCGGCCGGGGTGCCACGCTGATGGGAACCAATCCCACCGTGGTTGCGGGTCTTCTCGTTGGCACGGTGCTTGGGGTAGCCTTGTTCCGAGGCGTACCCGTCGGGCCGCTCATTGCAGCCGGTCTGCTGTCCCTGCTGATCGGCAAATCATGAGGAACAGAAGCAGCCTTCTTTTTTACAACTAATAAGTAGAACAATAACCTCCCTGCCGGCTCGTGAACGTTTGGGGAGGTTTATTTGTTCTATATGTAAGCTTCGCAACAAACGGATCATTACCATATATAGTCTATTTTATGGTATGATAGCTATCGTGTTTTAGCGCTATTTCCCGTAATCCCTTAAGAAATATGATGTCTCAGGAGGTAACACATTTGTCTTCAACGAATACCGAATCGGTCGCTGCTCCGCTTAAACAGCTTCCCTTGCTGCTCTTCAGGCAGCTGAGGCCAAAGCAATGGACCAAAAACCTGCTCATATTTGCAGCCCCCCTCTTCTCCTTTGAAGGGGTGAATCCCGGCGTGCTCTTCGACACCCTGATCGGTTTTTTTCTGTTGTCCTTCGTTTCCGGCTGCGTCTACATTGTGAACGATTATGCCGATCGCGAAGCGGATCGCAACCATCCGGTGAAAAAGTACCGACCGATGGCCTCGGGAGCTCTTCCTCCTAAGCTGGCTATTGGATTCGGCGCACTGCTGCTGATAGCTTCGCTGGTCATATCTTATTTGCTCAATCCGCTGTTTACCGTATTATTGGTGCTCTATTTTGCCATGAACGTAGCTTATTCCTTCCGGCTGAAGCATGTTGTCATCATTGACATTATGATTATCGCGGCCGGGTTTGTGCTGCGCGCCATCGCAGGCGGACTGGTCATCCACGTCCCGTTCACGCCATGGTTTCTTCTCTGTACGATGCTGTTATCGCTCTTCCTGGCGATCGGCAAGAGACGACATGAGCTTCATCTGCTGCAGCATGACAAGGGCTCTCACCGCAAGGTGCTCGATCAATATTCGTTTGATCTGCTGGACCAGATGAGCAGCATTGTCACCACAGCAACCATCATCAGTTATTCGCTGTTTACCTTTACGTCCGGCAGAACCGTTCATCTCATGTGGACCATACCGCTCGTTATTTACGGGATGTTCCGCTATCTTTATCTGATTCACATCGAGAAAAAAGGCGGGGCTCCGGACCGGGTGCTCCTGGAGGACGCTCACATCCTGGTCACCGTGATCCTTTATGTCATCAGCGTCATCGGAATTTTGGTATACTTTGAATAATACAGAATCGGTAAATTGAGGGAAATGATATGAATCAGAAATTCGCAATCTTTGACATCGACAAAACGGTCATCCATACAGACTCCATGTTTCAATTTTTAAAGTATGGCATACAAAAAAAACCGTCCACGGCCCCCGTCATTCTGAAAGTCGTGCTTTACTCCGTGCTGTACAAGCTCCGTCTTCTGGGAGCTGAAAAAGCAAAGAGCGCTTATTTTCATGCGATGCGCCATATGGATGAAACCGACCTGAAGCATTTTTACGAAACGGAATTGAAACCTGCGATCTTCCCGGCTGCGCTGAAGGAAATGCAGCGAAAAAAAAGCGAGGGCTATCATGTGCTTCTTGTAACGGCGTCCCCCGATGCTTACATGAGATACTTTGCAGAACTTCCTTGTGTCGACACGGTGATCGCTACCAAGCTTTCCGTACGGGACGGACGCTTTACATCGATGATCGAAGGGAACAATTGTAAGGGGGAGGAAAAAGTGAACCGGATTCAGCAGTACTTGAACGAGCGGCAGCTGACCATTGACTATGCAGCTTCCTGCGCTTATTCCGACTCCTTGTCCGACCTCCCGATGTTCGGGCTCGTCAAACACAAGTATTTGATCAATCACAAATCCGCTCAGGGATGCGAGGGATTAACATGGAACAGATAAAAGCGCAGAGCGCCCCGCGCCACTTGGGCAAGCTGTTCATGGTCTTATCGGCTTTTTTGACGGCTACCGGCCAGCTGTTCTGGAAATGGGGACACGCCAACTTGCTGTACATGGGAATCGGCTTTATCTGTTACGGCCTCGGAGCCATACTCATGATCAAATCGTTTTCATTGGAGAAGCTGTCCGTTGCCTATCCCCTAATGTGCATCAGCTATATTGTGGCTCTGTTTTATGGTGATTTTTTTCTGGATGAACCGTTAACCCTGCAAAAACTGGCAGCTGTTGCCCTGCTTGGAATCGGGGTGACATTAACTTCCTATGAAAAATGACGGGTTTCTATACTTGCTCCTGCTTCTGATGACTTTGCTGGGCTCGCTGGGCAGCGTATTCTTCAAGGGGTATACCGCAAACAAACAAATCAAGCTGCTGCTGATCGGTTTTCTTAGTTACGGATTGGGAGCCTTGTTAAACATATACCTTCTGGTTGAGCTTCCCTATACGCTGGTTATGCCTGCCAATGCACTGACGTTCCTGTGGGCCTTGTTGTTTGCCAAATGGGTATTCAAGGAAACCATCGGGATCCGCAAGATCGCCGGCGTCGCTTTTATTATTTCCGGATTGCTTCTGCTGATCTGGTAAGCGAACGCAGCTTAAGCCTCTTCACAGTACATATATAATGGAAAGATTGGTGGAGCGTAAAACATGACTTTTTTCAGTTATTTATTCCGACATAAAAAAGATAATTACACGGCGATCGGCCTAAGTATCTGTCTTGTCCTATGGTATGTTTTCATGAACCTTCCGTTCGTGACCTACATCAAGGATCATGCAGCCGAGTTGATGCCGCACAGCCCGTTCTATGGTGCGCCTTTCACATTGAATCTGTTCAACTTCGATCCTTCCATGGAATATGGACCGGAGAATATCTCGATCATCCATCCATTCATTAATTTCCTGACCAGCCCGTTAACGACGATGATCGGGAGTGCGAACCTCCCTTATCTTCTGATTCAATCGGTCTTGAATGCCTTAAGCGCTGCGCTGGTCTACTATATCGTCCGAAGAAGCGGAGCCGGCTGGTTGTTGTCCTTCGTAACGGCGGCTTTCTTCGGTATCAGCTCGTATACGCTGTTCACGGCGTTCATACCGGATTCCTATGCTTATGCGCAGTTCATGATCATCTTATCAGCGGCTTACTTGCACTATTGCCGGCTTACGAATCAATATGGCGTCATGCCGAATGCCTCCCTGGCCCTGATTAATTTCGGCATCACGTCTACGAATGTGGCAACGTTCGCAGGTGCGCTCCTGATCAGTCTGTTCGATCGACGCTGGAAGGATGCCTTTAAACGCTTCATTCTCATTATGCTGGCTTTTCTGGGAATGGTGATTATCGTAACCCTGCTTCAACACTTGCTGTTCTCAGGTAAGTCCTGGATCGCCAACGTGTTTTCAAGCGTACAAAACGGTGCGCTCAGCTATGTTTCTCCTTTTTCATTCGAGCACCATTCCCGGGTCTTCTACATGCTGTTTGTAAGCCCAATCCTGTCGCCGGAGCTTGCCATGATTGATCCGGGGATCGCGGCATTCGTGACGAATTTGGCCAAGCCGTATCCGATTCATGTCCATATCGTCGGGATCGGGATGCTTATTCTTGCAATACTGTCCTTCATTGAGGGCATCCGCTCCCGCGATACCTGGACATTTGCCATCTATATCCTGTTCGCGATTCTGCTGCACATCATCGTTGGGTTCGGTTTGGCCACTTACACTTACGATCTGTACTTGTACGCAGGACATTATCTGTTTGCCGTGTTTGTGCTTGCAGCGCTGTTTATTGCCAAAACCAAGAATCTCCGGATTCAACAAGCTCTGACCGGCATCATGATCCTGTTCCTGCTCATCACCTTAGTGAACAATATTGTATTACACGGGCAGACGCTAGAATATATTCAGATGACCTATGATACGGTGTTCAAGAATATCGAGAAATAAGCCTTTACCCTAAAATAAAGACCCGTTCCCTGAAGCATGGCCCAACACCATGCCTCAGAAGGACGGGTCTTTCGTATTAACTCTCTAGATGCTGCACGTTATACAGTCTGGCATAACTTCCATCCAGATTCATCAGCTCGCCGTGCGTTCCCTGCTCTGTAATTCTGCCATTCTCCAGCACAACGATTTGATCGGCGTGCGTGATCGTTGACAGGCGATGGGCCACGATCAATGTGGTGCGGTTGTTGGACAGGGATTGCAGCGCCTGCTGTATCAGATGCTCGGACTCCAAGTCCAGCGCCGACGTCGCTTCATCCAGCACCAGAATGTCCGGATCCTTGAGGAAGACACGCGCGATCGCCAATCTCTGCTTCTGTCCGCCTGAGAGCTTGACGCCGCGTTCACCCACTTCCGTCTCATAGCCTTGCGGCAGCTGGGTGATGAAATCATGCGCATTGGCGGCTTTGGCAGCGGCGACGATACTCTCTTCATCCGCCTCCGGATTGCCGAACAGAATATTCTCACGGACCGTGCCGCTGAATAGGAAGTTGTCCTGCAGGACCATGCCCACCGATCCGCGCAGGCTGTCCAGCGTCAAATCCCTGACGTCGTGACCGTTAATCTTCACCGCGCCCTGCTGTACATCGTAGAATCTCGGAATCAGTCCGATCAGGGACGATTTGCCCCCGCCGCTCATGCCGACAAACGCAACCGTCTGCCCCTGCCGAATGGTTAAGTTTATATCTTGAAGCACCCAACCGGCAGCGTCGTTGTACTTAAAGGAGACACGATCGAATTCGATCTGTCCCGCTGTTTTAAGCGTTTTGGCATCCGGACGGTCCACAATGTCATACGGCTCGTCCATGAGCTCCTTGACCCGCTCCAGCGACGCTGAAGCCTGCGTTAGCACCGTTGACGAGTTGATCAGACGGCGAAGGGGCGCATACAGCCTGTCGAGATAGCCAAAGAAGGCAACAAACGTACCTAATGTCAGATCTCCCTGGATCACCCGGTATCCCCCATAACCGATAACCAAAATAGGCGCAATATCGGTGAGCGTGTTGATAATAGAGAAGGTGAGCGCATTCCAGCGGGTCTGTGCCATCGCTTTTTTCAGGAAATTGCCGTTGATCCCTTCGAACTTCTTCTGGTCGTAACGCTCCAGAGTAAAACTGCGGATAACCGATATCCCCTGAATCCGTTCATGCAGATACGCTTGGATGCCGGCGAGAGCCTGCGACCGGTCCTTAGTCAGACGTTTAAGCCGCTTATACAACAAATTCACCGCTAGTCCATATAGAGGAAGAATCGAGATGGCAACGAGTGTCAATACGGGATTCATGAAGAACATGACAATTAACACGAACAGCAGTGTAAACATATCCAGCCAGATATTCATCATGCCGACTTCCACCAGGTTCTTGGATTGTTCTACGTCATTGATAAAGCGCGATATCGCCTCGCCTACCTTGGTGTTCTGATAGTAACGGAGGGATAACCGCTGCAGATGGGCATATAACCGGTTACGCATATCGAATAAAATACGGCTGGTAATGAATTGGGCAAAATACTGCCGCAAGTATTCCACCGGACCACGCACCACGACAAACAGCACCAGCGTCCCGGCAAGAATCCACATCAGATCCTGAATCTTCTGTTCGATCGTCATCTGCTGGTTGATCAGCAGATCATCCACGACATATTTCATGATCATGGGCAGCAATAACGGGATTGCAAATTTGATCATGCCGATAATAAGGGTCAGAATGATCCACTTCATGTATGGCTTAACAAACGGATAATAGATTTTCCATGATTTCAAAGGTGATCAAAGCCCCTTTCTTTAGATTATAGAATTTACGAGTTTTCTGCGAAGCTGAATCCATTCAATAATCGCAAGAAAAACACCTTTTACCCGCGGTCTGTCTTGTGTGAAAGTACGTCCATGGACGTTATTGTTAAGTAAGATCCACGCGGTTGTTAGTCGAAGAGCAGTTGACATTTATGAACTTCAGTGCTTTATTAGTTCTAAACTTATGAATTGTATCATGTCTTGCAGGAGGATTTAGTCATGACCAGAATTTTCGTGACGGAGGCCGTCATGCTGGCTATTTACGGTCAGCTGTTAGTACCGCCGAAACCCGTCGAGTACATCATTCCGTACACAACCATTTTGGAATTATATGAGCTTCATACCACCGAAGAACATCTCATGAATAGCAGTGCTGATGACCAGCACGTCAAGATAAAGATCGGCGAATTGATTTCCTATTTTGAAGAGCCGCTGAACAAAAAGAAAATTGAGCGTGCCCTGCAGGTTCCTTGGTCCAAGAGCCCTACCATTCCCGTTAGTGAAACTACTCGGGTCTCGGTCATGAACACCATGGACACCGCACCTTATGGGGAATCCTTTGATCCTGTTGAAACTGAGCTGCTCCTGGCATCCCAAAGAGCCGAGGCTCCCATACTGACTGATCAATACGAATTGATTCAACGTATCGTCGAAAGCGCTCTTCCCGTTCAGGTATATGATATCGACGATTTTGACTTTGCATTGGAGGTCCCGCTGTCCGGGCAGTCATAATGATCATATGTACACACCTTCGCATGGCAAAAGAAGTCCCTTTCCCCCGGTTTGAATGGGGCAGGGACTCCTCATGTTGACCGAAAAAAATTCCCCGTGCGGGGAATTTAAAGCGTATAAAACTGCCACCACTAACTAAGCCTCAGCTGTTCTTTTTAATCTTGTCCAGCAAGCGGACCGTGATCGCATCCATTGCGGGCAATGCTTGAAAATCAAAATATTTAAGAGATACTTCCGTATTAGGGGACAAATGAATGGCACTGTGCAGACCGGTTGCCTCATACACGCCTATCACATAATACACTTCATCTCCACCAATTTGCTTCTTCATATACTCCGGACCAGATACAAGATCCAAGAGTCGCATATCATCCGCTGTCAGGCCGCTCTCCTCCCACAGCTCTCTGGACGCTGTGTCTTCAAGAGCTTCGCCGGGCTTCAGGGTTCCGATTGGAAGTCCCCACTCGTCCTTGTTCTGCCGCTTCAGGAGCAGAATCTCTCCCACATCGTTCAGCACAAGCACCGCCGCTTTCACACGAACCACCGAACGTTTGCCGATGTATTGGCGAATATCACGGTGATATACGCTCATCTTGGGAACCTCCTTTCCCTAGATGGCGCTGCAGTCTCTCATCAGGTTAATTTACTGCGCCCTCTTCTTCATAAATATACGAAATGTCATCCAAGGATTCCTCATATTTCACGCGTAGCGTATATCCCTTCAAATACCACAGATCCTGTTCTTCCATAAAGAATGTTACCTCTTCAGAACGCTCCGTCAGTCCCGCTTCTCTTGGTTCTTCTACCGAAATACCGAGCGAAAAGCCGGGATGGAGGCCTCCGCCTGAGCTATATCGTGGAAAGAAGCGAACGAACGTGCCTGCCTGAAGGTCAAGTTCCTTCTTGTACCAACGTGCCGCCTGATCGCTGACTTGAATTTGCATGTGTCGTACACCCTCCTTAGACGTCATAATATGTTGACCCCTATCTTGTTAGCAGACCGGAGATCTTAGGGACGGTATCCATATTTAGTTGCAATATTATCATAACGCATACGTACGTTAGGATACAAATCATTTTGATAATAAAATAGTGACATAAGGTTCTAACCTACCTTCACTATCGAATATCTTCAGAATGATTCTGAAAATAAGTTTGACACATTCCAGTTCATGGTGATAAAATTCAGTCCATACGAGATCGATTTGAATAAAATGTAAATTACGAAGAAAGGGTGAGTGACATGTTGAAACTGTTTGCAATGGATCAAGATCATCTTGATCATCATTTCCTACAATTAAATATGGATCGACTCCCCAATGGTGCTGTCTCATCATCATCAAGCCTCGTTCATTCGTTGCCAGAATGATCTGAACGAAGCTGCTAACCGTTGCACGGAAGTCAGGATCACCGTGCGTATG
This sequence comes from Paenibacillus sp. NPDC093718, assembly GCF_050279985.1. Classification (NCBI taxonomy): domain Bacteria; kingdom Bacillati; phylum Bacillota; class Bacilli; order Caryophanales; family Paenibacillaceae; genus Paenibacillus; species Paenibacillus sp. NPDC093718. Next base: position 345,061 of record NZ_JBNNUS010000001.1, read on the forward strand.
ATAAGTTCAAAATTAATGAAGCATATCGTCCGTCGTCGGATGATGTGCTTTTTTTGGTTTTTGCGGATGATATGATGCCAGAACGACCTACGAAAGGAAGGGATAATGTGTTTGCCGTACTTAAAAATTTAGGCTGGTTTTTCAAGCAAGAAAAAAAGCGTTACTTGATCGGCCTTGCGCTTCTCATCTTTTGCGGACTGGTTGAGCTACTGCCGCCGCTTCTGCTCGGAAACGCCATTGACGATATCGTCAGCAGTTCCATAACGTGGGCTTCCCTCGTTCAATATCTGCTCATGATTCTCGGCATCGTTGCTGTCGTATACTGCGCCACTTACATATGGATGCACCGTTTATTCGGAGGAGCGAACCTCGTGGAACGCCTGCTCCGTACCCGGTACATGAACCATTTGCTGCGGATGCTTCCGCCGTTTTTCGAACGCAACCGTACCGGAGACCTCATGGCAAAAGCCACGAATGATCTTCGCTCCGTGGCAGCAACTGCCGGCTTCGGGATGCTCGTCATGACCGACTCCACCATCTACTTGATTGTCGTCCTCTTCGCCATGGGCTTCATTGTCAGCTGGCAGCTGACGCTGGCGGCTATTCTGCCCATGCCGATCATTGCCATTGGCATGGTCATCTACGGAAGAGCCATTCATAAGCGCTACACACTGGCGCAGGATGCCTTCGGTGACATGAACGATCAGGTTCTGGAGTCGGTAGCCGGTGTGCGCGTCGTCCGCGCTTATGTACAAGAACGCGCCGATCAGCAGCGATTCCAGGACATTACGGATGACGTATATCGTAAAAATCTTGCGGTAGCAAAAGTAGACGCCTTATTCGAACCGACCATCAATTTCTCCATTGGTCTCAGTTACGTCATCGGTTTAGCCTACGGCGTGTACCTCGTGTTCCAGAATCAAATCACACTCGGAGATCTCGTATCGTTCAACATGTACCTCGGGATGATGATTTGGCCGATGTTCGCCATCGGGGAATTGATCAACATTATGCAGCGCGGAAACGCTTCACTGGATCGGGTCAACGAAACCTTAAAGACCCCGCCGGATGTTACCGACGCCGCGAACCCTGTAGACGTGAAGGTTCCGGATACAATTCAATTCAAGGATGTCACTTTCCGTTACCCGACCTCTACGATAGATAATTTGAAAAATATTAACTTTACACTGGAAAAAGGCCAGACGCTCGGCGTCGTAGGGCGCACGGGCAGCGGCAAATCGACGCTCCTGAAGCAGCTTCTCCATGAGTACCCTACCGGAACCGGCGAAATCCTCATTTCCGACATCCCCATGGAGATGCTGGCGACCGACCAGCTCCACAGCTGGATTGGATACGTTCCCCAGGAGCAGATTTTGTTCTCCAAGACGGTGCGCCAGAACATCCAATTCGGCAAAAAGGATGCCAGCGACGAACTGATTATGGATGCCATTACAACTGCCGCTTTTGACCGCGATTTGGTTACCCTGTCCGATGGCCTCGATACCATTGTCGGCGAAAAAGGCGTGGCGTTATCCGGCGGACAAAAACAAAGAGTCTCACTGGCCCGGGCTTTTATCGGCGACCCTGAAATCTTAATTTTGGACGATTCCTTGTCCGCTGTGGATGCCCGGACGGAAGCCAGAATCATCGATAATATCCGGAGCAAACGCGCCGGCAAAACGACGCTGATCTCCACGCACCGACTCTCGGCCGTTCAGCATGCAGATATCATCGTGGTGCTGGAGGACGGTCGAATCACGGAGCAGGGAACCCACGATGAACTGCTGGAGCTCGGCGGCTGGTACCGTGAGCAATTCGAACGCCAGCAGGTAGAAAACAATCTGACCTCCGAGGAGGTGTCTTAATTGACTCCAAACGATACAACCATCTCGAATGAATCCGGAATTGCCAAACGGCTGTTCCGCTATGCCTTAACGGCCAAGGGCACCTTCATTACCGCCTTGATTCTGCTGGCCATCGGTGTTGCCGCAGAGCTTGCTGGGCCCTTCATCGCAAAAACGATGATCGACGAGCATATTCTGGGCATCGAGCGTCCCTATTATGAGACGACACAAGCCCAAGGTGCTGCATCCTATAATGGAACCTATTATAAACGTGAGGATCGCTTTCAAGAAGGAGAAACACAAGGACAGGAAGTACGCCTCGTTCAGGCTGGCCGCAGCTTCTATTTCATTGATGAGCCGGTAGCCCGAACGGAAGGAAACCGTTCCTTCCAGAATGGAGTATTGACGATTTCCTATGCCTCGGAAGAATTGCAATATCCGGCCGTCAAATTAACCAAAGAACAGCTGTTTGAATTTTATAAACCCGAGCTGCCCAGCATTTACAAGCTCGTCGGCCTGTTCCTGATCTGTCTGCTGATCTCCATGATTACGGTATTCGGCAGAACCTACTGGCTGCAATCGGCAGCCAACCAGGTCATTCAGAAGCTGCGTACCGATGTATATGCCCATATTCAGCGGCTGCCCGTCAACTTCTTTGATAATTTACCGGCGGGCAAAGTCGTTTCCCGGGTAACCAATGATACCGAAGCGGTAAAAGACCTGTTTGTTGCGGTATTATCCAACTTCAGCTCTGGCGCCGTATATATCACGGGTGTCTATGTTGCCTTGTTCCTTCTGGACGTTAGATTGGGCTTAATCAGTTTGTTTGTTATTCCAATGCTGATTGTATGGACCATCCTGTACCGTAAATTCGCAACCAAATACAATACGGTCATCCGCTCCCGGCTGAGCGAGATCAACGCCATCATTAATGAATCCATTCAGGGCATGGCCATCATTCGTGTATTCCGCCGCCAAAAAGCGACCCAAGAAGAGTTCGAGTCCCTGAATGCGGACTATATGGCCCATCAGAACAAAATGCTCAATCTGAACTCCTTCACCACGCACAATCTAGTAAATGTGCTGCGTAACGTATCCTTTGTAGTCGTTCTTTGGTATTTCGGTTCGGCATCATTGAACGGTGCCGGCATCGTATCGATCGGCGTCCTCTACGCCTTCGTTGATCTGCTTGGCCGCATGTTCCAGCCGATTACGGGCATGGTCAACCAGCTGGCCGCGCTCGATACCTCCATCGTCTCGGCTAAACGGGTATTTGAGCTGATGGATGAAACGGGCGAAAAAGTAACGGACGGCAGCATGCCGCGGTATTTAGGAAATGTGGAGTTTCAGAATGTCTCCTTCGCATACAAGAAGGACTATGTGCTAAAAGACATTACATTTGAAGCGAAGCAGGGCCAAACCGTGGCGCTTGTCGGTCATACCGGCTCCGGCAAAAGTTCCATCATCAATCTGTTGTTCCGTTTCTATGACCCGCAGAAAGGCACGATTACCATTGATGGGCAGCCCGTTACCGATATTCCGAAGCAATGGCTCCGCAAGCATATGGGCATCGTGCTGCAAGACCCGTACCTGTTCACCGGCACGATTGCTTCGAATGTCAGCCTCGGTGATCCCGGGATCACGCGGGAACAGGTGGAGCAGGCGCTTCGCGACGTAGGGGCCGACCGGCTGCTCGCTCATCTTCCGCAAGGCTTTGATGAGCCAGTACTGGAGAAAGGCAGCACGCTGTCCGCCGGACAGCGCCAGTTAATCTCCTTTGCCCGTGCTTTGGCGTTCAACCCGGCCATACTGATTCTCGACGAAGCCACCGCTAACATCGATACGGAGACGGAAGCCTTAATCCAGGAAGCCTTGGAGGTACTGAAGCGTGGACGCACGACCTTTATCATCGCTCACCGTCTATCCACGATTCGCAGCGCCGATCAGATTTTGGTCCTACACCGCGGAGAAATTGTGGAACAGGGTTCCCATGACGAGTTGATGGCCCTGGGCGGAAGGTATTTTAAAATGTACCAGCTCCAGCAAGGAAGCACGGCTTCGATTGAAGAGACTAAGGAAACGATGCTTGCCACCTCCAACAGCAAGCTGGCCGGTGGTCATGTGTAGTTCCGGCTTCGTTATATAAATGTAGGATTAAACAAGAAGGCTGTCCCCTGTCGAATGTAACATTCGCTTGGGAACAGCCTTCTTTTTAATATGATATGCTGGCGGTATATTGCAAGAATTACTTTGTCGAATCAAGAGTACCTTCTGCTTTGACCGTAATTTTGGTGTACTTGGAAGGCACGAGCACGTCATCGGAAGATTTCGAGATGACTTGCGGGTACATTTTGTCCGGATCGGGTTGAAGAACTTTGTAGTAGATCACGGCTTCGGTATCGCTAACATAGTCGACCGACGTAATTTTAATCCCGTACCCCGGATTCGGCAGGTCTTCCTTGGTTACCGTAACTTTGTTCTGCGATTCATCCACCTTAACAACTTTTGTACTTACATCCGGTTCAGATTGTCCCGGCTCCTGGGGTATCATGTTCTTCTGATGCTCCTCAATGAATCGGATCGAATGGTACGCAAGCTCTGCCGCTTCTATTCGCGTTAAATTCTTCGTTGGATGGAACTTGGCGTTAGCGTCGAGCTCAGCAATCTTGGTTAACAGCAGGAACTGCACCGCTCCCCGGCTCTCCTCTTTCATCAGATCCTCGTCGGCTACATGCAAATACATCATAACCACGGGATAATTCCCGGTCTTCTGAATCGCTTCCGAGAGCAATGTCGCGAACCCTTCACGCGTTATCGGCTCATTCCATTTCATATCTGCGGATACGGACAATCCGTTCTGAGCCGCTATATTCACAGCATCAGCAAACCAGGCATCCTTCGGCACACTGTCAAACGAACGGCCCGTAAAGTTCGGTTGTACCTTCAGGTCGGCGACATTCACAATCATCTGCACCGCTTGGGCGGTCGTTATTGTTTTGGCCGGAGCGAATTTGTCGGCGCTAACCCCCTGGATTATACCTTTCGCTTGCAGCTCCTTCACCATTTGTAAAGGCTTCTCCTCTTGAACATCCTGGAACGCAGAGGCGGCGCCGGCACCGAGCAATGACGAAGTGACAAGCATTGCAGTTAACAATTTCGTAGTTTTTTTCATAATTACACCTCCTATTCTTTCTGACGCAGAGGTGCTGGAATATGTTTCATCTCAGCCCTAATTTCTTTTACACGCTTTTTTCGCTGTCCAGGCCAAGCTTCACATACATTTCGCGGGAATAGCCCTGCAGCTTCTGCTCCAGCGCTTGGGCCTGGTCCTTAAAAGCGGTCAGCTCCCGAATCATTCGGGATCGGCCGGCCGGGCTGAATGTCTCATGAATCCGCTCTTTGAAATAATCATGAACGATATAGTTGCGCTGCTTCCAGACCTCTTTTAATTGAAGTGTTTCTTCTTCGGAGAATGGAAAGTAATGCTGGATCTCGTGTACCAATTGGCCCAGAGAGCTGCTTAATTTCCGCTGATATAATTGGGTGAAATCTTCTTCTGAAGGCACATTTCCCTGGGAAAGCTTGATCAGCATCAACAGATTCGCCAGCTGCTGCTCAAGCGCCTGTGAATAATACACCGCTAATCCGAAATAGGCAAACAGCTCTTTGGAGTGGTCGCTGTCCATCAGTCGAGATTGTTTCATGGTATCCTCCTCTAGTATTGGCTGTCTTTACCGTTTCTATTTGTGTATATCCCTATGGTAAAGGAAGATACCTCCTACTTCAACCTACTTTTCGGATCATGGTTGCCGCATCCTTGCGGCAGGCCGTCCATAGATAAACAGCCAGCAAAATGAAGCTGTATATGAACGTATATGTAAGGGTCGTGAATAACATGGCCCGGGAACGCTCGTCAGCATGAATGAGCATATCAATCATTACAGAGACGGGAGGCAGCACATAAGGAATCATTCTCAAATAAGCCAAATCATCCTGAACGATGGATTGTCCGGCTAAGGAAATAACGATAACGATTAACAGCAAACCAGCCGCTCTTCCCTGATTCTCCATAAAGCCAAACTGAAAAAATACCGAAATTGAAATGCCGAGCAAGGACAATGCAGCATGTCCCAGATAACCCAAAACAAACTGGGATAATGTAATCGGCTTATCAAACATTCCAAACACGATCGGGTAAAGGACAGCAAATAAGCTGAACAGGATTGATAGAAGCGTTACGGTTAAATACTGGGCGGCATAATATCGTATGGCCTTCCCGCTATGAACAATCAGGAGCATCGTTTGACGCCCTTGATCATGATTGAGAAAGTTCAAACCAAGCCAAGCGGAGCCGACAAACAGAAATGCAGCCGTTACGGCATAGCTGTCCATGATCGGGTTAGGCCGGTAAGAGTAGATAAACACTACCGATATCAGCATAAAGGCAATCGGCGCGAAATACCGATAGGATCTCGTATAACTGACAAGCATGTAATGAATCAATGATCCCATTATGCTCCCTCCCCTTCCATGGATTGACCAAGGTTAGGCGGCACTTGCTCTGCCATCTCCTTGCTCCAAGGCTCCAGCCGTGTCAGCGATCCGCCTGACTGTAGAATATCCAGCAGCATTTCATCCGCGACCTGCCGCGAGACTACCATCGATGCAGGATTACCTCTCGATATCCAATAATGGAACCCTGAACGGCGTTCCAGTTCCAGCATTTTGTCTTGAGTAACACGCGTGAATTCCAGCTTCATCCGTCCCATCTCCGTATCGGTTTCCAGCATGCCGTCCCGTTCGATACGTCCCTCGCGGAGTTGCGTTACCCGGTCGGCCAGCGAAGCAATAAGCAGCGGCTCGTGAACGGACATCACGATCGCTGTTCCTTGTCTTTTGATTTCACTTAGAATGCCGATCATCTCCATTTGAGAAGGCTCGTCCAATCCCGACAGAGGTTCATCCAGAACCAATAGATCGGGCTGACGAAGCAGGGCCTGCATGATATTGACTTTTTGCAGCATCCCCTTGGAGCATAGCGTCATCTTCACATCCTGCAGCTGAAACACATTCAACATCGCATCTATTCGCTTCCCGGCTTCTTGCTTGTTCATGCCCTGAATGCTGGCCATATGACGCAAATATTCGGAAGGACGAAACCGAAGCGCAGGAAACCGCTCCGGAACATACCCGAGACGAAGGGAGGATTCATGTTCGACCCGGGATCCCTCCGATGGGTTAGCAAGCCCGGCTATTACCTGCAGCAGGGTGCTCTTTCCCGCGCCATTGCTCCCCGTAATAGCAACGCATTCGGCTCGGGAAATGCTCCAATGAATGTTGTGTAAGACGGCGATTTTACCAAAACGCTTGTTTATTCCGATCAATTGCAACAGCTCCTGCAAACCTTTTCAACTCCTGTTCACGGATTCCGGTGCGGCCCGTTTGAGGGTGTGTTCCCCCTCTAATCGCTTATGTCATCCAAGTATTTTTCAAACACAATCGCCCCTGCACCAATGATGCCCGCATCTTCTCCCAGCTCTGAGGGCTGCAGCACCATTTTATTATGGAGGCTGGATAGGCTTCTGTTAACGGATGTTTCATTAACATGATTGAAGAAATCCGGGTAACGGTTAGCCAGTACTCCGCCAAGGATGATGGTCTCTGGTGTAAGCAGATTCATGATATTGGCCAGGGATATACCAACACATCGTGCCGATTCATGCAGTACATTGGCAGCCAATGGATCTCCAGCCAGCCCGGCATGGATTACATCGACTACATCCATACCCTGATCATCGTTATTAATATAAGATGTAAGAGAACTTGCAGCCCCGCGGCCCAACTCCTCATACACTCTGCGGACGATGGCATTTCCCGATGCCATCGCTTCAAGGCAGCCATCATTACCGCAATGGCAGCGCGGACCGTTGATATCTATCGTACAGTGCCCAATCTCACCGGCACCAAAAGGGTAACCCTGATATATTTTCTGGTTGAAGATCAGTCCGCACCCAATCCCGATATCCGCATCCATGTACACCAGATTGTTGAGATGCCGACCGTTTCCATACCATAGCTCACCGAGCCCCATTACGTTAGCGTCCTTCTCTACATGGGTCGGAAGCTCCGTGTTCTCCTCGATCAGTTCCTTTAATCGTACTTGATGCAGACCGGGTAAGTTGGGCGGAGACAGAATTTTGCCTTGAACCGGATCAAGCGGTCCGGGAGCTCCTACGCCGATACCGATAATTTCGGACTCCAGCCCAGACTCGTCCAGTACAGCTTGTATCGTGGATATAATCATATTCACTACGCTGCCCCGATTGGCGCCATCTTCAAAGGAGCAACGTTTCTCCAACAACACATTCCCCTGTAAATTAATGACCGCCGCCCGCACGGAGGATGCGCTAATATGAACGCCGAGTGTGTACTTATCGGAGGGATTCAACGAGATGAGCTTGGGCTTCCTGCCGCGGCTGGAATCATCATATAACCCGGCTTCAATGATCAATCGCTCCTTCACCAGCTCTTCTACCAGATTGTTAACAGCCGTAAACGTTAAATTCATCTTGGCTGCGATTTCCGCTTTCGTTAAACTGCCATAGTCGCGCAGCAGTCCGATGATGCCGATCCGATTCATATTTCGGACATACCGATTATTTTTTCCAACGGAATTGTTCATGTTACAACCTCATTCTTTACCATTCATTGTACTTACCTTTCTCGCACATCTATCATAGGGGAAAATACGATGTTAGTAAAATTCCTCCAGGTGCTCTCGCGGAGAACGTCAGCACACCAGTCCAGAAGACATTAGACTTATAACTAAAAAAGCCTGATCTTCCACTTCGGAAATCAGGCTTTGTATATCGAAGGATGGTGGTGTTTGACTTAGCTGTGATTCAGCATTTCGCGGCATGCTTCGGCACACTTCCGGCACGCCTCGGCACATTGTTTGCAATGCTCGTGGTCATGCTTCCCGCACTCTTCAGCGCAAGCGAGGCAAGCTTTGATGCACAGCTCACAAATCTCTTTCACGTAAGGGCTTTTTCGTGACATGGCTTGAGCCGCAAACGCACATATATCGGCACACTCTCTGTCAAGCGTTATGCAATCGCGAAGCATGGCCAGTTCGTATTCTTTTAGACAGGATACATAACATACATTGCAAGCGTTCATACATTGGAGACATGCTTCGATACATTCTTTATATTTGAGTTCATTTAACATTGGATATATCCTCCTTGTAGTTATTACGCTATGCCTTTGTATTAAACTTTGAACTGCCTGCTGAATCAAACATAGGCCAGAAAGACCCAAGGTACAATTGCCCAAATGATCCGGAAATTCTATGACTTATGCCCGACTTGTCTTCCCTTCCAGTGTTTCCAGCTGCTCTCGCAGCAGTGACTTCTGGAAGTGCTCCCCGATAAACACCACCACATCCGGCACTTGACCCTGGGGCGTAATTTTCATGAAATCGGATTCCCGGAAGGCGTACTGAAACAGAAACCGACTGTTGGTGTCATTGAAGGTGAGGATGCCTTTAGCCCGGTACACATCCCTTGGCAGCCCGGCTATAAATCGCTCGAATTCCACACTGTTTACCGCATGGCTGAAATAGTAGGTGTAGGACATCACGTGATCATGAGTATCGTGAGCATGACCATGATCATGCTTGTGCGCTTGGTCATGGTTGTGCGCATGGTCATGACTGTTGGCGAGCATTTCTGCACGGTCATGGGTTACCCTGTCCTCTCGATCATATTCATGAAAATGCACATCCCGGTTCTGGGGATCGCTCTGCAGCAGATCTTCAAGCTTTATGTCGCAGCGCACCGCAGGCATAATCGGAGCATACGGATTCCAGCGCTCGACCAACTGCTGAACCGTCTCTTTGTCCTGATCCGTCACTTGGTCCATCTTATTGAGAACAAGCGCCGAGGCTGCACGAATCTGCTCCTGCATCAAACGATAGGTTTTCCCCTTCTGCTCTATATTCAAATGCAGCAGATGCGCGGCATCCACGACAGTGATCAGTTTTTTCACATCGATTCTCATGTATAAAGAAGCTTCCGCCGCTGCGTCCAGGATTTCCATCGGATTGGCGATGCCCGTCGCTTCAATGACGATGACATCCGGCTGCTCCCGCTGGATGAGCATCGCAATTTCAGATGATAAATCGGATCGAATGGTACAACAAATGCAGCCGCTTAGCATCTCTGCCGTCGGTACTTCTTCACCGGCGACAAGCCCTTCAATGTTGACCTCGCCGATCTCATTCATGACAATGGCCGGCCGCATTCCCTGCTGCTTGAAGGAGGTAATGAGACGGCTAAGCAATGTCGTTTTTCCACTGCCAAGAAAACCTGATAAAATATAAATGGGTGTTACGTACTCCACGTTCCATACTCCTTTGCTTGCATCATGATTATGCTAGCGAGTTTACTACATTTCATCCTTCTACTGCAAGCGCGCCGCCATTAACTATAACAGGAGTTGTCATTTCTATGAATTCATCGCAAGAGCATAAACAGCAATCCCCCGCTTCCGTGAACTGTAAGGTGATTACGGTCTCGGACACGCGGACCAAGGACACGGACAAGAGCGGCAAACTGATGATCAGCTTGCTTGAAGAAGCCGGGCATGCCGTTGTATCTTACAGCATTGTTCAGGACGATTACGATACGATCCGTGAAACGATCTATTCTGCGGTCAGCAATCCGGAGATGGATGTCGTCCTACTAACAGGCGGAACCGGCATATCGAGCCGCGATACCACCTACGAAGCCGTATCCTCACTGCTTGATAAGGAACTCCCTGGATTCGGCGAAATCTTCCGCTTCCTAAGCTTTACGGAGGATATTGGGTCTGCGGCCATATTGAGCCGCGCGATCGGCGGCACGCTAAGCCACACGGCCGTCTTCTCAATGCCAGGTTCGATCGGAGCCGTCAAGCTTGCGATGAACCGGATTCTGCTGCCTGAGCTGCGGCACATCAAATATGAGCTGGATAAACACAGATCATAAATAACAATTAGTGGTTACCCACCATTACGAAAGAACGGTTTATTTGGACATTAGCCTGAAGGTCGGATGGCTTTCGCTTGTCCAAAATCTAATCAAGCAAGCGACAAGGACCGAAAAGCAAGAAATGGCGGTGCAAGGATAACATCCTGAGCATCCGCCATTTCTTCATTTGACACATTTTTAAATCTGATGAACCGTACGTCAAGTGAGCAAACCTACTCATGGGCCAGTTCCCTTATCTACACTCTAACTGCTGGCTCGTCGTTGATGTTTGGCAAGCAGGGAGGGCGCTATTTTTTTGACCTGGTCATAATAGTTATCCGTTTTGTCGCCCGTCGACGTATATACGATGGACGTTTCCTTGTCGCTCACGATCAGGTTATGCCCGCCGGCCGCATTGGCATCCCCTTCTGTAACGCCGTATATCTCCTTGATCCCTTTTTCCCTGGCCGCTTGATCCTGATAGACATACACGGTGATAAACTGGCTTGCATCATAATTGATCCGGTATTGATACGTAATATTGCCGACGTTGTCCTCCGCATAGGTTTCATTGGTCAACGGCATGTCCACCTGGTTGAACGAGGCTTGGAGATCCTCAAGGAATTTTCCGTTCAGACCTCGCCCCGATATCCGGGCCTCCCTGGAACCTTCCTCGTAAGCCCTCATGTTATATAGGCGCATCTCGTCCCTGGCTATCTGCCTGGAACAACCGACCGATATGGCAAGAATGGAACAAAGCAATAAAGCGGTAACGATTCTGCGATAATTCATGTTCACTCACCCTTCCTTAGGTGTCAGAGGTTGCCTTCCCTTAGAATGCCTGCGGATGAGGAACATTATGCGAAATCAAACCAATTTAATATAGAGCAATGACGCTTCTTCCAACCGCCTTGCCCTGCAGGATGGTGTTCAGCACTACAGGCAGATCGGTTAGTCCGTATTCCGTAATTCCCTCTTGAAGCACGGATACCGGCTTCCATTCATCCGCCAGTTTCGACCATACCGATCGGCGGTAGGCCATAGGGCAGTATACCGAATCGATTCCGAGGAGATTGATGCCTCTAAGGATAAATGGAAACACCGTCGAATCAAAAGCACCGCCGCCCGTCATCCCGGAAACAGCGACGCTTCCGCCATATTTTACGCTTTTCAGAAGTGAACCCAGTTGGTTTCCTCCGACCGGATCTACTACCGCTGCCCAGCGCTCGGCAGAGATCGCCCCCTTGGAGGCGGCCGCGGCTTCCTCCCTTGATATCACTTCATGGGCTCCCAGTTGTAAAAGCCAATCCCTCTGACTGGATTTCCCTGTGGATGCCGTCACGCGATATCCTAATTGGCTCAGGATGGACACTGCGAAGCTGCCCACTCCCCCCGTTGCCCCCGTAACTAGAACGGTCCCTTGTTCCTGGCTCAGTCCATTTCGTATCAAGGCCTCTATCGATAATGCAGCCGTAAAACCCGCGGTACCGATGGCCATCGCATCACGCGGGGATAAACCCTGCGGCAGCGGGACAAGCCATTCTCCCTTAACCCGTGCATACTGGCTGAACCCGCCTTCATGAGATACGCCTAATTCATAACCGGTACAAAGAACGGAATCACCTTTCTTGTAATCAGCATGAGCGGAATGCACGACCGTTCCTGCCAGATCAATGCCCGGAATGAACGGGTACCGGCGGACAATTTTTCCTTCCGGTATGCTGGCCAGCCCGTCTTTATAGTTAACCCCACTGTATAACACCCGCACAATAACGTCACCTTCGGGCAGCTGCTTCAAACTCAAGTTCTCCACGCTGCCGCGAACCCCTTGCTCATCTTGACGCAGCACGTAGGCCTGAAATTCGGTTTCGTTGTACACTCGGATCACTCCTTTGGTTAGTTGAGGTACTGGATATCAATCTGGATCTGCAACATGAATATGTCGAAGCTTTATACATGCTCTCGGAATATGGCGACTTATGCGCTTTCCCGAGAAATGATCCAGCTTCGTTCATGAACAATCAAAATTATGTTATCATGGAAAAATTCTCGGAGACAAGTAAACATTCATCGCTCGTGTTTGGCCTGTATAGGAGCACAGAAGCCATTCAGATTCATGTAAATGGTCAGCCGGCACATACCATACCCTACCAACAACTGAGGCCTGATGTCAGTGAAGATTGGTACATGTGGTATTACGAACGCCAGCCCGACATGCTAGAGAACAAGGACAAGGTTCATCTCACCGCGCGTGACGTCAACGGAAGTATAGTGGATCGACTTGACCTATAGGCCGAGTACAAAAAGACGCTCCTTCTCCTGCCAAGCGGCAAGATTGGGAAAGCGTCTTTTTCGTTGCTGTATTTTATAACCTAATCTTCATGCTGTTCCATGAACTCGGCCATCATCCGCTGTTTCACTTCCCAAACCTCTTCACTCAGATTGACGCGGTAAATCTCCGGATTCAGCTTCCGCAGATACTCCGGCCAGAACTGATCCAGCTGAACATCATGATAGCTGCGAATGTCTTCGAGCTTCGGCAGCTCATACACCAGTTCGCCATTCATAAACACCGGTTCAAGCATGGACACCGCTTCAAAGTTCTTTACATTCTTGCGCATGTAAGGATGCAGCGGATTAAACAGCTTTAATTTCCCGTTTTCCGGCGGCATCTCTTCTTCCGGGAAGCAGATGTAATCGGCGATCGCTTTGCCGCTGCCCTTGGATATGATGCGGTAAACCTCTTTTTTGCCTGGAGTAGATACTTTTTCGGGGTTGCCCGAGATTTTGATGGTCGGCACCATCTTGCCGTCAACCTCCCGCTCTACCAGCTTATAAACGCCTCCAAGCGCAGGCTGGTCGGCTGCCGTAATCAATTGGGTACCGACGCCCCAAGTATCCACTTTGGCCCCCTGTGCCTTGAGATCCAGAATGGTGCCTTCATCCAGATCGTTCGATGCCACGATGCCGACGTAATGAAGACCCGCCTCATCCAACATCTTCCGTGCCTGAATCGACAGATAAGCCAAATCCCCGCTATCCAAACGAATGGCATTCATCCGTTTCCCTTGGGCCTCCAGCTTCTTCGCCGTTACAATGGCATGGGGAATCCCGCTCTTTAACGTATCAAAGGTATCCACCAGCAGCGTCACTTGATCCGGCATAACCTCGGCAAATATATCAAAGGCTTCCTGCTCGCTCCGGAAAGTCTGCACCCAGGAATGCGCATGCGTGCCTTTTGTCGGGATTCCGAATTTCTCGCCAGCCAGCATATTCGACGTGGCATGGAAACCGGCCAGATACGCAGCACGCGCACCCCAGACCGCCGCATCCGCTTCCTGTGCACGTCTTGTACCAAACTCCAGCAAGGTATCGCCGCTGGCAACCTGTCGGATACGGGACGCTTTGGTAGCGATTAAGGTTTGAAAATTCATAAAGTTCAAGAGTGCCGTTTCGACCAGCTGTGTCTCGAAAATGGTGCCTTCCACTCGAATAAGCGGCTCATTCGGGAATACCAGGGCGCCCTCCTTCATGGAATGAATATTCCCTTGAAAACGGAATCGGCGAAGCTCTTCCAGAAATTCAGGTTTATACTTCTCTTCCTGTTTGGCCAAATACGCGATATCCTCATCCGAGAAACGCAAGGACTCAATATAATGTACAATCCGCTCAAGACCGGCAAAAACGGCATATCCGTTTCCGAATGGCAGTTTACGGAAATACGCCTCAAACACCGCACGCGTACGATGAGAGCCATTAATCCAGTGTGCGTACATCATGTTAATCTGGTATTTGTCCGTGTGTAGTGCTAATCCTGCTGTCAGCATCACGATCATCCTCCACTGTTACCCGGTTCATCTAGGCTTCCGGGTGGTTCAAGCTGTCTATTGATTAAGAAGTTCCTTACTTCGCACTACCGATGCCCCGAGACTGCCTTGAAAGTGACTTAAAGCCCACTTGTGTCCTTCCGGATTAAAACTCGCGACGGCATCTTCATAAATGGTAATCCGATATCCGTAATTATAAGCATCCACGGCGGTATGCAGCACGCAGATGTCAGTGCAAACTCCGATGAGATCGACTTCGGTAATCCCGCGTTCCCTCAGCTTCTGGTTCAGATCGGTACCGCAAAATGCGCTGTATCTCGTTTTGTCCATCCAATAGATGGCGTCCTTTCGTTCTTCATACACCCGCTGAAGTTCACCGTATAATTCCCGACCCCGGGTTCCCCGAATGTTATGCGGAGGGAACAGCTTGGTTTCGGGATGATAAGTGTCATTGCTCTCATGCAGGTCAACGGCCATTACAACAAAATCACCACGATCGCTGTACAACTTGGTCAGCTCAGCGATGGTGTCCTGAATGTCAATGGCAGGTTCGCCTACCGGCAGATTGCCATCCACGAAATCATTCGTGAAATCTATCACGATCAAGGCTTTCATCTGACACACTCCTCTACGACATGATTAATGTGATCGATAAAATAACAGCTTGTGAGTCCCATCCTACGTATAAATCGATAGCAATGGTGCATGATCCGTAAAACGATACAATTGGGCCGGCCGCTGGGAATATTGATTGGAGTTTAGCGGCTTGCCGTTCTCATCCCGCGCTTCTTCCAGTATCCCCTGCCTGCTGCGGGTCGACGTGATTTTACGGATAAAATTAGGCTCGTTGAACTCGGGTACAACCGTCTGGATGACCTGATATAACTCGCTCAGTGTAAAATGCTCCGGTAAAAACTGCCGTGCAATCGTCGTCTGCAGCATTTGCTGCTGAATCTTGCGGTACGCATCCATGATGATATCTCTGTGGTCAAAAGCAAGCTCCAGCTCTTCCAAAGCTTCCGCGACCGTAAACAGACCTACCTCTTCCGCATCATCGGCAGCCTGGCGGTGCTCCAGCATCCATTCTTCAACCAGCGCGTAGAATGCATGGCTGATAATCCAGCCCCTTGGATCCCGTCCCGGTGCGCTGTACACGCCCAAGTACTCCAGATGGCCGCCGTCCACCCCGGTCTCTTCTTTCAGCTCCCGTTTGGCGGCATCGTAAATAGACTCACTCTCACGGCAAAATCCGCCGGGGAGTGCCCACATGCCTGCACATGGCCATGATCTGCGCCTGATCAGCATCACCTTAAGCTCACGTATGGGCAATGTCTTGGTGAAGGTTTTCCGTTCCCGCTTCGTCAGGGTAAACATCACGATATCAGCGGGCACACCATCCGGTGTTCTGTATTTCTTGGCACTGCTCTTTGGAGCCTGTTCGCGATCCGTCATTTCCATCACCATAACTATTATTTTGATAATTTCATTATGACATATTTAAAAATGATGTCAAGGATTTCCTGACCCCATTTCTTTATATAAGTTTACTATGCCCTATTCATTCTCATTCTGTGCATGATATAACAAGAATAGAAAAGGTGCGGAACCATTCCGCACCTCGTTTCATCTATCCGCAGCTGCTTGGCGGCGTATCTTTTCCTGTTTCCACATTCACTTTTTCCGAAACCGTATCATGAATTACGGATACGACCAGCTGAAGAAGATAATTAATGTCGCTTTGACTTTGCTGGAATTCCATCACAAGCGGAATACCGTCAATCTCCTCTTGCAGTTCTTCGATCTCCCGTTCGATTTTGGCGACCATATCCTTGTTCTGGAACGTTTCAAAAGCCACGATTTCCTTTTGCTTTTTCTTAATGGTTTTAATCAGGTTTTGAACCCGTTCGTGGTTCTGGATCTTCTCTTCGGCCTGCTTAAACATCTGAACTTCTTCACTGGTGGATATTAATTCCGCCAGCTCGCCGGCTTTTGCCAAAATATCGTCACGTATAATCAACTCACGCGTGTTGTAAGTTGACATACCGTATGTGTTCGTACGAACATGATCATGTGCCAAGGTTCATCGCTCCAATTCTTCATCATCTATATGGGAATATGCAGCACCGGCCGGTTTTTTGTTCGCGGCCCTATGCTGCATTTGAATGCTGCCTGCTCCTCTATTATACCGCATCCGAGGCAGGAATCGTGTCCGGGATTCTATCCCCTTTGATATACCAGGTCTTCGTGTCCGTAATCCGGACATTTACGAAGCTGCCAATGAGGTCCGTCGAGCCTTCGAAATGCACCAGCTTGTTCGTGCGCGTGCGTCCCGACAGCATGGAATCATTGTTCTTGCTGACTCCTTCTACCAGTACCTCCACCGTAGATCCAAGCAGCCTGTCGTTGCTCTTGCGGCTGTACTCATTGATGGCGGCATTCAAGCGCTGAAGACGCTCGCTCTTGACCTCCATCGGTACATTATCCTCCATCACCGCCGCTGGCGTTCCTTCACGAGGAGAATAAATGAACGTGTAAGCGGAGTCGTAGCCGACCTCCCGTACCAGGGACAGCGTCTCCTCAAACTGCTCATCCGTCTCACCGGGGAATCCGACAATGATGTCGGTGGTGAATGCTACATTGGGAATCGCCTTCTTAATCTTATGCGCCAGCTCCAAATACGTCTCACGCGTATATTTGCGACTCATTTTTTTGAGCACTTGCGTGCTTCCCGACTGTACCGGCAGGTGAATATGCTCGACCAGGTTACCACCCTTCGCCAGCACCTCAATCAGGTGATCATCGAAATCCCTTGGATGGGATGTGGTGAAGCGAACCCGCGGGATATCGATCTTGTGAATATCATCCATCAGATCGCCGAAACGGTATTCGATATCTTCAAAGTCTTTGCCATATGCGTTCACGTTCTGACCGAGCAGCGTAATTTCCTTATACCCTTGCCGGGCTAATTCACGAACCTCAGCGATGACATCCTCCGGACGCCGGCTGCGTTCCTTGCCGCGGGTATATGGGACGATGCAGTATGTACAGAATTTATCACAGCCGTACATAATGTTGACCCAGCCGCGGAGACCTTCTCTCTTTTTCGGTAGATTCTCAACAATGTCGCCCTCTTTGGACCACACTTCAACCACCATTTCCTTGCTGAAGAGTGCTTCCTGAATAAGATGAGGCAATCGATGTACGTTATGTGTACCAAAAATCAAGTCCACGAAGCCGTGCTTCTGAAGAATTCGATTAACAACCGATTCTTCCTGCGACATGCAGCCGCAAACGCCAAGCAGCATATCCGGCTTTTCCGTCTTCAAATGCTTCAGATGGCCCAGTTCGCCAAACACTTTGTCCTCCGCGTTTTCACGAATGGCACATGTATTGAGCAAGATGATGTCCGCCTGCTTCCGATCCTCGGTTGCCCGGTAGCCCATCTGCTCCAGCAATCCCTTAATCGTCTCGGAATCATGCTCATTCATCTGGCATCCGTACGTATACACGATATAATGTTTGCCTGCCCCGATGGTTCGAAACGCTTCCGGCAGCTCGGTATCGTACAACACTTCGACACTCTGCTTGCCGCGCTGTTTTTCCTGTCTATGATTAGGCTCCGAAAGGATGTTGATTTCCCGGCCATTGATGCGAATTCTCTTCCCGTGTTCATCTTCCGAGAGAACTTTGGCTCCTGAAAAATCAAAATACTTGGAGTAGTCCTTACTTTCTTTGGACATGCTAGGTCACTCCTTAGATCCGCAAAATCTCTGGTTTGCATGACAAAATATCTTAAATAGTACGTGTTCAAAAAGTCAGGTTTTCAGCACCGAAGCTTATGCTCCCGATGTGCGTTTTTTCAAAACGCTTCAGTTGGATGAAGCTAGGGACGTCAGGAGCGGAGCGTAGGCAAAACCTACGTGAGCACCGGAAGGCCCGGCTGAATTCAATATTCGATGTCGATTAAGCTTCATGTGCTGCTTCGTGATTAAAAGATGACTTTTTGAACTACCTCTAATTAGGCACTGTTTTAAATTATATCATGATCTTATTGCCTAAGCTACCACCTCGGGCGTTATTGAGGTCAAACCTTAACCGATGCTCTCTCCTTCAACATGGCTTTCCGAAACATAGGAACCCTTGGTAAATTTCAAAAAAGAGCCTGAAATCGAAATGAATCGACTCAGGCTCTTCCAGCTCTAACGCTTAGAACGCTTAACAGCACACATGCGTGACACATACAGTATGTTCATGAAGGTTTCACTGAAGCTATAGATTAATCAATAATTTCAGCAGTGTCTCCGGTTTTGGCGCCAGCAGCGTTAGCTTCATCGGTATCGATGTGCATGTCGAGCGCAAAATTGTCGGATACGCGGGCAATGACGTTCTCCAGGACAAGACCGCGTTCGCCGCCTAAGCGTACCTTCAGCAGGTCCTTGTCTTTAATACCCCATTGATCCGCATCGGATGTATGGAAGTGAATATGACGAGCGGCTACGATGACACCTTCATCCACCGTTACTTCACCAGCCGGACCTTTAATCGTGATTCCCGGGGTTCCGGCGATGTTTCCGGATTCGCGTACAGGTGCTTTCACACCGATGGCGAAGGAATCCGTGCGGGAAATCTCCAGCTGGGTTGCAGGACGTGCAGGTCCCAAAATTCTTACTTTATCGAATTGTCCCTTCGTTCCAATGACCGCTACCGTTTCGTTGGCTGCGAATTGTCCTGGCTGGGACAATGGTTTGAACTCTGTCAGCTGATATCCAGGGCCGAACAATGCCTCAATATGCTCTTGGGTTAAATGAATATGGCGGGCGGATACACCCACAGGTACAGTTTTACTCATCTGTCTCACTCCTTGTTTTTCTCTATATGCTGTACATGCCATCACCTATTATACTCTCTATTACCCAAAAATAAAAAGGCAACCCGGGTGATTCAGGCGGCCTTCTTCCGTTTCACAAGCAATCTGCAACAGGATTGTCAAAGTTATCCTCGAATCATGGTCGTTATCCGAAAGGTTACTATGCTTGGGCTGACAATGAAGGTAAATTCTGCTCAAGAAAATGGATGGCATACTCCGACATCCAGCCCTTTACCATCGATTCAGGATAATGTTTAAGCAGCAGCTCCTGGAATTCCGGGTACCGGCCCGGATGCTCAAGCCCGGCGACCCATTGATCAATCCCGTCGAAGTCCGAACCAAACATGATGTGCTTTTCACCGCCCAGTTCACAAATCTTCTCGATATGCGGCAATACGTCCTCCGGCTGCACGCAATCTACTCCGCTGCGGATAAACCAGGGCACAAACGTGATTCCGATCATTCCGTTTAGCGCGATTAATGCCCGTATCTGCTCATCATTCAAATTCCGGGGATGCTGGCAGACGGAGTACGCATTGGAATGCGAGGCGATGATGGGCCCCTTGGTCAGCTCCGCGAGCTCCCAGAAGCCAGCTTGGGACAAATGAGACACATCCAGAATGATGCCCGTCGAATGGCATAACTCTACCAGTTGCCGTCCCCGTTCCGTGAATCCCCCATTTCGCTGCTCCATTGCTCCATCAGCAGCCCAGTTCGCATAATTCCAGGTAACCCCCATCAAACGCACGCCTATCTCAAACAAGAGCTGGACGTAATACAAATTTCCCTCCAGCCCGTCAACGCCTTCCAAGGACAGAACGCCAAACCGTCCATGCTGCCCTTGTCTGATCTCTTGAAGTTGCTCCCGCCAAAGCAGGGGCTTAAGGTGTCCCGGTTTAACGATGCGGCTGCGATATGTATCGAGTTGTGCCAGCACCCGTTCAAAGGATGGTCTCCCCCATTTCTCTGATAAAAAAACAGCGAACACCTGAAGGGTCAGATCGCCCTCCTCCATACGCCGCAGCGTTACATCCAAATGCGGGTCGTCCACAAAAGAGGCTTTGGGATCTTCCCACATTTTGCTCAAAACATCACAGTGAAAATCAACCGTCCGCATCGCGCCGCTCATCTCCCTTCTAATCTTGTCACAGCAAAAAGCCTGTTTACACCAAGTAGAGTAAACAGGCTAATACCTCAACATTCGAAATTTATCTAGGTTCTACGATCAATTTAATTGCCGTCCGGTCTTCGCCATCAATCACAATATCCGTAAAAGCAGGGATGCAAATCAAATCCACCCCGCTCGGTGCTACAAATCCCCGGGCAATCGCTACCGCTTTAATGGCCTGGTTCAGTGCTCCCGCCCCAATCGCTTGCAGTTCCGCTCCGCCCCGCTCCCTAAGAACTCCAGCGAGCGCCCCTGCAACTGAATTAGGATTGGATTTTGCTGAAACTTTTAATACTTCCATGGTAAGTACCTCCCCTGGGAATGTTGAGTGATGGTTTGCTTCCGCTTACTAGATGTTATTCGTGAGAGGGGAAAAAATTCCTGCTTTTTACCATCCGTTCCTAATTTAATTAAACGGATTCCGTCTTTTTTAATCCATCCGCCATTCGTCTTCGTACATGCGGATTTTCTGTATCTTCCGGGCTCTTCCCGTGTCCTCATCCATATCCACGCATACGGCATGGAACTGCCATTTGCCTTCGTCGACCTGGAAGCGGGCAGGAAGCTGAGTCTTGAACTTATACATCACCGCATCGCGCTGCATGCCGAGGATGCCTTCCTTGGAGCCTACCATGCCGGTATCCGTAATATAAGCTGTCCCTCCCGGCAGTATGGTATCGTCATTGCTTTGTACGTGGGTGTGCGTTCCGACCACCATCGAGGCGCGGCCTTCCAGATGCCATCCCATGGCAATCTTCTCCGACGTCGCCTCAGCATGGAAGTCCACCAGAATGCACTTCGTCTTCTGGCGAAGCTCATCCACAATGTCATCGGCTGCGCGAAACGGGCAATCGATGGCTGGCAGGAAGGTTCGTCCTTGTAAATTCACGATCGCCAGCTGTTTGCCGTTCGCTTTGATGATTGTGTATCCACGTCCCGGTGTGCCGGGCGGAAAATTTGCCGGACGAATCATGCGCGGTTCATCATCGATAAACTCAAAAATGTCCTTGTTATCCCACGTGTGGTTACCCAAGGTGATGCCATGAATGCCCCAATTGAAAAATTCATTAGCGATGGCCGAGGTAATGCCGCGTCCTGAAGCAGCATTCTCCCCATTGGCAATAATGATGTGCGGATTATATTTGGACTTCAGCTCCGGAAGAGAAGCCTTCAAAGCTTTACGCCCTGTACTGCCGACAATGTCTCCGATGAATAATACTTTGATGTCAATCACTCCTTCAGGGATGCTTGTCCTGATTCCCGGCAGGACCGTTCCCGATTCATAAATGTCCGAAACTGTATTTTCGGACTTGAAAGATAAAAAGTGGCCGGATTGCGGCCACTTTTTAAGGTCCAAACTCTATTTCGCGTAATCCACCGCTCGGGTTTCCCGGATGACGGTGACTTTGATATGACCCGGATAATCCAGTTCATTCTCAATTGTCTTGGTAATGTCACGTGCCAAGCGGAATGCCTCGGCATCGTCGATTTTCTCAGGCTGTACCATGACGCGAACTTCACGTCCCGCTTGAATGGCGTAGGATTTCTCAACGCCTTCAAAGGATTCGGAAATTTCTTCGAGCTTCTCAAGACGACGGATATACGTCTCAAGCGTCTCTCTGCGTGCTCCCGGTCTTGCAGCAGACAATGCGTCAGCTGCACCAACCAGCATGGCAATAACCGAAGTTGCTTCACAATCACCGTGATGAGAGGCAATGCTGTTGATAACCACCGGATGTTCCTTATACTTCTTCGCCAGCTCCACGCCGATTTCAACGTGCGATCCTTCCACTTCATGATCCAGCGCTTTACCGATGTCATGCAACAGTCCTGCCCGTTTCGCAAGCACGATGTCTTCGCCCAGTTCGCCGGCCATCAGGCCAGTCAAATAGGCCACTTCCATGGAGTGTTTCAACACATTTTGTCCATAGCTTGTACGGAATTTCAGTCGACCCAAAATTTTGATCAAATCTGGATGCAAACCGTGAACGCCAACCTCGAAAGTGGCTTGTTCTCCGTATTCGCGAATGCGTTCGTCCACTTCCTTGCGGGATTTCTCCACCATTTCTTCGATACGAGCCGGATGAATCCGTCCGTCCGCCACGAGCTTTTCCAAAGCTGTACGGGCAATTTCACGGCGAATCGGATCAAAACCGGAGAGAATAACAGCTTCCGGAGTATCATCGATAATAAGGTCAATCCCTGTAAGGGTTTCAAGCGCACGAATATTCCGGCCTTCACGACCGATAATCCGGCCCTTCATTTCTTCATTCGGCAAAGTGACAACAGATACCGTGGTCTCCGCGACGTGATCAGCCGCACAGCGCTGAATAGCCAGCGTGATGATCTCGCGTGATTTCTTATCTGCCTCTTCCTTCGCCTGCTGCTCGATTTCTTTAATCATCTGAGCGGTTTCATGACGAACTTCCTGCTCAACATTACTGAGAATAATGCTGCGGGCATCCTCCATCGTCAGGTTGGAGATGCGCTCCAGTTCCGTCGTTTGTTTCTTGTAAATGGCATCGATTTGCTGCTGTGTCTCTTCTATTCGTTTCTCTTTGTTCGCCACTTGTTCTTCTTTACGTTCCAAAGATTCTATTTTTTTATCCAGCGACTCTTCCTTTTGCAACAATCTGCGCTCCTGCCGTTGAATTTCATTCCGGCGCTCACGAGTGTCTTTTTCAGCTTCGGCTCTGATTTTATGAACTTCGTCTTTAGCTTCGAGAACCGTTTCTTTCTTCAATGCTTCTGCTTCCTTCTTCGCACTTTCTACGATCTGCAAAGCGGCATGCTCGGCACTGGAAATTTTAGCTTCTGCAAGGGATTTGCGAATAAAATAACCGAACCCAAAGAATATAGCGGCTACAACGAGAACGATTATGATCCACCAAATGGAATCCATCTGATCACCTCCTCGTTGGTTCCTCCAAGGCATTCCTTGGGAAATGTTCAATTGTCAGGTTACTCATTCATACATAAAATTTTCCGGCAGTGGAAGCTGCCGTCCATACTGCGCACGCCGTATCACGTACGCAAATCCCGCCTTAGCCAGCGGAATACATTTCACTATGAATTGGCGATTAAAGAATCTTTCACAAAGTAGTCACTTTTTTGGAAGGAAAAAGGATTCTAATTTATGATAAAAAGATTCATATTTATTTTAGTATTTATAAAAAGATATTGTCAAGGGAAAGCAATGGGTAAACGTCAGTTTCATCCAATGAAACCATTTCTTTCACGAAAAAGTACCCAAACTGCCCTTTATTCGAAATCTTCCAGCTCGTCGTCCCACTCGCTCTTTTCCTGATCCTCGTCAACCAGACGCTTGAGCACCTGACGCACCTGATCCCCGCCGAAGCCCCTACGCATTAAATATGCTCCCGTTTTACGTTTGCGATCCAGCATCTCTCCATGGGTTTGCTGCCATTTTTTCCGTCCTACGGCAAGCGCGCTCTCCAATTCGGCATCTGCACTGATCTCGCCCAAAGCCTCGGTGATCAGCTCCGTGCCGATTCCCTTTTGTCTCAGCTCCTGTTTGACCCACAGCCGCCCCTTCTTATGGCTTGTCATTCGCTGCTCTGTCCACATCTTGGCGTATAACGCGTCATCAATCAGCTTGTCCTTCTCCAATCGCTCCAGCGTCGTCTCTATGCAACTCGGCTCGAAACCTTTTTGCTGCAGACGCTGGGTGATCTCCTTGGCTGTTCTGGGTTTCCTGGCCAGATGATTCAGCGCATCGACATAAGCCCTCTGTCGTTCATCGGCCACGATAATTTCTTCAAGCTCTTCCTTGCGAAAAACATTCCCCTTGAACATCCGGTATTTCAGCATCACATCTTCATGAACGGTCATGAGGTACGGACCAAACGCGATTTGGTATCGGTGTTTGGGCTTTTTCAGCATTTCAACTGACGTTACAACCAAATCCTCATGGTCCGGAAAATGTCCTATACCTGATGCTTCTCCCTGCTCCGACATTTCCTTATTCTCTTCTTCCATGTGTCGCTCCTCTCACTACCGCATCATTTCTGAGTAAAATAATCAAGACTGCATCTGGAAGTCTGAATAAATGCAAAGAAGACCGTCTGGCGTTACAAACACCGGACGGTCCTCAAAACTGTAATCGATAACCAGCAATGTACTACTCTACTTTAAACAACTCTTGCTCTTCTATTTCCTCTTGTTCCTTATCCTTCTCGGAAGGCTCAGGAACAGCCGTGGTCAGATTGCTCGCTTCACGAATTTTGTTCTCGATAACACTAGCGATCTCCGGATTCTCTTTCAAGAATTGCTTCGCATTCTCACGTCCTTGGCCAAGACGGTCACCTGAATAAGAATACCATGCGCCGCTCTTATCCACGATATCGAGTTCCGTTCCGATATCGATCAGGCTTCCCTCTCTAGAGATGCCTTCACCGTACATAATATCAAGCTCAGCCTGTTTGAAAGGTGGCGCTACCTTGTTCTTAACAACCTTAATCCGTGTGCGGTTACCCACCACATCGTTCCCCATCTTGATGCTCTCAATTCGACGCACGTCCAAACGAACCGTCGAGTAGAACTTCAGAGCACGACCACCTGGAGTCGTCTCAGGGTTACCAAACATAACACCAACCTTCTCACGAAGCTGGTTGATAAAGATGGCAATTGTTTTCGATTTATTAATAGCACCCGACAATTTACGAAGAGCCTGGGACATCAGACGAGCTTGCAGACCCACGTGGGAGTCACCCATGTCGCCTTCAATTTCAGCTTTTGGTACCAGTGCAGCAACCGAGTCAATAACGATGATATCAACTGCACCACTGCGTACCAGAGCTTCCGCAATTTCCAGCGCCTGCTCACCCGTGTCCGGTTGGGAGAGCAGCAATTCATCAATATTAACGCCCAGTTTGCTTGCATACGATGGATCCAGAGCATGCTCGGCATCGATAAATGCAGCCTGTCCACCAGCCTTCTGAACTTCTGCAATCGCATGGAGGGCTACTGTTGTTTTACCGGAGGATTCCGGTCCATACACTTCAATAATCCGGCCTCTAGGCAAGCCGCCGGTTCCTAAAGCTATATCCAATGCCAACGATCCGCTCGGCACAATCTCTACTTGCATGTGGGTGGATTCACCCAGTTTCATAATGGAACCTTTTCCGAACTGTTTCTCTATCTGACGAAGCGCCATTTCCAGCGCAGCACGACGATCTGACAATTGTTCCACAACCCTTCACTGTTGATAGTCATATCATACCTTGTTTTGACACGTTTGCCAAGCTTTTTTTCGAACATACATTCGTTTTTTTTATTCAGCACCCCTTCCCGTATATGCTCCATGCCTTATGTATAAACAACAAGAACCGTGGCAACATCATACGATATGCCACGGTTCTTCCGTATTTCCCATTATACTTGGAACGGTTCGTTAATTCAAGAAGAGCTGCCAAGCAAGGTGTAAATTATTTACTTTTTTCGAACAGCGGATATCCCTGTTCTGCAACCCTAAGCCTGTTTGGAGGCAACAAGACGCTGCCAAAGCCGGTAGAGCAGGGCCTTCGTAGCTCGGAGCCGGATCGTTTCTCGGTTACCCTGAAGGTGCAGCTCGTGCACTTCCGTTTCTTTTCCCCGTTGAGACAATCCGACGTAAACAAGACCTATAGGCTTGCGTTCAGCATACCCTGGACCTGCCACGCCCGTTACCGATAAACCAAAGTCGCTGTCGGTTACCATCCGGACATGATCCGCAAGCGCTTCGGCAACCTCCGCACTGACGGCTCCCGGCGCATCATCCCCCTCAAGCAGCGCATGCGGGATATGCACAAGCTTCTCCTTGATCTGGTTGGTATAACAAATGATACCCCCAAGGAACATGGATGCGCTCCCGGGGATAGAGGTCAGCGTCTCCGCAACAAGACCTCCCGTGCAGCTCTCCGCAGCGCTCAGCGTCCAGCTATGATCCGCCATCATATCCACGATGACCTTCTCAATGGGCACATCCTCATTAGCATACATAAATTCCGGGCCTCTCTCCTGGATCCGGGCTTCCAGTTCATTCAGCCGAACCATGGCCTCAGCCTCGCTGGCTGCCTTCGTGGAGATTCGGACGGTGACCTCCCCCTCCTTGGCATACAACGCAATCGTCGGATCGGTCTGGGCCGTAATCAGGTCCTCCAGGCGCTTATCAAGCGCGGACTCCCCAATGCCTGCGAATTTGAGCATCTTCGAATAGATGGGAAGCTCTCCCGTAAGCACATGCTGCAGAAGCCAAGGCTTGGCCTCCTGCTCAAACATCGGTATCAGCTCTTTCGGCGGTCCCGGCAACACAATGTAATGAGTCCCTTCATTGGATACCGCATTCCCGACGGCAAGGCCTGTTTCGTTCGGAAGCGGAGTCCCTCCCTCGATGGCCAGGGCCTGGCGCCGATTGTTCTCGGTCATTACGGATCCCCGTTCATGGAAGAAGCGTTCAATCCGATCCATAGCCATCCGATCAATATGCAATGAACGATTTAGAAAAGATGCGAGCGCATCCTTTGTCAGGTCATCCTGTGTGGGGCCCAGACCACCGGACAGAAGAACGATATCGGCTCTGCTGCTGGACAGCCGCAAGGCCTCCTTGAGCCTCTCCATGTTATCCCCGACAACGGTTTGATAGTATACATCGATTCCCATTGAAGCAAGCTGCCTGGACAAATACTGTGCATTGGTATTCACAATCTGTCCAAGAAGAAGTTCGGTTCCAACTGCAATGATTTCTGCTTTCATGATTCGTCCATCCTCCTGTGTCTGCTATCTCTTCACAAATACTCGCTTTCACTATGTTCTTACCCTGCGGAAGAAAAAAGCAATAGGATAGCTCCTATTGCCGTTATGCCCCGGTACCTTTGAGAAGGTGCCTGTTCTGGACAAAATATTCGATTCCCGAATAGATCGTAATCATCGCGGCAGCCCAGATTGCAATGACATCAAACGGAATTCCCAAGAATACAAACGGGAAATTATTGATCAGAAGCGCAACAATCGCCACAATCTGAATCACCGTCTTGATTTTCCCCGATTGACCTGCTGCAACGACGGAACCTTCCAGGAGTGCAATTTGTCTCAAGCCTGTAACCGCGAATTCTCTGCTGATGATGACTACAGCAATCCAGGATTCGCATTTGCCCATCTCCACAAGCGATATGAGGATGGCTGCCACCAGCAGTTTGTCCGCGAGCGGATCCAGAAGTTTACCCAGGTTCGTCACCATATTGTTTTTCCGGGCCAAATACCCGTCAATCCCATCCGTACTTGCTGCAAGTATGAATATCAATGCTGCAATCAATTGGTTGTAGGGAAGGACAAAATCATTCCACACAATAGGAGCCGGATAAAAATCAAAATCCACCAGCAGAAAAATCATCATGACAGGGATCAAGCAAATGCGGGCCAACGTGATACGATTGGGTAAATTCATGGGGCAACCTCCCTTGCAACGGGTTGTCTTGAAATTTTCGCAGACCCCGCGACTGTTATCCATCTGTACTTCAATAGGGTCGCTCTTCCCAAGAGCCTAAAGGGTTCGAAGCGTGAAGCGCTGTCTGTCATATTCATCCCCCAGTAATCTATGTATACGTTAATCCTTATATATCGTTTTTTAGTATAATATTTCCGTCGACGCCCTGTCAAAAGAAACAAACATGTCCATCCAATCCCATATGAGCCTGTGGCGGCGTTTATTTAAAATTCGTGAATTGCAGGTCCAGAGAAAGATCCGCTTTGCGAAGCAGCTGCATGATCTGCTGAAGATCATCTTTGCTTTTTCCGGTTACCCGAATTTGGTCACCTTGAATCTGACTCTTGACCTTCAGCTTGGAATCACGGATCAATATGTTGATCTTTTTCGAATTTTCCTGATCGATTCCTTGCTTTAAGGTCAGACGCTGGCGAACGGTACCCATGGAAGCCGGCTCGATCTTGCCGTACTCCACATTTTTCAGCGACAAGCCCCGTTTCACCATCTTGGTTTGCAAAATATCAATAACGGCGTTGAGTTTGTACTCGTCATCGGATGCAATGACCAGTGCGTCCTTGTCCAGCTTCAAGCTGCTCTTGCTGCCCTTGAAGTCAAAACGGTTCTCGATCTCCCGCTCCGCCTGATTAACCGCATTGCTAAGTTCCTGCATATCCATTTTGGATACGATATCAAATGAGTTTTCTGAAGCCATGGTGAATCCTTCCTTTCATTTGGCGATAATGCTTCTATTATAGGTAAAACCATGAGCCAAGTCTAATCCTGTACGAGATCAGCAGGATAAATGTGAACGAAAAAGACTCCGCTTATCGCCAACATCCGGCGAAAACGAAGCCTGCTCCGTCAACTGCTAGCTTTCTCATCATGCACCGGACGGCGGAACATGCTCAGTATACCGAGTAAAATATGTGCCAGTCCAAAGCCTAGTATGCCATATCCCCAATCACTTGGAATCAAATAGTAGCCCAAGAGGCTGACGATAACGCCTAATCCGAATATAATCCAGTTGACCGTCACGAAAGCATCACCTCTTCCAGGAAGTGAAATAACAGCATGCAGCTGCATGCTGTTATGATGGCCTGGAGGACAGGCAATTATTCGATATCTGTGGCATCCGATGTACCTGTGGTATCTGTGGTAGTACCTGTGGCATCCGTAGTACCCGTGTTGTCCATCGTGCTTGCGGAACCATCGGCCGGCTCCAGCAAGATACGCGACGTTGATTTTCCATCCGTTACGGGCTGGCCGCCAACCGTAATGGTGGTTGCAGCGGAATTCCCTGATTTCACGTAAAGTCCCTGGCTATCCAGGTCAAAGCTGAGAGAATCACCATTCTCAAGCATTTGGAAAGCCAGCTTCTCCCCGGAGGTATTGTAGCCACGATACACTTCTACCCAGCTCTTTCCGTCGCTCGTTGCCACAATCTCAACCTTCACAGACGAGCCTGTTACCTTAAATACGGTGTTCTTGCCTTCCGTCCGGTCCTGCGTCACCGTAGTTTCTCCAGGCGTTGTATTTCCTGGTTCATCGATGTCCGTGCCATCTGTTCCGTCTGTTGCGTCTGTTCCTTCACCGTCTGTACCTTCGTTACCATTACCGGTATCATCCGTGGCGTTGTCCCCGCCCTGCGCGCCGTCACCTGGCGTGGCGGGATCCGTATTGCCCGGGTCTTCCGGCTTTTGCGCTTGATCCGTCTGTGTCTGATCATTATTGCTTACCGGAGGTTCATCCTTAGGCTCATTCGAATTGATTGCCACCAAATAAATGACAACAACGATCAGAATCGGGAATGTCCACATCAGTAATGTAGGCAGCCATTTCATGTTCCGTTCGGCTGAAGGTCTGGCGGCACGTTTTTGAATAACCGGTTCCATCGTCGCTTCCGGTTCGGATTTAGGCACATCCTGTTTATGGCCTTCAAGCAGTTCGTCCGGGTCAATCCCCACCGCTTCCGCATAGGTTTTGATGAATGCCCGCACGTAAAAACTGCCGGGAAGTACTTTGTAATCCCCTGCCTCGATGGCTTCCAAGTATCGCTTGCGTATTTTTGTCATTTCCTGCACATCATCAAGGCTCATCCCTTTTTGTAGACGCGCCTCCCTTAATTGCTGTCCCAGTTCGGACATGCCATCACCTCCTACTTTAGAAATTCGTGGTCAAAGTCAAAAACAATATTATAAATCGTCACTATAAGAGCCCGTGAACGTATCATAAACGATTTCCTCTTCCGGATTGTTTCGCAATTCGATTATAATGTCAAAATCCTCATAGGAATATTCGGATTCGCGAACAAAAATATCCGGATGCTCGATCACCTTCGTGCTCTCCATTCCCATGATATCCTGCAGGAGCTGATAGTGACGTTCGTTGGATCGAATCGTGCTCACAATGCCGTCAATGATAAAAACATTGTTCGAATTCATCTCGTCCTCGGAGAGTTGACTGCGAATGGTTTGACGGAGCAGCGTAGAAGAAACAAAGGTCCAGCGCTTCATCGCGCAGACGCTGCCGGCGATAATGGACTCGGTTTTGCCGACGCGGGGCATTCCGCGAAGACCGATAACTTGATTACCCTCCCTTTTGAACAATTCACCCAAAAAATCAACAAGTAAACCGAGCTCATCACGCGTAAAACGGAACGTTTTACGATCATCCGAGTCCCGGTCAATATATCGTCCATGTCGGACAGCCAAAATATCGACCAGTTTCGGGGGTCTCAAGGCTGTTACCGTAATATTTTTCATTTTGTTTAACATTTTGCCCATCAGGATAATTTTTTCTTCATCATCCGTTTCCAGCAGCATTCCGCGAGTTTGGCCTTCAACGCCGTTAATGGTCAGTATGTTTACTTCGAGCATACCTAACACGGATGCAATATCGCCGAGCAAACCAGGCCGGTTCTTATGTATCTTGTATTCCATGTACCATTGATTCGATTCCACAAAGACACCTCTTTGCACTTCTTTTCCATCAATATTCGACAAATTCCAGCGAAAATTGCACGCAAAAACAGGTCAAATGAAAAATGGGTCACGTTAATGATATATAAAATAAAAATGAAAGGCAAGTATTAACGATGACATGAAAATTACATTCTTTTTTCTTGACAAAAAGCCCCCGTTCGCGGGGGGCTTTTTGCAAGAGGGTTATGCGTTGTTCTTGGCCAGTTTCACCATCAGACGCGCGATAACGTGGCGTTCTTCCTCGTTACCTACATCCCACAATTCTTTCAGTGCCCGGTTGGATGAGTTTTGCGGATCAACCTTCTCATCGAGGAAATCACCGATCTCATAAGCCAGCTGAGAAATGGTGTCTTCACTCATACCCGCTTTCTCGGCTTGAACGACGCGCTCGCCCAGGAATTTCTTCCAGGAATCAAAGTTTTTGATTACGGATGACATGAATTAAATCCTCCTTTTGCATGGTGGCAATTCAGATTTAAAGTAACAATAGTAATATGTCCCCGTAACCAATACCTTATGAGTGGTGAATTGCACCACGAATGACGATCAGGTCACCCAACCGCCATTCGGGCTGATCACCTGCCCGGTAATGTAGCTCGACTCGGGCAGCGCCAGAAAATACACCAGTGATGAAATCTCATCCGGCTGCGCCAATCTGCCGACCGGAATTTCATCCTCCAGCATGCGGATCTCATCCGATTCCAGATGCCCCAGCATGGACGTATCGACCGCGCCGGGCGCAACGGCGTTCACCGTCACGCCTGATGGGGCAAGCTCCTTCGCAAGGGCCTTCGTAAAGGCGTTAACGCCGCCCTTGCTTGTTGAATACAATACCTCGCAGGAGGCACCCGATAATCCCCAGATCGAGGACACATTGATGATCCTGCCAAATCGCTGGGAGATCATACGTCCCATAAACGCCTGGGAACACAGAAACATCCCTCTCAGGTTAATGGACATCAAAGTGTCCCACTCTTCTTCCGTCACGTCAGACAGAAGCCCGTAATGGGATACCCCGGCGTTGTTTACCAGGATATCTGGCTCCATATCATGACTCTGAAGCTTCTCTTTCATGCGCAATATTTGCTCTTTGTCGCGAAGGTCCGCGGATACGGTTAATACCTTAGCACCATAGGCCATACAGCGGCGGGCAACTTCATTGGCCGCTTCATGCGAATTCATGTAATGGATAACCACATTCATGCGTACCGAAGCAAAACGCTCGGCAACAGCCGCTCCAATACCTCTGCTGGCACCCGTGATCAGTACCGTCATTTCCCCGATCGGTTTCAATTCTCTTCCCATGTCTTGCTTCATTACGGACTCACAACGATCGATACGGCCAATTGATCCCAATCGATATGCTCCTGCAGACGGCGGTTTACATCATCTATGGTAATGGATTCATAAACCGGTAGAACCTTGAAGAAATCGGCCCCGCGGAACTGATAGCGAGTGAATTCATGAGCAATATTTTCAGGGGAATTAAGCATGCGCAAGTATCCGCCCATTTTCTTCTTGCGGGCACGTTCAAAGTCGGATGCCTGAAATCCGGTTGCCTTTAGCTTATCCACCTCAGTGCGGATGCGCGCCAGAAGTTGGTCCGGATCCTTCGTATCTCCGCCAACCGCAGAGAACGCATACTGGGGTGAGCTGTTATATTCATGGCCGAAGCTGTCGGATATCAAATCCTCGTCATACAGCTGCTGATACAATTCCGTACTGGATCCGAACAGGAGGTCCATCATCAGCTTCGTCGTCAAATCTCGGTGCAGCTGCTCCTCGGCCGTTAAACCGACCTGCTTCTCCTTGAAGCCGAACAGGCATTTCGGCAGCGATACGGCCAGCCGGCTCTCTCGCCGCTTCTCTTCAACTCCCTGCGGCTCCGGATCGAATAAACGCTCGATGGAGCCTTGCTTCTCATACGATTTCCCGGCTTGATTCGAACGGATCAGGTTCATCGTTTCAACAGGATCTACGCCGCCCACCACGAACAGCAGCATGTTGCTCGGATGATAAAAGGCATTGTAGCACGTGTACAGATCTTCCTTCGTAATCGTTCCGATGGATTCCACCGTACCGGCAATATCGATGTGCACCGGGTGCACCTTGTACATCGCTTCGATAAGACCGAAGTATACGCGCCAGTCCGGATTGTCCTGATACATGTTGATTTCCTGCCCGATAATCCCCTTTTCCTTCTCTACGTTCTGATCGGTAAAGTAAGGATTCTGCACGAAATTGATCAGCGTCTCCAAATTTTCATGGATGTTCTCCGTGGCAGAAAAAAGATACACCGTTTGGTCAAAACTGGTAAAGGCATTCGCCGAGGCGCCGTTCGAGGCAAACTTGGCAAAAATATCGCCTTCCGGCTCCTCAAACATTTTGTGCTCAAGAAAATGCGCAATGCCATCAGGAACGCGAGTTTCGGACTCGCCTTCAACCTTGAAATGGTTATCCACCGAACCATATTTGGTTGCAAAGGTCGCATAGGTTTTCTGGAAGCCGGGTTTAGGCAGCACATACACGTGCAGACCGTTATCCATCACTTCGTAATACAGCGTTTCCTGCAGGTTGTCATAATGAATGCTCTCCACCGGCTATTCCTCCTTTTGACCTTTCAGGAAATAGATCGTATCCAGCGAAAATGCCGAAGCCGCTTGCTTCACATCATCCACTGTAATGCCTTCCACCTGCTGCAGCAGCTCATCCGGCGTACGTTCCCGGCCCGACAGCGTGCGGTTGAAATCATACGCAATCATCTCAAAGGCCGAATCCTGCATTTCCTTAATGACGTTGCGGATCATGGCTTTCGTTTGGGTCATTTCGATATCCGTAATGGCACCCTTGGCCATGTCATCGAGCTGCTGTTGAATAATTTTGACAGCCTTCTCGAAATTTTGAACCTCGATGCCGGACTGGATGGTTGCAATTCCTTTATGGCTGTCATATCGGGACGACGCGTAATACGCCAGGCTTTCCTTCTCCCTCACGTTAACGAACAGCTTTGAATGCGGGTAACCGCCCAAAATCCCGTTATACAAAAGAGCGGCGGCATACTCATCATCTCCGTAAGTAATGGTGCTTCTCAGACCCATGTTGAGCTTGCCTTGATTAATGTCCAGCTTCTCCACGACCGTCTGCGTCCCGCTCGCTGCCGTTCGCGTGGAGGAAGGAACATAATCCTTGCTTGCTGTTCTGTTCAGTTTAAAATGCTCCTCTACGAGCTTCTTCACCTCATCCAAACTCGTATCGCCAACCACATACAGATCCAGAACGGATTCATTAAGCCAGTTCTGATAGGACTCATACAAGCCTTCCGGCGTGATACCGTCAAGATCCTTCCGTTCTCCTAACGGATGCAGCCGATACGGTTCGTTCTTGCACATAACCTCGATGCAGCGCTCCGCAGCGTAACGAATCTTATCATTGACGATGGACTCCAGCTTCTTGCGAACCGTGTCTCTCTCGGTCTGTACATAAGATTTGCGGAATGCTCCATTCTCTAACACGGGCTGGGTGAAAGCTTCGCCCAAAAAAGCAAATGAAGAGCGCAGCAGGCTCTCCGGACTCTTAACAAAAGAGTCATTGATCGTATCCATGCGAAAGTGCACGATCTGATAATCGCCGCGCTTATACACATCAAATCCAAATCCAGCGCCGTACAGCTGCTCCAGCTGTTCTCGGAAAGCTCGCGTTTCCGGATAGGAAAACGTCCCTCTGCGCAGCACAAAAGGTGTAAGCGCGGTCGAGGTCACGGTTTCTTCTGCTAACGGACTTCCGGCGTAAAGCGATATCGCAAATGTCTTGAATCGGTTGGTCGGTAATACGTGAATCCGAATTCCTCCGACTGTACCGTGTTCAAATTCCGTTTTCGTCAAGGTCCATATCCCCTTACATCATGGATTGTCGTTGCCAAAATTTACTTCATAGATAACTTTCATTCTAACCCATTGCAAAGTGAAGAAGCAACCGAAGACAGGCCCCGGTTGCTGTTGTTTACGGCTTACATACAGAATATATGTTGACCGATGGTTTTGACTTGAGGGCGGGTCCAAATCCATGGCGAGGTGGCCGTTTTCGGATTGAAATAGTACAGGCAGCCTCCTGTCGGATCCCAGCCGCTCAGCGCCTGCTGTACTGCTTTCTTCGCCTGCTCGTTCGGTTCAAGCCATATTTGACCGTCGGCTACCGCGGTAAAGGCTCTCGGCTCAAATATAACCCCATGCGGCGTATTCGGGAAGCTTGGTGATTTTACCCGGTTGAGAATAACCGCCGCTACGGCAACCTGGCCTTCGAACGGCTCTCCTCGAGCTTCGCCATATACGGCATTCGCCATGATTCTCAAATCGTTCTCTGAAAGGCCCATTGAATCAGATGAGGCTAAGTTGTTATTGCCACTTTCATTGTTTGCTGAACCGCCACCTCCACCAGCCGCTGCACCGCCTCCACCTTCATGAGCCTTCGGAGCGGTCGGACGGAAATCCTTGGTTGCATTATACAGTTTAAGCTTGACCTTCGGTCCTACGATACCGTCTACCTTCATGCCAAACTCCGATTGGAACCATTTAACGGCTCCTTGGGTTTTGGAGCCAAATACGCTGTCAATTTTCCCGTGATAAAAGCCCAGGTGTTTCAGACGGCCTTGCAGCTCATACACATCTTCGCCGGTAGAACCAAATTTGATGGTCTGCTGGCTAAAGGTTGGCAAAGCTTCCTGAAGATTCGAATGATCTGTTTCCAGGCCTCCCTGAGCGAAGACAACGGCAGACAACAGAATCGCAATGCTTATTAGAATCCAGATTCTTGAGTTTTTCATGCTGCGCTCTACCTTTCTCTTGTGGTTTAACAAGCCTCGCTACCGTTATTATGACAAGCCTGCCAGTTTCCTATGCACCTGTTCCCGAGAGGACTGAACGAAGACAGCACATCATCGCAGCACAAAGAGAGCTGTTCCTCAGAGGAACAGCTCATTGATATTCGGAATAGATTTAACGCTCATCCACGGATTTATCCATATATCCTGCCAAGCTCTACGCACGCCATGACCAACGCCCCAACACCATGGAGGTCATTCTCGCATTGCTGCCTTTCCACATAATGCTTATAATCGCCGACACCTGTACCGATACAGATCTTGGGCATGACCAGATGTCCCTGACCATCCACATATACGGATTGAGCCAGGCCGTTATATCCATGTCTAGCATGGGAGATCAAGGATGAATCCAGATAACCGAGTCGAATCCCTTTGGCCAAGGTATATATGAAGAGACTAGAGCTAGAGGTTTCCAGCCAATTGTCCTCACGGTCCCCTTTATCTAGAACTTGATACCACAGCCCGGTAAGCGGATCCTGATAACGAACCAGCGCCTCACTTAATTCACGGAGCACAACAGCCAGCTCTTCCCTCGCCGGATGATCCTCAGGCAGTAAATCAAGGAACTCCACAATCGACAGCGCATACCAGCCTAATGCGCGCCCCCAAAATTCCGGAGATTGCCCGCTAACCGGATCAGCCCAAGGCATCGTCCTGCTCTCGTCCCAGGCGTGATAAAATAACCCGGTTGCCTGATCCTTGGTATGGGAGCGCATCAGCCTCTCCTGGAACAGCACTTCATCAAATAAATGCGGTTTATTATACTGCTGGGCATATTTCATCGTGAACACGCCACCCATATACAAGCCGTCCAGCCACATCTGGTAAGGGTAGCGATCCTTATGCCAGTATCCTCCATCCGTGGTCCGATTTAAGGTAGATAACAGACGGAGCAGTTTATCCGCGGCAGCCCTGTACCGATGTTCGGGACATACAGCATCCAGCTCCATCAGGAGCAGGCCCGCTTGAACGGAATCCAGCTCCCCCCGCTCCAGCAGCAGATTCCCGTTGGAATCCACCAGATGATCGACATAACCCTTAACGTAATCCAAAAACTTTGATTCACCGCTAAATTTCCATAATTGAGACATTCCAACCAGAAATACACCCTGGTGGTAATGCCACCGTCCTGCGGGCGGCAGCTGCTCCGGCGAATACATTTCCATGATCGATTGGCAAGCCTTGGTGCCGAGCTCTAGGGGTGACAAGGTCAACTGTTCTTGCTGCTGAATGGGATTGGACATATAGGCTCCTCCTCTTTTTAAAAATCATGTTCCAACAGCTCACGCTATAAAATGACGCCATCCTTAAAAATGGATATTTCCCGGAAGCCATTGCGTTCATTTCTCGTCTGTTCAACGCCCGAGGCTAATTGGACGATACGATCCATGAGTTCCTCATGAAGCTCATCCATGGTTTTACCTTCCAGCAAAGCGCCTGCATTAAAATCAATCCAATGCTTTTTACGAGCGGCCAGTTCGGAATTGGTGGCGATTTTGACGGTGGGAACCGGACCACCAAACGGCGTCCCTCTCCCCGTCGTGAACAGCACGAGATGAGCCCCCGCTGCAGCCAGGGCCGTAACCGATACAAGGTCGTTGCCTGGCGCCTCGATCAGGTTTAACCCCGGCTTCGTTGATCTTACGCCGTAACGGAGTACATCTGATACGGTGGCGTTTCCCCCTTTTTGAGTACACCCCAGCGATTTCTCCTCCAGGGTTGTGATGCCGCCGTCTTTATTACCGGGAGAAGGATTTTCATAGATTTCCTGTCCGTGCGATACGAAATATTGCTTGAAATTGTTAATGAGCAACGTAATATCCTGGAACACCTGCTCATCGGCGGCCCGGTCCATCAGGATCGTTTCGGCTCCGAACATCTCCGGCACCTCTGTCAGAAGAGCAGTACCACCGTGAGCGGTGATGGTATCCGCAATACGGCCCGCCAGCGGATTGGCTGTAATGCCCGACAGACCGTCCGACCCGCCGCATTTCAGTCCGATCTTCAGCTTGGACAGAGGAACCGCAGTCCGTTTGAAAGTCTCGGCATATTCCACGAGCTCCGAGATGAGGGACAACCCCTCCTCCAATTCATCCTCCATGTCCTGAGCACGCATATATTGGATTCGTTTTCCGTCCTGCTCGCCAATCATTGCCTGCATTTGATCGATCTGGTTGTTCTCGCAGCCGAGCCCGATAATAAGCACGCCTGCCGCATTGCCATGCTGGGCCAGGGACGAGAGCAGACGCTGGGTATGGC
The DNA here is from genome assembly GCF_050279985.1 of Paenibacillus sp. NPDC093718. Lineage (NCBI taxonomy): Bacteria > Bacillati > Bacillota > Bacilli > Caryophanales > Paenibacillaceae > Paenibacillus > Paenibacillus sp. NPDC093718. The sequence continues at coordinate 383,380 of NZ_JBNNUS010000001.1, forward strand.
TTAGATCATCTCCAAGCTGCGAGCAGCCGTAGGGATGCGGAAAGTGATAAACCCCATCAATGCCTCTCCCCTGGAACTGCTGGCCAGCCATGCGCGCTAACAGCTCGCAGGTTTTGTTAATGCAGCCGACGGTGTTGATGATCCAAATTTCGTTGCGGATCCCAACCTGACCGCTGGGTCTGATATACCCCTGGAACGTTGGGGACTCCATAACCGTCGGTGATTCCTGAGCCGCTGCTTCTGCACCAGGCTTATAATGATATTCCACTTCACCGGACAGTCCGGTTTTCAAATTGTGGGTATGGATCCATCTCCCCGGCAAAATGACTTCCTTCGCCAATCCGATCGAATAACCGAATTTCAAAACATGGCTGCCCGGCTCTATCAATCGAAGAGCTACCTTGTGACCTTTTGGCACATTCTCGGTTACCTCGATGGCATGCTCCTTCCCGTTCAGAAGCCCGATGGCATGTTCTCCTGCCGACAAAGGACGAAGCGCGATACCGACATCGTCCTTGTGATGAAGTATGACGATGTCGCTCATGCCTCGATCAGCTCCATTTCTTCGATATAACGGCTTACCGCTTCATGAAGATTGGATATCCGGTTCAAATCCTCGCCCCATAAAGCCTGATCGCCAAGAATGGATGCCACAAGCTGACGTATACTCCATTCCCCGTCTTCTACCTTTTGCCACGCTTGATAGAATGTCATCAGACTGTCCGGATCATCTCTTAACAGCATCCGTTCACCATCAAGACACGTTCCGTACCACTGCTCTTCTACTTGTTTGGCATGATACAGACGGATCAAAGAGGCCAATCCCCGAGTTATGAGGCTTGGGGGCGTATTGTGCGAACTGGCATATTCCTTTAAGCTTGGCAAAAGTCTCACCTTGAATTTGGAGATGCTGTTCATGGCAATATCCTGGAGCTTATGCCGAAGAAAAGGATTGCGGAATCGCTCCCACACCGTTTCTGCATAAGCCGTAACCTCTTCCGGCGGGAGAGGCACCAAGGGGACGATCTCTTGCAGCATTGCGCTGCGAATATCTTCTCCCCATTCCAAGCTCTCTGCGATTTCTCTTACTTCAGTGAAACCGTGAAGCATGCCGATGGAAGCCATCAGCGTATGCGTTCCATTCAAGATTCTTACTTTTCTTACCTGGTACGGGGTCAGATCGGGCACCCAGTTTACCTGAAGACCCGCCGACTGCAGGGGCAGCCTGGACTCCAAAGAGGGGTCGCCCTCAATAGCCCAGAAATAATAGGGCTCCGCCGTGTTCAACAATCGGTCTTCATAACCCCATTTGTCAAAATAGCGCTCGGCCTCTTCCGGATATCCGGTTACGATCCGGTCCACAAGCGAGTTCAGAAACAGGTTGCATTCCTCAATCCAGCTCCGAAAAGCCGACGAAAGTCCCCAATCCTCCGCATGCCGCAGCACAATCGATCGCAAGATATCCCCGTTTCGTTCCAGCAGCTCGCATGGGAGGATCAACAGGCCCTTGTCAGGCGAGCCTTCATAACGCTCATAACGCCGATATAAAAGCATGGTCAGCTTAGCGGGGAATGACATCGGCGTTTCCGACGGATTCCAGTCACTAAGCTGATATACGAGACCCGCTTCCGTTGTATTGGAGACTATGATCTCCAGGGAATCCAGCTCGGCCACACTCAAGAAATGCTCCCATTCCGCATAGGGGTCAATCATCTCCGAGAACACCGGGATCCATAACTCCTCCTCGATCTTCCGGCCATCCTGCAGGCCTCGGGTCAGCAAGCCGTAAATCCCTTCCTGCTCCCGAAGCTGCTCCAGCTTGCGTGCTCCCCCAGGTCTTGGCTGACTGACGGCTACGCTCCCTTGGAACAGACCCTGCCGGTTGCATTCATATATCATCCAGTCAAAGAACCCTCTTAGAAAATTGCCCTCGCCTATTTGCAGCACTTTAACGGGAAGGCTCAACATATCCAGGTCATGCCGCTGTTGTATTTGTAAAGAATCGCGTCCTACCAACCTCAATGCCCGGCCACGATCTGTCTTCGTATCCATTTCTTATCTCCCTTCCGTCCGGCCAAATCGAAAATAGCTCTCGGCGTTGTTGTAACAAATATCCTGGACGATTCCCCCGAGCCATGGAAGATCATTCGGTGCTTCTCCCCGTGTAACCCACTCTCCGAGGAGATTGCAAAGAATCCGCCGGAAATACTCATGACGGGTGTAAGACAAGAAACTTCTGGAGTCGGTCAGCATGCCGACAAATCGGCTTAATAATCCCATATTGCCGAGTTTGCTCATCTGGTCGACCATACCGTCTTTGGTATCGTTGAACCACCACGCAGAACCGAACTGAATTTTGCCCGGAATACCGTCGCCTTGAAAACTGCCGATAAGTGCTGCGAGAATATCGTTATCGCTTGGGTTAAGCGAATAAAGAATCGTTCGTGGAAGTGACCGCTCTTGATCGAGCCGATCCATCAGCTTTACAAGCGGTACCGCGATTGGACTATCGTGAATGGAATCATAACCGGTATCCGGACCCAATTGTCGGAACATCCGGGTGTTATTGTTACGCTGGGCGTTAATATGAAATTGCATGACCCAGCCGAGTCTTGCGTAGATTTGGCCCAGAAAAAGCAGCGTATACGTTTTGAATTGATCCTCTTCCTGACGGGAAACCCGCTCCCCATTAAGCGCTTTCAGGAAGATGTCAGCCGCTTGGGTCTCGGTAACCTCTTGATAGGGCACGTAATCCAGCGCATGATCGGATACCCGACCGCCAACCGAATGGAAAAACTCTGCCCGCTGCTCAAGTGCCTTCAGGAATGCCGAATACTCCGTAATCTCCATCCGGCTTCGGCCCGCCAACAATTTCACCCACGGAAGGAACGTCTCCCGGTTAATCTCCAGTCCCTTGTCCGGACGGAATGACGGAAGCATCTGAAAACCGGCATCGCCTTCCTCCGCCAGCTTGATGTGATATTCCAAGCTATCCGTCGGATCATCGGTCGTGCAGACCACCTTCACGCGGCTTGAAACGATCAATCCCCGTGTGGTCAAATCATTATCCTGCAGTCGCTTGTTTGCTGCTTCCCATATCTGCGGAGCATTCTGTTCATTAATGATATCCTGAATGCCGAATAGTCTTTGCAGCTCCAGATGAGACCAATGGAATAATGGATTGCCAATCGTCATCGGAACGGTGCGCGTCCAAGCCAAGAAGCGATCATAATCACTCACACCCGGGCCGCCCGTGATGTATGCCTCTTCTACTCCAGCGGCTCGCATGGCCCGCCATTTGTAGTGATCGCCGTTAATCCACGCTTCGGTCAAGTTCTCAAACCTGTGATTGTCAACGATCATCTGCGGACTCAGATGACAGTGGTAGTCGATGATTGGCATGTCTTTTGCATAATCATGGTATAAGGTGCGTGCAGTCTCGTTATTGAGCAAAAAATGTTCATCCATAAAAGGTCTCATGATAACACCGTCCATTTCTGTAGATTTACCTACTATGCTACAGCATCATCAGTTGGATTTCTTCACTTTTATTGCGAAATTGAAGACTCATTCAACATATCTTGCTTTGTTTTGCTTAATAGAAGTTGGTACAATATAACTGAAGTATTAGAATAAGCCTGATCATGAATGAATTGAAACGAAGCGGGGGCAGATTATGATATCCAGCAATACCCATACCGTAACCTACGGGGAAGAAGAAGGGGAATTTTACTACCATCGCATTCATCGCACAAAGCCCTTTGAACGAAATAACCATTATCACGGAACCTATGAAATCTACTATTTGGTTACAGGCGAGCGTCATTATTTTATAAAAGAAAAATTGTATACCATCCAGGCGGGAGACCTCATTCTCATCAATAAATTTGACGTTCATAAAACCTCGGGACAAGGCGATCCGGAGCATGAACGTATCGTCATTAATTTTAGCGATTCTTTTCTGGGAGGCCATCCCTTGCTGGCATCCGGATTGCTGAGCATGTTTAATCAGGATAGACCACTGCTGCGTTTAACCGTTCCAGAGCAAGCAATCATCATGCAAATTTTGAATAAAATGGCCGATGAAATCCGAGAAAGATCGGCTTCGTACGAGTATATGCTGCAGGTGCTGCTTACGGAGTTACTCATTAAAACCTCTCGGTTAACCCATTCCGCCTCGCTGCCTGCTCACACTTCCATGAATCCGCTCCATCAGAAAATCACGGACGTCGTTAAGTATATTCACGTCCATTATGCAGACAAAATCACGCTGCAGCTATTAGCCGAAACCTTCTACATCAGCCCGTTCTACCTGTCCCGGATATTCAAAGAAATTACGGGCTTTACGATCATTAATTATTTGAACCTCACCCGTATTCGCGAAGCGCAGCGCCTTCTAACGGATACGGACCTGAAAATCGTGGACATCGCCGAATCCATCGGCTTTGAAAGCCTGACGCATTTTGACCGAACCTTTAAGAAAATTATGAAACTGACGGCAAGCAAATACCGCAAAATGAATAGCACCACGTGAACCAACAAAAAAGGAAGCGATCAACCCAACAGTCTGGTTGTTCGCTTCCTTTGTTTGAAGTTGCGGGATCGGCTCCCTTAACTGATTCGATTCTGCTGTTGCTGATATTGCTCCATGGACATCAGCACTTCCCGCGGTTTGCTTCCCTCATAAGGTCCGATAACCCCGCGAGCCTCCATCGAATCGATGAGACGTGCTGCACGGGTATAACCTACGCGCATTCTCCGCTGCAGCAGCGATACGGACGCTTGCTTAGCTTCCAATACGATAGTCACCGCCTGCTCATACAGCTCATCCAATTCTTCTTCGTCTGCGCCGGCGGATTCCTCTATCTCAGGCACCAACGACTCGTCATACTCCGCCTGTCCTTGATCCCGGACAAAATCCACGATATTCTCGACCTCATGATCACTCATGAAAGCACCCTGGACCCGGATCGGCTTGGAGGAGCCCATCGGCATAAACAGCATATCCCCGCGGCCGAGCAGCTTCTCCGCCCCGGCCATATCCAGAATCGTTCGGGAATCGACCTGCGATGACACGCCAAAGGCAATGCGCGACGGAATGTTCGCTTTAATGACCCCGGTAATAACGTCGACTGACGGACGCTGCGTCGCGATGATCAAGTGGATCCCCGCAGCACGGGCCATCTGGGCCAGTCGCGTGATCGCGTCTTCCACATCGTTGGCTGCAACCATCATCAAATCGGCCAGCTCGTCCACGATAACAACGATATACGGCAACACTGCCGGCAAATTATCCTTCATCAGATTGTTGTAGCCCTCAATATTTCGCGTCCCGGATTTGGAGAACAGCTCATACCGCTTCTCCATCTCGACTACGATTTTCTTAAGTGCCAAGGATGCCCGCTTCGGATCGGTTACCACCGGTGCCATCAAATGCGGAATCCCGTTGTAAACATTGAGCTCGACCATCTTCGGATCGACCATCAGGAATTTAACCTCATCCGGCTTCGCTTTATACAGAATGCTGGTAATAATGCCGTTGATACATACGGATTTACCCGAACCCGTTGCACCTGCAACAAGAAGATGGGGCATCCGCGCCAAGTTACCGACAATGGTCTGGCCTGAAATATCACGGCCAAATGCAATCGAAAGCTTCGATTCCGCGTCCTGGAACGTCGGCGTCTCCATAACCTCTCTCATCGTAACTAGTGAAACTTCGTTGTTCGGCACTTCGATCCCGATGGCTGATTTGCCGGGAATCGGCGCTTCCATCCGGATATCCTTGGCCGCAAGCGCTAGTGCAATATCATCGGTCAGATTGACAATCCGGCTGACCTTAACCCCGATGTCCGGCTGAATTTCATAGCGGGTTACCGACGGCCCCCGAACAACCTCCAGCACCTTGGCCCGAACGCCGAAACTTTCCAGCGTCGCTTCCAGCTTGCGCGCTGTCTGCATATAATCGTTCTGGTCTCCACCCTTACCGCCGTTATTGGGTTTGGATAGCAGCCGGAATGGAGGCAGCTTGTACGGCTTGGGCGGGGGAGCCGGCGGCGCTGCCGGTGCTGTTCCCTCATGCCCTCCGTTATCCGTAGTAGCAGGTATAGCTCCACTCAACTCGCCATTTAAAGTTTCAAGGCTGCCAGCGATGGGCTCAGGACTCGCTGCGGTGTCCCCAGGAGATTCCTCTTGCAACGGAGGTATCACGGTTTCGTGATCATCGTACTCGTCATCCAGGCGCCCTTCTTGTTTCACTTGTTCGAAGAAATCGCGAATAATCGGCGATGAAGGCACGGATTCAGCTGCAGGAGAGATCACGTTCGCTTCTTCCTCAGGTTGAACCGGACTGTTGAACAGGACGACCTCCTCTTTCTCCTTAGCACCATGTCCGTTACCAACCGTAAATACCGGAGACGCCTCATCCGCAGCATCCCGGGCCTCTTCTACTGCTTCGTCCCGTTTGCTCCCTTTGGAACCGAACAGCTGGAAGAATTGCGGCGCTTTACGGCGCGGCAACCTCATGCCCTCCATATCATCCAGATCATCATCCTCATCCAAATCCTCCGGCAGCTGCATACGTTGTTCCTTCGCGCTTGATTTTGCTGCCGCTCTTGATTTGGTCTGCTGGCTGTTCACTTTTTTCTGAATCCGTTCTCCGGCCTTTACAACCCTCACGCGGAACATCCGCATTAAATCAACATAGGACAGGTTGGTGATCAGCATGAAGCTGATAACCAACATGACAATCACAATCAACTTCGCCCCTATGCTGCCAAACAACATTAACAGAAAGGCAAACTGCAGTGCTCCAATGTAACCGCCGCTGATGTCTCTGCCCATGACGGGATGATGTCCATCATCTGCCCCGGCATGAAGGAGCTCGCCTTGCAAATCACTATGTATCTGGCTCATCGCATTTGACGCATTCAATTGTCCAATCGGGGCCAGCTTCGACTCCAAACCTGCAATACTGCTCATTAAAGTGAGCGATAACACCAAGAGAAGGACACCGGTGCGTCTGCTGTTCCAGCGTTTGGGCCATTTCCGGTGAATCATCACCATTAACCCGTAATAAATGCCGATTAGGGGGATGATAAAATAATACTTGCCCAGCAGATATCCCGACATCTTGGACAGGGAACGCCCCACCGGTGCTTCTCCGGATAATGCAATGACCGAAAGTGTCATCAATACAATCCCATAAATTTCATACTTCAAAACGGCTGCAAAGGCTGCCTTCTTCTTTCTTTTCCGTTTTGCCAAAAGTGTCACCCCCGAATCCATATTATAGCATAATATTCGGTGGCGTACCTATGTTCTGTTTTCAGCCTTTAGCCTCATTTTCTACCGTCGGAATATAGCGAATCATTGCCCCGGGAGAATAGCGTGGATTCAAGTAATCTTGAAGACCGCAGTCGAGTAAACGGACAATTTTCGCCTGATCCTCTGCTATCGGTTCAACTTCCATCAGTATTCCTTCAACCCGAATTTCCCTGGACGTAACGGCTGCCGGCTCTCCTTGCAGCAGCCCGGTCGGATCCAAAGGCATGACGCTGTACCATATCATTGCGTTATCCCCCCAGGGCTTATCGTTTTACGTTCTGCAATCATACTGTTCAACCGGCTTAATGCCTGCCCGATTCCCCCCACTTCGTTCATGAGGCCATATTTGACGGCGTCTGTACCCGAAACCGCAGTACCGATATCCCTGTTCAATTCACCGGTTTTAAACATCAGATCCTTAAACTGTTCCTCTGTTATCCTCGAATGGCTCGTAACAAAACGCACAACCCGCTCCTGCATTTTCTCCATGTATTCAAAGGTTTGCGGCACGCCAATGACTAACCCGCTCATCCGGATCGGATGAATGGTCATCGTCGCGCTCTCCGCGATGATCGAGTGGTCTGCTGCTACAGCGATCGGGACGCCGATACTATGCCCGCCTCCAATGACTACCGTTACGGTCGGTTTGCTGAGCGATGCAATCATCTCGGCTATGGCAAGTCCGGCTTCCACGTCACCGCCAACGGTATTGAGAATGATCAAGAGTCCTTCGATCCGCGGGTTTTGTTCAGCTGCCACGAGCTGTGGAATCATATGCTCGTATTTGGTCGTTTTATTTTGCGGCGGCAGCACGATATGGCCCTCGATTTGTCCAATTATCGTCATGCAAAATACGTTCGATTCCCCGCCGGTCGGAAGTCCCGTCTGTCCCAGCTGCTGTATGGTTTCCGTAACGGCCGCTTTCTTGGCTTCCTCGGTGGGGATGACCTGAGGAGCCTCCGTCTCACCAGTCCATTCTCCTTTTCTGCTGCCGGTCATCCATTGATCGTTGTCCACTGCGCATCCCTGCCTTTATCTTAATGTCTAGCTGCTGCAACCAACACATAGCTAAACCTTAGTATGGCAAATGACGGGACTATTTTATGCTCATCCGATGCATTCAGCAAGAAGTCGTCATTGCAGAAACTACAAAAAACTCCTCCCGAAATGAATCAGGAGAAGTTTCAGGATCAACCTATAAAAAGCCCCTCTTTCGCGGGAACCGTCCAATTATTACCTGCGAAAAAGGGGCGACTGTGTGCCTGATTTATGTTGTTATCTTGTATCAGACTTCCATAATGATCGGCAAGATCATCGGTCTGCGACGTGTTTGTTCATACAAGAAGCGTCCCAAAGCGTCTTTTACGCTGGTCTTCAGTGACGCCCATTCGTTCACGTTTTCACTCATCAGCTTCTGAAGCGTGCTGGAAACGATACGGTTGGCTTCATCCAGAAGCCCTTCGGATTCCCGTACGTATACGAATCCACGCGAAATAATATCAGGACCGGATACGATGGAGCCGTTTTGCTTGCTCAAGGTAACGACAACGACCAGAATTCCGTCCTGGGACAGAAGCTTGCGATCGCGCAGTACGATGTTTCCTACGTCACCAACGCCAAGTCCGTCAATCAGAACATTGCCAGCGGTTACTTTGCCGGCTTTGCGGGCCGAGCCGCCTTGAATTTCCACAATTTCACCGATATCGGTAATAAAGATGTTATCGGGATCAACACCAACGGACTCTGCTAGCAGAGCGTGTCTGCGCTGCATCCGGTATTCGCCATGGACAGGGATGAAAAATTGCGGTTTCATCAAATTCAGCATCAGCTTGAGTTCTTCCTGGCTGCCGTGACCCGATACGTGGACACCCGAGTTGGATCCACTATAAATCACGTCTGCTCCAAGACGGAACAACTCATCAATCGTACGGCCGACATATTTTTCATTACCTGGAACCGGTGTCGCTGCAATGATAACCGTATCCCCTGGCAGAATATCCACCTTGCGGTGAGTGGAACGTGCCATGCGTGTGAGCGCTGACATCGGCTCTCCTTGACTGCCTGTACACAATACGACAACGCGGTCGGCCGCCATTTTGTTAACCTCTTCAGGTTCGATCAGCATGCCGTCCGGAATGTACAAGTATCCAAGCTCAGCGGCAATGGACACCACGTTAACCATGCTTCTTCCGATAACCGTTATTTTGCGCCCTGTGGATTCGGCTGCGTTGACAACCTGTTGAATGCGATGCACATTGGATGCAAACGTTGCAACAACCACCCGCTGCTCGGCCTTGCGGAAAATATCTTCCAGCACGATGCCCACGTTTTTCTCGGAAGGCGTGAAGCCTGGTCGCTCTGCGTTCGTACTATCTGACAGAAGAGCCAATACTCCCTTGCTTCCGATCTCAGCCATACGCTGCAGATCCGCATACTGATCATTTACCGGAGTATGGTCAAACTTAAAGTCTCCCGTATGCACAACATTGCCTTCCGGTGTTTCGATACAGATCCCTACGGAATCCGGAATACTGTGATTGGTCTTGAAGAAGGTCGCTTTCAGTGTGTTTCCGAGTTGTACTTCCGAATCCGCATGGATCAGAATCCGCTTCGTCTCACCAAGCAAATTCGCTTCTCTGAGCTTGTTTTCCACCAATCCGAGCGTCAATTTCGTTCCGTATACAGGAACATTCAAGTGTTTCAATACGTAAGGGAGGCCGCCGATATGGTCCTCGTGACCGTGAGTCAGCAAAATCCCTCTCACTTTGTCGCGATTCTCCGTTAAATAGCTAATATCAGGAATAACAATATCAATCCCAAGCATATCTTCTTCTGGGAACTTCAATCCCGCATCCACGACAACGATGTCATTGGCATATTGAATGACATACATGTTCTTCCCGATCTCACCGACGCCGCCCAAGGCAAAAATCGATAGTTTATCGTTGCTTATTTTCTTAGACAAATGTATCTAACCCTCCTATAGTTTTGGACGTCGTACCATTGTTATATTAAATTTCAAAAAAATACCGCACCCAGTCACTTGAATTCATTATACATGATGAAAAAGTGAAAACACAAGTCAACCACCTTCGTGAGCCATAGGATACCCAGAAAACTAAGGGTTTAAAACGAAGAAAGCCACTGCCTTCGACGAAGGCAGTGGCTTGAGTATGGTCGGTGGGCAGGTTACAAGGAAGACAGCATCTTACGGATAAATGCAGCCTCGCTCTCGCTAGGAGAAACGAGCGGCAGGCGAACGCCGCCGACCTGATAGCCCCGCTCAATCAAAGCGAATTTAACCGCCGCCGGGTTCGGAAGCGGGTCAGGACACTCAAACAGGCCCTTGAACAGCGGAAACAAGGATTGATGCAGCTTGGCAGCTTCCTTCACGTTTCCTTCCACATAGGCTTGGATCATATCCTTCATACGGGCACCGGCGATATGGCTGGCCACGCTTACGATTCCATAAGCACCAACGGCCAGAGCAGGCAGTGCCGCGGAATCGTCGCCGGAATATACGATGAACCCGTCCGGAGCCCCTGCGGCAATGCCCGTAACCTGGTCAATCGAAGCACATTCCTTGGTCGCAACGATGTTCGGTATTTCAGCCAGACGCAGGGTAGTGGCTGTGCTTAGGCTGACGCCCGTCCGTCCCGGTACGTTGTACAGCATAACAGGCAAGGAAGTTGCTTCAGCGATCGCCTTAAAGTGCTGGTAAAGCCCTTCCTGATTCGGCTTATTATAATACGGAGCGACAAGCAAAATACCGTCGACGCCGCAGCTTTCCGCTTTTTTCGTCAATTCTGCAGAATGTGCCGTATCGTTGCTGCCGGTACCTGCTATGATCTTGCTCCGTCCATCCGCCTGCTTCACTGCGAACTTAAACAATTCTAGCTTTTCGTCTTCGCGAAGCGTTGGCGATTCGCCCGTCGTCCCTGCAATGACCAGGGAGTCCGACTTCTGTTCCACAATCAGGTGCTCAATCAATCTCGCAGTCTCGTCCCAATTGATCTCGCCATTCTGATCAAATGGGGTTACCATAGCCGTAATCAATCTTCCGAAATCCACAATGATTCCTCCTTAAAGCTGTCCCAAACGGGCAAGCTTCCTTCGTAAGTAATCTTAATATATAGTATTTCCTATCAAACGTTTAACGAACAGATTCATCTCAGGCACTTATCGGTGAAGTTCGAATTTGTGATGCAAAGCGCGCAGCGCTTGAGCCATATCTTCCTTCTTCACTAGCACCCAGATCGTTGTGTTCGAATCTGCCGATTGCAGAATCGGAATATCGTGCTCGCTCAAGGATTCCACGATTTTGGCCATGATGCCCGGAACCCCGTTGATGCCGCCGCCAATGACGGACACCTTCGCACAGCCGGACAAGCTTTTTGGTTTCAAATCCAGGCTCTGCAGCACTTCAATCGCCTTCTCCGAATCGCTGTCAAACACCGTATAAAGGACTCCTGTAGGGGTAACATTAATAAAGTCCACGCTGATGGAATGTTCCGCCATCGATTTGAAAACCTTCAGTTGAAGACCTTCCGTGCGATCGCACTCCACTGAGATTTGCGTAATATTGCTTACATAAGCAACTCCCGTCACAAAGCGGTCCACGATACCGGATTGTATATCTCTGAAGCCTTCCGGCTGGGTAACCAGTGTTCCCTCATTATCCGAGAAGGTTGACCGCACTCTGACCGGAATTTGGGATTGCATGGCAATCTCAACTGCTCTAGGATGAATAACCTTCGCACCTTGATGAGCCATATTGCAAATCTCCGTATAGCTTACATAGCTGAGCGGCTTCGCATCCTCGACGATGCGGGGATCTGCCGTAAGGATGCCGTTGACATCCGTGTAGATATCAACCATTTCAGCGCGAAGCGCGGCTCCAAGCGCGGTAGCTGATGTATCGCTTCCGCCCCTCCCCAGCGTCGTAAAGTCACCCGAATCGGTCTGCCCTTGGAAACCGGTCACGATAACGACCTGATGAGACTCCAGCTCTTTCAAAACCCGTTCAGGTTTTACGTCCTTAATGCGTGCATTTCCGAAGTGATCGTCTGTAAGAAATCCGGCTTGGGCACCCGTCAGCACCGTCGCGGTTATCCCTTCATGCTGAAGCAGACTGCACAGCGTTGTAGCTGAGATAATCTCACCGCAGCAGAGCAGCAAATCCCGCTCTCTGTCTGGAAGCGCGTTCCCATTATGATCGATCCAGTCCAGAAGAGTGTCTGTTGCGTAAGGCTCCCCACGACGTCCCATTGCCGATACGACTACAACCAATTGGTAGTGATTAGCCAGTTCGCGCTGGATGTGCCCAATAACATGGGTTCTTGCTTGCGGTGATGATAATGAGGTGCCGCCGAATTTTTGAACTAAGATGCGCATAAAATATTCCTCCGTTTGTATATGCCCAGGAGACGTAAATTTCGGGCCGACCGACTGAAACGGCCGGCTACTAAGCCTGGCCGTTCCGTTTGTTGACGATGATTTCTGCGATTTGCACGGCATTCCATGCTGCACCCTTCAGAAGATTATCTGAAACGATCCACATGTTAAGTCCACGCTTATGTCCCAGATCGCGGCGAAGCCTTCCTACGAATACATCCGGTTTCCCCACGGCTTCCGTAGCAAGCGGATACGATTGTGCAGCTGGATCGTCAACCAGCGTAACACCGGGTGCATTCGACAGAAGTCGATGAACTTCTTCCAGATCATAGTCATTCTTGAATTCAACGTACACGGATTCCGAATGCCCGCTAACGACTGGAATACGAACACAGGTAGCCGTCACTTCGATGGATTCGTCGCCCATAATTTTTTTGGTCTCACGGACCATCTTCATTTCTTCCAAGGTATAACCATTCTCTGTAAATTTATCGATCTGCGGAATCGCGTTAAAGGCGATTTGATGCTTCACAGGCAGCGATCCAACAGGTAAAATATCAGGCTGCACCTTTTGGCCGTCAAGAATCTCTTTGCTCTGGCGCAGCAATTCATCAATGGCTTGATGTCCGGCGCCAGAAACGGCTTGATAGGTTGAAACGATAATTCGTGATATGCCGTATGCGTCATGAAGCGGCTTCAGCGCTGCTACCATCTGAATCGTTGAGCAATTCGGATTCGCAATAATACCGTTATGTTCATCAATCTTCTCGGGGTTAACCTCCGGCACGACCAGCACTTTATCCGGGTCCATCCGGAATGCGTTGGTGTTATCGATGCATACCGCTCCATGGCGTACCGCATGTGGCGCAAGTGCCTTACTCACATCGCCGCCCGCACTGAACAGCGCGATATCGATTCCTGCAAAACTGTCCGGGGTTGCTTCTTCCACAAGGATCGCTTGGCCTTTGAAGTTTAATGCTTTACCGGCAGATCTTGCAGAGGACAACAGCTTTAACTCAGCAATCGGAAAATGACGCGACTCCAACAGCTTGAGAATCTGTTGCCCGACTGCGCCGGTTGCTCCAACAACGGCCACATTATAAAGATGCTCGGTCATCTGGTTAAACTCCCCTTCATGATTGAAACCGCGGCTGTCGCACTTTTCTATGATGCCCTTGTTATTCAAAAGGCTATATCGCGGTTAATGCGAATATTCTACGATCATCGGCTGCAGCTGTTTCCCTTCCAGAGCCGCATAACACGCTTCCGGAATCAAATCCATTTTGGCGACAAGCGAATTAGGCTTCTGCTGCGGATTATCCTGTCCGTAAGGAACAAAATAAATGTTTTTCGTTACAAGCAGCTTAGCGATATTCGCCGCATTCAGCCCAAGGCCATCGTTCGTAGAAATCGCCAGAACCAGCGGTCTGCAATTTCTCATCTGCGCCTTGGCTGCCATTAAAACAGGGCTGTCAGTCATCGCATTGGCCAGCTTGCTGGTCGTGTTTCCCGTGCATGGGGCGATAACCAGAACGTCAAGAAGCTTGGATGGACCCAGCGGTTCCGCCTCCACAATTGTAGAAATAATATCATTCCCGGTTATATCTTTCAACTGTTTCTGCCAATTCTCCGATGTGCCGAATCGGGTATCGGTTGTCATGATGGTGCTGGACACAATCGGCACCACATTTGCTCCACCATCTTTGAACCGCTGGATCTGCGGCATCACTTCTTCAAGCGTGCAGTGCGATCCTGTCAGGGCATAACCCACTGTTATTCCATTCCAATTCATCTACGCATCCCCCCGAATCTTGATTTCTTCAGAAATCAGCTCCACCAGCGTGTTGGCCATAATGATGCCGGCTGTTTTTGGAGCCACGATTCCGGGTAGTCCGGGTGCGAGCATGGCTTTGATACCCCGTTTTTCAGCATAGCGAAAATCGCATCCGCCAGGTGCGGAGGCAAGGTCGATGATGACAGCCTCCCGAGGCATTTTCGAGATGATTTGTGCTGTGACTATCATAGTTGGAATCGTGTTAAAAAGCAAGTCAATATCCGACACATAAGAACTCAGATCCCTTACCAGGAAGGGCTTCCAGCCCATTTCCTCCGCTCTGGCATAGTGCTCCGATTTGCGTACGCCCATCCGAATTTTGGCACCCAGCCCTTGCAGGCTGCGAGCCATGGTGAACCCTGTCCGTCCCATGCCAAGCACCATGCTGGTTGATCCATGAATCGTAAAATCCGTGTTTTGGATCGCCATCATCAGCGCACCTTCCGCTGTCGGAATGGAATTATAGATGGCCACATCGTCCCTCTCCAAAATCTCTACCAGCTTGATCTTATATTTGTCACATAGCGAGCGTAAATAGGGTTTCGCCATGCCTGTATAGATCACTCCATGTCCGGGCATCGCTGCGATATGTTCCTCCTGCAGCCGCAATGGCCCTTCTGAGAACAGCGCGCTGACACGTCCCTCGTCATCACATCCCACGACAGGCAGGATCAGAGCATCGGCATTCGATAACAGCTCTGGCGTGAGCGGCTCGCGAGTCACTCCCTGAAAAGAATCCTGCAATTTCTCAAACCCGGCGATCATGACGGAGGCATCCATCTCAGCGCATTTTCGTATGACCTCAATTTGCCTTGCATCTCCTCCAACAAAGACGGTCCGGACTCCAGTCAGCATGGAAGGCCTCGCTCCTTTCTTCTAACCAATGTATAAACCATCTTATGCCGACGCCTATAGGGTGGTGAGCGCATTTCAATTAAACTACCGCCTTAACGCAATAAACACCGCTTTAAGGGCGAAGCCGGATCCGGATCCATTTTGCGTGAACACTCACGCAAAAAACACCGCCCGGCTAGGCCGGAGCGGTGTGCTTTGTAAAACGATGATGATGATACCGTTAACTGATCCATGATTGGGTTTATTTGCCGGTATGACCGAATCCGCCTGCACCCCGTACGGTGTCGGACAACTCGTCAACTTCCATGAATTCTACTGCCGGAACGGTTTTGAACACCATCTGGGCAATGCGCTCATTACGCTCAATCGCAAATGGCTCTTGTCCCAAATTCACCAGCAGCACCTTCACTTCCCCGCGATAATCGGCATCAATCGTACCTGGAGAATTCAGGCAGGTAATGCCATGTTTGTAAGCCAGTCCGCTGCGCGGGCGGATTTGAGCTTCAAGCTCGGCCGGCATGGCAATCGCAAAACCGGTCGGGATTAATTGGCGCTCGCCTGGATTCAAAACCACCGGCTCCGCAACTGCTGCGTGCAGGTCAAAGCCTGCCGCCAGCTCGGACATTTTCACGGGAAGTTTGACATCTTCATTACCTGGCAATCTATTGATTTGAACGTAGTGCAACAAATTCATTCCTCCTAAGTACATTCAGTGCTTTATCTGAAGTTCCGACCATCGCTAGTGCATATGGAGTCCCAAACATACGGTCAAGAACCGCGTCGACATCCTTCATCTCCACCTGTTCAATCCGCTTAATGATTTCATCCAGACTGAAATGACGGCCCAGCATCAATTCGTTCTTACCCAAGCGATTCATGCGGCTGCTCGTGCTCTCCAAGCTTAGAATGAGACTGCCCTTCAGTTGTTCCTTCCCTTTACGCAGCTCTTCCTCCGTCATCCCGTTCTGTGCCAGATCATGCAGCATTTCCGTCGTCAGCTCAAGGACTTCCTTTGTCTGCTTAGGCGCTGTACCTGCATAAATGGTGAACATCCCATTATCTGCGTGTGAACTATGATATGAATATACCGAGTATGCCAGTCCGCGCTTCTCCCGGATTTCCTGAAACAAGCGTGAACTCATGCCGCCGCCAATGGCGTTATTCAACAGGACCATTGCATACTGAAGCTCGTCTCCGATGGAGCAGCCGGGAAACGACATGCAGATATGATTCTGCTCTGTTTTCTTCTTACGGAACTGAACGCCGTCCAAAAAGGCGGGTACGGCCAGCGGCTGGGAAATGCCGTGATTGGAAAAGCCCCCAAAATGACGTTCCAATAATTCAATCACATCATCATTGATGTTGCCTGCCAGAGCGATTACCGTATTCTCAATGGTATAGTGTTTATCCATGTAAGCTCTCAGCGCTTGTGAATCCATCGATTCAAGCCGTTCCTTCGTACCCAGAATCGGATAAGCCAGTGGGTGATCGCCGTACGCCGATAACGACATCAGGTCATGCACCAGATCATCCGGTGTATCCTCATACATCGCGATCTCTTCCAGAATGACGTTCTTCTCCTTGGCTAACTCGCCCGCATCCAGCTTCGAGTTGAAGAACATGTCGGACAGTACGTCAACTGCAATCGGAAAATGCTCATCCAGCACCTTGGCGTAATAACACGTATATTCCTTAGACGTAAAAGCATTGACGTTGCCGCCGATGGCATCAAATTCCTCAGCAATGGCACGGGCGTCAAAACGCTCCGTCCCTTTGAACATCATGTGCTCTATAAAATGCGTAATCCCGTTGATATCCTCCGATTCATTGCGGGATCCGGTCTTCACCCAAATACCGAATGAAACCGAACGACTTGTCGGGATTTGCTCCATAACCACTCTTAGGCCGTTAGACAATTGTATTTTTTTCACGAGGGCCCCCCTAACTGTTCCATCCAGACTCACATTGGCTGATTACCAGCCTCATGCCATCCATTCATTCTATCAAACTTTACCATGCGGCTCAACTTCCTTTCGGCATGATTCGCTCAGGAGAAAGCGTCTGGCTTACGGTTCCTATTTCCAGCCCTTTGGCACGTATTCCGTCAATCATTCCCTTTAACGCCTGGGACGAGGAATCGGTGGGATGCATCAAAATCAGGAAACCCGGCTCCACCTTCGTGGAGATCTTCTGAACGACTGCATCTGGTGCAGGATGCTTCCAATCAACCGTATCGAGCGTCCATAGGACCGTCTTCAATCCCCTCGCCTTGGCGATGGATACGGTCTGTTGATTAAAATCGCCGGAAGGCGGTGCAAACCACTTATTTTCTACGCCCAGACTTTCTTTAAGCAGGTCCTGCGTCTTTGCGATTTCCAGCTCCGCCCGTTCCCTGCTGAGGCGGCTCATGTTCGGATGCGTATAGGCATGATTCTCCACCTCATGACCTCGTTTCAGAATTTCGCCGGCAAGCTCCGGGTTCTTCTTCAACCAGCTCCCATCCAGGAAAAAGGTCGTCTTCACTTTCTCCGCATCCAGCGTGTCCAGCATCGGCACCAGAAATTCATTCCCCCAGGCCACGTTAATCATCAGCGATACCATGGGCTTGTTGGGGTTGCCCCGATAGATTGGTTGATCTCCAAGATCATTAAGCGTTACTTTGGCCGGAATCTGCCGGTACACGTAAGGGATGGCTTCCCCGGCTTTTCGCTTTTTCGATGATGCTGCTTGGTATGTAGCCTCAATATCGATTTCGAGTCCATTATAACCGGGTATCGCTTTCCACACGGAGTCCACCCTGGCATCCACCGGCTCAATTCGTGACTTCGCCGCCGCGGCTTCGATTTGACTCAATAAATCCAGTTCTACTGCCCTCTCTGAACCGGTTACGAGCTGCGCCTCCGGTTTATTCTGCAGTCCCGAAACATATCCCCAGGCCCCGCTGAACACAGCAACAGCCGACACCATTGCGGCACCGGTTAGCAGCACGACCATCTTTTTTCCATTCATGGGCATATCCACCCTCCCCTTGAGAAGCTTTGTCCCATTTTATGTAGGTTCGGGAGGAAATATGTGCCGCAAAGTGATGCTTACGCCGTGAAGCCTTTTTAGGTGCATGTCCAAGGCCATACGAACCCCACGAGCCGTAATGATTAAAAAAAAGAGCCAGAATAATAGGTTCTGCCTCTTTTCCTTCTATCTATATGCTGTTAAACAAACAAAGCGCGGATTAAGACCCGCTCTTGTTTGTTTCTGCAGTCAAAACCGCTTTGCGAGACAGGTTAATCCGTCCTTGCTGGTCGATTTCGGTAACCTTCACGGTAATGACGTCACCGATTGCAACCACGTCCTCAACCTTCGCTACGCGCTCAGTCGAGAGCTGGGAGATATGAACAAGCCCGTCTTTGTTAGGAAGGATTTCAACGAATGCACCGAATTTCTCAATCCGTTTAACAGTACCTGTATAGATTTCGCCAACAGCTACCTCGCGCACAATGCCTTCGATAATCGAAAGAGCCTTCTTGTTCATCTCATCGTTGGAGGATGCAATAAACACGCGGCCGTCTTGCTCGATATCGATTTTCACGCCGGTTTCTTCGATGATTTTGTTGATGATCTTGCCGCCGGCACCAATCACGTCGCGAATTTTGTCCGGATTAATCTGCATCGTAATAATCTTAGGCGCATACTGGGACAACGTTTCTCTTGGCTTTTGAATGGCTTCTGCCATTTTTCCAAGGATATGCATCCGTCCTTCTTTTGCCTGCTGCAGTGCTTCCTGCAAAATCGCGCGGTCAATACCGTCGATTTTGATATCCATCTGAATGGCAGTAACCCCGTCAGGTGTCCCCGCAACCTTGAAGTCCATGTCGCCGAGATGGTCTTCCATCCCTTGAATATCGGTCAAGATGGAAACATGATCTCCGTCTTTAATCAAGCCCATCGCCACGCCGGCTACAGGTGCTTTGATCGGTACCCCTGCATCCATCATCGCAAGCGTGCTTGCACAAATACTCGCTTGGGAAGTCGAACCATTCGATTCAATAACTTCAGACACGAGGCGAATCGTGTACGGGAATTCCACTTCATTCGGAATGACCTTCGACAATGCACGTTCACCAAGTGCACCGTGACCAATTTCACGACGGCCTGGAGCGCGAAGCGGACGAGCTTCCCCTACGCTGAACGGCGGGAAGTTGTAATGGTGCATGAAACGCTTGGTCTCTTCCAGATCGATTCCATCGAGAATCTGTACATCACCAAGAGCACCTAGTGTACATACGCTAAGAGCCTGGGTTTGTCCACGCGTAAACAGACCGGAACCATGCGTTCTAGGCAGCAGGCTGGTATCGCAATCGATAGGGCGGATCTCAGACAGACCACGACCGTCCGGACGAACCTTGTCATGCGTGATCAAACGTCGAACTTCTTCCTTCACGATATCGTGAAGCACCTCTTTAACATCCTTCAACAACTCAGGAGTCTCGATATACTTCTCTTCAAATACGGTGTACGCTTCATCATTGATAGCGTCAATCGCATCCTGGCGAGCATGTTTCTCCTCAATGCGAACGGCTTCAACAAGACGAGCTTCGGCGAAATCGCGCACTTCACGATTCACCGTTTCATTGACCGCATGAAGTTTAACCGCCATTTTCTCTTTGCCGCAAGCGGCTACGAGTTCTTCGATCTTGGCTACGATTTTCTTGATTTCCTCATGCCCGAACATGATTGCTTCCAGCATGACTTCCTCAGGAACTTCGTTCGCTTCGGCTTCAACCATCATGATCGCATCTTTGGTGCCGGCGACGACCAGATAGATATCACTTGCTTCCTGCTCGGCAATATTCGGGTTCACCACGAATTTGCCATCAACGCGACCAACCGCTACGCCGCCGATCGGGCCGTTAAAAGGCACATCCGAAATGCTCAAGGCAGCGGAAGTACCGATCATTGCCGCGATTTCCGGCTCGCAATCCTGATCTACGCTCATCACGAGATTCAGAACCTGTACATCGTTACGGAAGCCTTCAGGGAACAACGGACGAATCGGACGGTCTGTCAGACGGCTGGCAAGAATTGCTTTCTCGCTTGGTCTGCCTTCGCGTTTGATGAATCCACCCGGAATTTTACCGACTGCGTACAGACGCTCCTCATAGTTGACCGTCAATGGAAAGAAATCCAAATCCTTCGGTTCACTGGAAGCTGTCACTGTACACAGGACTGCCGTTTCGCCGTAACGAACCATCACAGCCGCATTTGCCTGCTTCGCAAGGCGCCCTGTTTCGAACACGAGGGGTCTTCCGCCAAGCTGCATTTCAACACGTGTTTCCATGTAATCCCTCCTCATGGGGATAAATTTTTTTTGAAATCTTCTTCTACCATCAGCATGTCTTTTGAAAACACTGTCCACATTTCCTAACCAGAGCCATCCAAACGGTCGAAATCGCAAACCTATGTACAGGAACAACCCGAACCGTATAGAACATTCTCCGTATAGATTGCCCCTGGTTATACCATTAAGCGAAATTTAGCGAACAGACCACGCCTACAATCTATAAAGAATCTATATTAAGATAACCCCACAAAGTGGAGTTTAGGCTATGAAGCGTACGCAGTACTTTGTGGGGAAGCTCGAAAACGGTAAATTGTACAATACTTAGAAAAGAGCCCGGCTGTGCCGCTGTCGTTCCAAGAAGGACAGTGGACAACCAGGCTGTTTTCGGCACATCTTATGGATGATTAGCGACGCAATCCAAGCTTCTCGATCAAAGCACTGTAACGTTTAACATCCTTGTTTTTCAAGTATGCAAGCAACTTACGGCGTTGGCCGACCATTTTCAACAATCCACGACGGGAATGATGATCCTTCTTGTGAGTACGCAAGTGGTCAGTCAAGTTCGTAATGTTTTCCGTTAGGATAGCGATTTGCACCTCTGGAGATCCTGTATCGGACTCATGAGTTTTGTGCTCGTCAATCAGTTGTTGTTTACGTTCTTGAGTTAATGCCATCCTGTTCACCTCCCTCATTATAATCGCCATTGGCCCAGGTACCGACGGTGAGATCGAACATCCAAGCCAAGGTTAAAATCGCCCAATCTTCAGGCGACCTCTAAGAGTATAGCATACTTTACCTGAAAAAGAAAATCCGTTTGCGAACAATTTGTCCCAACCCGTTTATTCACTGACTTTCAATATTTTGCGGGCCTCGACGGCATCTCGCTGAATCCATTCCACAAGCTCCTGAACCGATTCGAATTTATGCTCCTTGCGGATATATTGAACGATATCCACCGTCATGATCTGGTCATACAGATCCCCTTCAAAATCGAACAGATGGACCTCGAAGATCGGTTCTGTAATCCCTTCGTGGAACGTCGGCTTCACGCCGATGTTCATGACGCCCGGAATCCAGTCGTGATGCTTATCCGTGCGGGCACGGACGGCATAGACGCCTAATGCAGGTGCCACGAACGGATCCGTCAATTCCAGGTTCGCAGTAGGAAAACCGATCTTTCTTCCCCGCTTCTCCCCATGAATAACCGTGCCGCGGATATGGTAATTCCGTCCGAGCCAGCGGTTTGCATCCGACAGCTGTCCTGTTTTCAAGGCAATCCGTATGGATGAACTTCCTACCTTCTCGCCATCGACCAGGAACGGTGGAACCGTAACAACAGACATCCTGCCTTCGCCGAGTTCCTGAAGTTTGACCGCGTCACCGGCGCCCTTATGGCCGAACCGGAAATCAAATCCGACAACCGCCGTTTGCAGATTCAAGGGAAACAGCATTTCTTCAACAAACGTTTCCGGACTCACCTGGGAGAACTCCTTATTGAACTCGACAACGTACAAAATATCGATACCCATTGTCTCAAGCAGCTGCTGCTTGTCAGGCTGAGGTGTTAGATATCCCTCATAACTCCCTTTACCAATGACGTCTTTCGGATGAGGATAAAAGGTAATGAGTGCAGCCGGCACTCCATTCTCCCGCGCAATATTAACAGCCGTCGAAAGCACACTGGCATGTCCCAGGTGAAGACCGTCAAACTGGCCGATTGCAGCTACCTTCGGCTCGGCAGCTTCTCGTACAATATCAGAAGATACAGGATAGGATAAAGAAACAACCCTCATGCTTACTCACCTCCACTCACTAAATCCAGTCGTGCTTAGGAAAATACTTTCACAGGAACGATAGCCCCTGTCTCCTCTTGCCGCTTATAGATTCCCAGAAAGTTTTCCTTTATATCATACAAACGAATAGGCTCCGAGCTGTCAACTGGCGGCTCCACCGCTCTTGAGGACAAGCGCTGTCCTTGCAGGGCAGCATCGGTTTTCTCTTCAGAAACCGTATGCTTCGGCAAATAATCAATCGCTTGATCCACGGGAACAAGCCGGGTGTGCAGCGTATCATCCTTCATGAACTGCTCAATTTGCTCCAGGGTTAAGCACTGCTCCTCCGTGATTCCCGCTGATACTGTGCGCACCAGCTTAACCATGACAGATGGCACGCCGAGCTTCTTCCCGATATCCACGCAAAGCGTGCGGATGTATGTACCTTTGGAGCATAATACGCGGAAAGAAATTTCCGTATAATCCCCTTCAGCATCAAAATCCGTCATTTCGATTTCATGAATCGTGACCGTCCGGCTCTTGCGTTCCACCGTCTTCCCTTCTCTGGCAAGCTCGTATAATCGTTTACCATTGATTTTGACAGCGGAAAACATGGGCGGGATCTGCGAGATCTGGCCTGTAAAAGATTGCAGCGCTTCAAGCGCTTCCTCCCTTGTCACATGAACATCATCTGCCGTCTCCATTACATTCCCTGTAATATCCTCGGTATCCGTCGAATATCCGAGGCGGAGGACCGCATGATACTCTTTAGGCAGTTCCTGTAGGTATTCCACAACTCGTGTGGCTCGCCCCAAGCATAATGGAAGCACACCCGTTACTTCGGGGTCCAGCGTGCCCGTATGTCCGATTCGCTTCAAACGAACCATTCCCCGAACTTTCGCGACCACATCGTGGGATGTCCAGCCTGCCGGCTTGTGGACGGCCAAGATGCCTTCTAATTGCGTCATAGCTTTAATCTCACCTGCTCTATTACTCTAGGGATGATGTCATGAAGCGAGCCTTCAATGCTGCAACCGGCTGCCCGCACATGGCCGCCTCCTCCAAATATTTGGGCTAATGCCGCAACATCCACTTTTCCGGCTGAACGCAAACTCGCCTTGACCATTCCGGACTTCAGCGATTTGAACAGAATGCCAACTTCAACTCCCTGAATGTTGCGGGGGTAATTGACAATTCCCTCCAGATCCTCGCTAACAGCGCCGCATATTTCCATAAACTCAGGCGTTACGTATACCCAGGCTATTTTGCCGTCATCCGACAGACTTAACGTGTTTAACGCCTGAACCAGCACCTTCATCTGTGGAAGCGTCATTTCCTCCAGTAACGTTTCCGCAATCTCGGGTCCGTTGACGCCATAGGACAACAGATCGGAAGCAATACTCATGACCTTGGGCGATGTATTCGAATAACGAAAACCGCCGGTATCCGTTAACAATCCCGTATATATCGCCGTTGCAATATCGGCATCCCAGTTCACTTCAAACAAATTCAGCAAATCATAAAGGATTTCAGCGGTTGCTGCCGCTTCCGGCACGACCAGGTTGACGGCTCCATAACGATCATTTGTTGGATGATGGTCAATATTAACGATGCTTGCATGATCGGCAAATACTTGTTTCGTATAGCCTACTCTAGCAAAATCCGCACAATCCACGCAAATGACGTGTGAGAACGTTCTTCCAGGATGCTGTTCAGACAGATTGAGAATGTCTTCTGCATGCCACAACATTTTCATGCGTTTTGGAATGGGCCCCTCATTGATCATCGTGAATTTCTTGCCCAGACATGAGAGAAGCCAGCCCACCGCAAGGGTGGAACTGACTGCATCTCCATCGGGCTGAACATGCGACACAACCAAATAATCATCGTGCTCCAGCAGAAATGTCTTCACCTGCTGCAGCTCTTGTTCATAGGTCTGCATTCGCCCTCTCCTTTATAAAAACGAACTACTCTATTTCTCTTCGCGATCCACGATTTCGGTCAGCAGCTTCTCAATATGGCTGCCATACGCAATGGAATCATCGAATTTGAAGATCAGCTCCGGCACATGCCGGAGTCGAATCCGCTTGCCCAGCTCGGAGCGGAGAAAGCCGCTTGCCTTCTCCAACCCTTTTAAGGAAGCTGCCTTCTGCTCGTCGTCGCCGAGCACGCTCAGGTATACCTTCGCTTGAGACAGGTCATTTGTAACATCAACACCGGTCACTGTAATGAAACCGATTCTTGGGTCTTTCATCTCCGTTTGGATCAGTTGGCTGAGCTCTTTTTTAATCTGCTCGCCTACGCGCCCAGTTCTGATTTTTGCCATGGTCTGATCACCTCATTCGTTAGCGCTCTACCGTCTCCATGATGAAGGCTTCGATTACATCTCCTTCTTTGACGTCGCTATAGCTTGCCAAGGTAATACCGCACTCATAACCCTGTGCCACTTCTTTAGCGTCATCTTTAAAGCGCTTGAGGGAATCGATCTTGCCTTCATGAACGACAATGCCGTCACGGATCAAGCGAACTTCTGCGTTACGCGCAATTTTACCGGATGTCACCATACATCCTGCAATCGTACCCACTTTGCTCACTTTAAAGGTGTTGCGGACTTCCGCATGACCGATCACGGTTTCTTTGTACTCCGGATCGAGCATCCCCTTCATAGCTTGCTCAATTTCCTCGATTACATTATATATTACACGGTGCAGACGAATATCAACCTTTTCCTGCTCGGCGGTTTGCTTCGCTTGAACGTCCGGACGAACGTTAAAGCCGATAACAATCGCGTTGGAAGCAGCTGCCAAAATAATATCGGATTCCGTGATTGCCCCGGCACCGCTGTGGATAATTTTGACGCGAACGCCTTCCACCTCGATTTTGTTCAAGGAACCTTTCAGTGCCTCAACAGAACCTTGTACGTCACCTTTGATAATCACGTTAAGATCTTTAATCTCACCGTCTTTAATGTGTTGGAACAGATCATCCAGCGTCACGCGGGTATTGGTGTTCAACTCGGATTGACGATGGGTAATCGCACGCTTATCAGCGATATTGCGCGCTTTACGCTCATCTTCAAACACCATAAACGGATCGCCGGCGCCTGGAACTTCAGTCAAACCGGTAATTTCAACCGGCGTTGAAGGACCCGCTTCTTTTAATCGACGGCCTTTATCGTTCACCATCGCACGAATACGTCCAAAGCAGTTCCCCGCTACGAAGGCGTCGCCCACTTTCAATGTACCATGCTGAACGAGAATGCGTGCTACCGGGCCTCTGCCTTTATCCAGCTCTGCCTCAATAACAGTGCCGCGTGCGCGTTTGTCAGGGTTTGCTTTATATTCATTCACTTCTGCTACCAGAAGAATCATTTCAAGCAAGTCTTCCAGACCCATCCGCTGTTTCGCCGAAACGTTAACGAAGATGGTGTCTCCGCCCCACTCTTCAGGCACTAACTCGTATTCCGTCAATTCTTGTTTGACTTTATCCGGGTTAGCATCAGGTTTATCGATTTTGTTTACGGCAACGATGATCGGCAAACCTGCAGCTTTCGCATGGTTAATCGCTTCGACCGTCTGTGGCATCACGCCGTCGTCAGCCGCAACCACGATGATCGTCATATCCGTAACTTGCGCACCACGGGCACGCATGGCCGTAAACGCTTCGTGGCCTGGCGTATCCAGGAACGTAATCTTCTTGTTATTGATCTCGACCTGATAAGCACCGATATGCTGCGTAATACCGCCAGCTTCTCCACTCGATACGTTCGTGGAACGGATCGCATCAAGCAGCGTCGTTTTACCGTGGTCGACGTGACCCATGATGGTAACAACCGGTGGACGCTCTTTCAGTTCTTCCGGAGCATCGTTTTCTTCAACGGTCTCAAAACGATCTTCCTCAACCGGAATTTTCACTTCGACTTCAACACCGAATTCGCCAGCGAGCAACAGAATCGTATCGATATCCAGCTCCTGGTTGATGGTGGCCATCACGCCGAGGAAAATCAGCTTCTTGATGACTTCGGAAGCGTCCTTGTGAAGCAGCTTCGCCGTTTCACCGACGGTCATGTTGCCACGGACGATAATTTTCTTCGGCGTGTTGTCGATTTTCTCACGAGGCGGCTGCTGATTATGTTGATTCCGGCCACGGTTGTTCTTTCCACCGCGATTGTTGCCACGGAATCCACCTTGACGGTTGTTGTCATCAAAACGCTTGGAATCTGAACGATTGTTATTGTTGTTTCTGGAACCGCGGTTCTGGCTGTTACTGTTGTTGTTATTGGAGCTTGTGAATCCGCCTCCGGTTCCACCCGGCTTGCTCTGTGGACGTGCTCCGCCTTGGTTGTTGCTGCCCTGCGGACGCGATCCACCTTGATTATTGCCTTGCGGACGTGCGCCGCCTTGACCTCCGCCCTGAGGACGTGATCCGGTCTGCGTGCTGCCGCCTGGTCTGGATGCTTGGCTACGATTGTTCTGCTGACTTCCTTGTGCGGAGCCAGACTGATTTCTTCGGGTATCCTGTCCTCCTTGGGGACGCTGGGAACCTGAAGCATTCTGAGTGTTTTGATTCGTTCTACTATTCATACCTACCTGCTTTTCCTGTTGTTTTTTGGGCTGGCTTTGACCTTGTTGTCCTGTTGCTCTCTGTCCTGAATTACGCATACCGTCCTGCCCATTACGGTTGCTTTCGGCACTTACGCTAGCGGAAGTGCCTTCTGTTTTTGCATTGGATACAGTTGCAGCCGCATTGGCTCCGGAAACCGCTGGTTTACGATTCTCGGTTCGGGAAGCGTCACCACTATCCCGCTTGGCTGCTGCATTCGATTTGATATCTTTAAAGAACTGCTCGACCTTGGACACCGTATCGTTTTCCATTACGCTCATATGGTTATTGACCGGAACGTTCAAACGTTTAAGGATCGTGATGATTTCTTTACTGCTCATGTTCAACGATTTAGCATATTCGTATACTCGAAGTTTATTGTCTTTGTTTTCCTGTTTACTCAATATACTCCACCTCCGACATTGTCTCCAGTTTCTTGGAGATCATTTCTGCGAATCCTTGATCCGTAACTGCCAGCACAACCCGCTCGGGTTTACCTACACTTGTGCCCAGACTTTCCCGGTCAAATCCGATTACCAGAGGGATATTGTAAGAACCGCATTTATCGCGGATCTTCTTTGTTGTATTCACTGAGGCGTCACCCGCCAGAATAACCAATTTTGCTTCAGAAGACCGGATGGCTTTGAGCACGATCTCATCCCCGGTAACCACCTTACCTGCCCTCATGGCCAGGCCGAGCTGAGAAAGCGCCCTATTCATCATCGGCAGCACTCTCTTTTGCAGCCAGGAATTCATCTTCCACCTTGATGAAATCCTGTGCCAACTGTTCATAGATCTCAGGCTTCACATGTTGTTTCAACGCGCGATCCAGTGCTTTATTTTTGTGTGCCAGCTTGAAGCAGGAAACTTTGCCGCATAAATACGCTCCCCGCCCCGACTTTTTGCCGGTGAGATCGATCAGGACAGCATCCTCGGGAGTCCTAACAATCCGGATAAGCTCTTTCTTCGGCATCATTTCCTGACACGCTACACATTTACGCAGCGGTATCTTTCTCTGTTTCAAGACGACAACCCCCTGTCATTTGGAATTAATCGACAGAGACGGAATCCTGGTGCATTTCACCTGATTGGGACTTCGGTCTGCCAAATTCCTGCTCCGCCTGACTTTCGCTCTTAATATCAATCTTCCAGCCTGTCAGCTTCGCCGCGAGACGAGCATTCTGGCCTTTGATCCCAATCGCAAGCGAGAGTTGATAATCCGGAACAATTACACGCGCCATCTTCTCATCTTCAAACACTTGAACTTCAAGCACTTTGGATGGGCTCAGCGCATTGGCCACGTATTCTTCAACCTGATCGGAATAACGCACGATGTCAATCTTTTCGCCGCGAAGCTCATTAACAATCGTCTGTACGCGCATACCCTTAGGTCCTACGCAAGAGCCAACCGGATCGACTTCATCGTTACGGGAAAATACCGCAATTTTGGAGCGGAATCCAGCTTCGCGCGCAACCGAGCGAATTTCAACAACGCCGTCAAAGATTTCCGGCACTTCAAGCTCGAACAGGCGCTTCAAGAGGCCCGGATGCGTGCGGGACAGCATAATCTGCGGCCCTTTGGTGGTGTTCTCAACCTTGGTAATGTACGCTTTGATCCGGTCGCCATGCTTGAACTTTTCGTTAGGCATAAGCTCGGTAAGCGGCAGAGCCGCTTCGATCTTGCCAAGGTCGATATAGATGTTGCGTAAATCTTGACGCTGCAGCGTACCCGTTACGATATCATCTTCCTTGTCAATAAAAGCGCTGTAGATCAGGCCGCGTTCGGCTTCTCTAATGCGCTGGGTAACAACTTGCTTTGCCGTTTGAGCTGCAATCCGTCCAAAATCACGTGGCGTAACCTCGATTTCCGCTATATCTTCAATCTGAAAATGCGGATTGATTTCCCGGGCTGCATGCAGCGAAATTTCAGTCCGCGGATCCAGCACCTCTTCCACAATCAGCTTCCGCGCGAACACCTTGATGACACCCGTATTGCGATTCATGTCGACCCGTACATTTTGCGCCGTGTTGAAATTACGCTTGTAACTCGAGATCAGTGCCGCTTCAATGGCTTCAAACAGCACATCCTTACTGATGCCCTTTTCTCTTTCCAACTCATTCATCGCTTCAATAAAATCCATACTCATTGAAAATCGGTTCCCCCTTTCAAAACTTCCGTTTAAAAAATGATGGCCAATCTGGCACTGGCTACTTTTGCATATGGAATCACGTACTGTTTCTTGACGGTTTGAATGACTAGCTCCTCGTTATCAAAGGATTCCAGCTTGCCTTCAAACTCTTTCAACCCGTTAATCGGCTCGTATACCGTTACAAACACGTTCTTGCCGACTGACTTCGTAACATCCTCTTTTTTCTTCAGGGGACGTTCCGCGCCAGGAGAAGAGACTTCAAGAAAATAAGCTGTCGGGATCGGATCGTTCTCGTCCAGCTTCTGGCTCAGGTATTCACTGATTAAACCGCAATCGTCAATGTCAATGCCGCCGTCTTTATCAACAAACACGCGCAAGAACCAGTTGCTTCCTTCCTTAACGTATTCCACATCTACCAGTTCAAAGCCGTGTTCGTCCAAATACGGCTGCACCATTTCTTCCACAGTCGTTTTAATCTTTGATGTGCTCAAAGAACATAACCTCCAAGTTGATTTCCTATATACCAAAGAGTAAAGAGTGGGTTGCCCCACTCTTTACACAACGGTTTTATCTCCATGATTACCAAAAAAATTATAACATAGTCTGGTAATAGTGACAAGTATGACTCCTTGACTGTCAAGGCGTCACGGCCATGAAAGAATGACAAGAATCAGAACAATGACAACTGGTTGCTCTCCGGCAGACCGCGGAAGCATCCCATTTGGGTCAACAGCTCCACGGCGGTTTTGCTCGCCTTCGATTTTTGCTGGAAATCCTCGATGGAGAGGAATTCTCCATATTCACGCGCGGCGGCAATGTTGCGGGCGGCGTTATCGCCGATTCCCGCAAGCGCAGAGAACGGCGGAATGAGCGAGTCTCCATCCACCTTGAATCGGAGCGCATCCGATTCATACAGATCGATGTTCTTGAACTTGAAGCCCCTCGCCGTCATCTCCAGCGCCATCTCCAGAATCGGCAGCATTCCTTTTTCTTTCGGGCTTGCTCCGAAGCCCAGCTGCTCGATCTCTTCAATCCGGCGATAAATCGCCTCATAACCCTGACAGCATAATTCGATATCGAAATCCTCAGCACGCACCGAGAAGTACGTTGCATAATATTCGATCGGATAATACAGCTTGAAGTAAGCCGTCCGCACCGCTGAGATAACATACGCGGCGGCGTGGGCTTTCGGGAACATGTACTGGATTTTGAGACAAGAATCAATGTACCACTGCGGCACTTTGCATTTCTTCATCTCGTCAATCCATTCCTGTGACAATCCCCGGCCTTTACGTACGCTTTCCGTAATCTTAAACGCGAGGCTCGCGTCCATGCCAGCCTTATAAATCAGAAACAACATGATATCATCACGGCAACCAATAACGGTTTTGATGTTGCATGTCCCATTCTTGATGAGCTCTTGCGCGTTGCCAAGCCAAACGCCGGTTCCGTGTGACAGACCCGAGATTTGCAACAAGTCGGCAAAACTCGACGGCTGCGATTCCACCAGCATCTGGCGTACGAATTTGGTGCCCATCTCCGGCACGCCGAAGGTGGCCACCGGCGAGCGTATTTGCTCCGGCTTGACGCCCAGCGCTTCCGTTGAGTTAAACATGCTCATCACTTTCGGATCGTTCATCGGAATGGTCGTTGGATCCACGCCGGTCAAGTCTTGGAGCATTCTCATCATCGTCGGATCATCATGCCCGAGAATATCCAGCTTGAGCAGATTCGCTTCAAAGGCGTGATAATCAAAATGCGTCGTTTTCCACTCTGCGTTAACATCGTCCGCGGGGAATTGCACCGGCGTAATTTCTTCCACTTCGATGTAATCCGGCACAACGACAATACCGCCGGGATGCTGGCCTGTGCTCCGCTTGACGCCGGTACAGCCTGATGCCAGCCGGTTCAATTCTGCGCCCCGCCAGCGCTTGTTGTTGTGTTCCTCATATTTTTTGGCAAAGCCAAACGCCGTCTTCTCTGCCACGGTGCCGATGGTACCGGCACGGAATACGTTCTCCTCGCCAAACATCTCTTTAGTGAAATTATGGGCATGCGGCTGATATTCACCGGAGAAGTTCAAGTCAATATCGGGAACCTTATCCCCTTTAAAACCCAGGAAGGTTTCGAATGGTATATCCTGTCCCTCGCCTTTCATCATGTTTCCGCATTCCGGACAAGCCTTATCCGGCAAGTCAAATCCACTCGGCACGCTGCCGTCCAGGAACCATTCGCTGTGCTTGCAGTCGCTGTTCAAGCAAATGTAGTGGGCGGGAAGCGGGTTAACCTCGGATATGCCGAGGAATGTGGCAACGACGGATGAGCCTACGGAACCCCGTGAACCAACCAAATAACCGTCCCGGTTCGATTTCTTAACCAGTTTCTCGGAAATCAAATAGTTCGCTGAGAAACCGTATTTAATGATCGGCTCAAGCTCTTTCTCCAACCGGGCCACTACGACTTCCGGCAAGTTCTCGCCATAAATGGACTTGGCCGTGTCGTAGCAGGTGTTGCGGATTTCTTCATCCGCGCCATCCAGAATCGGCGTAAACAGCTTATCCGGGAACAATTCCAACTCTTCAAAGCGGTCGGCCAGCTCGCTAGTGTTCGTTACAACAACTTCATAACATTTGTTCTGTCCCAAAAACTCGAACTCTTCGAGCATCTCTTCCGTAGTCCGAAAATGCGCGTCAGGCTTGCGCATATCCTTGAGCGGGCTGAAACCGGTAATCCCATGGATGGTAATGTCCCGGAACAGCTTATCCCGTGGTTCAAGATAGTGCACGTTTCCTGTGGCGATGACCGGCTTGTTCAGCTTTTCGCCGATGCGCACGACTTTGGCAATTGCGGTTTTGATCTCTTCGGGACTGCCTACCAAGCCCTTGTCCACCAAATGCATATACATCGTCAACGGCTGAATCTCCAAAACATCGTAGAAGTCCGCAATCTCTTCGGCTTCCTCCTCCGTTTTGTTCAGCACCGTCTCGAAGAACTCCCCTTTTTCGCAGCCGGAAAGCACCAGCAACCCATCTCGCATCTCTTGAAGCTTGGATTTAGGAATACACGGCACTCGCTTGAAATATTCGGTATGCGACATGGAGATCAGCTTGTACAGGTTTTTCTTGCCCGTCATATTCAAAGCATAAATACCGCAGTGGAACGGACGGGTATTGGACAGATCCGTACCGACGTAATCATTGAGGCGGTCCAGCATCTTGACACCTTTGGTTTTGTCCACATCGCTAAGGAGCCCGTTCAGGATTCCAGCCAGCGCAATCGTATCGTCAATCGCTCGGTGATGGCTTTCGAGCAGTACCTTATACTTGTCAGCCAATGTGTTAAGACGATGATTCTTAAGTCCCGGATGCACCAGACGTGCAAGCTCCAGCGTATCCAGGTAGGGATTGTCGAGCGTATCCATCCCGGCATTCTTAAGTGCTGCCTGAATGAATCCCATGTCAAATCGAGCGTTGTGAGCCACAAGCACGGCATCCCCGACGAATTCAACAAACTCTTTCAGTACCGGCTCCAGTTCCGGAGCATCCTTAACCATATCATCATTGATATTGGTCAATTGCTGGATATGGTACGGAATGCGCTCATGCGGGTTAACAAAAGTGGCGTATCGGCCAATTTCCTTGCCCTCGTTCATTTTAACTGCTGCCAGCTCGATAATCTTGTTCGCGGTGATGGACAAACCTGTGGTTTCAATATCGAATACCACGTAAGTCGCACTGCTCAGTTCAATCGGCTGTGCCTGTTCGACGATGTTGACGGCATCATTCACAACGTTGGCCTCGACGCCGTACATCATTTTAATCCCGTGTTTCTTTGCGTTCTTGGCTGCATCAGGGTAACATTGCACCCCGCCATGATCACTAACGGCAATCGCTTTATGTCCCCAGGCAGCCGCGGTCTTGATGTATCGGTCGATCGGCGTGACTGCGTCCATCGTGCTCATCGTTGTATGCAGGTGGAATTCTACCCGTTTCTCGGCTGCATTATCCTTACGAGATGGCGGTGACGGCACTTCATTGAGGTCGGACGGAATCATCACCAGCTCCGGCACCTGCATAAACCGGTCATATTCCACGCGCCCGCGTGCCTTCACCCATTTGCCGTTTTCAAGCAGGCTCAGGACCTTCAAGTCATCCTTCGTCTTACCAAACATTTTCATTTGCAAGGAATCGCTGAAATCCGTCAGATAGAATGTAAATAATGTACTTCCGTTGCGAAGCTCCTTACGATCCAATCCGAAGATGGTTCCCTGAATCGTAATTTTCTTCTCTTCGTCTTGGATCTCCTGAAGCGGAACCGGTTGTTCCTTGATATCATACCCAACCTGCAGCCGAACCGCGCCCTCTTCCTCATCCTCGGCATCCAGCTCAGCTTCCATGCTGCTCATGATCTGCTCGATGACCTCGCGTTCTTCTTCTCGCTTCCTCTGCTCGAACTCCTCGTATGCCGCCTGACCATTATCGCCGACCTGCATTTTCACGCGCAGCGTCAGATCGAAATATTGCCCGAAAAAGCGGGTAATGGCGGAATCGATCTGTTTCTTGCGGGCAAGCTCCAGCGACATGCCATCCGACATGGAGAGTAGGACTTGCCCATCTTCCACCTCGTATTTAGCCCTTGTCATCCATCCGTTAACCGAAGGGATCTCCCGATGTGCCCATTCTAGAAACAAACCCCAGTATTCTTGCACGATATCTGCTTCGGGAACGTTGCCTCCATATCGGAACACAAATTTGATCTTCGCGATATGACCCATCTTCTCCTGAATTCTCAGACAAAATGTGCGATAGACCTCAGCTGGAACCAAGGTCTCCTTCAGGACGGTTATTCTCCAGTCCTTGCTGGCCTTGCTTGTCTCTACCTGCTCGATCACACCATCCAAAAAATAGGGTTCCACCAGATTGGCCGGAACTTCTCCCTGCTTGATCAGCAGTTCAAATCGCTTCCTTTTATCTTCTGTTGTGCCCATGGTTCCCTCCCCCTGCATTACATAAAGCTATAAGAAAAACTTCTACATCCACAGAATCAGATTGCGTTAAGCGGATGTAAAAAATAGAATAAAGCTTCCGCCGGCAGCACCCATTCGTCCTGCCCCAAAAAGTAAGAGCGTCCGCCATACTGCCATCCGGAAGCTTACTCCAGATGATGAATCCCGGTTCTGGACGAAGGACTCCTCCCTCACCCAAACTTACGGGAATTCATATTATCGATTTACTAGTACGCTCTCGCGAACAGCACGGTATGTTTCGCATCTTCACCGCATACGAGACACTTGGTTTTCTTCTCGGCCGGTTCGAACGGAATGTTTCTGCTCGTAGCACCGGTTTCTTGCTTGACGGTATCTTCGCAAGCTTCCGAACCGCACCATCCAGCCAAGGTAAACCCGCGTTTTTCCTCCATGCTGTCCTTCATTTCATCCAGTGTCTCCACCGAATAGAAATGATCCTCACGGAACTGCTTCGCGCGCTCGAACATTTCATGGTGCACCTGCTCCAGCATATTCTGTACTTCCTGGGTCAGATTAGCTTGCTCTACGATTTTCTTCTCGCCTGTAATGCGGGAGACAAGCACGCACACACCATTTTCCATGTCACGCGGTCCGATCTCCAGTCGCACCGGCACTCCGCGCATTTCATACTCATTGAATTTCCAGCCTGGACGCACATCCGGATTGTCATCAACGCGTACGCGGATGCCTGCGGCTTTCAGTTCACGGAACAGTTCGTCGGTACGGCCCACAACCGCGTCTCTCGTCTTCGGCGGACCAATTGGAATCATGATCACTTGCGTTGGCGCGACTTTAGGAGGAAGCACCAATCCGCGGTCATCCCCATGGACCATAATCAAGGAACCGATGAGACGTGTGCTGACGCCCCAGGATGTCGTATGCGCGTATTCCAGCGTATTTTCACGATTCAAATATTGGATGTCAAAAGCTTGCGAGAAGTTGGTCCCCATATAATGCGAAGTACCGGCCTGTACAGCTCGTCCGTCTTTCATCATCGCTTCGATCGAGAACGTATCCACGGCGCCAGCGAATTTCTCCGAAGGTGTCTTCTGCCCTTTAATTACCGGAATCGCGAGGTAGTCCTCTACGAATTGCTGATAGATATCCAGCATTTGCATGGTTTCCCCTCTGGCCTCAACTTCCGTTTCGTGAGCGGTATGGCCTTCTTGCCATAGAAACTCACTTGTGCGAAGGAACGGCAGCGTGCGTTTTTCCCAGCGCACCACGTTAGCCCACTGGTTAATCAGCACAGGGAGATCACGATAGGATTGAATCCATTTGGAATACATGTGCCCGAACATCGTTTCGGAAGTCGGACGGATCGCCAGACGTTCCTCCAGCTTCTCTCCAGCTGCTTCCGTGACCCATGGCAGCTCGGGATTAAATCCTTCGACATGCTCCTTCTCCTTTTGGAAAAAGCTCTCGGGAATGAACAGCGGGAAATACGCATTCCGATGGCCCGTTGCCTTAAAGCGTCGATCCAACTCTTCCTGGATATGCTCCCAGATTTCATAACCGTCCGGTTTGAAGACGATGCAGCCTCTGACTGGAGAATAATCCATCAGGTCCGCTTTTTTGATGACATCGATATACCAGCGCGAGAAATCTTCCGCTTGCGGCGTAATCTCCGTCACGAATTGTTTATCCTTCGATTCCTTAGACATATAAATCGTGTGCCTCCCATTAGTAAAACGCGTGGTCTAAACCCTGATTAAACGGCTTGACTGGCGTTGTTGGCGATATGTGTGAACGAGCTGCAGCTATATAGCCCGCCCTGTATTTATAGTAACTCCATTTGCTAGATATCGTTAAACATGAAAATCTGCTAACAATAGAAAAGGTACGGCTTCCGTTGCGGCTGGCGCACCGAGCCGTACCTTAGGTTTTTATCCGTTGATCAAACGCAAAATATCGTTATAGGTGACGGCTATCATTAGCAGGAACAGCATCGCAAACCCGATAAAATGAACCATGCCTTCTCTGTTCGGGTCAACTGGCTTGCCCCTTAAAGCTTCGATCCCTAAGAATACGAGCCGGCTTCCATCGAGTGCCGGAATCGGCAGCAGATTGAATATGCCCAGGTACAGGCTTAGAATGGCTGCCCAATAAGTGAGCTGTTCGATACCCTGCTTGGCGATTTGCCCCGTCACTTCGAACGTCCGTACAGGACCGCCAAGATCATCCATGGAGAACTTCTGAATCAACTGTCTGAAGCCCTGGAAGATAATATTCGTTGTATCTACCATTGCGGTCCCGGACCCGGTAATTGTCTCCCCAATTCCTGCGGATCGGGTAGGAAGCTTTGGAACAATCCCGACCTTGCCGCCTTCCTGTCCCTCCATCGTCCGCGGAGTTAAGGTCAGATCAAAGGATTCCTCGCCCCGGCGCACAGTCCATTCCATCGGCTTGTCCTTGGAAGCCGCAATCAATTCGATCATCTTTTGATAATCGGCACCAATGGCGGTTCCGTTAATGCTCTCGATGATGTCTCCCTCTTTCAGATCGGCTTCATCTGCAGGCATGCCTTTGGTAATTTCGCCAATCTGCACATAGGTTGGGTTCTCAACCGGAATGCCGGCCATTTGAATGTGAAGGGCAAACAGCACGAAGGCCAGAATGAAGTTCATGACAGGACCGGCAAAAATCGCAAGCGCTCGTTGGCCGACGGTTTTGCTGCCGAATTGGCGGTCTCTCGGTGCGATCTGCGTCTCGACACCTTTGGCTACCGTCAAGGCTTGCGGATGGATTTCAAATTGCTGGAATTCACCATCCACATCAAGCCTAACCGACAAACGATCCACCATATCCATAAACTGGACTTCGCCGCGAATGACATTTTTACGGTTGTCGAGTTGATCCAGATAAATCTTTTTCACTTGATTCTCTGCATTCAATCGAACCGCAATCGTCTGACCAGGCTGAATCTCGACAAGTTCCGGATCTTCCCCGGCCATACGGGCATATCCGCCGAATGGAAGAAGACGAAGCGTAAACTGTGTTTCATGGCGTTTATATGAGAACAGCTTTGGACCAAATCCAATCGCGAACTCGCGTACCAAGATTCCGGCACGCCGGGCAAAATAATAGTGACCCCATTCGTGCACGGTAACGATCACAAAAAACATGAGTACCGTTAAAAAAACGACCCGAACCATTTCCAATTCTTTACATCCCCCTTTTCCTCTGAGAACGCAGTATGTCCCTATAGATTATCATTATTCTCCTGTCGTCCACAAGAGAATCACAAGCTGTCCGCTTTTTTTCAAGGGAGATTTCAAAAACACTTCAAATCCTATAGTCGGGAAGCTAATTCACGTGAGATCCGATCGCTCTCTTCAATCGTTTCCAGTGCCGGTTCCGGCGCAACATGATGGCTTTGCAGCACTTCCTCAATGATCTCTTCAATTCGCAGAAAAGAGATTTCGCCGCGAAGAAACCGGGCGACCGCAACTTCATTAGCTGCGTTGAATACCGTTGGCGCTGTCCCACCCATTTTACCACATTCATAAGCAAGCCTTAAACAAGGAAAACGCTCCAGGTCCATCTCCCGGAAATGCAGCTTGCCCGCTTCCGCCAAAGATAGCCTTGGTGCAGGCGAAGACCACCGTTCCGGATAGGTCAGCGCATATTGAATCGGAACCCGCATATCCGGGTTGCCGAGCTGGGCAATGATGCTCGAATCACGGAATTCCACAAAAGAGTGAATGATGCTTTCCGGGTGAAGCAGCACAGAAATGTTGTCGTAAGGAATACCATACAACCAATGGGCCTCGATCACCTCAAGCCCTTTATTGACCATGGTGGCCGAATCAATCGTGATTTTGGCACCCATGGACCAGTTTGGATGTTTAAGCGCATCCTCCACCGTAACGTTGACCAGCTGTTCCCGAGTGTAATCCCGGAATGAGCCTCCGGAAGCCGTCAGCGTGATCCGTTCAATATCCTCATGCCGCTCTCCGTTCAGGCATTGGAATATGGCGGAATGCTCGCTATCGATCGGCAAGAGTTTTACCCCTTTGGCAGTCGCTCGGGCCGTAACCAGATGACCTGCCGTTACTAACGTCTCCTTATTGGCGAGCCCAATGGTCTTCCCCTCATCAATCGCTGCAAGCGTAGAGGACAGCCCCAAACTTCCAACGACCGCTGTAACCACCATTTCCGCATCTGTCGCTGCCGCAATCTCGATCAAGCCTTCATGACCATGGAACACTTCGGTTCCGGCAGGAAGCTCATGCCTTATGCTGTCAGCAAGCTCTTTCGTGGCAACGGACACTTTGCGCGGAGAAAACTCCTTGACCTGCTGAAGCAGCACTTCCTTATTACTCCCTGCAGCAAGGCCCTCAATCTGAAAATGTTCCCGGTGTTTCCTCACAACATCCAAAGTCTGGGTACCTATGGAGCCGGTGGAGCCGAGTACGCTGATCTTCTTCATGCAACATCTTTCCTTTCATCAGTAAGGCAGGAGACTCAATATATGTACAAACGGAAATACGACGATCCAACTGTCACATCGATCCAGTATCCCTCCATGGCCCGGCAGCAGTTTGCCCGAATCCTTGATGTCATACACCCGTTTATAGGCGGATTGCACCAAATCCCCGAGTTGACCGATAACAGCGCATGAAAGTCCGATCAGAATCGCTTGTCCAGCCGTCAGGAATCCATCTGAGAAGAATGAAAAGAGCAGAGATGTGAACACGGCGATGACCACACCGCCGAGCGCACCCTCAACCGTTTTGTTCGGACTAATGGAAGGCCACAGTTTATGGCGCCCCATGGCGCGTCCGACAAAATACGCTCCCGCATCACTTGCCCAGATCGAGGCCAGAAGCAGAAAAGTCCAGAATACGCCATGGCCGTCAGGAGCATGTCGTGATTCGGCAATAAAGGAAAATCCGATTCCGATATACGCTGATGCCAAAAACAATAAAGAAACCCGTTTGATATCAATTACATTCTTCGTCGTCACGGTCGCCAGTAAAAATAAAAGCAGCAGGAGCCAAAGTACATGTTCCCACGGGATCTGAATATTCAAATCAAGCGGACCCCATGGAAATACAAGCAGCAGCACCCCCGCATATCCAATCCACGCCGTTTCCCCGAACGGTGCCGTATTGGTCATGCGCACAAACTCATAATAACCGATTAGCGCCATCGCCAGAATAAGAAGATGGTACCACAGACCGCCTATGAAACATAATCCTAAAAAGACCGCTCCCGCTATAATTCCGGTAATCAATCGCTGTTTCAAAACGTTCCATCCTCCATCGGCTACGAAAGTCCACCGTAGCGCCTTGTTCTTTGTTGATAATCGGCTACGGCCTCCACCAAATGGTCTTTGGTAAATTCCGGCCAATAGGCATCCGTAAACCATAGCTCACTATACGCGAGCTGCCACAGCATAAAATTACTTAGCCGCAGCTCGCCGCTTGTGCGGATCAGTAAATCCGGATCCGGCAATTCGCCTGTGAGGAGCCGCTGGCCAATCAGTTCCTCTGTAATATCCTCAGGACGAAGAATCCCGTCGCGCACTTCTCGTCCGAGCGCCTTGACACTTTCGGTAATCTCTTTCCGGCTTCCGTAATTGAGCGCAAAGTTAAGCACAAGTCCGTCATTGCCGGCTGTCTTCGCAACTGCTTCTTCCATCGCAGACACGGTATGGGACGGAAGGTCTTCCGGATGCCCCATCATGCGGACCTGGACATTTTTCTCGATCAGCTCTTCCAGCTCAATAGCTAGGAACTCTTGCGGAAGCTTCATAAGAAAATCGACCTCATCCTTCGGACGCGTCCAATTTTCTGTCGAAAAAGCGTACATCGTCAATATTTTGATTCCCAAATCATCGGCGGCAATGGCCGCTCTTTTGACAGCCTTCATGCCATTTTGATGGCCAACGATTCGCGGCATACCGCGCCGTTTCGCCCAGCGTCCATTACCATCCATGATGATGGCGACATGATGTGGGATGTTGTCCGGAGAGAGCTGATGCGTCTGCTGACTGTCCTCCTGATTCAACCACGATCGAACCCGTTTGATCATTCCATTTCCTCCAGGCATCTTTCTGCAAAAAAAGAGACAAACCCCACCATTGACAGGAGGGGCCACAAGTCTCTTATACTTCCATAATCTCTTTTTCTTTAGCAACGAGGACTTTGTCGACTTCTGCGATAAATTTATCCGTCGCTTTTTGGATATCTTCCTGATGTCTCCGGGACTCGTCCTCGGAAATATCTGTTTTCTCCAATTTTTTGATGTCGTCGTTGGCATCACGGCGAATGTTGCGGATGGCCACTTTCGCTTCCTCGCCGAATTTCTTCGTCATTTTCACCAGTTCGGTTCTGCGTTCTTCCGTCAATGCAGGTACGACGAGGCGAATTTGATTACCATCATTCGCTGGCGTCAATCCGATATCCGATTTCATGATCGCTTTCTCGATATCGGCCAAGGACGACTTGTCCCAAGGCTGGATCATGAGCGTTCTTGAATCCGGCGTGCTGATGTTAGCCAGCTGATTCAGCGGGGTTGGTGCTCCGTAGTATTCAACCGTGATCCGGTCGAGTAGTGCCGGCGCTGCCCGTCCTGCGCGCAGCGTTGCCAGGTCACGCTTCAAAGACAAGATCGCTTTTTCCATGCGTTCTTCTGCATTCTTTTTCACCGATTGCGGCATTAATCTACACTCCCTTTGACGATCGTTCCGATTTTCTCGCCCAGAACGACGCGCTTGATATTACCTTGCTCCGTAATAGCGAAGACGATGAGCGGGATGTTGTTGTCCATACATAACGATGAAGCTGTAGAGTCCATTACCCCAAGGTTTTTGTTCAATACATCTAGATACGTAAGCTGCTCGTACTTCTCGGCAGTTTCATCCTTAAATGGATCAGCAGAGTACACTCCGTCCACCTTGTTCTTCGCCATGAGAATCACTTCTGCTTCGATTTCCGCTGCGCGAAGCGCTGCAGTCGTATCGGTGGAGAAGTATGGGTTACCCGTTCCTGCCGCAAAAATAACGACACGACCTTTTTCCAAATGCCGAATGGCTCTGCGGCGAATATACGGCTCCGCAATTTGCTGCATTGAGATAGAGGTTTGCACCCGAGTCGGCACATCGATCTGCTCCAAAGCATCCTGAAGAGCCAAAGAGTTCATCACCGTAGCCAGCATTCCCATATAATCTGCGGTCGCACGGTCTATTCCGTTCGCGCTGCCGGCAATACCACGCCAGATGTTTCCGCCGCCGCACACGATGGCGACCTCCACTCCAAGCTCAACAACCTCGCGAACCTGCTCAGCGATCGATGAGATCGTCTCAGCATCAATACCATATCCATTCTGCCCTGAAAGGGATTCCCCACTGACTTTCAATATCACTCGTTTATATACTGGCTGTTCCAAATGATAACCCTCCACTTTAAGACGGCGCCTAAGTATACGACGCCCGTTTGAAAAACGACAGACAGACACACCGGCACTGCTTGACGGTTTATAAAAATCGGGTAAAAACATCCGTCTCAAGTAGAAACTTCTGGTCGTCTATTCATGACTAAAGTCCATTCTTTCTTGTGAGATAAGGGTGTCTTACTCCGAATTTATAACAATCTTATCTCTCTTATGCCTTTATATCTCTTAAAAAAGAAGGAACACAGGTGTGTTCCACTCTTTTCTATAACTTATATTAGCCCATACGGATTATTTATTCACCTGGGACATAACTTCTTCAACGAAGTTGTCTTGTTTTTTCTCCAAGCCTTCGCCGAGTTCAAAACGGGCAAAACGACGGATGGAGATGTTCTCACCGATCGTGCTGATTTTTTCGTTAAGCAGCGTGTTGATCGTTTTGTCGGGATCTTTGATGAAGGATTGCTCAAGCAAGCAATATTCTTCATAGTATTTGTTGATGCGGCCTTCAACCATTTTTTCAACGATTTTTTCAGGCTTGCCTTCGTTCAGGGCTTGGTTTTTCAAAATCTCTTTTTCTTTCTCAAGCTCTTCAGTTGGCACTTCTTCACGACGAACATATTTTGGGTTAGCAGCCGCAATATGCATAGCGATATCGCGAGCAAACTCTTTAAATTGATCTGTTTTACCTACGAAGTCGGTTTCACAGTTGATTTCCACGAGAACGCCGATCCGTCCGCCGCCGTGAATATAAGACTCGACAACGCCTTCAGTTGCAACACGGCCAGCTTTGTTAGCTGCTGCAGACAAACCTTTTTCGCGAAGTACTGCGATCGCTTTGTCGATATCACCATTTGTTTCATCCAGCGCTTTTTTGCAATCCAGCATGCCCGCGCCTGTTCTTTCGCGAAGTTCTTTTACCGCACTAGCTGTTACTGCCATTAGAATTCCCTCCAAATTGGTATGATGAAGTTTTGCGTTAGGACCTCAAGAAAACCACCATTCTTTTGCTCTCTCCAAGATTCCAGACCGCATTAAGTAGTTGTTCTTCCCCTGAGATGCCAGGATCCGGATTTTACACGTTATCCGTTCTAACATCTTAAAAAAAGGGCAGTGAGAGGTTATACACCTACCAACCACCCTTTTCATTTAATTCATAGTTTATACGTTTAATCCCGATTAAGCAGTTGTTTCTTCGCCTTGGTGAGCTTCAACAACGGCATCGGCCATTTTACCAGTCAACAATTTGACAGCGCGGATCGCGTCATCGTTAC
This sequence comes from Paenibacillus sp. NPDC093718, assembly GCF_050279985.1. Lineage (NCBI taxonomy): Bacteria > Bacillati > Bacillota > Bacilli > Caryophanales > Paenibacillaceae > Paenibacillus > Paenibacillus sp. NPDC093718. The sequence continues at coordinate 426,349 of NZ_JBNNUS010000001.1, forward strand.
CTGGAATTACATAGTCGATTTCATCCGGATCACAGTTCGTATCAACGATACCAACGATTGGGATACCCAATTTGCGAGCTTCCGCTACTGCGATGCGCTCTTTGCGAGGATCGATAACGAACAATGCGCTTGGAAGACCCTTCATGTTCTTGATACCGCCCAAGAATTTTTCAAGACGATCTTTCTCTTTGCGGAGAAGGATAACCTCTTTCTTAGGCAATACTTGGAACGTGCCGTCCTCTTCCCAAGTTTCGAGCTGCTTCAAGCGGTTGATACGCTTTTGGATCGTTTCGAAGTTAGTCAAAGTTCCGCCGAGCCAACGTTGGTTGATGTAGTACATACCGCAACGCTCTGCTTCTTCCTTCACGGAATCTTGAGCTTGTTTTTTCGTGCCGACGAACAGGATTGTACCGTTCTCTCCAGCTACGCTTTTTACGAAGTTGAATGCTTCTTCAACTTTCTTGACCGTTTTTTGCAGGTCGATAATGTAGATACCGTTTCTTTCAGTGAAGATAAATTTATCCATTTTCGGGTTCCAGCGACGAGTCTGGTGACCGAAGTGAACGCCAGCTTCCAAAAGCTGTTTCATGGAAATTACTGCCATCTTCACGCACCTCCTAAGTTTGGTTTTTGTGTGTCCCTCCGCCGAGATCATTTTTCATTAAGACTCCCAATCCTGGAAGCACCCTCAACGAAATCACTCTGGCGTGTGTTTTAACACCGTCAATTACTATAACATAACCATGGGCAGGTTGCAATGTCTTTTGTGTACTTGAGCAGGTCAGGCCAATCAGGAGCTTGAAGAGTTCCTATAAAGAAAAAAACCTCTCTCAACCGAAGTGTTAGTTGGAGGGTTTTGTCGTGATTTTCGTGATGATCGAATTGTAGCTCTCGCCTGCCGTAAACGAGTATGTACCGCTCAGGATCTTGGTGTTGATTTTATTCTCGGTAGCTTTAGTGATGAATGCCTGTTTATTGTCAATGACGCCGGCATTCATAAGGCTGTTTGCTACATCGCTTAGATTGTTTCCGGATGGAATGTTTACTTTAATCTGTGCTTCCGCTTTGGCCGGTGTTTTCGGCTTCTCCGGATTTGTCACCCGAGGGGATTCCTGTTTCTTCTCCTCGCTCGACTCAGGCTTCTTCGGCTGCTCCGGTGCTTCCGGCTTTTCCGTTCCCGTCTTCTGTGCGGAATCGGCTCCTTCGGACTCACCGCCCTCACCAAGCTTCTTCTCTTCCCACTGCTCCGCCGTCAACAGCTCGTCTGAACCTTCGACGACCTGCATATCCAAAGCTTCCGCTGCAGCCACCAGCTGCTCCTTCGTTAATTCCTGCGTCTGTGATGCAGTTGTGCCTTGACCGATCCACATCAGCTGAAGCAGCACTGCACCGATCACGAGACCACTCCCCAGGCCCATCATAAATGTACGGTTCTTGATCACACGGACTCCTCCTGTTTGGCCAACTGGATAATAAGTTGAACTTCGCCTCGCTGAAGACCCGTGGTCTTGGCAATCATATCGATGGACTTTCCTTGTTCATATAGATCAAACAGCTCCGCGTATCTGGATTTGATGGAATGGACAGGAGGTGCAGGTTCAGCTTCGGAAGTCGCTGCAGCTGCTCCTGCAGACAAAGAAGCGGCTGCAGCGGCTTGCGCCAGCTTCTCTTCCGCCGTTCGAAGACGCGTTTGCGATTCGGTCATCTTCTCCTCCATGGCCAGCATGCGGTGCCGCAAATCACTGACCTGCTCTTGATGTGCTTGCTGCTTGGTATCCAGTTCTTTTTTCATCTGACTAACCAGTTCCACCAGCTGTTCGTTCTCGTTTTGGATTTCCGCCATGTATCCTTCAAGCGTGTTCTCCACTTCTTTTACAACCCGCTCGCTGGACACGGTCTCTTCACGGCGTTTCGGCAGCATAAAAGCATACAGCACGGCGGCAATGCCAAGCAGCACGATATATATCCATGGTTTCAAATCCATTAACTCCTTTTTGCCTATAAATTATCTAGAGCGAAACATCGAAATTTTTGCCTTTATAGGGATGCTCTGCCGGCTGCTCCACTGTCTCGCTTGATTCTGCGGCTCCCCGGCCTTGTTGCTGCCCAGAGGATTGCCGGCTACCGTCATCGCGCACGGCTGCCTCCGCCGTCTCACTCACTTCCGTGCTTCGCTGGGCTTCCGCACGGCTGTTCTTCGTTAATTCACCCGCAAGCAGCGTCTGATCATTCATCGGTCGCTGCTGGGTTTCATTATGCATCTTGCCCGCTTCATTAGTTCTGGGGACCGCAATTTGCATCTCAACCGATTTCAAACTCAATGGAATCACCTCATGGTATAGGATCATGTCCACAAGCATTTAAAACGTATGTTTTGACCTACAAGAGCGGCACCATGGTGATATCCCCTTCATGATAGTAAAAAGAAACCCGCTGCGTGGGATCCTTAACAAAGCGGGTATACCGCCCTATGACAATTTTGGCTCCGCCGTAAATCGTCTTTACCACATTCACTCTTGCTTTGCCGGTATCCTCCAGCATCTTCTCGATTTCCAGCATACGGTCCTTGATATCGGCTTGTTCTGCCATGTTGGATTTCTTGGTCGCATTCAGCTTAATCCGCAGCGCTAGCTTGTCTGGCGACAATTGACCCGAGGAAGCTAACTGATTCAGTAGATAAAGCGCTTTATCGGTTTTATCCATACTTTCTAAGGATTGCTTCAATTGGGCTCTAAGATCCGCCAGCTCATTCCGCAGCTCAGGCAGCACGCCGACTTCAACTACGGTAGCCGTCGACATGCTGTTTCCGATCGTTCGGGCAACCACCTTTTCTCCCGCCTGCAAAATACCGCCTACCACAAGGCCCTTCATGCCGTTGCATTCGATATTCTGAACCGCGCGGATATTGGAGTGCATGATGCTCTGCGAGACGAATACGCTAGCGCCGGCTATGACGTTTCCATCCTGGATGAACGAGCTTTTGACATCCTGGCCCGCCTTTACATAGCCCTTGTTGTAACCGATGATTCCGCCGGATATATCGATCGAACCTTCAGCCTCCAGCTCGGCTCCTTCCACAAAGCCAGTGACTCGAATATCCCCTGCTGCCTTGATTCTGAATCCGGTAAGCACATTGCCGCGAATGACCACCGTACCGACAAAATCGATATTACCTATACTGTAATCAACATCCCCGTTAATCTCATATACCGGAAACACATTGATTTTTCCTTTTTCGGTTTTGGTGAGGAGTCCGTCAAGGGCAGCGTACATTGCAGTTTTCTCGGCGTTAACTACGACATTCTTCCCCACCTTGAAATGAGCTTCCTTACCCGGTTTGCTCGGAATCTCCTCTCCGGTCACCGCAGTTCCGGGTACTCCTTTTGTTGGCGGAATTCGGGTTGCCAGCAGCTGCCCCTTCTTTACATTATTTAAACGAATCACTTCTTTATAATCCACTTTGCCATCTTCGATCTCCAGCGGCTTCAGGTTCGTCTCATTCCCAAAACTAACGGTAAATTCGATTCTGCCGTTCTGTCCGTGCATAGGTTCCGTTCCCATGGCAATCGGCGTTCTACTATATTGATATTCCTCCGCATGATCTGCGATTCGCCGCAACGTATCATGTTGAAGTCCATATCGTACCTGGTGACTTCTCAGAAATTGTTCAAGAGCTTCTACAGAGCAAGAGAAATCCTTCTCCCACTTGGTGAACTGTATATAGGCGACGACCTTGTCATCCGATAGCGTAACGCTAAAGTACTGATCCAATGCATAATCTACAGACAATCCAGGAACCCCCTTCATAAATGGCAAGCGTCAATCGTTTTGCATCAGCAAATCCCGATCTTTATCGAGCGCGCCCCGAAGTCTCAATATCGCTTTGGAATGAAGCTGAGATATTCGTGAAGGTGATAGCGACATCACCTCAGCAATTTCGCTGAGTGATAAATCCTCATAATATAATAAGGAAACTACGGTCCGCTCTTTCGGGGTTAATTTACCGATACCCTTCATCAGGGCTTCTCGCAGATAAAATTCATGGACCTTGTGATCCGGATTTTTCGCCTTCTCATCAACCAGGAGCGACATTCGGGTCTCAGACTCCTCCTCGCGGATCGGATCCTCCAGAGATGTCAATGTCATGACCGCTACTTCCTGCAGCATGTGCCGGAACTCCTTCTCAGTCACGTCAAGGTAATCACTCATCTCGGAATCACTGACGCTGCGTAAATACTTCTGTTCCAACTGCTGATATGCAGTTTCAATCTTCTTCGCTTTCTCGCGGACAGAACGCGGCACCCAGTCCCCTTGGCGCAGCGAGTCCAGAATAGCCCCACGCACACGCCAAGAAGCATAGGTTTCGAACTGCAGCCCTCGTTTGTAATCAAACTTTTCGATGGCGTCAATCAGACCCATTACCCCATTGCTGGCCAAATCTCCCTTAGAAACGTTCTTCGGAAGACCGATAGCCAAGCGGCTTGAAACATAGTCAACGATGTGCAAATGATATTCGATTAGTTTCTTCTTCGCTTCATGGTCTCCATCTTCCTTCCATGCGCTCCACAAATCGGCATGGTTTAGCACAGAAGCTTTACGTTCGTCCAATTGCCTTCACCCTCCTTATTTTTCCGTAAGGTGACGAACGGCCTTGGCCAGTTCTTCGGGTTCTTTCGTTGAAACCAGCTTAGGAGGATTTAGCGGTACAAAGTCTCCATTCTCTTTGCTGCTGGATTCGGAATGGATTAAATCCATCAATTCCCGATCCTCATCAGGCGTGGATAAATCAAGAACAGTTCCTCGGTCTTGCTCCCGCTGCGTGTCGGCGTCCCCTTGAACAGCGGCTCGCGGACCCGTAATGGCAGCAAACATCCAATTCAGCAGGAACGCCAGAAGAAACCAAATCGCACATGCAAGGAGAGCCCGATACATGCTAGTCATCCACAGATTGTTACGTATGGAGAATATAAACGTGAACACAAAACCGGCAATTCCAGTCATCAGATAAAAACGGAGTTTTCCCATTAGCTACAATTCCTTTATGCCCTTTTGTACGCTTCGTATTGTAAACTTACCCGTTGCACAGTCCAACTCAACGGTTCTTCCATAATTTCCCCCGGTATCCTCGGCAATTAGCGCAATCCCCATCTGCTCGAGCCCAGCCTTGCAAGACTCTACATTACGCGGACCAATGCGCATGGTGTCACCCGAGCCGGCAAAAGCAAACATTTGAGCTCCCCCGGCCATTTTGGCTACCATACGTGCCGGAGACGCACCCAAATTCCTCATTTGATTTAACAGGATCGGAAGAGCCGTATCGGCGTATTTGGCCAGGTTTAGCTGTCCTTCTCTGGCAATCGCTGAAGATGGAAGCATTACATGCGCCATTCCACCAATCTTCGTCACCGGATCATACAACGTCATTCCGACGCACGAGCCGAGTCCCGTTGTACGCAAAATACCGTTTGGACCTGCGACGTTCAGATCCGCCATGGCTACTTTCACTATGCTTTGTTCTTCAATCATGCTCTAAAGGCACTCCTAAAGCTTCGAAAATTTGAGCAAATGATTGTGGATCAGGTATCAGGAAGAACTGGCCTTCCACCTCGTTCTGCCCTTCTAGGAACGTCGTGTTGATTAAGAGGGCATCGTCTCCCATTTCTCCGAACTGCAGCAGTCCATAACTTAAGATGGCACCTGCCATATCCATCGCGAGGGCCGGCACCGTAGGTGTCATGGACAGATTGGTCAAATCAGCGAGCGACGATAAGTACGAGCCTGACAATATGTTTCCGATCTCGCATAATGCGGACTGCTCCATCTCGGAGAATTGCTCCTCATCCGACACTTCAAAGCCCGCTAAATTATGCAGCAAATTCTTCCCGGCTTCCGGACTCATGATAAAGAAGAGATTGCCGGGCGCACTGCCTTCCACCCGTAAAAATACGGCAAGAACGAGCTGTTCGCTTCCCCCTACACTTTCGGCGATCTGCTCAAAAGGCAGGAGTTGAACTTTGGGTACAGCCATATCAATAGGTTTGTTAAGCAAGCGGGAGAGGGCGGTTGCCGCATTGCCCGCTCCGATGTTTCCTACTTCCTTCAAAACATCCATTTTGATTTCCTTGCCATGCTTAAACAGCTCCACTGTCTACTCCTCAAGGCCTTCCAGCTGAATAATCTCACTCTTGTTCAGCACTTCGGACAGATTCAGCATGACGAGAAGGCGCTCCTCTCCTACCTTCGCGACACCGCGAAGATATTTCGCTTTAATTCCGCCGACCACCTCAGGTGGAGAGTCAATGCTGTCCGTGTTCAGATCGATGACGTCACTTGCGGAATCCACGATAAAGCCTACCTGCATGTCATTGACCGCTACGATGATTACCCGTGTTTGATCGGTTGCTTCCACCTCGTCCAATCCAAAACGGCCGCGCAGATTGATTACAGGAATGACGACGCCTCGAAGATTAATAACACCTTTTACGAAAGCATAAGTCTTCGGAACACGCGTAATGGGCATCATTCGCTCAATGGTTTGAACCTTGTCTACCTCGATGCCGTATTCTTCCTCGCCAAGTTTAAAGACAATAACCTTGATTTCTTCTCCCATGAATAAGTCCTCCTTCAAAATGTTGGCCTGCCGTGCTTAGTAGCAACGCTTTATTTGATAAATGCATTTGCGTCGATGATAAGAGCGACTTGTCCATCCCCCAGGATGGTTGCTCCGGATACTCCCTGAATGGCAGGCAGATATTTACCCAGATTTTTAATGACGATTTCACTCTGACCGATAAAATCATCGATGGTAAGTGCCGCCAAACGATCCCCCTTGCGGATCACAACGATCTCTGTTTCTTCTTCCAGCTCTTCATCAAAATCTGGAACTTCAAACAAACGGCTAAGCGAGATGACCGGTATCAGCGATTCACGGAACTGGATCATGCGGCTGCCGTGAACATGTTTGATTTGCCCGTGCTTGATGATGCCCGTTTCAACAATGGAGGAAAGCGGAATCGCGTATTTTTCGGATCCCATCCGAATCAGCATAGCTGCTATGATAGACAGCGTTAATGGAAGCTGAACGGAAAAGTTCGTGCCTTTTCCCGGCGTCGAGTAGATGGTGACGTTACCGCCCAGGGCAACGATTTTGGATTTAACAACGTCGAGCCCAACGCCTCGGCCGGATACATCCGAAATTTTCTCAGCGGTGCTGAATCCCGGCGCGAATAGCAGTTGATTGACCTCGTCATCGGTCATGGTCGCTGCTTCGGCCTCCGTTACAACGCCTTTTGCCAGCGCGTTCTTCAGAATTTTGTCACGGTAGATACCGCGTCCATCATCCTCAATCTCAATGAAGACATTGTTGCCGCTGTGGAACGCACGCAGATGCACGGTACCGGTCTCCGGTTTGCCGGCAGCGATACGGTCGGCAACAGGTTCGATGCCATGATCTGCCGAGTTTCGCAGCAAATGAACCAGCGGATCACCGATCTCATCAATAACCGTACGATCCAGCTCCGTTTCAGCTCCGGTAATAATCAAATCAATTTTTTTGTCCAAGGTTTTGGCAAGGTCCCGCACCATCCTAGGAAAACGGTTGAACACCGTATCCACAGGCACCATGCGCAGTTTCAGGACGATATTCTGCAAATCGCTGCTTACGCGGCTCATGTGCTCAACCGTGTCCGTCAGCTCCTGGTTCTTGGACTCGCTGGCCAGCTGCTCAAGGCGTACCCGGTCAATCAGAAGCTCGCTGAACAGATTCATTAGAACATCGAGCCGTTCGATATCAACCCGGATCGTTCTTGAAGGATTACCTCCCCCAGCATTTCGGGCGGGTGCCTTGGATTCTTTGACAGGCGCTGAAGTTCCGTTGGCTTCCGGTGAAGCTGCAGCTGCTGGGGATGCTTCTGAACCTTGCGGTTTGACAGCTTCTGCTGTAGCCGCGCTCTCCTGAACCATTTGCTGCAAAGTTTCATGATCAAGCGCCACAACCGTGGTTGTCTCGATCTCCGAAACGCCCAGAATCTGGCTTTCAATATCTTGCGTTTCTCTTTGCGTTATGTAATACAACGAAAATACGCGATCGAATTCACCTTGTTCAATCTCTTGAACGTCCGGATACGTCTTGACGATTTCCCCGGATCTTTCCAGCGTTTCGAATACCATGTAGGCACGAACCGCCTTGAGTTGGCAATCCTCTCGCAATGTCACTTGTATATATAAAACCTTATGTCCTTCCGAAATCGATTGATCAAGCACGGAGAATTGAAACTCATCCAATTCAATTCCCTGGACGGCCGTAACAGAGTTATCCCCTTCGGCAGCTTCCCCAGCAGGCGTTGCCCCTTCTCCACGCACAATCGACTGCAAGGATGCCACGATAGAGGAAACATCCGCTTTCCCGTCTCCGCCGTTGGTGATATCCTGCACCATCGATTCAAGAGCGTCCAAGCTTTTGAAGAGCGTGTCAAAGATAAAATCCTGCATCTTTAACTTTTCGTTCCGGACAAGATCCAGCACGTTTTCCATCTGGTGGGTAAGCGAAGCCAGATCTTCGTATCCCATCGTTGCTGCCATACCCTTCAATGTATGAGCCGATCGGAAAATAATCTGTACGATCCCGATATCGTCCGGGTTGCTTTCTAATTGAAGCATGTTTTCATTTAATGATTGCAGATGATCATTTGACTCATCAATAAACATTGTCAAATATTGATTCATGTCCATTGAGAGACACCTCCTCTTCAAGTTCACTTTCCGTTATTTACAGCTTGAACCATTCTAGGTGCGATATCATGTAGTGGCAGAACGTGGCTTACACAACCGAGTTCAACAGCTGATCTCGGCATCCCGTATACGACGCAGGTTTGTTCGCTCTCCGCGTAGGTGGATGTCACTCCTGTATCGTAAAGCTTCTTCATCATTCTCGCTCCATCGCTTCCCATGCCGGTCATCAGTACCGCATGACGCTTAATCATGGTCAATGGCAGTAAGGATTCGAACAGCACATCTACAGATGGACGGTGACCGTTGCGGGTCTCATCCTCACTGATCCTGATTTGGTAAGCGCCGCTGTCCGAGCGGCAAACCCTCATATGGCTGCCTCCCGGAGCAATGTAGGCTTTGCCCGGTTCCAATATCATCCCTTGTTCTGCTTCCATGACCTCCAGCTGACTGAATGAATTCAGGCGCTGTGCAAGCGATTTGGTAAAACTCGGCGGCATATGTTGAACGATGACAATCGGGGCACAGAAGTCACCGGGAATAGGCTCGAGAAAAGCTTTCAATGCTCTTGGCCCGCCGGTCGAACAGCCCACCGCAACCAAATCCGTCAATTCCGTTGATTGCGGTATCTTCGTTTCACGGTGACGACTCCCGTTCTCTGGAAGCGCAGCTGGAACAAAGTCTGCAACAGGCTTACGATCTGCTTGTTTTCGCTTTGATCCAGCGTGCTCTGCTCCTTCCGCAACAGTAGACACCCTCTTCTCCACAGTTCGAGATGGCGGGATACGGGGCGCTTCCTTTAGCCTGCTCCGTTGGTCGGTCTGGCGGGCCGTCGTTCTCTTCTCATTCACCTGCGGCTTCTTGATCAGCGTTTTGTCAGAAGGCTTTGGCGAAAGAGGAACCGTTATGTCCGCACTCCGTCGTCTCTGCTCTTCTTCTTCCCACAATGCCCTCCGCTGTTTAGCCTGCATCGCCGCATTCAGTTGCTTCATTAGTTCTGAACGCACCTGCTCAATATCAAGCGCATTAGAAATGGAAGGCTTTCGTATAAAATCAAATGCTCCTGCCTCAAGGGCAAGAATGGTCTCTTTCATGCCTTGCTCATTAATGCCCGACAACATAATGACCGGACGGGGGCCTGATTCCATAATCAGCTTCAGAGCATCAAGGCCGTTCATTTCCGGCATTTCTACATCCAGTGTAATGACATCCGGATTCAATTCCTTTACTTTCCGAACGGCGTCAAGCCCGTTATCAGCTGTTCCGACAACCTGAAAAGACGGGTCGCGCTCGATGAAATCGGAAAAGATTTTCCTCATAAATGCGGAATCGTCAACGACAAGCACACGAAAAGGCTTCATAGATGTCCACCTCAGTTTCCATTAATCCAAGCAAAGAATCATTTCGTACGTTTGAGCCACCGATGCATAAATCCTTTGATTCCCTTCGGAGCTTCCGGCTCTGTGGCAGCAGGGACGGTCATGTAGCGAAGCGCGATCCGTCTGATATCACTGGAGGCGTTACATCGCGGATAAGCTGCTGTAAATGGGACCTGCCGCTTAACCGCCTGGACAACATGCGTATCATCGGCAATCGAACCGAGCAGCTCGATGTCGATATCCAGGAAACGCTGGGCCGTCAAAATAATTTTGCCCGCTGCTTCCCGTGCCTCCTGGTCATCACCCGCACGATTGACAATCAGGCTGAACGGAACCTGGCATTCCATGCCGTGCACCACCTTGATTAGGGCATAAGCATCTGTGATGGACGTCGGTTCCGGCGTTGTGACGACAAGGCATTGATCAGCGGAAGTAATAAACCTCATATTTTCCTTGGACAAGCCAGCTCCCGTGTCAAAAATGATATAGTCCATTTCCGAGGAAATAATTTCAATCTGTGAAATAAAATAATTCATTTCCTCTTCAGACAGGGACATCATGTCAGCCAAACCGGAACCTCCGGCAATGTAAGGAAGCTTGTCCGGTCCATATTGAATCACTTCTTCAATGCTCTTCTCCCGGCGAATGAGATGATACAAGCTGTACCGGGAGCTTACGCCCATCAAAACGTCAATGTTTGCCATCCCGATGTCGGCATCAAACACCAATACCTTTTTGCCCATCGATTGTAAAGTCAGCGCAAAATTCAGCGTAAAGTTGGATTTCCCCACCCCGCCCTTTCCGCTGCTGACCGTAATAATCTTGGCGGTTCTTGGGGATGCTGCCTTACCGCTGTTCCCTGACTGCTGAGAAGAAACCAGCTGGCGAAGCGATTGAGCTTGATCCGTCATGTGCGAACCTCTCCCAGCAGCAGATGGCATAACCGCTCGCTGTCGGCCATCAACAGATCATCCGGCACATTTTGACCATTGGTCATATAGGACAAGCGAAGGTTATGGGCATCAATCAGATTAAACAAGGAGCCGTAGCTGCCGGTCTCATCCATTTTCGTGAAAATGACCTTATCGAGTTCGTATTTGCTGAAATGATCCGCGATTTCGATCATATCGCTGCTCTTGGAGGTCAGGCTGAGCACAAGATAGGTTTCGCTTTGATCCGAATGGGAGAACAGGCTTTGAAGCTCGGAAACGAGCAGCTCGTTCCGATAGTTCCGGCCTGCTGTATCCATCAACACCAAATCACAATCCTGCAGCTTCTGAAGGGCTCGCTGCATATCACCAGGCGATTGCACGACTTCCATCGGCACATTGAGGATGGATGCATAGGTGCGCAGCTGTTCAACGGCAGATATCCGATACGTATCGGAAGTGATAAAACCTACCTTCCGTTGGTTACGGAACAGCTGCTCCGCAGCGATCTTCGCGATTGTGGTTGTCTTGCCGACCCCTGTCGGTCCGGCAATATATACAATCCGGGTCTCGGGCTGAACTCCGCCACCAATACGCCCCTCAAGGAACGCCTCGGCTTGCTTGTGGATCACGTTCTGCAGCTCGGCCTCGCTCATCTGCATATGACTGGCTTGCCAGGCTTCTTCAGCGGCAGTGAGCCACTCTTCCGTCAGCTTGGCCGAAAGATCCTGCTTGAGCAGCTGATCCCGAATGAAATGCAGCGGCTCGGGAAGCTGCTGCGCTTCGAGATTTTGCCTGGATAATCGAGCAATCCATTCCTTCATTTCCTTAAGCTCTTCAAGGACTCTTTGTTCGGACTCGCTAATTCCCAAACGGGAACTTAATGGCTCCTGCTGTCCTCCGCGAGATGACATAACAGACTTCATTGGTTCAACAGATGCAGCCGTTTCCGCTTGATCGCTTTGCATCGCGGCTTGTGCTGCTGCAGACTGTTGCACATGACCCGCTTCATCCTTGTGCCTGTTAACGGCCTCCTCGGAAGCAGCAACCTGGCTAAGCATCTCTGCAAAACGACTATAGTCAGCCTCCTGCTGTATACCGGAGGCTGAATCCGTGTTATTCACGGAAATCGTTGAGGCTTGTGAACCAGGCTTCGACATTTCAGCCGTTCGTTGATAGGCCTTGGGTACGGAACCAGAAGGTACGGCAGGCGTAACTTTGGACTTCACAGGAGCAGAGCCTTTGGATTTCTCCGCTTGCTCTACCGCCGCGATCACCTCGATCTTTTTGCGGGTAAACATACCCAGAAATCCGCCTACCTTGGTTTCCTTTGTACTCAATATGACGGCGTCTGCACCCAAATCCGCACGAATGTGCTGCATCGCCTCAGGCATCGTGTCGACGATATACCTCTTCACTCTCATAAGTTCACCACTCCGACACTTTGAATTTCGACGTTCGGCTCCAGCTCACTATAAGACAACACCGGAATATCCTGCATGCTTCGTTCAATAACCTGCCTTAAATACATTCTTATGGCCGGTGAGGTAAGAAGAACAGGCTGCTGCCCCATCTGAATGATCCGGTTAACCTGTTCACTGAGCTTCTGGAACACGCTCTGTGTCGATGCCGGGTCCATGGCAAGATAGCTTCCTTGGTCGCTCTGCTGGACGCTTTCGGCGATCTTCTTCTCAAGCTGCGGTCCAACCGTGATGACCCGCATTGCCTCTCCCTCTTGAGCATATTGCTGGGTGATCTGCCGGGAGAGAGCTTGTCTTACATATTCGGTAAGGACATCGGGATCCTTCGAGTAGTGTCCATAATCCGCAAGGGTCTCGAGAATCGTGACCATGTCCCGGATGGAGATTTTTTCGCGGAGCAGCTTAGCCAATACCTTCTGCACCTCTCCAATGGTCAGCACGGAAGGAATGAGCTCGTCCACAAGGACCGGATAGCTTTCTCTGATGTTGTCAACCAATGCTTTGGTCTCCTGGCGTCCAATCAGCTCATGGGCATGTCTCTTAATCAACTCAGTCAAATGGGTAGCCACAACGGACGGTGGATCGACAACGGTATATCCGGCAAGATCCGCCCGCTCTTTCATGGCTTCATCTATCCAAAGCGCAGGGAGCCCGAAGGCCGGTTCAGTCGTTTCGATCCCCGTTACGGAATCATCCTCGTATCCAGGGCTCATGGCGAGGTAGTGATTTAATAATAATTCACCGCCGCCGACAGCATTCCCTTTTATTTTTATGACATATTCATTCGGTTTTAGTTGAATATTGTCGCGAATTCGGATTACCGGTACGACAAGTCCCAGCTCAAGTGCGCATTGTCTCCGAATCATAATGATCCGGTCCAATAAGTCTCCGCCCTGCTGCGCATCTGCGAGCGGAATCAACCCATACCCGAATTCGAATTCGATCGGGTCAACCTGAAGCAGGTTGATCACACTTTCCGGACTTCGAACCTCTTCGATTTGTTGTTCCTCCTCCATCTGCTCCACCTCGACCTGCTTGCGATCCAGATTGTTCTGCATCCTCCGTGCCGCAATAAATAGGATGAGCGCAATCGGTGCGGTCGTAATCAGGTGAATAGGTGTGAAAATCCCTAGCAACAGAACGGTGCCTGAAACAATGTACAATAGATGAGGGTATGAGAAGAGCTGCCCTGTCAGATCCTCCGCCAGATTCCCTTCCGAAGAAGCTCTTGTAACAATCAGTCCCGCCGCAGTGGAAATCAAAAGCGCCGGAATCTGACTGACCAATCCGTCCCCGATCGTCAGGATGGAGTATGTGCTCATCGCGTCTCCGAATGACATTCCGTGAATCGAGATCCCGATGATAAATCCGCCGATCAGGTTGATCAGCATGATGACAATCGTGGCGATGGCGTCACCCTTAACGAATTTACTTGCACCATCCATAGCCCCGTAAAAGTCGGCTTCCCGTTCGATTTTTCTTCTCCGCTCCCTGGCTTGCTGCTCATTGATCAAACCTGCGTTCAGATCCGCATCGATGCTCATCTGTTTACCAGGCATCGCATCGAGCGTAAATCTTGCCGCAACCTCTGCTACCCGCTCCGAGCCTTTGGTAATGACGATGAACTGTACGACAACGAGGATCAAGAAGACGATGAATCCAACCGCAATTTCGCCATTCGCTATCCACTTACCGAACGTGGCTACAACCTCGCCCGCATTAGCTTCCGACAGGATCAGCTTCGTTGTCGAAATGTTAAGCGCTACGCGAAATAGTGTCGTGATGAGCAATAAGGAAGGGAAGATGGAGAAATCCAAGGCTTCCTTCGTATTCATCGCCACCAGCAAGATAATGAGCGCCAGCGAGATATTGATAATCAGGAGTACATCGAGCAGCCATACCGGGATCGGAAGAATCATCATGAGTACGATGCCAATGACACCCGCAAGGACAGATAGATCTTTTATTTTCACTGCACTGACGCCTCCGGTCCCAAGTTATTTCACTTTACCTTTTAGTTTATATACATAGGCCAGCACTTCCGCTACGGCCTGGAACAGGTCTCCCGGAATCGAATCCCCGATTTCCGACCGTTGGTACAAAGCGCGTGCCAGCGGCTTGTTTTCCATCGTTATAATTCCGTGTTCCTTCGCTATTTCTTTAATCCGCAAGGCCATGAAATCCTGACCCTTCGCAATGATTTGCGGAGCTTCCATCATGGACCCGTCATATTTGATCGCCACTGCAAAGTGGGTCGGGTTCGTGATGATAACGTCGGCATTCGGTACTTCCTGCATCATCCGCTGCAGGGCCATCCGACGCTGGCGTTCCCTGATCTTTCCTTTAATCAGCGGATCGCCCTCCATCTTCTTGTACTCGTCTTTGATGTCCTGTTTGGACATTCGAATGTTTTTTTCGTAATCATATTTCTGATACATGTAATCCAAAACGGCCAGAATGATCAGCCCGATGGCAATTTTGAAACCCAGTGCCATGGTGATATCCGCCACGAAATGAAAAATGGTGTCGGGGCCCATCGTCGACAAGGACGATAATCCTTCCCTGGCAGCCCACAAGGTGGTGTACACGAGGTAGCCGATGATGGTCAGTTTAATGACCGATTTCAAAAACTCGACCAAGGAACGCATCGAGAATATGTTCTTGAACCCCTTGATGGGATCGATTTTACTGAACTTCATTTTCAAAGTCTCGCCCGTCAGCATAAATCCGACCTGCAAGTAATTGGCGATCAGCGCAACAACGAACACCGAGATAAACAACGGAGCCAGCAGAAGCAAGATTTGAACACCATACTCCCCGAATAACTGCATCACATTGTCTTTCGTTACGTCCATGGAGAGCCGATTAATATAAATGTCGGTAAACAGTCGAACGGTGCGGTCTCTCATATACCCGCCGAAAATTAACAAGCAAAAGAATGCGGCCAGCAAAACCGATGCACCCGATACCTCCATACTTTTGGCAACTTGGCCTTTCTTACGTGTATCCTGGCGTTTCTTCGGTGTGGCTTTCTCCGTCTTTTCGCCAGCGAACAGTTGTAAGTCGACCGGATACCGGTATGACATCCGCTTCACCTCCATCCTCCTTAAGTCGGCCCGTCGCCAAGAACGCCGAGTAGCTGCCGGAGTGCTTCAAACATTTTGGCAAACAGATGATCAAATAGTGACACCAGCATTGGCATGAGCAGCATCAGCAGCACGAGCCCAACGATGATTTTGACGATAATCCCGATAACAAACACATTGAACTGCGGTGCCGTCCTTGCCAGAAAGCCAAGCCCGACATCGGTCAGGAACAGGGCTGCTACCAGCGGAGCGGCCATTTGAAGCGCCAATACAAAAGAGTGCGAGAATGTCCGTACGAGAAAATCCGTCACATTGCCGTCATGAATCTTCCCAAACACATCCCCCGTAATCGGAATCCAATCATAGCTGTACATAATCGCATCAAACAGGTAGTGATGACCATTCATGCTCAGAAACACCAGTAGAGCAAGATAATACTTGAAGTTACCGATTAATGGGCTGGAAGTCCCCGTAAAAGGATCGATGACATTTGCCATGCTGAACCCGATCTGAATGTCAATTAATGCTCCTGCCGTTTGGACGACGGCCATAATAAGATAAGCAGTGAAACCAAGCAGCAGTCCAACCAATACTTCCTGGACAATTAATATGACGTAAGACAGATCTTGCGGAACCACTTCTCCGAGCCCGAAAGAAAAATATACGATCAGGGCGATGATGGCCGAAAGGCCTATTTTGTAAGAAGGGGGTATACCGCGTGAAGTAAACACTGGCGATATTACAAAAAAAGCTGTTATTCGACAAAATATAAGCATAAAAACAGGTAAACTTTGCTGCAACCATTCCATGGACACTCAGCCTATCCGATATATTTGTAGAGATTGTCCAAAATTCCGTGGGTAAAATCCACTAACGTCGTTAATATCCAAGGACCAAACAGCAATAATGATATAAGTACGATAATAATTTTTGGTACGAAAGCCAGCGTCTGTTCCTGGATTTGTGTTGTCGCTTGAAAAATACTGATGATAAGTCCGACAACCAGTGCGAGAACCAGCATCGGTGCGCTCACCTGGAGCACAATATAAACCGCTTGTCCTGCCAGACCGATAATAAATTCAGCGCTCACGGCTAAGTCCCCCTGTATTCGAATTACTTGCCGCTTATCGCTACGTGTTAAAGCTCATCAGCATGGATTTCACAACCAAATACCAGCCGTCTACCAAAACGAAGAGCAATATCTTGAATGGCAGCGAGATCATGACCGGCGGCAGCATCATCATACCCATCGCCATAAGCACGCTGGCAACCACGATATCGATGACCAGAAACGGAATGAAGATCATAAAGCCCATCTGAAAGCCCGTCTTCAGCTCGCTTATGGCAAATGCCGGTACCAGAACCGTTAATGGAATATCCTCGTAAGATTCGGGTTTCTCTGCGCCTGTATAATTCATAAACAACAATAGATCCTTTTCCCGCGTGTGCGCGAACATGAACTTCTTCATGGGATCTTGAGCCTTATCCAGCGCTTCCGCTTGGGTAATCTCACCTTTCAGATAGGGCTGCAGCGCTACATCATTCATCGACGATAACGTCGGAGCCATTACGAATAAGGTAAGAAACAGAGCCAGGCCGATCAACACTTGGTTTGGCGGTGTTTGCTGTGTGCCGAGCGAAGTACGGACAAAGCCAAGCACGATTACAATCCGTGTAAAACTAGTCATCAGCACCAGTATTGCCGGTGCAATGCTAAGAATGGTGATCAGGAGTATCAAGGACAAGGAGCTTGTCCCCGGTGTGTCTCCCTCATTGCCGATTTGAATATCGATGTTTGGAATCGGATCCGCAAATGCCGTATGGGAAAACAGAAATCCAATCAATATGAAAATCGCGATAGCGTACGAGATCTTTTTATTCATGAATCTTTATGATCCTCCCGCAGCAATTCTTCGACCTTTTCTTTCCGGTTCGGTACGCTGCGCAGCTTGGACTCGAACACTTCATGGAAAGAAGATGTATCGTCCAATTCCATTTCTTCCGGTGGTTTGTCTTTACGGAGTTTTGCCGCCAGTTTCGTTATAAAAGGCGGCAGTGCCCCATTATGTATTCCAGAATCCTGTTCAAATGCAGCTTGGATAAGCGCAACTTCAGCTGGATCAGAAATTTTGTCCACCAACCGGACGTCTTCGCCAACTCCGATCACATAGATGCTGCCCCCAATTTCGACGAGCTGAAGGGATTTGTTAGGGCCCATCCCAACCGCACCCAAAGTACGAATGGAGCGGCCCTGCATCCAGCTCTGATTCTTTCTGCTGAGAAAGCGAATCAGGAACACGATCAACGCAATGATGATGGCAAGTACGATAAAGACATAAAATAACTGTAAATAATACCCGGTAGTACTACTTGAGCCTAATCCATCAGAAGCTGCCATCATCATAAGAAGAATCCTTATACGCCAAGCGTCTTATTGATGGCTTCAATGACTCTGTCCGATTGGAACGGTTTAACGATAAAGTCTTTGGCTCCAGCTTGGATCGCATCAATAACCATTGCTTGTTGGCCCATGGCAGAGCACATAATCACTTTTGCATTCGCATCGACTTTTTTAATCTCTTTCAGCGCTGCGATACCATCCATTTCCGGCATCGTAATATCCATCGTAATCAGATCTGGACGAAGTTCTTTAAATTTCTCGATTGCTTGCGCACCGTCCTGTGCTTCTCCCACAACCTCGAATCCGTTTTTGACCAATATGTCACGGATCATCATTCTCATAAATGCAGCATCGTCCACAATCAGAATTCGGTTAGCCATTGATAAAAATCCTCCCTAAAATGTTTGTGCTATTGTAATTTTTGAATCCGGTCCCATTGGCTCACGATATCCGTCACGCGTACACCAAAGTTCTCATCGATGACAACGACCTCGCCCTTTGCAATCAGTTTATGATTGACAAGGATGTCTACAGGCTCACCGGCAAGCTTGTCCAGCTCGATGATCGAACCTTGCGACATTTCCAGGATATCCTTAATTTGCTTTTGAGTCCTCCCTAATTCTACGGTGACTTTAAGGGGAATGTCCATCAGTAAGTTCAGATTGTTTTCATCCACCTGGGTGTAGGGCGCAGATTGCAGATTAGCGAACTGTACGGGCTGTACATTCACATTGCGATTCGGCATGCCGCCATATTGTTGCGGCTGCGCTTGGTAAGGCATCTGCGGCTGTCCATATGGCATGGATTGCGGGATCGGTCCTCCCTGTCCCTGCATTGGCTGGCTGTAGCCTTGTCCGTAGTCGTATCCTTGGCCCATATCATTGCCATTCACAGGGTTAGCCGGTGCTTGAGCCGGTTCCTGGGTACTGACAGGTGCTTCCACCGCCGGCGCGGCTTCCTGCTTCGCAGGCTGAGGCTCTTCCGTTCCGTTGATAAGCATGTGAACCATATCCTTGGAAAAATGAACGGGAAGCAGTTGCATAATGGTTGAATCAATAAGGTCACCGATAATTAATCGGAATGAAATCTTAATCAGTGTTTCATCCGGCGGAAGGTTGTTAACCCCTTCACCTTTTGCCATGTTCAGAATGTCAATGCCTGGCGGCGATATATTGACAAACCGGTTAAAAATCGTCGACATGCTCGTTGCGGAAGAGCCCATCATCTGGTTCATCGCTTCCTGAACGGCGCTGATATGAATCTCGTTCAGTTCCTCTTCCACGGGGTTGCCTTCCCCGCCTAACATCAGATCGGCAATGACCTGAGCATCGCGTGTTTTAATGACTAGAGAGTTAATTCCTTCAAATCCATCCACATAAGTAACATGTACCGCTACATGCGGCTTCGGAAATTCTTCCTCAAACTCGCTTCGCTTAATGATCGACACTTTGGGTGTTGTGATATCCACTTTTTTGCCCAGCAAGGTGGACAGAGCGGTTGCAGCACTGCCAAAGGTAATGTTACCAATCTCGCCGAGCGCGTCCTGCTCTAAAGGCGTTAATACATCATCGACAGTCGCCGCCGAAGGAATTGATGCTGGTGATGCCATTTCCGACTGTTTTAACAAAGCGTCGATTTCTTCCTGGGATAAATAGTCTTTACTCGTCAAATTCTTCAGCTCCTTCGATGACAATTTCATCGATTTGTACAGCAACCCGGTCTTTTATCGTTCCGGGACTGCCAATAAACTTTAATCTGTCCCCAACCTTAATGGAAAGTCCATCATGCATCGGCT
The DNA here is from genome assembly GCF_050279985.1 of Paenibacillus sp. NPDC093718. Classification (NCBI taxonomy): domain Bacteria; kingdom Bacillati; phylum Bacillota; class Bacilli; order Caryophanales; family Paenibacillaceae; genus Paenibacillus; species Paenibacillus sp. NPDC093718. The sequence continues at coordinate 446,147 of NZ_JBNNUS010000001.1, forward strand.
TGTTTAATGAGATGACGTCGCCGACGCTCAGTCCTAAAAATTCGGACACGGTAAGCTGTGAAACGCCCAGCTCGGCAACAATCGGAAGCTTGGCCTTGCTTACACGCTGCTTAAGAGCATCAACTTCCTCTGGAACACTCGCTTTTTTCTCCGAGATAAACCATTGATGCGCCGAAAGCTTGGACATGATCGGTTCCAGCACCACATGGGGGATACACAGATTAATCATCCCCGTGGTATCTCCGATTTTGGTGCTAAGGGAAATTAGCGCAATGGTTTCGTTTGGAGAAACAATCTGCATAAATTGCGGATTCGTTTCCAATGCTTCAAGCCGCGGTGAGATGTCCAGCACCGTTTTCCATGCTTCTTGCAGACTGTCGAATGCCCGGCTGAAAATGCGTTCCATGATGATCGTCTCGATTTCGGTCATCGAGCTGATGGAAGAAGGAGCAATGCCTGTTCCTCCCAGCAAACGGTCCAGCATCGCGTAAGCAATGTTCGGATGGACCTCGAGCACCATGCGCCCGACAAGCGGTTCCGCCTCGAATATATTAAGCACTGTCATTTTGGGTATGGAGCGAATAAATTCATCATATGGAAGCTGTTCCACCTGCACCACGTTGATTTGCACAAAAGTACGTAATTGTGCCGAAAAATATGTGGTCAAATATCGTGCAAAGTTCTCGTGAATGCGGGTCAAGCTCCGAATATGATCCTTGGAAAACCGGAGTGCCCTCTTAAAATCATAAGAACGAATTTTCTTTTGCGTTTCCTCTTTTTTCAGTTCTTCAGCATCCATTTCCCCTGAAGAGAGAGCGGCCAATAAGGCATCGATCTCATTCTGCGATAAAACATCAACCATCTACTCACCCCCTTACAGGTCGTCCGACGAACAGTCTAGATTTCAGTGACGATAACATCTGTCATTTCAATTTGAATTAAACGTCCAGACGTTAACGACTTATTAACCAGATTCACCAGCTTAGCGTTAAATTGTTCGCGCCCCTTCGAATCATTCAGTAATTCGGGCTTCGTATCGGCCAACGTCTTGATAATGATCGGTTTAATCTTGATATTCTTGATTTTTTCGAATTCTTCCTTTGCTTTTTTGTCATTAAGCTGGAAAGCAAAGGACATCTGGGCGATATAGTTTGGATCGGCTAAATTCGTCTTGATCCCGGCGATTTCCGATGTCATCGCCACGATCTCATCGGCAGAAAACTTGGGTAAAGCCGCTGCATTGGCTGAAGCCTGACTTTTACCGTTATCGCCAAGTAATTTATCCGACAATAGGAAGATCGCCAGAACAATCAGCGTAATGGATAACAGGATCGTAATTAACCAGGGAAGCATCTTTTTCATGAAGGTTCCTCCAATTGCTGCACTTTAATGGTAGCTTGATGAATGCCTACCTCGTGATGATACGCCTTAACGGAAGCGATGACTTCATTTGCACTTTCAAGCACAATCATGCGTTTTCCATTAATCAATGTAATGTAGGTGTCAGGAGTCTCCTCAACCATTTCTATCAACAGCGCGTTAAGCCACAACTGCGAACCATTTAACCTCGTTACCGATATCATGGACAGCCTCCTTGTTTAATCAGGGAGGGGATGGCCCCTCCCTATCCATTCTTATCGTTTCAGATTGACAACTTCTTGAAGTACTTCGTCCGAAGTCGTGATAATCCGGGAGTTGGCTTGGAAGCCGCGCTGAGCGACGATCATTTCAGAGAATTCGCCTGTCAGGTCAACGTTGGACATTTCGAGCTGGCCAGCAATAATCGCACCAGTCCCTTCTTCAGCGTTGTTCCCTTCAAACATAACGGCATCCAGATCGCCATCAGGGACTGCATTAAGCGTCACGCGATACATATTGCCGCCGATTTTCTCCAGACCTTCCGGATTCGGAATTTTCGCAACGCCGATGATGGCTCCCTCTTCCGTTGTTCCGTCACTCATCTTCTGAATGATGGCGCCATTTTGCGCAATCGTGAATGCCGTCACATCGTCTTCCAACTGGATAGGTTCACCAGCTGCATCCAGAACGAGCATACCGTCCGAAGTTACCAAGTTACGCGCTACATCTACATGGAAGTCGCCCGCACGGGTCAAGAAAGGCACTTCTTGATCCTCGCTAAGCTTCACCATGAAAAATCCGTCTCCGTCAATTCTCAGGTCCGTCGGATTATTGGTCATCATCGCGCTGCCTGGTGTATGCAAGGTATCGACCGATCCGATCGATACACCAAGACCGATCTGCTTCGCGTTTACACCACCGGATGGATCGTCGGTTCCCGGCGTAACACCGGACATCGTTTGACTTAGTACGTCTTTAAACATCACACGTCCCGCTTTAAACCCAACTGTGTTTACGTTGGCAATGTTATTACCAATGACATCAAGCTTGGTTTGGAAACCTCTCATTCCGGAAATACCGGAATACATGGATCTTAACATCGATTTTCCTCCTTCTGTTATGGACCGCTTCTGTCGATCAGCGGCCGCCTGGCTTCCTCACGGGCCAGCCAGATTTACGAAATAATTACTGCACTATCAATTTGCGTAAATACGTTATCCTTCATCGCATTGCCATCCATTGCAGTGACCACGGTCCGATTCGGAATATTCACAATGAGAGCCATATCCTTCATCAGAATGAGTGATTCCTTGCTCCCCTTTGCTGCAGCTTTGTCCACAGCGCTCTGGATCTGCGCAAGCTGATCACCCTTTAATTCAATGCCGCGCTCCTGAAGTCTCTTTGCCGCATGATTGCTGATTTTAAGCAGATTCTCATTTAAAAGTTCCTGAAACGTCCCGGCGGGCGGGTTAGCGTGAGCTTGCGTTTTACGCTCATTATGAAGTGCCGCGGGATGTATTTTCCCAGGGTATAAATGCCCTATCATCATGCGGTCACTCATGGCCCTGTTCCTCCAGGCTCTTCTCCCCCTTGTCCGGGATCTCCGATCTCAGAAGCTGTCGGATCGGGATTGCCTGTCTCGGGTTCAGTCGGACCTGGACTGCTTGCGTCAGGTAGGGAAGGACCCGGATTCGTTGTGTCAGGATCAATCGAACCTCGATTATTTGCGTCAGGTACGGAAGGACCAGAATTCAACGCTTCTGGATCATTCTCGGTTACGGCGTTCTCGATTTTCACGATCTGGTCAAGCGATACTTCACTGTCGCCGACTTTGGCATAATGGACGCCTTCACGAACCATGATGGAATCTACGAGACCGCTCTTCATGACGGAATCCGAACCATCCTCCGGCTTGAACATCCAGCTGATCTGTTTACCGATCAAACTTGAAGCAGCACCCAAAGACTGACTCATTGCCGTTAATTGAGTATTGATGTTCATCAGCTGCTCCAGGGAAGTAAACTGGGCCATTTGGGCAATAAACTCCCGATCCTGCATTGGCTGAAGCGGATCCTGATGCCTTAATTGCGTAATCAGTATGCTCAAGAACTGATCCTTTCCAAGCTCCTGGCCATTGCCGCTTTTACTGCTGACATTCCCTTTAGCATAATTGGGCCACATATTATTCGTAGATACCGGATTTGTTGCCATCCAAGCTCACCTCCTCACTGTTAGGCTTTAGCGGTAAATGTTCCTGCTTGTACCCGTTCATCGTCGGCTTGGTGCTCAGCAATCCAATCGTTTAGTTCTTCTGTCAGATTGGCTGCCAGCACGGCATCATCGGATGGTCTGTCCTTCTCCTTCGAGCGATGCTGTGACTGCTGCTGGCCTGACCCAGGCTGACGGCCGTCTTGATAAAGATTCGCATTGGAAGGCTGGCTGCTCTGTGTAACTTCAATTTTCTCGATCTGCAGTCCTTGCGCAATCAATGCGCTGCGAAGCTGTGCCATTTGCTGGTCAATCAGCTCTTTAGCATCTGTCGACCTTGTCATGAACTGGGCGATTAATTGGCCATTCTGCATCGTAAGTTTGATATCTACTTGACCCAGATGTTCCGGATTCAAGGAGATTCTCGCTTCCGTAAAACCGGTTTGTTTCACGATTTCAAGCTTATTAATAATGAAAGAAGTCATTTCGCTTGAGAAATTCTCAACAGGCACCGGCGGAGCTGCAGGTTTTACTGCAACTTGCGTACCTGAACGCAGGGCTAGCTGACCGGCAGTGACCGTTCCTTGCTCCAACAGCGAATCTCCTTCGTTCATCGCGAACTCAGATGCTGTACCCTCTGCTTGGGTGCTCGTCGTCAGCGATGACCACTTGGCATTCGCCTGTCCCGTTGTTTGAGATGAAGCCGACTGTCCTGAAGCATTCGTGGATACGGTAGGCTGAGCGGCATCCGGCTGCTTTTGGGCAAGGATATGATCAAAGCTGCCGCTTGCTTTACTCTCACCGGTCCCAGCTCCTTGACCAAGCAAACCATGGAAAGATTGGACAAGCTGTTTTACGGCGGCTTCGGTATTTAGATCCACCTGACCAGATTTGGAAAGCATCGATGCCAGCTGGCTGATCGTATCCTGTACCGCGAATCGAATGGTCTCCGGTCTGGAAGCCAATGGAGACATCTCATTCCCACCCGTGTTTTCTTGTGCTTGAGGAGCAGCTCCGCTCAGCATAACATTCGCTTGCGTGAGCCAGTTCTGCAGCTCTTGCAACAAGGATGGATCCTCCATTAATGCCTGGTCCATGGTGTCCAGCTCCTGCAGCAAACCTTGAAGCAATTCCATCAAGCCTTCAAGCGATGCATCAGTTTCCGATGAATACTGCGTTAGCAAGGATTCCAGCTTGGCAGCGGCTTCCGTCGATGTTGTTGAAGCGCTGTTCCATCTGCTATTCATCTGGTAAGCCAGTGTCGCATCAAAGGATACACCCGCTGTCGTTTGACCCGCCGCGCTTGCCTTTCCGCTTCCCGAGGGACTGCTTACGGATGAAGACATGTTTTGTACGGTTATTGTCATCGTCTTATTTCACCTCCTTTCCTGGGGATGGAGATTCATTTCAGAGCTTATTTAGAGCCCATCAGGCGATTCAATATCTTTGCTGCCAGCTCCGCATCTTTCGAGGACATCGCATTTAAAATCCGTGAACGAGTAGCATCATCCACTGTGTTTAGAATGGTCATGGTCTTAGCAGGGCTGATCTTATACGTTTGCATCAGCAGTTCGGCAGCGTTGGCGGGTGTCATTCCGGCAAAGGTCTGATTCAACTGGTTTTTATCCAGATTGTCGGATGTCTTCTTCTGGGCCGCCTCCGTTTCGTTCTTCTTGAGCCTGGATTGCAGAGCCGCGATGGCCATATCTTCAGAAGTCTCGGCATCTTTAAGCATCATGGTTGCATCCGCGGCCGTCTTCGGATCCATTTTTTGCAGAATGGCAACCCGGTTGCTGCTCTTCATCTGACTAAGCATAAGCACCATTTCTTCCAGCGTAAGATTTTGCATGATCGGTGCCGCTTTGCTTGGACTCATGTCGGCGTAGAGCTTGGACAGTTCGCGAATTTGCTTGGTATACGCGTCTTCCTCTTCAGTTTCACCGCTTGTCGATGTACTTTGCATCGAATCAATTTGGGTTTCCAGCTCTTTCACCTTGTTTTCCTGCGCTGCTTTTTGCTCCGTTACTTCATTTAATGTTTCTTCGCGTTCGGCAAGCTGCTTCTTAAGTTCAACAATCGTTGCTTCCGCGCTTTCTTCCTGCTGCTTCGCTTCTTTGAGTTTCTGTTCTTCCGGGGTCAGCACCGGATCCGGGACCCAGTTCTTGACGACCGGAATTTTATTGGCTACATCGATTAGTCCATCTCGCACATCGGCTCTAAAAAATACGGCCAGCGCCCCGAGCAGAACGATCGTGAATATAGCAGGTACCAAAATCAACAGTATCCGTTCAAATCCTCCGCCTGATTCTTCCTTATCAAGCGGCATGTCTTTTCGTGCCACTCTCATTCCTCCTTCGCGGTCATAACCCTTCAGTGTTTGCAAACCTTATCGGGCTTTGATCGCAAAACGTACCGTCGCCATTTCGTCCAGCTCGTTTTGTTCCCGAAGGAGACTTTCATGCCGGAACTTTTCTTGGGATTTATCTCTTGCTTTCAGCCACACTTTTTCGTCTAGCATCTTGTCGGACAATACCTTTTGTTTCTTCGTTACATTGACATGAGCGATCCGTATGTCATCCCTCTTACGCTCAATGCATTCTTCCAAGTGCTCTGCATATACCTGAATGTTTCGGATCTCAGCGACTGGCACGCACCGTGATGCCGCCTCCTGCTGAGCGTGATACATTTGATCCCGCATCTCATACAGCTCATTCAGACTTTTCTCTTCCGCCTGCAGCTTCCCGATGGCACTTGACAGCATCCATTCGGCTTGCGTTTTCTCGTTGCTTTTCAGGTCTACGATTTTCTGGAATGCATAATGAAATTTCATTCTTCAAAGTCATCTCCTTGAAAACTCGGAAATCAAACGTTCCTGAACCTCATTCAATGTTGTCTTCTCATTCACTTTTTGCTTCGTGAAATCCCATATTCGCCCGATATATTCAATCGATTCATCGATATCGGCATTCGAGCCCTGTTGATACGCCCCGATATTGATTAAATCCTCCGAGTCCTTATATATCGCCATCAGTCGCTTTACGTTCTCGGAAGCATCGATTTGTTCCTCTGGAGATATATCCTTCATCACCCGGCTTATGCTAGCCAGCACATCGATGGCCGGAAAATGCCCTTTGTTTGCGATATTCCGGTTTAGAACGATGTGACCATCGAGTATGCCCCTGACCGCATCTGCGATCGGTTCGTTCATATCATCACCATCTACCAACACCGTGTAAAAGGCAGTAATTGAGCCCGTTGGCCCTGTGCCTGCGCGTTCCAGAAGCTTCGGCAGACTGGCAAATACAGACGGCGTATAACCGCGCATGGCCGGCGGCTCCCCTACGGCTAGTCCTACTTCTCGCTGCGCCATCGCATAGCGGGTAACGGAATCCATCATCAGCATCACATTCAGGCCCCGATCCCTGAAATATTCGGCGATCGTTGTAGCGATCAAGGCTCCCTTAATGCGGATGAGTGCCGGTTGATCCGAGGTCGCTACAATTACGACGGACCGTTTTAGCCCTTCGGGACCCAAATCCCGTTCTATGAAATCCAGCACCTCGCGTCCACGTTCCCCGATCAAAGCAATGACATTGACATCGGCAGAAGTGTTTCTCGCGATCATTCCCATCAGGGTACTCTTCCCGACACCGGATCCGGCGAAAATACCGACCCGCTGGCCTTTGCCGATGGAGAGCAATCCGTCAATCGCGCGGACGCCGATGCTGATCGGCTCCTGAACCCTCGGCCTATTAAGCGGGTTCTGCGGAACGTTATGGGTGGAATAATGCGGCATGCGTGCCGGAATGATGGATCCGTCGAGAGGTTGTCCCAATCCGTCCAGCACTTTGCCAAGCAGTTCCGAACCAACCTGCACGCTCAGCGGTTTGCCTGTGCCCACTACATCGCAGCCTGGACCAATGGAGTGAAGCTCGCCGAGAGGCATCAGCAACACCTTATTGTCTCTGAAACCCACGACCTCCGCCTTGAGCGGCTTGGTTTGCTTCGTGGGATAGATGTAACAAACATCGCCGATGCTCGCATCCGGTCCTTCGGACTCCACCATCAGTCCGATAACTTGTGTGACCTTGCCGTTGATTCGAACGGGGTCCAGATGTTTCAGATGATCCATGTACCGCGCGCTATTCAGCTTCTTCATCTTGATTTCTCCGTTCCTCGTCATCAAGAGCGAACCGCACGAGCTCTTTTTTGATCTCGGATAGCTGTGTATCGATCCGGGCATCCACGCTTCCGAAAGAAGACCTGATCACGCAGCCGCGATCCTTAACCGTGGAATCCGGCAAAATTTGAAGTTCTGCCTGAGAATCGATCGATAATCCGAGCTCTTCCCGTGCCGCGTATACAAATTCGAATTGTTCAGGAGCTACGCAGAGGGAGATGACTCCTACTTCCCGCTTGCGTGCCAGGTTCTTTCGAATCAGCTCCAGCGTGAAATCAGGTTCGATCGTAAGCTGACGATCCAGTACTTTCTCCGCTATGCTGCAGCTGAGCTCCACCAAAAAAGGCTCCGCTTCCTGAATTAGATCATCCTTGGCTTGATGGGCAAGCTGAAGCAATTCACTCGCCTGTAATGTCGCTTGCTCCATCAATTCCTTCATCTCAAGTTCTGCCTTGGCAGAGCCCTCGGCATATCCTTGATTAAAGCCTTCCATCTTCAGCGTTTCGGACAAATCCTCGTCCTGAAGCCTTCTGTCGGTCCACCACGCTTCAATCTGCTGCTGCGCTTCGGCCAACAGCCGTTCCGCCTCTTCCGAAGCTTCGCGGATTTGTCGTTCGGCAAACTCCTGAGCATCTTTTAGCATTTCATGCTTTAAGCGTTCGGCTTCTGCCAGTGTTTGTACGACAGCCGGCTCGGCAGTCGGCGGAGTATATTCCTCTACCGTTTCCTCGGTTGGCGAAGCGTAACGACGAGCAAGATCCAACTCTTTCAACACATCCATCGGTTTATAGTGGGACGATTTGATCAAGTTAGACAATGATGTCATCTCCTCCGCCACGGGCAATAATGACCTCGCCCGCTTCTTCGAGTCTTCGGATCGTGCTTACAATCCGAGTCTGAGCTTCCTCCACATCACGCAGCCGCACCGGTCCCATGTATTCCATCTCTTCGCGGAAGGTTTCGGCCATACGCTTGGACATGTTCCGGAAAATGACGTCCCGTACTTCTTCGCTTGCCACCTTGAGTGCAAGCTGAAGATCGGCGTTCTCGACATCGCGGATAATACGCTGGATCGAACGGTTGTCCACGTTGACGATATCCTCGAATACGAACATCCGCTTCTTGATTTCTTCGGCGAGCTCGGGATCCTGGATTTCCAGGGAATCGAGGATCGTTCGTTCCGTACCGCGATCCACACCGTTCAGAATTTGAACGATGGATTCAATGCCACCCGCACTCGTGTAATCCTGGGTAACCGTCGCCGACAGCTTCTGCTCCAGCACGCGTTCCACCTGGGCAATGACTTCTGGTGAAGTACTGTCCATGACAGCAACCCTACGCGCTACTTCGGCCTGCTTCTCTTGGGGAAGCGAAGATAGGATCGCGGATGCCTGCTCGTATTGAAGATACGACAAGACGAGTGCAATGGTCTGTGCATTTTCGTTCTGGATAAAGTTCAGAATTTGGCTTGGGTCCGCTTTGCGGGCAAAGTCAAACGGTCTTACTTGAAGCGTTGCCGTCAGTCTGTTGATCACTTCCATCGCTTTTTGCTGTCCAAGCGCTTTCTCCAAAATCTCTTTAGCGTAATTAATACCGCCTTGCGAGATGTATTCCTGAGCCAGGCAAATTTGATGGAATTCCTGAATAATGCTATCTTTTTCATCACTGTCGACTTTACGAACATTCGCAATCTCCAGCGTCAATTGTTCAATTTCTTCATCTCGAAGATGTTTAAATATTTGAGCAGACACTTCCGGGCCAAGTGTAATGAGCAGTATAGCCGCTTTTTGACGTCCGCTTAACATTTGGTTATTTCCCTTAGCCAATGCTTCCACCTCTATTCCTCAGCTAGCCATGTGCGAAGTAAATTCACGAATTCATCTGGCTTCTTCTTCGCCAAGGTTTCGAGCTGCTTACGAACCTGGCTTTCATTGGTTATACTTTCGAGATTAATCGAAGGGAATTCCGTAACTGGCGGAAGCTGAATATCATCTTCAAATTCTTCCTGCTGCTGTCTGCGTCTGCGGATTATGAAATAGGTTCCTCCAGCAATTAACGCCAACGCAGCGATACCAATCCCCCATAATACAGGCTGTGAAAGAACGGTTTTCGGATTTTCATCCGCATTTACATTAAATACCTGTGAAATAACCGAAACTTTTTTGGACAAATCAGCGTCTGTATAAGTAGAGCCTGTATCCGAGAGCGATGCTCGCACGATATTAACCAGAATGTTCTGTATTGCCGTTCTTGTCGCGTCATCCAAAGTTTGTTGTCCGGCAGGTGGTTCAACCGAGACATTAATGGTTAAATCTTTAACAGTATATGGACTTGCTATGATATCCTTCGTAATCCGGTTAACTTCATAGTTAACGGTTTTGGAGAGCTCTTCCGAGTTCGTTTCCCCGCTTCCAGAATCGCTTGGATATCCCGGAACAGCTTCTTCTCCTACACCGGCCACTCCGCCGGTTGGACTACTGGTTCCCGAATAGTTCTTCTGGATCTCCTGAACACTGAGCTCAATCCCCTTCATTTCTTCTTCATCAACAGGGGTTACGATATTTTCCTTGCTCTGCACCTGATCAAAGTTCAGTTTGGAAGCGACCAGAACATTGACTTTATTCGATCCCATGTACTGAGAGAGAAACTGCTGAACATTTTGCCTAACGTCGCTTTCGAATTTTTTCTGAAGCGCGAAGTTTTCTTCCACCTTACCGATCAATCCGCCTTGACCGCCTTTAGCTGTTGCGAGCAGCTCGACTTCGTCATTGGTGATTGTAATGTTCTCAACCGGTAAGTTCGGAATGGCCGTCTTCACGAGGTTATAATACCCGTCAATGACTTCTTGATTAGGCCGATAGCCTGGTTTGAATTGCACAACTACGGAAGCGCTGGCTTGATCTTCGTTTCCGTTTTTTGCAAACACACTTTCTTTTGGCAAATTCAATAATACCGTTGCATCCTGGACGCCCTGCATCTTCTCAAGCAGTCGTTCTACTTCGCCATTCAGTGCATTTACATATTTCACTTCGAATTCGTTATCTGTCATCCCGATGGCTGATGCGTTCTTCTCGAAGGTTTCGAATCCGATCGTACCATTCTGTACAAGTCCTTGCGACCCTACATCAATCTGGACTTTAGCTGCGCTCGTACTCGGAACCAGGATGCTTCTGCCATCCTCACTCAGCTTGTAGGAAATCCCTTGGGTCTCCAGGTGGCTGATGATTCCTGCGGCGTCGCTGGAATTCAAATCCCGGAATGCTACTTCGTACTTCGTCTTGGAGAACTGCATCGTTAGTACGATTAGAGCAATCAAAACAAATGCTATTGTAGCGATTAACATTATTTTTTGTTTGTTGCTGAATTGGTTCCAATACTGGGTCATTCTATCCCGATACTGGGTCATTCTCTCGTTCACATTGTCACCCCATCCGAAACTTTGCTAGAAACATTTAGATTTGCGTGCGCATGATCTCTTGATAGGCTTCTACCACTTTGTTTCGGACCTGTGTTGTGAGCTGAATGCTCAACAGAGCCTGTTGGGCGGATATCATCGCCTGATCTACGTTTACTTGTCCAATCATTAATTTATCGCTCATGACATGTGCATTTTGTTCCTGTGCTGCCACAGAGTTCAGTGCTTCATTCAGGTAAGAGCCAAAATCGCGAATCGATTCGGATGGAGTCGCTCCATTTTTCACTTGCTCCTGCAGTTGAAGCGGCTGCACGCCCTGAACACTGAACATTGCATTTTGAATCATTTCTCTCTCTCCTCCTACAATATGGGCTTATGTATTTTTCACTTGTTATCTACCAATCTCCAACGCCTTCATAATCATCGCTTTCGAAGCATTGATGGCCGTAACGTTAGCTTCGTACGAACGGGTAGCTGCTAACATATCCACCATTTCCTTCGTGATGTCCACGTTAGGCATAAAGACATAGCCTTCCGCATTCGCATCAGGATGTGTAGGGTTATATACCTGTTTCAGCGGGGTTTGATCTTCCCGTACCTGCGCAACCTTTACCCCTTGTCCCGCGTTCTGACCATTCATCTGAGCTCTAAGAAGCCCTTCAAATGATTCCTGCTGCGGCTGTAACACAACCGTTTTTCGACGATACGGAACGGCTTGGCCATTCTCGATTCGCGCGCGAGTGGTTTCCGCATTGGCAATGTTGGAGGAGATGACATCCATTCGAAGCCGTTGTGCTGTTAGAGCTGATGCATTAATACCGAAGCTATTGCTAATATTCATGAACCCTATCTCCCTTCAATAGCTGTACGCATCATTCGAATCTGCTCATTGACAGCTTGTATGTATGAATTATAACGGAGCTGATTCTCTGCAAGCAGCGACATTTCTCTGTCTGCATCGACATTATTCTGGTTGTTATTCATGGAACTGCTGCCATCCTTCATGACCGAAGCCTCAGGAATCCCCCCGGTTGAACCAATGACAAAATGCCTGGGATCTGTTCTTCTGCCCTGAAGTGATAATTGGGCTCCATCCATTTCTTTTTTCAGAAGACTCTCAAAGGATACCTCGGATCTCTTAAAATGAGGAGTATCCACGTTGGCGATGTTGTTTGCAATCACATTGTTTCTGAGATTAGCTGCATCCAAACCGCTTTGAAGCCGTTGAAAAGAACTATTATTCAACAGATTCACTAGCTCATTCCTCCTGACTGGACTTTGCAGAAAGGTATTCCACTCTTCCTAGCTAAATCCTCTTTTTTCGACAAATCATATAATCCGTATGAACTAACCTAGGTCTTAAGTAGAAAAAGACAACATGATGTCACATAAACTAAGTTTCTTAAAGATTGGGACTTTTTACAATAAGAAAAAAGCCCTATCTTTTACCAAAAAGAAGGGCTTTGTGTTCATTTTTATCCGGTTTTTTTCTATATTATTGCAAATCGTACCACTAAATCTGTAAAATTTAAGCGATTTTTCCCGAAGGGTAGGTCCTGATAGGGACCATAAAAATTCACAAAAAATTACGAAATCCGTCCCGATCCCTTCCAACATGCGAAAGCGCTTCGACAACTTGCTGCAAGGGTCGGGATGAATATCGACAATTATTTCCTTTCGCATACCCCGGCAGATAGACCTATATGCATGCAACTACAGAATATACTGGCTCAGGTCCCGGTCCTGGGCGATGCCGGCCAGTTTCTCCCGGACATACTGCGGCGTGATCACCATGCGGTCCAGCGTCAACTCAGGCGCTTCAAATGACAGGTCTTCGAGGAGCTTCTCCAATATCGTATGAAGTCTCCGCGCGCCTATATTCTCCGTGTTCTGGTTAACCGAAGCCGCAATTTGGGCGATCTCCCGTATCGCTTCCGGAGAAAACTCAACCTCAAGATCCTCAGTACGCAGCAGATTCACGTATTGCTTGGTTAGTGCATTTTTCGGCTCGGTCAAAATGGATACAAAATCGTCGAGTGACAAGCTGCTGAGCTCCACCCGAATCGGAAAACGCCCCTGAAGCTCGGGAATCAAATCCGATGGCTTCGCAATGTGAAAAGCACCTGCCGCGATGAAGAGGACAAAGTCCGTTTTTACCGGCCCGTATTTCGTCATAATCGTTGAGCCTTCCACGATCGGCAAAATATCGCGCTGCACACCTTCTCTGGACACATCCGGACCCGACTGGCGGCCCTGGCTGGCAACCTTGTCGATCTCGTCGATAAAGATAATGCCGGATTGCTCCGCCCGACGAATGGACTCCTGGATGACATCATCCATATCAATGAGCTTGCCTGCTTCCTCTTGCGTCAGCACTTTCCTGGCTTCTTTCACTGACAGCTTGCGGCGTTTTGTGCGCTTTGGCATCAGATTGCCGAACATTTCCTGCATGTTCATGCCCATCTGATCATTGCCCTGCCCCGCAAACATATCGAACATGTTCGGAGCAGCATCCTCGACATCAATCTCAATCGTTTCGTCTTCAAGCTTACCGGACAGCAGATTAAAGCGCACCTGTCTTCGCTTCTCTTTGAGACTAACGTCCTTATCGTCCGCATCCTCATCTTCGGTCTGGGTATCGTTATTCGCACCGCCAAACAGCATCTCAAAGGGATTTCGCTGACTTTTCTGTCCTTTGGTTGAAGGCGCCAACAGCTGAACGATCCGCTCGTTGGCCATTTCCTCGGCTTTGTCCTTAACCTTCTCGGTGCGTTCCAGCTTCACCATCCGGATCGCGGTTTCCACAAGATCCCGAACCATGGATTCCACATCACGCCCGACATATCCAACCTCGGTAAACTTTGTCGCTTCGACCTTAACGAACGGTGCATGAACCAGCTTGGCAAGCCTTCTTGCAATCTCCGTTTTGCCGACGCCGGTGGGACCGATCATCAGTATGTTCTTCGGTACGATTTCATCCCGCTCGTCATCCGTAAGCAAGCTCCGGCGATAGCGGTTCCGAAGTGCTACAGCGACCGATTTTTTAGCTTCCTTCTGGCCTACGATGTATTTATCCAGCTCGGATACTATCTGTCTTGGCGTCATCGATTCTTTACTCATCGCGAATACCTCCACCCCTGATATGGCTATATGTTGCTGTATGGCGTCCTTACAACTCTTCGACAATAATGTTGCTGTTGGTATAGACACACACCTCAGAAGCGATCTGAAGCGCTTCTCTGGCGATATCCTTCGCTTCCATATGTCCGGCATGACGCTTAAGCGCCCGTCCTGCCGACAAGGCAAAATTGCCGCCTGACCCAATGGCCAGCACATCATCATCAGGCTCGATGATTTCGCCGCCGCCTGAAATCAGCAGCATCCCGGTTTTATCCATAACAATCATCAAAGCTTCAAGCTTGCGAAGCACACGGTCTTGACGCCAATCCTTCGCGAGTTCAACAGCGGCGCGCTGCAGATTTCCATGATGCTCTTCCAGCTTGCCTTCGAATTTCTCAAATAACGTGATTGCATCCGCCACAGAACCGGCAAAACCGGCGACAACTTGTCCCCGGTAAAGACGGCGCACTTTCTTGGCGGTCTGCTTCATGACTACACTTTCACCAAATGTAACTTGGCCATCGCCGGCAATAGCTGCTGTGCCATTATGCCGTACTGCACAAATTGTAGTGGCGTGAAAAGTCATTTCCATGATGGCAAGACCTCCCTAAGAAAATAAGATTAGATTGTATTTAGTTCGTTAGCATTAATAAATACTCGTACTCCGTCAAGAGCTCTGCTTGCAAGCGCTTCGTTTTTTTCCTTTTTGTTGCGAATGCGCTTCTCTAGGCTCGGAAGAAGACCGAAGTTCGCATTCATCGGCTGGAAGTTATCTGGATCTGCATGGGTTATGTAGTAGGCCATGCTCCCGATGGTCGATTCCTGAGGGAATACGATCCCCTCCTGCCCCTGAGCGGCTCTAGCTGCATTGATCCCAGCAATCAATCCGGATGCCGCCGATTCAACATATCCTTCTACGCCCGTCATTTGTCCCGCCAGATACAGATTAGGCCGCGTTTTCACCTGATAGGTTTGTTCCAGCAGTCTAGGCGAATTGACAAACGTATTGCGGTGCATGACGCCGTATCGCACAATTTCGGCGTTCTCAAGTCCCGGAATCATGGAAATAATCCGCTTCTGTTCGCCCCACTTCAAATGAGTCTGGAAACCGACAAGATTGTAGAGGGTACCTGCCGCATTATCCTGACGGAGCTGCACCACAGCGTGCGGCAGCTTGCCTGTATGCGGGTTCACCAATCCAACAGGCTTCATCGGGCCAAACAAGGCGGTTTGTTTACCACGCTTCATCATGACCTCGATCGGCATGCAGCCCTCGAAATAAATCTCCTTCTCAAACTCTTTCAATTGAGCGACTTCGGCATTGATAAGGGCGTCATAGAAAGCGTCGAACTCTTCTTCCGTCATGGGACAATTCAGATAAGCCGCTTCGCCTTTATCGTAACGGGATGCCAGATAGACCTTGCTCATATCAATAGAGTCTTTTTCCACGATCGGAGCAGCCGCATCGTAAAAATAGAAATAGTCCTCACCCATCAGCTCACGAATCTGTGATGATAATGCGGGCGAGGTCAGCGGCCCTGTAGCAATAACAACGATGCCTTCTTCAGGTATATGCTGAATTTCTTCATTTACAACCTCAATTAAAGGATGCTGATGCAGAGTCTCCGTAATTTCTCCCGAAAAACCGTCACGGTCAACGGCCAATGCACCGCCAGCCGGGACGGAATTGCGGTCTGCCGAACCGATGACAAGCGAGTTCAGCATCCGCATTTCTTCCTTCAATACCCCTACTGCGTTGGTTAAACCGTTCGCCCGAAGCGAATTACTGCATACAAGCTCAGCGAACTTGTCCGTATGATGAGCCGGCGTCTTAACGACCGGCCGCATCTCATATAATGTAACGGGTACGCCTCGGCTAGCGATCTGCCAGGCAGCTTCACTGCCGGCAAGCCCTGCACCGATAACCGTAACCCTCTGTGAATCTGTCAACGTCATTACCCCCTGTATGCCTTACAAATCTGCTGCGTCGTCTTGTTCCTCGACCATTTCGGAATAATCACAAGAAGTACATTGAAGTTTAATGCCTTGCTTGCTTTTCTTCTCTACCATTAAACTGCTGCAATTCGGACACGGCTTCGTTGACGGTTTATCCCATGATACAAAATCACATTCGGGATAACGATCACACCCAAAGAAGACGCGCCCCTTCTTGCTTCGTCGTTCCACGACATGGCCTTCCTTGCATTTCGGGCACGCCACACCGATATCTTTCACGATCGGCTTGGTATTCCGGCAATCCGGGAAGCCTGAGCATGCAAGAAACTTGCCAAACCTGCCCAGCTTATACACCAACGGCTTTCCGCACTTTTCGCAGATCTCGTCGGAAACCTCATCTTCGATTTCGATTTCCTTCATTTCTTCCTCTGCTACTTCAAGGCGCTTTTCAAAGGATTCATAGAACTCTGCCAATACTTTGACCCAATCTTCGGAGCCCTCCTCCACATGGTCGAGGTCCTCTTCCATGTTAGCCGTAAACTCCACATTGAGAATTTCCGGGAAGAACTGCTCCATCTGCTCGATGACAAGTTCACCGAGCTCGGTTGGCATGAATTTCTTCTCTTCGATGGCAACGTAGCCTCTCTTCTGGATCGTCTCCAGTGTCGGTGCATACGTACTAGGTCGCCCTATGCCGAGCTCTTCCAGCGTCCGGACAAGTCGTGCTTCCGTATAACGCGGAGGCGGCTGCGTGAAATGCTGCTTCGGCTCAATATCCTGCTTCTCCAGAATATCGCCGCTGTGAAGCTCCGGCAGGTATTTATCTTCCTCTGTCGTCCCGTCGTCGTTGCCTTCAACGTAGACCTTCATGAATCCAGGGAAACGAACCTTCGAACCTGTTGCGCGGAAGACGGTCTTGCCCGCGGCAATATCCACAGAAAGCGTATCCAGCACTGCAGAAGACATCTGACTTGCCACAAAACGCTCCCAGACCAGTTTGTACAAGCGGAGCTGATCGCGGCTCATAAACGGCTTCATGGATTCAGGATCCCGCAGCACCGATGTAGGACGAATCGCTTCATGCGCATCCTGAGCGTTGGCTGCTTTTTTCGAGTATTGTCTCGGGCTCTCCGGAACGAACGGATCACCATACTTCTCGGTGATGTATTCTTTTGCTTCTTCTTGAGCCGTACCTGAAATGCGCGTGGAGTCCGTACGCATATAGGTAATCAAGCCTACGGTGCCTTCCTTGCCAAGCTCGACGCCCTCGTACAGCTGCTGGGCAACGGACATGGTCTTGGCAGCCCGGAAACCAAGTTTACGTGCAGCTTCCTGCTGCAAGGAGCTCGTCGTAAACGGTGGAGACGGGTGACGCTGACGCTCGCGCTCTTTTACTTCGCTGACTTGGAAGGAAGCATCCCGAATCGCTTCGAGAATTTCATTGACTTCCTGTTCATTGGTCAGCTCCTTCTTCGCGCCGTTAAGCTGCGTGAATTTGGCTTCGAATGCGGATCCTTTAATGGCCAGCTTGGCCGTAATGGTCCAATATTCTTCCGGTACGAAAGCGCTTATCTCATTCTCGCGGTCGAGAATGATTTTGACGGCTACCGATTGAACGCGGCCGGCAGAGAGACCCTTTTTTACTTTCTTCCATAGAATAGGGCTGATCTTATAACCAACCAAGCGGTCCAGGATACGTCTTGCCTGCTGCGCGTTAACCAAATCCATGTTAATTTTGCGCGGCGTCTTGAAGGCATCCTTCACGGCCGTTTTCGTTATTTCATTAAATACAACCCGCAGGCTTTGAGTATCGTCCAGCTCCAATGCATGCGCAAGATGCCATGCAATGGCCTCCCCTTCGCGATCGGGGTCAGCTGCGAGGTACACTTTTTTCACCTTTTTGCTAGCATCCTTAAGTTCCTTTAAGACAGAACCTTTTCCGCGGATCGTAATGTATTTCGGATTGAAGTCGTTTTCCACTTCAACCCCGATCTGGCTCTTCGGCAAATCGCGAACATGACCCATCGAAGCCTTCACGATATACTTGCTGCCGAGATATTTGCCAATCGTTTTCGCCTTAGCAGGCGATTCTACGATGACGAGTGAATCCGCCACAGGTTCATCCTCCTCTCCAACATTCAAACTTTCCCATTAAATGATCTTATATATAGCACCGGGTAATTGGGTAATCTGCTTTTTTATGATTAAAGATAACAGAACTGAATGCAAATGTCCAAAATCCCACCGGGTTCGCTCGATCATATCATCCAGCGACCCGGGACCCTGTTCGAGCATATGGTATATTTGTCGTTCGTCATTTGTCAACCCGGCTAGTTCATCCGGCTGCTCCTGACGAGGGGCCCGCCGCTCCTTATTGTATGTATCGGAGGCCACTTTTGGCAACAAAGAATCATATTCTTCTATTATATCCCTTGCTTCCGTGACCATCTTGGCTCCTTGCTTGATCAAATCCAAAGTCCCTCTGCTCTTGGGCGAAGTAACAGGTCCCGGAACGGAGAATACGTCCCTTCCCGCCTCCAGGGCTAAATCCGCCGTAATCAACGATCCGCTGCGGGCATCTGCCTCCACCACCACGGTACCTAACGTGATTCCCGCGATAATCCGGTTACGCTGCGGGAAGAATCCCGGTAGCGCCTTGGTGCCTGGCGGGTATTCGGAAATGATAAGCCCCTTAGCCGCGATCTCTTCATACAGCGATCGGTTCTCCGGTGGATATATAACGTCAATGCCGGCTCCGAGAACCGCCACTGTCGGCCCCCCGCTTCGCAAAGCCGAATCGTGGACAACGCTATCAATGCCTCTGGCCATGCCGCTGACAACCATGAACCCTGATCGCACCAACTCCTCCGATAGCATCGTTGCAAGTTTGCGCCCATAGGCCGTAGGCATTCTTGTACCTACCATCGCAATCCCAGGCCTCGACAGCAGATGTAGATTGCCCATGCAATACAACACCCAAGGTGCCTGTGGCGAAGATCGTAACGTGTCCGGGTAGATATCATCGAGGGCTGTTATAATACGTATTTTTGAACGGTTTGTCAAATTCCATACCCCGGCTTCATGTTGGCGATACCCGACATCATCCGCATTCGACAGATCGATCTGCTTTCTTTCGACATTGGAAGGGAAGTCCTTGGCCAGTTTATTCGCTTTTTCGACAGACAGACCACAGGCCCTCCAATCATTCGCATCATATGACAGCAGCCCCTCATGTAGCTCACCATTCAATATGATTCGGTTAATGGTCTTCCATCCGACACCTTCGCTTTCATGCAATGCGATCAGCAGTAAGCTGTCCACCTTCATAACGGGACCTCCTTAAAATATAAAATCAAAAACAAAAAAGCAACCCTTCATTTCCTGTTTAGGAAATAAAAGGTTGCTTACCTTAAGTTAAGCCTTTGCTAGAATTGCATAAAAATCTAGATCTAGTGAGTCGTGCAAGACTCCAGGAGACCCTTCTCCTCAAGCACGCTAACCAGGGTTGAGCCCATTTCAGCAGGTGTAGGAGCTACCTTGATACCGCACGCTTCAAGTACAGAGATTTTCTCCTTGGCTGTTCCTTTACCGCCAGAAATAATCGCGCCTGCGTGGCCCATACGTTTTCCTGGAGGCGCCGTTGCGCCGCCTATGAAGCCTACCACTGGTTTAGTCATGTTCGCTTTGATCCATTCAGCCGCTTCTTCCTCCGCTGTACCGCCGATCTCACCGATCATAATAACCGCTTTGGTGTTAGGATCTTCATTAAAGAGTCTCAATACATCGATAAACTCCGTCCCTTTAACCGGGTCGCCGCCAATCCCTACGGCGGAGGATTGTCCGATGCCGCGAGCTGTCAGCTGATGAACGGCTTCATATGTCAGGGTACCGCTGCGCGATACAACTCCGACATGTCCTGGCGTGTGAATGTAACCAGGCATGATGCCGATTTTGCATTCGCCCGGTGTAATGACACCCGGACAGTTAGGTCCGATCAAACGAGTCTTCTTGCCTTCCATATAGCGGGATACTTTAACCATATCCAGCACCGGAATGCCTTCCGTAATACAGATAACCAGATCCATCTCGGCATCAACAGCCTCCAGAATGGAATCGGCTGCAAAAGCCGGAGGCACATAAATTACGCTAGCGGTTGCGCCTGTTTTGGCTTTGGCTTCCTCAACGGTGTTGTAAACCGGCAATTTGACGGTTTCGCCGTTCTCAAGCGTAATTTCGACTTCGGTTCCACCTTTGCCGGGTGAAGTTCCCCCGACCATCTGTGTACCGTAATCCAGGGCACCTTTTGCATGGAAAAGGGCTGTTTTACCTGTAATCCCTTGCGTGATAACTTTTGTATTTTTATCGATCAAAATACTCACGATTGATTCACATCCCCTATTGTTATTTGAAAATGAAAGCAACCGCACGGCAGGGCTAAAAAGCCCATCGTGCCATGCCCCTTCAGGAATGAAATATTACTGAACGAGGGAGACGATCTTCTGTGCTCCGTCGGCCATGGAATCAGCAGGTACGATATTAAGACCGGACTCAGCCAAAATTTGCTTGCCGAGGTCTACGTTCGTCCCTTCCAAGCGTACAACAAGCGGACGAGTCAGTCCCAGCTGTTTCGCTGCTTCGACAACACCGGTAGCAATAACGTCACAGCGCATAATACCACCGAAAATGTTGACAAAGATTCCTTTTACTTGTGGATCGGACAAAATAATCTTGAAGGCTTCCGTTACCTTCTCCGTTGTTGCACCGCCCCCAACATCAAGGAAGTTAGCAGGGTCGCCGCCATAGTACTTAATGATGTCCATCGTAGCCATGGCAAGACCGGCACCATTAACCATACAGCCGATGTTGCCATCCAGAGCTATGTAACTCAAGTCGTATTTGGATGCTTCGATCTCCTTCTCATCTTCTTCGTCCAGGTCACGCAGTTCAAGGATGTCTTTATGACGGAACAGCGCATTGGAATCAAAGTTGAGTTTGGCATCAAGAGCCATGACGTTTCCGTCACCAGTTACGACAAGCGGATTGATTTCAGCGATAGAGCAATCCTTCTCTACGAATGCCTTATACAGGGCCAGCATAAACTGAACGGCTTTCCCTACCAATTCATTCGGAATATTAATGGAATACGCTAATTTCCGTGCTTGGAATGTTTGAAGTCCGATCGCTGGATCTACAACCTCTTTGAAAATCTTCTCGGGAGTTGCTGCTGCAACCTCTTCGATCTCGGTACCGCCTTCTTCGGACGCCATCAAAACGACACGGCCGGTAGCACGGTCAACGACCACACCGATATAATACTCTTTGCGAATATCGCAGCCCTCTTCAATGAGGAGACGCTTGACTTCCTTGCCTTCCGGACCCGTTTGGTGAGTCACCAACACCTTGCCCAGAATTTCTTCAGCATAAGCACGAACCTCATCCAGGTTCTTCGCCACTTTAACGCCGCCGGCTTTACCCCGACCGCCTGCGTGGATCTGTGCTTTGACAACGGTTACGGGACTGCCCAAAGATTGCGCAGCTTCAACTGCTTCTTCTACCGTAAACGCTACCTTGCCGTTCGGAACAGCTACTCCATATTGCTTCAGTACTTGTTTTCCTTGATATTCATGGATATTCATTCTCGAATCCTCCTATCAACATGACTGGAACAAGGCTGGCTGACACGGAACGAATCTATGAAAGATTACCCTGTCAACCTTTATATATTAAACCCAAGCTATTGTAACATGTTTTTAAAACGCTTACCTTAAAAAGTTCACAGTTTATCCACTCGATTTGGCATGGGTATGATTCCTTCCAGATATAAATTGGAGATATATGTAAAATTTATTTGTTTTTTCGTGCAAAGCTTATCAATCCGATAATCCCCAATACGACAACGGCAATACCTAACGATCCTGCAACTAGTGTAATGATGATATTTTCCCATAATATGGTCATCCCGATCCACTCTCCCATCCCCATAATATTTGGTGTATTCATTACTATTATACCATTAAATCCCTTTTTGTTTGAGATAAACTGTGACGCAAAATAAAACTCTTTATCCTTTTTCTGCTATCCGTTAGAATGATTGAAAGATTAGTGAACGCATTCATAAGGAGATTCAGCATGAGTTGGTTGAAGTCATTTTTTCCGCTGCATTCATTATTTGTCAAAATGCTCGTGTATTTTCTCGTCGTGATTTTCCTGCTCTCCTCCTATAATCTATGGTCGATGACATTCTACTCCCGCAATGTTAACAATGAAATTGTCAAATATAATCTGACCCTGATTCGAAACACCGTCGATCATTTTGAGAAACAATACTCCACATGGAAAAATCTCCTCCTCAACCTTCAGCACGATGAATTTGTCGGCAATATCAGCAGGCAGGCCGATTCCGGGGGAAAGAAAGGCATCAATTATCTGCAGGTGGATACGGTGATGGATCAGATTCGGACCCTGGTAAGCCAGCCCTACTATCACTTGAACAATGTCATGATTTACTACCAAAATCATTCCTTCCTGCTTGAACGGGATGGCATCGTCGATGATGACCGCATGTTTAAGCATTACTACAAAAGCGATTCCTATCCATACGAATTCTGGAAACGGAGAGATCGCGCCAACGGCTTTCTGCACATGCTTCCCAGCAGCACTTTCTCCATCGGGACTGAGAAAAGTGAGCTGCAGCTAATGCCGCTAATTACGAATGTGCAGGGCAGCCCCTGGAGGATCATAGCTTTCGTAAATATGAAAAGCTGGTATGAATCATATAAAGGAATGGCTGGTTCCCGTTTTCTGCTGCTGGACTCGGAGGGAACAACCCTGTACGAATCCGCGCCGGATGCGAAATCCCTCCAACTGCCGGAATGGGACGGCCAATCGGAATGGATCATGGAGAAGGGAACCTATTACTTTTTCGAAAAAGGCACCCGCTCCGGTCTTACCTTCGTCTCCATTATTCCGCATAACGAACTCAACCAGAGCATCAGCCGCATGAACTGGATTGCCGTATTGTTATTTGCAGCTACCCTGCTTATTGGGATTCTGGCATCTTGGGTATTTTCCCGCAAAATCAATCAGCCGCTCAAGAGAATGGTAACGGGACTTGGCCAAGCAGAGATGGAGCTGTATCAAGGGAGTATTGCCGAATTCAGCGCCATTTCCAACCATCTGAAGGGTTTACAGCATGAACGTAAGATCATCAAGGAATGGATGGACCATACCAAACCGCTGCTGACCAGCTACCATTATTGGGCCCAGTTCAAAAACATTGCCCTTGATACCAAGGCTTCCAAAGAGCTCTGGGTCGGCGAGGGTGCATTTATGGTTATCGTTTATCAGTTGAGGTACCGGCACGTCCCTTCGCGTCAGCTTGATGCCTTAATGACAAGGGCAACCGGCAAGATCAAAGATATGATCACGCTGCAGATCCAAGAATCGTTTCCCTTATCCCACACCCTTCAGATGGAGGGCAAGCAGATTTTATCCATTGTGTATACACAAGAAAAGTCTGACATGCTGCAGCAGTGTCTCAATCATCTCAAACAGATTTTTGATCAAGATCAAAGCACCTATCTCGTGAATATTGCCGTTTCGTCCGTGTTCCAGCAAACCTCTGATTTTGACCGGGCTTATGCAGAAGCCATGTCGCTCCTGCAACAAGCCATGCCGATTGAGGAAACCCAGATCATCTGGGAGAAGGAACGCCGTGAAGATGTAACAGGATTCACTGCCGAGCAGGAACACGAATTTTACGTGAATTTACAGGCGGGCAACGAGAGCAGCTGCCAATCGCTTATTGAGCGCGCCCTGGATCGATTGCAGCGGCAAGCGGCCACGGCCGATCAACTAAGCCACTTTGCCAAATCGGTCTCGGTCCGCATGAGAAGGACAGTAGAACTGCTGAAAATCAATATCGACACCCTTCCGGATTACGCACAAAAGCTTGCATATAGCGTAACCCCCGAGCAATACCGGGAAATCCTGCTCGACGAGCTTGCCCATGCAGCCCATGCGATCCGTCTGAAACGTGAGGAGCATTACGATATCATTCAATATGTCATTCATTATCTGGAGTCCCATTACGCTGAAGATATATCACTCGAGCAGCTTGCCTTTAAACTCAACATGTCGCCAACTTATCTGTCTGGGTATATTAAAGAGAAGACGGGGAGCAACTTCAGTGACCAATTGAATGCGATTCGAATAACAAAAGCGAAAGAACTACTGCAGACGACAAATATGCCGATTCAGGAAGTTGGCAACCGGATCGGCTACCGTAATGTCACTTCCTTTATCCGCATGTTCAAAAAAATAACCGGCCAAACACCGGGTGATTACCGGAAAACCAACTGGATCCGATAACACATAGGTGAGCGGCCGGCCGCTTTAACCTTTAACCGAGCCTATTAAAGCCCCTTTTACAAAATACTTCTGTATAAACGGATAAACAAGCAGGATCGGCAAGGTGGACACCATAATGGTAGCGAATTTCAAGCCATCCTCCACCACCACGATATCGCCCACAATCGGACCATCCGTTCCCGTCAATTGCCCCGACAGCACGATGTTTCTTAAAATCACCTGGAGGGGCTGCATATCGGCATCCCGCAGATACAGCAGAGGCCCCATGAAGTTATTCCACATCCCGACGGCATAATACAATCCGATGGTGGCCAGCACCGGCTTGGATAGCGGGAGCACAATCCGGAAGAAAATCCCGATTTCGGACAGTCCATCTATTTTTCCGGATTCCTCGAGCTCTTGAGGCATGCCCATGAAGAAAGTCCGCATGATGAGCAGATTCCAGGTACCTACCGCTCCGGGCAGTACCATGCCCCATATCGTGTTGACAAAGCCCAACTCCTTCACGACCAGAAACGTCGGAATCATCCCGCCGTTAAAAAACATCGTAAAAACGATCAGCATCAGGATCGGTTTGCCCATGACCATCTTGGTCTTGGACAGCGCATAAGCCCCAAGTGCCGTTACAATCAAAGAAATGGCGGTCCCTGAAATCACATAAATCAGTGTGTTCTTATATCCTTTCAGCACCCGACCGTCCTCGAACACATACTGATACATATCCAAGTTGAAGCCCCTTGGCCATAGCCATACTTCCCCGGAGGCGATCGATGCGGAATCGCTGAGAGACACGGCTAGCATATAAACAAACGGGTATAGACACGCCATCACAATCCCTGAAAGGATCAAGGCATTGAGCGCGTCAAACCAATTCCATTTCGGTTTCATCACGTTCCTCCTTTACCAGATGCTGCTTCCGCTAACCCGCCGGCTGAACGAATTAGCCGCGATAATGAAGATGAAGCTGATGATGCCGGTAAACAGATCAATCGCCGTGGCATAACTGTAGTTGCCTTGAGTTAAGCCGACCCTGTACACATAGGTGGATATAATATCAGCTGTCTCATAAGTAGCGGGAGTCGCGAGCAGGTATACTTTCTCAAAGCCGATCTCCAGTATTTTTCCGATATCAAGTATCAAAATAATCACGATTGCAGGCGCAATGCCGGGAAGTGTAATATTCAGCGTCTGCTTCCACCGGTTAGCACCATCCATCCGTGCCGCTTCATATAACTGCGGATCGATTGCCGTTAAAGCAGCCAAATAGATGATGGTCCCCCATCCAATATGCTGCCAGACGTCCGTGGTTACATATATCGACCTGAACCAGGAGGCCTCAACCAAAAAATTGATTCGTTCGAGTCCGATCGCACTCAGCAGCTGGTTGACCACCCCGCCTGTCGGAGACAGGAACATAACCGCGATCCCCGCTACAACCACATTGGATATGAAGTGCGGGAGATAACTGACCGTCTGGACAAACCGTTTCAAAAACGACTTACTTACTTCATTAATGAGTAAAGCAAGTATGATAGGTGCCGGAAAGCCGAAGATCAGCTTGTATAAGCCCAGCAGGAATGTATTTCTGAGAACAGGCCAGAAGTCAGGCGTACTAAAAAACATGCTGAAATATTTAAAACCCACCCAGTCACTCTCCGTGATTCCCTTAAATAAGTTGTAGTCCATAAAGGCGATCGAAATGCCGAATATGGGAACATACTTAAAGATGATGTAATAAAGAGCACAGGGCAGAAGCAGCAGAAGCAGGTATTTGTCCCGCTTCACTTTCGTCAAGAAACCCGGATTCTTCGGTGGTTGCAAAAAAACGTATCCTCCTTTAGCCGCTTATATCAAAACTCAAACTCCATGCTGCTTCCCCATAAGGGACCGGGACCAGCCATTACTTAGCCAAAAGCCGGTCCGGGAAAAGAAAGCAGTGCGCTCATCTTGCGGCATGCCGCGCAGATATCAATTACTTGGTTTCATTCAAGAACTTTTGCGTCCGCTCATAAGCACTTTTATGAACATCCAGCACCTGCTGCACGCCAAGCTTGTTCACTTCATTCACGTAAGCATCCCAATCATCCATCGGTTTCTGTCCTAAAATGAACTTGGCGGTCTGCTCCTCATGGAACTTTTTCACCGTTTCGCCGACCATGCTGAGCACTTCATTTTCTTCATTCGTATATGCAAGCCTTGGCTGCGGTTTCGTTTCATGGTCTGGAGCGATGGTCATCGCTTCCCGCATTTTTGGGGAATACATGGACTCGTACGCCTTCATATCCAATACCGTATGCGCTCCGATCGTAGCGATACCCGTCTTGGTTCTCAAGTCGCCGAACTCTTTGTAATCCAGGTTGAATTTGCGAACCCCGTTCTCGGTTGTGAACGTCTCGCCTTCCCTGCCCCAGGTTGCCAGTTCAATTCCTTCGGGGGAGAACAAGAAATCAAGGTACTTCAGCAGCCGATCCCGCTCCTTGGAATTTGCCGCCACCGCAAAGCCGTCGGACTGCAATCCGGCAAATACATTGTGGGACTTGCCATCCGGCGTTCCAACAGGAGGAACCATATAATCGAGACTAAACTCGGATGCCTTATCCCCAAGCATTAACGGAAGTTCATCCATGATGCCGATATAATCGCTGGCGATAAACGATTTGTTCTGAAGCAGCAGATCGTTAAATTGCTTGCGTTTATGTGCCATGAAGTCAGGCGCAACCAAGCCCTCCGTATAAAATTTATTCATATACTCAACCATTTTCTTGTAGTTGTCCTCTGTCGGACCATAGCGCCATTCATTCTTCTCGAAATCGTAATAGTAGCTGCTGTTGGTATTAAACGCCGGTGCCATATTGACCAGCGGACTCAAACCGTTAAAAACCGCAATCGGGAAGCTGTCCGGGTACAATTCCTTTAATTTTTTCGCGACAGTGTACAGCTCGTCATATGTCGTCGGGGGCGTCAGATTGTGTTTTTTGAATATATCGTCTCTGTAAAGCCATGACCGCCTGGATTGCTGCTCGAGTCCATACAACGGCATAAAATAATTTTTCCCCTCGGGAGACAAAATAGCTGCCTTCACTTCCGGATGGTCCTCGAGAAACTTCTTATAGTTCGGCATCTGTTCCAAATGCTCGAAATAGTCGACAAATGCCCCGCTCTCCCCGTGCGTGTTGGCGGCGTTCAAGCTGTTGACCATCATAAGATCCGGTATCTCGCCCGAGGATATCGCCAGGTTCATCGTTGTGGTGTAATCGCTCATCACGGGTTGTACCTTGAAGGTGATGCCGGTCTCTTCTTTTAAGTACTTGTAAATCGGCCAGTTTTCCTTATAAGGCCAATTCGTATGAGAGAAGGTCATCATTTCTAGTGTGACTTCTTTGCCTAAGGCGGCGTTTTCAGGATTCTCCTCTTTTACCGCGTTTTCTTTTGAGCATCCGCTCAATAATGTGCCGGTTATGACGGCGGCCAATGCCACCAACCCGAGCTTTCGGTTCCAAATGTTCACGCAACCCTCTCCCTTATGTATGATGATGTAACGCCAGCTACTTTTTAAAGCAGCATGTCGTTTTATGATTTTGATTCTACTTGCCGGAACCGTGCATTGACTATTCACATTCCTTCCCGTAATTGCCTGTAGCTACGATTCTGAAGAAGTGACAACTTTCTGAATTATGGTACATTCACCGCTCCAGGTCAGGTCGTTGCAACATTAACAGCGGGCGGTGTCGATCAAGGGTTCTTTTCTTACAGATTATAAAAACCAATTGTAAATGATCCTACTGGCATAGCCAGTAGGATCAAATAATTTATAGAATCATTCATATAAGCTTTATGTTGCTACTGCAACAGTTCGATGCAGGGGAACACGAACCAGGAAACCTCCAATCAAAAATGTCGCAACCCCAAACTGTGTTCCTTGGTAAAATGTTCCGATAAAACCCGAGCCATTAAACCATACAAGAACAAAAGTTCCAATCCCAACTCCAGCCAGTGGATTCATAGAGCTCACCTCCTTTCATATTTTTCAATATGAATCATCAAGAGGCCAACATTCTTTTGTTCATTCTTCATTGCTGTCACTGAACTGTTGTCTGTTATAGTGCGGTGTATTTTTAAAGCTGCGGTTATTGTTAAGAGGACGTGAATAGAGGGCTTCTGTTTTATCAGAGGGAATGCTAATTGTATTGCTTCTGGTATTTCGTTTCAAATTAAGCATTTCGTCTTTACTTGATGGAATGTGGATTGTGTCTCCTCTACTTACCATATCGTTCACCCCCTTTCATAAACCGCATTTATTTTAGTCGAAAACCATTTTTTTTAAGAAAGAGGGCAACTTTGTTTTCATTTTTCTTCAACATAATATCTTTATAGTTTTTGGCAAAAATAGGATCTGAACCTAATTTATGCATAAGCTTAGTAGATTCAGTTTCGTTTAGTTTTACTTTTGCTTTTGCAAAAACATCCTTCATCTCAATTGACTCCCTTCATTTTTGGTTTATACCAAATTGTATTAATAGATTTGAGAAGTGACACAGGCTAACACTATAAATCTATTAAAATGGTCTTTTATTTGATATCTTTATCAGTTTGCTATATTTATAAAATAGTAAAAGCTCTCCAGTTATACTGGAGGAGCTTTTTTGGATGCTCTCAGAATTACAATAAAGGTAGCTTAATGCTATTTTTAATAACTGGCTGGAAGGGTAACTTGTTCCGTTTTACTATTTAACAGCACTACAGCTGGGCTGTTGCCCGCAATGAGAGCTCTTGTAGGAGAGCTCGAATTGACAGTCGGGAGGTAAACTTTTACAATACGGACTAGAGTCACCCAGCGAAAATGAGGAAGCACCCATTTCGATTCTTGGATGTTCTTTTGCGATTCAATCCACTGATATCAGAAATGAGGTGCTTTCATTTATGTACGGAAAACTTCATAGCGCTTGCTTGCACGGCATTGACGGCGTTGTCATCCAGGTCGAGGTAGACCTGGCGAAC
This sequence comes from Paenibacillus sp. NPDC093718, assembly GCF_050279985.1. Classification (NCBI taxonomy): domain Bacteria; kingdom Bacillati; phylum Bacillota; class Bacilli; order Caryophanales; family Paenibacillaceae; genus Paenibacillus; species Paenibacillus sp. NPDC093718. The sequence continues at coordinate 475,753 of NZ_JBNNUS010000001.1, forward strand.
GGACTTCCCCAAACTTCCATCATCGGTCTGCCCGATTCCTCCATTCGCGAATCCATTGAGCGGGTTCGGGCAGCGATTAAAAACTGCGGTTTTACCTATCCCTTAAAACGGGTAACCGTTAATCTAGCACCGGCAGATCTCCGCAAAGAGGGCTCTTCCTTCGATCTGGCGATCGCTGTCGGCATATTGCTGACAAGCGAGCAATGGACCTTTTCGAATGCCGGGCAAATGTTGATCCTTGGCGAACTCGCACTGGATGGTACGCTGAGACCCATCACAGGAGTGTTGCCGATGGTGGAGCAAGCGAAAAAGGAAGGATACGCCGGAGTTCTTCTTCCGAGCGAAAATGCCCCGGAAGCTGCATTGATCGGGGGGATCGAGGTTTATGGGCTCAGGCATTTGAATGAGCTCGTCCAGGATGGATCAGATGAAGTTATCGATAACCGTGAAACTGGAGGAGCAACCATCGCTACCGTTTCGCTGGCAAAGCTCAGATATGATCGGGCCACGCATCCAAGCAGAACGCAAGCGGACGGTCTACAGGACAAGCAGCTGGAAGACTATAGAGATGTGATCGGTCAGCAGCATATCAAACGCGCCCTGACCATTGCTGCCGCAGGCATGCACAATATTCTGCTCATTGGGCCCCCGGGTACTGGTAAAACGATGCTCATGAAGCGCCTCCCCACCATATTGCCGCCGCTGGCGGACCAAGAAGCGTTGACCACAACGAAAATCTTCAGTGCTGCCGGAAAGCTAAAGCCATCCGATGGGTTAATGACCAGACGTCCCTTTCGGTCTCCTCACCATACCATATCCGCCGGCGGGCTCATCGGAGGCGGTACCATTCCGAAACCGGGAGAAGTCAGTCTGGCCCATAAAGGCATTCTCTTCCTGGATGAGCTTCCTGAGTTCTCGAGGCATGTGCTGGAAGTGCTGCGACAGCCCCTGGAGGATCGCGAAGTAACCATCAGCCGGGCACGAGCGGTATTTACCTTCCCTGCGCACTTCATGCTCGCTTGTTCCATGAATCCCTGTCCGTGCGGTTATTACGGCAGTGATCACCCTCATCAACGCTGCACGTGCAGCGTTACTCGAATTGCTCAATATCGCGCTAGAATATCGGGGCCCTTGATGGATCGGATCGACCTTCAGGTGGACGTGCCTCGGCCGAAGGAATGGCCTGGTGGCGCAACACCTATATCCTCCAAGCAAATGCGGGATCAAGTTTATGCGGCACAAAGGATTCAATTGGATCGCTACAGCAGGCTACCGTTCAGCTGGAACAGCGAACTGTTCGGCAGCTTCCTGAGGAACCATGCGGTGCTGGACAAGGACTCGGCAGAGCTTCTGCAAGCGACAATCGATACGCTGGGCTTGAGCATGCGCGCTTATGACCGAATCCTGAAGCTGGCCAGAACCATCGCCGATTTGGAAGCATCCGATAGGATACAGAGCCAGCATGTCGCAGAAGCGATTCAATACCGTCAGCTGGATCGCCAGTATATCACCGCCGATGAAACCACTCATTTGTGAAATGGAGTCGACAGCCTATGGTCATCGAAGCGATGACTAATGAAGTGTTACCTGCCGATAGCCAAAACAGGACAGAGGGAGCCAATCTTGAACTGGATTAAAAAAATAAAGCCGGGGAGTGATATGATCTGGACAACAACCGTCTGAAGGTTTGCTCCTAATGAATAAATAATCTGACCTGCGCAAAGAAGGTGATGGAGCTCGGCCCCTATCACCTTCTTTTTTTTAGTGTAATCCCTATAGATGCTTTGGATCGTATCCATCTAAAATGCATTCTCGATATGATCCATCGAGACGGGCGTCAGATCTGCGCGAAGAATAACGGAGATAACATCAAACCGGATCGGCCGTTCATAATAACGCTTAGAATGAACGTACTGCTCGGCTGTGTTTCGGACCTGCATCACTTTGCGGGCGTTCACGGACTCGGAAGGCGTACCGAAGCTGGCCGTTCCGCTTCGGCTTCTGACCTCAATCACCACAAGGGTCTCCCCAGTTTCGGCAACGATGTCCAGTTCTCCAAAGCGGCAGCGCCAATTCCGGTCCAGAACCCGGTATCCTTTTTCAATAAGGGCAGCAGCCGCCAGCTCTTCGGCAGCGGCTCCTTTTTGCTTGCGGCTGTTCTTTTTGCCGGAAGGCGAGTTCATTATGGCATCATCCCTCCATCTTTCGCTTGACGATCCGCACGATAAACATATGTCAGCACTTCCGCTACAAGCTGGTACAGCTCCTCGGGAATCTGCTGATCCAGATCCAGCTTGGAGAGAATCTCCACCAAAGCTGCATCTTCCTGGACAGGGACGCCATGCTCCCTAGCTTTGTCTAATATAGACTCCGCCAATTTCCCTTGCCCTTTGGCAACCACAACCGGCGCTTCGCTCTCGCCGGGCGTATATTTAAGGGCGACTGCCTTTTTCATGGCTGTTATTTGCCCTTGCTCTTTCTCTTGCTTGGTCATATCCGCATGTCCACCCCTTTATAGGTTTGCGGGGTGTATTCTGCTGCCGTTCCCTGCACGGACGTGTCTGAAGTAGGCGGGACAACTAAGGGCTGCGGTTCTGTTTTTACGCTGAGCAATTGGTAGCCGATAGACGAAACAGCTTGAGCCAACTCTTCTTTTTTTCCCTCAAACAGCTCCGCGGCGTACCTTTGATCATTCCTAAAGCTGAGGCTGACAATCCGATCAACGACCTGCACATCGATCAAGGTCGGACCCAGAAATTTCATATCCAAGTCGAACAAGAGCCTGCAGTTGGTCGCATCCAGCTCGCCTTTGCGGCCTCTGCGTGATTGAATATGTACGGATGCCGTCTGTTCCCCGTCGACCCCATGCAGAGGTATAAACATCGTGACCTGCGCGAACGGTGCCGTTCGATCGGTGTTTAGCAAGAGCTGCTGGCCTGTTAAATGCTGAACGAGTTGCTGTGCCGCTTCCTTTAGCGCAGGCGGCGTTTCCTGGCTGGACAACACCTGAAGCAATACTCCCTTCAGTGTGTCTTGCAGGGCAAGCGCCGATTCACCCGTTTGCGTTGAGGCCATGACAACCTGTTGTACGCCTTGGGCAGAATACTGCTGGCCGGATGGCACAACCGGCTGCGTCAAGCCCTGCTGATTCACGGCACCGGCCTGAGCATTCGGAACAGCTTGTTGGTTCGCATTCGCCGTATTCGCCGCATTCCCTGGCGTAGCGAGGGCCCCTGGCGTACTCGCTGCTGTGCCATTGCTGCCAGGGGCAGTGGGTGCTGGCAGTGATGCTGCTGCCTGTCCGACTGCTTGACTAGCAGCAGCGGTTGGCTGAGCTGCAGCAGGAGGCGGGGCAGCCGCGCCTGCTGCCGTTGGAGCAGCAGCCGATGCGGGCACGGCCGCATTCGCTCCGGGCGCGGCGGCGCCGGGAGCCGCGCCCGCGGCCGTGCTGCCGGGCGCCGCCGCAGGCTGCCCGGCTGGTGCTGCGGCGCTGCCACTGCGCGCCGTTTCGCCCGCGGGGCCCGTCCCGGCCCCGCGCAGGGCCTGCTGCTCGTGCTCCGCGCCGAGCAGCTTCAAGAGCCGCCCCACCCACGGCTCCGCGCTGGGGGTGGGCGGCTTTGGCGAAGGGCCTGCGGCCCCTTCGCCAAGAGCTGCCGCCGGCCCTGTGGGCACGGCGGCGGGTTGTCCGGCGGCAGGCGCTGCCGTGCCGCCGCTGGCCCATGGCTGCGCGAGCTCGCCGCGCAGCTGCTGCAGCAGGCCCTGCAGCTTAGTCAGCAGCGCCTGCTGACCTGAGCCGGCCTGTGCTGCACTGCCGGCTGTGCCATTCGCAGCCGCTCCTTGCTGCTGCCCGGCAGCGATCCCCACTGCGCCAGCTGCCGTCGATGGCGCAGCGGACGCTGCATTTTTCCCGGCAGCCGCTGCGCTTCCAGTACCGTTGCTTAAAGCAGACGCCAGCTGCTGCTCCAGCGACTGCAGCAGCTGATGCAGCTGGGGTCCGAATACCGCCTGATGCAGTCCCTTCACGCTTTCGGGGGTAATCGGCAGTCCGCGGTGAAACGCGATCGCAGCCGACTCCGCCCATTCCGCCGCGGGAATCTGCGGAGGCTTCACGGCCAATGCCTCACGGAACATGGCGATATTGTCCTTCGTCAGCGGGACTCCCGCGCTCTGCATACCCTTGATCATTTCGCGGTTTTCCTTCGTATCCGGAAGTCCGGCAAAATCCAGCACCTCAGCCATGGAAGACGGGGACAGCGGCTGTCCTGGCGTTTGACTAAGCGGCTTGAGAACGGCCGTCCCTCCCTCTCCTGGCGGCTGAACCTGCAGAAGAGCGGTTTCCCCGGCTCGAAGCGGCGTTTCCAGCTTCGCCTTCACTTGAACGCCCTGGATCTGCACCACAGCTTCCTGCCCGTCCTCCGATACGTTCATAACGACACCGCGAACGACTTGACCCGGCTTAAGTTCCAACGTCTTGGCGTCTCCCGGCTTCTGCTCGCCCAGGAGTCCGCGAATCAACGATCCGATGTTCACGATAGTTCCTCCCACACCTTCTGTATACCTTATATATCGGCAGCAGCCCGCCTTTTGACGAGGGCGGGCTGCATCGAAATCTAGAATAGGGACAATTGCTCAATCTCCATATTTTTCAGAAAACTTCTTCTGTGCATCGCGGTAGGTCCGTGCAGCTGCAGCTGTTCACGGTGAAACTTGGTAGCGTAGCCTTTATGTACGGCAATTCCATATTCCGGATAACGCGCCTCCCATTCCCCTTCGCACAATCTGTCGCGAGTAACCTTGGCAATAATGGAGGCCGCGGCAATGGACTGACTGTTAGCATCGCCTTTAATGATGGCACGCTGGGGAATATCGCATTCCACCTTCTCGGCATCAACAAGCAGAAACTGGGGAGTAACAGCCAATTGCTCGATCGCCATCTTCATGGCAAGCCTTGCGGCTTGTTTAATGTTGATGCGATCAATCGTTTCAGCGTCCACCAAACCAACGCCAACCGCCAGTGCCTGTTCCATAATGAGGTCATAGAGGGTCTCCCGCTTCTTGGCACTGAGTTTCTTCGAATCGTTAATTCCTTCAATGACCAGCCCCTCCGGCATAATGACCGCTGCAGCGACCACGTCGCCGAACAAACAGCCTCGGCCGACCTCGTCGATGCCTGCAATATGTATATAACGGCTCCAATACTCTCGCTCGTACATTAATAAATCTGTCATAGGTTTAACCCCTTTGGTTCCGAATTACCGTTTGTTACCTATTCGTACACACGGTGTATCCCATCTATTCTATCAATCTAGTAACTCTTCTAGATTATCACACTCACCACAGAGCGTCACCCTTTTATCCCTGCCCGCATCCCGGCAGGAATTGGTTCGTCCATCGCCGAACCATCGGTTATAACCCCCGAAAAAAAAAGAGCCGCCGGCTGCGGCAGCTCTTCCCCTTATTCGATTATCGTCCCTTGGCTTCAGAGCCCAAGCCGCCATCGCTGACGATCCGAAGCGGCATCCGGCACAATCAACTCCAGCCCCGAACCGTCAGCCTTTACGGCAAGCGCCCGTCCATCGTGTACGGATCGGATGGTTACCGTATCATCTTCCTGACGTTCCACTCTCCACCGCTGATTGTTGTAACCGAGATACGTATATAACTGAATTCGGTTTTGTCCGGTATCCACATCCAAAGCCTTCCCTTCCGGCGTGCGAATGGAATACGTGCCTTCCTCTCCCGTTGGCACCCATACCCATAGCGGGTTGCCCGTACCTGTTGATTCCTTCACGGTAACGGGTTCGCCGTTTACGGATTTTTCGGTATAGATCACCTGGTTCAAGGCTTCGTTCGTGAAGCTCGTTTTCGTCAGACGAGCTTCAGACGAATGACGGACGAAGACGTTTTGATAGGAAGCCTGTCCGCCGAACACATTGACGCCAAAATGCCCTTCGGCAAATGTTCCGTCCATGACATCGATCACCGTCTTCCCGTCCACGTCGACTTGAATATGCGGACCTTTCGCTTCAATCCTCAGGTGATAGGTTCTTCCCCCTTCGATAAAGCTGGGGACTCTGGCCAGGACCTGACGCTCCTCGAATCGCCCTTCGACCATGTAGAAGAGCCGAATCGCCTTCATACCAGGGTCCATATTCAGATAATATCCGCTGCGGCCGTCCCCGCTTGCCCGAAACAGCATGGATCCGGCACCGCCTGCTTCCCCAAGCCGCACGTCTCCTTCGAACGTGAAGTCTCCTGCCTTCTCTTGCGCCATATAATTGGCATCGCTTGAATGGCTGCCCCGGATTCCATGCTCGGTTAGGACCCACTTCGAGGCCTTGAGATCCGGTTTCCATCCCGTCAGATTCGTTTTGAATGTTCCGTTCGAGACTAACACGCGGGTGCTCGCCGATATTTTTCCGTTTGGGGTTGAGGCCGTAATGACGGCTTCTCCCGCATTCACAGCTTTTAATACGGCATGTGTCTCATCGGATGATACAATCCGGACCGTATCAGGATGACTGGATGTCCATACCAGAGGTTTCTTCCCGTTGCCCTGAACACGATCCACGGCTGCGTACAGCGATTCGGTCTGTCCCTGGGACAGGTCCAGCTCGTATGAATCCAACAGGATGCGGGAAGCAGGTTCCGAAAGATCCAGATGCCTCCACACGGAATCCAGCTCATGCACCTGAAGGGACTTCAGCTTCACTTGGCCGCCTCGGGTGTAGAAGCTCATCCCGCGTCTGGCCTGATCCGGAAAAATAACATCCGAGAACACAACCTTTCCATCATTGCCAAACACCTCTACTGAAGATTCATCGACATAAATGCGCAGCTTGACCACTCCATCTACGGGGTGTAGCAAAGCTTTGTGTTCGGTCGAGAACAGGCTGGAGAAATCCGTGGTTCCCGATGCCGAACGGTCAATGAACATGTGATGCGTGGAGTTGTTATAACCGACCAGCGTCTGTTGTCCGCCGCCTTCCCGCAGCCGGAAGCCGAATTCCAGCTCGCTGCTGTCTGTCGGAATCTCGACTTCCGCCTCGATTTCAAACGCGCCGGCCTGAATTCCCTTTAACACATTCTGCGAGGTCTCCGTCACTTCCCTGTTGTTCACATGGATTACCGTATTCCGGAGGGGCTCAAGCTCAGAGATTGGAGACTGGTGCAGACGTATCCCCTCACTCGTCGTTCGGAGCGACAGCTCTCTAGGGATGGTCATCTGACCCTTCCAGCCCGAAGTCGGAAAACTGAAGGGATAATCCCAGTTCGTCATCCATGCCAGCATGATTCTTCGATTGTCCGGCAGGTCGGAGAAGGACATGGAGGCATAGAATTCCTTGCCCCAATCCGTTCTCAGCACGGTCCCCGCCGTATGATCATTCATAAATTTGCCGTCTGGCGTCACATCGCCGATAAAATATTCCGCATCGGAGCCTTGAGTGTTCGGATTAGCGCCGCTGCTGATCATCAACACCCATTTGCGCTGACCGGAGCCGTCCACGGCAAGTTGAAACAGATCCGGACATTCCCACACGCCTCCACGGATATATTCCCCATACCCGAAATGGTCCGTTAAGGTCCAATCAACCAGATTGTCGGAGGTAAAGAAGCGGATATGATCTCCCCCTGATACCACCATGATCCAGCGGTTGTTGGCTTCATCCCGAACCACTTTGGGATCGCGAAAATCCCATCCTCCGGGATCCTCGCCCTGTTTGCCCGGGTTCTCGATGAGGATCGGCCGTTCTTTCGAATACGTCCAAGTCCGTCCGTGATCGGTGCTGTACGCAAGTCCGATCTTCTGATTCCCGCCCGGCCGATCAGGATTGAAGGATGTGTAGTAGGCAATGAGCCCTTTCCCTCCAGAATCCCCGAACAGACCTGAAGCGTTCGTTGTATCGGCTACGGCGGAACCTGACCAGACATGTCCGAGATCGTTCCAAGGCAGTGCGATCGGCAGCCGGTTCCAATGCACCAGATCCCGGCTGACCGCATGCGCCCACTGGCCTCCGTCCTGATGGAAGAGATGATACTCCCCTTCGAAATAGACCAATCCGTTCGGATCGCTTGCCGAGCCTCGGATTGGGCTATAGTGATACTGCGGGCGATACTTCTCCGTATAATAATCCTCCATCGGGGTTACGTACACGTCCTGAAAGTAAGCCGTTCCGGACTTTACCTTCATCCCGATCGATCCGCCCGCGTAACTTCCGTCGGATACATTGATCGCAGCGGGAGCATAACCGTCCACAACGATTTGAATTCTGTCTCCGGAGACGTGGATCTCCACATGATGCGCACTTGTCGGCAGGCTTGGGTAGGTACGGCTCGATGCGCCAATCACCTTTCCATCCGAGGTTTCCAGCGTTACCCGGACCTGATCATCATCCTCTCTCCTGAATACGGCTTCGTATCCCTCCGTTCCTTGATCGTTCCCTCTCCAATAGAACCCGGCTTCAGCCTGTCCCCCTAAGGTGATTTTGCCTTCCAGCACGTAATCCGCAGCCGCATTCTTATAGATCTTGTAGGCTTCGAGCCCGTCCGATGCCGATCCCTTAAGCCCTTTGATGTCAGGCTGCCAGTCCCCGCTCGTAGTTGCCGGTCCGAACAGGTTGCCTTTCCACTCGCTCACCTTGATGTTTTGAAACAGAGCGGAACCGTCCCACACATGAAGACCCAGGTATCCTGTGGAATAAGCCGTATCCTCGACTTCAATTATAGGTTCATATTGGCTTCCCCAATATACCTTGATATTACTTCCTACCACCTTGACCTTAAGGTGAACGATTTCCCCTTGACTAAACGAAAGCGCTTTTTCCACTTTCAATCTTCCGTTCCCTTCGCGGGCATCCTTGAGGCGAATCAAGCCTGCGCTTGGCACGATTTGCAGCATATACGATGACCAACCGTCAACGCTTGAACGAAAGACCAGCGAAGCATCTGCTTGCATATCCGTAATCATCACATCGGCTTCATATACAAAATCATCCGCTCTGGTTGCGGAGATCATCGCTGCGTTCTCACTTGAATCGGAGCTAAGCCGTAAACCTTCTGCCGTTTGTTCCATCTTGCCGTTGCCCTTCAACTGCCACCCTTCGAGGTTGGTATTCACATTGGATGCGCTTTCAAAAATGTCATTTTCTCCTTTCCCCTTCAAAGCTGCATTCTCTTCATGGATCGCTGACGTTGCCCATGCCGAACCCGGAAAGACGCTTGTCGCCAGCAACAAGGTCATCGTGATCGCAGACACCGTGCGCAGCAACGCCGCATGTACATCCAGCGGTAATTTCATATATCCACCTCTCTTTATTTCATTGCCACACGTTATATATAGGAAGGAACAGCCCGAACAATCGGGCTGAATTCCTAATGACGAACCTGTTTATGATTGCGAATCTTGCCATGCCTGGATTCCCAGCGCCAATGCGCCGCATAAGCCGGATTGGGTGCCTAAAGCCGGAGGAACAATATAATTTCCGATGTCGTATACGATTTCGTCGGCAAGCACATATCCGTTCAAATTGCGCCTCACCTCGGCACGAATTAAGGGATACAGCTGAGCTTGCTGCATGACGCCGCCGCCCAGTATGATCTTCTCCGGGGAATTCGTCAGAATCAGTCCGGTTATGGACTGCGCTACATAATAGGCTTCGACTTCCCAAGCAGGATGGCCGGCTTGCAGCAGATGCCCTTTCAAACCCCATCGGGCTTCAAGCGCCGGCCCTGCTGCCAATCCTTCCAAGCAATCTCCATGGTAAGGACAGGTTCCTGCGAAGGCGTCTTCGGGATGACGTTTAACGGGAGCATGCCCGCCTTCGGGATGAACCAATCCATGAACAAGCCGACCTTCAGAATAAAGGCCAAGACCAATACCTGTACCCACCGTGTAATAAGCGCAGCTGTTCAGCCCCTTGGCTGCTCCCCAAGTCGCTTCTCCCAAAGCAGCTGCATTGACATCCGTATCCCAGCCATAAGGAATGTCTAAATGCGACTTCATCTTACCGAGGACATCTACCTGCGACCATCCATGTTTCGGTGTTGACGTTACATATCCGTATGTCGGGCTGTCCGGTTTCAGATCGATGGGTCCAAATGACCCGATGCCAATGGCTTCTATCTCATGATCCTTGAAATAGGAAATGGCTCTGGATAATGTGCCTTCCGGCTGTCCTGTCGGAAAGCTGATGCTGTCTTCGACGATTCCGTCTTCATTTCCAATACCGCAGACAAATTTGGTGCCGCCCGCTTCCATTGCTCCAATACGCATACTGCCGGATCTCCTTATCCCTTATCGATTCATATTACTTTAACTGGCCACCAGATGAAGAAACCTTATAGATATGGAGGGATTCTACAACCTTCCGGTCATCATCGGCAAATACGGTTATTCCCGTTGAAGCAGGATCAGGATAAATCAAATCCGTGATCACCGCCTGCCCGCGATCTGCGAACAATTCCACGGACGAACGGTCCACGAAAATCCGCATCTCCAGCATAGGGCCCGATGTCTTTAGCGGCGCCGAATGCTTACCGGAGAAATCCTTATGGAAATCAGCCCGCCCTGAACGTGTGCGATCCACGTACACCTCGGCCGACCTTGCATCCCAACCGACCAACGTCTCTTGTCCCAACCCTGTCCTTACTTTGAAACCAAGTGAAAATGCTGTATGAAAGCGGACAAGGATTTCGCAGCTCTCCAGACGCACATCCGTTAACCGGGCAACCGCTTCATCCACGGCTATATCCTGCAAGGAAAGCAACTCGGTGCGGTACGCTTCAATTTCACGAATCGGCTGCTGCGTTACCGTGACTTCGCCTTCCAGCGTCTCCAGCTGGAGTTCCCGCACCAATGTCATGGCCCCCCTCCAACCATCCGTTGGTGTCAGGTTTGCGTATTTCCAATTACTCATCCAGCCGATGAACAGCCTTCTGCCATCCGCTGCAGGAATGTCGGACCAGCTGACCCCGGCATAATTATCTCTGCCATAATCCAGCCAGCGCACCTCACCTTTGGAGCGTTCATCCGGCATAAACGTTGTCCCGTCAAAGTCTCCAATGAAATATTGCGTTCTGGAGCCCTCGACATAGGCCGGATCATCCCCAATGCTGACAAGCATGACCCATCGTATTTTATTGTCCTCCGTAGTAAGGGGGAACAGGTCCGGACATTCCCAGACTCCATCATGAAATCCGATGCCTTCGCCAAACTCGCTGGCAAATACCCACTCTTTTAAATTCGAAGATTGATAGAGACATACCGTCTGGCCGCACGCCACTATCATCACCCACTGCGATGAAGGCTCATGCCAGAACACTTTCGGATCCCGAAAATCAACATAGCTGTCATGGCTAAGGACCGGGTTGCCGTCATACTTCGTCCAGGTTCTACCTTCGTCCTTGCTGTACGCCAGACTTTGATACTGAACGATTCGATTTGCGCCCGGCGAATCGTCATGATGCGTGAAAATCGCCACAAGCCCGGGCCCTTCATCGAAAAACCCGCTGGAATTGTTCCAGTCCACAACCGCACTACCTGAAAAGATCGTGCCGTGCTCATCCGGCGCTAGAGCGATGGGAAGCTCTTCCCAGGACACCAGATCCTTGCTGACCGCATGCCCCCAATGCATGGGCCCCCAGGTTGTGCCCATGGGATGATGCTGATAGAACAAATGGTATTCTTCTTTAAAATAGACCATGCCGTTGGGATCGTTCATCCAGTTCTTATGTGGTGAAAAATGATAGGCATTTCGATAGTTTTGTTGTTCTGTGATAGACATTTGGCGATCTCCTTCATTATTGTTATTTGGGTTTACGACCGTACTTCAACGATATGCATCAACGGCGGCCGCATACCATACGTTTACTTCATGTTTCTGTCGTATCCCGTTTGTTTGATCGTCAGCCACTCCTGAAGTCCAAGTCGATCCAGCTCCTTCAGGTAAGCGTCCCATTCCTGATCTACTTTTCCATTCTGGTACCATTCGGTGCGCATTCTTTCCAAATAAGGGAACAAATCCGCTTCAATTGTGGATAAGCGATCTAACTCGTCGATGGAGAAGAACACTTTCGGGTACGTATTCTCCGCTTTCATGTGCGGTACCATGACGTCCTTCATCAGTTTTAGTCTCCATGCCGCATCATCCGGCATCGTGGTGTACTTGCCATAATACTCGTCCAGGATCGCAAGCGGCCCTGCGATGCTTGTTTTTTGTCTTAGCTCTACCGGAGCCGTGCCTTCAAGCGGAAGATGCTTCAGCATCCCTTTGGCTTCGTCCAGTTCAAAAATATTCTGCTGGGTATCGTCGCCGTAAGTCCCCCAGTTGTTCTGAACCGATTGGAGCGGTTCATACATCGCATCGATCCATTTTGCCGTTTCTTCCAGCTTCTTGTTACTGCTGGTAATAACCAATCTTCCCCGGTCAAGACCGATCCCGTTCGTTCTCGTCACATTGATCTCACCGGATGGTCCTGCAAGCGGCGGCATCAGGTCATATGTATCGTTCATGCCCGTGATGTTGGCTTTATCCCATGTAAAATACATCCCGTACCGGTGGTCTTTGCCTTTGGCCAGGTAGGTATTCCAATCCTGCTGGAATGCTTCGATATCGATAAGTCCTTCTTTGTATAATTCATGGATAAAGTTTACTGCTTCCTTATACCCCTCCTCTGCAGCGGTAAACACCACCTTCCCGTCATCCGTAACAACGGTGTGGTCCCAGTTCTCGCCCAACCCGAAAGAAGCAAACAGGAATGTCAGATCCTCGCCACCCGGCTTATTAATGAAGGATAGCGGTATTTCGTCCGCCTGCCCGTTGCCGTTTGGATCTTGTGTTTTGAACGCTTTCAATACGGTTTTCAGCTCTTCCGTTGTGGTTGGCATGTCAAGCCCCAGGGTATTGAGCCACTCCACGTTGATCCAGGGGAAGTTATCCACGGATTGGATTCGCTCTTTCCCCGAGCCCAACTCCTCGATCCATGGAAAGGAATAAATATGTCCGTCCGGCGCCGTAATCATATTGACGTATTCCGGAGCTTCCTCCAGCACCTTTTTCAAATTCGGCATGTGCTGCTCGATCAAATCCTCTACCGGGATAATGACTCCATCCTTTGCCAATTTCAGAAGATCGTAATCTCCGTACCCGGCGTCAAAAATCGCATCCGGCAAATCCCCGCTCGCCACGGCCAGATTGCGTTTTTCCGCAAACACATCGCTGGTATAGTTCTTCCACTGGATATGAATGCCCGTTTTCTCCTCCAGCCGCTTGTTGATCAGCTTCTCGTTAGGGTCTGCCGGAGCCAGCGGCGAGCTTTGCGTCAGGACATTCAAGGTCACCTTACCGTCCGGCGACTCAGTTGAGGCTTCCCCGCCCTTGCCGCACCCGGACAAGAGCAGTACGGCTGCCAGAGCTGTGAGGGATACCGTTTTTTTACTGATATGTTTCTTTGATCTCTTCTTATTCATATCAATGACCTCCCGAATCATGTATTTGGATAATGACTTTATGTTGAAGGCGACCCGCTATTTAAGCGAGCCTACCATAACACCTTTTTCAAAGTACTTTTGGAAGAACGGATACATAATCAAAAGCGGAAGACTGGATATCACGATCGCCGAATATTTAATCATCTCCGAGAGCCGTTTCAGCTCCGCCATCGCAAGCTGGTCGCTGATCATGCCGGGTGCCGCCTGATTTTGAATCAGAATCGATCTTAGGACGAGCTGCAGCGGGTGCAGCTTGGGATCGTCCAGATAGATCATGGCGTCGAAGAATGCGTTCCACTGGCCAACGAAGGCATACAGGGCGAGTACAAAGATAATGGGTTTGGACAGCGGCAGAACGATCCGGAAAAAGATTTTCATATCGGAAGCTCCATCCACATTGGCAGCCTCCTTCAGTTCATTTGGTACCCCTTTGAAGAAGGTTCGGGACAAAATGATATTCCACACATTCACCGCACCCGGGATGATCACGGCCCACACCGTATTAAGCATGCCTAGCTCCCTCACAAGCAAGTACGTAGGTATCAGTCCGCCTCCGAAAAATATGGTGATAATGAACAGCGTCATGAAGAAATGACGTCCGGCCAGCCGGCTTTCCGAAAGCGCGTATCCCGCACAGACCGATACCGTTACCGTTAGTAGCGCAAATGCTGTTGAATAAAACACCGCATTGCCAAATCCTCGAAGCATCGCCGGATTGGACAGGATCATCTGATATCCTTCCAGGCTCCAATCGGAAATTTTAAAAGATAGTCCTTGATTCAGCAGCACGGTGGGATCCATGAACGAAGCAACAACAATGTAAACCAATGGAACGACCACGACCAGTACGGCAAGCGTTAAAAGGATCGCATTTAATGACAACAGAAAGCGGTCGAAGCGTGAATGTTTAACGGCCATGAATATGTCTCCTTTCCTAGTAGAGGCCTTCGCCTTCATTGAGTTTTCGGACAATAAAGTTCACCGTCACAAGCAAAATGACATTGATGACGGAATTAAATAAACCAACCGCTGCCGAGTACGCGTAATCGCCAGACTGCAAGCCGACCTTGTATACATATGTAGCGATAATCTCCGAAGTGGGAAGATTCATTGAGGTCTGCATCAGATAAGCCTTCTCAAAGCCAATGGACATAATGCCCCCCGCCGCAAGTATGAAAACGATCGCCATAATCGGCCTAATCGTGGGCAGATCGATATTTCGGATGCGCTGGAGTAAGTTAGCTCCGTCCAGGCTGGCTGCGTTATGCAGCTCGGGATCCACATTCGCAAGAGCAGCCACATAGATGATGGAGGCCCAGCCGGCACTCTGCCAAATATCCGAGAGAATATAAATCCATCTGAAATATTCCGGCTGCGACATAAACATCAGCGGACTTCCCGTCATCCAAATGACCAATTGATTGATTGGCCCCGTTGGGGACAAGAAGATAAACAGCATCCCGACAATGACAACCACCGAGATGAAATTGGGTGCATAAAGGAACAGCTGAATATTTTTCTTGACTGTCGCTTTGCGGACCTGATTTAACATGAGTGCAAGCAGAATCGGCACCGGGAAGCTAAAGATAAGACCAAAAAAACTCAATTTAAGCGTATTCATAAAGATGACGTCAAAATTTGGCGAGGTTATAAACTTTTCAAAATGCTTGAGTCCAACCCACTCGCTGCCCAGTATCCCTTTAATGGGACTGAAATCCTTAAATGCGATAACGGCACCATACATCGGAACGTATTTAAAAATAATGGTCAATATAAGGGCCGGGGCTAGCAGTATGTACAGAAAATAGTTTTTCTTGATGAATGCGAACGTTCGTCCCACAGAACTTCGTTCCCTAATTACCCCTGCCCCCTGATTGGCTGGTTCCACTGAGTTTTCCACACCTGTTCCCCCGTTCTTTCTAGAGAAGTTTACATGTTGCTTACAGAAAAGGCTTTCATTTTTCACTTATGTTGAATGTCACTTTTACAATTTATCAAATGATGTAACATCAGTCAATCATTTTTGTAAAAATGTATTTGTGCAATTGACAATATTGTTTGTTTGTTTATTTATTCATTTGTCATAAACACGGGTAGCCCATGTCGTTCCTTACGTAAAACTACGGAAATCTGCCCTTTCCATCCTTGTTAGATGATATTTTAACAAATGTAATGGCATAGCGAAGTGGATTTCAAATAAATCTCTGTTGTTTAAATGTTTGATTGATTGTGCATTTGTAAAGCGAAGGTTGCTATTTCAGCTAATCTATTATACATTTGATTTAAGATATTCCGGTCAATAGCGACTGGAAGAAACAACGAGACTGGTATGAAGTTGATCATTTGAGGTGAAATCAGATACATGACGAAAGAAAAAGTCACAATTCAAGATATTGCCGATGCACTGGGGATTTCCAGGAATACGGCCTCCAAGGCGTTGAACGGGAGCGAAAGCATTCCGGACGAGACGCGCAGCAAGGTTATCAGAAAAGCGATTGAACTGAAATACAAACAGTTTGCTTTCATGGAGACGGACAATCTGCTGACCAAAAACCCGGGAAATATCGCTCTTCTGACGGCAAATCTTCCGAGCACCTCCCATTTTGGCTCACGATTAATCAGCGGGCTTGAGAAACGAATCAGCGCGGAAGGCTATAATTTGTCCATTCATATTGTCCGGGATATCGATCGAAGCTCTCGGACGCTGCCTAACAATTTTGAATCATCCAAGGTCGATGGAATTATATGTATTGAGTTATTTGATATGGAATACACCAAGTTGCTCACAAGCCTTGGGCTTCCTACCGTATTTATCGATTGTGCCGCAGATATGTTTTACCCGGATCTGCAGGCGGATTTACTTCTGATGGAGAATGAACACAGCACCTGTCATATGACCAAGCGGCTCATTGAGCAGGGCAACACGAGCTTGGGATTTATCGGTGATATCCGTCATTGTAAGAGCTTCAATGAACGCTGGGCGGGATTTAATCGGGCTTTGACCGAGATGGGGATCCGGCTGGATCTGGAACAGTGTGTTCTAAACCCGGACCGTGAGTTTTTCTCCGAGTCCGACTGGATGGAGAAGCGGCTGAAACAGATGAAACAGATGCCGTCCGCTTTTGTATGCGCCAATGATTTTATTGCGGTCAATGTGATGAAAGCCTTGAAGAATAGCCATATCGCCATCCCCGGCGACATTGCCGTATGCGGCTTCGATAATGCGCCTGAATCGCGCATCGTTGAACCCCATTTATCAACGGTACATATCTATAGTGATGAAATGGGAATTACTGCGGCCAACATCCTGTTGTCCCGGGTGAAAGAACCGGCGTTACCCTATCAAGTCACCCATATCCAAACCAAGCCGATCTTCAGGGCATCGACCGAAGAAACAAACTAGGGGATCGCTGGAGGGCTGAAGCTCCACCATGGATTTCCTGCTGACCCACACACAAGAAAGACACTGATCGACATACTTGCACTGAAGGTCGGAACACGATGAAAGAAAGTTTTTCTTACGATAATGAGGGCATGCCTCTGATGTTTATCCTTTTATTGAAAAAAAGAACCGTTCTCCCGGTATTCGGGCAGAACGGTTCTTTCGGGTTGGGCTGGAGTGAGAGGCAGTTCATCCTCCCATTCTCCGTTAACGATTCAATAAGGCGATTCCATGGAATATCGCCCAAGTTTTCCTGCGCGAAGCTCCCGCAGGAAAATGCTTGAGGCTTTTTCCAGATCGACTCTTCCGCCGCTTACGATACAGCCGCGTTTTTTTCCGATCGCTTCCATGACCGCGACAATTTCATCCGGGTTATCCAGATCTGTGGGGCGCTCCTTAAGATCAAAGCGCTCGCTCATCGATTCCCAATAATAGTTGGAGAAATATTTGATCGCAAAAAAAGCAATATCCTCTACGTTCAATATTTCCTCTTTAATGGCGCCGGTGACCGCCAGGCGGTACCCTACATTCTGATCCTCGAACTTCGGCCACAGGATACCGGGTGTATCCAGCAATTCCATCTCACCGCCGGCAACCTTAATCCACTGCTGCCCTTTCGTGACACCCGGACGGTCTCCCGTCTCCGCGATGTTACGGCCGGCAAGCCGGTTAATCAGTGTGGATTTGCCTACATTCGGAATCCCCACGATCAACACCCTCATAGCTCGCGGGTTCATACCCTTGGCGATTTGTTTGTCGATCTTCTCTTTCAGCAGAAGCTTGATCTGGTTCGGAATATCCTTAACACCTGTCCCCGTGGATGCATCTACAGGGCAGGCGGTTAAGCCGTTTTCTTTGAAATGGGCTTGCCATTGTCTTGTTACCTCAGGATCTGCCAAATCAGCTTTGTTCATAATAATGAGCCGCGGCTTGCCCTGCAAAATCTCGTCAATCATCGGATTTCGGCTTGAGAGCGGAAGCCTCGCATCGATCAGTTCAATTACAGCATCGATCAGCTTCAGCTTCTCCTGAATTTGGCGGCGCGCTTTGGTCATATGTCCGGGAAACCATTGTATTGTCAAACGTCGTCACCTCTACTTTGCTCTGCGAACTTTCATCGTTTCTATAGCGCCCTGCGGCTGGCTAATGGTTGATGAGCCCTATGTCTTTAATCGGCCAGAAGATCAAGTCTGCTCGCCCGATAATATCCCCCAAAGGAACATATCCTATCATACGGCTGTCCGTGCTGTTGGAGCGGTTATCCCCCATCACAAACACATGGCCCTCTGGTACAACGCCGTCCTGAACGAACGAGTTCGGAAAGTCCGTGTTATTGTATAATCTGTTTTCAGCATGGGCTTGATCAATTGCTTCCTGTATGTAGGTTTCATGCACAGGCTCCCCGTTGACAAGCACTTTATCGCCTTCAACTTTAACCGTATCACCAGCAACTGCGATTACGCGTTTAATGAAATCCCTGCCCTCATCAGGAACATGGAACACGATAACTTCTCCACGCTCGGGTTTGCGGATATCATATAAAATCTCGTTGACGATCAGCTTCTGATTGGATACAAAGTTAGGTTCCATGGATGGACCCTGCACAATAAACGGTTTAAAGAGAAGCCAGCGAATGAGAACGACGAGAACCAGAGCAATGAGAAGAGCCTTCAGCCATTCTACAAGCTCGTTCTTAGCCTTTTTGGCCGGTTTCCCCACGTTGGTTTCAATGGCCTCCTGGTGTTGATCTTTCTCCATAACCCACCGTCCTTCCCTATGGATCGCTTTCGCATGATAACGATTTTTGGATATACAAAAGGGGCTTGTATATACGCACAAGCCCCTTTCTACCGCCTTGTAATTAACGACGAATTTCTTTAATTCTCGCTGCTTTACCGCGCAGTTCACGAAGATAATAAAGCTTCGCACGACGCACTTTACCACGGCGAGCCACTTCGATTTTATCGATTTTAGGCGAGTTGATTGGGAAAGTTCTTTCCACACCAACACCGTAAGAAATTTTACGAACGGTAAAAGTCTCACTGATTCCGCCACCGCGACGTTTAATTACTACACCTTCAAACAACTGGATACGCTCACGAGTTCCCTCGATAACCTTAACGTGTACTTTTAAAGTATCACCAGGACGAAAGCTCGGAATATCTTTACGAAGTTGTTCTTGAGTAATCGCTTGAACGATATTCATCTATGACTCCCTCCTCTCACACAGGTGTTCTTGCATCTTCCGGAAACTCTATGTATTTCCTTCATTATCCGCAGCGGACCACCGTATTCACAACAAAATAAATAATAACATATTTCGCAGTCCGAATCAAGTGTTTTATCTTTACACCCTCATGTATAAACCAGCATTTCCACCGAGCTTTCGTTCATAAAAAAACCACTTCCAGCATGCAATATCATGCCGGAAGCGGTTAGGCTGAACTTAATTTACGATTTCTTTCGAGTCGTGCAGGCCTTTGTGGCGCTTGCCATAGTATTCAAGAATGTCGTCTACCGTTTGGAATTGGACTTCTGTATTGTTTGTATCTTCTATTTTCGCTTCCTGTTGTTGTCGATGCTCTGTCATGACAAGATGCCTCCCCGTCTCTCAAGTGATTCTCCAGTTACATATTACCCACCAATGAAGGAGCTGTATCAGTCATTATTAAAAAAATGTCCCTGAAGTATACAATGCTGGGTTATGAGCCAATTCTAAAGATAGAAATTCTAGCAGCGGTTTGAGGGGCATTAATCGCTTTACTGACTGGCGATAAATTATAGAGCCCTACAGTGTTACCTGCACTTAGATTGATGACGGCTGACCCTGATACTTCGGCAGTAGTTGAATTCGAATTCATGTTCGCCGTACTGGTTGTATTCCCGTTAATAACGATTCCGAACGTGTTGGGGGCGGTTTGACCATTTTCAAGCGATATCTGCCAGTCAAAGTAGTAGAAACCCGCTGTCACGATAGTCAGCGTCGTTGTACCATTAAATGTTACCCCTTGAAGCGTGTTTGATGAAAAAGTAACAGGTGAGTTGGATGCTACATTCTGAGTCGTCCCATTACTGGCAAAAATCACACTGCCACCAGCAAGGGTAGTAGAGCCGGTTGGACCGGTCGGGCCTACCGGACCTGTCGCTCCTGTAGCTCCTGTTGTTCCTGTTGTCCCCCTTAGTCCTGTTACACCTACTGCACCGGTTGCTCCGGCTATCCCAGTTGCTCCTGTGACACCCGTTGGACCTGCAACTCCTGTTGGCCCAGTACCATCAGTTGCTCCTGCCGGACCTGTTGCACCAGTCGATCCTGTGCCCCCTATTGATCCGGTTGCGCCTGTTGCACCTGTAACACCTGTTGCTCCCGTTATTCCCGCAGCTCCGGTCGCTCCTGTGACTCCTGATGCTCCCGTTGCTCCTGTAGCTCCAGTTACACCCGTAACCCCCGTTGGTCCAGTACCGCCAGTTGCTCCTGCCGGACCTGTTGCACCAGTCGATCCTGTGCCTCCTATCGCTCCAGTTGCACCTGTGACACCTGCTGCTCCCGTTAGCCCTGTAACACCCGCTTCTCCGGTAGCCCCGGTAGCTCCCGTAACTCCCGTTGATCCTGTTGCTTCGGTCGCTCCTGTTGCACCAGTTGGACCTGTCACACCGCCTGGCCCTGTTCCTCCTGTCGCACCCATTACCCCAGACGGTCCGGTCGCTCCTATTATCCCGCCAGGGGCCCCGGGTGGTGGCCCTTCCGAACCTGTTGGTCCAGTTGCGCCATCCGCACCCGTCGGGCCTGTTGCTCCCGGCACGCCATCCAAACCTGTCGCTCCTGTATCACCTGCAGCACCTGTCGGGTCTTTTACGCCCATGGCTCCTGCCACACCTGCTGCACCTGTTGCTCCTGTGACACCTGTTGCTCCTATTGGTCCTGACGCTCCCGTTGCTCCGGTCACGCCCGGAAGACCATTTCCTTGCAAGCTTCCTGACGTTTCCTGGATCGCGAGTCCTTGAACACTTTCAGCGCTCGTCCTTGCAACAGATGGGAGAGATTGCAGGGCAGCATTTTGGACAGCCACTGGGATGTTTAATGTCGATACCCATCCTGAAAGAGCATTCGTATATTTAGTCAGTTGTTCATTCAAAAGCTCGGGCGAAGCTCCGTTCAGCAGCGAAGCTTGAATTCCATCCGCTGCTGCTTGCAGCCTACTTAATTGTGGTCCGGAACTCCCTAATCTAGCAGCCTGTCGGTTAAGTCCTTGGAGCACTTCTGCAAGCTGCTGGCGCGAGGCTGCCCCTGGATTCGCAGTTGCATTCATAAAATAAAAAGGCAGATTGTTCATTAAATTGACCAGCGGCACAGCATCCGCATTCGGAAACGCATTCTCCAGCCTAGATTTAATAACTTGTTGTGAAGCCGCGATATCCATACCGATCTCGCCGCCGACTCCGAGTCGTTCTCCATATGATTGAAACAACATCATGACTTCGTTCAATCTTGTTAAGATGCCTTCCAGGTTGTCTGCATTGGAAATCCTTGCAATTTGCTGTACGACATGGCTAAGCCCCCGCCGTTCTCGCAGCGAGAACCTCATTTCCGAGACCAGATCGTTAAGGCCCTGCAATTGTATTTTGATAAGCGTGAAATTCTCATTAACCGGCTGTTCCACAAATGCGCGCAACAGTGACGTTAATTGACGGATCAATGTAACGAATCGGGTGGCTTGGTTCCTTCCTACACGGATTCGTCCAGATGTAAGCCCTTGAATGACAGCCTTGCTGTCCCTACGTTTCCTTCTTTCTTGCCTCAATCGATTTCACCCCTTACGATCTCATACATCCGCAAGTGCCTATTTATCACACTATTCAGACCATATCGATTATGTTCTCGGGTACAAGGTTCAAAGGAGCATAATCTTATGTAACTTACCATCTCATTTGAAGAAATAAAAAAAGAACAGACCTGTGCTCACAGATCTGTTCTTAGATTGAGCAAAAAAGCTTATGAGGATCCCGCTCCTCGCTGTAGCTTGTCTAAATACGCTCGATCCTGTTTGGACAATTCCAGCTTGTCTAACAATTCCGGGCGACGCTCCCATGTCCGCTTAAGCGCTTGCTCCCGACGCCACACGTCGATATTCGCATGATGACCACTTAGCAGGATATCCGGCACTTTCCAGCCGCGAAACTCAGCAGGACGTGTATAGTGTGGATATTCAAGCAGACCTGTGCTGAATGAATCCGTCACCGCTGAGTTTTCATTGCCAAGTACACCCGGAAGTAATCGGACCACAGAATCGATGGCAACCATCGCCGGCAGCTCTCCACCGGTGAGCACATAATCTCCGATGGACAACTCATCGGTAACAAGAAACTCACGAATACGTTCATCATAACCTTCGTAATGCCCGCAGATAAACACCAGATGGTCTTCCTGTGATAATTCTTCCGCCTTCTTCTGCGTGAAAGTCTCTCCTTGCGGACACATCAGAATGACTCGCGGAGGCTTGGCTGTGCCGGAGACTTCCGCCGGAATCTCCCCGGCAGGATTAACCCCATCGCCATGATTCGCCATCTCATTCACATTGGAAGCAAGAATGTCCTCCACCGCAGCAAAAATCGGGTCCGGCTTTAACACCATTCCTCCGCCGCCGCCATATGGAGTATCATCGACCTGACCATGCTTGTTCCCGGCATACTGGCGGAAGTTGATGGCATTCAAGCTCACAATTTGTTTTTCGGCCGCTTTCCCCAGAATACTGGAATGAAACACACCATCGAACATCTCGGGGAACAGCGTCAGCACATCAATCCGCATGGACTATAACAACCCTTCCATGAGATGCACGCGGACAAGCTTCGCTTCCTTGTCTACATCAAGCACGACATCCGGTATGGCCGGAAGGAGAATTTCTTTTCCCTGAGGCGTTTTGACAACCCACACATCGTTAGCGCCCGGCGTCAAAATTTCGGAGATCGTGCCGAGCTCCTCAGCAGGGTCTTCATCGGTCATCACCTTGCAGCCAATAATCTCATGGAAGTAGTACTCGTTCTCCGGAAGCTCCTCTTGAAGATCCGCTGTAATCTTCAGCAGCGAGCCTTTATATTTCTCGGCATCATTGATGCCATGCAGCTCCTTGAATTTAAGGATGTACATGTTTTTATGAAAACGGGATGTATCCACCGTTACTTCAATCATGCTCCCCTTGTCCGGGACAATATACAACTGGCTTTTTGGAGCAAATCGCTGGTCGGCAAAATCCGTATGCGGCATGACTTTAACTTCCCCACGGATGCCGTGTGTATTCACGATTTTCCCTACAGTAAACAACTTTTCAGACATGGTCTTCCTCCTGCATCACTTAATGAACGTTCTCGCTGGTATGACCGGCTGATTTCTTCAGCATGTACGAAAAAGGGCTAGGACATGCATCCTAACCCCCTTTCGTATATTTTAAGAAATGATATCAACGGTCACCCGTTTATCCATTTTAATTGCCGCCGATGTTACGACTGTACGCAATGATTTGGCGATACGCCCTTGTTTGCCTATGACCTTCCCGACATCGTCAGGATGCACGTACAGCTCATATACAATCAAGTGCTCCTTCTCAACGGTCTTCACAGTCACATCTTCTGGATGATCCACTAAAGCCTTAGCAATAACGCGAACTAATTCTTCCATAGATAACCCTCGCGATCAGTCTTATTTCTGATGCTTCAGCTCATGAAATTTCTTCATTACGCCCGCTTTGCTAAGCAAGTTGCGAACCGTGTCAGATGCTTGCGCACCATTTTGAAGCCAGTTCAGTGCTTTCTCTTCATCGATCTTAACTTCAGCCGGTTGAGCAACCGGATTGTAATAACCGATTTCCTCGATAAAACGGCCATCACGCGGGGAACGGGAATCAGAAACCACCACGCGGTAGAAAGGAGCCTTGTGAGCACCCATGCGTTTCAGACGAATACGTACTGCCATTTGAAAATTCACCTCCTTCAAAAAATGTCCATTCGATATCACCGATACTTAACGGAACGGGAATTTCATGCCTTTTCCGCCGGTCAAGCCTTTCAGCTGCTTCATGGCCTTGTTCTTGCCGCCTTTAGGACCCATCATATCCGAGAACTGTTTCATCACGCGGCGCATTTCGTCAAACTGCTTGATAAGCCGATTCACTTCAGCCAGCGAGGTTCCGCTGCCCGCCGCAATCCGTTTACGACGGTTATGATTGATAATGTCAGGCTGCTGCTTCTCCGCTGTCGTCATGGAGTGAACAATAGCCTCAATGCGTCCCATCTGCTTCTCGTCCACCTTGAGATCCTTGGCTTGCTTCATCTTGCCCATGCCGGGAATCATATCCATCAGCTGATCCAGAGGACCGAGCTTCTTGACCTGATCCATCTGCTCGAGGAAATCCTCGAACGTAAATTCGGCATTACGCATTTTACGTTCCATTTCCTTGGCCTTGTCTGCATCAATGTTCGATTGTGCTTTCTCAATAAGAGACAGCATATCGCCCATGCCGAGGATCCGCGATGCCATCCGTTCCGGATGGAACGGTTCGAGCGCATCAATCTTCTCGCCAAGTGCGGCGAATTTGATCGGACATCCGGTAACGGCCTTAACCGAGAGGGCCGCACCGCCTCGGGTATCGCCGTCCAGCTTCGTCAGTACGACGCCCGTGAGCGTCAATTGCTGATTGAAGCTTTCCGCGACATTCACCGCATCCTGACCCGTCATCGCGTCAACGACAAGCAGGACTTCATCTGGATTCACTACGCTGTGAATCTGCTTTAACTCTTCCATCAGCTCTTCATCGACATGAAGACGGCCGGCGGTATCGATAATGACATAATCATGACCGTTATCTTTGGCATGCTGAAGGCCCTGTTTTGCGATTTCAACCGGGCTTGTCTTGTCTCCTAGCGAGAACACCGGTACGTTGATCTGACTCCCGAGCACTTCGAGCTGCTTGATCGCCGCTGGACGATAAATATCGCCGGCAACGAGCAGCGGTCGGCTGTTCTGCTTCTGAAGCAGCTTGGCCAGCTTACCCGAAGTCGTTGTCTTACCGGCACCTTGCAAACCGGCCATCATAATAACCGTTGGCGGCTTGTTGCTCTTCGCCAGTTTGGCTTGGCTTCCTCCCATCAACTCCGTCAGTTCTTTATTAACGATGTCAATGATCACCATGCCGGGCGTAAAGCTGTCCATCACTTCCTTGCCGATGGCCTTCTCTTTTACTTTGGATACGAAATCCTTAACCACTTTGAAGTTAACGTCGGCTTCGAGAAGCGCGAGTCGAACTTCACGCATGGCGGCTGTTACATCTTCCTCGGACACCTTGCCTTTACCACGAAGCTTGCTGAACACATTCTGTAGTCTGCTGGTCAATCCTTCAAACGCCATATCCGCCACCTCCGTTCATACTTAATCCCATACTTTTAATCGTTCAACCATATCGGTCATTACATTCTTATCATGTTCACCCAGGTCGCTACGCTCCACCATTACCCGAAACTTATCCAGCTCCCGGATGCGCGTTTCATGCTTGCTCAGAAGCCCCAACTTCTCTTCATAGGACTCGAGCACCTGTTCTGCGCGCTTAATATGCTCATAGACGGCCTGACGACTAATCTCAAATTCACCAGCGATTTCTCCAAGGGAAAAATCATCATGGAAATAATATTTCAAAAAGGTCTGCTGTTTCTCTGTCAGCAGCTGCTCATAGAAATCGAACAGCAAATTGATCCGGTTCGTCTTCTCGAGCCGATTCTCCTGACTCATTTAAGGGCACCCCCTCGTCAAGGAAAAACACTTTACAGTTCGCTTAACGAACCTTATCATACAAAAAACAAAGAAGGATGTCAAGCCATTTCCCTTGTCATCCTTCTTCATGAGCAGGAAGCCTTCTTCCTACCCGTTCAACCGATAGGAAGAAGGTATATCAGTATCGCAAAAAAGTGAAGAATCGAACCCGCCAGCACAAACAAATGCCAGATGGCATGATGGTAAGGAAACCCCCGCCATACATAGAATATGGTACCCAGCGTATACAGTAAGCCCCCAAGGACAAGCAAATTCATGCCTTGCGGCGCTACAACCGCCGTTAACGGATTCCAGGCAATGACAATCAGCCAGCCCATCGCAATATAGAATATCGTGGAGAGGAACAGAAACTTTTTGACGAAAAATGCTTTGAACACGACACCGAACAGCGCAACGCCCCATACGATCCCAAAGAGACTCCAGCCCAGCGATCCCCGGATGGCAACCAGCAGGAATGGCGTATACGTCCCTGCGATGAACAAGTAAATGGAAGAGTGATCCATAAACTCAAAGAAATCCTTGGCTTTCCCGTCTCTCAAACCGTGTACGAGCGTAGAGCTCAAATACAGCAGGAGCATCGTTGATCCGTAGATCGTGAAGCTCACCACATGCCAGGCAGTGCCTTTCAAACTTGAAAATACGATCAGGAGCACCAGCGCAGCAACGCTTAATACCGCTCCTATGCCATGCGTTATTGCATTCGCTATCTCTTCTCTGCGTGGATAAGTGTAAGTATTGGCCATAACAGGTATCCTTTCGCTTGAAATCTTATACTTCATTATACGCCCTGCGGGCATGGAAAATCAAAGCCGCCACCTGTATCAGCCCCTCTGCGATTGGAAGAATCGCTGGATGGCGCGGACGATTTGGCGGGAGGCGGTGCCGTCACCAAACGGATTATGGGCTCTGGCCATGCTGTGGTACGCTTCCTTATCCGTCAGCAGCCGCTCTATTCCTGCCTGAACCGCTTCACACTCCGTACCAACGCATTTTAGGGTGCCTGCTGTGACCCCTTCCGGGCGTTCGGTTTTATCCCTCAGCACCAGAACCGGCTTCCCCAGTGACGGCGCTTCCTCCTGTATGCCGCCGGAATCCGTCAAGACCAGATAGGAACGCTGCATGATATGATGGAGATCAACGACATCAAGCGGTTCGGTCAGGTGGATTCGCTCGTGCCCCTCAAGCTCTTGCGCGACCGCCTCTTGCAGTACGGGGTTCGGATGGACCGGATATATCACTTCAATGTCAGGGTGCTTCCGGATCACCCGCTTCACAGCCTCAAACACCCCTTTCATCGGTTCTCCCCAATTCTCCCGCCGATGCATGGTCATCAGTATTAAGCGGCTATCTTTCCGTAACTTGTTCTGTATCGGATGTTTAAAAGGAGCCTTTAGCGTCCACTTCATTGCATCGATTCCCGTGTTACCCGTTACATACACGTGAGCCGAACGATTCTCGGCTTTGAGATTTGCTGCCGACAGCGCCGTCGGGGCAAAATGCATATCCGCCACTCTGCCGATCCACTCGCGATTCATCTCCTCTGGAAACGGCGCGTATTTGTCATACGTCCGCAGCCCCGCTTCCACATGTCCCACCGGAACCTTCGCGTAATAAGCCGCCAAAGCACCAATGAACGCCGTTGTGGTATCTCCATGGACCAGTACCAGATCATATTTTCTCGCTTGGAATACCTTCTCCATCCCTTTTAGCAGGTCTGCGCTCAGAGTGTATAAGGATTGCCCTTCCCTCATGATATTTAGATCCGTTTGCGTCTGGATTTTAAAAAAACGAAGCACCTGGTCCAGCATCTCCCGGTGCTGGGCGGTTACGCATACGATTGGAGTTAATCCCGGGGCTGACTCCAATTCCTTGACCAGAGGTGCCATTTTGATCGCTTCCGGACGCGTTCCGAATATAGCAAGCACATTTTTCTGATTCACGAACATTCACTCCCCCTCGTTTTATATGAAAAGATAGATCTGAAACCTCATATCTTAAGCATTATATGGAAAGTTGATAGATTCGTTCCGGTCATGAGTTAGCTTGTAGAAATCAACCATTTTTCAGCGATTCGGCTTATTCGTCCAATTCTATGAAGCTAGCAATGCATATATTATCCCGAGTACAAAGAAAGGAGGAAACCTCTTGGCTGTCATCATTTATCCGAGAACGATGAACTGGTCGTATATGAAACAGAGACCGCAGCAGCTTATGGCTCAATTGGGCGCGCTTGGTCATCAGGTTTTCTTCGAAAACCTGGCACCGCTGGATAAAGAGTTCAAAGAAATTGAACCGAATGTGTTCCTGTTCACAGATACCAAAACCTTTTTGCACAAAAAGCTGCCTGCCCTTCGCAAAGAACATCCGATTGTCGTCTGGACGACCTGGTCTAAGCTCCGTACGCGCATTTCCACACTCTTCAAACCCGACGTCACCATCTACGACTGCTGTGATGAATTTCCGCATTGGGCAAAATATGAACCTAAAATGATTGATGAAGCGGACCATGTCGTATGTACCGCAGAGGTGATTCACACCCGGTTATCCCTGGCATATCCGGATAAACCGCTTACCCTGATCCCGAATGGCGCAGACTCTTCATTTTTCCATATTCCATTCAGTGAAAGACCCACCGATCTCCCTCCGGGTCCTGTTGTCGCTTATATCGGCGCCTGGGCTTATTGGGTAGATCATGAGCTGTTCGCTAAGGCGGCCCTTCGTTTTCCAAACGTCCAATTCGTTTCCATTGGAGCTCCTTACGGCAGCTCCGGCGATTATTCGAAGCTCCCCAATGTGCATATACTCGGTGAAAAGCCGCACCAGGAGCTCAAGCGTTATCTGACTCATATAGACGTTGCATTGATCCCCTTCCAATACCATCCGATTACGCTGGCAACCAATCCAGTCAAAGCATACGAGTATCTGGCATCCGGTGTCCGGGTATTGTCGACGGCTCTGCCAGAATGCATCGCCATGGAGCCGCATGTTACTACAGCGACCACCCATGATGATTTCTTGGGCAAGCTGTCCTCCATGCTCTATCACCCGGACACGGAAGAGCATAAACTGGCCCGCATTGCCTACGCCAGAGAGAATCGCTGGGTTGAACGCGGATTGAAAGCCGATCAAGTGATCCGCCAGGCCATCCAGGACAAAGGCATGAACACCCATTGAAACCTTATGCCAGAATCCGTACACAGCCATTCGGCTACAGGGCCATCGATACGTCAGCCTATCGTGAACAAATTATTCAGGAAGTCTCACAAATAGATCGTGAGTGGATTCTATGGAGCGGTAACTTGTCTCTTTCCCATAAAAGCGCACAGCATTCCATTCCGATGCCACACCAAATTCCAGATCGTATTGTCTGTATATGCATGAACGGTGCCCCTCTTTATTGGAGAAAAACCTGGCTTCTTGCTGCTCTCACCCGCTGGGATAACAGGCTTCCGGCTGCTAAATTTCTGCCTTACGATCTGCTGCCCGCCGATCCAAGCCTTACGATGCATCTGGACCCAACGCAAAATCCTCCGTATCAAAAGGATCTGGAGTATATTCTCCCTATTCTGTCCGCAACAAGGATGCGAGAGAATACCACCAGTTCCAAAGGGGCTTCATTCCCTGAATTTCCTCCGCAGCCTGCCGTCTCCATTCTGATGAGCATTCATAATATGAAGGACACTTTAGGCTGGAGCATCCGTTCCGTCTTGGCACAATCAAGCGATAACTGGGAGCTGCTAATAGGCGATGACGGCTCGGAGGACGACAGTCTGGAGGAGGCTTGCGCTTATCTTGACAGCAGAATTCGAGTCCTGTCCCAATCGCGTAACCGCGGTAAGGCGATCATGATGAATCGGCTGCTTTTTGAAGCAAAGGGTCGATATATTCTGGAATTGGATGGAGATGACTGGCTGGCACCGGATGCGGTCGCGCTCCTGTCCGACGCGCTTGACCAGAATCCGGACGGCAGGATGGCCACGGGGCGGTATGGATGCTGGGAACGAACACGGCAGCTCGGTCCTCTATGGAGAAGAAACGTTGATTCGGGCAAGCTTTATTCGTCCTGGTCTACTTCCTTAAATCGAACGACTCAACATGGCCACCCGCTAGTCCCTCGAATGTATCGCAAGTCATCCCTAATCGCCATTGGCGGCTGGTGGAATCGGGAGGATCGTCTCGGGCGTATCTTCGAAGATATCGATGTCACCGCCAGGCTTCTTACGCACAGCTCACCGGTTCAGGTCGATGCCGTCATGTATCATCGCGTCCTTTATGGCAGCAGTACCAGTCAACGTAACCGCAGCCTCTTCGAAGCCTGGTGTCAGCAAACACGCAAGAGCTAGACAACGCTTGAAAAGGAGGTGATACGTAAATGCATATTGCCGCTTCCGGGTACTATGGAATGGGAAACTTCGGTGATGATTTATTTCTTCACACCCTTCGCCAGGTATTCCACGATCATCATGTCTATCCTTGGAACTCCCGATTGGATCCCCGTCAGACGGATGCCTTCATCATCGGTGGTGGCGATTTAATTACACCCTACTCATTCAATTCGTATTACTTTCCTCCGCAGCTCAAAGGACAGCCTACCTGGGTCTACGGCGTCGGCATCGTGGACGCCTACCCGGAACACACCTGGCCTGAGGAGCAGGTATCCGCCTACCGGGAGATGATCTCCAAGGCAAACCGCGCGGTGTTCCGGGATGAACGATCGTCGGCCATCGCCAGGCGGGCTGGCTTCCACCGAAATGTTGAAACCGCCCCTGATATGGTATTCGGTTACCGTCAGCCCGATATCCCGGTAAAACGATTCTCGAAGCGCCCAACGGTTGGCGTTGTTGTGTTTTCCTATGAATCGTTCCCAATGGAGAACATGACCAAACTGCTGGGACATCTTATCGCCAAAGGCTATCATGCCGTCCTTATTCCGGTTATTCATCATCCGGGCAACGCGTACTCCGATTACAACACATGTCTGCAATTGCAGCAGAAGGTAAGGGAGCTAACCCCGGGCGCTTCCATTGAAACACTGCCGTTTCTCATGGATATCGAGCTCACCTACAGCTTCATACAATCCGTGGACTATCTGATATCTTTCAAGCTTCACCCGACGCTAGCCGCTTTACGCGGCGGCAAGCCTGTACTGGCGCTTAGCACCATGAGCAAAGTGCATAGCCTGCTGAGCTCTTTTGATCTCGGTCAGTACTTTACGGATTATCGTCAGCCGCTTGATGTGCTGGTCGATAAAACCGAAACCTTCCTTAAATACGGCCCTGGTCATGTGCAGCGAATTATGCCCATGATCCGCGCAGCGGAGGAAGAAAGCACCGCTTCGCTTCTGGATTTAAAGAACCATATCGAGGAGCACAACCGTTGGTAATACAGAAAGGAGAATGACTATGTGTTGCTTCCTGTTCTGCAGAAGACTTGCCGGCAAAGTCAAGATGTTAACACGGCAGGTCGAACTTCTAAGCCAGGAAACCAGTCAATTAACCGAACGGGTAGAGTCACTGGAGAGTCAGGTCCTCACGGGTTTAACAATTATTCCGGAGCTGATTCAATACTTCGAAGTTCGTACCGGTCAACAAGTACGGGTGAGCACAACGTTTGTCACTTTGGAAGGGGTCGTTTTGGCTACCGCCGAAGATGGTGTTCAGCTCCGTGAAGCATCAGGTGACCTTGTGCTGATTCCATTCGCCAGTATTACATCCGTTCAGTAATTTCTTCAGATGATACGGAATGTCAGCTTCAAACTTTCATTACGGCAAGGAGGTTAACCGATATGCGCTACGTGGATTGGCTGCAAGGATTTATCGGCTCGGAAACCGAAGTAACGGTGTCGGGAGATGTGATCATCGGCACGCTGACCGAAGTGGGCGAGGGAACCATCACCTTAAAGGTACCGCCCATCATCTATGGTCCTCCTACAGATACTGCCATCATCCCGCTTCGTTCGATTGAGTTCGTTCGAATCGTCTCTTCCTAAAAATGCATGTGCCCGTAGATTAAAAACCGAACATGGAAAAGGACCGAAAGTATAACTTTCGGTCCTTTTGTATACATAGCGACTAGACAAGTGCCTAGCCTTGTTGTTCTGCGGCATTCTCTTCTTCTTTAATCAAACCCGCAAAGAGGGCATGAACGAACTGCTCCGAATCAAAGGTCTGGAGGTCGCCCATTTTCTCTCCCAAGCCTACCAGCTTCACCGGAAGATTCAACTCCTGCCGAATCGCGATCACGATGCCGCCCTTAGCCGTGCCATCCAGCTTGGTTAATACGAGGCCGGTCACGCCGCTCTTCTCCCCGAACAGCTTCGCCTGGCTCAGCGCATTCTGTCCTGTCGTCGCATCAAGGACCATCAGTACCTCATGCGGAGCACTCGGGATTTCGCGTTGAATCACGCGGAAGATTTTATTCAACTCTTCCATCAGATTCGTTTTGTTCTGAAGGCGTCCCGCCGTATCGCAGAGCAGAACATCCGCTTGCCGCTGCTTGGCTGCTTGAACCGCATCGAACATAACAGCTGCCGGGTCTGAGCCGGGCTGCTGTTTAATGACTTCAACGCCAACCCGTTCTCCCCATACCTCCAGCTGTTCAATCGCACCTGCACGGAATGTATCTCCAGCCGCGAGCAAAACCTTCTTACCCTCCTGCTTGTAACGATGCGCCAGCTTACCAATCGTGGTGGTTTTGCCGACTCCGTTAACGCCGACAAACAGAATGACCGTAATTCCATCCGGATTCTCCCTCAGTTCATTGCTGCTGTCATCACGAAGGAGTCCCATCAGCTTCTCGGACAAGACCGGTTGCAGATCGGCAGCGTCCTCAATCCGCCGTTTCTTCACTTCGGCACGAAGATCGTCCATCAGATCCATCACCGTATTGACGCCGACGTCAGCGCCAATCAGAATCTCTTCCAATTCCTCGTAAAATTCTTCATCGATCTTTTTCCGGCGAATTACCAGGTCCGACACTTTCTCGATAAATCCCTTCCGAGTTTTCTCGAGTCCGTCCCGGAACTGTTTTGTTACGTTTTCCGTTTTGCTGGAAATGCTCTCTTTTAACTTCTTAAAAAAGCTCATACGTACCCTCCATGTCGTTATGTTAAATTAGGCAATCTCCGCTTCCTCATTCTCAAGCTTGACGGACACCAGCTTCGACACGCCGCCTTCTTCCATCGTGACGCCGTACAGAACGTCCGCCTCTTCCATCGTTCCTTTGCGGTGGGTAACCACGATAAACTGCGTTTGCTCCGAGAACTCCCGCAGATACTGGGCAAACCGGACCACATTCGCTTCATCAAGCGCCGCTTCGACCTCATCCAGTACACAGAACGGAACCGGCTTCACCTGCAGAATGGCAAACAACAGCGCCATAGCGGTTAATGCACGCTCACCACCGGAGAGCAGCTGCAGATTCTGCAGCTTCTTGCCAGGAGGCTGCGCAACGATATCGATCCCCGTTTCAAGCAATCGATCGGGATCGATCAGGACCAGGTCGGCACGTCCACCTCCGAACAACTTCGTAAATACCGTGCCGAACTCGCGCCGGATCGCATCGAACGTCAGCTTGAAACGCTTGGACATTTCATCGTCCATTTCCTTAATGACCTGGTACAGGGTTGTCTTCGCTTCAACCAGATCTGCCTTTTGCTCACTTAAGAACAGGTATCTCTCATTAACGCGCTGATACTCTTCGATGGCCCCAAGATTGACATCTCCCAGGGAAGTTATCGACCTCTTCAAGTCACGCACTTCGTTCTGAGCGGCAGTGATGTCTTCCGGAATCGGATACCGCTGCTTGGCAAGCTCATAACTCAGCTCGTAGTCCTCGCTTAATTTCTTCAATATATTCTCAAGCTCAACATCGAGCCGGTTTACCCCAATCTCGGTCTGGCGAAGCTGATCATCCACGGCCCGCAGCTGGGTGCGCTGTTCCTTGGTTTCGCTCTCTTCCAGCTCCAGCTTCCGGCTAAGCGCGGTGCGTGCAGCCCGCTTGAATTCCAGCTGCTGCGTAGCCTCTTCCTTCTTCAGCTTATACTGGTTCAGATCCTCGATCTGCTTCACGCTTTCGCTTTCGTTCTGATTCAGGTCGGCTTGAACGGAGGCCAGCATCGTGCGGTTCTGTTTCTGCTCCTTCTCGTGGTTGTCGACATCCGACTGAAGGCGCTTGAGCTGTTCCTCCAGCGAGAAGGTTTCCTGATCCAGCTTTCCTTCGCGAACCTTGAGGTTTGTCAGCTGACTCTGAAGCTCTTCCTTCGCCGACTCATTTGCTTTACGGGCAAATTCTGCTGCTTGAATCGCCAGATGGGTTGATTTCTCTTCCTCCTCCAGCTCAGACAACAGCTTCTGCGCGCGTTCACGGCTTGCCTGAATCTCTTTGGCTTCCTTCTCTTGACTGCTCTTCTCTTCGCCTGCCAGCTCGGCTTGCTCGAGGACGTGGCGCAGCTCATGCTCAAGCTGCTTGCGGTCCCCTGCAGCCTGCTGTTCCTCGATTCGCTTGTCGTCTCCGGCTTTACGAAGCTCGTCCAGCTTATCCTGAGATTCGATCATTTGATTCCGGACGCCTTCAATGCCCTGCTGCAGCTTCTCCAGCTGCTTCTCGGTCTCCGTGATTTCCTGATCCAGCTGCTCCAGCTGACGCTTGCGTCCCAGCAGGCTGTTCGTTTTCTTGTGCTGACTGCCGCCTGTCATGGATCCGCCTGCATTGACCACGTCGCCTTCGAGTGTGACTACACGGAAGCGATAGGAGAATCTTGCAGCAATCTTGTTCGCTTGCTCCAAGGTCTCGGCGATCACGACATTGCCCAGAAGGCTGCCGACGATGTTGCTGTATCTTGAATCATACTTCACCAGCTCGGAGCCAAAGCCTACAAACCCGGCTTCCCCTTCTGCCAAGTGCCGATCCGAAGCGGATACATTCCGTGGACGAATGACGTCCAAAGGCAGGAAGGTTGCCCGTCCTAACTGGCGCTGCTTCAGGAAGGCAATCGCCTGCCTGGATACGGATTCGTTCTCCATGACGATATGCTGAACCGATGCGCCAAGGGCTGTCTCCATCGCAAGCTCCAGCTTTTCCGGTACACGAATCAGCTCGGCCACCGCACCATGGACTCCGTGGAGCACGGATTTGCGGGAAGCCTTCAGTACTTCCTTAACACCCAGCATAAATCCGTCAAAATCGTCCTGAAGCTCTTTCATGGTATCGCGGCGGGAAATTTGCGCCTCCCGCTTCTGCTCCCATTTCCGAAGCGCTCCCTGCGTCTCTTCCTGCAATTTCTGCAGGGATTGATATCGCTCACTCTCGCTGATATAACCGCTGCGGAGGTCTGCAATCTCTTTACCGAAGCGTTCAATACTTCGATCGATGCTATCTTTGCGGCGGAGCAAATCCTCTTTCAGGGCTTCCCATTTACCGGACTCCTCTTGCGCCCGATTCATCCGCCGATCCAGCGCTTCCTGCTGCTGGTCGGCGTAACGGATTTCATTCCGGGCTTGAGCCATTTGGTTCATAAGCTCCAGCAAATTCCCCTTCAAGCTCTCTTCCTGCTGCTGGCTGATTCCGCCGGTTACGCCCACCAGCTTCGCTTCTTCCGCTGACAGCTGGTCCCGCACTTGGGTTAATTCCTGCTGTAGCTCCTGCAGCTTGCTCTTCATGCTCGCAAGCTCGCCTACGCGCGCTCCAAGTCGTTGATCGCCTGATTGCAAACTTTCTTCCAGCTGCTCGCGCGTACGCTCCAGGTTGCGGCGGCGTTCCTTGAGCACCTCGCCATAGCCTTCGCTCTTCTCGAACAGCTCACTGAATTGAAGCAGCTGGCTCTGCAGATCCTCAACTTCCTGCTCCAGCTGGCGCAGCGCTGATCTGTCACTCTCCAGCTTGGCATCGTGCGCGGATACAACGGTGGACAGCGCGAGCTGCTCTTCCTTCAGCTGTTCAAGCTTGGCATTGGCCTCGCTCCATGAGGTATGTATCTGTTCGATCTGATACACATACAGCGAGATTTCCTTGTGCTTCAGCTTCTCCCGAAGCTCCTTGTAGCGAATGGCCTTCTCGGACTGCTCTTTGAGTGGTCCGATCTGATCCTCAAGCTCTGTGACCAAGTCGTGGATACGGAGCAGATTTTGCTCCGTTTCATCCAGCTTGCGTACAGACTCTTTTTTACGAGATTTATATTTAACGATCCCGGATGCTTCCTCAAAAATCCCCCGGCGATCTTCTGAACGCGTGCTCAAAATTTCCTCGATGCGGCCTTGTCCGATGATGGAATAAGCTTCTTTACCAATTCCGGTATCCATGAACAGCTCCGTAATATCCTTGAGTCGGCATGATTGCCTATTAATGAAATACTCGCTGTCCCCGCTGCGGTGCACCCTCCTAGTTACGGTCACCTCATTAAAATCCAGCGGTAGTACATGATCCTCATTATCCAGCGTAAGGGAAACCTCTCCATAATTAACCGCTTTACGCGCATCGCTTCCGGCAAAGATAATGTCCTCCATCTTGCCGCCGCGAAGCGATTTGGCGCTCTGCTCGCCAAGCACCCAGCGGATCCCATCGGAAATGTTGCTCTTGCCGCTGCCATTCGGACCTACAACGGCTGTAATTCCCCGGACAAATTCCATCTCCGTCTTGTCGGCAAACGATTTAAATCCTGCTAACTCGATCCGTTTCAAAAACATATTCGACCTATCACCTCTCCTGCTATTGTACCATAAGTAGAATCGGCTTCACCGCCGTCTTTGGACGAGGTCCATCAACGTTATAAGCAGCTGTCCCTTGATCAAAAGACAGACAACGAAAAGAGCAAAAAACAGTCATCCTATCCGGGTCCGGTTATCCGCTTGACTGCTCTTTGCTCTTTGTTTGTCATCACATCAGCGAAGCTTTAGGCATCCGCACGTTTCAGCTGCTTCAAGGCTACTGCCGCTGCTTGCTGCTCGGCTTCTTTCTTGGATCTGCCGCTTCCGCGTCCAAGACATTCGCTTCCCATGTATACCTCCGAGACAAACTCCCGCTCATGTGCCGGTCCTCGCTCTTCTACGATACGATATTCCAGTGCGCCCATGCCGTGATGCTGGGTCAGTTCCTGAAGCTCAGTCTTATAATCGCTCATCTGCGGACGACCGTTGACGGTCACCGTAGGAAAGACATGGTCGCTTAAAAACCGGCGAACCGCTTCCAATCCCTGATCCAGATAAAGCGCCCCCACAAATGACTCAAATACGTCTGCCAGAAGAGCCGGGCGGGTTCGACCGCCCGTCATTTCCTCTCCTTTGCCTAGCAGAACGTAACGACCAAAGTCCAGACCTACAGCGAATTGCACCAGGGAGGGCTCGCATACGATAGCGGCCCGCAGCTTGGTTAACTCGCCTTCCGGACGGTCCGGAAAAAGGTTGTATAAGAATTCGCTCACCGTCAGCTCCAGAACAGCATCCCCTAGAAATTCAAGACGCTCGTTGTCCTGACTCTGACTGAAGCGATGTTCGTTTACATAAGATGCGTGGGTAAAGGCCTGCTTCAGCAGCATTGCATTGCGAAACTGGATTTGAAGTTTATGCTGTAACTGCTTCAGATCTCCACTCAACACACTGTCCCCTTACTCGGCGTATTTTTTCAGGATAATCGTGGCATTATGCCCGCCAAATCCGAACGAATTGGACATGACGATATCCAAATCGGCTTTACGCGGGTGATTCGGTACGTAGTCAAGATCGCACTCCGGATCTTGATCCTCCAGGTTAATCGTTGGTGCAATGGTTTGGTTCTTCAAGCTCAGTCCGCAGATTACCGCTTCAACGCCGCCGGCAGCCCCAAGCAAATGACCCGTCATCGACTTGGTTGAACTAACGGCTACTTTATACGCATGGTCACCGAGAGCCATCTTAACGGCCTTCGTTTCCGAGCGGTCACCCACCGGCGTTGAAGTCCCGTGAGCATTAATGTAATCCACATCCTCCGGCGCAATGCCTGCGTCACGGATCGCCATCTTCATGCAGCGAGCTGCTCCATCCGGATCCGGCTCGGTAATATGATGGGCATCGGCACTAAGGCCATAGCCAACCACCTCGGCATAAATTTTGGCACCGCGTTTCAACGCATGCTCCAGGGATTCGATCACGAGCACGCCCGCGCCTTCACCCATAACAAAACCGTCGCGGCCGGTATCGAATGGCCGGCTGGCCTTTTCCGGCTCGTCATTACGGGTTGACATTGCACGCATAGCGCAGAAACCAGCCATCCCTGTTGGACGAATGGTTGCCTCCGCCCCGCCGCAGATCATGACATCGGCATCACCGTGCTGAATCAGACGGTATGAATCGCCGATCGAATGCGTTCCGGTAGCACAAGCCGTAACCTGTGTGGTGTTCGGACCCTTGGCTCCCAGATTGATCGACATCTGGCCTGAGGCCATGTTTGCGATCATCATTGGAATAAAGAATGGGCTTACACGTTTCGGGCCTTTTTCGAGCAGGATATTATGCTGGTCCTCCCAAGTTCCCAAACCGCCGATACCCGATCCGATCGAAACGCCAACCCGCTCTGCATCGGCATTCACGCCAATTTCAAGGCCACTGTCCTCCAGCGCCTTCGAACCGGCTGCAACCGCAAGCTGTACAAAACGGTCCATCCTACGGGCTTCTTTACGATCCATGTAATCCTCCGGATTAAAATCCTTCATGGATGCTGCGATCTGCGTTGTGTAATCACTCACATCAAATGCTTCGATGCGGGATACGCCAGACTTACCTTCCATCAAACTGTTCCAGAATGTATCCAGGTCTTGACCAATCGAGGTCATGACTCCCATTCCTGTTACAACGACTCTATGTTTCAAACAGTTTCACCTCTATATGGACTGCCCGTCCATCTATAAAGCCGTACATGCAGACTCATGATAACGAAGGCAGTAATAATCTATCACTTGTTCGTGCTAAAAAAGCTTGGATTGAATGTGGAGAAGTCCCGTCTTGCTAAAGAACGGGACTTAACTGTAATGACTTAGGTATGAGATTGTATGTAGTTTACAACTTCACCTACGGTCGTAA
This sequence comes from Paenibacillus sp. NPDC093718, assembly GCF_050279985.1. NCBI lineage: Bacteria > Bacillati > Bacillota > Bacilli > Caryophanales > Paenibacillaceae > Paenibacillus > Paenibacillus sp. NPDC093718. Next base: position 514,551 of record NZ_JBNNUS010000001.1, read on the forward strand.
TTTTCTCCGCATCTTCATCAGAGATCTCCATATCAAACTCATCTTCCAACTCCATCACCAATTCAACTACATCGAGAGAATCAGCTCCAAGGTCGTCTTTGAAAGATGCTTCTAATGTTACGTCGGCTTCGTCAACACCCAGGCGGTCGATAACGATGCGTTTCACGCGTTCCAATACATCGGACATCCGGCTCACCTCCTCTTGGTAATTATACGAGATATGACTTCAAATTGCCATAGAAGGCATTTGAAAACGATTTAATGCCCAGCGGCCAGCGCCGGAACATAGGCGGCGCCTACATATACATGCCGCCATCCACATGCAGCACTTGTCCAGTCATATAGGATGCACTGGAAGATGCTAGAAATGCAACCACGCCGGCAATCTCCTCCGGCTGCCCCAGACGGGCGAGCGGAATTCCGCCAAGCAGGCCTTCCCGCATGTCCTCAGGAAGTTCCCGGGTCATATCGGTATCGATAAAACCAGGAGCCACGGCGTTCACCGTAATTCCACGGGAAGCGAGCTCCCGAGCGGCTGATTTGGTCAGACCGATGACTCCGGCTTTGGCCGCAACATAGTTGGCCTGCCCCGGATTGCCAAGCGCTCCGACAACGGAGGATATATTGATAATGCGCCCATAACGTTGTTTCATCATAGGACGCGTCACCGCCTTAAGGCAATTGAATACCCCTTTCAGATTCGTTTCGATTACCTGATCGAACTCCTCTTCCTTCATCCGCATGATTAGATTGTCTCTAGTGATCCCTGCATTATTCACCAGGATATCAATTCGACCAAAAGTCCCCAACACCTGCTTTACCATGGCATCGGCTTCTTCGGTCCGTCCTACGTTGGATTTAACTGCGATGGCCGATACGCCCTTTGCGCGAATCGCTTCCACAACCTCGGCTGCAGCCGCTTCGCTACCTGCATAATTGACAGCAACGTTAGCGCCCAGATCGGCAAGTCCGAGAGCAATGCTCCGGCCAATGCCGCGGGAAGCACCCGTAACAAGCGCAGTCTGTCCTTTTAGAGCTTCACTCATACCTATTCCTCCTTTCCAAAGTGATCTGGTTTTTATCCATCGTTATTTATACGACCGTCTCCAGACTGCTGACGCTGTCCAGACTATTTACATTAATGACTTTGACGGATTTGTCAATCTTCTTGATCAAACCGCTGAGAACACTGCCGGGACCAATCTCGACGAAGGTGTCCACTCCTTGAGCGATCATCCACTCCACGCTGTCATGCCATAGCACGGGGGAGTATACCTGCTCCACCAGCAAACCGCGGATGGCAGCGGCATCTTCCACCGGACGCGCCGTCACATTGGCAACTACCGGCACGGAAGGGGTATTAAACGCAGCCTGCTCCAGTTTATCAGCCAGCCGGTTAGCCGCCTCCTTCATCAGGGTCGAATGGAAGGGGCCGCTTACCTCCAGAGGGATAGCCCGCTTGCCGCCTGCTTCCTTGACTCTTTCTGCAGCCGCTGCGACGCCCTGTGCGGAACCCGAGATGACGATTTGTCCCGGACAGTTCATGTTCGCAAGTTCTACAACATGTCCCTCAGCCGTAATGCTCTTGCACAGCTCGGACAAAGCCTCACGGTCTGCGCCTAGCACGGCTGCCATGGCGCCTTGACCTCCAGGTACGGCTGCCTCCATGTATTCTCCGCGGGCTCTAACGATCGATACAGCTTCTTCGAACGAAAGCACGCCTGCACATACAAGTGCGCTGTATTCGCCAAGGGAATGTCCCGCAACGTAATCCGGTTCGATCCCCTTGCCGCGAATGGCTTCCAGATAAGCCATGCTGGTTGCGAGCAGAGCTGGCTGCGTATTTACCGTTTGTTTCAAATCTTCATCAGGGCCATTAAAAATAATGGAGCTGAGCGGAAATCCAAGCTGTTCATCCGCGGTAAGAAACAGATCCCTTGCGGCAGGAACCGCATCATAGGCATCCTTTCCCATTCCGACGGACTGAGCGCCCTGACCTGGAAATATAAATGCTGTTTTACCCAAAATCGTTAGCTCCCTTCTCTTATTTCACTAGGTCTAAATACTATTCTGTTACCAGATGAGTACGGAGGAACCCCATGTTAATCCTCCGCCAAAACCAACCATCAACACCTTGTCCCCTTCTTTCAGGCGACCGGATTCCTGTGCTTCGACAAGAGCCAGCGGCACGGAAGCGGCTGAGGTATTGGCGTATTTATCAACATTGATTACGACCTTCTCTTCCGGAAGCTCCAAGCGCTCCATGGCAGACTTAATGATCCGGATGTTGGCTTGATGAGGAATGAATAAGTCGATATCCTTTTTATCGATGCCTGCTTTGGATAACACGGCTTCCGTGGCAGATCCCATCACCCGTACCGCAAATTTGAACACTTCGCGGCCGTTCATATAAATAAAGTGTTTATTCGTATTAATCGTTTCAGCGGAAGCCGGCAATCTCGAACCGCCTGCCTCAATGTACAGATGTGCTCCGCCCGCACCTTCGGCACCCAAATCAAAGGCTTGGAACCCGCGGCCTTCCGGCACTTCACCGACAATCGCCGCTCCGGCACCATCGCCGAACAGGACGCAGGTATTGCGGTCGGTATAGTCCGTAATGCGGGACAAGCAGTCCACCCCGATCACCAATGCGTTGTTGTACATGCCCGTCTTCACGAAATTTGTAGCGGTAGCCAGGCCGTATACAAATCCCGAGCAAGCAGCCGACAGGTCAAATGCCGCCGCTTTTTTGGCACCAAGCCGATCCTGGAGCAAACATGCGGTTGAGGGAAAGAACATATCCGGCGTAATAGTTGCCACAATAATCAATTCCAGATCCTCGGCGTTCATTCCGGCGGATTTCAACGCGTTCACAGCAGCATGATAAGCTAAATCCGACGTCGCTTCATTCGGAGCGGCAATATGTCGTTCACGGATTCCCGTCATCGAGACAATCCATTCATCGCTTGTATCTACCATTTTCTCTAAATCATGATTTGACAATATTTTCTCAGGTACGTATTTGCCTGTGCCAATAATACCGACCGGACGCAAATTGTTCATTTCCTCACTCACTTCCCGCTGATTTCATTCGAAATACTCTCTACCAATCGGTTCTGCAGCGCCGTCCGCGCTTGGCGAACCCCATTCTTGATGGCGTTCGCATCCGATGAACCATGGCTCTTAACTACCAGACCGCTCAGACCAAGCAAAGGCGCTCCGCCATGCTCCTTATAATCGAGCGTTGATTTCAGGCTGCGAAGTTCCGGCATCATCAAGGCGGCGGCCATCTTGGTCTTAAGCGACTTGCTGAACTGCTCCTTCAACAGCGAAAAGAGCGCACCAGCCGTTCCTTCAATCGATTTCAACAAAATATTGCCCGAGAACCCGTCACATACGAGCACATCACAAACCCCGTTCATGACATCGCGGGACTCGACGTTGCCAACAAAATGGATAGGCAGCTCCTCCAGTAACGGATAAGCATGCTTCGTCAATTCATTTCCCTTGCCCGGCTCGGTACCGACATTTAACAGCCCGACCCGCGGTTTGGTGATTCCGTGCACCTTCTCGCGATACAGGCTGCCCATTAGTGCGTACTGCTGCAGATGCTCAGGCTTCGAATCCATGTTCGCTCCGAGATCCAAGGCGAGCATCCCCTTGCCGTCGAGCGTAGGAATCATAGGCGCAAGCGCAGGACGCTCAATCCCCTTCATCCTGCCAACGACCAGCAACCCGGTCGTCATGAGAGCTCCCGTATTGCCAGCCGAGATCATGGCATCGGCTTCACCTTCACGAATCATGCGCCCCGCCACAACCATCGAAGCATCCTTCTTCCGGCGGACCGCCTTGACCGGCTCATCCTCCGCTTCAATGACTTCACTTGCATGAACCACCTTCAAATTGGACGGCTTGTCCTTCAGCAGCGCTCCAATCTGCGCTTCATCCCCAACGAGAATGATCTCGGTATCGCTCCATTCCCGTGCGGCAATGAGAGCGCCCTCGACGTTACTCTGGGGGGCATTGTCGCCGCCCATTGCATCAATCGCAATTCTCATGCCAAACTTCCTCCTTTACTTATGTCATTCTCCTGCAGATCGGTAGATTACGAAATTCCCCTGGAACACCATTTCATCAGCGACATAAGTAAACACTTCCACCTTGGCCTTCCCCTTCTGGCCGGCAATGGACCTAACGTAGGCTTTGGCAATACACTTCTCGCCGAGACGAACCTGTCTCAAAAACCGGATATCCGCTGAAGACGTCAATGCGATTTCTTCATTGATTACGGCGATGGCAAGTGAATTGGCTTGAGCGAATACATAATGCCCTCGGGCAATCCGCGTTTTGCTGAATACATGTTCCTCACGGATTTCAAATATCGATATTCCGCTCTTGTCCAACTGCAAGTCAACGACATCCCCGATCACCTCTTCGAGCGACAAGGAACGAACCTGGTCATAGGAATGCTCCGCCATTTGCTTCATTCGCTCACGAAGCTCCGGGATGCCAAGTTCCATACGGTCAAGGCGTATCGTCTGAATGCTCACTTTAAGCTGGCGAGTCAACTCGCGGTCTGTAACAAAGGGATTCTCGTCGATCAGCTGAATCAGCCGCTGGTGACGGTCTTTCTTGGATAAACGATCGATGACGAAACAACTCCTTCTGCCGCTATGAAAGCCGCCATTCTTCAAACATATATATGTAAATTAGTCGCAAATATTAGAACCTGGTACTAATGTTAAGTATAAATCATGTCACGTCAAAAAGAAAGGGGGGCTTTAGACAAAAAAAATAGCACCTCACCAAAGATGAAGTACTACTTATTCAAAAACTATTGTTTGATGATCTCTCTTGCCTTATACGTTCCGCATACTTTACATACGCGATGAGCAAGCTTCAATTCTCCACATTGCTCGCATTTCACCATGCCTGGCACAGCCAGCTTAAAATGAGTACGACGCTTGTCACGACGTGTTTTGGACGTTCTACGTTGAGGTACTGCCATGTTCCCACCTCCTTATCAGTTCAACCCGCTGAACACGGGTGCCATATCCATCATCATTTAAAGAAGTCCTTCAGACCGGCTAGCCTAGGATCGATCACTTCCGTATCGCAGTCGCACGTGCCTTCATTCAGGTCCTTGCCGCAATTCGGGCAGAGTCCCTTGCAGTCGGCTTTACATACCGGAGCTAGCGGCAGGTGGAGCAAAAATGCTTCTTCTACATAGGGAGTGAGATCCACACTCTCACCTTGCACGTATGTAGTGTCATCATTCTCATCCTGAATGGATTCAGGATCTTCCACCGGCTGGAATACTTCATGAAAAGGGATGTGCACATGTTCGCTGATCGGCTTCAGGCAGCGGGAGCAATTCATCTCCAGCTCGCCTTGCAATCGTCCACGAACATCCACCGTACCAGAAACCGATGCGGTTGCTGTCAGATCCACGTCTAATGGCTGAACAGCAATGATATCCTTCCGGTCCTTAACGGCATTGCTTACATCCACGGTTTGATGGAACTGTAACGGTTGATCGCTGGTTGTCAATTTACGAAATTGAATTAGCATATCCATCACTCCAAACAAACAAAGATTATTATACCGATTCCCAAAGAGTTTTGTCAACAGGATAACCCTAACAACCTCTTTATTGTTACCCGATATTTCTCTTCATACTACCAGAATTACAACTCTCCCGGGGGATGCGCTAATTGTTGCAGGATCGTCATGTAATTATGTTATATTCTAATCAAGGAGTTGAAACGAATGAAGACGGTTGGCATTGTCGTTGAATATAATCCCTTACATAACGGTCATGTACTGCATTATCGCAAATCCAAAGAAGTCACAGGGGCAGATGCCGTCGTTGCGGTGATGAGCGGTCCGTTTCTCCAGCGCGGCGAGCCTGCCATCGCAAGCAAGCGCGCACGGGCGGAAATGGCCCTTGCCATGGGGGTTGACCTGTGCCTCGAGCTGCCGGTAACCTATGCCGTGCAGCCTGCGGAATGGTTCGCGTACGGTGCGGTAGCCATCCTGGAGGCTACGGGCGTAGTGGATTGCCTTTCCTTCGGATCCGAAAGCGGTACGATGGAGCAGATTCTGCCGTTGTCCCGTTCGCTCGCAAACGAATCCGGCGAGCTTCGATCCGAAATCGAAAAGCGCCTCCGGGAAGGCATGAACTTCCCGTCCGCTTACGGTGCTGCCGCTGCTGCCCTATTCGGTGAGTCCGAACCGGCGATTGCCCATTTGCAAGAGCTGCTCACGCAGCCGAACAATTCCTTGGGCCTGCACTACCTAATCGCTCTAGAGCGCCTGGGAAGCCGCATTACACCCTACACCATCGCAAGAGAAAACGCACAGTACCATGATCCCTTGCCGGGAGCGTCGTCCATTGCCAGTGCAACCGCCATCCGCAACATCATACTTTCACAGGGACTGGAAGCCGCCAGACCCTATATGCCGGAATTCACGCACAGCATCATGGAGAGGGAAATCAAGAGCGGACGAGCTCCCGTCCATTGGGAGCAGTTTCGCCAGCCGCTGTTTCAAACCCTGCTCACCCATACGCCCGCACAGCTTGAAGGGCTTCTCGAAGTGACCGAAGGCTTGGAGCACCGTATTCAGCGCTCGCTATCTCAGCTGGAGCAGCCGACGGTTGACGCCCTCCTGGAAGGGTTGAAGACCAAGCGCTATACGCGAACCAAGCTTCAGCGCATGCTGCTGCACATCATGCTGAATCATGACAAGGCATCGATGAATCGCGAAGAGCTGGGGAAAGGTCCGGGATATATCCGGGTCCTCGGTTTCAGCGAGACAGGGCGTTCTCTGCTGAAACGAATGAAGCGGAGCGCCTCACTTCCCGTCATTCACAAGCCGGCCAAGCTGGAGCATCCTCAGCTGGAGAGGGACCTGATGGCAGCCGCCGTTTATGCCAACGGGCACCCTAGGCCTGATATGCGCCACTACTACGGCGATTACCTGCTGCCGCCGCTCACCCCTTAGGCGGCAGCTCCTCCAGATAATCCACTGCATCTTGCAGGTCCTCGACCGGGATCAGCTTCATGTCCGTTTTGATCCGGTCCGCGCGCTTCTTGGCTTCATCGTAATTTTTTTGCGGCACAAAAAAGATATCGGCTTCCTTCCGATCAGCAGCCACGATCTTGTGCTTCACGCCGCCAATGGGGCCTACGGCGCCTGATTTATCAATGGTACCCGTTCCGGCGACCCGGTAACCTTTGCTTAAATCACCATCGGTGAGCTGGTTATATATTTCAAGAGTAAAGATCAGTCCGGCTGACGGCCCACCGATATTGGTATCCGCAAAATGAATGGTGTGATCGGGATCAGCCGGCTCCACGCTTTGCATCGTGGCAATCATGACGCCTAACCCCGGACGCTCCGCTCCGGTCTTCTCATCCTTAATGCTCACAAGCTGAACCCGTTCCTTAACGGTTTTCCCTTTGCGTTCAAGCTCCACGGATACCACTTCCCCGATACTTTTCCCGCTTAACAGGCTGGCAATTTTCTCATTATCCTCTGCCGGCTGCCCATCGATCTTGATCAATTTATCACCTGGCCGGAAATGCTCGGCATTAACAGAATTCTCGGAGATCGACATCACGAATACATAAGCAGGCTCGATGCTGTAGTCAATTCCTGCTTCCTGGTAGGCGGCTTCCATTGCAGACGACTGGGAAGAATTCATGTAATACACTTGTGTGGCTGCATATTCATCCTTGCTCTGATCGCCCATTTTCTCAGCTTTTTTCACAACCTCCGCATTCGGGTTAAACGCAGACATCATCAACAACGCCATATTGGCATAGCTTGCCGACACGGTTGTCATCATAAAAGTGCCCTCTTCCGCCGGATCTCCCTTCTCAACATTGATCATGGGGCGAACCTCTTCGGCACTCCCCGGCTGGTATACGAGATAAGGGGTCGGCATATAAACGACAACATACAGCATGACCCCGACCATTAACAAATACAGCGCAATTTTTAAGCCATTCGGTTTTACAGACTTCTTCATGTGGTTTCCTTCCCTCCGCCTTATATATCCAGCCTTCCACCAAGTTTGGTCTGACGGTTGTCTCCTTTGCATAAAGTTGTACTAGCCATGTTTACGCTGAAAGGAGATTCCTTATGAATAAAGACAACGCCGTCAAGTCATCAAACGGGCTGTGGAACACCATCCTCCTGGGTGCCGCCGCTTTCCTGCTTGTACTGGCTGTCGTCAGCGCCCCCGAACCTGCCTTCCAAGCCACCCTGCAAGCACTTAAGCTATGGTGGAATATCGTATTTCCCGCTTTGCTGCCGTTTCTCGTACTGGTGGAAATACTCATCGCCTATGGCTGGGCCCATGGAGTTGGCGTACTGCTGGACCCTTTGATGAAAAAAATATTCAAACTTCCCGGTGCTGGCGGCTGGGTTCTTATAACAGGAATGACGGCCGGGTTCCCAGCAGGAGCACAGGCCGCCTCCCGAATGTATACACAAGGCGAGCTTCGCGCCATGGATGCCGGAAGGCTCGCCGCTATATCCCATTTCTGTAATCCAATGACCATTCTCGTTGTCATCGGAACCGGCCTCCTTCATAAACCGGAGGCTGGGTATCTGCTGCTGATCGTTCATTGGATTTCCGGACTGCTGGCCGCTTGGATATTCGGACTCTTCCATAAACCGGTTTCTTCTGAAGACACACGACGGTTTACTTCAACTCTACACACAGTACGGACAAGGGAAAACGCCCAACGCCCCCTTCTTAAAAGGGCAGCGACTGCGGCGCTGGAGGCCCATCAACGGGATGGGCGGAGCTTTGGCAAATTACTGGGCGATTCCGTTACCCGTTCAGTTCAAACATTAATGATGACAGGCGGCTTTATCTTGTTCTTCGCCGTCCTGACCAGAGTATTGACCGGTCACCTGCTGCCGCAGCTTCCACCCTACCTTGTCTCCGGAATATTGGAGGCCCATCTGGCAGCCCAGTCCATCAGCTCCTCGGCATTCCAAGCTGGAATTTTACAGCTGGCTGTACTGTCCGCCGCACTTGCGTGGAGCGGAATCAGCGCTCAGCTGCAAAGCCTGTCGCTCATGCGGGAAACCGGTCTCTCTTGGCGTTACTTTATGATGAAGCGAACCCTGCATTCCATGCTCGCCTTTGCGATTACACTGGCAATGTGGAAGCCGGTCAGCGCCCTTTCAGCAGGCATCGTACCGGCTTTCCGAACGGAACCGCTGGATCACGTCAATAAGGATCAGCACTTCAACTTTTGGAGCGGATTGCCTTCATTCTTGCAGGTTCAAGGCGTGATCTGCTTATTATTGATAGCGGCGTTCTGGCTGTACTCCCGTCTTATTGACCGTTATCGCCGCTAAATTTACGGCGCATCGCTGCATGGACTTCGGGGCTAACCAGATCCGTAGTGTCTCCATTAAAATGAGCGATTTCCTTAACAAGACTTGAGCTCAGGAACGAATATTTCGGATGCGTCATCATGAAGATCGTCTCGGCATCCGGATTCAGCTTGTGATTGGTGGATGCCAGCTGAAGTTCATATTCAAAGTCGGTCACCGTGCGGATACCCCGTACGATGACCTGGGCATTCTTCTGACGGATATAATTCGCCAGAAGGTCACGAAAGCTGTCGATTTCCACATTCGGAAGATGTGCGGTTTCCTGTTTTAAAAGATCCTTGCGCTCTTCAATCGTGAACAGCGGGTTCTTGCTTAAATTATTCAACACGGCCACAATCAGCAGATCAAACTGCTTGGAAGCACGTGTGATGATATCCATATGTCCCATGGTGACCGGATCAAAGCTTCCCGGATATACGGCAACTCGGTATGTACTAGTATTCTCATTTGTCATCTTGTAATTCCTCCTCATCAAGCTCTGACGCTTGATCTTGCGCTGTGTCGTAACGATATATCGATATGGCGGTTTCTCCGTATTTCGCGGTCCGGAAACAACAAAAATCACCAAACTTCTCAGGATAATTGTAACTTGATTCGTATTCCAATACCACCACAGCTGAATCTTGCAGCAAACCTCGCTCTGCCATATCCAGCATCAGCTCGTCACCATTCTTAAACCTGTATGGCGGGTCCAAAAAGACCAGATCGAAGCTGTAGCCGCGCTTTTCAAGCGCTTTAAGCGCTCGTCCCGCATCGTTGCGGTACACCTCAGCCCTATCTTCAAGTCTGGCCGCCTTCAAATTATCCTTGATCGTACTGATGCTCTTCGGTTCCACATCAATAAAAACAGCACGATCCATCCCCCGGCTTAACGCCTCAATGCCAAGGCCTCCCGTACCTGCGAACAGGTCAAGCAGGGCGCCCCCCTCAAAGTAAGGGCCGATCATACTGAATATGGATTCTTTCACTTTATCCGTCGTCGGACGGGTGCTTGTGCCAGGCACACTTTTGAGCGGCCGGCCCTTTGCACTTCCGGATACTACTCTCACAGCTTCATTCACCCGTTTCATTATCTATAAATTAATTGCCAAGCCAAAGCCATTGACAGTGATTATCGTAACACAATCATCCCATATATGAAAAACGAAACATAATGTCTCTCCATTTTTTTCAAAGCTATGTATATTTCTACCACAGCCGGGCATCCTTGAAATATCGACATCAATGAATGTCGTAGACAACCGCGGAGAAGACTTACGTTTCCCCATAAGCTCTTCGTCCGGTTTCTCCTCTCCCATGAGGGAATCTCTTCGGAGGTTCCCGAACTAAATCCCTGTAATGGCAATGTTATTACAGGGATTTAGTTCTTTTTTTATGTTGAGCCGCTAAACGAGATAAGCGGCTTTTTGTCATATCTATCTGCTCCTTCTAGTCAGACGATGCACTTACATGTGTAAAAAGCATAACCATTCCCTCTCAGCGAACGTTCTAACAATAAAGGGCATGATGGGGGGAACACGTGATGAACTTGTTTTTATATGCAGGATTGGCTTGCCTGGCGATTGCTGGGCTTCTATCCGGAGCGTTTATTACTACGGATTACCATCAAAGAGACTACTTCTTTACTGAACCCAAGGACAACCGCGCATCCAGGGAGAAAGTATCCATCTGGTTCTTACTAGCCGGTTTCGTATTTCTTGCCGCCGCCGGCGTTGTGTATTTGTTCCGCTAAGATGAACACACGTGAACATACGCTGCGGACGAAGTGAAGAATGATTTATACGCGGCTTTATTGCTGTTGAAGGGAACTCATATTACATAATCAGGTTTCTGCCACCAATGATCCCCACCGTAATCTTAACTAAAACACCGTTAAGGTCAAGACAGGTCGTCGAACTATCGCGAGCTTAACCGGCAAGACGTCCTCAGATATCGGAGGGCGTTTTTTTGTTCCCTTTTTTATCCATAACACCGCGCGACAAATTGCAGGAATAGCGTAAATTATGTCGAATCAATATAGCTGTTTGAAAAATATTCCTAATTGTACAGTAAAGAGAGGTCATGTAAGTGAGAAGAACGTTGTATATTCTCGTATTGTTTACCATGCTGACGGGACTTGGTTTTGCAGGCAGCACGACGCACGGGATCGCTTCTGCCGAAGAGTCCAGGCTCCAGATCAGCGACATTGCGGGAAGGAACACCTACCTGATGAGCGATGGCTCCATGTGGTCCCTGATCGACGGACGACATGCCATACGGACGCCGGGTAAAGTTGCAGCCATCAGCGGTTATGAATACGAAGGCATCGGTATGACGCAGGATGGGCGATTAGTGGAATGGGATATCGGTAAGGGTCCCAAGGTCGTTCCGGGAACAAGCGGGGTGAAGCAGATAGCGGGTTCCTACTGGCTGAAGTCGGACGGCACCGTATGGGGCGGCTCGGAAAAAGCAAAAAACCTCAGTGGCATTTTGCTCATCGCCAATGCGGATCAAGAATTTGCCGCCTTGTCTTCAAACGGAGAGCTGCTCTTAGAGGATAATTACAAAAAGGGACAATTCAAGAAGCTCGGTATCGTGGAAAACCCGGCAGGGGTCAAATCCATGACGGTTCACAGCGGGCGTGTGGCCCTGTTGCGTGACAACGGTGACGTGGTTGTCTACGAAACGTCCAACTTTGATGATAACGGGCGCATCATCCCGGTTACCGTCGCCCAGAACGCAGCTCATATCGTTTATGCATCCAATGAGCCGACGGATCTTCTGATTGTGACGCTCCAAGACGGAACCGTATGGACAACCGGAGTGTATAAAGACCGCTGGAAGCTCAAGGAGCAGGTCTCCGGACTGAGCGGGATCGTAAGAACCTCCATTTACGGAAATGCCGAGGATCTGTCGGAGGGGTTCTATGCACAGCGCTCTGACGGAAGCTGGATACATCACACGAACGGACAGAACAAATCGGTTGATGTGCCTGTCGTTAAGGCCTTATCGGTTTCGATATCCGAAGCCAAGCCTTATGTAGGGGATACCCTGGAAGTCAGTATCCAGGAGACTTACACGAACGGAGCCAAGATCAAAGTACCGGTTAAAGATGCCCGGATCGATATAGAGAAGCCTTATCTGATGAACATACAGAAGAATGGAACACTGAAGTCTGCGGGCGTTGGTAAGACACAGATAACGGTAACCTCGGGCGGTTTGTCCAAATCGATAACGGTATCGTCCAGCCTGCGCAACAATTTGAAATATGCAAAACAAGTAAACGGGAATGTCATGGTACCGGCCAAATCCGTTATACAGGCACTGGGTGGCACCTATTCAGCAAATAACGGAGCCGTGGAGGCCAAGTTCGGAGAAACCGTACTCTCGCTCACGACAGGCAGTAACCAAGCCAAGCTGAATGATAGCCCGCTGCGCCTAAAAGCAGCTCCAATGACCGACAAAGGCGAACTGCTAATTCCGGCTTCCGTGTTATCCGATGTTCTAGGCGCGAAAATCAGCTGGGAAGCCAAGTGGAAACAAGCGAATATCTCCTTCGGGAGTGATGCAGTCATGACCGTTGTTTCCAGTGAGACGGCCGGCTTGATCAAAAAAGCGATGCAGGGCAGCTTGGTTAAATTTATTGGTCGAACGTATTGGGTAAATGATTTCGAAGACTTGGAACGCTTCTCGAAATTGACGGTAACCGACATTTTGCCGGATGACAAAGGCGAATTCAACGTGATCTTTAAAACGGTTTCCGGAAAAACAGTGAAAAGCTATCCTATGCGGTCTTCGGAAGTGATGCAGCTGTTTGCGGACCGTTCTTCCCTATTAAATTACGACCCTTACCAAAAATATAAATGGTCCGCATCGGTCTGGAAACAGATTAAAGCAGGCCAGGTTTCCCTCGGAATGACCAAAGAACAGGTGCAGCTGTCATGGGGGAATCCGGCGGCCAAGGACATTACCACCGGCGGCGGAAAAACCATTGAAACCTGGGGGTACACGAATTTCGATATCGTATCTTTCGTAAACGGCAAGGTTATATTGATTATGATGTAGCATGAGAAACACACCGGGGACAGCGTATGGACCCGGGTCAATATTCGTCCTACCAAAAACAGACCACTCTTCTCGAGCGGTCTGTTTTTTTGAGATTATTCTCATATGAGGTTAAACGTTGATTCAAGACAAATCAATCACGCCGACTCTCGCTTCATCTAGAACAAGACCGCCCTAAGAAGAGGCCATGCCTCTTTTGGACGGTCTGTCGTTGTGACTGCTCAAGGTGCTCGGTATTTACTTATTGATTCAATTGGTTTGTTCGCTCAAAAGATGGATTAGATAAATGCGCGAGTAATGATCACCAACAAGATGAATAATACCAAAATAGCACCTACAGAAGAGCCATATCCATAGCCGCCATATCCTTCTCCTACTCCGCTCACATGAATCCCTCCTTTTTTGAACATACCACATGTTATGTCGGTTCCGCTCAAATGAACTGGGCTGCCGCCTGCTCGGGATAAGATTAATGAATTGGCCCATACATTCGAAAATCCCGGATACGACTATAGAGCATCGCCCTTGATTCCCATATGAAAGAGGCATGGTGTTAACGGTCGTTAACCACGCCTCATGCGATCACTTATTGTCTACACCTGCGAAAAGTTGTTCTTTTTCATCCCGCTCGGTGTCAGGATCTGAATATACAATTCTCCTGCGGCGATCGACCAAACCTTCTTCGCCCAACTCACGGTATTTGCGCATCCACACTTTCAGCCGTCCGATATCTGATATTTGTAAGGCCGATGCCACTTCTTTCTTAGTCATGCCCTCCAGCCGCATGGTGACTGCCTTTTTCTTCGTTTCGAAACTGTAATGATGGAATATTTGTCCCTTTTTCGCCATGATTATCACCTCTTTACTACCTTTATCGGCTATTATCGACCTTCTTTCAATACCTATGGCCTATTCCGACATGCGCATGTATTCAAGGTCTATGGAACCGATAGTGTTTCCACCTAAATAAATCCATGTTATGGTATAATTTGTGTTACAACTTCACATAGAAATTGAGGGATCTCTTTTGTTTAAACTCATTATTTTTGGATTTCTGTTCTACATCTTCGGTAATCCGATTACGGCGATCCTGGTGCTGCTTCTCATCGTGTATGTGCTGGACCGCCGCTTTGTCGGGGTATTTCCCAGCGTGACAAAGCCAATCAAGCGCGCACGTAATATTTCCAAGCTGCGCAGACAGATTGCAGTTAGCCCCAGCGACGTTTCATCCAGGCACGAGCTTGCCAGATTGCTTCTGGAGCGACGTAAGTATGGGGAGGCCCTGAAGCTGCTGGAATCCATTGAATCCAGTCTGGAGGACTCCGCCGAGTTCTGGGACGATATCGGAAACGCACGCCTGCATAACGGCAGCATCCCGCAAGGGGAGTCGGATATTATCCGGGCCCTGGAGATCAACCCGAGGGTCAAATACGGCCGGCCTTATCTTAGGCTTGCCGATGCATATCGGGATTCGGATCGGGAGAAGGCGCTCCATTATTTGGAGGAGTTCCATTCCATTCACTCTTCTTCAAGCGAAGCCTTTTATTTGCTGGGATATATGTATCAATCGCTGGGAAGGACCGAAGATGCCAAGAAGTCTTATCAGGAGTCTTTGGACGTGTACCGGTCACTGCCGAAATACAAAAAACGGCAAGAACGCAAATGGGCCGTACGAAGCTTTTTCAGGAAATTAATATAATTCATAAGGATTACATAAACCAAAGGGCGCCCACATGGTCAGAGACCAGGGACACCCTTTTTTCTTAATCATTCGATTGGTTACGCAAGTGGCTTGTACCCAAGCCGGTTTAATTGTTCCGCGATCACCCGGTACCCTCGGCCATTCGGGTGTAAACCGTCCACCGACATCAGTTCTTTCTCTCGGCCTGAAAATTGTGCGTAAATATCAGCTACTCGAAAATAGCCGTCGCTTAACCCCATCAAGTGCCGATTGAACCGAATCACGTATTCCGTTGCCTCCGTCCAGGCCGGGTATGGATTATACAGACCGATAGCGCGAATAAAATAAGGTTTGCTGACCGGCGTCTTTATTTTTCGGATATGTCTAACGGTATTAGCCACATGATTCTGACATCGGTACAAGGCAGCATCCAGCACCTCACGATTCGGTCGGCCTCCCGTGGACTTTACCGCACGTATCAAGTCATTGCCTCCGATCGATATCGTGATGATCTGAGCCTGCTGCAGATGATAGCGATACGTAGGAAGCTGAACGACCCGATCGTATAACTCATCCGAAGTTAATCCATTGACCCCGAGATTCTCATGGGCCACGAACTGGCGAAGCTTCTCCTCCGCCATCCGACGGTATAACGGAACAAAACCGCTGCCAGGCATCGCCCCAAACCCGAAGGTCAAGGAATCGCCGACAGCGGTATAATGGTACACCAACATGTTCACCCCCTGCCCCGCTCGTTACGACATTATATGAGGAGTGCCCCCATTGCGAAACGGGTCTATTGTCTTGAATGGCAATTTTAATTCCACTCGAAGACGGCAACCATGTTTTGGATAAGAATAGCCTATTCTTCGGATTCCTCCACCTCGTAAATGCAGCGGAATCTTTCAACGCCCGGATACTTTTCTCCCAGGCTGTATACCTCAAAGCCGATACTGCGGTAGAAATTTACGGCTTCTTCGTCCGTTTCCGCAATGACTCGGGCCGGCTTAGGCTGAACCTCAAGGAGCAGCTCCAAAATTAATCCGCGTCCATATCCCTTTCCCCGATTCTCCGGAAGAACGGCCAGATGCCGAATGGTAAGCTCGTCCTGATCGACATCGAAACCGATGACTCCTAAGAGAAGTCCGTCCTCTTCAAATCCAAACAACCGACTTGGGCCCTTCTCATAAATAGCAGCCGCCTGATCCACCGCTTCCGGATCCGGAAATACCGAGTAGCTGAGCAGTTCCTTTACTTCGGGTTGCATCGCTTGCATCGTTATATCTTTAAGCATACATATCTCCAATCTAAAGCTTGTATAGGTCTACAACATCTTCTCCGCACTGATCCCCAGCTTGCGCAGCAGCATCGCCGCCTGCGCTCTCTCGTCTTCCGACAGGCCGCTAAGCACCTTAACCATCAATTCCTGATGCTGAGGAAAGATGGCTTCGAAGAATTCCTTTCCCTCTGCGGTAAGCTCAGCATAAATGACGCGGCGATCCTCAGCGGAAGCCCGGCGAACCAGCAGGTTTTTCTTTTGAAGCTTGTCCACCACGTATGTAATGTTACCACTGGAAATGAGCACCTTTTCGCCTATTTTTTGCAGCGGCTGCGGTCCTTTGTGATAGAGTACATCCAATACGCCGAATTCGGTGGAGTTCAATCCGTGACTATTGATGCTGCGATGCGAATGTGTCATCACTGCGTTATAAGCTCTGGCAAGGACAACCAGCAAATGTAACGGGGTATCCTCGTGTTCTTGAATATCCGACATATTTCACCCTCCGAAAGATATCATGTAATTAAGGTTAATGAACGCCGGATCAACTGTCAAATATATTCTTTGCTTCTATGCTCCCGGAGTGTAATATCCGTACCGTTCCATCCTGGCAGCCGATGATCGCTTGGTCGGCCTTACCGATAAACAGCCCATGTTCAACCACGCCAGGAATGGCGCCTAGCCTAGAGCTCAATTCCTCAGGACGGGCAATATGCTGAAACCGGCAATCAGCAATATAATTCCCGTTATCCGTAACATAAACCCCCTCATCTTGCTTACGGCGGATCTCCACCGAACAACCAAGCTGGGCTAGTGACCGAACCGTCCACTCAAAAGCAAAAGGGACAATCTCAACCGGCAGCGGGAAAGCGCCGAGTTGAGCTACGGCTTTCACTTCATCTGCCACAATCACGAGCCGTTCACTGTGAAAAGCCGTGATCTTCTCGCGGAGAAGCGCTCCGCCCCCTCCCTTGATTAAACGCAGCTGGTCATCCAGCTCATCCGCCCCATCAATCGTCAGATCCAAGCGATCGATCTGATGGATGGGCGTCAAGGATATTCCTTGTTCCATCGCCAGCTTCTCCGAAGCATCAGAGGTAGCCACGGCCTGAATCGAGAGCCCGGATCGGACCATCTCGCCGATTTTGAGAATGGCGTAATAAGCGGTTGAGCCTGTTCCCAGCCCAATCTTCATCCCATCCTGTACATACTTGGCGGCATGCTCCGCCGCCACTTTCTTCATATTATATTCACTTTCCATGTGAATCCGCTCCTTCGTCTTAAGCTGAATCAAATGCTATAATATGGGGTAAATAGATGGATTTCATACAAACGAAAGGATTATACTTATGCGAACTGAGAACCAAATCAAATCCAAGATCAATGAACTTACGATGCAGAAGAAAAAACTGCACACTCGCTTGACTGCTCTCGAGGAGAACAGTCCGGAGCGTGCCTCCCTTCTCAATCAGGAAACCCGCCTCGACGATATGATCACGATGCTGGAATGGGTGCTGTTTGAGCCAAGCGGTTCCTATCATATGTAAAGTCGACTGACAAACGGCAGGGGCGCTAACTGCGCCCCTGATTTTTAGATATGAATCGCGGTCTGTCTTCCGAGAATGTACGTCGATCGTTATACTTGCGCCTCCTTCTCCTGTGTGTACTGCTCAAGCCAATGGATATAAAGCTCTTCATTATCAGGAGAAAAACAAACGAAGTCAATCCTATCCAGGCGGTTATCCGGCAGATCCTCCTCAAGCAGCTCCGTAACCGCCTTTAACGCAACGTCACATGCCGGAGCCTTAGGATACTCATAGATACCCGTGCTTATATTAGGAAAGGCGATGCTTCTGGCACCCACCTCGATTGCAAGCAGGAGACTGTTGCGATAGCATTCCGCCAGCGTATGCTCCTCACGCCGTCCGCCGCCCTCCCAGATCGGGCCGACCGTATGAATGATGTGCTGGGCAGGCAGCCGGCCTGCACCGGTAATCACGGCATTGCCTGGCGGGCAGCCGCCTTGCTGCTTGCGAATTTCCATGCACTGCTCCATGATCTCCGGCCCGCCGGCGCTATGAATTGCGCCGTCCACGCCTTTTCCACCCAGCAGTCCCGAATTTGCAGCATTGACGATAATGTCGCCCGTCCATGTCGTAATATCGCCTATAAAGACGGAGACCGATGTCCTTCCGATTTTAAATGTTTTCATTTCGGAAAATCTCCTTTCGGTCTTTTTTTTCTTTATTACCCCGCTAGTGGGTGGATTGACCCTGTTTGCCTATTCTGTTCTCGGCTTTTTTTTCGCAGCTGCAGACAGTCGGTCGGTCAAACTCTTCTCTTCCGGTCCTTGCAGCGCTTCCTCCACCGTACGGTAGAACATCAGCGTGCCGGTGTCCCTGGCCTTCGTCAAATGATGAAGAAACACATGGCCGGCTTGCTCCAGCTTCAGATCCTCGGATGCATTCCTGACCCGGCAAAGATATACCTTCATCATGCCTTGCGGATCGCGAAATTCCATGACGCCGATAGGACTCATCGACCTTTTGTCCTCCTCCGTGAACTGAGGCGTCATATAAACGGTATATTCCGAAGCAGGCGGAGGAATGTATGCTTCCCGTTTTTTATCCGCAATTAATTTGGAATTCATGAATGCGATGTAACCCGCCGCTGCGAACAATAGGATGCAGGCAGCCATTGCGATATTCAACATGTATGTCTCTCCTTGTATATAATCAATCCATCAAGCGTTAACCTAAAGAGTGCTTCTCTATACAATCACCCGTAATAACGCAATAATGAGTAAATGCAGAGGATAAAATGAACGCCATACCCAGCGACTCACCCGGATAGACTCCAGTTTCCTCCATACATGCGGGCCATAGGCTATCACGGCCGTCGGGATGACGCTCCACATCTGCAGCTCCCAGTTATTAAGGAACCAGAATAACAGGTTCAACACCATATGAAGCGGAACAAGCCAGCTGGCCTGAGCATATCGGAAAATCAAGATCAACAGCAGTCCGTAAGCTCCGTAATCAAACGGAAATTCACTCATTAGTGCACAGGCCGCAACAACTACCATCCACGATAACAGCTGGGAATCCGAACGTTCCAGCACATATAAAACGATGGCCCCAGCAACCAGGGTAATGACCACATTCAACCCTTCAGGATCCAGCGCAAGCTGATAGGGAATTTGGGAGATCACAGCAATTATGGCCAGCCGAATGATATACTTGGGTCTCGAAGAAGTGTAGCGGTGCCCCTGAACGAGAGCATAGACGTAGATTGGGAAAGCAATGCGGCCGATGATTCTCCAAATCTCCTGATGCGGAAAAAACACAAGCCCTACATGATCAATCAGCATCGTCAGCATGGCGATCCACTGCATGATAACCCCCTCCTCGCACTCGAAGATGTTGAATTCATATGCAAATCGATATATCTATTATGGGTTGCAACACTGGGACTTGCAAGCGAAGAAAACATGAAGCAACGGATATCCGGCATCCTAAGTCCAATATCCTCTATAATAAAAACAATAGCAACTTGAGAAGGAAGGACGCTTGTTTTGATCAACATGATACAGATAGGGGTGACGGTCGTATGGAAAAGAAAAAGAACAACATGGCCCTTGGGATAAGCATGGGGGTCGGTGTCGGGGTAGCCATTGGTGTTGCCATGGATAATATCGCTATCGGCATAGCGATCGGTGCCGCCATTGGCATTACGTTTGGCTCAGCCATGTCAAACAATAATAATAAAAAGCCCCCTAATGAATAAACAGAATTTCAAATAACAGTAAATAGACCATCCGATTCATCTCGGGTGGCCTGTTTGGCTTTCGTTTCCCTCTAATTCATCACAGCATGAATGGCCCGGATGTTCCCGTTACGGACTTCATGAGCCAACTCACCTGTAATAAGAGGCCCATCGATCTCGAGCGAATCCCCTCCCACCGTGATGAGAGTTAAACGCTGAATCGTAACGCCGTCCCGACCGTACGTATTTGCCGCGCGCTCGCTGCGATATGTCACCTTGACGGCACCAAGGAAGGTGAACGACACTTCTTGATTCTCGTCAAACAGCCACGCTGGAAGAACGGGGTTCAGATGAAGCTGAAGCTGGCTGCCTTCGTATCGGAATACTTTTTTTCCTGCCATCATCGTAATCCACATGCTTAGGAATTCGGCCGTCGATCCGCTCAGCCTTGCCACAAAACCTCGTCCATGCACGTGGGGATCCGGATTCACGCTGCTGGCAATAAACGAGGAGTTCTCCAGCGTGCTGCGTCCATAAACAGCCGGGTCCAGAAAAGGGATGAGGGAAGTTTTGATTTCCGAGAAAAACTCGTCATACAATCCGGCTTTTAGTAATGAAAGCAAGTATTTATAGGTCATATGCAAGAATACGGATTCCCGCTCCAGCCAGCCGGCTGTAAATGCACGGATGCGTCCGAATTCATCGGTTTCTCCCTCCAGGCTGACGGACGTTTTATACATTCCGAGCGCGGAATCATACAGATCGGAAGCCTTGATCCGGTCATACATCATTCTCGCCCGGCCTTCATCGGCAAGCTTCATCCCGCGAGCCGGTGCCTCCAGAAAATGCGGGAGCGCATAAGCCTTGAATTCAAGCACTTTTGCGGCGGGCAAACCATAGCGGGTGATGACCGGGTTTCCCGCTGCATCCCGAACCTCTTCAAATCGCTCGGCTTCAAAACGGAAATACGTTGGCACGATTCCGCCACCCATCTGCTCCGCACGCTGGATTCCTTCTTCGATTTTATCCAGGAAGGCTTCGTACATGCTCTTCACGTTCTTCACCGAAATTTCAACCTCCCGGCCGCTGATCCCGTACCGGACCGATGCACGATAGGATTCACGCTGCCCCGCTACCAAGTCCCAATAACGGAATGAGTCCAATGAGCCGGATTGATATTGCTGTACGGCTTCGTACACATGCTCTAAGTAAGACGCGATTTCTTCCGGCATTTGAATCGTTTGATGACCGAACCGCTCGGCCGCTTCCACGATAAATGCGACCAAACGCTTCAATTCTATCGTTTCGCTCATCCCCGACCCAAACAGGCCCGGCAAGCCGTTCATCGCGTCATTCCAGCCCGGCTTGTTCGCCTCCATCTCTACCCCCATCCCGTAAGGATCGAGTGTCGCCAACTTATTAAGGGACAATGAGATCATTTTGACAAACAGATTCGTGCGGTAAATGCTGCCTTGTCCGCCATCTACCCGCAGCCATTCCGCCGCGTTCCGTTTTCTGCCGAGCTTGTTCAGTTTCTCCTCGTCCTCCAGCAGCGCACCGTATTGCCGTACCTTGCCACGGCTGATCACAACCTTCTCACTCCGTGGAAGGACGTACACCGGGCTGTCGAAGAACGTATACGCATTCTCGCCAAACAGCAGTTCCTCATAACGGTCTGGATAAATATCCAAGTAGGTATCAACCAAATCCATGTTATAAGTCCAATGATCCGACCAGAACCCTTCGCCGAACGAAGCCGCAAAATGTTGATCGGATATCGTCAGCAGCCCGGACAAGAACCGTTCCTCGTCGATCTTCAGCCTGATGCCTTGATCCGAAATCGCGTTGATGATTTTACCCGGCGTATAATCCCCGGCGCATGCCTTTGCCAGCTTCTCATAATCTTCCTGAACCGCGGAGGCGCGCAGCAGCTTCTCCAGTTCTTCCTCCTTCCCTTCGCTCACGCGGAATTTCGTTCCCTCTACGCTTAGCGGGTTATACCCATCGGCTTGAATAAGACTGAAAAACATCCGAATGTTGAATGTGCCCACCTTCGGGTTGAAAAACACGTCATTTCGGCGGTTCTGATTCATATCCCGGAAATTGCCGTTCCCTTGTGAATAGTACTCCGGCGCAAGAGCGAAGAAGTTATAATCTCGCTCCAGATCCCCGTGCTTGCGGGAATATAGGTGGACGACCGCTCCTTCCTTCCCGTTATCGAATAGGAACGGATATCCGCCCCGCAGAAAATTGTCCAGATAGGACTGCCGGCTGTATTCATCAAATAGGGGTAATCCCGTTTTGGTTGCAACATCCTCGGTTAAGTTCCGGGTCAACGCCAAGGCCTCCTCGCGTTTATTGA
This sequence comes from Paenibacillus sp. NPDC093718, assembly GCF_050279985.1. NCBI lineage: Bacteria > Bacillati > Bacillota > Bacilli > Caryophanales > Paenibacillaceae > Paenibacillus > Paenibacillus sp. NPDC093718. The sequence goes on from NZ_JBNNUS010000001.1 coordinate 537,102, forward strand.
GGATATAGGCAGGAGAACACAGATCTTTTGAGCGCTTGTTGATTTTGCCGATATCGTTCACATGACCAACCAGCGTATAAACGGTCGCCGTCTCCCCGGGCGCAAGCCGGGCCGATAACCCGCTGAAGCCGCATGGCACTTTGTTAACGGGATACGGCGTGGCATTCGTCAAAGCCTCCATCGAACTCACAGCAAATCGATCAGGGTGGATTAATGAAGTGTTACCGCCGAATACAAGCTCAAAGTCTACAAGCGGCTTGATCAACTTCCCATGCTGATCAAACGACAGATAGAAATGACCGCTCGTAACTTCGCTGACTTCCGCCTCGTCGTGCGTACTGGAGCGAACTTTATAGAATGGGATCCCCTGTTCAAGGTTCTCCACTTCCATCCAGCTCCGCAGGAGATTGCCAACCTCCTTGTACCCGCTGTTCTCGACACCGTAAGGCAGAATCTCCGGCATGCCGTCCAACAGCTCAAGCGATTCCGTCCGAGCTCCGATATTCGTGATGCTGACCTCACGGACAAGGGCGGCAAAATCTTCACCGGGCAGCTGAAAATACGACACCGACGTGCGAAATCCGTTACCGGTATGCTCCTCCTCAATGACAAGCTCATTCTGACGGATCAACATCGTTCTCTTCGCTTTGGAATCCGGCTGAAAGGATTGGAACGGCTCATAGACTGCCGGTGCCCCCGCTATCTTGATAAACGTACGGAAGCCGGTTGTCGACACATTCTTATACGAGATATTCGCCGGGGAAAATTCCATGATCGGCGAGTTCTTGTCGCGTATGCCGAAGCTGCATATCCCCTGCCCCCGATTCACATAAAAGGTCCACATAGGAATCCCTTTCAAGCCTGCGATTCCCGGCAGGAAGCTGGAAAACGGTTTGGCGAGATCATACTGCTCGATCACAAAGGTATCCTTCTCAAAATGATAATTTGACATGCTCAGATCCTCCTTAAATGGGTTCATACTTGATTCAACTTCAGAGTCAGATCTTTTTCGAAACCGGTTTCGAAAAGTGGCAAAAATGAGTCCTGCCTTTATATTTCACCTAGGTGACCGGGCGGCAGGATTCCCGGATAATCAATTGAACCGGCAGCATAACCGACTGTACTGTTGCGTCTTGTTCTTCGATCGAAGTAAGAAGGATCTCCGCCGCAACGGTGCCCAGCTGCTCCGTATCCTGGCGTATGGTCGTTAACGCAGGGGTAATATAACGGGACATTTCAATATCATCAAAACCGATGATGGACACATCTCCCGGAACATTCAAGCCATGATCCTGCACGGCACGAATAGCTCCAAGCGCAAGCAGATCTCCAGCGGCATAAACAGCTGTCGGCCTCTCTCTAAGCCCCAGCAGCCTCTTCATGGCTTCATATCCGCTCTCGGTGGAGAAAAAATCGCTGCCGGTTATGTACTCTTCCCTTAGGTCCAGATCAAGCTCCCGAAGGGCTTGCTCATAGCCTTGTTGACGCTGCTCGCCTGCAAACGTATTCAATCCGCCAGATATATGGGCAATGCTGCGATGTCCAAGCGAGTGCAAATACCGAAGTGCCTGCATGCTCCCTCCGATATTGTCGGAGTAAACCGAATGCACATGCTCCGGTGACGAGTCCAGAATGACGCACGGAATGCCGCTGTCCAGCAGCTCCTGGAAATCGGGGTCCTCGCTGCTCGACAGAATGACGACCACACCGTCGACGCCACGGATTTTGCAATGCTCCACATAACTGCTTCTTCGGCCGCCGACATCCTTGGAGATGAACATCAGATCATACCCTTTGGATACGGCAATTTTCTTAAAACTTTCGATGACGGCTCCAAAATAGGGGTGACGTATCCCCGCTCCCGTAGCTTCCACAAAGAGAATACCAATGGTCCAGGACCGCTTCGTCGTAAGCGATCTGGCGTTTGCGTTTGGAAGATAACCCATTTCCTTCGCGGTTGCCAGAATCTTAGCTCTCGTCTTCTCCCGCACATCCGGATAGTTGTTGAAGACTTTGGACACCGTCGTAGGCGAATAGCCTGTTTTTTTGGCAATATCATAAATCGTTGTCAACCTTGGGATCAGCTCCTGCACCTTCGCCGGCATATTCTAATTCAAATCTATCTGATATTAGATTCTACCTGTGCTGGAAGGCTCTCGTCAATGTTATTCCGCACGGACTGACTTACAGGAGCCAAACCTTCGGTTAGCAAGAAAACAAGTCGGCTAGGATAAGCCGGCGGAAGCGGTCTGCGATTTTGCAGGGCTTTCCGTTTCCTGATGGCGAATCATCAGCACGCAGATCAGCGCGAGCAGCATGCTGCCTGCGGCACAATAAAACAGAATCGAATACCCCATGCCATCAATGAGCTTGCCCAGAAGAGGCGGTGACGAGATCGCCGCAAGCGAGGATACCAAATAGTACATTCCTGTCCGCGTGCCAATGCTGTCCTCCGATCCGGTAGATACGATAAATGGATAGGAGTTAATATTGATGCAAGCCCAGAATAGTCCCCCAACGGTCAGCAATACACGGAGCAATAGCAGTGATTCAACCCATGGTACGAGCGCGAAAACAATCAACAGCCCGCTGACGCCGATCAGAATCATCCGTTTTTTGCCGAATTTACCGCCAAGCCATCCGCTTGGAATGGCGAACAGAACGAAGGCGAGTGAAAAAAACGTCAAGGAAAAGGAAGCCTGCGATTCCGTTAGCCCCATCTCATTTTTCCCGTACAAAGTAAACAGCGTCTCAACTCCCTGATAAGCGACAAACCAGAAAAATATCGCCGCCAAGAGCAGCACCGTCGTCCGATTGATCTGACTCTTAAAGGAAACTTTAGCTTTGGCGGCCGTCTGAGCCTGATAGCCTGGAGCGTCACGCTTCTCCTGGATAAATGTTCTCAAAATGAACAATGACACCAGCGTTATGCCCGCTGCGGCAATAAAAGCAAGGACTGATGAGCGCTATACAGTACCGAGCCCACGCCAAAAGCCAATATGGACCCTATGCCGCCCATAAAGTTAATGATGCCGTTGGCTCTCGTGCGGCGTTTCTCCTCCGTAATATCCGGCATTAATGAAACGGTAGGAGAACGATACAGGCTCATGGCCAGGTTCATGAGGACCATGAACAGTATCAAGGTCACCATCCCGGTGTGAAACGGAATAATTGCGGTAAACAGAGCGCCAAGCGGCATTCCGATGAGCAGGTAAGGCATTCTTCTGCCAAACCGGGTATGGGTCCTGTCGCTGCGACTTCCGATCCATGGCTGCAAGAACAAGGCAAAGTAATTGTCGATCGTCATAAAAAAACCGATCAGTGCGACACTGGATATGTAATCCTCCAGAAAATAGGGCACAAACGCATTGTACAGCGCCCAGGTAATGCTAATGCTGAAAAAACCAAAGCCCAGCAGCCATGTTTTCTTCACAAAGTCACGCTCCCTTAGTTAGTAGCAATCCCCCGAGTACATCCGGATAATCCGTAATAATGCCCGCCACGCCTGCATCGATCAAGGATTTCATCTGCTCCTCGTCATTGACGGTCCAAGGGTGATAGACTACGCCATGCTGCTTCGCTTCCTCTACCCATTCCGGCAGAACTGCGCGATGGTATGCATGAAGAGCATCCGCTTTGGCCAATTTGGCATACTCCCACGGTTTGTATAACCCTTCCCCATACAGCAGGCCAGTACGGATTTCAGGATCAATATGTTTGCATTCCACCAGGGAATAATGATTAAAGCTTGAGATGACGATTTGCTCTGACATATTGTAATGTCTTACGGTCTCGATCACGCGCTTTTCCAGCTCAGGATATTGAATCGACCCGTTCTTCAGCTCGATATTAACAATCGTGCCGCGATTTTTCGTTAATTCCAGCAGTTCTTCCAGCAGCGGAATCCGTTCCCCTTGAAAATCTGCTCCAAACCATGAGCCTGCATCCAACTTGGCCAGCTCGTCGTATGTATAATCCTTGACTAGCCCCTCAGCCCCCGTAGTACGGGCGACACTCTCATCATGAATCAGAACCAGTCTTCCATCCTTCGTCATCTGAACATCGGTTTCAATCCCGGTAGCTCCCTGATCCAAGCCTTTGGCAAAGGCAGCCATCGTATTCTCGGGGCATATGGCCGATGACCCGCGGTGTGCAAAATTAATCAATTGTGACATTTGTACTTCCTCCTGAGTGGTTAGATATTGGTTTGTACTATAAATATAGCTCGCAATTGTTAGAGCTATGTTATCATTCCATTTTTCTTATTCCACATCGTTTAATGAAACCCTGTCATGTACATAATTAATTTTTGAATGATTTGACTCATTTGCATGTCAGGCATATAATTGTTTAGACAACTATTTTTGAAAGCTTGAAATGAAAGGTGTGACTTGTTTCTTGAAAGTACCTAAACGCAACCCCTCCATCGGTTTTCATCTGGGTTACACCTATCGCCGCGCATCCCATTTGTTTGCCAATGCCTTGAAGCCCTATGACATCACTCCCGAGCAATGGCTGGTTCTGTACCACATCGGAGAGCACGAAGGGTTAAATCAAAAGGAAGTTGCCGCCAAAGCGGATAAGGACCAACCGACCACTACTCGTATTTTGGATCTGCTTGAGAAAAAAGGATATACTCGCAAATCCGTATCGGTCAACGACCGGAGAGCTTTCCAGCTCTTTTTGACGGATACGGGCAAAGAATTGATCGAGGCAACCACAACCATCGAAAGTCAATGCGGAAGCCAGTTAATCGAAGGCATTGACGATCATCAATTAGAGATGTTCTGGGACACACTCTCGCGCATCAATGCCAACATACACAACTTAGACAAACAGGAGTGATGTTTCACATGAATGAAATGAATACAACACAACGATTATGGACCAAAGAATTCATCACCTTGATGGTCAGCAACCTTTTTCTGTTTCTGACCCTGCAGATGATGCTGACCACACTGCCGGCATACGCCAAGGAGGCGTTTATGGCAAGCCCGCTGCAGGTCAGCCTGATAACCAGTGTGTTCGCCTTCAGCGCGATCGCTTCCCGCTTCGTGTCAAGCAAAGCGCTGGAAAAAGGTAAGCTGCGCCTGCTTCTGTACGTCGGGCTGTTGATTTCACTGGCAGCCACACTCGGCTATTACTGGGCATCCGGCATTGCCTTTCTGCTGCTGATGCGCGTTTTGTTTGGCATCGGCTTTGGGATGACCAGCACCTCGTTTCCTACGATGGCATCAGACGTCATTCCGATCAAACGACTGGGCGAGGGCATGGGATATTTCGGATTATCCACCACGCTGGCCATGTCGATCGGCCCGATGATCGGCTTGACGCTCCTGCAAGATGGGGGGTTCACACCGCTTGTAATCATCACCGTCATGATCAATGTTCTTATCTTCCCGCTCGCCTACGTTCTGACGTCAAGATCGGCAAAACGAAATACGGAGCGCTCCGCAGCGGTTCAACCTCGAGTTGAGGATCAATCTAAAGGTTCATTCAACAAAAAGCTGATTCTGCCCAGCGTCCTTAACTTTTTGATGTCCATCACGTACGGCGGGCTGTTGAGCTTCATGGCGTTGTTCGGCGCCGAGGCTCACCTCCAGAATCCCCAGTATTTCTTCTTGTTCAATGCCATTGCCATTATTTTGGTACGGCCATTCTCGGGCAGAATCTATGACCGGTATGGACACAAGGCACTGGTTGTACCTGCGGCTATTCTAATGGTTACCGGTTTGTTGTTACTAACCTTCGCCTCATCGACGGGAACCATGCTGTTATCGGCATTATGTTATGGCCTTGGCTTCGGCGCGATGCAGCCGTCCATCCAGACCTGGATGATTCAGGAGGTTCATCCGCTGCAGCGCGGCATGGCCAACGGCATGTTCTTCAACTCTCTGGATTTCGGTGTCGCTATCGGCTCTATCGCGCTCGGTTCCATCGCCAAATCCACTTCGTACGCGATCATGTACCGATATGCAGCCATTGCGCTTGTGCTGTTAATCCTGATATATATCATCATGCAGGTAACCGCTAAATCACGCCTCAAAGCAAAGTCAAAGCTTGAGGATACCGAACCCACCGTTGCGGGTTAACGAAGATTGCAATTATTGCGAATCCAAGAAAATAGCCTGATATGAGAAAAGGTCTTGTCCATTATTTATGGACAAGACCTTTCTTTTCTAAGCCCTGCGGTTTCTTGAAGTCGACTCGATATGAATTCCCTCCGGTATCGTCTTCTTTTGCCTCCGGCTTTACGGCGAATAATGTGAGCAGGCCGCCTACAGCTGCGACGGCTGCCAGAGTGCCGAACAGCACCCAATGATTCGCACCGAGGAGCAGCGAGACAACTGGAGGTCCGAGCGATACCCCGATAAAACGCATACTGCTGTACAAAGAGGTAATGGTGCCGCGCTGCTCCTTCTCTATACCTTCCGTCAGCAGCGTGTCCATGCATGGCAGTACCATCCCGATCCCGATGCCGCCAAGCGTCATCATACCGACTACAAAATAAATCTGCGCACTAAATCCGGTGACGATCAGGGAAGCTGTTAAAATGGCCATGCCCGCGAAACCGGTCCACTTTTTAGCCGCTTTATTTTTACCCGTGAATTTACCGGCTAAATAGGAAGACAGACATAACAAAGCCAGCGGAATCGCAAGCACCAGCCCCTTCACCACACCGCTTAATTTGTAAGTGCTCTCCAGAGTCTCCGACAAATAGAATAGTACTCCAAATATACCAAACATCGCAATGCCGCCGATGGCGAATATCGCATACAGCCATCTTCCCTTCTCATGCAAAACCTGCCTGGTTGTTTTCAAAAACTCGCGTATGGATTGTTTATCGTTGTTGTTCGACTTGGGTGTCTTCACAAGAAAAATGACAAGCACGATAGAGATCAGGCATAGAACCGGAATCGCTATAAAGGGCAAAAACCAGATAAAACTTCCGAGCAGGGCGCCCAGTATTGGACTGACTACCTTGCCAAACGTATTGGAGGTTTCGATAATACCCAAACTCTTACTGACCTTTTCTTCCTCTTTAAACATGTCGCCGACAAGCGGAATGACAATGGGGAATGCCCCGGCAGCACCAATCCCCTGCAGAAACCGTCCTGCCAAAATAACGTAATATGCCGCCGTCCCACTCAGCATCCAGGCAGCCACAGCCGAGACAGCTCCGCCTAATGCCGCAATAATTAAGCTAGGGATGATGATCTTCTTTCGTCCATACCGATCCGATAAATAACCGGCAATCGGGATCAGTAAGATAGCTACAACAGCATACACCGTTATCAGCATACTGACTTTGAAGGAACTGATCCCCAGAGCTTTGGAGATCTGCGGCAAAATGGGAATCAGCATGGAATTGCCTAACGTCATGATGAGTGGTATGGATGCAAGGGCAACCAGATCCCATTTCTTGTTTTCCATGAGAGAAGACCACCTTTGCGTTATCTGTCATCCATATTGTAGGTTCTTTTCCCCGGAATATGCATGATTGCAAGGTGGCCGTTTTTCCCATATACAATTTTTCCTTATTTATACTTTAAAGCCCGACATCAACTGCCGAAGCTTGCTGGACATAACATTCAAATCTTCAACGGAATTTGTAATTTCCTCCATTGAGGCCAGCTGCTCTTCCGTGGCGGCACTGACGCTTTGGGTGCCCCCTGCCGTCGTCTCTGTGACCTCCTGAATTCGGCGGATGGCGTGAACAAGCTCCCCTGCTCCGGAGTTCATCTGTTCTGTTGCAACGGTGACACTCTGAATTTGTTCATTCAATTCGCCGACGGATTGCTCAATGTCCTTAAATGCTCTCTCGGCTCCTTGTGCCACATTCATGCCCTCGGTCACTTCGCGGGTACCCTGCTCCATAACACCGGCCAGATCAACAATATCCTGCTGAAGTTCATGGACGAATTGTCTGATTTCGACTGAGGAGTTCGATGCCTGATCAGCCAATTTCCGGACCTCAGCCGCAACAACCGCAAAACCTCTGCCATGCTCGCCCGCCCGAGCAGCCTCGATTGAGGCATTTAAGGCAAGCAGTGATGTTTGCTCCGCAATTTCGATAATGATCTGCCCCATCGCTCCGATGTTGGAGGCCTTTTCGCCGAGCGCACGCACCGATCGCGCGGATTGATCCACGCTGGAGCGTATGCCTTCCATTTGAGCCAGTGTATGGATAAGTGCCTGTTCTCCTTCAGCCGCAAGTTGGTTCGTCGTTGCTGCCAAGCCGGAGACGTCTTGGGCGGCATGCGCAATGTGTTTCATTCCTTCCGCCATGTCCGTAACCGTAGCCGTCGTTTCCTCCGTATCCTGAAGCTGGTTCTCAACCCCGGCCGCCAGCTCTTCCATAATACCTGAGGTTTGCTGGGAAGCTTGACGAATTTCCTCGGTTGTGGAGTGCAGCGTCGAAGCTGCGATACCGACTTTGCCGGCCGTATCCTGCACTTGTACGACAAGCACCCTGAATCCATCAACCAGTTTATTGTAGGCGTCGGCAACCGCCCTGATTTCGTCTTTCGTATTGATCTGTAATCGGGTAACCAGATCCCCTCCGCCTTCGGCAATCTTCAATAGCTGGTCGCTCATCTGATTCAAAGGACGAATCGAACGGGTAAGAAGATATCCTTGTATAGCAAAATAAACGATACCTGCAATACCAATCAGCATGATCATCAAATTCTGAAATCGGCTGCTGGCCGCAATCTGATCAGCCTGCTTAGCCAAGGCTTCATTTTTATGTACTGTAAATTGTGCGATAAGCGTACTGAAGGACTTGCGCACTTCGCGTTCCTGGTTAAAAGCAGCTTCATATACCCGGAACGGCACAGCCTTGTAAAAACCGGTGTCATACCCTAATTTGTTTAACACCTCATTCACAGCTTCGGTGTAGGTGACATAACCGGTTTCGATCTCGTTAAAAACTTTGCGGTCTTCCTCAGCCGTCATCAAGCCTTTGGTTTCAGCCATGAGTTTGGCGACGGACGCCTGCTTCGCTTTCAATGAATCTGCAAAGGTCGAATCACCGGTCAATAAGTACCCCCGTTCATCATTCGAGACGCCCGACAATAGGGTCTCCAATTGCGTCAGGTTATAAATGACCTTCTGATCCACTTCAATAATCTTGCTGAACCTCTTCTCCGTCATATTCGATGTGATAAACGCGATAATTACGATTACCGACGTAACCGCTGCAAGAATCGTAGACGAAAGAATTAATTTTGTTTTTATCTTCATCCGCAAGCACCCGACCTTTGATAAGTAGTATACCCCCAAACCTTTTTTCGTCAGATTTGTGTCAAAAATGAATAGACTCGGCGATCGAGAAAGCGCTTTTCCCGAAAATAATTAAAAAAAATTATTAATCACCGGTCAAATCATGATAAATATTGGATAACTCCCTCCTTATTGTATAAAGCTTGCTCCTTACCGCCCCCTAATTTCACTTCCGTTTTTTTCCTCTTCTATGAAACATGCTTGGTTTTCATATATCAATCATGAAAAAAGGCCTGCCTGAGATATTGCGCAGACAGACCTTTACTTATTTAATTATGATCCGGTATAAAGTGGCTTTTTATCCCGATATGATATACATGAAGTTTGTGCATGGCACGTGTACATGCGGTGTAGAACAGCTTACGGTCGCTTTCGCGATGGTACACATCCTCGGAGCCGTTGTATATGATCACTGCGTCGAATTCCACGCCTTTGGCCAGATAGGCAGGAACGACAAGCGTCCCCTTCTCAAAAGCGGGAGTGGTTTTGGTAATTAATCGCGTAGGTATATCTGCCGACAGCTGCTTGTGTACGCGTCTGCTTTCCTCTTCTGTCCGGCAGATCACCGCCACGTACTGGAATCCCTGTTCATGAAGCTCACGGATATCTGAGACTATCGCTTCATGCAATCGTTCTTCATCGTTCACCGCAACCACCTGTGGAGCTTCGCCGCTCCGGTTAAATGGAACAATCCGTTCCCCGCCCGGTATCATTTGCCGCGTGAAATCAACGATTTCATACGTGGACCGGTAGCTTTGCGTCAGATTGATGACCTCCGTATCCTCCTCGCCGTACAGACTCACCAGATTTTCCAGATTGCCGAGCGCCTCTCCATGTGCGTAAATCGCTTGATTGAGATCCCCCAGCACCGTCATTTTCGCTCGCGGGAACAATCGCTTCAGGAATTCCAGCTGAAATCCTGAATAGTCCTGTACTTCATCGACAATCACATGACGAATCGACGTGTTTGTGCGGAAACCTTGAAGCAGCTCCTTTAGATAGAGGAACGGAGTCGCATCCTCATACAGCAGCGATTTGTTGTCCAGTGACGCAACGGTGAGACTGCAGATCTCCTCCCAATAGTCCGGGAGCGTCTCCAAATTTCCGGCCGCCCGGCGAAATAGCGATTCATCGGTATATAATTTTCGGTACATGCCCTTTACATCCACATATCGAAACCGCTTGATCCAGCGTCTAACCGGCTTAAGTCGATTGCTGATGACCATTTTGGCAAGGACGTCCCTTTCTTTATCGAAATCGTCAAACGTGTCCGACTTCCGGTTTTGCTTACGTCTCATCGTTTGAAAGGCCCTCTGGTAATCTTCCGTATCCAGCAGCTGGATTTGCTCCTCCACCCACGGGGCGTCTTTTTCGCTCTGGGCGAACTCCGACAGACGTTTCAGCATCCACTCTTTCATCAGGTCGATCCGGCCAGCAAGTTTAACCGCCGAATCATAACTATAGAACTGCGCGGACATTTCGTCGGAGCTGACGATCACCTTACCTTGGAATACGACAGGCTTAAAGAGCATCCCGCTCTTCTCCAGCAATTCCTTGTATCGTCTGATGGTATCCAGATAAGCTCCCGAGGATTTAAAGGATATGCTCTCAAGTCGCGCCCGGTAACTCGGGGAATCGTCCGCATTCAGCAAGGTTTCCGTCTGCGTAAACACATCTTCAAGCTCAAACTCCTTGCCGAGCCGGTGTTCCAGATAGGACTGGAAGGTCGTCTGCTGCATATTGTCCTCACCAAGCTCCGGAAGCACCGTGGATACATAACTATTGAACAGCGGGTTCGGAGAGAACAGAATCATCTGGTCGGCCCGAAGCGTCTCCCGATACTTATACAACAGATAAGCTACCCGCTGCAGTGCCGCTGAGGTTTTGCCGCTGCCGGCAGCCCCCTGAACGATCAGCATGCGGGTTTTGTCGTTTCGGATGACGGCATTCTGTTCCTTCTGAATCGTAGCTACGATGCTCTTCATCCGATCATCCGCGCTATGGCTGAGCACCTGCTGCAGCAGCTCATCTCCAATTGTTACGCCGGTATCAAACAACACCTTGATCTCGCCGTTATGGATGACGAATTGGCGCTTAAGCAGCATTTCGCCTTTAACAGTGCCCGAAGGCGTTTCATATTGGGCCGGGCCGGGAGCCCCGTCATAATACAAGCTCGAGATCGGAGCCCGCCAATCGTAAACCAGAAACGTCTCCATATGTTCATCCAAAAAAGACCCTGTCCCCAAATATATAGTGTCCGTCTCCGTGGTTCCATCCTCCTGAAAATCAATGCGTCCGAAATAAGGGGATTCCACAAGTTTTCTATATTTCTTAAGCAGCTTGCTCGATTGCAGATGAGCATGCTCACGTTCCGCCAGCACCTGCGACTGCTGCCTCAGGTTGGTGGACGTTTCACCCAAATCGTCCGGGTTGCTGAAGTTGACCGTTACTTCGTCCCAAAAGTCTTTCCGCATATCAATAACGACTTCACGGATATCCCCGACACTCGCTTCCAGCTGAGATATTTTATTACCGATTTTCGTTGTCACGTCCGTTACCCGTGCCTGTTCTTCTTGCCAATCCTGTTCGCTGATAGCCATTTGTTCATCCCCCTAATATACTGGTTGACAGCGTGATATGTCTGTGATATAATAAAATTGTGATATTCTAACCAAATTGTTTTGATTTAATGACAAATCATTGCTAATTATAGCAATGTAACCCGTATAATTCAACATCGAATTTCAGCAACCGACCCACCGGGGCGGTTTTTTTGCGTTTATATACAATACCATTCCCAAAGCTCACTGCCAAGAGGAATCCTATAATCCAGCTGCAAAAAAACAGCCGATCAAATATGGCATCTTGATCGGCTCCCTCATGATGACTTCTCTTATTTACGCAGCCACGAGAACAAGGCTTCCTCCTGCTCTTTATCATCCACGACACGGCTGATTTGATCCGCGACCCGGTTCAGCCGGTCAAGCTGATATCCGTAATCATACATGGAGGCGGCTACCACCGATAGCCGAAGCCCCCCTGGATTGGCGCCTGGTCCGCACATCACCTGCTCCATGAACGTTTCATTGTTCTCCGCCATGGTCTCGGCTTCGTCCTCATTCGGTTTCAGTTTATCTTCGAACTTCCACAAAATATGCTCATGGTACTTCATTAACCGCTCCAGATTATGATCAAACTGCTCGTCGATTTCTTCAGATCGTTCCGCCTGAAAATAGTGGTTCTCCACCGCATCCAGCACTTCATACCCCTTACGAAGGGATTGGAGCAATTGCTTATACACCACTAGCTGCCTTGCTTGACTGTATTTGGCCCGCTTCAGCTTCTTCTGCTCTTCCTCAAACAAATTATATTTATCGGACAATGATTTGATCGCCGATTCCAGCTCCTTCTTCTCCGCACGGTATACCGAATCCTTCATTTCGTGGGAGATGGCCGTGCGCAGCAGCAGCGACATTTTGCCAAATACAATATGAATCCGCGTGATATACTGTTCCTTGGGTTTCGGGGGAAACACAAGAATATTGATAAGAAATGCTGATATGATACCGATAATCGTCAAAATAAAGCGATTGAGTGCAAAATCCCATTGACCGGAAGCTTCCATCACGGAGATAACCGTAACAAGCGTAAGTCCGATCGTCTCGCCCATTTTCAGCTTCATGCAAATCATAATCACTAGAATACATACCAAACCGACGGAAATCGGCTGATTCGATAAAAAGTATCCTCCAAGCATCGCCAGAATCGCACCGAGCGTACTGGTCTGCAGCTGGTCCAGGAAATATCTCCACGACCTGTATATGGATGGCTGCATCGCAAAGATCGCTGCTATGGCGGCAACGACAGGGGATTTAAAATCAAACAGCATGGCTAAATAAAGAGCCAGCGTCACGGCTAAGCCGGTTTTGAACATTCTTGCTCCAAACGCCACAGACAGCCCTCCTTACCTAACCCAATTTCACATCTATGGATACACACCATGATACATACTCCTCCGTTTGAACCGCTATTACATGAATTACCCTTACGCTTCCAATGTTATGCAGTTTCTGATTCATTCACATCTTTCGAATTGGCCCGCTTTCCCATCCTCTTCTCGTAAGATCGGACGAGAAATGCAAGCCAAGCGCAAGCAGCCAGATATCCGCCAACAATATCGCTTGGATAGTGGACCCCGAGATAGACCCTGCTTAATCCGATGCCGAGAATCATAATGACGGAGATGGATATTAACGCTCCTCTCCCCGCCCTGCTGTCAATATGTCTCCACAACAAGTAAGTGAGCACGCTGTAGAACGAGAAGGCGGCCATGGAATGCCCGCTGGGATAGCTGTATCCCGTAATTTCAATTAAGCGGTGAATGTCGGGCCTTGCCCGTTGAAAGACCCATTTTAATAATAAATTCAGAATAGATGAACCAAAGACGACCACAATAAGGAGAAGAATCTCCATGCGGTGCCCCAGTACCCAATATAGCACGGCGATTACAATCAGACATAATACAATCACCGGTCCGATGGAACCTATAAACGACAGCCCGATGGCGATATCCGTGATAAGCGGATGCTCCCAGGCTTGTACCGTTGTTATGATCGCCAAATCAAACGTTGCCAGGCCTTGCCGCTTTACCAAAGCTGCCAGCGTGACAAATCCGATGAAGCTGATCATCGATATGAGGAAAATCCAGCGTTCTCTTCCTGAAGTCGGGTGTAGCTTCTGTCCGCTCAACTCTCTTTTCTCCTTTGCCTTTGTTTCGAATCCGTGCGAGTTGGTGAAAACAAGATAATATCATTTTCCTGAGATAAAGAAAAGTCCATATGGGATATACATGAAATATCCCATAGTCTATGTCAAAATCGCAATGATTACTCTTTCAAGAGAATTTTTACCATAAAGGAGTTGTCCACATGAAGGTTCTCGTTGTCGGTGCCAACGGCCAAATAGGCAAGCAGCTTACCCATCTGTTGCAAGACCATGAAGGCTATACCGTAAGAGCAATGGTACGAAAGGAGGAACAAGCAGCGCCATATCAAGCTGCCGGAATAGAGTGTGTTCTTGCGAACCTGGAAGGGTCTGTCGAGGAGCTTGCTGATGCAGCGAAGAATTGCCAGGCGGTGGTATTCGCTGCCGGCTCGGGCGGAGCTACCGGATACGACAAAACTCTGTTAATCGATCTGGACGGAGCCGCAAAAATGATGGAAGCCGCCGAGCAGGCGTCTGTCTCGCGCTTTGTGATGGTAAGCGCGATTGGGGCGCATCATCGGGAATTTTGGAATGAGGAGATCAAACCGTATTATGCTGCCAAGCATTACGCGGATCGCATGCTTCGTCAGAGCAGCCTCACGTACACCATCATTCGTCCAGGAGGACTTACGAATAACCCCGGTACCGGACGTATCACCGCTGTGGAGAATATCCGGGGCGGATCGATTCCGCGTGAGGATGTAGCACGCACGATACTGTTATCCCTAGATGAAGAAAATACCTTCCGTCGTTCTTTCGACCTGATTTCAGGAGATACCCCTATATCCGAAGCTTTATCCTCCATTTAAAGAAATGCCTTTTTCAACAAAAAATCGCCCCTTAGGATAAGCGATACGTTGGTATCCGCTCATGCTTCAGGGGCGATCTTTCATCCTAGTTCAATCATAACCAGCTATAATATAAGCGGTCCATGCCAACGCAACGCATCGTTTATGATTCGCTTTGTGAAATTAGCGTTTGTAATGAATTCTTACGCGCCGGTCTTCTGCTGCATTTGATTCCGCAATATGTCTTTAACCGCATCCACAGCTTCCTCCACCCGGTCCACCGCAACAACAATGGGCGTGCTGCCCTCATATTGGCTGAAAGAGTGATTGTACTTGGGATCATAATAATGCTCGAGCAGCAGCTGTATTCCCTGAGCAAACCGCCCCTCTTCCAAAGACTTGCCGATTTCCGCGGCGATAGGTGTGTGGATCCTGTTTTTGATTAATTGAAAGGCCGCCAAATACTGTTCTTTAAAAGCGGCAGGGTTGTAATCCTCCAGGATCTGGCGAACACGTTCCGCCATCGGCAGTTCCAACACGATGGCTACCCCTGACTCCTTCTTCTTCATAAGGAATTCGGGAACGGCGATTTTGCCGATCCGTTTGCTCTCCGCCTCAAATAACAAATACGGCGAGGATTCCAGTTGCTTCAGCCGCTCAAACAATTCCGAATCGAACGTCTTCTGATTATTCGCCTGTAGACCGATATGGCCAAAGATTGAGCCGCGATGTCCTGCCAGCCCTTCCAGGTCCACGACAGGGTAGCCTTCCTGCTGAAGCTGTCTAAGCACTGCCGTCTTGCCTGTGCCTGTCAAGCCGTGAAGGACGAATGCTTCCGCGTCCAGACTCTTATGCTCCAGCGTATCCAGTACATACTTCCGATAAGCTTTAATCCCGCCCGTAATCCGGTTAACATGGATATCCATCAATGAGAGAACGGTTGCGGCCGTCCGGCTGCGCATGCCGCCGCGCCAGCAATAGACCGCCTTATCTCCCTTGATCTCCTTGAATTGCTTCACAAAGCTCGGAAGCTTGGCCGACATAATGGCAAGTCCACGCTCTTTAGCCGCATCCACGCTCACCTGCTTATAAATCGTCCCGATCTCCGCCCGTTCTTCATCATTGAAGACCGGAATGTTCAGACTTCCCGGAATCGTGGAATCCCTGTACTCCGAAGGGGAACGGACATCAATCAAAGTAATCTTCTTGCTGCTTTGCATTTCCATTAATTCTTTTACAGTGATGTCTTGAAACATGTCGGTTCGCTCCTTTATTGATACAAAACCCGATTCACTTTATAACTCAACGACAATGCGATTCGGATGGTCATGCACGACCTGTCCGATTCTCCCGGCTTCCAGCCCGGCTTGGCGAAGCTCTGCCAGAAGCTGATCGGCCTGCGAGCCATCAACCGCAATGAGGAGTCCTCCTGAAGTAACGGCATCGCACAATATCCACTTATCGATCTGGTCCATGTTGTCAGGGAAATCCACATCGTCCTTCACGTGATCATAATTGTTTTTCGTACCGCCTGGTATAACACCGCCATCAGCCATCTCTCGAACCCGCTCCAAAATGGGAACGGAAGGTTTGGAAATCCGGATCCCCGTGCCGCTTCCTTTGGCCATTTCGAGCGCATGGCCAAGGAGACCGAAACCAGTCACGTCGGTGCAAGCATGCACCTCATACGGATCCATAAGCTCGGCAGCCGTTTTGTTCAATGCGGCCATAACCGCGGTAACTCGGCGAATCTCCTCATCGCTTAGCAGATCCTTCTTGATGGAACTCGTAAGGATACCCACGCCGATCGGCTTCGTCAGAATCAAGGCATCGCCCGCCTTAGCGCCGACATTGGTTCTTACTCTGTCCGGATGGACAGTACCTGTAACGGCAAGGCCGAATTTCGGTTCTTTATCATCGATGGAGTGCCCGCCAACCAGCGTAACCCCCGCTTCCTTCAATTTATCTCCTGCGCCTCTCAAAATATCCGTCAATACCTGCTTGTCCAATGTGGAGATTGGAAATGCCACGATATTCAAGGCAGTCAGCGGCTTGCCTCCCATGGCATAAATATCGCTGATGGCATTCGCTGCAGCCACTTGTCCGAAATCATAGGGATCATCCACAATCGGCGTAAAGAAATCGACGGTCTGAACCATAGCCAAATCATCCGTGAGACGGTATACGCCTGCATCATCACTTGTATCCAAACCCACCAATAAATTGGGATTCGGCTCTGCTTGCGGGAGCTTGCGAATGACCTGCGCCAGGTCCGCTGGCCCGATCTTGCAGCCGCATCCTCCTTTAGAGGAATACGAGGTTAATTTTATTTTTTCCGATTGACTCATCACGGGTCTTCCCTTCGTCTTAAGAATTGAATTTATTAAACACATGCAACAAACCCGGCGTGGATGCATAAAAACGTCTCATCTACCCCGGGGATAATCTGATATTCGTCCGTTTACCGATTACTTAATTAAGCACACAATACTTATATTATATGAAATCGACTGCTCCAAGTCTAATGGTCTTCCTATATCTTGCAATTACCGGGAATATCTTTCTTCGTTCTGCTCACAATGTGATATACTAATTGATTGGATATGTAAATCATTTCACAATGCATCGGGGGAGTATAGATCATGAATCACTCAAGCGACGGCAGAATGGCCTTTGATCATTCGGATCGCAGAAAAACCATCTGGTTCATCACCATCTTCATCATCATTGCAGCAACAGGGCTAACCTACGTAAAATGGTGGCCTTATTACGATAAAGCGCTCAAAGCCATTATGGAGCACAGCATCGGCTCCTCCATATTAGGCATGGAACCGGGCAATGTCGTGCCTTCCTGGCAAGCAGCATGGGACTATGCGGTCACGTATTTTAAAGCCGTTTGGAAAGCGGCTGTGCTCGGTATTCTGCTCGGGACCTTGATCCAGTCGCTGCTGCCCTCCAAGTGGCTTCTCCGCGTTCTCGGCAAAACCACCTTCGGCAGCACAGCGATTGGGGGAATTGCCTCCATTCCGGGGATGATGTGCTCCTGCTGCGCGGCACCGATCGCGATCGGTCTGCGTAAGAAAAAGGTATCCGTGGGCTCCGCCCTCGCGTTCTGGATCGGCAATCCGACCATCAATCCGGCAACACTCGTCTTCATGACGTTTGTTTTATCATGGAAGTTCACCGCGCTGCGTTTGGTCTTCGGCATCATTCTAACCTTTGGCGTCAGTTACCTGGCTAACCGCTTCGCCAAAGAGATGGATCCCATCGAGATTGACGCACCAGAGAGCACCGATCAACCCGATGAACGTCCACTGTGGAAACGCTGGTTCGCCAGCATCGGTCATATGATGATTCGCGTGGTTCCAGCGTATTTTATAGCCGTGCTGCTCCTTGGCGCACTACAAGTGTGGATGTTCCCGCATTTGGGAGCTGCTGCCGGAAACACGCTGCTGGCCGTCATCTTCTTCTCCGTGATGGGAATGCTGTTTGTCATTCCAACCGCAGCGGAAATCCCGATCATTCAGGCCTTTATGGCAGCGGGTCTCGGAGCGGGTCCCGCCGCAGCGCTGCTTCTGACGCTGCCGGCCATCAGTCTTCCGTCCCTTCTCATGGTACGACGCTCATTCCCGAGGAATGTCATGTGGTTTGTTGTTGCTTCAGTAGTACTGCTCGGAATCGTATGCGGTATAACGGGAATGCTTATCCTGTAGACCCAGCCCCAACTTTTTCGAGTATCTTTTTAATTTTTATTTTTTCTTAAGGTAAACCCTTGGCTTATCTGGTAAAGTGATTAAAGAATGAACCAACTCATTATTACATGCAGTCGAAGGGAGTCAATTATTAAATGAAAGATAACGATTTGCAGCCAAACCATCCGGGGCAACCCGAGGATGAACAGGGACAAGCCCAAGAGCTAGAGAATAACCAACAAGATCCGGGCAGCTTGTCTCATGAAGAAGAAAGAATAGATTCAACCTATCCTGAGCCCATCGAGCTTCACAAGGATGAGAACGAACAGCCTGCCATCATGCATCCGGCAGGGGATCAACCGCATTATGATGAACAGTCTCCTGCAGGTGGCGGCGGGAACGGAAGCAAAGGCTGGATGATCGCTTCGCTGGTATTGGCGGCAGCGTTAATCGTCGTCCTGATTGTCCCTCCATTTGCCAAAGGATCCGGCAATGAAGCTATAGCTAAAGTCAATGACGTTAACATTACCAAGGATAATCTGTACGATGAGCTTGTCAGCTTAGGCGGTAAACAAACACTCAATTCCATGATCACTGAGGAATTGATCCAGCAGGAACTCAAGAAGAAATCCATTACGGTGACCGACGCTGATGTGAATAAAGAAGTAGATACCTTGAAGGCTACCTTCCCTTCCGAGGACCAATTCAATATGCAGCTTCAGCAAGCCGGCATGACGCTCGATGATCTTAAAGAACAGACCAAAACCCAGGTTGAGCTCAAAAAGCTGATGGCCGACAAAATTAAGGTAACTGATGAAGAAATCAAAGAAGTCTACGACCAAAACAAAGACAGTTTCGCTACGCCTGAGCAAGTTCGCGCTTCCCACATCCTGGTGGAAACCAAGGAAGAAGCCGATGCCATCGTGAAGCAATTGAAGGAAGGCGCAGACTTTGCTGCGATTGCAAAAGAGAAGAATCAAGATGCTACGAAGGAGACCGGCGGCGACCTGGACTTCTTCGGACGCGGCCAGATGGACCCTGCTTTTGAAGAAGCAGCGTTCAAATTAAAGAAGGGTGAAATCAGCGACCCGGTGAAGAGTTCTTTCGGATACCACATCATCAAGGTTACCGATCATAAAGAAGCCACGAACCCTACCCTTGAAGATAAGAAGGAAGAAATCCGCAGTCAGCTTGAGAACCAGAAGGTTTATTCCGAATCCACAGCCTACATTCAGGAGCTGAAGGATAAAGCAACCATCACCAATACGCTGGAAGAAACTGCAGCTGAAACGCCAGCAGATCCTGCAGCAGAAACACCAGAAGCACCTGCTGCACCTTAAATGTTAGTCCAAGCCCCTACCCTTGCGGTACGGGCTTTTTTTAATGCCAAATAAAAAGTTCTTTCAACCCCAGGGAAAACATGTTAGAATGTAAGCGTTATCAAATGTTGATCTTGGAAAAGGGGGAAGCAGAATGATGAAGCACGTATCGGAATCCCGCAACATGTATGAGGACTTCGTGGTGGAGACAGACATTCTGTTCTTTAAAACCGGATCGCACGGTTTGGTCAGCTTTCACGGCAGAAACTACAATATTAAAAAGAGAATGACTGCCGATAAAATCGCATCCCTGCTCTCCGGTAAACAGTTCTATCATGTCGGCGGCAACTGCTACGTCAACGTTGACAAAATCACGACGGTAGAACAAGGCATCGTTTACTTTGGGGAGAAGGCACCTTCTGCTAAACATCTTCGGATTCCGAGATGGAAGCAAGAATCGCTCAAGCGCCTTGTCGCTGAAGTAAAACAACCTGTTTAAGAGCAGCGCTCTTCTCAAGAATCAGGCGCACAAAACAGAAGATCCCGTATCCGGTCAAACGGAGGCGGGATCTTTTAAATTACAGGCTATAACTTCAGTTTCCTAGCATTGACGATGTATAGATGCTTCAGCGGCAATGCACCGTTTCTGTACTTGCGGGCACCGGATTCAAAAAGAACGTACAGGTCATGGCCCCGCATCGCAAATGTTCTGGTCTGGTTGTTCCTGATGATACATAAGGATGCGAGATATGATCCTATTCCTACCCCATTCCTCATTATGGTAATATCAAATCTAAGGCTTATGAACATAGAGAGGATGATCACGAATCGATCCCTATTTTGATCCGAGATATCCGGAAGTTTTTACTGCTTTCTCCATCGAACATTGGATGGCCATTATGGTGTTTATCGCGCTTGGCTTACTATTGTACTTGTTTAGAACCGTAATCGCCTCCAGTACTTCTCTGCAAAAGACCGTGAGATGGGGACTGCTTGCTGCGCTTTCGTTACCGGAAGCCGCCCTTCATATCTGGTATGCGTCAACGGGAACATGGGACCCTGCCACTTCGCTTCCATTGGAATTGTGCAGTCTCACCCTGTTTCTCTCCATCGCCATCCTGCTTACGGATGAACGCCGCCTATATCCGTTGGTTTACTTTGCCGGCATCGGAGGGGCCTTGCAGGCTATATTAACACCGAATCTGGGCTACCCTTTCCCGCACTTCCGGTACTTTCATTTCTTCGTCGTCCATATCGCGATTATATTGACGGCTTTGTACATGACATGGGTTCGAGGATACTGTCCAACCTGGAAATCCATCGGCTGGACGATGGTCTTCCTAAACGTATCCGCTTTCGTTGTCGGGCTGGTCAACCTCGCTGTCGGCTCGAATTATATGTTCCTGATGCGCAAGCCGGACACGGCTTCGCTGCTGGACCTGCTGGGACCGCATCCCGTATATATTATCGTTGAGGAGCTCATCGCCCTCACGCTGTTTATCCTTATGTATATCGCCTTTTTTGTCATGCCGGATCGCATTAAACGCAGTCGCCGCCGTAAACAGGAACAAACGTCTTTTTCTTCGGCGGGCAGTTGAAGGAATCATATAAATATAAAGCGTATGGATTACAAACACCCCCGTATTCGGGTGCCGCAATATCCATACGCTTTTTTTCGGGGAAAGGCCTAGACCAGACCCTTAATCCTTGAGATACAGCCTTGAGGTTGCCTCCCAAATTTCACCCGGAGCCAAACCGAACAGACCGATATCATCAGCCGGCAAGTCCACGTTCGGCGCATTCACCAGGTTGATCTGGGGTTCGGGACAGAAGAACTTCCGGGACGCCTTGTTGTTCCATACCATCCACTGCTTATAAGAATTGCCGACATCGTAAACGAATGTTTTACCAAGCTTGGTATCTGTCAATTCCATACGGTTTCTGCCATTCTGCGGGACGGCCGTGTAATGGTTGTCCATCGAATCAAAATAGGGAGTTACACCGCTTGTCCGAAGCAGCTCCTCTTCTGTTGTCAGAGTCTGGAACTTGCCGGTCGGCAGCATCCGGTCACTCATTTCCCACCGCTCGCCGATCGTTATTCTTACGACACAATCATCCGCCGTGCTTTCCGGGGCAAACGGAGCATTGATCGCCGTATGGAAGGCTAGCAGGCACGGCATGCTGCGGGTACCCTGATTACGTATAAATACATGCTGGGCCAAGCCATCCTGATTCAGCGTGTAGCGAAGCCGGAACGTGAACTGGTGCGGGAGCATGGCATACACGGGATGATTCTCATCAATGGTGACCGAAACCACCACGTAGCTTTCAGACTCGCTGCTGCCAAAATCTTCGACGCTCCAAGGAATCGTATGTAAAAAACCATGGAGGTGATTACCCGTCGCTTCTTCATTGATCGGGAACTGATAGGTTTGTCCGTTCCATGGAAACCGGCCGTCCTCATAGCGATTAGGCGGAAAGAGAACAGGAATGCCGTGTACGCCCGGATTGGATTTGAATGCTTCCATTTCGTCTGCTTCCGGTTCTCGAAGGAACCGGTAACCGCTTTCGTTATCCCTAAAAGCAATAAGATTGCCTCCGATTTCGGGCAATATCGCTGCTTCGTAAGGGCCGTGCTGGAGCCAAACCGCGCGCTCTCCGTGATATGATCCTTCATACGCTTTGTGGTTCATCGGGTGATCTCTCCTCTCAAGTGTGAACGTATATAGATTATCATACCAGTGCCCTTACTTCTATATTGGAGAGGGGATCGTCAACCCTTGTCATCCCCTCCCCCTCCGTCCGTTTAAAATTACATGCCGGTTAAGATGAAAGTTTCGTTTTAGAAGGGTTTTGCGGAATTGGAGCCGGGGCGGATTGATCGCTTGCTGCCGGCTGTGTGGCCGAAACCAGCTCCTCATCCAGTTCCTTCGTGTATTCGTGGGTCTGCTGCTCGCTCCAACCCAGTACCCTAGCCATATAATCAATCACGGGCATCTTCCATTTTCTCGTCCAATCGATATGGAATAACAGGGAACCCGTGCGACGGATGAAAAAGTCGGCCGGCTTCGCTGCCATCTCATGCTGAATCGCATACATCAGCGGAACCAGTACCGATACCGGAAGCGCCGCTGCCTCCGCTTGGTCGGAGCCCTCTTTGGCCAGGCGAAACAATTCCGACACGTTAGATCCGTACATTCGCGCCCACTGCTCGGCGAGCTTACGGTCAATTCCTTGCGCTGCGCCAATCTCCGCCTGCTTGCGGACAAAATCAGGGAATTGGCCGGATCCGCCAACCTGACCGCCGGAAATCGGCAGATTCTTCGTTACGCTGGCACCATACGCTTTCCCGCCGTTCTCTTGGATCCGTTTTGCAACCAGATCGACAACGGTGTCGGCCATTTTGCGATAGCCCGTCAGCTTGCCACCGGCAATGGTAATCAGGCCGGACGGGGACTCCCATATTTCATCCTTGCGTGAAATTTCGGACGGGCTTTTGCCTTCCTCCAGTATAAGGGGCCGGACTCCCGCCCATCCCGACTCAACGTCTGCCGGACTTAGCTTCACGCCAGGGAACATGTAATGAATGGCTTTCAAAATATAATCCCGGTCCTCCACCGTAATCAAGGGACGTACAGGATCGGCCTTATAGACCGTATCGGTGGTTCCGACATAGGTCTTCCCGTCACGGGGAATGGCAAACACCATTCTTCCGTCAGGTGTATCGAAGTACACCGCTTGACGAAGCGGGAATTTGGATTGATCAATGACCAGATGAACCCCTTTAGTCAGCTGAAGCATTTTCCCCTTCTTGGACTTATCCATTTCACGCACCTGATCCACCCAGGGCCCTGCGGCGTTTACAATTTTGGTTCCGGATACGGACTTGACCTCGCCACCCAGCATATCCCGTACGGTGATACCGGTAATTCGTCCATTTGCATCATAATTCAACGATTCGGCCTTTGCGTAATTAAACAAAACCGCCCCTCTGGCGGCTGCCTCCTTTATGACCTCCAGCGTCAGCCTGGCATCGTCCGTCCGGTATTCCACATAATATCCGCCGCCTTTAAGGCCCTCCTGCTTCAGAAGCGGCTCCCGCTTCAGCGTCTCGGATGCGGACAGCATGGAACGCCGTTCTCCCCGCTTTACGCCAGCCAGAAAGTCATACACCATCAACCCGATGGAGGTGCTGAATTTCCCAAAGGTGCCACCCTGGTGTATCGGCAGGAGCATCCACTCCGGCGTGGTAACATGCGGTCCATTCTCATACACAACGGCCCGTTCTTTGCCGACTTCGGCTACCATGCCGACTTCAAACTGCTTCAGGTACCGCAATCCGCCATGCACCAGCTTGGTCGAACGACTGCTCGTTCCTGCGGCAAAGTCCTGCATCTCAACCAACAAAACCGACATCCCGCGCGTGACCGCATCCAGCGCAATTCCTGCACCCGTTATGCCGCCGCCGATAACAATCAGATCGAAGGTTCCCTCTGACATTTCTTGAAATCGACGCCTGCGGTCCAAACTTGAAAACGTCTGTGCCTGCTTCACAATGAATCCCTCCCAGTATGATTTACCCTGTTTTTATCTATCGTTACCTTTCCAATGAAAAAAGACAGCAAAAAAGAGACCACGAAACACGCAGTAACAAACCCCATAACATGAGGTATTCCGCGCCTAGTGGTCTCTCCAAGTCTCCAGACAAATATTCACTTATTGATCATTATACCACAGAAAATGCTATTGAAAAGCCATTGCCGCATAAACGGCTTTTTTCCAGCCGCTGTATAATTGCTCCCTTACGTCTTCCTCCATGGTTGGCTTAAAGCTTTGCCCCACGCTCCATTTGCTGCAGATTTCCTCCTGATCCTTCCAGAAGCCGACAGCGAGCCCCGCCAGATAGGCGGCACCGAGTGCCGTTGTCTCCGTAATGTTCGGCCGCTCTACCGGCACATTCAGGATGTCGCTTTGGAATTCCATGAGAAACGTGTTGGATACGGCCCCTCCATCCACACGCAGGGATGTGATATTATAGCCGGAATCCTCTTCCATCACGGATAGAACATCCCGTGTCTGATATGCAAGCGACTCCAGGGTTGCACGGATGAAATGCTCTTTCGACGTGCCTCGTGTCAGGCCGAAGACCGCCCCTCGGACATCGCTGTTCCAATATGGGCTGCCTAGTCCAACAAAAGCCGGCACCACGTACACGCCCTCCGTGGAATGGACCCGGCGCGCATAAGGCTCGCTGTCCTTCGCTTCGCGGAACATCCGCAGCCCGTCGCGCAGCCACTGGATCGCTGAGCCGGCCACGAACACGCTGCCCTCGAGTGCATACTGTACGCCATCCTTCAGTCCCCAGGCGATCGTAGTGATCAGCCCATGCTCGGATTTTACGGGCTTGTCGCCGGTGTTCATCAGCATAAAGCTGCCGGTTCCGTAAGTTGTCTTCACCATGCCTTCCGAGAAGCAGGTTTGCCCGAACAGCGCCGCCTGCTGATCGCCGGCTGCTCCGGCAATCGGAACCTCGCGCCCTAAGAAATGATAGGAAACGGTATTGGAGTATATCTCGGAAGAGGGCCTGACTTCAGGCAGCATCGCCATGGGGATATCTAGGAGCTGCAGGAGGTCCTCATCCCATTTTAATTCATGAATGTTATAGAGCATCGTACGCGATGCGTTGGAATAATCGGTCACGTGCGCCTGGCCTCCGGACAGCTTCCAGATCAGCCAGGTATCGATGGTCCCGAATATAATGTCTCCGCGCACGGCCCGCTCACGGGCACCTTCTACATGATCGAGGATCCATTTGATCTTCGTTCCCGAGAAATAAGGATCAATCAACAGTCCGGTCTTCTCCCGAACCGTCCCGTCATGCCCTGCGGCAATCAGCTCCTCGCAGATGCCGGCAGTCTGGCGGGACTGCCAGACAATCGCGTGGTAAATCGGTTCGCCGCTCTTGCGATCCCATACCACGGCCGTTTCCCGCTGATTCGTAATTCCGATTCCGGCAATCTGATCCGCCTTCACGCCCGCTTCGGATAAGCAGGTCGCAATGACCGCAAGAATGGAACCCCATATTTCATTGGCATTCTGCTCCACCCAGCCCGGCTTGGGAAAATACTGCGGAAACTCCTTATGAGCTGAGTGTACGATTTCTCCTTCCTTGTTAAACAGGATCGCGCGCGAGCTTGTCGTTCCTTGGTCAAGCGCCAGAATGTACTGCTCCAATCAACTTCTCCCCTTCCGCATATGCATTTAACCAAAGATAACGTGCAGGTGGAAACGTTGTCAAATCCATTATTCCGTCAGGGAGAAACCTAGCAAGTCCCGCAGCAGGACCGAAGCCGCACCCATTAGCTTGTCTTCCTCGCCGAGGGAGGCCAGACCAAATACCATGTCCTCCTTCAGAATCGGCAGCGCGTGCCGGTCTATATAGCTGCGAACCATCTCCAGCAATTCCGGATTTCCCTGCGCCATGTCTCCGCCCAGGATTAGCGCTTCGGGATTAAACATGTTAATCAGGTTGACGATGGCCGCACCCAAATGCTCCGCCACTTCTTCATTCAGATCCTTTGCCAGCTTGTCCCCCTTGCGAAGGGCTTCCTTGAATACGGACGGAATAATTTTACTGTAATCCCCTCCGCTCAGCTCCTGGATCAGCGTCGGTCTTCCCGTTGCGATCGCCGTAATAATGCGTGAATACACAGCAATCCAGCTGATATAACTGTCGAGGCAGCCTGCATTGCCGCATTCGCAGCGGGTTCCGCTGCGATTCACGCTCGTATGTCCGAATTCCCCGGCACCGCCATGCTTACCCCTTAGCAGATGATCGTTAATCAAGATACCGGAACCAAGCCCGTCTCCGATGGATATATAGATCATATTCGCGAACGCGTAATCGCCAAATCGGCGTTCAGCCAACACAACGGAATTCATGTCGTTCTCAACCCAGGTCCGCATCCCGTAGCGGTCTTCAAATATCCGTTTCAGCGGAACATTCGTCATCCGCAGTTTCGTGTTATAATGCACGACACCCTGGCTGACGCTCACAATGCCGGGGACGTTTATGGAAATGCCGACACACCGTTCCAGGTCCGCCTGACCTGCCATGAAATCATCCATAAGGTGAAGCAGACGCTCAATAACCGCTTCTCCTTGGAGTCCGCTTAGAGGATGCGTTTCCTTCTGCAGCACCTTCGCCTCCAGATTCATGCGGGCCAGCATCATGACCGAATTCGTTATCGCTACAGCGAACAAATAATGATTATCTGGATTGAATTTAAGCAGGATGGGTTTTCTTCCTCCGCTGGAGGAGCCGGTTCCAATCTCGGAAACGTAGCCTTCCTTGATAAGCTCCTGTACGGCTGAGGCGACCGTGGAGGGACTCAGCTTGTTTTTTTTGGCCAGATCGATTCTGGATATGGGTCCCTCTGTGCGGATCTTGTTCAGCACCTTGGACCGGTTTAATGCCTGAATCAGCTTGTGATCACCTTTTTTCATATTGTTCAAGCGAGCTCAACCTTTCTATAACTTCTTCATATAGTATGACTTTCTGTATCGGAAAAATGAGGATAGCATCACTATAACATGTTCCAGAACCGAACAAAAACTTATTCCACCAATCGAAATAACACACAGCGTAAGATATGATAACGACTCTCTCATATTGTGAAAAAAAGAATTTAAAAGGATTTGAAATCGCTATCTTGAAAAATAAACAAGGTAATTATATAATCTTTCGCAATAGAAGCTGGTTGTTCTGTCAAGAAAGATAGCATTTCGATGTTAACTTTTTTCGACTTATGGAATAACTATTGCTTTTTACATTACTTACATAAAGGGGGCGCTTAAGGGGTCCGATTCACTTCGAACAAGCCGTACGACCAACCACGCTTGATCAAAAATTATGTGAATTCAAGGAGGGTTATCTGATGAAAAAAAGAATTGCTGTCCTGATTTCGATATTATTCGTGTTCACCGCGTTACTGTCCGCTTGCGGAGGCGGCAATGCCTCTGGCGGAGATAACGGCAAGAAGGTCATCAACGTCGCTTTATGGGACGAAAATGTGCGGGACACGCTGGACAAGTCCATTAAAATTTTCAATGAGAAGCACCCAAATGTTGAAGTGAAAGTAACTTACACCCCTTGGGCCGATTATTGGACCAAGCTGAAAACCAGCCTCGCCGGCAACAGCGGCCCTGACGTCTACTGGATGAACGGCCCTAACTTTCATTCCTATGCCTCCTCCGGTCTAATTAAAGACCTGTCTCCCCTAATTGAGCAAAGCGGTCTGGACACCTCGGTTTATACCGAAGCGCTCGTCGATATGTACTCCTATCAGGGTAAGCTTCACGGACTTCCTTATTTCCAGGATTCCGTCGGACTTTTTTACAACAAAGAACTATTTGACAAGGCCGGGCTGCCATATCCCGACGATACCTGGACCTGGGAAACGGTAGAAGAGAACGCAGCCAAGCTGACGGATAAATCAAACGGAATCTACGGCTATATTACGCCGATCGACAGCCAAATCGGTTATTACAACTATATTGCCCAGGCTGGCGGGTACGTGATATCCGACGACAAAAAAACGTCCGGTTACGATACGCCGGAAGCACTTTCGGCATTCAAATGGCAGCAGAGCTTGATTGAGAAAGGCTACTCTCCGAATGCGCAGCAGCAGCTTGAAACGAAGTCCCGCCAATTGTTCGGCTCCGGCAAGGCGGCCATGTTCCCGGGGATATCGGTTAACTCGCCTGAGTTGTATAAGCTTCTCGGCGACAAGCTCGGTGTCGCTGAACTTCCTGCCGGCAAGGAAAAGGCATCGATCGTTCATGGACTCAGCTGGGCCATCAACGGCAAGACGAAAGTCGAGCAGGAATCCTGGGAGCTGATTCAAGTTCTTTCCGGTAAGGAAGGCCAGGAATTACTCGCCGAATCGGGATTCTCGATGCCTGCGTACAAAGGCACGGAGGGCGGCTGGCTGAAGTCCATTCCTTCTCTTGATCTGCAGGTGTTCGTGGACAGCCTGGAGTTTGCCGTGCCTTATCCGGTATCCCAGAAAACCGCAGAATGGCAGGACGCTGAAGTGAAGGAAATTCAGGCGGCTTTCCTCGGAAAGAAATCGTTTGAAGAAGCATTAAAAAATGCCGGCGAACAGATGAATGCCATCCTTGCGACAGAAACCAAATGACGAGCAGCCGCTCCCAAAACGGAAATTAAGAAAGGACGGTGCAGCCTGTGAGCTCTCCCATTACTGTGACCATAGAACCTCCTAAAACGACAACCAGGCGTAAAGCAGGGAAACTCGCCGTACACGAAGCTGTCTGGGGGTATATCTTCATTCTGCCTGTCGTGCTGGGCCTCGGTCTGTTCTATATGGCACCTTCCGCAGCATCCCTGTTCCTGTCGTTTACGTCGTGGGATGGACTAACTTCACCTCAATTCATCGGATTCGATAACTTCGCAAATTTGATGAAGGACGACAAATTCACCGGTTCCATGCTGAACACGATGCTGTACACCGTCGGTACGGTGCCGTTATCCGTTGCACTCGCAACGGTGCTGGCCGTGCTCCTGAACCAGAAGATCAAAGGCATGGTCTTTTACCGCACCTTCTATTTCATTCCCGTCATCACCATGCCGATCGCGGTCGGCATGGTGTGGAAATGGTTGTACAACTCCGAATTCGGATTGATCAACCACGTGCTGGGTGTCATGAACCTGCCGCAGCCCAACTGGCTGTTCGATGAGAAATTCGCCTTGTTCTCCATCGTGCTCGTCAGTGTCTGGAGCAGCATCGGATACAATGCCGTCATTCTGCTGTCCGGACTGCAGGGCATCTCCGGCAGCTATTATGAGGCGGCTTCGCTTGACGGAGCGGGAACGCTGTATAAGTTCTTCCGGATTACGCTGCCTCTGCTGACGCCCAGCCTGTTCTTTGTCTTGGTCATGTCCTTCATCAATTCGTTCCAGGTGTTTGACCTGATCTTCATCATGATGGATCAACAGACCACGATGCTGGAATCCACCCGAACGGTTGTATACAGCATCTGGGAAGACGGCTTCAAATACTTCAATATGGGTTACGCTTCAGCGCAGGCCTTCATTCTGTTTATCGTTATTCTGATCATCACCATGGTCCAGATGTATATTCAGAAGCGCTGGGTCCACTACCAATAACAGGAGGTGTGTAGACGTGAATACTTCAACCGATGCTGGAAAAGCAAGCCGTCTGGCGGTCCACATCCTCTTAGCTGTCGGGGCGCTGCTCATGATTATGCCGTTTCTGTGGATGATATCCACATCCTTCAAGTCCTTTGCGGATTCCATGTCCGTTCCGCCCCAATGGCTCCCTGTGGAATGGCACCCGGATAACTACCTGCGGGTCATCCAAACCATTGATTTCGGAACCTATTATTTGAACACCGTTATCGTGACGGTGGGACGAACAGCTGGACAGCTCATTCTGTGCTCCCTTGCAGCCTATGCATTTGCCAGCTTGAGATTCCCTTTCAAGAACGCCATCTTTCTCGCGCTCCTGGCCGTATTGATGGTCCCTTCCCAGGTTGTTATGATTCCGAGCTTTGTTATCATGCGCGAGTTCAATTGGCTTGACACGTTCTACGTGTTGATCGTACCCGGCATATTCAGTGCCTTCGGTACATTCTTATTGAGACAGTTCTTTATGACGCTGCCGAAGGACCTGGAGGAAGCGGCCAAAATCGACGGCTGCAGTTATTTCCGAATTTACTGGAATATTTATTTGCCTTTATCCAAGGCGGCTCTCGTCTCCCTGGCGATCTTCACCATATTAGCCTCATGGAACGATCTGCTGTGGCCGCTCATCATGACGAGCTCCGAGGAGATGCGTGTCCTTTCGATCGGGATATCCAGCTTCCAGGGACAGCATTCCACCGATTACCCGCTGCTGATGGCAGGCGCCTTAATGGCTACCCTCCCCATCATCATCCTGTTTATCTTCCTTCAGCGTTACTTTATTGAAGGGATCGCCATGAACGGGATTAAAGGATAGCACACGGTTCGCTCGAACCATGCAGAAAAAAGGAGTGTGCGGAAATGTTACAGGTGTTAGTTATTGGTGCAGGCACCATGGGAAAAACTCATGCCGCCGCCTATGCTTCAATGCCGGGCGTTAAGCTTGCCGGGATTGTCGATATCCGGACGGAAAAAGCGCTGCAGCTGGCGGATAGATACGGCGCACAGGCCTATGTTTCATTCGAAGCAGCAGTTGCAGGTTTGGGTGCGGATCGCATTGATGTCATTGACGTCTGCCTGCCAACCCCGCTTCATAAGGACTCTGTTGTCAAAGCCGCGGACATCGGCAAGCATGTCATATGCGAGAAACCGCTCGCCAGAAGCGAAGCGGATGCACGCTTCATGATCAACTACTGCCAGGATAAAGGCGTGCGTTTATTCGTGGGTCACGTTCTCCGCTTCTTTCCGGAATATGTGAAGGCCAAGTCGCTTCTGGATCAGGGCAGCATCGGCAAACCCGCTGTCATCCGGGCAGGGCGGGGCGGCGGTTATCCGATCGGCTGGAACCATTGGTACAGTGACTTCGGAGCGAGCGGCGGAATTACGCTGGACGCAATGATTCATGATTTTGATTACCTGCGCTGGTGCTTTGGCGAGGTTGAGCGCGTATATGCCAAAGGGCTCCATGGCCGTCATCAGGCCCAGCTGGATTATTCGCTGGTAACCCTTCGTTTCCGTAGTGGTGTCATCGCGCATGTGGAAGGCACCTGGGCTCACGAGGGTTTCTCCATGAATTTAGAGATGGCGGGCACAAGCGGCGTTATCGATTATGACAGCGCGAAGGACAGCCCTCTCCTCTTCAAAACGCGGGGCAGTGCCGCTACCGTTCCCGGCGTCGTCGTACCGGAAAGCCCGCTTGAACGGAGTCCCTATTACCGGGAACTGGAACACTTCATGTCGTGTATCCGTGACGGCAGCGAGCCGCTCATCTCGGCAAATGACGCATACGAAGCCCTTCGTATCGCGCTTGCCGCCCTTGCCTCCATGGCCTCCGGCGAGCCGGTGGTTATCGAGGACGATGCGCTCACACTCGCCTCAACATGAGGCAAAGGCGATCGACGCACTTTCAAAAGTCAGACCGCATGCAGCGGATCATTTTTCTTACGGGATAAGAAGGATACACCTCTGGTGGTTATCCTTTCTCATCTTTTTTAGAAGGAGAGAAAGCTATGAAATTGGGAGTAATCAGCTTTGCGCATATGCATGCGTTCAGTTATGCCAAAGCGCTGCAGGGGATCGAAGGCGTAGAGCTTGTCGGCATAGCCGATCCTGTAGAGGAGCGCGGACGGAAATACGCCGAGTATTTCGGAACAGCCTATTATCAGGATTATCACGAGCTGCTTGGTCAAGGCCTGGATGGTGTCATTGTCACCTCCGAGAATGTCCATCATAAGGAGCACGTACTTGCCGCCGCCGCAGCCGGGGTGCATGTGCTCTGCGAAAAACCGCTTTCGACCAATATACAGGATGCACAAGACATGATTGATGCGTGCAAAGCAAGCGGCGTGCTGCTGCAAACGGCATTCCCCGTGCGTTACAATGCTACGGTCGTTCGAGCCAAACAGATGGTAGACGAGGGAAAATTAGGCCGTATTCTGGCGATGAAGGGGACAAACCGCGGGCGCAATCCCGGCGGTTGGTTCATCGATCCCAAGCTATCCGGCGGAGGTGCCGTCATTGATCATACGGTGCATGTCGCCGATATCATGCGCTGGATTACAGGCGCCGAGGTGAAGGACGTGTATGCCGAAGTCGACCATCTCATCTCGGAATCCTCTATCGATGATTGCGGCATTCTGACTATGGAGTTCCATAATGGCGTGTTTGCCACGCTGGATTGCAGCTGGTCGCGGAACAAGGAGTTCCCGACCTGGGGCGACGTCACCTTGGAGATTATCGGCTCTGCCGGGACCCTAAGCGTTAATGCCACCAGCCAGAAACTGCACGTCTACACCGATGATTCCGGATACCGCCATCATGCATGGGGGGATAGCATGGATGCCAGCCTGATCAGGGATTTCGTAGCTTCGATCTCCTCCGACGCTGCGGAGGCATCCGTCACTGGTGAAGATGGGCTCAAGGCACTTGCCGTGGCCGTAGCCGCCTACCGATCATCCGCACACAAGCGGACGATCGCGTTGTCGGAGCTGTAATCGTTAACCGGCACAGAAGTCGTACTCGTGGTATTCGAGGAGGTCTTCTGTGCTTTTTTTCATAGCGAATCCGTTAATCCAGGTTCAAATGAATGCTTGAATAATATGGATAGCGGGGCTATAATCACGTGTGAGTAATCGAGTTACCGGAACATGGAACCAACATCCTATACGATCAGGAGTGAGGCAACCTATGATAAAAGCAGGCGTGCTTGGAGCGGGAGGCATGGGCGCCGTCCATATCAAAAACCTTCACGGGAACGAATATGTTCAGCTGGCCGCGATATGCGATACGAATGAAGTGTTAGCCAAGCAGCAGGCCGAGCTGTACGGTACGGCTTATTATACGGACGGCAGCACGATGCTGGAGCAAGAGCAGCTGGATGTGCTGTATGTATGCATTCCGCCATTTTGCCATGGTGATATCGAAGAACAGGCAGCCGCAAAGGGCATTCACCTGATGGTGGAGAAGCCGCTGGGGCTGGACGCCCAGTCTGTCCGACACAAAGCCAAAGTCATTGCTGAAAGCGGAATCATAGCAGCTTCCGGCTACTGTCTGCGGTACCTGGACATTGTTGCGATCGCCAAAGATTTTCTCAAGGACAAAAAAATCGGTATGGTTCGCGCTCACTACATAACAACACCTGTACCGACTCCTTGGTGGCGTAAGAAGGCATTATCCGGCGGGCAGTTGGTTGAGCAGTCCACGCATACCATCGACTTGGTTCGCTATCTGTGCGGCGATATCACCCGCCTGTATGCCGATATGAAGCTGCTGCTGGTGAATGACATTCCGGACCTCGACATTCCGGATGTGGGCGCCATCCAATTCGTGTTGGATTCCGGAGCCGTCGGCCATATGCAAACTGGATTTATCCAGTTCGATCATCGCAGCGGGATCGAGATCATGGGCCGCGACTTCCGCGCAGTTCTGGACGGAACCACGCTCTCCATTGTAGACAAGGAGAAAGAAATCGTGTACCGGAGCAAAACGGACTTTTACAAAAACCTTACCAATGCCTTGATCGACGCCATTCGTAACAACGACCCGAGCCTCGTGCTGGCATCTTATGAAGACGGCTTCAAGACACTGGAAGTAACGCTGGCCGCCAATGAATCCGCGGAGACCGGCAAACCCGTCATTCTGCAATCATAATAAAAAGGGCATGCTCGTGGTCTGTAGACCTTGAGCATGCCCCTTCATTTTGGGTTAAGCATGTTTAGTTCATATCACGCAACGCATCAAGGCACATTGTCTCCGGGCAGCTTGCCGCTTGCGCGTTATTACATGGGAGCGTTGAGCCCATTTCGCTCTTATAAACCAAGCGAAATGTACTTCACCTCCAGGAACTCATCCATTCCGTAGTGCCCGCCTTCCCGGCCAAGTCCACTCTCTTTAAATCCGCCGAACGGCGCTTGCGCCGTCGAGGGCACCGGATCATTCACGCCCACAATCCCGTAATCCAGCGATTCCGCAATGTTGACCGCTTCACTTAGATTCTGTGTAAAGACATAGGCAGCTAATCCATAGGGACTATTATTGGCACGCTGTACCGCTTCGTCTGTCGATTTGAACGTGGCAATTGGAGCAAGGGGGCCGAAGGTTTCCTCGTTCATGCATTCCATGTCGTCGGTTGCGTTCATAATGACCGTCGGTTCAATATAATTGCGGCCCAGCTCCGGTAACAATTGACCTCCTGCTAGTATGACGCCGCCCTTCTCTTGCGCGTCCTTGATCTGCCTCACGACTTTATCCACAGCGTCCCGGTTAATCAAAGGACCGATATCAACGCCGTTATCCAGTCCATTTCCTACCTTCAATTCCTTCACTAGCTCAGCAAACTTCGCGGCAAACTCCTGCACAATCCCTTCCTGCACATAAACCCGGTTGGCGCATACGCAGGTCTGTCCCCCATTGCGGAATTTGGAGGAGATTAATCCCGCAGCTGCTTGATCCAGGTCAGCCTGATCCGTCACGATAAACGGCGCATGGCCGCCAAGCTCCAGCGATATTTTCTTGACGTTAGCGGCAGCTCCGGCCATCAGCTGTTTCCCCACTTCGGTTGATCCGGTAAAAGACAGCTTTCTTACGCGGCTGTCTGCCTGCCACACACCGGAAATGTCGCTTGAAGCTCCGGTTACGATGTTAATGACCCCGGCTGGAATACCGGCCTGATCGGCAAGCTCCACCAGCTTGATGGCCGTGAACGGCGTCTCGCTGGATGGCTTGATCACCACGGTGCAGCCGGCGGCCAGAGCAGGCGCCACTTTGCGGGTAATCATGGATGCCGGGAAGTTCCACGGGGTAATCGCTGCTACTACGCCAACGGGCTGCTTCGTTACAATGATGCGCTGCCGGCTGGATGATCCGGGTATAGTCTCGCCGTAGATTCGTTTGCCTTCCTCCGCATACCAGGACACAAAGCTGTTGGCATATTGTATCTCGCCCGCTGCTTCCTTAAGCGGTTTCCCCTGCTCTGTTGTCATAATCCGCGCCAATTCATCCGTATGTTCCGCTATGAGCTGATGCCAGCGGCGCAGCAGTTCCCCCCGCTCATTCGCCGTTCTGCGGGACCACGCCGGAAACGCATCGGCTGCCGCATCAACGGCAAGCCCGGCTTCCTTCTTGCCGGCCTTGGAAACGGTGCCGATCACCTTTCCATCCGCCGGATTATATACATCCATCTGTTCCTCGGTCTGAATCCATTGTCCAGCAATATAGATTTGATTACGAAACATAGTAAAGACCTCCTCATCGTCTCTTCATGGCTGTGATTGCTTGTTGATCATCATCTGCTACGGTCACGATCCGTCCTTCTTATTATCCGTTACCCACTTACCCTAATGCAAAAAAATAAAACACTGGAGCTTTATACGAAAGCTCCAGTGTTTCCTATATTCATGACGAATTCGCTAAACTTATTTAATAGCTGCGTCTACTTCCGTGATCATTTCGGATACGGACGTCAGGCCGCCGCCGGAAAGATACCAGAAATCCGGGTTCAAGTAAACGATGTTACCCTCTTTTGCCGCGTTCGTTGTATTCACAAGCTCGTTCTCAACGACCGCTTTAGCACCTGAAGCTCCTTCGCCCGTGGCAACCGCTGCACCGCGGTCGACAACAAAGAGATAATCCGGATTCATCTCAACGATGTACTCATTCGAAATGTCTTTACCATGTGTGCTGACTTCGATGTTAGGATCTACGGCTCCGAAACCGAACACGTCATGCAGAATGCCGAAGCGGGAACCTGGTCCGTATGCACTGATTTTGCCTTCGTTAGCCAAGATGATCAATGCTTTCTTGCCGGTTGCTGTAGCTTTCTCATTCAAAGCTTTGATGTTCTCGTCAATCGTAGCAAGCTCTTTTTCAACTTCTGCTTCTTTGCCAAAGATTTGACCCAGCGTGTTCATGTTTGCTTTAAAGGATTCCATGTATTTGCTTGTATCAACACCCAGGAAGATGGTTGGAGCAATTTTGCTGAGTTCCTCGTACGCATCTTGCTGTCTGCCGGAAATGATGATCAGATCCGGGTTAATGCTGTTGATTTTCTCAAAGTCAGGCTCTTTCAAGCTGCCCACATTCTCGT
This sequence comes from Paenibacillus sp. NPDC093718, assembly GCF_050279985.1. Classification (NCBI taxonomy): domain Bacteria; kingdom Bacillati; phylum Bacillota; class Bacilli; order Caryophanales; family Paenibacillaceae; genus Paenibacillus; species Paenibacillus sp. NPDC093718. The sequence goes on from NZ_JBNNUS010000001.1 coordinate 573,758, forward strand.
ATTTCTTGTCTTCGAATTTGGACAGGTAGGCCGGGATATTGGCTTGTGGAACGCCCAAAACCTCAATACCCAATTTATCGACAGAGTCCAGAATACCAAAATCGAAAACAACGACGCGGGAAGGATTCTTCTTGACAGGTGTTTCACCCAGTTGATGGGTAATCGTGATTTCTTCAGTTGCAGCCGGTGTATCTCCAGCTGCATCTCCGCCACCCGTGCCACTTGTTTTATCGTCTTGACCACAAGCCGCGAGTACAAACGTGAACATTGCTACCATAAATAAAGCCAACCATTTTTTCATTGTTACACCCCATTTTTTATAATTAAAAGCTTCTATAATTGAACATATTTTTGAATTTATGGTTGAATATGTAATTCAATATGAACAGATTAAACCATGCCGTCCTATATCCAAGGCAGCCCTGTCCTTGTATTTGATAAGGATTCCGTGCTGTTATCTTCCAGAATCCTTATCCTCTACTCTCTAATATCATGCCGCTTAGCCGTAGTATACGCACACCCGGTTGTCATTAATCTCTTCGATCTCAATGTCCATGTCATAGATTCCGCGAAGCACATTGCTCTGAATGATATTCTCGGTCTTCCCTTCGCTTTCAATGGCTCCATCCTTCAATGCCACAATGTAATCCGAATAGAACGAAGCGAAGTTGATGTCATGAATCACGATGACAATCGTCTTGTTCAGATCAGCGACAAGCTTTCTGAGAATCTTCATAATCTGTACGGAGTGTTTCATGTCCAGATTGTTCAGTGGCTCATCCAACAGGATATACTCTGTATTCTGGGCAATGACCATCGCTATGTAAGCACGCTGGGTTTGACCGCCACTGAGCTGATGAAGATATTTATGCTGCATATCCCCAAGCTCCATATAGGAAATCGCTTCATCCACGTATTTCTCGTCTTCCGCGTTCAATCTGCCCTGAGAGTAAGGAAAACGACCGAAGGATACAAGCTCACGAACCGTCAGACGGAGGCTGATATGGTTCGATTGTTTCAGGATCGAAACCTTCTTCGCCAGATCGCCGCTCTTCCATTGGCTAACCTCTTTACCGTCCACCGTAATTTGTCCGCTGTCCTTGCCTGTTAATCTGCTAATCATGGACAGCAGCGTACTCTTGCCGGCACCGTTCGGGCCGATAAAGGAAGTGATTTGACCTTTCGGGATCGTAACCGACACGTTATCAACGACTTTTTTGCCGCCATAGACTTTCGATACGTTCGTAACCTGGATCATGCTTTACTCTCCTTTAGTAGCAGGTATATGAAGTAGACACCGCCGATGAAGTTGATAATGACGCTGAGCGTTGTAGAGAACGTGAACACCCGCTCTACAACCAATTGACCGCCGACCAGTGCGATAACGCTAATCAGTATGGATGCTGCTATTAAATATGAATGCCTGTATGTCTTCATCACTTCGTACGCAACATTGACCACCAGGAGCCCGAGGAATGTAATCGGACCTACCAAAGCGGTAGCCACCGAGATCAGAACGGCAACCACAATAAGAAGCCGCTTCACAACATAGTCATAATTCACGCCAAGGTTGATCGCCTGCTCACGACCTAGTGCCAGCACGTTCAGGTACTTGGCAAATCGGGCAAAGTACAGCAAGGTCAACGCTACGACAATGACGGAAAGGACCAAAAGCTCGGTCTTCACATTGTTAAAGCTGGCAAACATTTTGTCGGCTACAAATTGGAACTCGTTCGGGTCAATCAGCACTTCCATGAAGGAAGACATGCTGGAGAACAGGGTTCCGAAGATCATGCCGATCAGCAGCAGGAAGTAAATGTTGTTCCCTTCCCTTTTGAACAGAATCTTATATAAGACTCCGGCAAACAGGATCATCGCACCAACGTTAATCAGAAAGTTAACGTTGCTGCCCAGTTTGTACAGCGTGAAGGATCCGAAGACAAAGATGACGGTGGTCTGGACCAGTATATATAAGGAATCCAATCCCATAACGCTAGGCGTCAGTATCCGGTTATTCGTGACCGTTTGAAACACCGTGGTAGACAGAGCAATTGCTCCGCCGGTCAGAATAATGGCAAGCACCTTCTTGATTCTCCTCGGTAGCGCGTAATCCCAATTGCCGCCAAGATCAATGAACAGAAAGACTGCCACCAGGATGATTGCCGCTGCGGCCAACAGGCCGAGTTTGGCTTTATAAGTCATAAGCCTTTCTCCTCATCAGTAAGAAAATGAATATACCGCTTCCGAGTACGCCCACGGTTAGACTAATCGGAATTTCATAGGGATAAATAATGATCCGGCCCAGGATGTCACAGAACAGTACGAACCCGGCCCCCAGCAGCGCGGTATGCGAAAGGCTTTTTTTCAAATGGTCTCCTAAGTACAAACTGACAATATTAGGTATGATCAGACCAAGAAACGGAATCACGCCGACCGTCAGCACGACGGAAGCTGTAACCAGCGCCACGATGACCAGTCCCAGATTCACAACTCTCCGGTAGTGAAGGCCCAGGTTGGTAGCAAACTCCTCTCCCATTCCGGCCACCGTAAACTTGTTGGCGAACAGATACGCCAGAATCACAAGCGGGATACTTATATAGAGCATTTCATACTGGCCCTTCATGATCATGGAAAAATCACCCTGGAGCCATGCGGACATATTCTGAATAAGATCATATTTGTATGCAAAGAAGGTGGCGATCGAACTGACGATATTACCAAACATCAGCCCTACGAGCGGGATGAAGATCGCGTCCTTGAACTTAATCCGATCCAGTATCTTCATGAAGATAAAGGTTCCTGCCAGAGCGAATACAAATGCCACAAGCATTTTGATAAGCGGTCCGCTTGTCGTGAAGACAAGCATGGCTACCAATATGCCCAGTCTGGCAGAGTCCATCGTACCTGCCGTGGTGGGAGACACGAACTTATTGCGGCTGAGCTGCTGCATGATCAATCCGCAGATGCTCATGCTAACACCCGCCAATATGAGGCTGACAAGCCTAGGAATCCGGCTGACAAGCATAATATGCTGTTGTTGTTCTGTCATCGAGAACAATTGCAGTGGCGAGATATCTTTAACTCCAATAAATAATGAGATTATCGAGAGTACCACAACGGCTGCAAATAAGTATCTAATCTTCATGGCTCTTCCTTCTATGCGTATGTCTCTAAGTATCCGGGATCTTGCAATTTTCGTCATCATTCTCATTGAGATTGATTATCAATCGCGTTCTGATATGCATTATATCATCCTCATACTGGCTCGACAAGTATAATTGAGAATCAAAATCAATTAATTGGTTCATACATGTATATTTTGTTCATGAATTGTTCATAATATGAAGTTTCAAGGAAGCATAGCTCATATCCTCAGGAAGAACCACTCTTTAGTTAAATCTCCCTTTAATGTGGTTACTGTCATAATGAGACTTCTCTAAAAACTACACGGTTTCAATTCTTATTAAATGGATAAGAAAAATAATATTAAATATTAAAAGTCGTTGACAATCCCTCTAAGTTATATTAATATCCTAACATAATTATTATTTCTAACTAAACGTAAGTTAATATGGAATGATAATTGAAATTATGGCTAATAACGTAAAATGCATATTTGCTTGTAGTAAGGGACATCTTCTTATCAGGCGTATGCAAATTCGATTACACCAGGAGGTTTTTTTTCAATGTCTAAAGATTTTTCAGCTGCACTCAAAAATCGCCGTTCTTATTACGGGATTAGCAAAGAATCCGTTATCTCGGACGAGCGTATTCAGGAAATCGTAAACGAAGCGGTTAAGTATACTCCGTCTTCTTTCAACTCCCAAAGTGCACGCGTCGTTGTATTGCTTGGCGAACAGCACGATAAACTGTGGAACATCACGGAAGGCATCCTGAAGGAAGTTGTTGGCGATGAAGAAGCATTCAAATCCACTGCCGACAAGATGGCTTCATTCCGCGCTGGTTACGGTACGGTATTGTTCTTCGAGGACAACAACGTCATTGCCGGGCTGCAACAAAACTTTGCCGCTTATGCCGACAACTTCCCGGTTTGGTCCAACCAATCCAACGGCATGCTGCAATTTGTAGTATGGACATCCCTTGAAGCAGAAGGTCTGGGCGCATCCCTGCAGCACTACAACCCGCTGATCGACGAAAAAGTAAAATCCGAATGGAACATCCCGGAAAGCTGGAAGCTGATTGCTCAAATGCCTTTCGGCAAGCCGGTTGCTGAACCAGGCGAAAAAGAATTTGCACCGCTGGAAGATCGCGTGAAAGTATATAACTAATCAAACAGATGAAATAAGCCGCCTCCCTAAGTTCCTGCAACTGGGACAGGCGGTTTTTTTTATAAAGCAAAGATTGAAAATCCGATCGCAAAACGATACAATTACACAGGTAAGAACCCATGAACTTCTACGACAACATGAAGTTCGGGGGCAAAACTTGCGGTAACCAACTACATAAGATGTTGGCTGTACTAGGGGTGCCATGTGCTGAGAGACGGCGGGCTGCCGTTAACCCTTATCACCCGATCTAGGTCATACTAGCGTGGGGAAGTGTAGCATTTATGTTTATTTCCTTTCGTAGGCATAACTGCACTTTCTTCATGGGGTGCGGTTTTTTTGCGTGGACTTATATAATGGGGAGGAAATGACAATGAATGAGCTTGCTTGCGGAACCAGCCGGATCGTCGGATGCCGGTTCTCGGTATTTCCCATGACAGACCGGTTTGTGGAGGTCATCATGGGCGCGCTGCAATCTGTGGATACGGGGAAGGTGTGGATTCAGACTGATGATGTGAGCACCTGTATTCGCGGACGTGCGGAGCATGTCTTTGATGTTACAAGGGCGATATTCGCCCATGCTGCGGCGAGTGGCGTGCACACTGTTTTTAATGGTACTTATTCCATTGGCTGCCCTGGAGATACGGACGCCGATGTATATATGACTGAGGATTCGACCCTCTTGAACAACGACATTGGAGAACTTGCCGATATGGAGACTGCCTGCCAGTTCGCTCTTTACCCCATGGGTACGGATAACTACATGGATGTCATCTACGGTGAAGTAAATCGTGCGAAGGCAGCCGGTACATTCGCCGGAAGCGTTCATTACGCCAGCCGGTTGGACGGGTCCTTATCCCGGGTGTTTGGGTCTCTTGAAGAAGCGTTTTTGCATGCGATCCAATCCGACAGCAGTCATCTGGTCATGACTGCGGTTGTGTCTGCCCACAGCCCATCGGTCAAAGCCGCATCGAATTGAGTTATATTGGGGCAGACAAAAGCCCGGCAAGAGCCGGGCTTTCCTGTCACTAGCTGCCAAGAATCTTGACGGTTTAAACCCAAGCACTCAAGATGATTACGAGCAGGATAAAGAGAACCAAAATAATTCCTACTGAATTGCCCCATGCGCCGCCGTATTCTCCGCTCATGAAGATCCCCTCCTGGATTTAAAAAATGACGTGATGTAATCACACTATTATAGTATTTCCCGATTTGTGCTAGCGTCACGGCTAATGTACCTCTCTTTATCTATTCGCAAGGAAATTTTATTCCTCGTAACCAATGAGAAGTTTCCCTCCATACGGACGGAGCATTTCCTCGGTGAATGCCATCAGAGCTGAAGGATCATCCTGGCGATACATCGCCGCAAGCGCTGCTTCCAATCGTTCTCCCATGATTGTGTCATAGCGGCTGAACAGCCGGAACAGCGTTTTCCCTTCACCCGTCCACTCCCGGTTCACCCTAAGTACAAATTCACAGAGAATCGCCGCTATTTTGTGCACCGTAAACCATTTTTCGCCATCCCTTCGTGGACCCTCCAAGTCCAGCATGTACTCGGTTAGCATATAACGGTATTGGTTAATGTCGGTTAGCGTCAATGGCATGGGTCCGTAATTCAAATCGCTGTGGGCTTCCGTCCGCACCTCTTCTCCCTCGGGCAGCGCGCACAGCACCGTCCCTTCTGCGATCATCCGTTGAAATGACGGATTCGCCGCGATCACTCCCTCGTCAAAATATTCGCGATAGGAGGATAAAGACAATATAAAGATTTCCGCGATCCACCCATGCGCCTCTATCGTCTTCCTGCTGAAATCATAACCGTCTCGTTCAATGACCATGATGTCCAAATCGGATTGTTCATTATATTCGCCTCTGCTCGCGCTGCCGCCAAGCACGGCAAGCAAACAGTCGGGATAATCGTGTTGAATGACGCGTTCCGCTGCCTCTACCGGTTCCATCCTCATGACGTTTCCTCCATTATGACTCTGATCCTCCCGAAAAAAGGGCTCAAAATATCTAATTCAGCTAAAACCCTAAACGTACCTGAATCATATGGTAAATAAACGATTACCCTCATGTTGATGACAAGGAAGAAGGGATAGATAAGATGAACTACATTCATATGCTCTCCAAACTAGGCATGGGCAGTGCCCACCCGGGAGGATTCGAGGCAACCCTCAGAATGCTGAAGAATTATCCCATTCAACCGGGCAGCCGCATTCTGGAGGTGGGGTGCGGAACTGGCAGAACCGCATGCCATCTTTCGGAGATGGGGTATCAAGTGACAGCTATTGATCTGAACGAAAATATGATCAAAAAAGCACGGGCACGAGCCGAAGCGATGGAAATCGACGTACAGTTCCTTCAAGCGGATGTATGCGCATTGCCTTTCGAGGACAACCAATTTGATCTGATCATGGCCGAGTCTGTTACCGTATTTACGGATACTTCGAAATCGCTGCCCGAATATTACCGCGTTCTGGATCGCGGAGGCGTCCTGCTGGACAGAGAATTACTGCTTGATATGCCCATGCCGGAAGCAAAGCTTCAGGAACTGCTCGAATTCTTCGGAATACCTAATCTGATGATGAGAGAAGAATGGGCGGAATCCCTCTTGGCTTGCGGGTTTAAACAGGAAGAAATTCTGGAGTACAACCACTTCAATGAGCAGCTAAAGGAAGAGCAGACACGTCATCTGGATTCATTTGAACAGCGCGATAAAGGACTCCTGTTCGATGTTGCGCTCTGGGAAACGCTGTTTAAGCATGACCGCATGATTTTGGATAATACCGATTATCTCGCTTCCGCCTTATTCCGGGCAGTAAAATAAAATCATTTCATATTTGCGCATCAAGTGGGGATTCGCTTATTTGCTACGTATCCCCTCTCCCTTCTCATTTTCAGTTCTTTCGACCTAATCCAACACTTTTAGTCAATTCGTTCTATCTAGTTTTGCCCGTCGATGCTATAATTGCGGTAAATATATCCTATGTTGTTGAGGAGGACTCATTCTTATGGCATGGTTCAACAGACTCCCTATCTCACGAAAAATTACTGCAGCCTGTTTTCTCATTGCCGCTTTGTTTGCGGTACCAATGCTGCTTGCATTTATTCTGATGGGTAAAGCAATCATTGGCGTGGTCATCGTAGTGGTACTAATCGGTCTTACTTTTCCTCTTTCTCGTCTTATTGAGAAAACGCTTACTAACTCCTTTGCGGAAATCTCCAGCGTTTCTGCCAAAATCGCTAAAGGCGACTTCACCTTCCAGGTAGAAGAGGTTGGGGGCATGAACGATCTCAGCAGAACATTCAACAGCATGGTGGACAAGCTTCGTAAAATATTGCAGGAAACCTCGGATATTACGCGTCAGGTCATGACCTCAAGCTCCAATATCTCGATTAAAAACCAGGAGCTCATTCAAGTGATGAATCAAGTCTCCTTATCTTCCAATGAGTTGGCCGTCGGGGCTAACGAAATTTCGGATGACGTAGCCGAAATGACGCATTCCATTGGCGAGATCGAGGAGAAGGTCAGCAACTATACGCATACAACCCGGGAAATGAATACCCGATCGATCGAAACGCTGGGACTGGTTGAGCAAGGAAGGGACTCCGTCGCCAAACAGTCTGCAGGAATGCAGCGTAATATTGACGCAACGGCCAAAGTCGCGGAGTCCATTGATGCACTGGCCCGGAGTGCCAGAGGAATTACCCAGATCACGGAGACGATCTCGGAACTTGCCGATCAGACCAACTTGTTATCCTTGAACGCATCCATTGAAGCGGCAAGAGCAGGCGAGCACGGCGCCGGCTTTGCCGTTGTCGCCCAAGAGGTGCGTAAATTGGCCGAAGAATCCACGTCATCAACAAGGGAAGTATTCAATCTCGTACGGAGCATCGAATCGGACGTGAAACATGCGACCCAGAACATTAAAATTAATGAAGAGGTCGTCAGGCAGCAAACCGAAATGATCCGTGAAGCTGAGCTGGTGTTCATGGAGATTGTAAACAGTGTGCAGTATATTTCGGAACAGATCGCCGCTTTCTCCAAGGAGAGCGAATCCATGCTCGAAAGTGCGAAGAGCATTTCTTCCGCGATTCAGAATATATCGGCGATTACGCAGCAATCCGCCGCAGGAACGGAGCAGGTGTCGGCCTCCATGAATGAAGGCATCTCATCGATCCAGAAGATGGCCGAGGAGGCTGAAGCGATGAATAATGCTGTCTTCCGGCTGCAAAAAACGATCAACATTTTCAAATTTTAAGTAAGGTACAGTCTACATAATGTATACGCGCTTTCGAAGCGGCAACGAGCCGAAATGTAAGAAGTGGCTGTGCTAGGATAACATCCTGAGCACAGCCATTCTTCATTGGACACAATTTCGAGTATGACGAATCGTCCGTCAAGTGAGCAAACCTTCATAGGAGCAGCCCCCTTTTTTATCATATTGAGTGCTCCAGCATTATTGCTCGCTCCATAACCGAGCTATATTCACTAGCCGTCCTTCTTCAAACTCGACTCGGTATATATCCGGCAGCGTCGTTCCTTGCCAGAAATGATAGTCATATCGTTGATCATAATGCTGCAGCATGAGTGTCATAATGTCGCCATGCGTGCCAATCACGACACGCTTTCCGATATGCATATTCAGGATTTCCTCCAGCACCTGGACTGCTCGGCTTTGCGCGGTTTTGCTGGATTCCCCTCCGGGGAAGGAGGTAATTGGATCCTGAAAAAGGATCTTTTTGGCATCGAGGAATGAATGCCCCTGAAAATCTCCGACATTCCGTTCCCTCAAGTCCTCTTGTTCCGCAATCGGTAGTCCTAAAGCGTCCGCCAATGGTTGGACCGTATCCTTGGCTCGCTGATAAGGGCTTGATATGATAACGTCAATCCCTTCCCCCAGGAGCAATTCCTTGACTCGAACCGCTGCGAGGGAACCCTCGGCAGACAATCCCCTCGACCTTTCCTTCCCCTCGATAAATGGAGATTCCGCATGTCTCACAAAATATAAAGTCGTCATCTTTCAACCTCTGCTACTTTAGAAGTCTCACCTTTTAATACGGGTTCCATCATCATCTCTACAAACGGAGTTAACGGTAACAGCCCCAATGACTCCAAGGGAATCCATTTTGCTCCTAATGAGTCTTGACCGTCTCCGCCCGTTTTGATTACGGCGTTACCATTCAGCAGCTCGACATCATACATGATACCGATGTGATGCAGCTCTTCCATCTGATTCGCTTCATACTGGTATACGATCGTGTAGGATACGGCCGTCCGTATACTGCCCTTTATTGGTGAAAGCCCGGTTTCCTCTATAAATTCGCGCTGCAGCGTATGCTCCGGCTCTTCTCCGAACTCAATGGAGCCGCCCGGTAAATCCCACTTCCCCTTGTGCGGCCCTCTCGCTTTCTGGATCAACAGGATATGATCATGCTGAATCAATACTCCATAAACGCCGAGATGCGTATGTTTCACCACACTTAACACACTCCTTTTCTTGCAGTGAAGGTGATCCATTGACTTCGAAAAAGCACGTCTCTCCCACCCTTCACTTCTTGAATATCCTGCTGCACCTGCCGCCTCGTTAAGATCTCCCATTCCGAATACAGCTCATCGAGCATGGAAAAGGCTCTGTCCGAAGACAGATTCAACTCGATTAAACCTTCCTCCACCAAGCCCGTTTCCTGATCGATTTCCTTCACCTCTGTGCTCATCATGATGCAGTGTATGCCCTGGTGCACGGTTCCTGCCTGCATCTGTTCGATCTTGGATACGAAGGCATCCTCGGAGCTCATATGCTCCAGGCATGAGCATGCGATGACGTAATGATAAGTATCCTCGGCAATTTCATAGTGCTCAACGTCTGCCACAATCGCCTCAAGGTTTGAGCTTACGCCATGTAATACCGCATACTGCCGCAGCTTCTCGACTGCCGATGGCAGCAGATCCACGCAAACGACCTGCCCGTTCGCCGCTTGGATCCGCTGCGCAACCGGGATACTATTACGCCCGACGCCACAGGCCAGATCCAATACCCGCGTCTCATGAAACGATAATAATTCCAGATGATCCAGAACCGTCTGCACGGGCTTGGCTAACCAGCTCCCAGGCTGAAACAATACGGCTTCTTCGTACAGTGTCTCGTGATACAATATTTCCTTTTGACGTGCGCGGTTGAATATGTCCATGCGATAGCCCCTTGTTCCGGCCGTTATAAGGCCTACCTATAAATTCAATACGGTCAAGCTCATTTCCTATCTCACTAAAGCTTCTGGTTGGATGCCTTTGTCTAATCCTCGTTTATCGTTAGCTGCGGCCACTGATTCTTCCATTGCTTCTTCCCTACCCGTTCCAAATAATAGCTCCGCTTATGGAAATTAGGGCTTCTGCGAACCCGAAGCGCAAATAAATCCTCTAACCCGTAAGGACAACAGAGCTCAAGCTCTCCTTCGGCGTTCAGCCTTGCCCCGACCGCGGTAGCCGTCTCCGGCCAATAGGTTAACGCTGCATGGGTCGAGTCATAAGGCTCATCTCCATTCTTCACATGCATTCTGGCCTGATTCTTGACCGACCATTTCAGGTTCCCCGTTGTTGTTCTAAGAAGCTCTTCCAATCGAATGTCCCGCGCTTCAGACACATCTTCCGGATCGAAATACACCACATCAATATCCGTATGTCGATCCGTCCCTTCTAACCCATGAAGCAGGTCCCACACATAATTTCGAATGTAGCCCGCAGCAATATAGCATTGCGGCAGTCCTAAGTCGCAGACGCTGCCTAAATCCGTCATCAATTGCTTATGCTGGCTTATGTATTCCTTTAACCGCTCCTCTAACATCCATCCACCTCCAGTAACTTGATGTTTTTCCCCGCCTCTCGCCATTCTTTTTCCATAGGTTGTTACATTTGGTAGCCGCAACTGAATATGAGCGTAACCCTATAATCCTGTATCCGTGTAAGAAAAACCTCTATCGACGTACTTTTCTCAGAAGACAGACCGCATTTAGCGGAAGTTTTTCTTGCGAGATCAGGATGCTAAGCCTCGGATGTTTATACTTTCCTATCTCTTAAAAAAGCATAGACCGATTCACGAGGAATACGGTCTATGCACGCTCTTTGGTAAAACTATTATATTCCAAATAATCCCTGAACGGCAAGACAGGCAGGGATTATAGGGCGCAGCGGGTGCCACCCGAGCTGCATGCCGGACAGAAACCTGAGCATGCGCCCTAACAGTTGCGACTTGAGCCGGTTTGACTTCGGTATGTTCCTGTGAGGGAGCTTTATAAGCCGGATTTCGAAAAGCTATGCACGAGATGCACAAGATTATCCCATCGTTCGTGCAGTCAAGGCCGCTGGTATAACTACACAGCCGCGTCCACCCGCTCCTGCGAAGCGCCGTCACAGCGCTTGCACACTTTCAGGGCAGTCCCGTCCGATTTGGTCCGGGGATACAACAGTTTAGTCCGCGTACTCTTGCACACCGGGCATGTACCGCGGGCGCGAGTTGGTAGGTTCCACAAGGATTTGCCTCTTTTTTGTTTTGCCATAATCCAGATACCCCATTTCATAGATTCATTATCATCACTCTTACATATATGAAAGGGTTCGGCAGAACATGTCGGGCAGCTCCATTTAGATCTCACATGACATTGGTTCACAATCACTGCAGCCTCATCAAATCCGGAATGAATGGGGATCGCTGTTATGGTACGCCTGTGGCGCATATTCGCAATGCTAGGGGAAAATGACAAAAGCGAGAATGCATCGAAGACGCCCTCTCGCTTTTTGCAACGAATTATTTGTTTATAAAGTCCATAATCTCTTCCTTGGACGGTATGGAGGCTTGTGCGCCTGGCCGGGTTACCGTCAGTGCAGCCGCTGCAGTTGCAAACTGAAGGGCCTCTTCCGTTTCCAGTCCCTCCGTGCAAGCCGCCGCATAAGCACCGATGAAGGTATCTCCTGCCGCCGTGGTATCCACGGCTGCGACACGGAAAGCCGGAACGGTGTAACGGACGCCTCTGACATTCCCATAGTAGCAGCCTTGCTCGCCCAGGGTGATGATCACGTTGGAGGTGCCTCTGCCGATGATCGACGCTGCAGCTGCATCCGCTGTAGCAGCGTCCTCCACCTTCAGGCCGCTTACCACTTCTGCTTCGGTCTCGTTCACAATTAATGTATCGATCAGCGGCAGCACGTCATGAGGTACCTTTCGCGCAGGTGCCGGATTCAGCCAGACGCGAACGCCTGCCTTGTTGGCCGATTGGATAACGTACTGCGTCGTCTGCCACGGAATTTCATTCTGCAGCAGCACAGCGTATACTCCATCCCATTTCGCCTCTGTCGCTACGTCTTCTTCAGTCAACTGCCCATTGGCTCCTTCCGACAGCACAATATAATTCTCGCCTTCCTCGTTGACCGTGATAATCGCCATCCCCGAGGTGCCTGTCTTGGAGAGGACGGAAGCAACGCCAACGCCTCGTTCCTCCAAAGAAGCAACCAGGGTCTTCCCAAATGGATCAAGACCAACCGCGCCGACCATGGCGCAATCCGCACCTGCCGAGGCTGCCGCCACAGCCTGATTCGCCCCTTTCCCCCCGGGAAAAAAAGATGTGCCCCTGCTATGAATCGTTTCCCCCGGCCGGGGAAACTGCTCTACAGTACTCACAACATCCATATTAATGCTGCCAATGACAACCAGCTTCCGCAAAGCCAATCCGCTCCCTTCTCTTATACCGACTTCGGCTCTGATGTACGAATGCGAACATCCTTGATCTCATTCTCGCCGTCATCCAAGCAGCCAAAGCCGAACATGCCATGACCATAAGCGGTTTCCTTGCATTCCAGCACATTCTCTCCATTAATATACAGGATGAACCGATCTTTCTCGGAAACCAGCTTCAGGCGGTATTCTTGGCCTAATGCCCAATCGTATCTTGCCGTAATCAGACGCTTGATCCCGAAATCCTGTTTGATAAACGATACGGAATTCGGGCCGTCGAACCCGGCCAGATAATGACGCATAACGCCCTGTGCTCTTGTAATCAGACAATGGCTGGTGCCGGATATCGGTTTGATGGTCGCTTCAATCTCCATATCTTCGGCATAGTAATTGCCGGAATAGGACGAAGTATCACCTACCGAAGTACAATGCAGCGCTCCTTCACGCAGCTCCCATGTTCCTCGATGATGCGAGAATGGCGTGATCGAAGCGAATTCTTTGGCCTGCTTGGCAAAATCGATCGTATAATCCGCAGCTCCCGTGATTCGGAATTGCCCGACGAACAAACTTCCGATGGCACGATTCAATAGCGGCGACGGGCTCTCGAGTATCCAGCCGATCTCATCAATCATGGCACCTTCCGTATCCGGAATGACGAATTGAACAGGGTTCCACTCTCCGCACATAGGAGTAAACGGAGCCATTCGCACGTCCTCCTGCGTATAGGTATTGCGTACATACGGAGTCAAGGTAACCGGTTCGCCTTCCCACTGATCCACATAAATGCGGGCGGATACGGTCTGCCCGCTGTAGGCCAGAGGGGCAAAGGTCGGCTTATATTTCTCATCGTTAAACTCCGCCCGGCGATAGAACGGTTTATAATAAATCTTGCTGCTGTCCCCTTCCACCAGTCGATCAAAGACGACTTCCAAAGATCCTCTGCCATCATAGGCATTCTTGATGGAGTGGCGCAAGACAGGCGTCTTGAACGAATTACTCGTCCGAAAGCCGTGCGTAGATCCCGGCAGGTCGAAATCGAAGTACACCTCGCCCTGCCTCACCCGACGAGCCAGCTCTTCAGGTGCTTTCTCTCCGTTGAGGCGATAGCCAAGCAGTGCAAGCTCTTTGGCGAATGACGGAAAATCCACCAGATTCAAATAGCCGGACACGCTGGAAGCCACGATGAAGTCATTGATCGGCTTGCGGTAATGATCCGGGATCCCCGCCAGGCCGCAGTAAACACCGAGGATCGTTCCCACATTGCCTGCGTTGCAATCAGTGTCCCAGCCACACATCGAGGCGATTTCGACCGTGCGTGCAAAATCTCCCTCGCCATACAGAAGGGCAAGCACGCACACGCCCGCATTCGGGATAATGTGGCATACGCCCGTATATTTATCGTATCCCCAGTGGTCCTCCAAATACTGGCGGCAAGCGCGGAAATCGGAAGGCTGCTCCCGATGGAAGTCCATCACCGCATGGACCACGCGCGCATAGGTGGAGTCATCCGGAATCATGCGCAGGCCTTCCGCGATAATCTCATCCATGGACGAAGCATCAAAGGCTTTGGCGATGCAAGCGGCCATGAAGCGGGCGCCATACAGCCCGTTGCCGTCATGGGAGACGCTTGCCGCTTTTTCCGCGTAATCCGCCGCTTTCTCCGCCTGACCCGGGAACAGCAGACCCCAGGAATCGATGAAGATCTGGCCGCCGATCTGCTCCGCCATCTCCGTGCCGTTGACCTCGATCGAACCGGAACGAGGGGCCGGGATGCCTTTGCGCAGATTCACATAGGCGCGGTGCTCGGTGCTGATATCCTCGCCGCCCCACCAGAACATGCCGATCCCTTCCCGTGCGTAATTGAGCCATGCTTTGCCCACATCCTCCGGCTCAAGTTCACGGTCTGTCGCATCGTCATACAGCGCGCGGATAAAGAAAACCGGACCGTTGGCGTCATCGTCCGCGGCAAAGGTTGTATATGGCTTCACATAATCCCGGATATCGCCGTATACATCACGAATGCGTTCATACGTCCAAGCCACCGGTTCGATGGGAGCACCGAGCCTTATGCCAATGTTCATGCCGATGAATCCCGCATATACCGTCTCTACATAATGTTTAGGTATCATTTGCTCTCCCTCCTATTTAAAGCATTCTTCTTTATCCGTTGTGGTTCTCATTGCTTGTTTAACGCTAACGACTCAATATGGTCTTCCGAGACTCATTGATGCGAATATCCTCCTCAATGATCTTCGCGGCAATGCCGCTGAACCGGTCGGCGATAGCGCACAACTCCAAGCGGTTCACCTTATTCAGCTGTTCGATATCTTCCTTGCGGATAACCTCGCTGCCATACATGGCGCCCAGGATCACCCCGGCCATGACGCCGATGGAGTCGGTGTCACGTCCGGAGTTAACCCCGTCCAGAATCGAACGATAGTAATCACCGTCATTGAGAACGATAAACGCCAGTGCCATCGGCAGCTCTTCAATCGACCATAAACGGCTCGGCGTATAATGGTTGCTCGGGATACCAACCTTGTCGATATGGCGGCTCACGTCATCGCCCATCGGTGAATATTTGAGCATGATCGTCTGAAACACTTCGATCACTTTGTCCATGTCATCCCGCAGATGCCGCAGTTCGCGGGCAGCTTGCGTCATCTCTTGAATGGCAGCTTTCGTGCCGTCTTTCGCCAGGCTGATGGCGGTGCGGACAATATCGTCCACACTTACCCCCGGCACAAAGGCCTTCGCCACGCAAGCGGCCAGAACGCCCGCGGCTTCCAGGCCGTAGCTGCTCTGGTGCCCCATCGCAAACAGGATGGCCTCATCATAAGCCGCCTTTGGATTGCCCGCATTGACGATCCCGATCGGGGCGATGTACATCGCCGCCCCGCAGTTCACCATATTCCCGATGCCGCCTTCTCTCGGATCGCAATTCGCCAGCACATGACGCATAAAGATATATTTTTCCGGATAGAACAACCGGTCAATGATCAACGTTTCCTCATTCAGCTCAGGGACAAACGTCTTGCGGAACGCAATCTCCTTCACGAACTCGTTGCCCATATCATACGCATCCAGATGCCTGCCCTCGGTAAGATACACGTTCATGAGCGCAATTGTCATCAGCGTATCGTCCGTGACAATGCCATCGCCTCTTACACGGCCAAGCCTGACGTCGGCAGGCAGATCCATCTTATGCCATCTTGTCATCAGGGATTCCACGCGTCCGTATTTGGACTTGATCTCCCCATACGTCAATTTCTCGATTGGAGCTCCCATTGCGTCTCCGAGCGCGGTGGATATCACCACGCCCCTCACCCGGTCACGAAACGAAGTCATAATTATAAGCTCCTTACTTGATGTTTTCGTTGGCGTATTTCGTTATCTCTGCTCCGCCTGCAGCATTCCAGGCTTCGACGAATTGGTCGAATTGGGACAAGTCCTTCTTGCCTGTAATAAAGTCCGTGGAATATTCCTTGTACAGGTTGTTCATCGCGTCCCAATTCGCAATGAACTGCTCCGGAATGATAAAGTTGTTGTCTTCCGTGTAGAATTCGCCAGCCATTTTCAGCGATTCGGTACCCGGCTCTCCAAGGAGCGGCGTTTTCAATGGTGTTTCGGATTTGATCTCGGTCGGCTCCCAGAAACGCGCATACCATTCGCTGTAGTATTTCTCGTTCAGCTCGATTTCTCCGTCAACCACCTTGTAATGCTCCTCTTCGAAACCGAGGCGGTCCAGCATTTGCCCCTTCGGACTTGCAAGGTAATCGAAGACCTTGAACGCTACGTCTTTATGCGGTGACTGCGAAGAGATCGCAAGTCCTCTGGATTCCTTCGTCACATCGGTGGCCCCGAAGCCTTGAGCCTCGCCCTTGGCAGGCGGCAGCACGATCAGATTGGCGTCATCTCCGCCGAGTTCCTGCATTCTTCCGTCATACAAATCGATGATTTTGCCGGCCGTGCCCGTAATAACGGCAGCTTCACCTTTATAGAAGGCGTCTTCCTTCGTATCCCATTGCTTCGTAATGAATTGCGGGTCCAGCAGTCCTTCCTTGTAGAGCTTGTTGTAGAACGTCAACTTTTCTTTTTCCTTCTGAGAAACCTTGGAGTACTCATACGTTCCGTCTTCCTTCTTAAGCCAAGTCGTATCTAAACCGAAAGCCGTATTGAATATAAAGTTGATCTCGGCAATATCACCTGCTGCCGTCAGCGCGTAGCTCGGCTTGCCTTCACCCGGCTTCTTCTCCACCAGTTCCTTGAAGAAGGCATAATAATTGTCGACGGTCGGGTTTTCCATCAGGGCCTTGGAGCTCTCCATGGCATTAAACCAATCCGCCCGGATAACCGGCGTCTTCGGTGCGAGCGGTTTGATCCACAGCAGATACGGATAACTTGCCATCCGGGTCTTGTTGTGTGGCTCGATGATATTTTTAATGTAGGTTGAATTTTCAATGTAAGGCGTCAGATCTTCCAGCAGTCCTTGATCGGCAATTTGCTGGTCGCCGCCCTGGAAATAGATAATATCCGGAATGGTTCCGCCTAACAGCAAGAGATTCAGGTTCTCGGCATAACTCCCTTGAGCCAGATCCACAAGCTCGAATTTCACGTTCAATCCTTCGTCTTGAGCCAGGGATTTCTCCAAGGTCTCGAAGAATTTAACCGAAACAGGGTTCGCCGTTCCTTCATCCTTGTACACGATCTTCAGCGTAACGGGATCACCGCTTCCTTCAGGCTGCGCGGTCCCGGGTTCGGTTTGACCCGCTCCCGGCGTGTTTGATTTCGATGTGCATGCCGACATGACCATAACCAGCATGGCAACGATGAGTAAAAGGCTTAATTTTTTCATGTTCATCTTTCTCCCCTTTTTATGAATTTGAACATTCATGCCTTATAAGTAAGCTGACTTCGCCTTCCCGCTTAGTCCTTCACTCCGCCCTCCAGTTCGCCTTTGGCGTAATATTTCAAAATGAACGGATATAGGAATAACAGCGGCACAATCGCAATCATGATCGTACCTGCCTGCAGGGAAGCAAAATCAAAGTTGATCGAGCTGTCGAACATGTTCTGGTTGCCGATCAAGGACGTATTGTCCTTGCGGACAACGAATTGTCTAAGCACGACCTGCAGCGGCCATTTAGTCGGGTCCGAAATGTAAAGAGTCGCTCTGAAATATTCATTCCAGTGGTACACCCCGTAAAACAAGCCCAAGGTCGCCAGCCCCGGTTTGGACAGCGGCAGTATGATCCGGCTGTATAAGCGAAAATGACCTGCCCCATCGATTCGGGATGCCTCCAGAATCTCCTCCGGTATGTCCTGAATAAACCGCATGAGAATAAAGAGATAGTACACGTTGATCGCTTTGTACAGGATCAGTGAAGTTAACGTATTCATCAGTCCGAGATCCTTCACAAGCAGGTATTCGGGAATCATGCCCGGCTCAAACACCATAATGACGATCAGAAAGAACAACACAACCTTTTTACCGATAAAATCGGTTCTGGCCAGCACGTATGCCGCCATGGAGGTCAGCAGCAGATTCAGGAATGTGCCCGCCACGGTAATCCATACGGAATTCAGAATACTGCCCGTAATCAAGGGATTGGACAATAACAGTTGGTAATTGATCGTTGAGAATCCCTTCGGAAAAATGTCCAGTCCGCCCATCAGATGGGCTTTGCCGGGATCGGTTAAGGACAGCGCCAGCAGATTCAGGAGAGGAACCAATACCATGAGCGTAAACACAAACAACATGAGATAAATGACGATTTTGGATATTTCCAGCCGTCTCATCGTAAATCCCTCCTTTACCAGACGCCCTTGCCCGAGAAGCGCTTCGATATGAAATGCGTGCCCAGGATGAGGATGATACCGATCACGCCCTTGAACAGACTCGCTGCAGTTGCGTAAGCAAACTGTCCGTTCCCGATACCGATTCGGTACACATATGTGTCCAGAATATCCACCACACTGATGATGGAATCGTTCATAAAGTTAAACACCTGATCAAAACCAGCATTCATGAAGAAGCCCAGATTCAGAATGAAGACGGTTACAACTGTGCTGTATAAATGAGGAAGCGTAATGAACCTCATCTGCTGCAGCCGGGTCGCCCCGTCAATCTTGGCTGCTTCATACAATCCTGGGCTGATCTTCATGATGGCTGCCAGATAAATGATCGAATCCCAGCCGGCGCTTCTCCAGATTTCGGAGAATACGAGCACCCAACGGATATGCTCCTTGCTGGTCATGTAATCCACGGATGGCAGTTGAAAGAAATTCGCTATCAGATTGACTCCGCCTTCGGCAGGGTTCAAGAGACTGATCCAGATTCCGGCAATCACGACCCAGGACAGGAAATGTGGCAGATAAACCACGGATTGCACATATTTGCGGTATTTCGTGCTCCGAACTTCATTAATCAGAAGCGACAGCATGATCGGAATCGGGAACACGAATACGATTTTCATCAAACTGATGATGATGGTATTCTGCAGCACGCTTGTGAAGGCGGGCGAGCTGAACAACGTTTTGAAGTGCTTCCACCCGACCCATACATGATCCCCCAGGATCCGGTAATCCTGGAAGGCGAGTTTCATGCCGTACAGCGGAATGATGTGAAAGATAAAAAAGTAGAGCAGAGGCAGCGACAGCATCGCGTACAGTACCCAATCCTGCCTTAATCGCCTTAATACCTTCATGGCTTACCCCTCCTCCAAATGTTCAATGGATAGTTTCATGAGGGGAGCATGCTGCTGGGCACCATACACGTCGCGGTCGCCGACACTGCCCGACGATATGTCCCGCGACATCGTGATTTTGAAACCCAGCGCCTGGTCGAAAAATACCAAATGATGAATCTGCTCCTCCCGTATCTGATACAGCTCGCATATCGTCCGTTTCGTAATGATACCGGACTGTTTCACTCTGTCATATTGCTCCTTGGAATCAAACAACACGTCTAATGTAATTTCGAAGGGGCCCGAGTTTTTGCTTCGCAGCACCTTCGCTAAATCGCCGAGTTCAGTCATGTTTGATCCTCCTTATCGATGCTCTATACGAAAAGCATTATTTTTCATTTCCATCAGGTGGTAGACGGAGAATTCATAGACAGGACCGAACTCAATATCGCTTGGCGCGAATGGAAATGCCAGATTGCCTGCCGTTGATTTCCGGCCTTCATAGCCATAATGCAGGAAGGTGGAGCGCACCGTCGCGCAGATGCTGTTCGCCAATTCCTGTGTCTTAGCCACCACTTCGAACATGACACCGACCTCATGTCCGGCATAAGACTCAGGCTCCTTGCTTCCGAGAACGCCATTCTTGCCATAGTTGTAAAATTGGATCCGATAATCCGATTCCGGAATTTCCCGGTAATATTCCCGCGCCTGGTTGCGAACATATTCCTCAACCTCTTCCAGCTTCCCGATCAGGAGCGGATCCCGAATTCCCGCCACCACGAAGGTCCGATAAGCGACGCGCCTAGCGCCTTCCAGCTTAATGAAGTATTTCTCCGCCGGAATGAACCGACTGCCGGTTACGCGAACGACGCCTTTCTCCTCTTCCTCGAAGCGGCAGTTCTCCAAATCGAGCGTAAAGCCGGGACCATGCAGAATATACGGATGTTCCTTCTCATAAAAGGTATGTGCCGCAACACTGGTCGGGCTGCACGTCCTGTTCGGGTTAAGCGACTGAACGGTAAACGAATGGTCGCTGATCGTGCCAAGAATGCTGTCTTTGGTTGTTCCCGGTTCCGCGCACAATGCGCCGCATTCCAATATTTTGCCCAGATGATAGGATAGCCCCGGGTCCTTGCCGTGATAGATCCCGATCGCCGCGAATGGGGACGGATCGTACGCCCGGCCGCAGACGATGATATCCACACCTTGTTGAAGCGCTTCCACAATAGGCTCGTGTCCCATCTGGGCAACGATGCTGTTGGTGGAGTCAATCAACTCACTGGTGAGTGGCGGAATATTCGGACTTAGTGCCTTAATCCGCCCTTCTTCCTTCGCCTGATGGATTTCCTCCCGGGTGAAGTCGGCCCATATGACGGACACCTTGGCCTGAAGCCCCCGCTCTTCCAAAATCTCATCAATGATTTCCAGCGTCCAGTTCACATGGGTCCGTGCGCCCGAGCCACCGGCCGAGCCGATGATGATCGGAATTTTCCGAGGCAAACCGTTCGTGAGCATAATGTCCAAGTCCTTCTTAACCGCCCGCTTGCTAACGATCGATACGCCGGCGCCCAGCTTATGCGGTCCCCCATCCGTTGAGCCTGCATCAACGACGATGCCGTGCAGCTCAAACTCCAGTCCGTTCAGGAAGGAGTCTTCAGGAAAACCATATCCCAGCATGCCGCAGGGTGATAGAATTCGAATGTCTGTATTCATCTGCAGTCCCTCTTTACCAACATATTCACCCATGACCATTGGATAATTGGATTATCCAATTTGTGCTAAAA
The DNA here is from genome assembly GCF_050279985.1 of Paenibacillus sp. NPDC093718. Taxonomy (NCBI): domain Bacteria; kingdom Bacillati; phylum Bacillota; class Bacilli; order Caryophanales; family Paenibacillaceae; genus Paenibacillus; species Paenibacillus sp. NPDC093718. Next base: position 595,243 of record NZ_JBNNUS010000001.1, read on the forward strand.
GGGGTGCGTTTCTCCCCTCTTAAACATGAATGTAGTTTTTCTGTATGTTTTCTTTAACCCTTCTAAGATGGTTCAGCAAAGCCAGCTTCGCTTTTACCGGGTCACGCTCCTTAATGGCTTGCAAAATAAGTAAATGTTCTTCGTAGACCTCGCTCTTGCGACCCGGGATCTGAGCGGTTTTGCTCAGTGTCCGCTGCAGCAAATCCATATGCAATTCAATCATATTGACGAGGACAACGTTATGCGTAGCTTTGGCAATCGACAAGTGGAATGCTTGATCCGGCTTCGATCGATCCTCTGCATTCTGATCGATCTCCCCCCAAGTCGCGAAGGCTGCCTCAATCTCGGCGATATCCTCATCGGTTGCGCGCTTTGCCGCCAGCTCCACAATTCCGGTCTCAAACAATTCACGCGCCTCTAACAGCTCAATGATGGTTGCGCGTTCGATATTATCCAGGATGCGGCTGCGATCCTCGGCAACATCCAGTGCCTTGCTCAGGAAACGCCCGCCTCCGGGCCTGGCTTCTATCAGTCCTTCGCGCTCCAGAATGCGGAAAGCTTCCCGCAATGTCCCGCGGCTAATGCCAAACGATTGGGCCAGCTCCCGCTCTGTCGGAAGAACGTCGCCCGGGGCCAGATTCCCTTCCAGAATCAGATTCTTGATCTGTTCGATAACATCCTCGTACACACGATGATATTTAATCTTCTTAATGGTCATGTGACTACCCTCTCTATCCCTACTTAAGCAAACGATAATTGGGTGACCCAATTAACCGCATGTTTAGCATAAACGCATCCGAAAAGGCTGTCAAGCATAAAAATAGCGCTTACATAACGGTTTTAAAGGCTTGTAGCACCTAATTTACAGATACACCGGATAATTGGGTTACCCAATTATCTTCGTCCTGTCCTCTTTTTCCGCACCCTTTAGAATGGATTACTTCCAATATGAGTAAGGTCTTTAATCCAACATCGACTATAAAATTCAAGACAAATAACCCTGGCTTGGATAGGAATCCATGACAGGGTTTATGCTCACTAGAAAATCCAATGTTAGGATTGCGGTCTTCGTTTTGCCAACATCCATCTAACACTTCCATATAAGCAGCCTAATACAATAAAGCCTCCAATTGCAGCCACGGTAAACCATTCGCTATTCCGCTCAATCATTCCAAAAGCTGTCTGAGCCGGCAGGGATTGCGTCTGTTCATATTGCCTGCTCAGATCCAGATCCCGCACAAATCTCTGTGTTAGCACCATGCCTTGCAGCATCATAAAAACAAAATAGCCTATATATATCGCTGCAGCGAACAGCACGGATTCCATCACTACACGTTTACGCGTCATCACGAATCTTCCTCTCTCCTTCTGGCTTTCATGCAACAAGCACAGTCCTTATATCCACTTCACAATCTCGCTGATCACATAAGCGGCCGGAATGATCACCAGCTGTGCCAGCATGGTCCCAAAAAACCTTGAAACCATCAGCATCGTATATACTTTGCCAAGCTGGTCCCTCGCTTCCTCGTTCCGAGTCGCCTTGTCAGTAATCAAACCAAGCTGGGGATCGATAAATATCGTTAAAATAATCGTCGCGATTCCGTTGATTAACCCGGATGCCTGAGACGCTGTGGTGCTGTACTGAGGGATGAGATGAGCTGCGTACAGGGACGACAGGACACCAACTGTGTAAAAAGCCGTGACCACAATATTCAGGATAATAAACCGTTTAGGTACCCCTAAGTAACGAAACTGACTCCATTTCAAATTGGGCTTTCTTATGTAATGCCTTGTGTTCTTGAGCTGTCCAATGGTTACACTTGATACCAGCTTCGGAATCGATCCGGCAACCTCCAGCTTGCTGATGACTCTGCTGAACAGATTGACGAACGTGGGAAACAATGCGATTGCGACAATCGTTCCGATCGAGGCGGCTAACAGAATCGCCCTGAAATAAGAGAGCACATCAAATGAAGGATCCACCTTCGCATAATCAACAAACTTGGCTGTCAGCGGAGCTTGAACTAAGTTGGACGTTCGGGAAACCAGTACAATAATCCCCGTCAACGATAATGCAACAGCGATCTTGTTTAGCTTCACCCCGGCATATCTAGCGGAGTACGACAAGGTTTCCGCCGTATGAATAATCATGGTTAGCACAAACACAACGATCAAGCTCTGTAGCATAGAGGGTTCCTCCCCACCTGGTGTTCAGGTCAAACACCGTACCCTATATTGTGCCAATTGGGTCTGCATGCTCTGCCCACTCTTTATATCTATCCGATTTTCTACCGGATTAGTACGTGCCCTCCCTGCTCTTCCAGCATCACTTTCCTATTAGCCATTTCGAATCATGGATCCATAATCAACGCTGACTCGGCTGTGTGTAACGGACGAAAGACGAATCGCATCCAGAACAGCTTGTACCTTGTGGCCATCCTCGAAATTCGGCATACTCATCGATGATTGGTTTGCAGTTATGCTGTGGTATATGCCATCTATCATCTGGTAGAAGCCGTTATAATAGTGCACTGCCGGAGCCTCCAGGTTTGCTGGAGGGTCAAACCGATCAATATCGATAGATTCAAACGCCCCGCCAAAACTGCATTCGAGGGAACGGTCATCTCGCATGATCAGTGTTCCCTTGGTCCCGTAAATCTCCAACGTCCAACCCATGCCACGGATTCCTGGAAAAAATACATCCGCAAGGAGAGAGGCTCCGCCCTTAAAACGCCCCGAAAAGGTAAATGCATCGTCAGCGTTCCTGAGCTCAAGCCCTGCGTCTCCGTTATAGGCCGGGATCTGGGTTCTCAAGTCGCCGTACACTTCCGTAATCTCTTCATCCATCCACCATAGGAGTGAATCTACCATATGCGAACCAATCGCAAACAGGAATCCACCGCCATCCTCGCTGCGCGCTTCCCATCCCCGGTAAGAACTAGACAGTACGGAGTGGCCGGGGAAGCTCCCTGTATATTTGATATGCTGAATGTCTCCCAGCTCTTTACCTTGCAGCATGTGCTTTATTCGTTGCCGAATTGGCGTCCATCTCCACTGAAAATTAACGAAAGCTTGTCGATCCACCCGTTCCGACTCTTTTAGCATCTGTAACGTTTGCTCCGCATTCATGCCCAGAGGCTTCTCCGTCAGGACATGATGGCCGGACTGCAGGGCGAGCATCGTCATTTCATAATGATGGACGGGCGCCGATACGATCGAAACCATATCCAACTGTTCACTCTCCAGCATGTCACGCCAATCCCTATAATACGGAATCCCATTCCACGAGCGGTCCTCCGTGCGTTGTCGATGCACACTCGCAATGGACTTCACCTCCAACCCTGGGTGCAGCTGAACAATAGGAGCATGAACGGTACCGCCAAATCCGGTCCCTATAATCCCTACCGACAATGTCTTCATTTTATGGAACCTCCTAACGTACATCGAGCTACCTGCCTAATGTTATTTTAACATTATTTCCCTCTCGCGTATCCAGCTCAGTTCCACTCCTGCACACTCGTCGATGTATTAAGTTTAAACGGTGGTTGCTTAGATAATAATGGAATTATAGAGACTTACGCTTAAACGGCGCTAATGCTAGCTTAACAGGGGGATTAACATGTGGGGAATGGTGCTTTCCTACCTTCCGGATTGGAAGGTTTTTATGCAGGGTTTCATTGCATTTATGGTTCCATATATAATCTCAAGGTTTTTTAAATGGGTTCATGACTCAAAGGAAGACTGATGAAATGGCGGGGTTCAACAATGAAACAACATGACCATGAAAACAACAAAACATTGGATCCTGCTGAAACCTCAATAAACCGTTTTTCGGGGAACTTCGCCTTGGATCTTGAACTGGTGAGAACAGAGATCGGCCATAACTCGGATGTGCAATTTAGGGAGTTTTACATTGGAGGCACAGGCATTGGCGCGGCCATCATTTTCATAGACGGACTGTCGGATAAAGAGCTCATCGACAAACACATTATGAAATCGCTTATGGCGAGCTTCTCCGAAAAAAATAATCAAGATCCATCTCTTGTGCAAGGGATCCTTTCTAAAGAGTTTATTAAAAATCAAGTTCTTACCATTAGTGAAGTAACAGAAACACATCATGTTAATGACTTAACGTCCAAGATATTGACAGGTTCGACTGCACTGTTAGTGGATGGATTGCAGCATGTGCTCATTCTCGGTACGACCAAAGGGAAATCGCGCAGTATTGAAGAACCGTCTTCGGAACCGTTGGTAAGAGGCCCACGGGTAGGTTTCACAGAATCGTTACGCGATAATACCGCCCTTTTACGACAGCATGGTGACAACAACAACTTATCCATCATTAAGTTTCGAGTAGGGCAAAGTTCAAAAAAAGAACTTGTCATCGCTTATATCAAAGATATGGCTGACCCTGCTTTGGTGGAAGAGGTCCAGAAAAGAATCCAAAAAATAAATATAGATGATGTACCGGAATCAGGCTATGTAGAGCAGCTAATCGAGGATAATTACCTCAGTCCTTTTACACAAGTACAGAATACGGAGCGTCCCGACCGCGTTTATAATGCCTTGATGGAAGGAAGAGTTGCGATCTTGTTAGATGGGACGCCTTTCGCTTTAATCGTTCCGGTCTCATTCAGTATGATGCTGCACTCACCAGAGGACTATTATGATCGTTGGTTACCGAGTTTTCTCATCCGCCTGTTGCGTTATTTCGCGGCCCTTATATCGCTTTTTGGACCTTCCTTGTACATTTCGTTTGTCTCGTTTCACCAGGGATTGATCCCTACCAAACTCGCCATGTCGATCATGGGCACGAGGGAAGGCGTTCCGTTTCCTGCCATAATCGAAGCGCTGATCATGGAAGTAGCGATCGAGATTCTGCGGGAGGGTGGGCTGCGATTGCCTAAACCCATTGGTCCGGCCATGGGGATCGTCGGAGGTCTGGTCATAGGGGAAGCTGCCGTACAAGCGGGGATTGTCAGTCCCATTATGGTAATTGTGGTGGCGTTAACTGCCATTTCTTCCTTTGCCATTCCTCAATATAGCGCCGGAATTACGTTTCGGATGCTTCGTTTTGTCGCCATGTTTTTCGCTGCTGTGTATGGATTGTACGGGGTCGTTCTGTTTTTCCTTTTCCTTTGCAGCCATTTAGTGAGGTTGAAGAGTTTTGGTGTACCCTTTATCACTCCGATCGTTCCATATCGAGTAAGTGATTGGAAAGACTTTATGATTCGTATGCCACTTGTGAAGATGAGACGCCGTCGGAAGGCGATCCACAGGAAAGACTCCATTCGTAAAGGATAGCTCTCCAAGAAAGGAAATAACCAGCTATGACAGGTAGTTCCAAAGACCAACTTACGAATTCGCAAGCAGCGGTTATCCTGGTGAATTATATTCTTGCAGCCGGGATCCTCACACTGCCCCGAACATCTGTGGAGAAGGAGAAAACACCCGATGTATGGATTACCGTGATTTTGGGCGGAATAATCGCGATGATTGTGGGGGTGATCATCGTAAAATTAAACCAACGATACCCCGAAAAAACCTTTTATCAATACAGCCAAGAAATTGTAGGCAAATGGCTGGGCGGGTTCCTTAGTTTACTTATTATAGGCTACTTTTTTACCATTTCTGCATATGAAGTCAGAACGATGGCAGAAGTAACAGGCCCTTTTTTGCTTGAAGGCACCCCCACTTGGGCCATCATCTTGCCTTTTATGTGGATAGGTCTCTATCTGATCATAGGCGGAATCAACACGATCGCCCGTCTGTTTGAAATCATATTCCCTATTACGATTGTCATTTTTTTACTGGTTGCCCTTTTGAGCTTTGGCATATTTGAGATGGATAATCTCCGCCCCGTATTGGGGTTGGGAATAGCCCCCATGTTGGACGGATTAAAGACAACCACTCTCGCTTTTTTAGGTTCTGAAATTATGTTGCTCCTTGTAGCATTTATGAAACAGCCGGATAAGGCCGTAAAAGTTGTTTTTGTCGGAGTATTTATCCCCATGCTCTTTTACGTCATCACCGTTGTCATGGTCATAGGAGCCTTGTCTATCGATGGAGTGGTTATGAGCACATGGCCTACACTTGAGCTTATGCGAAGTTTTGAAATCCCCGGTTTGATCTTTGAGCGGTTTGAATCTTTGCTGCTTGTGATATGGATTATGCAGATATTCACTACGTTTACCATCACCTACTATGCGGCCGCTTTAGGGCTGGCTCAACTTTTCAAAAAGAACATACATCCATTTATATATGGTTTAATACCGATCATTTACATCATTGCCATGGTTCCAAAAAATATCAATGACCTCTTTACGTTTGGAGATATCATCGGCAATGTCGCGTTATTGTTATTTGCGGTACTACCATTAATCTTACTTCTAGTATCGAGAATGAGGGGTGGAAAAGCTTGAAGCATACAACGATACGGATCCTCTTAAGCGCGCTGTTGCTTCTTATACTCCTACCTCTCGCAGGATGCTGGAGTAATAAAGAAATTGAAGATTTGGGGCTTATCGTAGGTACTTCATTGGATTTAGAAAAACAGGAAGAGTCAGCGGGACAAGCAGGTGGGCCTCCCCGCCGGGATCGAATTACGATAACCAATCAATTTGTCACCGCAGAGACAACAGGCAAGGGAACAAAAAGCAGTTCATCACAACAAAAAGCTTATAATAACGTTTCTGAAACAGGAGAAGCGATCCTGCCAACTTTACGTAATATGATATTAAGAATCGACAAACGCGCTTTTGCTGAGCATTCAAAAGTGATTGTCATTGGAGAGGATCTTGCACGTACTTTGGACCTGCAAAAGATTTTGGATTTTTATATTAGGGAACAGGAGATGAGACCAAGCGGCCTCCTTCTTATCGCTCAAAACCGTGCGAGTCAAACACTAGAATCGAAAAAGCCAACAGATATTCCAGCGTTTCAACTCGTTGAAATGACACACGGTCACGGAAGAACCACCAAAATTTTGCCTCCTACTACGCTTACCAAAATAGAGGGGAAGCTGCATTCAGGAGCCAGCTTTCTTTTGCAAAATATCGTCTCGACGAAAGGAGAAATAAAATTCACCGGAGCTGCCGTCATTGAAGGGAGAACTAGAAAACTGCGCGGTATTTTGAATGAAAAGGAAATGGAGGGCTTAACGTGGATAACCGGAAAGGGGAAAGGCGGTTTGGTTAAAAGCGTTGATAAAAAGACAGGTGAGCCCATTATATACGAGGTGTTGTCCATGAAAAGTAAAATTAAACCTCATGTTGCTGGAAACAACATCTCGTTTAATATAGAAATCGAGTCTGAAGGAAGAATTGCCGAGCATTGGGTGGTTTCAGAGAAAACCATCGAAACTGACTTCTTGAAAAGAGTGGAAAAAGCTGTTGAAGAAGAGGTGGAGCATTTAGTTGAGAATGTACTGGATAAAATTCAACACGAATACAAAACGGACGTTGCCGGCTTCGGAAACAAATTGAGAATCAAGTATCCTCATCTATGGAAAACAGTTAAAAAAGATTGGGATCAGACCTTTAGCGAGGTTCCGATCCAGTATGAGGTTAAAATAACGATCAAAGATTATGGGACATCCGTTGAATGAGTTCGCTGTATATCCTTCTTCATCCCAATGGTAAATCGCTGAAAACCCAGCTTCTCATAATACGGTTCCAGCCCTTCTTCACACATCAGTTGCGGGAAGACCCGGGACTTCTCGCAATGTTCAACCAATCGATGGAGGATCTGCCGGCCTACCCCCTTAAACTGATAATCCGGATGCACGCCTAGTCCGCAAATAACGCCCGTAATAACCCCATCGGAAATCACCCGCCCCATGCCCACCAGTGTATGTTCTTCATATGCATAGATGGCATACCAGCTCTGCAAACACATGGTTTTCAATTCGGTGACGGATAGTCGAATAGAGTTCCAGCCAAGCGAAGCGTACAATGCTTCCAGTTGACGAAAATCCTCAGGCGGCTCTGAGGTATATAATACATCCTGTACCATTCAATCACCTTCCTTAGGATCGGGTTACCGGATACGCCATGACACTCATCAAGGCATTCTCGGGCTGAGTCGAATCGAGACGGCTGTATTGAACAAATACGGGTGCACTGCTCGTAACTTCCATCGCATAAGGAATACCTGGAGGAATACCGTGCCCGCCGTCCGTTTGAAGCGAGCTGGTTCGTATGTGCTTGGTTCTTCTTGCTGGTACGATGGTTTCCATTCCTAGCAAAGGATCACGATCCTCGAAGTAAGCATGAATCGTAACCACAACGTCCTGCTCGGTTAAGTTCAACACACAGACGGATTCATGACTGGTTAGTTCTCCGCTGCTTTCAGGAGGGATATACCCGTCCGGAATAATCCATTGTTTTTCACCTTTTGACATGTGTTTCACTCCTCACAACTCATAATTTAAGGAATTTGAATAGATACTAGATTCGCTATCAACGCAGAAAGTTCCTTTAATCCACGTTCCGACCCATCATGCTAGCGCAGAAACAGTGACAACGGCTGGAGTCCAAGTGCCTTCAAGCCGCCAACCACCATATCGGCCAATCGGGCCGCACCGCGCTCTTGAAAATGAGTGTTGTCCATTACGCCCTGCGGAAACAGAAGATATTCCCCTGGCCTCCCCCACATAAACACGGATTTGGTCCCTTCGGGACCGAGCTGGTTAAAATACTCCAAACTCAGCGCCGCCAAATCGACCAAGGGAATATGCTCCTCCTCAGCAAGTTCGCGCACCGCCGTGATATAATCGCCATGCGTGTCCTCCAATAGCCCCTTACTATCAAAATAGCGACGATGAACGGGCGTTACCAGGATCGGCGTCGCCTGCTTCTCCCGGCAAACATCCACGTATTTCTTTAAAAACTCCTTGTATGTCGAAAAAGGCTCCGTATACCTCTCCTCATCCCGCTTTTGATCGTTATGGCCAAACTGAATCAGCATATAATCACGAGGCTTCATCTTCTCGCGTATTTGCTCCAGAAGTCCCTCCGTAATAAAGCTCTTGGAGCTTCGGCCGGAACGCGCATAATTGCTCACAGCCGCATCCGCTTTAATATAAGCGGGCAGCATTTGCCCCCACCCGGCATAGGGATAACCGTCCGCAGGCTGGTTCGTTACCGTTGAGTCCCCTGCCAAAAACAAGTTGCATGCATGTGGCGCAGGTGCCACTTCCATTGCATTAATCCGGGGAGCCCGGCCCGAGAAGGTCAGTACGATTTTGCCTTGGACGGCCGGCACCGTGATGCTAAATCGTTCAAAGTGGCCTGCCGGTATCCGTTTCCCGTCCAGCAGCATCTGACCTTCCGTTCCACGAATCGTGGTTTCGGTATCAAACCAGGCATCACCGATCAGCAGATGCAGGGTGTACAGACCATCGATCACATCGACTTGAAACGCAGCATTCAGCGGTATGATAAAATCTCCCGTTAATGCCTCTTCCCCTGCCCGCTTCAAGGCAGAGATGTTGGATAAGGAATGGAATCCGTAGCCAAGGTCGGGATTATATAAGGTTTCAGCGTTTATTTTGATATGTTCTTGGCGCGGCGTTCCCGTGCCAAAATCAAATTTATACATCCATTGCAACGTACTTCACCTCTCCTGTTCAAATTTCATCTAAATCCATTATGGATTGGGAGCCTCCGAACATAAATTAAAATAACCGTTCTCCTTGTTCAAATAACCGACTACATAAGCATAGTTTCTATAATTATTCCAAGTGCTGGAATAACAGCGCTTGTATTGACAGCGTTTACAGCCCGGTACATAATGTGTACACAATATTTTGGACCAGCGCAAGGAGACGTTGCCGTGCAAAAATGGATAACAATATATAAAAATATGAAAATCAAAAATAAGCTTTCCCTTCTTATCAGTTTAATCGTTGCCATGGCATTCACGTTCGCCGTCATCGTCCAGCAGTATGCCTTCTCCATCTACGACGAGCAGCTGTACCTCAAATCATCCCAGGTCCTTCACCTGTCTTCCTCCGCGATTGAGGCAGAGCTCGAGCGGATCGAACAATTATCTTTTAATATCATTACCGATACCCAGATCCAGAATATATTACGTTCCATCGCCGGAAGCGAATCCGACTATGACAGGCTCATCCTCCGGCAGCATTTGGTGGACCGCCTCCTGAATTACGTAGGCTCCGAGCCCATGCTCTACTCCATTCACCTGATCGATTCGTATGATCATCAGCAGGACGTCGGCAGCGTTGTCCCGATTGATCCTTCCAAGAAGGAGTTGATTCTTCAGCTTGCGGGGGACGCAGATGGGGAAGAACGCTGGATTTACCCGGACGAAACAGATTCGGCCCTTCTACTTTCCCGGGAAATAAGATCATATTCCGGCACATTATTCGATCTTAACTATTTGGGTACCATCATCATACGCATCAATATGGACAAAATCGTCCGGAAATCCGCCGGTGGGGAAGGCGACCTGATCATGACCTCGGGTGCGGACGTGATCTATCCGGCAACGCCACACTTTGATCCGGCGGTCATTCAATTCTCCCTGTCATCCGGAAACGGGTACCTTACCCGCGAAATCGATGGCCATACCTACTTCATCGCACATAACCGATCGGGCAACACGGGTTGGACGTATATGAATGTCACGCCTTTTAACCAAACCTTCAAGCAAATCATATTCATTAAAGAGCTTGTCATCATCGTGTTCACCGTAATTTTTGCGGTTGCGATTCTGCTCGGCATCCGGTTCAGCCGGGGCTTGACACGTCCAATCGAAAGTCTCATCTCTCGAATGAAGCTCGCAGAAAAAGGAAACTTTGCGGAAGCCAACGTGCTACCTCAGGACGCCGCCCCAGTCGCCATGAACGAGCTGGGCCTGCTGCATCGAACATTCCGCCTCATGATTGAGAGAATCAACGCGCTGATTACCGAGAACTATTCAAACCGGCTGTTGATCAAAGAGACCGAGTTCAAAGCGCTGCAAGCGCAAATCAACCCCCACTTTCTGTATAACACGCTGGAATCCGTGAACTGGCTGGCGAAGATGAACAAGCAAACCCAAATCTCCGACATGGTGCAAGCTTTAGCCTTTCTTCTCCGGAACTCCGTCAGTCTGAAGGAGCCGATTCTGACACTGGGAGAAGAACTGGAGATTGTCCGAAACTATGTTATCATTCAGAAGTTCCGGTTTGAAGACCGACTAGAATTTACGCTCGATGTTAAGGAGCAGGATCTGCACCGCAAAATCCCAAAGCTATCCCTTCAGCCCCTGCTCGAAAATGCGATTCATTATGCACTGGAGCCGTCCGTTGACCCTTGCCGAATTTCGTTATTCTGCAAGGAGACGCCTTCCGCGTTCTGCGTCATCGTGGAGGATGACGGTCCCGGCATGGCGCCGGACACCTTGACGCAATTGCGAAACGGCGACTTGGCCACCAGCGGCAACGGGATTGGACTGTTAAACATCGATGAACGAATCAAGCTGGCTTTTGGCGACCACTACGGTTTGTCCATTGACAGCGGATCGGGTCTTGGGACCCGTGTAATTCTGTATTTACCCAAATAAGGGAGGGATTCGGATGTACAAAGTTCTGCTTGTGGACGACGAACGGATTATTCTCGATGGCATATCTCAGATGGTGGACTGGCGGGCATACCGAACCGAGCTGGCAGGTACGGCCCAGAACGGAATTCAAGCATATGAAAAAATCATCAGGGAGAATCCGGATATCGTCGTATGCGATATTCGCATGCCGGGACTGGATGGGCTGGAGCTCGTAGCCAAGACCCACGCCTCCCACCCCCATATCAAATTCGTGCTGTTGTCCGGCTTCGGCGAATTCGAGTATGCCAACCGCGCCATGCAATACGGCGTGAAGCATTATCTGCTGAAGCCGACCGACGAGGCCAAGATCGGAGGAGCGCTGAAAGAGGTCATCGACGAGTTGACCCAGAACCGGAACAAGGAATCGTTTGTCCAGGAAATGAAAGACCGGCTCCGAAAGGTGCTGCCCCATGTCAAAGAACAGGTGCTTAAGGAGTTTGTCACCAATAAAACCTATGGACGCCATGACTTGGAGGAGTATCGCAGCCTGTTCCAATATGATTTTGATCAGCCCGTACGGCTGCTATTGTTCCAGCTGGAGGGCACCGTCGAATACGAGCATCAATTTGCCGTGAAGAACATTGCCGAGGATCTGTTGGACACAACGCTGCTGAGTACGACGATCGGACAGCATGTACTGGTGCTAATCGAGAACCATAATGATCAGCAGCGGCTCCATGAGCAGCTGCAGGATATCCGGTGTACTTTTAAACAGTATTACAAGATGGACGTCACGATCGCGATCAGCGATCCCGGACCTGTTACCCTGGCGCGGAAGCTGTACCGGGATACGCTGCAATGCTTGAACTACCGTTTCTATCTGGATGAGAGCGGGATGATCACGACGGAAGATACGCTGCACGCCGGCGACCTGGAAGGAGCGTTTGTCCTCGACGAGGAACGCATGTGCATGCCGGTTCGATCCGGCCACCGCAACGAAGCGGAGCTTGCCTTGGCCGAATTTGTTCAGGAGCTGAAGCAGGCGCAGCTTAGTATCGACATGACCAAATCCTATGTCATTCAGCAATATGTATCCCTCATCCGTCTAACCGACCCGGATCAGATGCAAGAACGCTATGCACGGATTCCGGAAATCGTCGAGATGAATACGCTTCAAGCCATTCAATCTTTTTTGGAGAAAACGGTACGGGAAATCACGCTGCGAAACTTCGAGCAGAACAAAGTTAAATATAATGCCATTGTCCGTAAGGTGGTTGAGATTATCGAGGAGCAGCTCGGGAACTCGGAGCTTACCCTCAATCTGGTGGCAAACGACATGCTGTATATGAACGCCGACTATCTCGGCAAGCTGTTCAAGAAGGAGACCGGTGAGAAGTTCTCCAATTACGTGATGAAACTTCGAATGAAGCGCGCAACCGAAATGATGGCAAGCGATCCCGATATCAAAATTTTTGAAATGGCAGAACGACTCGGTTTCGGTGATAATCCTCAATATTTCAGCCAAGTGTTCAAGAAACAGATTGGCTGTACACCCTCTGAATATATGAAAAAGAGTGATTAACTTGTACGTACATCTCTGCTTTTTAAACAAATTGCACGGTTTTTTTCCTTACTCTTTCCCCGCGAAAACAAGATAATTGGGAATGTAAGCACTAACATTTGAAGCGACATGAAATGGTTGATTAACAAAGGGGAGGAAATGGAATGAAAAAAGTGTTAAACGCGGTTCTGATGTTTTCCCTGATCGGAAGTTTGATTGGCTGTTCGGGCGGTGGCGCTGCTGAACCGCCGGCAAACGGCGGAACCGGAACGGAAACGCCGCCGGCGGCTGCAAGCGATAGCAAGGATCCGATCAAGCTCCGTATTGCGTGGTGGGGCGGTCAGTCCCGGCATGATTATACCTTGAAGGTCATCGAAATGTATGAGTCCCAGAATCCGCATGTCACCATTGAACCGGAATATGCCCCATTCGATGACTATTGGAAGAAGCTTGCTCCCCAAGCGGTGGCCGGCGGACTTCCGGACATTATCCAAATGGACATCTCCTACCTGAATCAATATGCAGGCCGGAATCAGCTGGCTGATTTAAAGCCGTTCACCGAGAGCGGCGAGCTGGATGTCGCTGACGTCAGTGAGAATGCGCTGAGCGGCGGTGAGGTCAACGGCAAGCTGGTTGCCATGAACCTTGGCGTGAACGCACTCCAAACTACATTCGACGTGGAGACGATGAAGAAGAACGGCATCGATATTCCGTCCAAGGAATGGACCTGGGACGACATGGACAAAATGGGGGCCCAAGCCAAAGAAAAAGGCCTGCAAATCGGAGGCTTTGCTTACCGGCATGATGTCTTCTTCCCGTACTACCTAAGAACCATCGGGCAGAAAATGTACAGCGCTGACGGTAAAACGATCGGATACAGCGACGATCAGCCTTTTATCGATTACTTCACCCGCTACCAGAAATGGTACGACAACGGATATATCCTGTCCCTGGACAAGGAAGCCCAGAAGAAAGGCGTAGCCGAAGAGGATGAAATTGTCCTTGGCAACTCTATATCAGGCACCGGCTGGTCCAACCAATTCCTCGCCGTGGCCAATCTGGTAACCGATCGTCCATTGGAGCTGAATCCGATGCCGGGACCCGGAACAAAAGAAGGACTCTTCCTGAAACCTTCGATGTATTTCTCGGTCACCGAAACCTCCAAGCATAAAGAAGAAGCCGCCAAATTCATCAGTTTCTTCATCAACGACATTGAGGCCAACAAGCTGATCAAGGGTGAACGCGGCGTTCCCGTATCCGCCAAGGTGAAGGAAGCGCTCAAGCCGCTCCTCTCCGAGAACGAAGCCAAAATTTTCGACTACGTTACTTGGGCTGAGGCCAACAGCACGCCAGGCGATCCGCCTAACCCGATCGGCGCGGTAGAGATCGAGAAGCTGCTGCGAGATCTCAGCGAACGCATCCTGTTCAAGAAAATCTCGATCGAAGATGCCGCGGCCGAGTTCCGCAAGGAAGCGAATGCCATCTTGGCCAGATCTCAGCAATAACCAGGACACGGCTAGACAAGGCATCTCCGGCACGTCTTTCCCGTGCAAGAGATGCCTTTTTACATCAGTGACCCCTGCACGGGGCGCAACCAAATCTGAATCGTAGGGGTTGAAATCTATGAAGAGGTTCCGTGAGAACGAGCACATCACCGGTTACGTATTTTCAGCACCGTTCGTTCTTGGTTTTCTCATCTTTACCTTATATCCAATCCTGTCGTCCCTGTATTATTCGTTTACCAATTATAATCTGATGGAAGCGCCAAGATGGCTGGGCCTGGGGAATTATGAACGGTTGTTCCTGGAAGACGACAAGATCGGCAAATCATTCCAGGTCACGTTCACCTATGTATTTGCCAGTGTCCCCCTCCGCCTCATCTTCGCCCTCTTCGTTGCCATGATCCTGAATACCGCAACCAAGGCCGTGGGGCTGTACCGCTCCGCCTTCTACCTGCCCTCTCTGATCGGCGGAAGCGTGGCCGTGGCTATCATGTGGCAGCAGATTTTTGGCGACAAGGGACTCGTGAACTCTGCCCTTTCCCTCTTCGGGATCCATTCCACGACCTCTTGGATCGGGAATCCGAGCACGGCGCTATGGACACTGATCGCCTTATCGATCTGGCAGTTCGGCTCCTCGATGATCATTTTTCTGGCTGGTTTGAAAAATATCCCGAAGGATTACTATGAGGCTGCCAGCGTGGACGGTGCCAATGCGGTCCATCGCTTTTTCAAGATTACGCTGCCGATGCTCAGCCCCATTATTTTGTTTAATTTGACGCTCCAGACGA
Organism: Paenibacillus sp. NPDC093718; assembly: GCF_050279985.1. Lineage (NCBI taxonomy): Bacteria > Bacillati > Bacillota > Bacilli > Caryophanales > Paenibacillaceae > Paenibacillus > Paenibacillus sp. NPDC093718. The sequence goes on from NZ_JBNNUS010000001.1 coordinate 610,641, forward strand.
TTTCGGCGTTCCTGACCTTCACTCCGGCCTATATTATTTCGCGCGGAGAAGGCGGGCCCCTGGACCAAACGCTGCTCTATTCGCTCTATTTGTACCGCAAGGCGTTCTCACATTTTGAGATGGGATACGCGTCGGCGCTTGCCTGGATCATGCTCATTATCGTTGGTGTCCTGACCCTGCTCATCTTCAGATCATCCACCCGCTGGGTTCATTACGAATCGAAAGGAGATTGACGGTTATGACCAAATCCAGACGTGTTCTCTACCATACCCTGGTCGGATTGTTCGCCCTCTGCATGACTTATCCGATTCTGTGGCTGGTCGCCAGCTCGCTTAAGCCCAATCATGAAATATTCACGACGGCTTACAGCCTGATTCCGAGTCGGCTGGAATTCTCGAATTATGCTACAGGCTGGAAGGGTTTTGCCGGGACTACCTTCGGCACCTTCTTTAAAAATTCATTTATCATTGTCATCATATCCACCATCGGTGCCGTCGCTTCCTCTGCGCTTGTCGCCTTCGGCCTGGCTCGGACCAAGTTCTTCGGCCAGCAATTCTGGTTCGCCTGCATGATGATTACGATGATGCTGCCTCATGATGTCGTGATTGTTCCGCAGTATGTGATGTTTGCCAAATTCGGCTGGCTGTCTTCCTTCAAACCGTTGATTGTTCCCCAATTCTTCGGCATTCCGTTCTTCATCTTCCTGATCATGCAATTTATTCGCACCATTCCGAAGGAACTGGATGAAGCCGCCAAAATTGACGGATGCAGCAAATACGGGATATTTTTCAGGATCGTTGTGCCATTGATCGTACCCGCTCTCATTACGTGTTCAATTTTCTCCTTCTACTGGAGATGGGACGATTTCATCAATCCGCTCATTTACTTGAACAATCCGGAGAAATACCCGGTATCACTTGCCCTGAAGCTGTTCCTTGACGGGGAGTCGCTTAACAACTGGGGCGGCATGTTTGCTATGGCTACCTTATCGCTGCTGCCGGTCGTCGTCGTCTTCTTTATCTTCCAGAAATATATCGTGGAAGGAATCAGCACGACGGGATTGAAAGGGTAATCCATACACATAGATTCAATTGAATATGAAGGGAGTTTCTCATCATGCCAGTACTTGTATTTGATGATCAACAGATTGAGAATGTCATAGACCGCGTGGTTGACCGGACCTTTCGCATGGATTTTAGCTGGGATTGGCCGGGCGGAGTCGCCTTTTACGGAGTATGTGAAGCCTATAAGGCCACCGGCAAACAGGAGTATCTGGAACAGCTGAAAGCCTGGGTCGATGAAAATATGGAAGAGGGGCTGCCGAAGCTTTCCGTCAACGGCGTCTCCATCGGCCACTCCCTCCTGACCTTATACGAGGTTTTTGAGGATGAGCGATATATTGAAACCGCCAAGGAAATGGCCGAGTTTCTCACGCATGATGCGCTGCGTTTCGGCAACGGCATCTTTCAGCATACGGTGAACTCCGAAACGTATAACTTTCCGGAGCAGGCGTGGGTTGATACGATGTTCATGGCAGGCTACTTCCTGCTTCGGATCGGCGTGATGCTGGACCGGGAGGATTACTTCGAGGATGGCCTAAAGCAGTATCATGGCCATGAGGATTGCCTGCAGGATCCTGTTACGAATCTCTATTACCACGGATGGGACAATATTGCCGGCAACCATATGTCAGGCGTCTTCTGGTGCCGGGGCAATGCCTGGGCCGCCATCACGATGGCTCGTGCGCTGGAGCTCGTGCCTGTCACGCATCCTTCCTTCATGATTATCGAAGGTTCGCTGCGCGACCAGCTCAGCGCCCTGGTCCGTCTGCAGCATGAATCCGGCCTGTGGCATACGATTACGACCGATCCGAAGTCTCCGCTGGAAACGTCCGGCTCGGCCGGCATCGCCGCCGCCCTGCTGACTAAAGGACGCATCTATAATAAATACACGCAAAAATCGATCGAGGGCATCTTGTCCAAGATCACCGAAGATGGTACCGTAACCGGCGTATCTGCGGGAACCGCCGTCATGAAGGACGCCGCAGGTTACAAAGGCGTGCCCGATAAGCGAATCCAAGGCTGGGGCCAAGGCCTGGCCCTTACCTTTCTCGCCGAAGTGCTGAAGATCAAGGACAATCCTTATTGATTAAATGAGTTACAAAAAAGGCAGGATTGGAGAGGATAAGTTCGCCTCTACAGCCTGCCTATAATGATTTGCACCTCACAAGCGAATGGTATTGATTAATAATCGATTAACAGCACCCGATATACTTTCATCCACTATCATTGGTTTAGTCTCCTCGTCTCCCATCGCTAATCTTCACGATTCTGCGTCTACGCTTCTTATCTATTGTCCCCTGTCTCGTCCTCGTCGCTATCCTTCTTCTGCTCTTCAGTCTTCTTCGGATGCGGCGTTCCGTCAAGTCCGTAGACTTCATCATAAGCGTCGAATATTTTCCTCGCAATCGGCGCAGCGCTTTGCGAGCCGAAGCCGCCTTCCGGCACAACGACGGCAACCGCCAGCTTCGGATTATCACGCGGAGCAAAGGCGATGAAGACCCCGTTATCAATCTTTTGCCACCTTCCATTTACTTTAGCCTCCTGCTCGGAGGTTCCCGTTTTGCGGGCAAAATCATATTTAAAATCATCGAATGCTGCCAGCCCCTGGGTATTCATCCCCCGCTTAATGGTCTGCCAGTATGTTTTAGGAAATTCGACCTCGTTCAGGACCTCGCGCCCGAATTCCTTGACCACCTTGCCTTCCTGATCCGTGATTTTGCTGACCAGCTGTGGCTTGACCCGCTTGCCTTCATTCGCCAGCATGACGGTGTATTGAGCAAGCTGCAGCGGCGTGTATTTCCCCATCTGTCCGAAAGACGCATAGGCTAACGCAGCGAGATTACTTCCCGCTGCCTTCGTATTGGTATACTCCCCACGGCCCTCTAGTTCCCCTGGCAAACCGCTTCCCGTTTTGACGCCAAGCCCAAACTCCTTCATATATCTACCCCAGACCTCAACGCCCTTCTCCCCACCATACTTATTGACTAGCTTTTTGCCAATCATATCGATCATAAAAGCATTTGAGGATTGCTGGATTGCTAACTGCGGCTTGATAGGTCCATTTCGATGGCCGCTCGAGTTGGAAATTTTCGTTTCGCTTCCTTCTCTGCCAATTGATGCATAACCCTGATCAGGATACGTTTCGTTCAAGCCAAATAATCCCTCATTCAGTCCGATTAATACCGTCAGCGGCTTTATAACCGAACCGAGATAGATCATGGATTCAAACCCGTTTCCCGAGCGACCTGATCCATAAATCGTTATCGTGCCGTTACCTGACGCGTCCACGATATCCGGCGTAATCTTGCCACCATTTACCCGCACATTCGAGTCGTAATCCGGCATGCTCGCCATCGCGACTACATTACCGGTATCCACCTCCATGGCGACCGCATATCCAGTTAGGGCATCCTTATGCAGCTTACCCGATACCGGATGGGTATGAAGGTATTGGAGTTGATCCATAATGGCCTGCTCCGTGGCAAGCTGAATGTCTTTATGAATCGTGGTATGAATATTATGGCCTTTTTCGGGAGCGACCATCGTCGGTACGCCGTCCACCATATTCTGCGGATTGATCGGAATACTGAGATACCCGCTCTTGCCGCGCAGTTCTTCCTGAAACATCCGCTCCAATCCGTCATAGCCAATCCACTCTTCTTCCGTGTAGATCAAGCCGGGATTCTTCTGATCCTTGTTGCTTTGATCAATAGCCTCATAATCCTTAAGGTCTTTAGAGCCTCTGAACTTCTTTAGAAATCCAATCGTCTGAACGGCCACCGTATCCGGGTCATAGTGCCTTACATTCTCCTCCACGATCTGGATGCCGGGAAACTTGGCTCGGTTCTCCATGAAATAAGCGATCTCTTCCTTCGTCAAATCGGATTTAATTCGTCTGGGTTCATAACCATGCTGCTTAATATATTCCAAATCTAGGTCGTCCATCACTTTTTTGACGGTCATCGGCTCCAAGTTCGGATCCCCATACTTGTTAAACGCCTGGACCAGCCGCTTCGCCATCGCCTCCGCTTCCGGCCGGTTTTCTTTTCCTTTGTCCGTCTTTTTGCTGTAATCTTTCATGAGCGTGATATATAAAGAGTTCGAAGCCGTAGAGTAGGCAAGCTTGGTGCCGGACGCATCGATAATGGATCCCCGGATCGGCTGCAGCGGGAAGTGCTTCTGCTCTCCTCCGGTTTCCTGACTCGCAAGCTCGGGTCCCTCCACGAACTGCAAAATGGCCATTCTAACGATAATGACGCAAAAGATAAGAAAAGCACTAAAAAAGAAAATATTGATCCGTCCATTGAATCTGCGTTTCATTTCCGCTTCATCCGGCACGTCCTTATAAGGTTTAAAGCCCTTCACATTGTCTACGCTCCTTTGTTATATGGTTTAATCCAGCCAAGTTGGCAGATGCGGCTGTTTCTCGAATTCGAAAATTCGCTGCAATTGTTCCTTCGTATTCCGTTCCTCAGACAACGGCGGCAGTTCGTCCTGCCGGAAAAAACCAACCGCGGACGTCTCGGTCCCCACGCCTGCAGCTCCGCCCGTAATGTCGCACTGAATGAACATTTTGTACACGTGGAAGGCCGAAGGCGGATGGTTATGAAACTTTTTATCCAATACGGCCAGCAGTCTTCCTGCACGCACGTCGTAACCCGCTTCTTCCTTCACTTCCTTCACAACAACTTCGGCAGGCGATAGACCGATGTCCGCCCATCCTCCCGGCAGCGCCCAAGCCCCGTCGGCCTTTTCCTTCACCAGCAACAGCTTCCCGTCTTGAAAAATAACGCCCCGGACGTCCACCTTCGGGGTTTGGTATCCGGTTTCACTCGCAAACAGCGTACGGATCTTCTCGTCGCCTGCTTCGGTATACTCCTGCATGATCTTGATGCTGAGCTCCCTCAGCTGCTCAAACCGTTCCTTGTCATAGACATCCCTCGTATATTCCAGTCCGGCCTGGCTGATCGCCTGTATCTCTTTTGCCCAATCCAACCATTTCAGTGTCATAGATTCATCCCTCTTCGATATCTTCTCTTATATATAACGCCTGCAACCCACGATTGGTTTATAATGGAAATGCATGATTTCAAAATTATAACATATTTCCCGACTAATGATGAGACGAGAGATATATAAGGAGGCTTTATTACATGAAGAAAACCCGATCGGTTCTATATGTAATTCTGCTAATCGTTGTATTTGGTACAGGGTATTATGTTGGATCGAGATCAGAGAATTTAAAACCGATCTCAAAGGAAAATGCCCGCAAAGCCATCCAAACCTTGTGGGTGCAATCCGCCGAACCTCCGATGCCCAAGGTGACGATCGACGGCACCGAAATCGAGGTGCAGCGAAGCGGGTACCTTTATTCATGGTGCGACGGGGATAAGTGTTCGATGACGGATGCAGTCCGGCCGGAACTGAAGGATATAACACCTGTTGTTGTCAAAGGCGGCGTGGACATTAAAACAACGCCACCCCAAGGAATACATGGTTTCACCATTCAAAACCTGACGGATCCCGATAACGACGGATATACCGTACCCGCAGTACCCGGCTCGTACCTGTACGAAATTCAATGTACATGGCCTTTGGATCAGGGACGCGCCAGCTTTTATTTTGCGGTAACGGTCCTATAGGGTAAGCGGCTCATCTAAGCGATACCCGCGAAAATTAAAAAAGATGACCCCTGACGAATTCAGAGGTCATCTGCTTGCTAGTTAAGTCCAGGACTCTTTTCTATGAACCTTCCACATAGCGGGTTACAGCTCAATCGCCTGGACGTTTCCTATTTTCCATTCGGAATTCTTTTAGTCTTACTCATCCCTTTGATTCGTTCGGATTAAGGCATACGCCAATTGTCCGGCCATCCCCAGGAATAAACCCGTACCGACGACAATATACACCATCGTGAATGTTTTACCTAGCGGCGTCTGCGGCACGAATTCCGGATGTCCTACCGTGCTTAAAGTCACTACGCAGAAATACAGTGCATCCAGCACCGATAACCCTTCTTGCCTGGTATAAAACATCGTACCCGATATGAGCATAATGACGATCAATACAAACAGCGCTACAAAATACCGCTGCTTAAACGCTCGAAACAGACCGCTGAAAAGACGTTTTAACGTTAGTAAAAAAGATATCATCCCGGAAACCTTCCTATTCTATAACTGGAGTATACGTTACATCAATCACATACAGCTATTATATCAGCGTTTATGTTCTGCGCCCATCCAGCTAAGGTTGAACGGAGAGAATATTCCCTTCGGAATCGATACTTCGAAATATAAAACCTCCGATTTGATCGGCAGGCAGCTGTTCATAATGAAGGGCATATCCTTGTTCGACGTCCATTTCAATGTAGATCCCGGACAAGGCTTTGATCTGATCCAGATCATCGATCGGCTCATCATCCCATGGCTCATTGGTCACGATGATCCTCCTGCTCTCGTTCTCTGGAGTCTCGACCGCCAGTAAGGTATCATACATACCCTCCCCGCGATGGCTAGCAGACCAGATCCGAGTAAAGGGTTCATCTTCGGATCCTCGTTCCAGAACAACCGAGTTCGAAGCACGGTGCAGCAGTCCCCATTTATTTTCCATGACTGTGACCATCTTCACATTGCCATCATGCCAGACGATCAGCTTATGATGATCCCCTGTTCTCTCGTATAACTTATCCCCGGTATATGCAGGATGGAAGCGCCGCATGGCCTGCTCTTCATTGTATACATATCCGCCCAGGAACAGCGGCATGTAACTAATGACGATCAATACGACTGCCAGCATGAGAAACATGGTTTTCTTCAAAACAACAACTCCTTGTCACCCTTTTGGAAGCGAGCACCATCTATACCCAAAAGGCTAGCTCTGAAGCGTCAGCAGCTCCCGGATTTCCGCCTCTGTCCAGCTTGGAAATGATTCTTCTCCCGATTGAACCAGTTCCTCGATCAGATTCTTCTTCTTCTGCTGCAGAGCGACCATTTTATCCTCGATGGTATCCTGAGCAACCAGCCGTATCACCTGCACAACCTTCTTCTGTCCGATGCGATGTGCCCGGTCCGTCGCCTGCTGCTCCACAGCCGGATTCCACCATAGGTCATACAAGATCACCGTATCGGCCCCGGTCAGGTTCAGCCCCGTTCCGCCTGCCTTCAGCGAGATGAGGAATACTTCCCGTTCTCCCTCGTTGAAGCGTTCGCACAGCTCCACGCGATCCGATGCCGGAGTCTGTCCATCCAGGTAGAAAAACGGAATCCCCCGATATCCGAGCTCCCCGGCAATCAAATTCAGCATCCCTGTAAACTGGGAGAATACCAGCATTCTTCTTCCTGCAAGACGACATTCTTCAATGGTTTCCAGGAGCTGCTCAAACTTGGCCGAACTGCCCTCATAGCCTTCCACGAATAGGGCCGGGTGACAGCAGATCTGGCGCAGACGGGTAATGCCCGCCAGGATGCGAATTCGGCTTTTCTGAAAACCATCCTGCGCCAAATGCTTGAGCGTCTCCTGCCTTAACTTCGCAAGATAGGCGGTATAGAGCTTCTTCTGTTCGATCAGCAGGCTCGATGCCTGAACCGTCTCGATCTTCTCCGGCAGCTCCTTGAGCACATCCGATTTCAGCCTGCGAAGCAGAAAGGGACGCACCCGCCTCACCACGGTTTCTTTCGGCAATTCCTGAAACGCTTTTCGATCTCCAAAGAGTGCCGGGAAAACGGCGTCATATATGGACCACAGCTCCTCCAGTCGGTTCTCGACCGGGGTGCCTGTCAGCGCAAACCGATAACGGGCATGAAGCGTTTTGACAACCTGAGCCGTTTGCGTTGTGTAATTTTTGAAGAATTGGGCTTCATCCAGAATTAACGTTAAGAACGGCAGCTTCGCATACCGCTCAACGTCCCTGCGGAGCAGCGGGTACGAAGTAATGATGACATCTGCGTTCCCCGCATTCTGTATAATCTTAGTCCGCTCGGTCTGCGTGCCATCGGCAATGACGGCCTTGATCTCGGGCGCAAACTTCTGGAGCTCGTTAAACCAGTTATAGAGCAGTGATGCTGGCGCCACGATAAGTGCAGGTTCGCTACGCTCTCTGATCTCCGGGAGCACCGACAGAATGAAAGCAATGCTCTGAATGGTTTTACCGAGCCCCATGTCATCGGCCAAGATGCCGCCAAAGCGGTAGTGGGCCATCGTCTTCATCCATTGGAAACCAAACTTCTGATAATCCCGGAGGACCGTTTCGAGGCTCGGCGGCACGGCAAAATCCAAATGATCCGGATTCTTCACGTGCTGCAGCATTCGGCGCAAGGATCGGCCAAGCTGGACCGTTGATCCCGCTTCTTCCCAATCCAGCAGCTGAAGTCCTTGGACTGCCGGCATTTTGAACTGCGTGCCCTCTCCTTCGTATAACCAAGGCCCTACCCGGTTCATTAAGGCAACCATGGCCTGGAACTCGGCGCTCTCCAGCGGAAGCAGCGCTCCGTTTCGCAACCGGTGATACTTGCGTTTTTCTTCAAGCGATTTGACGATTTCCCGAATTTCGGCTTCCCGAATCCCCTCCATGTCAAACTTCAATTCGAGCCAATCCGTCCGTTCGTCGACCTCCACCCGCACCTTGGCTCCCATCGGTTCAGTAAGCACCCGTTCCTTAACGGCTGTCGTTGCATAAACAACCAGCAGCTTCTCCAGCTGAGGGATCGTATGATACAGAAAATCGTATTCGGCATCCTCATCGTTCATGAAGAAACCGCCATCCGTTTTGGCAAAGGAGGCGTTCTCCATGAGCTCAAGAATCCGCTGCTCCTGCTCTCCGTCGCGAACGAGGATTGAGCTGCTGCTTCGTATAGCGCGATGACCCTCCAACGGATTAATGGTGATTTCTCCGTATTGAAATTCGAGTCCGGCCAAAAGCCGGCCGCGCACCCGGTCCAGATAGAGCTTCGCTTTTAAAGGCGTTTTGACAATGCGGTCCGATACAGTCTGTGCCACATGGACACTTCCAAGCTTCATCAGTCCCGGAACCACCCGTTCCATAATGGACTCCATCATCTCAGGTTGAATCCGGATATGCGGTTTATTCGAATTCTCAAGCAGCCGTTTCATCTCGGAGAGTCTTCTGCAAGCATCCAATTCAAGCTGAATGAGCTTACCGTCCACAATGACGAGGCCGTAGCCTTCCAGAACGATCATTCGATCCAGTCCCTCGATCTTCATCAGGTAATGATCGTCCCCGGCTTCATCAAACTCGAATTGAAGGGGGATCGGATCTTGAACGAATTCCAGCTTATCCGTAAGGATCCCGTCCAAAGACAACAGGGAATGGTTCGAATGGGATAATCGTTCCCTTACCTGTGGCCAAAAAGTGGGAGGAATCATCAGCATTCGGTCACCGCTTCCGTTCTTACCATGCTGAGTGTACATGTCCAGTGATTGTTTAAACATGCTTTCATGCTCATATATACGAATGAGCTCCTGGAGAATATCATCATCCTCCTTTTGAAAGCTGTGTTGCTCCGGATCGTACGTGAAATTCTTCGTGAACATGCAGGTCTCGCCGTGTTTTACACACGCCAGAAACTCTCGGATTCGCTGCACGATATACAAGCGTTTCTTACCGATTCGCAGCTCAACGCCGAACAGGTATTTCCGATTTCCATAAGGAGTTAACTTGAACATGCACTCCATCTCCAACACCTCTCGGGTGTCAAACCTCGACGCCGCCGTAGCCCTCCGGATTGCAGAATAAGAGAACAATCCGAGCAGCTGGCTGCTGAGCTGCGCATCCTGCTCCTCTTCGTCCGAACTTCTGTCATGCTCTGGGGAGTACCGAGGCGTTAATTGCCCGTCTCCGGCATTTCCGCTCCCAGAAGGATGTAATAACGATGGATAGGGGCGCATTGGAGCTTCTACCGTTTGCTCAATATCACGGATGTTCAAGAGCAGAGCCGCAATATGTCTGCACCGCTTCCGGGAGAATCCATAATCGATACAGCTGCATTCCGTGAATACATCCCCGTTCGAGTCAATCTCGGCATAGGCGATACCCGACTCCTGATCCGTCACTCCTGCCTCGTATTTTCGAGCGTCCGGATCTTGTTTCAACATCGTTACATGTCCATCTCTATATAAAACCCCGCCGCGATCGTAGGAGGTCTTTCCGCATAATAGTTTGATCACCCGTTCGGTCAGCTGGTAACCCATAACCACAATCCCTTCTCTATTTACTGCTAAAAAACAGTATACCATGTTGGGCGGAATGGCTAGTAATGCCGACGGCCGATATTAGAAAACGTCTATCGATGTCCATTCTCAGAAGACAAAAAGAACTCGCTGCTACGGCAAGTTCTTCTTCCGCTGTTTCTCATAAGACCGGGTCAAATTGCCATAACGGGTGTTTTAGCCTCTCCATGCTCTCCCCTTCTCCCGAATCGCCGTCCATTTGCGATAGAACCGCTCATCTCGATCCATCCACCCCCTCCGTTTCGTGGCTTAGATACGTTTGTAATACAGCACCGTCCCGTCCATTTCACCGTTAGAGGATATGGCATAATCGGGTATGACTCCAGCTTGAATGTAACCCAGAGACTGATACAGCTTGTTGGAGGGGTCCCCCTCCCGGGTATCTAATACCAACAACGTTCTACCCTCTGCCTTGGCTTTCGGCTCCAGATGAAGCATCAACGTTCTGCCGATACCTCCGCGACGAGATACAGGATCCACCATCAGTTTTGCTACCTCGGCCCGGTGTCTGCCGTTTGCCTTCATGGCACACTGCAGCTGAACCGTGCCGATCACCTGCCCATCCTGCACGGCAACCCACAGGGTAACCCCTGGGCCAAGCACATCCTCCCAATAAGCGGAAGCTTCATCGTAAGACAGCGGAGCTAAGAATCCTACCGATGCCCCATCTTCTACTACCCGAATCAATAATTCCGTTAATTGATGATGCATTTCGGTTTCTAATTGGTTGACCTCCATAATCGTAAACGCAGAATTCATTATTGGACACTCCCTCTCTCATCTACTAAATTCATTCTATCCGTTCCGTTTCCATATGCAATCATTTTTACAATGAGCAAACCACCAAGCGTTAAAATCCCCTTATCGCTTCAATATGTCAGCAAGCGCTTTATTCAGCGTATCATATGTAAAATGAAATCCTGCTTTGCAGAGTCTGTCCGGAATGACCCATCGGCTCTTCAGCACGAGTTCCGTTTCGGTTTGGATCAGCCGGGCCCCCAGTTCAAGCAGCCATTTGGGTGATGGCAATCCCATTCTGCGATTCAATGCAAGCCGAAGCTGCTCCATTAATTCCTTGTTCGTAACCGGATGAGGGGATGCACCATTGAATATCCCGCTCAGCTCTGCCCTCTCTTTTAAAAACAGGATCATGCGATACAGATCCTCCACATGAATCCAGCTGAACTTTTGCTTACCCGTACCTTGAACGCCACCGAGTCCGTATTTTACCAAGTTAACATATGGCATCATGACGCCGCCCCCCGGTCCCAGCACGATGGCAATACGTAAAGCGATTTGTCTTGTTTGAGGCAGTGAGAACGAGAAGAAAGCGCGCTCCCATTCCTTGACAACCTCAACGGAGAAACCCGTCCCGATTTCGCCCTGTTCCTCCGTCATCGGCTTATCTTCCGCATGGCGATAAATCGTGGCCGTACTGGAATTAAACCATGTACGAGGAGGAGTAAGGCATGCCTCGATAGCAGTGCCGAGTATATTCGTTGTATCTATTCTTGATTTCAGAATTAGCTTCTTATTTTCCTCATCGTAACGGCAATTGACCGATTTACCTGCAAGATTAATCAGCATATCCGCCCCCTCCAGAGCAGCGACGATCGCTTCTTGATCGTTCCATGCGATATGGCCCTTCCGTCGGGATATCATAAGTACTTGTGCTTGCTGCTCATCCGTGAATTTTTTCGCAAGATAAGTTCCGATAAAACCCGTTCCACCAGCCAGAACGATCTTTTTCATAGAATAGAATCAGCTCATTTCTCTATGTTTTGTCTCATTATAAATTTCCATTTTATCTATTTGTTTCTTACAATATATCATTTTTTCAATAAAGAATAAAAAGAAAACACCTTCCTAACGGAAGATGTTCCATTCATATAAAACTCGCGGAATTGTAGGATGATTTCAGAAAAACACCAAACTCCCTCTTCTTCCCGGTTCCCTCGGTATCCCCCAATTTCTTATATCTGTCAAATTGCGTTCCACTAAGCAAAATAGCCTTCTCCTTCTCCGGCTCAGCCCCGGATTCCCAAAATAAAACGCCTGTAACACTCCTGTCTAATTTCCTCAGAAATGCTTCCCGTACCGGCAGATCGCCCATCACATGATAGAATACGGTTAGAAGCAACCCGATATCGTATGTTTCCGTAAGACTTGAGCGTTCAAACCGCTCCTCCTTAAGGTCAAAGGAAACTCGTTCGAGAACGTTCAGTTGCCTCGCCAGCTCGTAATGCTCAGCCATTGGCTCATAACCTGTGACGATAGCCCCCTGACGCGTAAAGTGCCTGGCATAATATCCGATGTTACAGCCGATATCGATTACCCTTTTTCCTCGAATGGATGTAGAACCCAAATACTCCATAATCAGATCCATACGGGTCGGATAGACATCATCCCGTTCACTTTTCAAATGCATGAAGTGAGGATTCAGAATTGGCGTATAAATCAAGGTTCGAAGATGACGGGAAAAGACCTCGGTTACCTGGTTCACGGCATCCGTATTCTTCCAATCCTCATAATCACGAACAGTCATTCGGGCGGGAATCCGTCTAACTCCGCTGCAGTACTGAAAAATGGCCCGATGGTGGCCGTCTTTCACACGAAAATAACCGCCTTTTCTGTTGTATTCGACCAAAATCGGATCGTCATTGAAATGATCCAGGTTATTGGCAAATAGGGCAGCCATCGTGCTATATTGCAAGCACCGCTGTTCCAATAGATCATAATCCGAGATAGGTACCTTCATATCACGGGTGGTATATATGGAGGTATGCCAATCCAGATACAACTTCGGATCCCCCCCTTGATTCATAAGGTAACGGTACAATTGCAAATGGGGTGACAACCGAATAATTGGAAGATCGGCATATCTAGTATGAACTTCATACCAGGCTTCCGTGTAGTTTGGAATTTCGGCTTTATGTTCCTCTTCTATGAAATCCGTAAATAACAATTCCAGCGGTACTTTCGTGACCATGGTCTGCAAATGTGATTCAGATGACATCGCGCAAGCCTCCCTTCTAGCTACTTACCTGGCATCGAAAACAAATACGTGGAGAAATCACGGTTAATGTAATCCTTAAAATGCCTTTTGTCGACTACGGGAAACAGATCCAGTTCCTCCGTTGTCCATGTGCTCAAATGGGTTTCGAAATCATTACCGTACACTGCTCCCTGCGGCCAGTCTGTTCCAATCGGAACATTCAGCAGAACGAAACGGGATTTTTCAATACAGGTCTGCAGCAGGATAAGCGCCCGCTCCTTTGTAAAGTGCTCCAGAACGTCACCGAGAATGATCAGATCGAATTGTCCTGGCTGAACCTCCGCTTGTATATGATCGAACGCATCCGCAACATGGATGATATTGTAGAAACAGGAATGATATGAATCAATATTGACCGGATAAATTTCAATCCCTTCGATTCGCGTATCCCAATATGTGCGGAATACGCGCCCTTCCCAAACATCCAAATATTCGCGGCAGATCATTCCCCAACGGCCAAATCCAACGCCGACATCCAGTACGGACTTCGGAGATACATACCGGATCAGATCCACACAAAAAGATAAATTCTGCCAGTTTGATGTTCCCATTCCCATACCTCCATTCGATCATTCTATTTCATATTCATCATCATGTTAATAATCCGGTAATCCGGTATGAAATAATCCTTAGGAAGCCGGCTTACTGTTTGCTCCCACACCATTTGATTCACCATTAAAGACGAAGGGAATTGATTGACCAGAAACAAATGACTGTACTGGTCTCCGGGTACCTCTATCAAATGCATGGTCCTTCCTCCCTTTCCTAGGTTACTGGGCCTTGCTTATCTCTTTTTGATAAACTTCCAATACTCGCTTCACCATGCAATCCAGACCACGATGAGCCAATGCCCATTTCCGCGCTTGTTTACCTAGAAGCCTACGGTACGCTTCATCTTCCAGCAACATATTCAGACGTGCAGTAAGCATATCGTCATTCCCGTTCTGAAAGAGAAGGCCGTTCACCTCATGCTGTACCGCTTCCTTAAGACCGCCCGCATCCGAAGAAACGATCGGCAATTCGGCAATCTGCGCCTCCATCACAGAATAGGAGAGGGTCTCCATCAGACTTGGCATAACAAAAATATCTGCCAGCCCTAACAACGCAGGAACATCGTCACGCGAGCCCCAAAAACGGACTGCCCCCGCCATACCCAACTGACCAACGCGATCTTCGTACAATGAATGCTGATCACCGTCTCCAACTAGCCAGCACTCCCAGTCCTGACGAAAGGCATGGAGTTTGCCCAAGGCTTCCAACAACACGTGAATACCCTTTTCATGACTGAGTCTGGAGGTGCAGATGATCACTTTCTTGTCTACGGGTCGAGTCAGTTCGTGCTCTTTCTTCAACCTGTCTTCGAAGCTTGGAATATCCATCGCATAGGGAATCAATGAGATCCGGGATACCGGCAGACCAAAGTACGATACCACGACATCCCTCAGCCATTCGGAAGCCAGAAGCACCTGATCGCTGGATGAGCCCCCGATATTCTCAATCGATTTATAATAATTCCAGACGAGTAATGGGCTGGAGGGTTTAATCCCTTGATCATTTTGGATCATATTCAAAATAGTAAGTGCCACTGAAGCATGAATGCTGGTTACCAAGGGTATGCCCGCAGGCTTCACACGACTGACGGCTGCCGCAGCCAGCACATCCTGTGCATGGATGACATCGTATTGCTCCAAGTCCAAATAAGAAAGCGTTAGCTCCAAACATAACCGCTCAGATTCAGCATGCCTGACCCAATTATCCGAGAATATAGGGGATGCTGCTGGGAGATTCGCCTCCAACATCGGTTTATAATGACTCTTGAACACCTTCCGGTTATCATCTCCATACACATAAAAGCAATCAATTCTGTCACCGACCATGTCGACCTCATGCCCCAGTGCCTCAAGCCCCTGCTTGATCTGCAGCATATACTTCCATAGTCCACCGACATGAGGAATCAGGAATATCGTCACGAGCAATATCTTCAAGCACCCCACCCTTTCCGAAAAAACCTCGTCATAAACAGCTTCTAATACTGCGAAATTATTTACAGGATCGGCTCCCCTATTCGGCAGTTGTGGAACTCTTCACTTGTTAAATGAACAATCTCTTCAACTCTCCACCGATAGAAAGCAAAGATGGCGGGTCCTCCGATTTTTCGCAGCATATGCCGCTCCCCATAGTAGATCAACCCATTCGGAGCGCTGTACACTCTGCCGTTAATAAGAAAAGACGTGAGCAAGGATGCATCATGAATCATATCCCCTTGAGGGAGTATAGCGATTAGTTCGTCCGGCAAGATGACAAAGCTGGAATAATTAAAATGGAGCCTGTGATACATTTCGTGGGAAATAATCGGATGAAGACGCCGATCGCTCCACAGATAGATTTCCGATCCGCTGTTTTTTACCAGAAGGGTTGAAGGACTGTTCAGGATGAAATCCCCGGATATATTCACGGGTGACCCGGTCTCCATTTCTTCGAGAACCAACTCATTCAATTCCACCATACTTTTCGCGGTAAATCCGTACGAATGGAAAGTCACCATATCGCAAATGGGCCGTTTCTTGCCATGCTCAACCAAATAAACAGCAGAATACAAGCCCCTAATTAGAATGCCATCCGGTACACGGCTCCTTACCCGATCGGTATGATGCATGACGTTCCCACCCTTCAACTTAACCTAGTCCATTATATTCTTGGCCAATCATTCTGGACTCGTCAGTTAACTATTCCGATTCACACATTTCTCTCATAAAAAAAGATCCCCGCAGGGATCTATCGATTTAATAGTGATATAATTTTGTCTTTCATAAACTGATAGCTGTGGGGATCATCCTTCTTCGCATAAAAACGGAGTCCGTCCAGCGCTTTGAACAGTTGATAGCCTAACAGTCTCTCCTCAAAATAAGGAATACTTACGCCTTGCTGCTCTAGGGCTTGCTGCAGCCTTCTCGGAAACTCCAGCATCGGGTACCACATATGAAGAACAGAAACATCCAACATGAAGTCGCCGAACATGGCCATCTCCCAATCCACGATCCCCGTTACGTTCTCGTTCTCTCCAAGCATATTACCCAAATGGAAATCTCCATGTACAAGATATCGCTCTGGAGGCGAATAGCGAACCCGTTCGATCATCGTTTGGTAGATTTCTTCAAAAAACTCTTGTTCCAGAAAGCTGTTCTCATACAGATTGTGCCATCCATGGTAGAAGCCTTCCTGCTCTTCATCGAAAACAGACGTGATGTAGTCCAGCCATGAACGATGGACTGCCTTGCCTTCCGGAGTAATCCAGCCGTAACCCTCATGGGAATCCGCGACATATACCTGACGGATCCGCATGAATTGATGGACAATGTCGGGGATGAGCGCACGAATCTGCGTCGGCTCAAGAGCACTGATCGGCGTTCCGGATACTCTGTCCGAGATGGAAAAATGAATATTCTCCACTCTCCCTACCTTGTGGATACGGGGAATGGGCACGGATTGTTCGCCGTACATATCGTAGATTTTGAACACTTTATGTAGGCTATCCTCATTATCCTTAAAATGAATGACATAATCGGCATCGCCCTTGCGGTAACGGAACACCTTGCTCAGTTCCCCCATCTCGATGGGGGTGACATTCATTACCGATTCCCCTTCAATATGCTTCAGATGGCTTACCGCCATATCCAAAGTCATTTCCGGCTTAAATGTTCTCATAACATATTCTCCTCCTTCAGCATCTGATCCGGGCTAGATTTGGACGCATTCCATCTTCGATACAGCAAGGGGAACAGCTCGTATACATTAGCGGAGATACTCGATGCAGAAATATGAATCGTAGCGCCCGTCATGCCCTTATTCATGCGCATGAGCTTCCGCTTCCAGGCAGGGTGCCGGGACATCAGATGATCAGGATCATAAACTTCAATTCCTATGAATTTCTCATTCTTTATCTGATAGATATGAATATTTTTAATTTCGTCCCACGCAACGGCTCCTGCGCTCACATAGGAGGATTTATCAACGATCCCCTCCTTATTGATCAAGAGCGCCGGAGCCGATTGGAACAGCTTTGTGACGGCAAACACCAGTCCCGCGCCAAAAAACAACGCACAGATGATGCCGACAATGGCGATAACCATGTTATCCGACGTCACCCCGCCGTATACCAATCCACTACCTAGCAGTACAAACGCCAAAGAGCCCACTAGCATTTTGGTTACCTTAGGATAAATCATTATTTCTTCTTGTTCCTGCATGAGTCGCACTCCTTGTATGAATTAACTTATGTCGATAATTCTATCATTCGATGGTCATCCATCAATAGCTAATCTGGAATTCCTTGACAAACACCGCCGTACCGGAAATATAGACATCCATAGTCTCTTTAATACGTTCCACATGAACATGCACTCTACCGTCTTTCCCCATTTCCTGGCCCTGTTCAACATTAAATCGAGCGGAGGATAACTCAGGGTTCAGGTAAGTCAAATAATAAGCTCCCATTACCCCCGATGCAGTTCCAGTTACCGGGTCTTCAACGGTACCAGAATACGGCGATGAGAAATGTCTCGCGTGCATGAACGAAGACGCATCCATCGTTTCCAGGCAAAAAGGATGCAGTGAAGCCTTGGGATTTTCGGTTAAAATGTCCGGAAACACTGCATTATCAGGCACCATCCGGTCAAAATGGTCCAACCCTTTTATCGGGACCAACAATGTCCAAATCCCCGTGCTTCCATAGACGATGGGCATACTTAAGTCCAAATCGTCACGTTTCAGTCCTATGGATGATGCCAAGCGGTCAACATCCCCCTCGAAGGATATGAATTGAGGGTGATCCTGCTTCATCTTCATGGTTAACCGGCCCTCGGCATTTTGAAATTCTATAGGCAAAATGCCCACCTTGGTCTCAATCCACACAGTTTCTTTTTCCGGCAGCAGTCCCCTGGTTTTCAAAGCATACATGGATCCCATGGTGGCATGACCGCATAAATTCATTTCATGGCCGGGAGTAAAATACCTCAATCTAATATCTGCTTGCTCTGATTGTAAGATAAAGGTCGTTTCATTGAATCCAACGCTGCGGGCGATGGATTGCATCTCTTCCTCCGTCAGATCATCTGCATTCAGAACCACACCAGCAGGATTCCCCTTGTTAGGCTGCACGGAGAATGCATCGTAATGAAGCACGTTTATGGATTTCATGTTCCTCTGCCCCTTCTTTTTGCACCGTCTATGATTTGCTATTCAAATTAGTGAAGATTTTACCATTAGGGAAATGTTAAATCCAGACCAAATTACAAACAGCTTCCTGCAAAAGGTTCATTTCGTAAGCTGACTTGAATATACATCTGGCATATTGTTATGAATCAAAACCATACATGGGGGTAATTTCATTGAACACTATCAGCCTGTGCATGATCGTAAAAAACGAGGAGCTCGTTTTAAACCGCTGTTTATCCTGTGTTGCCGACATCGTGGATGAGATCATCATTATCGATACAGGCTCTACCGATCGTACAAAAGAAATCGCTCAATCCTTTACAGAGTTCATCTTTGATTTTGAGTGGATTGATGATTTCTCGGCTGCGCGCAATTTCGCTTTTAGCAAGGCTACCCAGGACTATATCCTGTGGCTCGATGCTGACGACATACTATTGGAAGAAGACCAGCTCAAGTTAAAAGCGCTTAAAGAAAACCTTACATCCGGCATCGATTCCGTTACCATGCTCTACCATTTAAGTTCAGACGAATTTGGCAATGTCACCTTCAGTCTCCGGCGCAACCGTCTTGTGAAGCGTAACAGAGGCTTCCGATGGATCGGACACGTCCATGAGTATCTAGAGGTCTACGGCAATATTATCAATAGCGATATCGCGATTACCCATCTAAGCTCGAAGCATGATCCCGATACCGGCCGGAATCTTAGAATTTACGAGAAGCGTGAGAAGGCTGGCGAATCGTTCACGCCACGAGATTTATTCTATTATGCGAATGAGCTGAAGGATCACGGCCAATTCGAGAAAGCTATTGATTATTACGAACAATTTTTACATACGGAACAAGGCTGGATTGAGGATATACTCACGGCCTGCAGCAGGCTATCCGATTGCCATCACGAACTCGGAAACGGGCAAGCCTCTTTTGAATCCTCTATCAGGTCCCTGCATTATGCGCCACCGCGGTCCGAATTCTGCTGCCGCATTGGTTATCATTTTTTCGTGAAAAACAACTACGATACGGCTATCTACTGGTATAAACTGGCGACCGAGCTTGAGCTGCCTCCGGGTTATATGGGATTTCACAATCCCTCTTTCTCCACCTGGCTGCCTCACCTGCAATTGGCCGTTTGTTACGACCGGATCGGGGCCCATGCTCTTGCCAATCAGCATAATGAGCAGGCGCTTGCCTATCGCCCAGGTGATGAGACGATACTGGCGAACCAGGAATATTTTCAAAACAAGCTGCAGGAGCTTCAAAATGGCCAAGAAAGGCCGAGTCCATAGAAAAGACAGCAGCCCGGCTTCTATAAGCCGGGCTGCTGCTAATCTGTTGTCCTATTTGACAGAGACGGTGAGGGATACGGTCTTTGAATTGTACTGCCCTTTAATGCGGGCGGTTCCCTTCGCGATCGCTTCAATACGTCCGTTCGTTACTTTGGCAACGCTGGAGTTGCTGGTTGTCCATACGGCGGTGTCTCCAACATTGGTTTTCGCGCCGGTATCGAATTCGGCCGTAACCGTTACGGTCTTAACGTCACCAGGCTTCAGATTCAACTTCTTCTCGCTTGCCGTCAATTTCTTCAATTTCGGAACTACGTTTACCTTAACTGTAACCTCTTTGCCTTGGTAAGAGCCCGTAATCGTAGCCGTACCCTCGGCAGCCGCTTTAATTGACGATTTGGATACCGTCACAATCGCGCTGTCCGACGAGCTCCAATTCATCTTGGAGGAGAGCGAAACCGTCTTGCCGTTGCTGTAGTAGCCTGTAACTTTAATCGATTTGGATTTCTTAATGTTGAGATCGATTTTCTCAGGTTCTACAACGATCTTCACAACTTCCTGTTCAACCACGACCGGAATCTTGATGTCTTTGTTCAGGTAAGTTCCTTTCAGCGTTGTCGAGCCTTTGGTTAATGCCTTAAGCGTACCGTCCTTAATGACAGCTGCCGAGCCCGTCAGTGACCATTCAACGGATGAGGTCACATCGCTCTCCGTGCCATCTTCAAATACAGCATTTACTTTCGGCAGCGCAATGCTTCTGCCCATAACCAGCTGATACTCCTCTACATCCGGCAGCAGCACCAGCACTTTTTCATTGACGGTAACCGGCACCGTCGCTACTTCTCTGGAACCGATCTTACCGGTGATCGTTGCTGTACCGGCGTCAATGGCTTTGATTTTACCATCATCGGTCGTTACCACTTTCTCATCGCTGGAAGTCCAGTTAACCGCGCTGCTGAAATCCTCTTTCTCGTCGTCCAGCAGCGTTCCCGTCACTTTAGGGAAGGACTTGGACTCGCCTTTCAGCACATCCACTTCCGTATCGGCTGCCTCAAACTTGGTCACGGTCGGATATACTTTTACCGTGAATTCTTTGCTGATTCCCAAGTAACTCACTTTAATGGTAGAGGTTCCCGAAGCTCTCGCTGTAATCACGCCACCATTAACGGACACAGCCAGCGGGTTGGATGAGGTCCATTCCCCGGCCACGTCAATGGATTGCGAAGCCGCGTTGCGAACCTTGGCTTGTACCGTAATCGAATCATTCATAAACAGAACCGGATTCTTGACGAAATCCGTCTGATCCAGAATCAAAGCTTCATAAGGATTGCGCACATACACATCCAGTTTGGCCGTTGAACCCAGATAGCTTACGCTGATCGTAGATTTACCCAACGCAACCGGCTTTAGCTTGCCATCCTCAATTGTAGCTACGGAAGAATTGGACGATTTCAACTCTATTTTATCCGTTACGTCCATACCTGTATCGGTCTCCGACTGCTTGGCGAATACTTTCAGCTCAACAGGCGCATCGCCAACCAAGAGCTCCAGATCTTCGCCCGGAACGATCGCAAGCTTTTGGTAAGGCGCAATGACTTTGACCGTAAAGGAAGCCTTAAGTCCTTTGTATTCCGCAGTCACGGTTGCGCTTCCCAAACCCACAAGGGTCAGTTCGCCTTTGCTTACTTTTACAACGCTGTCATCGGAAGTGGTCCACTTCGCTTCCGTGGTTACGTCGTTTGTTCCGTCAGCCAATGCTTTAACGGTTAGACCTTCCGTTCCAAGCTTATGCTCCACTTTATCGGGCTGATCCAGTTTAAACTCGTCAATGGCAAATTTAACGTCGACGTCAATCGTCTTGATCGCGCCTTTGTATTTTGCCGTAACTCGGGCTGTACCTTTCTCCAGTGGAATGATGAGTCCACCGTCAACCTTTACAATTCTCGTGTTGGACGAAGTCCACGTCGACTCATTGGTTACATCCTTCTTCGTAGAAGAGCCTTCAATGTTAGCCAATATTCGAAGTTGTTCCGAAGTTTCATTAACGGTTAAGTAAATTTTGCTCTCGTTCGTATCAAATTCAATCGACGTTACGTCCCCGGAGGCGGCGAATACGCTGGTTGGAAAAACCATCGCCAACATCATCACAACGACAAGAAACATCTTCGTTGTCTTTCTGTTTAAGCTCATTTATTTCTCTCCTTTGTACCTTCTGTCTCTCAGGCTTTTTTTCAGTCTATCTCTATATCGACAGTCCCGGATGAAATCGTTACCTTCTGACGCCAAAATAGGCACAAAGTAGGATAATTTCCCAGCACCGGATTCCAAACAAATCCGGCGTGATGAAATAGACAGCTGTCCCTATCAGTCAAGCCGGGGTAACGGTCTTCCTGCTTAAATCAGTTCAATTTTATGAGTTTATAATTGTTCAACAGATAATGGATGCCCGAATATATCGTCAAGGCGACTGCTGCAAGCATGAGAAATTCATCCACTTGAATCATAGTGACGAGCTGAAACGGATAATTATCCAGCAATACCGCTGCAATGGCTATCACCTGAAGCACCATTTTCAATTTGCCGAGACTGTCAGCGGACAATGCGATTCCCTGCTCGGATGCGACCATCCTAAGCCCTGTGATCACAAATTCCCGCGCAATGATGGCAACGGCAATCCATGTCGCAACCATCCCTGATTGAACCATCATGATTAAGGCAACCGATATGAGCAGTTTATCCGCGAGCGGATCCAGTAGTTTTCCGAGATTCGTGATTTGATTGTATTTCCTCGCGATGTAACCGTCCAGCTTGTCCGTAGCCGAAGCAAGAATGAACACGCCCAGCGCAATGTAGGTTCCATAAACATGAATAAATCTGAAGAAGCGGCTGTTCTCGGTCAGCCATAGCGGATACTCAGCAAAAAAAAGAATGAATAATGGAATCAGCATTATTCTGGCTATCGTTATTTTGTTGGCAAGGTTCATCGGCTCATCCCCTCGATCTGCAATTGGAATCGTTCGTACCCCTAACTATTCGGCATCGTAAAAGGTCATATGTTCTTTATCCGCGCGGTAATAATCCAGCCTGTCTTTCAAGCAGCCCGTATGAAACTCGAACATATGCCCATCCGGGTCCAGGAAGTAAATCGACTGCTTGTCCTTCTCGTCCCTTGCCCTTCCCGGCAAAATCTCCACCTTGAGCGCTTTCAGACGAAGCAGCGTTGTTTCATATTCTTCCTCTTCCATAGTAAAGGCAATATGCGTATATGTTCTATTCGCGGTGCTTCTGTCGACATCTTCTTCATTTAAAGCAATCCACAGTCCGTTCAGATCAAAATAAGCCAGCTTTCTCCCTTTAACCAGAAGTTTGGCTTCAAATACGTCCCTATAAAAAGCGATGGACCGTTCCAATTCCGAAACAGAAAAACAGAGATGATTAATAGCCTGCAGTTTCATTGCTGGGCGACTCCTTTTTAATAGCATATTCGATAAGATCCAGCACTTGCAGCGGTTGATGGATCTTCTCATACTCGCTCTCAATAAACGTGTTGTACCAAAAGGCGTGATATGGCCTAAGACCGGCATTGCTGGCGCCTCTCAGCTCATCTGAACCGCCATCCCCGATAAACAGAGATTCCTGTGGTGTTACGCACAATCGGTCACAAGCCATTCGATAGATTTCCGGGTTCGGCTTGGCTATCCCAATTTCATATGAAAAGATAACGTCGTCGAAGTAAGGCGCCAATCCGCTCTGGCCAAAAGAAATCACCTCTTCTTCCGAGCAATTGCTGATCATGCCCACCTTCAGACCCCGTTTACGCAATAGCTCCAGCATCCTGCAGATCTCATTCGATATCGTATTGAAAGGGATTTTCTTCTCGCCGACTCTCGACTGATAGAGAAACTCTACGTGTTCCTGATGATAGGGTAAACCCCGGGAATCAAGGATATCCCGGATCGCGGCGTGATAGGTGGGAAAATGACCATTCATTCTTTGCTCAAACCGGATGCTCCACTCCCGTTTAAACTCCGCTTCGGATAGCCCGAGTCTATTCATATAATCATAGGACCTCTTGGATATCCGCTTGCCGTTTGCGAATTCTGTAATTAACGTCTCGAATAAATCAAAGAACACCGCCCTGACCAACATGAACACAGCTCCCTTCGTTAATCAACGACACCTGCCGCCTGAGGTGATTTCGCCGGATACCGCTTGATGGTTTCATCCAGAACAATCCCCGTCTGCTCATCCCAAATCTCGCTTAATTCAAATGTGCCTTCTTCAAAAAACAACGGAAACCGGCGTTTAAACCAATCCTGCATGGGCAGCTTTAATGCCTCTTCCCGGTCCACCCATAACAGCTCTCCTTCAGGTGGATGCTCCAGCAACTCCCCTTCAAAGGAAGTGGCCAAATAATTAAACACCATATACCGTAGACCTGTATTCGGCTCACACGATTCCTCAAGGCCCTTATAGACGATGTCTTTTACAATCAAGCCGGTTTCTTCCCGAACTTCCCGAATCGCTCCGTTCACAATGCTTTCCGGAAAATCCACTTTGCCGCCGGGCGCAATAAAACCGGGAAATCCTTTGGCATCCGGTCTGTTCATCAGCAGGACTCTGCTTCCGTCTTGTATCATGCACATGGTGTACAACTTCACTTCGGTCTGCAACCTAACCCCTCATTCCTAACGGTTCTACTTGGTTTATAGTATACATCCGGAAGCGCTGAATGACGATATGGTGGACGGAGATTCATGTTGTCATTTTCAAACTCAAGATTGTTAATTTGCATCAAAAAAAGGCCCGAGCAACCTCTGCTCCGGCCTTCCCGATAAGTGTATGATCAACCTGCTCGAATCTTCGCTTTTACGCTGCCATTCTCATGTCGGACGAATATCCGCCGTACATCATATAACTTGCGCTCGGGGTTTCAACCTGCATCGGAACCATGCTACCGATGGCTGAGGCTTCGCGGCTGTTCCATTGAATAAGTCTCACAACCGCTTCAACATCCCCGGATTGGTATGCCTCTGCCAATGCCTGAAGATTCAGGGTCATCTCCTCGTCTTCCGGCATAGCCAATTCAAGTTCCTCTTCCTCCGGATCCAGCGACTGCAGCACTTTATGGGCACGATGAAGGGCCGCTTTCACCGCTCCCTCCGTCGTTTTCAGTTTCATCGCGGTTTCCGAAACAGAATATTCGTACACTTCACGGAGCACGAGCACCGTTCGCTGCAGGGGCGACAAGTGTTCCAGCAGCCATTGAAAAGCGAACTCAATGTTCAGTTTGCTGTCCTCGTTCGACGCTTCTTCCCTAGGCAAAACATGTTCCAGCTTCTCATCCAGAATTCGTCTATAGGTCTGATCCCGGCGGATCCGGTCAATCCATGTATTCTTGGCAATCCGAAGCAGCAGCGCTTCGGGGTTGACATGGCACCGCTGCTTCATATGCTCCAGTGCCTTGATCCAAGTGTCCTGCACCAGATCATCGGAATCCCATGAGGAGTTTGTGAGAGACAGACAGTATCTGTGCAGGGTAGCATTCATTTCCTCAAAGCTCAGATCAGCCAGTGGGGTAACGCTCGGTCGAAATATCGTCATCGGAAGCCAACTCCTTTCCTAATCTCGATAAAGATATCTTATATGTAAACGAATGAAGTTATCTTTTCGTTACTTTGATTTTCGAACAATTTATTTCGTGGTTTCTCCGTATCTTTTGCGGCTGCCTCTTCGTTTACTTGCTGAAACCTGAAAACCTAACGAGTATGGAGGATGAAACCATGAATGTTGTTCCTTATGTTGTAGAACAAACCAACCGGGGCGAACGATCTTACGATATTTATTCCCGATTGCTGAAGGATCGAATCGTGTTTGTGGGTGCAGCCATCGATGACGCCATCGCTAACAGCATTATTGCACAGCTGTTGTTTCTGGCGGCTGAGGACCCTGAGAAGGATATCCACATGTACATCAACAGTCCTGGCGGCTCGGTATCCGCGGGCTTTGGCATTTACGATACCATGCAGATTATCAAACCTCAAGTCAACACCATCTGCACCGGTTTTGCCGCTTCTTACGGCGCGATCCTGCTGCTGGCCGGGGCCAAAGGCAAACGACTTGCGCTGCCAAACAGCGAGATCATGATCCATCAGCCGCTTGGTGGTGTACAGGGGCAGGCTACCGATATTGCCATTACGGCAAAACGCATCCTGAAAACCCGTGAGAAGCTGGCACAAATTATATCCGAGCGGACAGGTCAATCCGTCGAGCGCGTCGAAAAGGATATGGAGCGGGATTATTTTATGTCGGCGGAAGAAGCGAAGGAATACGGGATCATTGACGATATCGTCACGAAACTGTGACGCTAATCGAAAAAATGGCATGATCCGTTAGATTCGATACTCTAATTTATTCACAAGGAGTGGACCGAATATGCTGAAAAGTTTGCTGAATCAGGAAGTGAGCATTTATTTTACGGATGGAAGCTATGTGCGGAACGGCACGCTGGAGGAAGTAGGCGATCAATTTATCCGGTACCAGGACGAATATGAGATGCTGTATGTACCGTTAACCGCAATCCGCTACGTTTCCGTGAATACCAAGGAACGAGACAAACCAAGAGTGGGATTTGCGCCAACCTCCCGATAAGATAACAAGAACCGCATGGGCTCCTTAAGCTCATGCGGTTCTGTTTGTATCGCGGTTGATTTTTTCTAATATGAATGAGAGCATTCGCTGTTTGCAGACATCGTTGTGCTCCTTTTTATGAAAGCCGATAAACTGCAGGGCATGAATAACGGAGTAGAAATCAATCAGCGCCCGTTGTTCTCGCTTCACTCCCCAATGCCTGCATAACGCCTCCACGTAGGGCATCCCCTGATCTCCAATATCGGAGACCACCGCCGTCTGGGTGAGGGCGATCATGTACAGCGGATCCCCGTAGCAGACCCAATCAAAATCAACGATACCCTGAAGCTTGCCTTCGTCCACAATTACATTCTTGATCGTAAGATCATCAAGGAAGCAGATGGACTCCACTTGGTCAAAATAAGGCGTGTAACGCTGCTTCATTTTTTGCAATTGGACGATAGTCTCCGGAGTAACATCATCGATTATGTGATCTATATGCTGGCGGATATCACGATCGATGATCTGAGTCCAGGATGAGAAGGGCCCCTGCTCTCCAATTGGAACCCATCCGAATCCGGTGCCTCTGGGAAGCTCTGACACGCTGCGTTGGTATGAAATGATCTGTTCGGCAAGTTCTGTCATTTGTTCATGCGTCATACCCTCAAGCTCATATCGGAGATCCCGTCCGGGAAAGTGCTCCAGTATCATATAAGCAAAGGGGACCAATTCCATGGATACATCCGTTCGAATTACGCTCGGTACCGGCAAGCCCAATGAAGAGAGAATCGCAATATTGTCCGCTGTATGCTCCAGGACGCCGGGCTTGTCATTGGTTCTGAGAATGATTTGCTCATCGGATAACGTCACACGATATACCTGATTGGTATGGCCAAATGACATGGCTTCGATCTTCAGCGGCGGACTGCCGTAAACCTCTCTTATAAGATCCTCCAGGCTCATCTCCAACACCTGCCTTAACGGTCACTTTATGTATACATCTTCAAAATGTTCAACGACGGGGAATGGATCATAAAAGTGATGCAGCAATTCTTTCCATTCCTGATATTCGGCGGATCCCCTAAAACCTATCGTGTGATCCTCCAGCGTCTCCCATTTCACCAATAGAACGTATTTATCCGAATCCTCCAGGCACCGCTTCAACTCATGATGGATATAGCCCTTCATCTTGGATATGATCCCTGAGGCGATTTGGAAATTGCGTTCAAAATCTGACGTAAGTCCTGGTTTCACTTGCAGCATGGCCACTTCGAGTATCATTGCGTTCCCTCCTTGGTATGTAAATTAATATTCATATCACGGTCTATCCACTATATTCAAGCTCGGTAGAAGGCTGAAACGCAAATACCCCCTCTTCATCCGGCTCAAGACGATACACCTTCTGGACGGCGTTTAGGTTCAGCCCTCCATATATATGCGGGTACAACTGGTTCATCTCATATAAGTCCTCATACACAATCTCCGCATCCACCTGGTCTTCCTGGATACCCAGAACAATTAGATCCGTCATACCCGTGTAGAACGTATTGGCTACTCCGCTGACTTGCTCCTCTGTGGAGCAGTGGATGAATCCGTCCGTTTGTAAGCTCGGCGGCTCGTACAATCTATTCGCTCGTGCTGCCATCCAGGCTTCTTTAGAAATCATATGATAGATCATGCCGTCCGTTCCCCCTGATGCTTATTTTTCGTACTATCTTGACACACTTGAGATAAAAAAACCATTCTTTTCTTATTTTTGTCAGATGGCATCCTTCCCATTGGCATACAAAAGGGTGTGTCCCAAAAGATCTTAGATATGGCGGATGCCCCTTTTCCAGTCAGGAGACGCTCCGTGTACGAATCGTTCCTCCCATCGCTGTTGCCCCCAAATTTCTTGGAATGGTTTGAAAGCAAGGAAGAAATTCGGGGACAAAGCATATGCTTTCGATGCGAGCTTTCCGTTGGAAAGCTTTCAGGCGACCGCTCTCGCTTGTCCGGAATCGTTTCGTCCTCTCCGCCTCCGTTGTGCGAAAACATACGTTAGACATACGAAAAGAAACCGTTTCTTGGTAAGATGGAAGTGTGACCCCACCCTTTACCAAAGGTACGGTTTCTTTGTACGTTCATTATACCTTCAGCGTCCGCCGAGTGAGTACGCCTACTTATGGGACAGCCCCTTTACAATCGTATATTGATCCAGGTCATCTTCCTCGAAGATGACTTCATGGACGGCTTCCCCCAAAGCATAAGCCAGCTGCCCATTGATAAATACGGCACAGGCCTGCTCATCGATGCCGATCCCGCGCTTCACCTTCTTAGTCCTCATACCCTCCAGCAGATTGGACTGGTCGCTCCACTCCGTATAATGAACGCTGATCAATACATTCGAAAGCAACCCTACCCCTTGTTTAAACAGCATTACGCTTTGCTCATTATCCAGTGGCGATATAAGGCAGGTCTCCGGAAGAATCAAGGCGCCTGCCGAATTTCCTGCAATAGGAACGCCGTTCTCGTAACAGTTGATCAGCAGCTCTTTAAAACGACCGGTCGCGTAATAGTGATGGTAATTCTCCGTGTTGCCCCCGCCAATAAATATTCCCGTGGCCTGTGACAGCACCTGTTCAGCCTGTTCCATGTCCAGCTTTCCATCCTCAGCAGGAACGATGACCTGCAAGTCCCGAGCACCTGATTCTGCCCACATCTGCTGAACAGGGGAACATACTCCTCCCAGCCCGGTCTGTTCATAATGCATAAAACGATTCTGGCGTTGGAACCGCCAGCTTGCTCTATAAATTGTCTATTTGCCTCTGCTTGAAAGGAGTTTCCTCCAAGCAAAAATAGATATCGATCCCTCACGGTAACGCCCCCTTATTTCTTCTTTTTCGGACCTCGTTTATAAACATAGAACAGCAGCACGGATATAAAATAAATCGGAAGCAGAATAATGCCAATCACTGCACTCAGCAGGACGATGGAGAGCTGGCCGCGGTCTGCCATAGCATCGTAATTCACATACCCGTAGACAATCCATACCAGCCATACCAATGTAACGGCATATCCTATTTTATAAGGTAATCTCACAGCATGGTTCACATCCTAGAAGTTGTTTGTGTAACACATTCATAAACATTTCGAATACAACAATTCAGCAAACTCATGTTGCTTTCGTTCCATCCATTCTCTTCTGATCCGAAGTTGATTCAACATCAGCTGAAAATAGGAGGCGATGTTCCTTCCGGCAAAATGCTGTCCGATATAGATGCTTAATAATGAAACATAGTATAACTGCATAATATAGGGAATCCACTGAATCTCTGCACGGGTCAACCTCATATATTTTCGATATTCATCTAAAAAAAGCTCGACCTTTGTCAAGGTCTGGTCCTCATGTTGAAGAAGATGGTTCAGACAAATGGATAGTTCCCATATCCGGATGTCCATAGCCGCAAAATCAAAATCCAACACACCACTCATCTCCCTGGACTGGGGATCGATCAAGAGATTAAAAACTAAAATATCATGATGGACCATTTGCTTAGGCAGTACATTCAGTTCAGCTGCATGGTTAAACCCTGATTCATAGTATCCATGCAATACAGCTTTCTGTTCGGCATCAATCTCAAAAGGAGGGTATGCCAAAAACTCATTAATTTTCGTCTCATCTGACAGAGGATGGAGATTGTAAACATCATGGAACGCAATCGCAGGACAAACCACACTAACGGAATTTGATTCGAATTGCTGAAGAGCATATGATAATTCCCCAACTGTCCGCCCGTAACTTAGCACATCGGTCATGCTGGATAGTTCAGGGACCTCACCTTCGATAAACCGTGACAGGGAGCCCAGGGAACCGTCCGACAGAACCACGTACTTCGCATCATCCTTACTGGAGACGAAACCGGGAACATCAAATGATAAGGAACAACGCTCCAAGTAAGCTGTTAGTTCAACCTCAAACCGTAACCTCTCTTCATTCTTCGTATGATGATTGTATATTCTTGCAACGTATTTCTTTTGGTTCATTGCTACAATTCGGGAGTCATTCGTCATGCCGAAAGGAACGGTCTCGATCGAATGCACAGGGCCATGAAAATAATGATGCAACAGCTCTTGAAATAAGTGTTCCAGTATCTACACCTCTTTTCTGTTCAGCGCGTTCCCTCTATGCAACATATTTCTCAGACGATCACTACACGTCAATGCCCAGCTTCATCAGCGGCGAATCCATATGTCCTTGAAATAGGTGCAGCACACTCCACTTGGTCTGTCCGTGTCTCACGAGGTAGATCGTGGTTGTTTCTTTCATCAAACGTTCCCTCGCCTAACTCATGGCTCATTGTTAGTTAGTTGAATCGAACGGTCTTCTTGACGTATGGCATAAGCAAGCTTGTACAGGTCCGCAATATCTTGCCTGCCCGTCTCTTCCAATCACTTCACGGCTTCCTCCAAATCAACGGCTTCTACCGCGATGACCTGCTCCCCATCCTCTGGATTCAGCGGTTCACCGACGATGCGTACATCCCCGTATCCAACCAATCTGACAAAATGAGGATGGGGAATATGCGGCCGATAAGGTGTCTTGCTGCTGGATTCGCAACGGAACTGGCCGAAGACCCGGAACGACTCGAGTTCTGCGCCAAGCTCCTCTCTAACCTCCCGTCTAAGTCCTTCCATATAGGACTCGCCGGGTTCCAGGGTTCCCCCGGGAAGCTCCCAGCTTCCGTCCGCTACCTGATAAATAATGCAACGATCCCCGGCAAACGGAAGAATCGTGACGTTGCTGACCTTCGATTCTTCGATTTCATCTCCGAAGGCAAACCTGGCTCGGACTACGCCCCATTGGATATCTTTCGAGAGAGCCGGGTACAGGCTCATATCCGTGTTTTTTCTCATACACGCAATTCCTTTCGAACTTTACGAATTCATTCAACCTATGTAGCGCTGTACTCATGAACCATAAGCACCTGCTCCATCGAGTTCGTAAATCCAAGCTCCTGCAGCACGTTTACCAGTTCCTTATGCGAAGAGCGGATGTTGAATGCGGACCGCTTGCAGGCATAACCGGGTTGTATCATCTCCAGTACCGCGGTCTTCATTACAGCTTCTGCATCCGGATGTTCTGGAGCGGCCTCACAGCGAAACAGCGTAATGGCTGCCAAACTACCTGAGCCATCAAACACACGCTTAAACAAACCAAAGCCCACCTGTTCTTCTCCTTCATACACAATAACGCATTCGCCATCCTTGATACTGGAAGCGTCTGTCTGCCAGACTTCACCGGATCGATAGAAGGCTACCGATGCAGCCTCCGCTGCTAGGCCTCTGACCAGCGTATACGGTGAACGAGTATTCTTCGCACCTTGCTGCTCCGGAGACTGTTCATTCGCCATGATGAGCAGCCGGTCGATGATATGATATCCAACGCTTTCGTAGAGTCGAATCGCCGGCGCATTTGTGCTGATCGCCTCTAAATAGGCACGACGGACGCCTTGTTCTACGTACAGCTCTTCGTTTTTCTCCATCATGTTTTTGCCGATTCCCTTCCCCCGGAAATCGGGAGCTATCGCTGTCCCGCCGTTACGTGCAATCTTAACGCCATCTTCCTCCCGAAAGCTGTTCATGACGATGCCGGCCGGTACGCCATCCATGTAACAAGCGAGTGATCTCTCCATGCACAGACCATCGTTTCCGATACGGGCAATGAAGCGGTCCAGCGGCATCGAGGCGTTCACCATGTATCCTTCAAATGAGCGATTCCACAACTCCGATACTTCCCGAATCGGAAGCTCGCTTAACGGTTTGTATGTAATCATAGTCATAATCCTCCTAATTTTTGGGCAATAAGTTGGTACTATGAAAGATGCTTTCTATTAAAAACATGCAGGAAGAACACCTGAGTCTTTACTCACTCATGTTCTCCTGCATGTCTTAGCCATGCTTATTTACGATTTAAAGAGCTGCATCGTCTACGCTGTCCAGCCAAGCTTCGATGCTGCCAATGACGGAAGTGACACAGCCATCCTCGAATGGGGAAATCAAACCTGCCACCTTCACCAGTTCGGTGAACGACTTGCTTCCGCCTTGACGGCACAGGTTCAGATAATCTGCCCATGCAGCGGATTGGTCCTCATGCATCTTCTTCCAGAATTGGAATGCACAGATTTGAGCCAACGTATAGTCGATATAATAGAACGGTGAACTAAAAATATGACCCTGCTTATGCCAGAAACCGCCTTGCTCCAGATAGGAATTGTCATCATAGTTCCGGTGCGGCAGATATTTCCGCTCAATCTCGCGCCATGCCTGTTTCCGTTCAGCCGGCGTCGCATCCGGATTCTCATAAACAAAGTGCTGGAATTCATCAACCGTTACGCCGTAAGGGATGAAGATAAGTCCGCTTGCGAGATGGTCGAAGCGGTATTTATCGGCCTCATCCTCGAAGAAACGGTCCATCCACGGCCATGTGAAGAATTCCATGCTCATGGAATGGATTTCGCACGCCTCATAGGTTGGGAACCCATACTCCGGTACCTCGAACCCTCTGCTCTCGTACACTTGGAATGCATGACCTGCTTCGTGCGTCAGCACATCAATATCACCGGAAGTCCCGTTAAAGTTGGAGAAAATAAACGGTGCGCCATACTCGCTAATATAGGTACAGTATCCGCCGCTCTGCTTGCCTTTTTTGGCAACCAGATCCATAAGGCCGTTCTCCTGCATGAAGGTAAAGAACTCATGAGTTTCCGGAGACAATTCTTCATACATCTTCGCACCGTGGTTGACGATCCAATCCGGGTCACCCTTCGGTGTTGCGTTCCCCGATTTGAATGAGAAGTTCTCATCGTAGTACAGCAGTTGGTCCACATCAATTCGTTTCTGCTGACGTTCTTTCAGCTTGCTTGCAACGGGAACGATATGCTCCAGCACCTGGTTACGGAAATTAGCGACCATCTCCGCGTTATAGTCCGTGCGGGCCATGCGGGCATAACCAAGCTCTACATAATTGTTAAATCCAAGCTTCTTGGCAATCTTGGTTCTTACTTTAACCAGATCATCATAGATGCGGTCAAAGTTTGCTTCGTTTTCAGCCATGAAGCCGCTGGATGCCTCCATTGCACGTTTACGCATATCGCGGTCCGTCGATTGCTGGAAAGGAATCAATTGCGACAGGGTACGCTCTTCACCTTCGAACTGAATTTTAGCAGAAGCGATCAGCTTCGTATATTCCGTCGTCAGTTTATTCTCCTGCTGTAAATCCTCGATGATCTCAGGACTGAAGGTTTTGAGGGAAAGCTCTGCCAGCTGGAACAGCTGCCGCCCCCATTTGTTCTCCAACTCGGCTCTGAATTTCGAATCCACGAGGGCCCGATAATAATCCGTTATGTATTCCTGGATGACCGGTCCGTTCTCGTCAAAGAAATCCTGCTCTGCCTTATAGAACTCGTCGTTCGTATCAATCGAGTGCCGGATATACACCAGTTGGCTCAGGGTATCCATCTCACTGCGTAGTTTGTTAATGCGGGTCATCGCCTCATCCTGTTCCTCGTACGTGCTGGCGGCGGTGAAGGCGTTAAGCTGCTCTTTAAACTTTTGCTCAAAAGCTTTTACGTCGGGGCGTTCATAGCGATACTCGCTGAATTTCATAAGATACACCTGTCCTTTCCCATATAAAAAATGCAACCTGGCGTCTGATCGCATGGATTCAAAACACCAAACTATATCTAAATTCTATATGCGAATCAGAATATCCTTCACAGGTCTATGAAATTCTACACCCCCCTATGGGTTACGTTATAATCTTAAGGCCGATCGCTGAAGCCAGGATTAAAGCAATGAAAAATATCCGACGCGCTTCCTTCGGTTCTCCGAACGTAAACATCCCCAGCAAGGTACTGCCGGCCGTCCCCATTCCCGTCCAAATCGCATAAGCGGTTCCCATGGAAATAAAGGCCATCGCGTACGTCAGCAGCAGGAAACTCGAACCGAGCGAGCAGGCCAAAAAGATGTAGGATCCCAAGCTGCGAGTCAGGCTCACCCTTCTTAACGCAATCACACCCAACACTTCACATAACCCTGCAGCGATCAGAGCGATCCATTCCATTACGCACCACTCTCCTTCGCCTGATTATCCGTATCCTTCGTGACCAGTTTGAGTCCGAGCACCCCTGCAGCCAACATGCCAATCAGCAGCAGCTTAATGGGATTCGCCTGCTCGCCAAACACGAGGATCTCTACTAGCACCGTACCGGCTGTCCCGAGTCCTGTGAAAATCACATATACCGTACCGATGGGAAGTTTAGCCGCTGAGTCCAGAAAAACTTTAAAGCTGAATATAATAGAAGCGATGGTAATGATCCACTGCCACCAGGTATCGGAATGCTTCAATCCGGATACCCATACAACCTCCAGTGCCCCCGCCAATAGTAAGAGCCACCATGCCTTTTTCATCCTGCAACATCCTTCCGCTGTATTTGTATATAAAATGTTCGTGATGTAGTTGTGATTGTAATCTAAAAATGGCATACCGTATAATGATAAATAATAATGTTGTCATCATTTTTAGTGATGCCTTAAGGAAAGAGAGGAGGGTTTAGATGGAGCTTACCGATCTGAAGGTTTTTCTAAGGATTGCCGAGGAAGGGAATATCACCCGCGCTGCGGAGCAGCTTGGGTATGTGCAGTCCAATGTTACGGCCCGGGTCAAAAAGCTTGAGAATGAACTGGGAGTCCCCTTATTCAACCGACACTCCAATGGAGTGACCTTGACGGAAAAAGGGCGCACGTTCCGGGACTATGCGTGTACTATTCTCAATCTGTCTGAAGAAGCGGTGCGTGCTGTACAGGAAACGCCTTATCCAAGCGGTTCGTTAACCATTGGCGTCGTGGATACGGTGCATTGCGGACATTTCATTAAATCCTTGTCGGACTACCAAACCATGTACCCGGACGTCAAGCTATCGCTCTTGACCGGCAGTTCTTCGGAGCTGATTACCCAAGTATTAAACTATCAGCTGGACGGGGCATTTGTGACAGGAAACATTCCGCCGAAGCTGGTTGCTGATTATATAGAAGAGGATGAAGTCAAACTGCTGACCAAGTCGAAGGAGCAGCCCTTTCCCGATCTGGCGGTGACCAAATGGGCCGTTGCTCCGGCGGGATGCCCGTTTCGAAGCATCCTCGAAAGATGGCTGTTAAGCGAAGGGGTTCCGCTGACCAATATGATCGAAGTCTCATCATTAGAGACCCAATTAGGCATCGTACAATCAGGTCTTGCCGCTACGCTGCTTCCCACCTCCGTCTTGAGTGGAGAATTTGCGAATATGGGCAGCTTCTCGATCCCGGAAGCCTTCCGGCATACCTCGACAAGCCTGATCCGGCGCAACGACCGGTTCAGGAACAAGGCATTTTCCGCTTTTGCCGAGCTGGTTAAAGTTAATTTCGATAAAGGTGTGAGCTCTAAGTAATGGGTGTAACGTGATGTATTGTCATTATTGTCCTCCGAGAGTGGATATAAAGGTATTCTCTCCTGACAGTTCCATCTGTTGCCGGATATAATGGGCGACGCCATCAAGTTCATTCGATTCAATAATATGGTCAGCCAGCTGCCGTATCCTTTCATGCGCGTTTCGCACCGCGATCCGGGTGCCTCCGGCTTCAAACAGCCCCACATCATTGATGTGGTCGCCGAAGACAACCGTGCTCTCCAGATCAATACCCATATGGGAAGACCATAATTGGAGTCCGTCACGTTTGTTTGCTTTGGCATGACTGAATTCCAGGAAAAAATGGTTATGGATGTAGTAATCCGGCATCATATGAGCATGAACCTCATCACCGTATAATTCCATAACCTCGCACCGTATCGGCTCCAATTCCTCATAAAGTCCAATATATGTAAGAGCCAGCGTCCGGTAATCCGGTGGGCAGTTCAGGCTCCGCACTTCCATAAATCGCGGATCATGGGGCCGGCTATGATAAAAAGCCTTCTCTCCCTCTCGCCGCAGCGACTCATGCAATACACGCTCACGATGATCCGCATCCAATGAAAAATAGTAAGGAGTAATACCAAACTTCCTTCCCACGTCGATAATCTCATTCGAGATGTCCCGTTCAAGCCAGTAACCATCGATTACCGTTCGATTCACCCCGTCATATACCAAAGCGCCGTTATATAGAATCAAAGGGTACTTCCAGGGGATATCCGAGACAACGCTTTGAGCACTAATATACCCGCGGGCAGTGGCATACGTGATAATCACGTCCTGCTCCAGCGCGTTTGTCATAACATTCGTAGTAAAAGGTGATAGTGTTTGATCCGAACGCAGCAGCGTGCCGTCCAGATCAGTAATATACGCTTTTTTCTTCATCAAGAAGCAATGCCTCCTTCGCCGTCCAGTATGTGACAAAACCCAGCCGTAGAGTAGCTCTATCTTAGACTGGGTCCTTATTATGAATTTGGCGTCTTCCATGATTATACAACGTCTAACATGGAGATGGTAAAGGAATTCTATAGAGTCATCAATATGACAGAACTTGTCTAGGGGATGGCACCTCCGAGATTTATTTAGTGGTACGCGGCTGAAGATAACCTATAACGTCTTGTATATGCTGAATCTCCGCAAACGGAAAAACACCCATGCTGTTCATTCTGGCGATGTTCCCACAATAGGCGATAAATGGAATTCCGGCGCTCTCGGATGCCTTGCCATCCACCCAGGCATCTCCGACAGACAACCATTCTTTCGGCGATGTTTGAGGGAAATGCTTCAGTACCTCCATATAACCATCGGGTGCCGGCTTTAACAAACCCATAGCCTCTCTGCCAATAATGAGATCAAAATAATCCGCAATCTTATTCTCTTCCAGAGCAGCCATTGCTGCTTCCACCGCATTATTTGTCACAATGGCCAGATGCAGCTGCCCGTGCAATCGCTGAACAAGCTCTCTTGCACCCGCTTCAAGATCTGCACCGATCATCCCTCTCATCTCATGTTCCTTGGCAATATCCCACATCACGTGACGAAGTTCTTCCGACAGCAGCCCTGTATTCATAGCTTCAGCAATGATGGTTGAGGTAGTGTGGGTGTCCATGGACAGACCTTGGGGCAAGATTCTGTGATGGCACAGAAAGGCGTAGATGTCCCTCTTCATTGCGCCAAAATCAATGCTTGAACGCAGCAGCGTATTATCCATATCAAAGACAATTCCTTTTATCGTAAACTCGATATCTAATCAACTCCAATCATGGAAACGCCTTGAATTACCGCTCCGACAGCAATCCAGATTTGGATAACCCCGTTCATCTCCTAATCATACACAACTTCCGTACCGGCGATAAAATCGTGCAGAGAACGCTTATCCTCGCGCATCGCTACCATAAAGATGCTCACGATAAGTCCAATTCCAAACGTCAGTGCATACACGATTCCCGCTACAAGGTTGCGGAGAAGCATCGTTCCAATGCCTGGCGGCTCAAGAAAATCGAATTTGCGAATGCGAATGCCGCATATGCGCTTGCCGATGGTATAACCATTCCAATACACGGGGACCAACAAAGCATACAGACTGTAAATCAAATTAGAAATCGGCTCATTCTCAAAATCTCCCGTGATAATCCCTGCAATGATCCATAACGGAAGGCTCACGATAATTCCATCCAAAAGATTGGCACCTAGCCGGATCCAAAAGCCGGCAACTTGATTTTCGCCCATCAGCATTCCTCCTTAATAATCTAAATAACATTCTGTTATGGATTCCTATCGGCGTTGTCTGGCTGGTCAAACTCCTTCCAGTTATCCTTGATCTGGTTCAGGTCATCCGCTAGCCATTTACGAATGACGGGGACGATGATGCATAAGATACCGAGAATCAAACTGATGATGCTGAATATCAACGGCCCTTTTCCATAATCCGATAACAAATCCTCAAACATTCTGGGACTGTATATCCCAGCGATCGCGGCCGTTAAGTACCGGATACCGTACAAAAAAGCCGAAATACAGATAAAAATCATGCCTATCGTTTTATTGTTCATAGGGTGTGTAATCCTTCCGTTTATCGGTGGCTGTATCCGGTTGCACAATGATTATACCCTTTGGTTAATTAGCTCACTTCTAGCTGCTATTAACCACGGATGCACCAATTTCATTTTGTCACGCTGATTCCATACATGTTCCAAATACACAAGCGCCGCTCCGTCTAAATCCAGTTCGCTCAGTTTATTGCGCATGTCCGCTTGATAGGCGTGATCGCCCTCAAGTTCCCAAGAGATCTTATCCGCAACGAATAATACCTTATCCAATTGGCTTGCCCCGGCTTTTAACGTTGTATGGCATTCAATCGCGTTCAATATGTCCGGTGAGGTGCAGCCGAAGATGCGCTGAGCCATTTCCATGGAAAGCTTCTGATGAATGATCCTGATATATCGATGCTCCTCTTCCATAATGGGAAGAGACCATTCCTCTGCGGCATCCTTCATTTCGCTCACCGGAATCGCATTGCTGATATCGTGCAGCAGCGCCGCCTGCCGGGCTGCATCAGGACTGACATCAAATAACGGTGCAATGGCTAACGCCTCTCGAACTACATTCATGATATGCTCGAACGTTTCCTGCTCTCCATGCTTGATGAGAAAAGCTTCCACATCATCCCGAAGGTTATGTGTAAACTCTATGCCATAAGTCAGCTTACTAATCACGGAATCCTTCATCGTAGTTCCACCTTTCCACACAACATTTTCCAGCACCTCATATCATTGTAAGCTTAGGTTCCTGATCGAACAATAGTTTTTTCCACAATTCCCCATATCACTGTTATCCAGCTCGAGTAGAGAATGTAACGTTAACACAACAAAATCAGCCACACATAAAAAAACAGAATGACTTCCCTACATCGTAGTTAAGCCATTCTGCTGATTGTTATAAACTATTTTAGGTATGATCGAAATATGCGGCTACGGTTGTCTGCCCCTTGATTTCATGATGACCCCAAGCAAAGCATAGCCCAGGATAACACCAACCGAGTTCAAAATAAAATCATCCACATCCAGGCTTCCTCGCCGCGAGATCAGTTGCGCCATTTCGAGCACGAATAACCCGGTCAAAAAGTAGGCTAGCATCTTACGAAATCGAATTTGAAATGCAAGCGGAATGAGCACTCCAAAAGGTACAAACACAGCGATATTTCCAACGATATTGATCAATGAGCCCAAGCTGCGAATCGGAAAATAGCTTGCCATCGTCGTGAATGGAACCAGATTATAACTGAATTCCGGCTGAGTGGTCCTCCCGAATCCCCAAATCATCCAGTAAGTTAGCAATACGGTATAGCCGATGAGGAGGATCAAGGCGATCATTTTGACATGCGATTTCATGAAGGTCTCCTGTTACGTTCAACTCACACATATTTGTCCAATACGTAATCCTCGATCATGTCAATATTTCGGCGTTCTTGTGCATACTGAATAATGTGCTTCTTGATATTCGGATACAAAATAATGTCGTCCAGCTGCTCAAGCGGAATCCACTTCACGTCGGTTTGATTCGGATCTGGAATAGCCGGAAGTTTAGGGGACGATCCTTCATGTGGATAACATTCAAACACGATGTATAACGTATGGATGCCCGATATGTTATCTCTAGACTGTTTATGCGGAGCATTCTCGTACACAAATGCAACAGGCCCAGTCTGCGCTTCCAGCGTGGTTTCCTCGTACAATTCTCTCAAGGCTCCCTCTGCGATCGACTCTCCTGGCTCGGCCCCGCCCCCCGGCAAATTGTAATGCAATCCGTTCTCATCTACATACTCAACCAACAAAACATGCTCATTCTGAAAAACCAACGCTGTCGGTCTCACCCGAATATGATATGTCATCTTAACCACCTCTCCACACGGCTAACGAATAGCTGCTGAACTTTCTTGATCTGTCTATCATACAATTAACGAGGCTAACATGGAAATATTATGTATAATTGCAGGTCAAAAAGGTTATCAGGCGAGGCGAATCACATCGACCTCCCCAACAACCTCCATCCCTCAGGGATTCACATGGCGTCTGTTCCGTTAGCGTCCTGTTCGATCGTTCTCATCCAGTCTCACGGTTTCACCCGTTTCGCGGGAGACATTCGCAGCCTCCAGAAATCGAATGATCTCCAGCGTCTCAGATAAAGGAACATCCGAGACACCTGTCGTGAACATCTTCATGATCTGCTCCAGGAGACTCGCATAATAGGGTTTGGGGTGCGCCATAATGTCCACAAAGCTGCTACCCTCCGTGCGATGAATGGTCATCCCAAATCGTTCATTACCTGCACGGTTGCCTCGAATCGTCCCGATCCTCCCGTCATTCCAAACCGCTGTTAATACCTCATGCCATTCGGTCGCGGCGACATGTACGCTTACGCATCCGGGTCCGAGAACGCAGTAAAGCATCTCCGCCGCGTGGATTCCATACCAGAAAAACCCCGGCTGTGTCGGTTGAAGGGGAAGCGGTCCTGCGCAGTCCACGCCAATGATATCATCGACACCGCCACGAGCCAGCTCATCCTGAAGTCCTTGCGCATATCGAAGAGACGAGCTGCTCATAACAGTAACCTGAAACTGCTCCGCCAGTTCGGCAATTTCCACTGCGTCCTTACTGCTCACCGCAAACGGCTTATCGATAAATACCATTTGGCAGTGAGGAGCAATCGCGCGAAACAAGGACAGATGCGATCTTCCGTCGACCGCTTCAAGCATGACGGCATCAACCTGTTTGGAGACGTCTTCCGGAGAATCCAATATTTTGCTTCCCCGTGCAGCGAGTTCCTTCGTATATCCCTCCACCCGGCTTATGCTAAGCTCGAAGTCCGGGGATCCACCGGGAAATGCCGCCGTAACCCGTCCGCCGGGAACATGATAGGGATGCGTCTTGTCATGCAGCATTTTCGAGAAAATGGAGACATGCGATGTATCCAAACCAATCATACCGATTTTCAAAGTCATAAGTTCATTCTCCTTTACCTTCAGCATTTTAGATGATCACGCTGGCTTCTCCATTTCGCTGCGTTACTGAGGTTATCCAGCAGGCGGACATAGGCTTTTCTTTCAACCATCATATCATCCTGAACGACTAAAGGACGTGACTTTAATTCGTCTTTTAACCTGATCCCGGATCCAATACAAAAAGACCGCCTCCATCTAATTATCTGACGTTGGCAGTCTTTCTAACGGACTTATAAATGCGTCGTGCAGTTGAATAAGGGGCAATTCCATATAGTTACAGCTGCATTCTCCATTTTATCACGATGAAGCGGTTGACCAGAGCCACAAGGGCAAAAACGATGGCAAACGTAATAAAGCCCGAATAAATCTGGCATGCCACCGCGGTTGCAAATATAAGAAATTCGATGAGCAGTACCACGGCAAGCGGCAGCTTGATCCTTGCCTTCGGAGAGATGGTCATTCCCCAGACGACGGCTGCAAGCAGCGGAAGCCCAATACCGAGTCCGACCTGTGCCATGAGCCCGGAACCGTAGTGGAAGCCCCAGTAACCTATCGAAAATAACATGATCAATTCCAAAATAAATCGAATCGCAAGATTCCATAATTTGAACATATTGGAGCACCTTTCGTTTCCTGTTGTACACCCATTTCCAATGCTGTAATCACAGCTCGATTTGCTCCAGGTGATGGATCATATGATCCACATAGTCGTTAAACAACCACT
This sequence comes from Paenibacillus sp. NPDC093718, assembly GCF_050279985.1. NCBI lineage: Bacteria > Bacillati > Bacillota > Bacilli > Caryophanales > Paenibacillaceae > Paenibacillus > Paenibacillus sp. NPDC093718. Next base: position 652,836 of record NZ_JBNNUS010000001.1, read on the forward strand.
CCAGGGTGACCTCCGTTTTATCGGGCAGCACGCATTTTTTCTGAAAATCTGATGAATCGGCTTTTTGCATGACACGCAGAATCATCCGGTTCAAATGCTGCCACAGTGACAACACTTCCGATTGATCATATTGATCTTGGTAATCGTTCACCCGGACCCAATCGTTCTGCGCGTACCCCGAAATGGCAATCGGATAATCGGATAGCAAGATTTTCACAAACCGGATATGGTTATTAACCGCTGAATCGCAAAGGTGACCCAGGATCTCCTTCTTGGACCATTTATCAGGCGCAAGCTTCAGATTGAACTCCACCTCATTAGTCGCCGTTACAATCTCTGTCATTTCGGTAATCAATGATTCCAGCTTTATGATGGACTCCATGCGCTATTCCTCCTTCAAACTTATGATTCCATTCGTGTAATCGGCATTCCCACGAAATCGCTATATTGCTTGGCAGCTTCCATAAACTCCTCTTCTCGATCCTTCCTTTGCGAGAACCGACTAAACGTGATTTCGATACCGCTGCGCTTGATCTCCCGCTTCCAGATACCAACCACTTCCCCTCCTGCCACCATCATCGGTTGAAAAACCCCGTTACGATGGGGAGCGATCTTCGCATCGTGCTCTGTCTCTATGATCGCGCTGCGGTCCTTGTAACCCAAGTAATATTCATCAAAACCTGGAAGCAGAACCACCGAATCCGTATCAGCGGACACGGCCGGCGCAGTAACAGAGCTCCAGTATTCCGTGCCGTTGACAAAATCTAAACGAAGATTTGATTTGACCGCCTCAAAGCCTCGTTTAGCTTCCGTCAGCGTTAACCCGACCCACCACGCAAAATCCTGAATCGTTGCGGGCCCGTGACCGGTAAAATAACGAAGCGCCAGCTCCCCCAGCGATTCTTCGAGCGTCAGCTCCCTTGAATTCGGGACCCACTCATCGAGCAGCACGAAACTCTGCTGTTTGCCTTCATGCGGACCGAAACAGATCATGCCTGTCCGTCCCAAATATCCAAGAATATAATAACCGCGGCCGTTCTTGGTACTGATCCCCGCTTCCTCCAGCAGTTCCATCAGTCTGGGACGGGATACGGGTGTGCAGCCACTCAGCGCGTCGCCAATTATTGTTCGGCATCGATGGAGCGTACCTTCGTCAAGCTCAAGTTCGACCTGCTTCTTCTTGTCATTCGTTTGAAAGCGCGATTCCGTCAACTTCACCATCCATTTGGCGTCCTCGGACGGTACGAAGAATATCGTCCCTCGCATCGGCCAGGTTAGCACGATTTTGCGATCGTTAAGGGCCTGCTCCACATCGGATACCTTGGCGGACTTCGTACGGAGACCGATTCCCCAGACCGCTTGGTGGTAATCCTGGGCTTGCACAGCGCCGAGATTTCTGACGACTTCCTCCGGAGTTTCATGCTTCATGCCGGTTATCCCTGAATTGAACAGCCTTCGATTCGCTATGATTCGATTTGGCACAATGGTCACTCTCCTAGGTCATGAATATCTCGCGAGCTTCAAAGCCATCATTATAAGTCCGGAATGGACATCCAGGCCCGATCATTCTGCCAGCTCACCTCGACCGGCGTCTCAAAGAACGAGCTTAAATTGTCGCTGGTCAGCATATCCCGGGAACGACCTTTTCCGAAGACGGTGCCCCGGCGGATGAGCAAGGAGTGCGAGAAGATCGGCAGTATTTCTTCGATATGGTGCGTAACGAACAGCAGGGTCGGCGCATCGGGCTTTGAAGCCAGTGCCGTAATGCTGGACAGCAGCGCTTCCCTCGACAGAAAATCCAGTCCGTTACAGGCCTCGTCCAGTATCAACAGCCTGGGCGAAGCCATAAGCGCCCGGGCAATCAGCAGCTTCTGCTTCTCCCCTTGCGAACAAGTTTCATATGTACGACCCATCAGATGAATACAATTAAAATCCTTCATAAGCTGCTCGGCCTGCTCCCGGTCTGCTTCATCCACCTTCTGATACAGTCCGATCGAGGCGTGTTTGCCGCTAATCACGACGTCCAGCGTGGATTCGCTCGGCCGGATTCTTTCCTGCAGCGAGGAGCTGACCCAGCCTATCGATTTACGCAATTCTCTTAAATCCACCCTGCCAAAGAGATGCCCGAGCACCGAAACCGTACCGCTGGTTGGCCAGATGTATCCGTTAATCATATTCAAAATGGTTGTCTTTCCGGACCCGTTCAGCCCAAGAACCGCCCAATGCTCTCCTTGCTGTACGGTCCAATCCACGCCTGTAAGAACGGTCTTCTGCTCCCGTTTCCAGGTTACGTTATTCAGTTCAATCGTCGTGTTCATCACTGCTCCCTCTCCTTCTTCAATCTGCTGCGTCACTTCGTTTCTCTTTTCAAGGATTATACCAGCAATTACATATTCCTCAATAGCGAGATGAAATCCAGTCTTGTGAGCAGACTACGACTTGGAATCATGCTTGTACCCCAGCCGGACATTTCATAGATTAACGAGGGCTCTGGCTCATGAATTATCTATTGACAAATAATTATTTTTGTGTTATAATATAATATTTTTCTATTTACATGGTTCTGCTTGTTTGATAATCTACTTCTGCTCAGTCTTCTCTAGAAGTTGAAATCGGGAGAAGAGATCCCCATATAGTGGAGGTATGTAACATGTTAATCGATCAAGGCATTGCCATGCTGGAAATTTCCGCAGCCATGATGGGACGAATCGAAACGATCCATCCAACATTCCTATGGGATCATCAGAATCTAGTTCTGATCGATACCGGCTATCCCGGCCAGTTCCCGCTTATTCAGGAGCAGTTATCGAACATCGGCTTTTCCGTTCAGGACATAAACAAAATTATTATAACACACCAGGATTTGGATCATATCGGCAGTTTGCGAGCCATGATCCAACACAGCAGCCACGCGCCTAAGGTGTTCGCCAGCGAAATAGAAAAGCCTTATATCGAAGGCGATACAAGGCTTGTCAAACTATCGCCCGAAGCCATTGCACAAGCGTTGGCTTCGATGCCCGATAACGTGCCGCCGGAGTGGAGGAACGCGTTTAAACACACGCTGGAGAACCCGCCCACAGCACCAGTGAACCGCATTTTGCGCGACGGCGAGATGCTGCCGTTATGCGGCGGTATCATCGTGATCCATACGCCCGGCCACACCCCGGGCCATACCAGCTTATATCATATGCCGAGCAAAACCTTAATTGCCGCAGATGCCCTGAACGTGATCGATGGACGGCTGGTCGGCCCGGATCCGGCAACCACTTTTGATTTGGTGTTAGCCCAGCTTTCCTTGCAGAAGCTCACTCACTATGGCGTCCGTAACGTGATCTGTTACCACGGCGGATTATTTACGGACAATCCCAACCAGCGCATTCGTGAATTGGCTTTTGCTTAAGCGTTTGTCGGTCCTACCGGACGGTCAACCAGACTTCGCTACTTTTTTGATCCATCGATCCAGGATACCTCAAGCCACCACGAATACGTACCGCCGGCCGGCACTTCGGCCGCTGCCTGACGATGCATAGCATGCGAGAGATCATCGAGCAGCCCCGTCGCGGGTTCCAGCGCAAGATGATACTGTCCAACCGCCCGGGTAACCTTCGTACATCACATAAGCTATATTGATTAGTCAAAACTTCAATTCTGCGAGCTATGACGTAACATGCAATGCCGTCAGGACCCGTAAAACTGGTATCTTACCCCCTCCGCAGACCGTGTTCATATGGAGTTGAAATATGTCATTGACACGACACCATATGGTGACCTAAAATCAAAGTATCACTAAATGGTGTCCAATTAGAAGTCCGGATGAAGATATAGCGATTGCCTTACCGATAACGTTATAAGAGGGAGATGGGGCAATGAGTTTTTTTCAAGATATGTTCTCCATAATCAAGAAGAGAGAACTATCATTTATAGAAAGCCGCAAGGAATCAGCCGATGTCTATTCTTTTCTATTTGAAAGAGAGAAGGATTTAACCTGGAAGGCAGGGCAATATGGTTTGTTCAGCATTACTCATAAGACCATAAAAAAAACCACAAAACCATACAGCTTGGCACCTGCTCCTACAGAAAATATGGTTAAAATAACAACGCGTATCAGTGATGATCCAAATGATTTTATAAAAAAGCTCTATTAGAATTAAGACAGGGAATGAAAGTTAAAATGAGCGGTCCTGTCGGTTCATTTTATTTGCAAGATAACAGTCCTTCGCTTACGATCGCAGGCGGAATTGGTATCATACCATTTCGATCGATCCTTAAACAATTAGAGGCAGAAGGGAATTATGACGGGAAACAAAGAAAGCTGCTCTATTTGGATGGCAGCAAAAAGTCTTGTATCTTCAAGAATGAGCTAGATGAAATGGCTAACCATACTTCATTAACTGTGACTTATCTTGATTCAAGAGATGACTTGCATCAGGAAATCGATAGGTTTAACACCTTATATAAAAACAAGGGAAAATACTTTATTGCGGGTCCGAAGTCATCGGTAGATTCTATTTCCAGCCATTTGCAAAATAATCAGATTACTAAGCGGAATATCAAAAAGGATGCCTTTTTTGGGTATTAGTTTAGAATGGACATTAGAGATTAACACTAACTCTCTAATCGAGTGATCGTCATTTCCAGGTATATCTGAAAATTTCACTTATAAAATCATGAGGCAGAGGTGGTGAAATTAACGGCGGTCCCTTCACACATCATTAGATTACTAACAACAAAATTAGACTTTTAGGAGGGTTGTCGTGATTGAGAATAATCCGTCCCGCGATGTATTTGACGCGATTGCAGATCCCACTAGGCGTCAACTGATTCATCTGTTATCACAGGCAGAGGAGAAACCGCTTCATGAACTAAAGGCACCATTTTCAATGGGCCGTACAGCGGTATCCAAACATTTGACCATCCTTAAAGAGGCCGGACTGGTGCTCGACCGGAAAGTAGGCAGAGAAACGCGATTTAGGCTAAACGCCGATCCGCTTAGAGAAGTTCAAGATTGGGTGGCTTTCTACAGCAAATACTGGACTACAAACATGCTGCGCTTGAACCAGCTGCTCGAGGAGGAAGAAGAATGAGTTTAATCTTATCCATGGATTTTCAGTACACGACATCGATCGAGAAGGCTTGGGCTGCCTTAACCGATTCAAGCAAGTTAGCAAAGTGGATCACGGAAAATGATTTTAAGCCTATCGTTGGACATCGTTTTCAATTTCGCCATGAGCCGTCCGAATATTGGGATGGAATCGTTGACGGCGAAGTACTTATCGTAGAGCCACCCAACCGGTTGTCCTATTCTTGGGCTACCGGAGACGAGCGGCATACCGTCACCTGGACACTGCATGATTTAGGAGACGGTAAAGTTAACCTTCATCTCGAACAAACGGGCTTCTCCAATGTTCATGGACTCGAAGGGGCCAGATATGGCTGGGGTGAGTGGTTCGGCAAGTTTGAGAACGTGTTGGAGCAATAACAGAGCGTTAACCCTGCTTGACTCGAATCAAGATAAACCGGCTGCATGTGTTTGCAGTCGGTTTATGTCTAATTTGTACTATCTTATAAGCTCTTGTCATTTCGGATCAAGAACGGCGATACCTTAATTAAAGGTCATCCATGCCGTACTTCCTAGAATCTCAAAATTCTGCTTGAACCAGAAATTCCGTGATTTATCCAGGGTATAGACATACATTTTTTTGTTAGGATACTTTGCTTTGAGCCAGTCCACGAAGAAAGCCGCGTATCCTTTGTTTTCGAATTCTTTGAGTACATCCAAAGCTTGGATAAAGATAAAATCCTTCTTATTCTTGACATCAATATAGAAGTCCTTCTCTAAATACCGCTCATCGGCGCTAAAATAATCTTGTTCGGCCTTCTGCATGAGCTGCTTCCCGTTATCGTATTCCCACACGACTCCGTACCCCACCATCTCATCTTCCGCCTCAATAATGTAGATTTCCTCCGGTAATTCCGCGAGGTCCATCGTGCTCAGTTCCCCTGCATGATAAGCCGATGTAATTTCACTTAGACATCGCTGCATTTCATGATCAAATGACTTTGTAATCATCGTTGGCATTCTCTGTTCTCCTTATGATCCATTAGCAAACATCTTCAAATCAAAAAAAGCAGGGCTCACATACGTTCCCTTCTTCTCCAGTTGAATGTGTATGGGTTATTGTCCTTCGCAATTCTACCACAAATTCAGCAGTGCGTAACCGTTCAACATAAGATAGCTAATTCATTGAAAGATCACGTCGACCACTTTGGTCAATACCACGCACTCTATGACAAAGATCCCTAAACAACAAAAATAGAACACGGACAGCTTCAGCTCTCCAAATTGATCCTTCCAAAACCGACTGCGGAACAAGGAGATGATATCCGGCGTAAACGAATACTTTACCGACTGCTTCAGATCATCCACATCATCAAAAATCCTTCTGAAAATCCACTTGTATATCGGAATGTTAAGAATAAACAAGACCACATACATTAGAAGTTCCACGAGGCCACATCACCGTCCTAGCTTAAACATGCTTCCACCAGATCCCCGCGCATTCCGGCACGGTTGACCATTGGTTCGCCTGAATCTTGTTCGTCAGCTCTTCTCCGAAAAAGAATCCCGTGTTATGCAGCGCTTCTTCAACTGTTTCAAAAACATAATCCGTTCGAATCCACTGATGGTTAAATCTATATTGATGCTCTAATTGTGCGTAATAACCCGTTAAGAAATCGGGAGGATTCGGTGTCTCCGTTCCGGTTCCCATCGTTTCCAGAATCAAGATCGTCCCGCCTGGTTTCAATACTCGCTGCAGCTCTGTCATAACAAGTTCAAGATTCTCACGCCAATCGTCATGACTCGAATCGGCCAGATAACTAATGCTCCAACCCGATACAATCAGATCCACACTCGATGAATCAATCGGCAGGCTGCGATGATCAGCGACTACGGTCGTCCAATTACGAGAGTCATAGGCTTCAGATAATTTATCATCCAAAATATCCAACATCGGTTGCGCTATGTCAGTACATATCAAAGATCTGACATCTCCGGCTAACAGCATGGATAATCGACCTGATCCTGCCCCCAAATCAAGTACATCCAGCCCCTCGTATGGCCTTTTTTCATAAATAACTCCCGCTAAATCAGGCTGCTTGCTAATCATAGCCTCATAAGCTTCGGCCTGCTTATCGTAAATCCCTTTCGTTGACATACCATGCTCCTCCTATCCACCCAGTATACTGATTTAATTCTTCGCAGAGGTTCCTTGACTTCTGTTCATGAGTCCTTGGATCAACTTGTACCCGAAACACAATAGAAGCGAAAATGCCATCATCATGAAGTACGTATTTACATTAAAGAATTGATTATTCATATGGATCGATAAAATACCGGACGTGATGGATTCGATATGAGCCCAATCGACTCTACCATATTCCGATTCGAATGCCTCCGCTTGAATTTGTCTATAGATTTCGAGTCTTCGGAGCTGATATACATAACCCGCTATGATATAGCCAGCCAGGGTAAAGATCAACAAACTTAACGAGCTGAGGGACAGCTTCACACCTTTGAAGACACGAATCCATTGATTGACCAGAACAAGAAAAAGGATGCTCAGAGGGATGAACAGCAGGATGGCAGGATTGCCATTACCCGAACTGGTGCCGAGTTTAGGTGTCATCGCATTCCCGAATAGAACCACGAGCAGACAGATTAATGCACTTATAAACAGCCAGGTGAATCGTTTCATCTTCAATGATCATCCGCCTCCCCTCAAGCTTCCCTGCAAAAGCCGATTATCTCTTCATGAACGAGGTCCGGCATCTCATGATTGATCGCATGGCCCGCGCCCGGAGCGATGCGGTAACGCACCCCATTCGTCTCCAGTCTGGCAACCGCCCTCGGATAAAAGCTCAGCATATCCTGATCGCCAATAACGAACAAGGACTTGCTGCGAATAATCTGAATGTCGGCAGACGAATGGATTGTAAATGGTGTGTTTCATTATGGAGCGATTGTTAAAGTACTTTAGTAAGTAGACCCAGTGCTGCATAAGCTCCGGATTGTTCTCGAATGCATCTGCATTCGTACCACATAGCTTGCGAAGCAGTTTACGCACACTCCGTTCTGAAGGGAACAGTGCTTCAGGCAGAAAAGCCCGCATCATTTTGCTCATCAGTTCAGATTGACTTCCGGCAATGCCGCCAGCCAAGCATACAATTTTTCTTACCCGATCCGGTCTGACGATGGCGTAATGATAGGCCAGGTAAGCTCCGTAGGATACGCCGGCAATATAGGTTGCTTCAACATTCATCGCATTCAGGATCTCGTCCAGCCATTTTGCCTGATTAAAGTCATGCGCATACCGGTCATTCGGCTCGCTTTTCCCCGAACCTCCGATATTATCCACGGCGATGATTTGGAAGTTCCGGGACAACTCCGCCACATTATATATCCACATCATGGCGATATTATCGCCCGTTCCATGCAATAACAGCAGCGGGGGGAGATCCGATGAACCTGCCGTTATTACGTGAGTTATCCCGTACGAAGTGGATATTTTATGCTGCTGGTAAGGTACCGTCCATCCCGCCAACAGGCGGTCATAGGATTCATAGACGAGCTTTTGTCCATTATCGCTTTTAAATCGCTTCAATAGATGCACCTCCTTACACAGGACTCTACCTTCATTGCTAACCCTCAATAGTGTTCGGCATAAATATGAATCAATTCTTCCAGCTTATGTATCGTCCTATATGGCTTTATTGCTTCAGAGTAGTCCCAATTTCCATCTCGCGTAAACCATATGGGTTTGATTCCGCATTGCGCTGCTCCGATGATATCGTTATGCGGGTGGTCTCCAACGAACCACGTCTCTGATGGCAGTGCGTTTAGCAAATTTAAAGCCTTCATAAAGATCCTGGGATCCGGTTTTTTGACGCCAGCCTCTTCGGAAATCACGATAGAATCGAAGTACTCGCGTATACCCAATTGACGGATCTTCCCCTCTTGAACTTGGACGGTTCCATTCGTAATGATGCCAAGCCTCAGCCCCTTAGACTTCAAATGACGCAGTACGGGAAACACCTGATCCATCGGCTGGATACAAAGCGGGAAGGCTTCCCTGAAAAATGTCAGGTATTCATCGGCAGTAGGCGGATTCTCCCACCGAAGATGCTCGACCAGCATCTCATACACTTCATGCTTATCCCGGTAGCCGTTCTGATCCGCTTCCTTAAATCGCTTGACTATCGTAAGCTGAGCATCTTCATCGGAGTCTGGGAAATACCTGGCAATCAATCGCTCAATAAACGAGTCAATCGCCGACCTTCTGTCCGTTAGTGTCTCATCCAAATCAAAGATTATCGCTTTTAACGTCATAGGGAACCTGCTTTCTATCAGAAATGAGCCCGCTCTCCATTCGCTTTGGTGAAAATATGTTCCGGATATTTTAAAGCCGTGGGTGGCAGCTGATCCTCCGGAAAGAATACGAGTTCAGCAAACTCGTCATTCTCAAGATCCAACTCACCCGAAATGATGCGGCACTCAAACACAATCGTGAGGTACTCCACTTGATGTCCGTTGCTGTAAGTATATCGGCGTTCTTTTCCACCATATACCCCAATGATTCGTTCAGGTACAATATCTAGCCCAGTTTCTTCCTTCGCTTCGCGAACCATCGCCTCTGCAGGGGATTCTCCCAGCTCGATGGCACCGGCCACAAGTCCCCATACATCTTCGCGATGCTTTCTTCCAAATAAAATAAAATCCTGATCATTACGGATAATGCCCGCAACGGACGGCATGAATATTAACTGGTCTCCGATCTTTTCTCTTAGATCCTTATAGTAATCTGACATTCCCATGATTTGATAGCTCCTTTGGATTTCTAATAAAATGGATAACTAGAATCTGTTCTCAATTATCAATGCCCTCATCGTATGTATCGCACTGATTAATGCATCTGTATCCCGTCGTCTACCTATTAAGGTTGTTGTCAATTCTATCAGTTCAAAGGCCTGCTCAACGCTAACCCACTTGATTTCCTGCGTTTCCTCATCATAATGGGCGCTCCACACATCCGGCCTCATCAAAAAATACTTCGTCACGCATGTATCCGATTCATATTCACCCGGAATGGCTGCGATAATGCTGCATTTATATCCTGTCTCCTCTAACACTTCCCGGATTGCGGTTTCTTCCGGGGAGCTATCGCTTAATTCAGCACCGCCTTTGGCGAAGGTCCAAACATAGCCGCCCCAATGGTCGCGCGGACTTCTCATGAGGACCTCTTGATTCTGATTGAACACAATGCCTCCATAAGCATACTTGGATCTCCAGCTCAATTGGGCTCACTCCTTATGTAACTTCGCGTTTTCACGGTTCAATATGGATGTAATCTGCGCGATATGATGCTGGTTGTGCCACACGAATCGCTGCAGCGCGATATCCAGGGTAATGCTGCCGAGCACTTGAGTTCTCATGGTTCTTTTGAAATCCTCGGGCTGTAAGTCCTTAAGCAGTATAAGAAAACGAAAATGAAGTGTTTCCAGAAGCGTAAGCGAGTTCTCAATGGGAACCTCCGTGTAATCACTCAATTCAGCCCATAAATCCTCCCGGTACGAGTTTGCCACCGGCTCCTCCTCGGTCAATGCACGTTTAAATCGCAAGTATGCGTTCATGTCGTTATCAGCCAGATGGTGCACGATTTGCTGAATACTCCACCCCTGTTCACGATAAGGCATATGCAGCTGGGAAAGGGGACATTTCATTATGATTTGCCGGAGCGTCGGTACGATTGAAGGTATCTGCTGTATAAACCTCTGCCTCTCCTCCAATGTCGGCTCCACCTTCGGCTCAAAGGAACCCAAGGGAAAACGGATGCTGGCCACTTCCTCACCTCCTCGATACATCATCGTATCCTTCACATACGAAAGAACTGTGTTCCACGGCAAAAAAATAATACGAAATAATCCGCTAAGCATTATGAATATGCGATGACCCCGAAGTTAGAAGCAACGACGGATGAAACAATTCAAGCGAGTGCTGCACGCCATTCTTGAGATTCTCAACGATCTGTCTCATGACTTCGACATCCCTGATCTTCATACTGTGATCAGCTAAGATGTCAGGCAGTGTGACCCACCGGGCATCCTTAATCTCGCCTGCTCCCAAATGAAGCGAGCCTCCCACCACTTTTCCGGTAAAATGAAACATGATCACAGGGTGATTCAAACTGCTTATGAATGGATACACGCCTGTAGTGCCTGTCAAATGGACATCATATCCTGTCTCTTCCTTCACTTCTCTTATAGCCGCCTCGAACATAGCTTCCCCAGGCTCGATGCGCCCTCCCGGGAAGTTCCAGGTATTCCGCACCGTAGGTTTATTTTCTTGGATGATAAGCACTTGATCCCCTTGAACAAGGGTCACGCTGACCACGAGCACAATTCCATTTTCCGTCATATCCACATTCCTTTGCACTTGATCATAAAAAACAGAACCCACCGTTGGCGTTAACCGCGAGGAGGGTTCTTGGATGAAATATCAACTGCTTAACAACATTCTACCGTTAACGGACATAACGCGCAATCGCGCGACGTTGTTACAACTTCAACTCAAATGACTCCCCTTCTCGCGCATAATGATCCAAGCTTGTCCATAAGGATCCTTAAAATCCAGAAACCATGCGAAGCCTTCGTCCCGAATTTGCTCAATTCTCGCACCAGCGGCAGATAAATAAGAGCTCAGTTCTACGATATCCCGATTGGTTTTGAATATAAATGATGCCTCTTGTCCAGACTCCAGCTCCCTTGCTTTCACGCATTCCAATATCAAATTCGGGCTGTTGTACAAAGTTAACATATAGAAGCCTTCTTCCTGCATCAATATGTTGAATCCTAAATTTCGGGTATACCAGTCAGCCGCTGCATCAATGGTATCTTTTGTAAATATCATACGGATGTCGTCCAATCCCTCAAGAACCGGAATGGGCTCCTTCGCAGACTCCACATGCGGCATTGGGGCAGGCTTATAACCACCTTCAAGATAGAGGGCTTCGATCTCACGGTCCTGCATGGCACGATTATAGATCCGCAGGTCGTCGATACGCCCTTGGAAAAAGAAATACGGTTCATCGGTTGATTTTCTACCTACATACATCGGTTCTTTATTATAGGGTGTAAAACTGCCTGTACGCTCAGCAACGAGACGGCCATTGACAACCATTCGGTAACGGGATTGCTCATAGGTTATAACCACATGATACCAGTGCTCCTTCACGATCTTGGTGTTCATCGATAGATCCGGTTCTCTAAGGAAACCATGGAACGTAATATACTCATCCTTCGTGCTAAGCTGCATCGCCCGGTTCTGGTGATGGCCATCTTGCGAGACAATCGCGCTATGCCATCCACGGAGGATCTTGTGTGCATCATAATAACACCATACGGATACTGAAAAAGCATCATTCACAAGAATAGGCGGTTGATCGATTCGGACATAATGACTTCCACCATCCAACACTAAAGCCCCGCCCTTCCGACCAAATCGGTCTTCACCATAATTCCCGCCTTCTAGTCGCCCATGATGTCCCTCCCCGCTGGTATCCCTCACATTGCCGTCGAACAAATACTCAAGTACGAGTCCTTTTCGTAAATCGATGTTATGGGCAGTCCTGCCAAAAAGCTCATCGATCGTGACCCCGAATACATCTGCCAGTATCGGAATCAGTAAAATATCCGGACAAGATTGTCCATTCTCCCATTTACTTACGGCTTGATAGCTGACGCCGAGTCTGTTAGCCAATAGCTCCTGTGTGATGCCGAGCTGTTTTCGCAGCCTGCCAATATTGTTACCAATCACGCCGTTTGCCTGATTCATCAATCCAGACACCACGCTTTCCATGAGATGCCTCTACTATACACAACAACCTCACGAAAAAACATAACGCGGAAGTAGAGTAAGCTAACATGCACTCAACCTCTGGTTGAGTGCACGCTTTGTCCATCTTCATGTTAGTTTAAGGGTCTTAGATCGTAACGATAGCATAATCAATATATCCTTCTTTCCCGCGTAGCCCCCTCAAGCCACGAAATAAGCCCTATTTGGCTAACGTAGATTTCGTTTTGCACCACAATATAAGGAAACGACACCCCTTCGGAATCACCCTGCGCTCTTAGCGCATTCTCGGATGAGATGATACTCTTCACCTGAGACTCGGTGAGGTTCAAGAATTCGGCCGTTTGTTCAAGAGTCATTAATGGGCTTTCCGTTTGCATCGAATAGGCTTCATCCGTTACAGCTGGCACCGACTTTAAACTCTCAGTCCCCTGAAGTATAAAACTTGCCGTTACGATGGATATCCCGATAATGAAAGAGCAGATCAATGCGCTATAATTCAATGGCTTCAAACCATATCACCTCAATTCCTAAATGGTATTATTCCTGATGCACTCATCCATTTCCTCCACGATTACCCAAAAGGAAAGCAAAAACCTAAAATATTGTAAATACGCAGCCAACTAAAAATAAGATATGATATGGGCAAATCAGGAAGGGAGGACAGGATACATCTACTTAACGTCCACTTTAGAAGGAATCAATTCTTGCACATGACAAAGGAGGAACTTTAATGAGAATCCCCAAAATCACCAGCCTGTTCATGATGCTTACATTTCTGACGACGGCGTCGCTCTCCCCTTCCGGCGAGCTGGGAAGTACCGCGGAAGCATCGTCGGGGCCTTTGCGTGTTATGAGCTTCAACCTGCGTTATGCCGCCAATGACAGTCAACCTTGGGAGAAACGCCGCCCTGTCACCAAGAATCTCATCCTGGAGCATAAACCGGACGTCATCGGAACGCAGGAAGGGCTTCACCGGCAAATCCTCGATCTGGAGAATGATCTGCCGGGATATGATCGGATTGGAGTCGGACGTGAAGGCGGGAGGTTAGGCGAGTATATGGCGATCTTTTATAATACGGAACGACTGAAACCATTGGAACAGTCTCACTTCTGGCTGTCCGATACGCCGCAGACGATCAGCTCCGCCAGTTGGGGGAATCAGATTCCGCGGATGGCAACCTGGGTTCGCTTCCAGGATCTTCAGAACGGCAAAACCTTTTATATGGTTAACACGCATCTGGATCACCAATCCGAGGTTTCCCGGCAGAAGAGCGCCGAACTCATTGTCGACAAAATGAAGGCCTTTGCCTCGGATATCCCCGTTGTCATAACCGGCGATTTCAATACCCGTCCGGGAAGCGATACGTATTCGATTTTTACAAGCAACGGGATGTCGGATGGACATGTCACCGCCAAGAAACGCACCAACGATGACCTGGGAACCTTTCATAATTACAAGGACCCTACGGGCGGCGGCAGCGGAAACCGGATCGACTGGATTCTGCACAGCCAAGGCTGGAATGTCCTGCACAGCGAGATTATTAATTACAATGAAGTCGGCCAATACCCTAGCGATCATTATCCCGTCATGATGGAGGGTACCCTGCAAAGATCCAATAAAACCACCGAAGAAACGGTACCTAAGCTGCCCTTGACTACCGCCCTGCACATCACCGAGGTGGTCGCTAACTCGAACGAGCAAGGGAATTACAATTATGTGGAGATATACAACCCTACGGACCGGGAGATCGACCTGGAAGGGTATCAAATCTACTATTATTACGACCCTGCTCTTCCGTTCGACAAATCCAAGTCCAACCGCTGGACCATTACGAAGGATCGCTACAGCACGGACACCGTCATCGGCCCGAATGAAACCAAGGTGATCTGGATCAAGAAGCAGCCTTGCTGTTATGACCTGAGCATGGAGCAGTTCCTTGCCAACTATAATGCTGATGGGGAAGATCTCTCACCGTCTCAACTGCTGGCCGTCTTTACGCCGGGCAACAATCAGGGCCTGAACGGAACCTCCGCCAGCGGACGCTCTTTGGGCATTTCAGCGCCATCCGGCACGCATCTTATCGGCGTACAGTTCAATAACGGGCAGCTGGATGCCGGGGTTAATGAATCGATCACGTATCGAGAGCCCGAGCCGCTGACGAGCATTATGCAGAAAAAAGAGACCCACCAGGTCCCTTCTCCAGGTCAACCGTAAAATAAAAGTCCCCCTTGATCGCTGGATACCCCAGCTAAGGGGGACTTGCTTATTAGATCGATGTAGCTTTATATTGAACCGCCAAACACTGCTTCGCGATATAAAAAATTTGACCCATATGCTCCGAATAATGCGTGGCGCATTGATGCAGTATGTCGAGATTGCTTCGTTCTTTACCGCGTACCGGTTGAACCTGTTCAAAGTCCTCACTCGACATGGATTTTACCGTATCGATCAGGAACTGAAACCGATTCTTTACAATCTGAATCAGATCATCCCGGCTGACAAAAACCTGCGTCAGCTCTTCCTCCCGGTTTCGTGTGATGTCTTTGTGCAGAATCCCTTTCATAACCCGCTCTTGAATGTTGCCTTCGATATGCCTGATCAACGTCGAAATGCTCAGACTGGAATGGTTGGGCCGCCAATTGACTTGCTCATCGTTTAACTGCACCAGCACTTTTAAGGTACGGCTGCGGATGTTTTCAAATTTGTCCTCCAGCCACTTCCGGTTGAACTCATGATCCATAACGCAACACTCCTTTTTCGGTATGATAAACGACTTGACGTCACCTCTTCATGGCTTTCCAGATGTATTTGTGTTCATGGACTCCAAGCTGCCCGTCGATCTGATTCTCCCGTATCTTGGCCTCGAGTTCACCCTTCATTTCCGGCAAGGTGAAATCGGGATTACCCGGCACATCCGACAGAAACAATGCAAATTCGCGGGCATTCGGGAAGTAAGTAATCGCTTCATTATACTCCTCAATCACGACATTCATGTAGCCATTCTCCGACAATCGCCTTCGAACGGCAGTCACATCATTATGTATGCCGATGATGGTGCCGCCTGAAGCTAATATCCTGGGATGTTCGATGATCGAGGTGGGCCCTCTGCGGTCATAGATGAGATCAAACTGAGCTTCTTGAAAGGGCAACTCGGTCTTCGTTGTGGCAAACACAAATTCCACATTACCGATTCCGCTGCTTTCGAGTAAGGATTGGGAGATTCGGATCATCTCCGCGGAGTTGTCAAAACCAATGATGTTCTTAGCATGCCTGGACATCCGGAGCGTGAACTCGCCATGCCCGCAGCCAGCGTCCAGCACCGAATGAAACTGCGGCAGCATCTCCACTAACCGCTCCTCAAATACCTCTTCCGCCGACCTGCCGACGATGGTACATACCGCTCTTCCTTTGTAGCCGCCATTCCTTCGTGCGATCATGTCATACCAGTCTATTCCCATACATACCTCCTCCGTCATAGGCTGTATTGCATTCACTATCCAAGATAGCAGAAATCTGTTATTACATGGTCTTGAAAGAAGCCAATAGTCACCAATTTAACCGCTATATATCTAATGACTTAAAATATTACCATTTTGTTCCGTAATGTCAACTGTTACATTGAAAAAAATCCGTCAAAATCATACCTTTCATGGTCGATATTCCGATATTCTTCTCCTCATCCGATACGTTCAAACCAGAAGTGTGTGCAGGCCAACTCCTTATTGCTATGTATATACTCATAAAAACATTGCTCCTGTCATAATTTGTCGTCTACAATGGAGGAATATTAATCCAATACATAGATACATACAGGAGGATTTCATGTTTCTAAAAAGGTGGCGTCGATTATTATCTTTTACCCTCATTCTATCGTTGTGCATGACATCCATGGCAAGCGCGGCGGAAACCAGTCAAGCCAAATATGGCTGGGCCAATGAATCCGTTGATTTCCTTAGATCTCATGGAGTTTTTGAGAATATGGAGTATCGGACAAAAACTTTAGGCAGAATGGTAACCAAGTCCGATCTCACGCTCATGGTTCATCGGCTGTTTACCGATTTACGGGTCGAAAACGATAAGAACATCAAGATACCGGGGGTCCCAAATGCACATTCATCCTACCAGATCTTTAAGGATGTATACGGCAGCATGCCGGGCGGATTAATTGCAGCCGCCGACAAAATCAATTATCATGACGAAACCTTCAAGTTTATACCGGAGAAAGTGTTAACACGCTGGGACTTATTGATTACGCTGAATGCGCTGTTCGATGATATTGGATATTCTGTGGAGTTATCGGAAAGTGAGGAGATTGCGAGACTGCGGGAGATCAAAGATCTTCCCAAAAGGTATTTCAATTCCTATAACCAATACCAAAAATGGAAGTACGCCTATCAACCATTGGCACCCGAAATCGGATTGATGCAAGACAAAAAATGGGGGCCTTCCTTAGCCTCCGATCTCGATTACGTTAAAGCTTATGCGCTGCTCGGCTTTGCCGAGGCCGGCATCATGAAACCTGACGCGAAAGGGTATTTTCGTCCGAATCAAAAGGTAACGTTAGCCGAAACCGCGGTCATCCTGCATCGCATATACGATTATTATGATGGCAGCGACTATGTCCGGGAACCATCAGCAGATGATCTCATTCCGAATGGCACTAGAAACTTTATCTATGCAGGTTCTCCATCAGGGCACGGAGAAAGTCCGGTTGCTGACTTTGCTTTAGTGAATCCCGATTCTGTACCGGAGTTCTATCTGGCCGTGAAGGCTTCAGAAAAAATCGACTTGCAAATCAACGTGAACGGGGAGCCATCCTTTTATACTTACGAACAATTAAGCAACCCTAAGCAGCCTGTTCGAATAGCTTTGAACGGCGCATCCTATGCGGAATTCATTCCCATTATAAGGAGTAAGGGTCAGAAAGCCACCAATGACAATAATAAACTGAAAGTTAATTATTATTATTCTGATACATTCCAGGACTTCACCCAATTATTGGGGTATGAAGCCGATCTTTAGTTAGGCTAACAAAGGGAGTGCACAACTGTCACGAACAGTAGGCACTCCCTTTTGTCATGGCACTAGTTACTTCAAGCTCTTAAAACACCCTCCAACCCGCTGCGCAGATCCTCAAATACCGGTCTTTGCACAGAGCTGATATCCTCTAGATCAATCTCATGCAATGCCTTGAATTCCAACTGCAACGACTCGTTGTTGACATCATGATGATTAAGTATTCTGCCCTGCTCCTCCGTCTTCCCTTCCAAATCTGCCGTGGCGTTAAAAATAAACATGACAAACACGACTTCGTTTCCGTCCGGGTATCGATACTGCATTCTGGGTCCGCTATAAACACCATAGAGTTCATGATCGCGGACGACCAGCCCCGTTTCTTCGAATACTTCCCGTCGCATCGTCTCCTCCACGGATTCTCCGGCCTCCATACCACCACCGGGAAGTCCCCAATTGCCGTAATCCGAGCGTCTCTGAAGCAATATTCGTCCTTGATGATCCCGGATGATGGCGCCGCCAGTCACTATGATTTTCATATCAGCATTATCCTCTCCGCACACTTGTAGGCTGAAGGTTTACAGCATCAGCTTCGCTACGGATTCACCCTCCGACCACGGCATGACGCCGATTTCCTCAAAACCCGCTTTGACATAAAGCTGCCTGGCCCGTTCGTTCTTCGGATCAAAACTTATCATAAGGACATCAGTCCGGTCAGGTTTGTTTCGGATTTCTTCAACTATGTATCGCAAAGCCGCTTTACCGTAACCCTTCCCTTGAAAATTCCCGTCGATCATCAAACGGTAAATCCAGTAGTTCCCGTCATCGGAGTCCAAGCCATACAACGCGAATCCGACCATCGTCTCTTCCTCATAAATGGCCATCGCTTCAAAATGTTCAAGAAATTGATACTGAGCAATCGAATACAGATTGGAGGCGATAAAGCCTTCTTGTTCGGCCTTCGCTTTCAGTTTAATGCATTCGGTCCAATTATCCTTATCAATGGGCTGCAATCTAATCATATCTAGCTCCTTTGGATGGTTGTTGGTTTTAACTCATTGGTATAGACCATGTTCGTCAATTCATCTCCTGGTAAAAACCCCAGCTTTGTGTATAGAAGCTCAGCTTTATTCCCCGTTGTTACAAACAATCGTAAGACGTCATAATGGCGGTCTAATTTATGTATGGCTTTTCGTAACATATACTCGGCCAATCCCTTCCCCTTACAAGCAGGAGCAACAGCAATTTCATAAATTAACGGTAGATCCTCCCAGAGGGATACGAAACATATGCCCACGATTTCATTGGATTGTTGATCGACTATAGTTGAAGAAGCATCCAATAGAATATCAATTGAATTATTCTCAAAATAATAAAGGATATCCTGAGTAAAAACCTCACCATCACGATCATCGATACTATTACAATAGGCATCCATCATTAGTCGGGTTATTTGCACCAATTCACCTGGTTCTGGTTGTTCACACCTAAATTGGTCGACAAGAGAGGGTGAGTGTGTATCGGCTGTGGGCCGAATCATGCATTTTCTTGCTTGCTCGGGTTTAAAGCCTTCCGCAGCGAATGCTGCAATATGTTCAGGTAGAACGTTGTCCGCATGTATTCTATTGATTCCAGTTATATTCTCCAAAATATATTCCTTCAAGTAAGCCACAATCGGTTGCGAAAAAACAAAGGGAGGAATAACAAACAGGGATCCCATCGTATTCTCCGATATCGATATTCCTGCTATTCTTATACCGTCAGACATAATCCAGTAGCAGTCGTCCGCATCCGCCATCATCTGCTGCACATGCTTCCAACTCGGTCTGAACCAAACATTTTTCCTATAGGTCGCAAAATACTTAGAATAAATAATAGGGTCTGCTTTAACTAAAGAATATACCGGATGAGCCTGTAGCTGCGCCTTTCCCATTTATCCATGACCTTCCTTCATAAACCTGGCTTAATGTTTCTACACCAAATGCTTTATCAAGTAATAATGCTGATGCCCCCTTGGGGCATCGTCGATACGTGCAATCTCTCGAAATCCATGCTTTTGATAGAACAGCGGCGCTTGAAAGCTGAAAGTATTGAGCTTGATGAATGTGCATTGCTTTTCTCTGGCTATCCTCTCGATCTCCTGTAGCAATCTTGAGCCGTATCCCCGCCCTCGAAATCGATCATCGACCCATAGAATATCGACCTCAATCCAATTCCAGCAAAATACACTGTTGATCCCGCCTGCGATTTCACCATTCTCATCTTTTATATGTAAATTGATCTCCTCGTAATTCGGCTGCAAATCTTCTGCGATAAACTGTGCATTAAATTTAATCAGATTCGTCCGTACCGAATGCGCTTCTTCAGGACTGCTTCGATTGATGCTGATCTGCGACAATTGGTCACTCCCCTTCCTCTTTACTTCTTGGTTTGATAGAACATTTCCGCTTCATCACTTCCTCATCGCCAAACCAGTTTCCCGTTTCCACAAAACCTAGATTGCTGTACAAATTTTTCGCTATCCGGTTATCCTTATGCACGGTCAGGCGTATTTCTTCACATAGCGGAAATTGGCTTTGGATCCATGATATCATCTGGAGTATAGCCGCTCTGCCATATCCTTTGCCCTGTTCCTTTGCATCTATTAAAAAGCCGTTGATCCAATAACCATCGGTTGTATTCACTTCATAAGCATGCATGATAAATCCAACCATTCGCTTCTCGTTGTATATCGCAAAGGGAATGTATTCGACTTCATCACCATCCGGTTTGATGTAGATCTTGGCAAGAGATACGGCTACCGCCGGCGCAAACCCCTGCTGTTGCTCCGAAACCTGCAATGCCAGCGCTTCTTCCCAGTTCTTTCGATTGACGGGCATTAATTCAATGTCCATATCTCTGGCCTCCCTAGCAAGAGAATACACTAAACCAAATAATACCATGTGGAGGAGCCCTGTTTCCGGGATTAAACAACTATAGATAAACTCTTCCTGCCTTCCGACCAACGCAAGAGGTGGTGCTAATACAGTTTGGAATTATCAACTCAGGTGCACCTAAAGTTCCATCTGCTCAATCAACTATAATCCTCCATCACTGCTACCTTATCGTCTCTAAACACAAATACGGACTTTCCCTTCATATGAATCTTCTCGCCGGCCTTCATACCGTTGGGGAGATCTTTAGCAAGGATACCCTCGTAGTCGATCTCAACCTGAGTCTTGTCATCTTCGAACGAATAACCCATGATCGTCTGACAACGATAGGAGAATAACGACTTGGACTGTTCGGCGATCTCTCGAAATTCCTCGATTCCTTTGGTCTCCACGTCGATCGATCCGCTTGATATGTTTCTGAACTCGATCTCCTCATGCAGAAGAGCAATCATCCCCTCGATATCAAAAAAATTATAGGCTCTTACATACTCATTAATCATGTCCTTCATTTTCATAGAATTCACACCACATCTCCCCTTCCGTCAGTTTGGGTTGCAACCATGTTCTAAAAAAACTCCGCCTTTACTGTGCACACTTCATAGCAGATTATCATTTAATATACTGACTCTACTATAGTAAAAGGAGTGATTCAAATGAGTCGTGTCAGTGCTGTTCCAGAGCCGGATTTAGTATTAATCAGCTGGTCAAGAAACCCTCTCGTTGCGGGTTCCCCGCGTAGAATCGTTGCTGCTCGTGTCATTGGCAATGCTTCTCCTTGCCGAGCTGATTTGACGCCGAATGCATTGCTAAGAACTGCCTTAGCCTGTTTACTGGATAATGATGTAGGTTTCAAAATCGTATTCCGCCAAAGAACATCCAGCATTAGCGGTTACCTGTTATTACAGCGTAATTAATGGATTTTAGAAGGAGCGGCGATCATGCTGCTTCTTTTTTTTAGCTCTTTTCATAAATATTGTTAGAAGCTTGCAAGCAAGCCAATTTCGCCACAACGTAAAGCTGTGAGCATAACAAAACCAGTTGCTATAGAGCAACTGGTTCAACATAAATACTTAACTTGGATAGTTGTTTAACCAATTGAGTGCTTGTTCATAATCATCAAAAAATTTAACGGATTCTTTGGTGTTAGATTGCTGCAGGTAATTCATGATCTCCCCTTCTTCAAGAAGAAACGCAATTGCCTTGCTATGATTCAGGATGGTGTCATTGAAGAACTTTTCTTTCCATACTTTTTGAACGGAGAAGTGGTTTGGGGTATATCCTTTTCTATCCACCAACAATTTGTACTTCAGACCTTTACCAATAAACTGCTGACATGAGTTTTCAAAACCATTAAACCATTCAATAACATCATCCGTGTTTATCTTCCCTATCAGATGAGTAACAATTAAATCTCCATTAACAACAGTACTGATATCCTTATCATTCAAAGTGGAATCATCTCCCTTAGTTTCTATTATGCGTAAACTTATTATAAAATCAATGCAAAACTAAAACCTATTCTTACATATACTAGAAGTTTGGATTGCCCAGGAAATGTCGATGCTCGTGACAGCTTTTCGAAATAAAAAAAGCTCACAGGGCATTCCTTTCACCCTGCAAGCTTCCTCGTACTATCCTCTATTCACCTTTTTCATATCTAAGCCATATCTCTATCTCTTTTATCTCTATATTTATTTCAAATGGGCAATACTTACAGCAACCTTCTCCAGCTGCGCTTTGCTTAAGGAATGATCCGGTGAGCTGATTGTCACAAAACGGTCATTGATCTGAAAGCCCAGCATGTCCGTGTCATCCGGTGTATACCATTTGGCTTTGGTCCCGTTGGACAACGTTACCGGTTTGCTGTCATATCCATGAGAGTAGTCTCTTGGGGAGATGTATACCGTCATGTGTTTGAATAACAAGTTAACGCCATCTTCCGATGCACCCGTCTTTTGATAGACATCGCCTTTTACCATCTGACTTGGAGCATACGGCGTTTGGAAACCATCAAATTTAGCGAACGCGCTTTTGATTTCTTTTAGTTGTGCATCACTGTACTTCACGTTGGTCAGTTCGATCGTCTGACCGTTTCCAGGATGGCTTCCAATCAGCACCTGGTTATTCTTCGCATCGTATCGCACAGGAACTTCCAGCACATCGGCAATCGCGCGAACCGGCAGATACGTCGTGTTCTTGTACGTAATCGGAGTCAATGTTTTGCCGGTGTTATAAACGGTACCATCCACTTGGATACCGATGCTGTGATTCAGGTAAGCCGAGATTTTCTCCAGGTTGGCTCCCGCATAGACGCCTGCCGCTCCCGTTAACGTCATTCCCAGCACGGCAACCGCCACGATTGATTTTTTCAACTGTTTCATTTCATCCATTCCTCTCGTTGTCTCACCAACTTTCCAAGTCGATGAGTTATAGTATGAAGCGCAATATCTTATTTAAAATCAATGACATGCGTCGCAATTAAAGCTTCTTTATCGTCAATCGTAATTCCTAGTCTTTTTCCAGATGGACTCCAAGTCAGCGGATAGACCGGATGGGCCGCAGGATGCACCGCTGAATAATAGGGCGCCATCCAGCTTACTTTCCCGGAAGCCGTATCAAACACATACACGCCGTTCATCCCGCTTTCATTCTCGGAGTACACATCAAAGGCTAATCTCGCAGAATCCGGCGACCATGACGGGTAAGAAATCAGATTACCTTTACCGATAAGCGATCCTTGTAAGCTGCCTGCGGCGTCATAGATCAGTAAATTGCTGCCTGAGTTCCCTTCCGTGTTGGTCGCTGTGGAGACGGCAATGTACTCTCCATCCGGCGAAATGGTGAAGCTCCATACATTTTCAATGAGATGTACCGGCTTCGACTGCCCCGGTTCAGCCACCTTAAGCACCTGATTCACATCGATATAATAGATCCGGCCTTTACTCGCTCCGAATTGGTTGTAAACTTCAACATCCTCATCCTCAATGGCGGTGGTGGTGTAAGTACCGTCCGCAGATATGAGACGTATCTCTCCCTTGCCGTTCATGGAGCCTGCCGCAAGAACATAGGTGTCTGTATCGAGCCAGCCGCCAATCTCCATGTAGTTGTCACCCTCTACCGGTATACTCTTGCCAGTACTTAGATCCTTCATGAAATTGTCTGCCGTGTACTTATCCCTCCATTTCTGAATAAAGCTATATTTACCGTCTGGCGAGATTTCTTCTTTGACAAGATGTTCGCCTGGATGCGACTCTTCATGATTCGTGAGCTCTCGCCGCTCACCTGTACTTACGTTCACTGCTTCGGAGGAATAAGCATATTGCGGTTCTTCCGTTTCGGTCGCTTCCTTGATCAGCTTGGTTGTAAGCACCTTGACCTCATTCTCCGACAGCCATGTCTCAATGTTGGACGAGGCGATCCGGTGTGTCTGATTCACAACCACTTCCTGACTGGATTGACCACTCGCTCCTTCTATAACCGTAAGTTTGCGCTCTCCTGATGCCGTCTCTCCAGCATTCGATACAAGGGGCTGGCCGGATTGATTGTTGCCTGGCTCCACAATCGTCAGCCGATCCTGGGATTGGCAAGCCGTCAGTGCTACAGCAATAACAACAGCAGACATCAACTTGAACCCATACTTACCAACTCTGTTTCTCATAACAGGTTCCTCCCAATGGCATATCCCCCAAGGAGCTTCGGCAGCTGCACAGAATGTGTCTTGGCATGCCGCCTCTTTCCCTGTTGAACTCAGTATAGAATGCGATTATCTCGATACGATATCGAGCTTGTAACGAACTTGTAAACAAATAGATAACCTTGAAAAAAGAAAGTCCAGACCTTATTCCAAGTCTGAACTTTCTTCTGTCGAAATAACCTCTGAGGATTGTGGCCGATTCATCGGCAGGGCAATCACAAACGTAGAACCGCCGGGACCCGATTCCGCAAGCTGAACGGAGCCATGCTGTTTCTCTGCCAGATTGCGTACCAGGGATAACCCTAGGCCAGTTCCTCCGTGAACCCTGGAGCGGTCGCTGCTCACCGTATAAAACGGATCAAAGATCCGTTCTCTGGCATCATCCGGAATTCCGATTCCGGTATCGCTTACCTTAATAACCATACGATCATTGCCATAAGGATCCTGGTCCACTTCGTTCGAGAGCATAACGCTCCCTCCGGGCCTGTTATATTTAATGGCGTTATCCAGCAGATTCAGAACCATATGCATCAGATTCTCCGGATCAGCCCACACCTTACCATCCGTTAAGGATGATTGAATCGTAATGTCAGATCGCTCTGCCTTGGCCTCTAACCGGGCTGCCGCCTCTTCAAGAATCGGCATAAGATCTACGTGCTCCGCATGGGTTTCGAATTCATAAATATCCATGGACGATAACTGAAGCGCCTTTTCTACCAAGCGGTATAGACGCTGTGCTTCCTTGCTGATCTGTCCTCTGGCTTCCTCAAGCAGGGCGGGATCATCGCGATACATTTCAAGCAGATCCGCATAAGCCAATATGGAGGTCAGCGGCGTTTTCAACTCATGGCTGATATTCCCGATAAACTGCTTCTGCTGTTGTTCCAGCTCCTGCAGTCTTTCGATGGCATCCAGCAGCTTCAGCTTCTCTTCGGTAAGCTGGCTCACCGACGAGGAAATTCGCCCGCTCATTTTATATATGCCTTGCGCCAGCTCGCCGAGCTCATCCTTTCGCTTCACCGTCGGCTCGCGAAGGTAGACGCCTTCACCGATCCTCTGCGCAGCCTGGTTCAGCCTACTAATGATATGCACCTGCCGCCAGACATACAGAAAACCGATCAGGAAGCCTGCGCCCAGCACCGCAAGGCCCGTCACGATAAACAGGTTCTGGATCCGGTCATAGAACGCGTGCTGCTCGGCCAGGGAGGCATGGAATTGAATCGTTCCGATCGGCTCCTCCATATTCCGAAGCGGGGCAAGATAGAGCAGCTGGTCACCTTCGGTAATATAGGCGGAACGCCCTTGCGCCGTGTGTGCCAGCGCGTCTTGTACATCCATCTTTGGCTGGAACGGAAGGGAAGTCCCCGTGAAAGTACCATCCAGCTTATACAGAGTCACCGGCATGCCGCTTTGGGTTCCAAGATCGACGGCTAGCCGTTGACCGACACTTTCCATGAAATCATCCGGCTGCGTTTGAGGATTCGTCAGTAATTCCTGATGAATCCTGAGATTGGCTGCTTCTGCTTCCTGGGCGAAGGATTGTTCCAGGCGCACCCGCTGATCCTCCCGTATCCCGGCAAGAACCAACGTGCTTAGAACAACAACGACGGCGATCAGCAGCAAAGCGAGAAGCAGTGCGACTTTCCACTTTAAGCCGAAACGCACTTTTCCTTTGCTCATGATGGAATCTCCGTGCTTTTATATCCAATGCCATAGACGGTCTGGATTACTTCGTGCTGGTTCCCCAGCTTCTTGCGCAATCGCTGGACGTGAATATCTACCGTCCGCGTGCCGCCGGCAAAATCCATATCCCATACCTGTTCTAGCAAGGCCTCGCGCGAATATACCCGCTCCGGATTCCGGGCCAAGAGAGCCATGAGGTCAAACTCCTTCGGCGTCAGCTCAAGGGGCCTGCCTTCAGCGTGAATAGTGCGATTTAACAGGTTAATGGTAAGTCCGGCTATCCGGATCACATGCTGTTCGGGGGCTTGCTTCCCGGCTGCCTCAAGAGCACGGCTTCTTCGGGACAATGCTTTTACCCTGGCAATGATCTCCCGCATGTCAAAGGGCTTCGTCATATAATCATCGGCACCTAGCTCCAGCCCGAGCACCTTATCCACAATATCGTCCTTCACCGTCAGCAGCAGGACGGCAGGACGCTGCCGATCCTCGAGCTTGCGACAAACATCGTACCCGCTAAGCTTCGGCATCATGACATCGAGCACCATAACGTCAGGATCAAACGTTTCCACGCGCTCCAGCGCTTCCTGCCCATCCCCTGCCGTCTCCACCGTATGTCCTTCCCTTCGCAGCGCATAAGCGACTGCGCTTGAGATACTGATCTCATCATCTACTACAAGTACCTTGGTCATCGCAGATACGACTCCTTTACTGGCCGATTACACATTTACTAATTCCATGATGGTAACGTATCCGGCATCATAATTCAACCAAGAGTGGTTGTAGCACGCTTCAACGGAAAAAGAGAACCCATAGGTTCTCTTTAGATTTAACCCACTTATTTTTCGAAAATGTACATGGCACCATTCCTGGGTTGTACAAATCCCTTTCCTCGGTAACTTCTTTTGTGCAATACCTGAGTCAAGACCTTCATGAAAGCGCCGTGACTGACCACTAATACGTTGCGATCACGGTAGTGTTCTTCGATCCAATCGATGATATACCCAGCTCGCTTCAGTGTCTCGCTTCGCCGCTCCACTTGCGAGCGGTGAGACAAATACCAAGCCAAGCGCCCCATCAGCAACCACATGTAGTAATGAAGCTTTAGATTTCCCAAAGGATGAATCGATTGTACCTCAATCTCTCTTAACCGATTCGTTGCTATGATGGGGCCTGGATATATCGTTTCTGCCGTCTGCACGACCCTTGGCAAATCACTGGATAAACAGACAGTCCACTCCGAATAATCACAGTCCAGGTAGGGTTGTTCAATTTCAGCGTTATTGTAAGCTTCCACCCAAGCATTGAACTGATCGGACGTCATCCATTCCCTATCAAGTTTATGTATAACTTTAAAATGTCTTACCAATCCAATTTTCATAGGGCTCCTTAAGCAAGTTTATTCTCGACCAACCGTTCCATAAGAGATCTTCATATTCGGCGCATAAGTAAACCACGAATCGCTATCAAACTCCTGGAGCAACTTGAGTTCAGCGGCATATTGGGCTTGGGCTTCTTCTACTGATAAACCTCTCTGTACGAGCTGCTCCACTACCTTTACCGGATCCTCCAGTTCCTGCCCAATGCCTTCTTCCTTCAAGGACTGAAAAAGTCGAACCTTCTCTGTTGCATCCATATTCTGATCTAAAAAATTCACCTTGTCACTTACTCGGCACCCCACATTCCGTAATCCCAATTGACTTAGAAGAATAGGAAGCCTCATGCCGATATTCCCGTCTTTTCCGCTATCTTTGGCGCTCGCTTCATACAATTTCTGTAATATGCCCAGACGGACGACTTCAGACTGCTGAATTCCATCGAAGCCATAATTAGCCGTATTAGCAATCCAATGAGGCTCAAAACAAATGACTCGTCCGCCGTCCAGTACACTATCAATCATTTTCTGAAGGATATCCCGGGGACTCTTCATATGTAATAAAAACGCGTGGCAGAGCGCAATGTCGTACTGACGATGCACCTGAATTTCTTCGATATCTCCTTGAATCAATTCAACGGAGTGTGGCAGCTTGTCAAAGATTTGCCTTGCTTCCTTGATCAAATCTTCACCTTTGTCTATACCTGTGTAGGTTGACCCGTCGGGTAAAAGCGGGAGAAGCTTTAATCCTAGATACCCATAACCACAACCATAATCCACAATGTTAACGGGAGCGTTTATTTTCCAGACGTTCTTAACCAAAAACTCCAGGTAGTCGTCATTGTAATATAACCATCTGGTATTCCTCAGGTATTCGATTTTGGAATTCCAGTAATATTCGGACATCCTCTTTACTTCCTTTCTGCGTCAAGATTCTAACTCTGTATCCAGCTTTGCCTTACGGATCACTTCACGAATGAAATCAGCCTTGCCGTTGGTATAGGCTACTCGGTCATGTTTGAACTTGCTTTCCAGAACTTTTTTTAAGGAATAGTACTGATCCCTCGTGTCCGGATGGTTCTTCAAATACTCCCTGAATAAAATCTGGTCGTTCCACTGTTGGCCTTGAACCTTGTAAACATGAAGATGATGCGTTCCTGCCCGCCATTGCCCTCTTCGAAAGAACAGCCGCTCCGGAAACTCCGGTTTAACAACATATTCATAGCCGATCCCTGCCAGATTCTCAATGTAATACTCATCGACTTCCTCTAAACTAAGAACACCGGCCATCATATCGATGGTCGGTTTCGATCCTAAGCCCATCACCGATGTGCTCCCGATATGTTCAATGTGAACGTCAAGGCCTTTCAGTGCCGACTCAATTTTCGCTTTTTCCCGGTTGAACTCATCTTTCCAGTCCGGGTTGTATGGTGTGACAATCACTTCTTCCATGGGATGTTTCCTTTCGATTGCAGATAGTAAACCTGCCTATTTAAATACAGCTCATCCCTCTGATCTGGCATTCCTCATCCGAATCATGGAAAAATTCACCGATGAAGCTGGAATACGTTCTTTTAGCGGCATCAGAGAGGGGGTAATTCTTAATTCAATGCCTTCCTGCAGGATCGACGCGACCAGATCGTCCATTCGTTCTATACGTACCGGAGCAACGGTTTTCATTGCAATATAATATCCCGCATTCGCATCAAAAAGCTCAAAATCAGTCGGATCAAAGCTATACCGGTAGACGCACCCTGTTCTCACCCGCTCATACCACGCCGCTTCGATCGCAATCATCCTGCGCGCGTACGACATGCCGAAGAATGTCTCCACATCCGCTTTAGTTGTACCCTCCACAGCTTCCACGCAAACTCTCGGACACTCTCTTGGAAAATAATAATGCGGAGCATGATGCGCATCGATGGCCCATACCTTAGCCGGTTCATTATTCTGATTGTATAGGATCCTCGGTTCAAATATTGGAATGTCCGGTTCCTCGCTAAAATGATACAGCACGATCAGATTGCCTCCCGTATATGGATTGACCACGACTACCAATGGCCAGCTCGAATGCCTATATATTCCGTCTCAGCTTAATTTCAAACTCCGGTTTCGTAATATATTCCATATAGACGACCTCTCGATTAAAATCCAAATAAGCCTGAAATCGCGTACGAATGGCCGGGGCCGTAATCAATTGAAGCACTTCATCCTTAGGGATCCAACGACTGTCCGTCGTTTCATCCGAAATGCTCAGTTCTCCCCCCGTAGGCTTACACACAAAATCCATCATCACTTTCGTTGGAACCACAGCGACGCCGCTATGTCCCGGATAGGTTGATGTATTGGAATAGACGCCGATCAGATGAGAAACGATGGTATCCATGCCGCTTTCCTCTTTGATTTCTCTTATCAATGCATCCACTAGATTTTCTCCGGCTTCCACCTGCCCACCTGGAAAAACCCAGCCGCTGCGATGACCCTTCACCAATAGAATCTCACCGCATTCATTCTCAACTACGCCGCCGACAGCGACGATATGTGTTGGCATCAACATGATAGATAACACCTCCGATAGATAAGATATACCTCAACTTTCACAAGGTCCCTTAGATTTCGTCATAATTCACAATACTTCCGGTTGCAATATCCTTGTCGATGATACGTAACAGATGCACCCCGATTTCCTCTGTAGATAGAAGCTGCCCTGACTCATGCGCATGGGTGAAGGCTTTGGCCATTTCAAACTCCTGCTCATTTTTCCCTCTAGCCATTCTTTGCATATCCGTGTCCACCATACCTGGATTAACCGCAATGATCTCTACCGGATTTGGCCTGTGCCTTTGCTCGCCCCCTACACTTTGCGTAAACATATTGATTCCGGCCTTGACCGAACAATAGACACTCATCGTAGGTGCTGGATATATGCCAGAGCCTGAAGAGATGTTGATGATTTTCTTCCGAATGGACAACCCCTCCGTTTTCTTGATGAAGCCGGAAGTTAGAATCATAGGGGCAACCAGACTGATTTGCACATTCATATGAATATCTCTTGCATCACATTGTTCAATGGCCTTCAGTGGTTCAAGCATGGACGCATTATTGATTAGGCAGATCCTATCCGCGTGAACAGGATCCATCTCGTCAAACACTCTATCCACAAGCTCCTCCAGCCCCAACGTATCGCTCAGATTATATACATGGTGTCTGTATTTTGGATGGCTGCTCAATCTCTCGGACGTTCCTCTCGCGATTCCATGCACTTCATGGCCCTTCTCTAGGAGCATATAAGCCAGTTGCTCGCCGATCCCTCTTGAGGTTCCCGTAATGATGAATTGACTTCCACTCATTGTTTTAACCCTCCGTTATCCTAAAAAGTTAGCTTCGTGCTATATTCCAGGAATAAATCGCAATTGGAAAGAAATCGTGTTAAGAAGGATATGGTACGATTGCATTACATTCTATTACCTGTGATGAAGGAGTTGGAATTATGAAGAATAGAGTCCAAAAGATTTCGCCAAACCTGTGGTTTGATCACCAAGCTGAGGAAGCAGCCCTGCATTACGTCTCTATTTTTAAACATTCACAGATCGAGCGTATCACCCGCTACGGTGCAGAAAAAAATGATAACCATACGTTTGCCGAAGGTGCGATAATGACTGTGGAATTCCTGCTGGAAGGCCAACATTTTGTTGCCCTAAATGGCGGTCCGCATTTTACCTTCAATGAAGCCATTTCATTTATTGTGCATTGCGAAACCCAAGAAGAATTGGACTATTATTGGGAGAAGCTGTCTGAGGGCGGCGACGAGAAAGCCCAAGTATGCGGTTGGCTGAAGGACAAGTTCGGTGTATCGTGGCAGATCGTCCCGGCTAACCTAAGCGAAATGATAACCGACTCCGATCCGGCAAAATCCGAACGCGTCATGAAGGCTTTACTTCAGACGAAATCAAAAATCGACATGCAGACGTTACAGCAAGCCTACGAGGGGTAGGGAAGGCGGCCTTTAAGGTGGCCTTTTTCTTTACTTTATGATTCCTTCTAGATCGAGGCATGGCAGCCGTGATTACATCCAAACCCAAGTTCATGCGTGATCCGTACATCACCCTTCACTTCTTTAAAACCCAGCTTCTTATAAAAATCGGGCCGCTTTGGGGTTGTCCGTTCTTAACACGAGTTTGCTGTAATGACTGCTCGCCTTATGTATTACCGTTTCGACCAGCCTTCTCCCGGCACCATGATGCCGAAATTCCTTTAACACATACAATCTGCGGAGCCTGCCTATGCTTCCGTCAGAATACGGATCACGATTCAACCCGCAAAGTTGAAGGAATTCCACAAGATTATCGACCTTATGAGTTTTCTTTTCTTAGCATTCAGGCCTGAGGAGACAATTTCAAAGAAACATTTATTAGCAAAAGTAATATACTAATACGAGAACTGGTTGCTCAAAAAAGTTAACTCTCCTTGGCATATATTTAGTTTTACTTTGTACCGTCACAGGAAGGGGTGAAAGCAGTCATGAATTCTGATAATTCACATCTTATTTTCACTGGGGCTAAAACTGTCTCAGGTAAACAAAAGGAGTTCTATTGCCTCACTTTCCATTGTAGTTTAGTGTGTCTTAGAGAATGGGGTACAGGGAGCACTTATTTGGGACAATTAAGATTATATAATTTATCTCAACTTGGATTGACATAAATAAGGTGAGGTGATTCCAATTGAGTGACCTTAATTACGAAGATATTTTTTACAAAGATGCCATAGATAGAGTAAGCACCGTTATAAGC
The DNA here is from genome assembly GCF_050279985.1 of Paenibacillus sp. NPDC093718. Taxonomy (NCBI): domain Bacteria; kingdom Bacillati; phylum Bacillota; class Bacilli; order Caryophanales; family Paenibacillaceae; genus Paenibacillus; species Paenibacillus sp. NPDC093718. Next base: position 685,232 of record NZ_JBNNUS010000001.1, read on the forward strand.
GCCTTAGGTAAGTTTCATAGTGAAGTACTAGTAAATATTAAGGATTTTGGTGCGAGAGGCGATGGCTCTGATGATACTGATGCAATACAGAGGGCCGAGGATTATGCATCTAAGATCAAATGCTTTTTGTGTTTTCCTCCTGGACGTTATAAGATCTCTAAGCCCATTATTAAAAAATCTCTCTCTCAATGGAGAGGTATTAACGCGACAATATATAGCCAAATCACAAATGGCGTAAGTTTTTCCCTGGTTGTTGCAAGTAGAACAAGTGATTGGAGTATTGATGGACTTTCTTTTGAGGCGATTGACCATGCAACCTTTGAAGCAAAGGGCTTGACTGCTAGTTTCGGTACTGTTGGGTTGTCTAATGCATGCATTGACGCATATTGTTCAACCAGATTTCTCATTCAGAATTGTTTATTTCGGCGATTTTCTCAGGGAATCCTTTATCGAGGATGCACTCAATTCGAAATAGTGTCAAATAAGTTCTACTCTGATAATGGTAAAACACTAGATTCCATGCAAAGTAAACAGTATAGTAAATTTCTTAGATATGCCTATACAGGCGCTATTGTGTTTGCATATAAAAGTGGTTATGAGAATCAAAAAGCCTCAGACTTTCTAATATCGAGAAACTATATAGAGGTGCCAGGCTTGGATATAGGAATAGATGGATTGGCTCAGACACCAGACGAGAATCCTGGATTGATACAATCAAATATCATTAAAGGGGCCCATTGCGGAATTCAAGTGTATAGAGGAAGTTTCAACATTCCCTCTAACTCTCCGACATTTAGGGCAAATTTATTGATACAGAATAATAGAATATGTCTTACTTGGGAACAAGGTATATATATACGAACATGTATAGGCGTTCAAGTAAACGATAATTATTTGGAAATGACTGGTCTGTCAGGAACAAGCAGATCGGGTGCATCTGTTGGTGGAATTGTAACAAGGGCAGATGCATTTGGTAATTTCCCAAATTACTTCTCTGCTTCCCCAGACGTACCAGTCACGATCTCTAATAATTATATAATTAATCCAGGTAGTATATCTGATTTAGATGGCGCAATCCAAATACGGGTCTCTTATTGCCATGTAATGAATAATATAATCATAAAAGAAAAGGATAAATTTCCTAATCGTTCTGGAAACGGAATACTAGTAGATAATGGTGAAGGGATTATAGGCTCTGTTATTTTTGGAAATAAAGTTAAGAATCATAATAGCGGTATAAGATGGATCGGAACATTAAAGAGTCACGACTCAAACTTTTATTCACGAGTTGAACACAATATTATTGAAGATTGTGCGTTGGGCATTTACGTAGATAGTTATCGTACAAATTCAATAAAGATATGTAGCAATTTCACACAGGGGTGCTCTGTGGGAATAACTATAAAGAATTCTCCTTACACCTCTTGTGAAAATAATACTATCGCTAACTGTATAGAAGGCATTCAGTTAGGTGCTGGTAATCTTGCATCTGATTATTTGTATTTAAAAAGTGGTGGGATAATTCCTACATCAAAAGGAAGAGCTGGCGGTACATTAATCGTTAAGAACAATGAATTTACTAATACAGCAACTTCTCATTCGATAACTAATACAATTCCAGGGGATATTCATTTTTTTGGTAGATGCATCGTTTGGAAAGGAGATGTTGTCGATGGCACGACAATTGAGATACATGAAGTTATCGATATGCAAGAAAAACTATTTTCGGTAAAGACTTGGAATAAAGGGGATATCATTTCGAGTACTTCTATTATCAAAGGGGCTCCATATAAAAAAATATGTGTAACCGGTGGCACATACGGAACCTATAACCTCAGTGAAACTGGCAATATTAATGCCGGTTCCAAGGTTATCAGCAATGTATCCAATATTAAGGACGTTGGTAAATGGATGATTCTATCGGTTAATGGAGAAGTCCGAAAAGTTATAGATATTGATTATAATAGCAGAACAATAATCATGGATTCTCCATTCTCAGCAACAATTAATGGTGCAAGCATATTGTTTAATATTCCGACATGGATTGAAATCAATCTTATATAAGAGATAAAAAGACTGGGGTTATATTTCACCAGATAGCTGTCATATCTCTCGAATACTTTCTCGCCGTGAGACTTCTCACACTGGTTTCTACTGCATACAAACAATAATTCAATCTACTTCACCCTCTATGAAAGTTCCCTTATCGTTTCTGCCCAATAAACAACAAATGAGATGAAACTCCCAAAATGCTAGGGTTCCCCGCTTCCTTATAGATCAGTTTCATTACTTCCTGGAATTCCTCTCCCCCACGGGACCGCCAATAATCGAACTGCTCGGCCTTGAAGGAGCCTGCTATACTTGACGAGCCTATCAATTTAATCGTCTTGAAGCCATGCGATTCCATGAAAGGCTTGATATCCTCCAAGTTGTAATAATATGCACCGGTAAATCGTCCTTCATCGCTATGATTGAATATCCCGGTCCTAACAAATTCCTTAATGCTGCTGATATTATCATTCGGTTTCCAATGTTCCGGAAATGATAATGATGTCATCAGATGCCGAATTCGGGTCATGAATGCCACAAAGACGTAGCCTCCCTCTTGTGTAACGCGATACAATTCCCGAACGGCCATAGACCGATCTTGTTCTGTCTGTAAATGGTATAGCGGTCCCATCATAAGTGCTGCTTCAAACAGCTCATCTTGAAAAAGGCTAAGATCGTTGGCATTGGCGCGGTGAAATCCTTTGAACTGGCCGGTTAACTTGAGTTCCTCAGCTTTAGCAGCCGCAACCTCGACTAATCTTGGCGTAAGATCTGTTAAGGTCACATCGTAACCCTTCTTCGCTAATTCCATCGAATACTTCCCAGGTCCCGCTCCGTTATCCAAGACGTGACCTTTCTCAGGCAGCATACTCAAGATATGATGCAGATTGACAATAAATTCAATGGGTTCCCTATCCAAGCGCCCCCATTCATCGAAGGCATTATAATAATCGATCACTTTGTTCAACTGAGTCCCCCCTCCATATACAAGCATCTTATAGCACTAAACGACAATATGTTACTCCCCGTTTAACCCTTACTCGTCACTTCAATCCATCGAACGATGACTTCCTTTAATTGTTCTTTCTTCTCCTCAAGATCGTTTAAATTGAATATTTTCACGATTGCCCGATCATTAGAGGCCCATTCCAATAGAGCATCCTCAGGCATAGCTCCCTTGATGTCATGATTTTGAACTTTTGGCCCACAATGAAAAATGATGCGAAAGAAGCCTTTCCCCTGCAAATTCAAAGTAATCCGGTCTTCGCCCTGAACGCAGAAGCTGGGTGCATTCCATTTAATCTGCTCGGTTATTTGATCATCGACGCTTAATATGAAGCTTCTTACTTCCTCAATTTCAGCCTTTAGTGGATGCTCAAGATGGTGAAGATACTCCACGACTTGTTCATGACCTGATAATTTGGCCATCTATAGTCCTCCTTATATATGATGGGATTCGAAGAAACTCATTTTGCCTAGGTGGATTTCTTTCATGATTTCCTTGCGGTCAAGATCGGCTGATAGAAGCCCGATTCCGAAGGCATATGCCACATGATATCGGTAAATCCCGCTTCCTCCAATTGTGTGCTTAACTCCGATCTCAATAAAGCTCTGTAGGATGTGCTGTTGACTTGAGTCTTCCATGACCCGTCAATCTCTTGCACAATAAATTGGTTGGTTATATAGTGATGCCCGGCTTCAGCCCAATCCCACACTTGAAAAACGATCCGTTTTCCTTCATCCATAACTCGGGGCAACGTGGCACGCTGTCGATCCTGCAGGATCTCGTCATAGTCCCTAATGGACAATACAAGCAAGCCTTGGTTTCCAAGTTTGGCATACAGATTGCTGCATGCTTCTCTTAAATCCTCATCAGTCAATAGATGGGGAATCGCATTGTCAGCAGACAAGACGACATCGAATTGTCCAGGAACATCCTTATCCAGTGTCCTGAAATCCGCGACGCCAAAATGAACTTGAACCCCCAACTTGTCTGCTTCCTTTTTGGCTCGTTCAATGGATTTGGGACTAAGATCCGTAGCCGTTACGTTAAAATGATGCTGCGCTATTCCCAAAGCCTGTGTTCCTATTCCACATGATGCATCCAGGAGATGAATCGGACCCTCGTGTTCCACTGCGTGTAACGAACGAATAAATCGATTGAAGAAATCACCCTGCCATTGAACCGCCTCATACCAATCCTTAAATATCAAATGATATGTGTCCGCAAGATCTTCATAAAAATCCAAGCTGGTGTCCTTCAACACAATCTCCTCCTATGAACAAAACATGTTTTTATACAAGTAATGTTAATAACGGTAACCATGTCATAAATCTTCTTTTCTCATGATTTATCCATTATGGTGGATGGACTTCTCCAAAAGTTTTGCGGGTTTCTACTAATTTGTACGCTTTGATGTTCAGGTATTTCTCTCATCAGTTCAATTGGAGTAAAGTGTTCCGGCAATAAGGCACAATAATCTTTTTCCATACGAGCTTCATAATTGTACTCACTATCAACAGGGCCATAAAACCAAAACATATTTTTGGCCATATAACCTTTATAAAAAATGCTCCAGTCCGTCTCAGTCGATTCACCATTAACCCAAACGGGCTGATTGGAAGAAAGGCGTTCTCGAAACTCTTCTAAACTAAGAGGAATTCTACTATCATCGGTAAGATAGCAATTCCACGAACCATCCATACAGACCCACTTGTTAAGCTTATTTGAGTAAACAAGTGTTACAACATGGCTATCCGAATCATATGCATCGTATGATCTACAATGAACTCTGCGAGAATGGAACCCTAGGCTCAAGAATACTTCATTCAATACAGTAGCAATCACATAGCAATTCATCTGGATAGGTTCTGAATCTGAAAGCCCCAAGACATGTAATGCATTAACTTGCTCCGGCGGCCTAATGTTTCCATGCGGAAGGCGTTCATTCACCCATTGCGTTAGATTTTTAATTTGAGATAGCTCATCTCCAGTTCCTGCTACCTTTTCCAAATGATATTTTTCTCTCAAATGAATCAAATTCTCGTGTGAGCTAGATTGATAGCCAAACACTATAGGCTCCTCTTCAGCCTCAACTTCATATTCTGTTAATTGTAAGAGCTGAAGATAATGTTCATGAAATTCCTTCATATACCCAAACAAGAATATCGCCTCAATTCCAAATAGAAGAATTTTCCTTTCCTCTATAATAGATGATTTGTGCTCGGGAAGGAACCAAAAAGAACCTCCAATTGGGGAGGTTCTTTTTGGTTCCTTTTACTCCGGACTCACGATTGACCCAGAATCCATCCTTGGCCCTGTACTTCTCAAGTCCACGCTTCTACTAATTCTGATTATTCCGGAACCACTCCTCAAAATCTTCCCCTTCCGATTCAACGGATCGATCATTTGAGGGAGTTGAGCCCGCCTGCTGCCGTGAGAAGGTAACATGGCTTGCTTGACCCGTAACATTCTTCTGCAGCATCCAACCGAGAGTCCCCATGATCACGGCATACAACACATACTGTGCACTGTTCGTCATATAGAAGTTCACAATATCATACTCGCTTCCACTCACGCTGATCTGATTCTGTTCCATCATGCTGGAAATGTAGCCGTGCGACTCCACCGCTGCCCAAGCCGCATACAGCGTTAACAAGCCGGCAAGAACGTACAGAATGATGCTGAAGCCATGTATTTTCTTTTTGCTCATATAGGTTCAGCCTTTCTATATAAACTTAATTAAGATTTGATATACAGTAATTTTCCTTCCGAGAGTCCCCACACCTCGTCTGCTACCGATGTGACTTTTTTGGAATGGGTAACGATAATGACGCATTTTCCATGTTCATGTGCAAGGGACATCAGAATATTCAATACTTCGGCTTCCGTATCCCGATCCAAATTCCCGGTCGGCTCATCGGCAATGACAACATCCGGATTGTGCGACAAAGCACGTGCAATGCCGACGCGCTGCTGCTCTCCCCCCGACAGCTTCAATATTCGGCGATCTGCCGTTTCCCGGTTGATCCCCACTTTTTCCAGAAGCGAATAGGCAAACGCCTTTTTGTCCTTTTCCTTGCTGCCGCTTATATTCATGGACAGCACAATGTTCTCGACGGCCGTCGCCGTAGTGAGCAGATTAAAGCTTTGAAAAATAACGCCGATGCTCTTCGCTCGGTAATAGTCGCGGTCAAGGGACTTCAGACTGTCTCCTTTATACAGAATCTCCCCGTTTGCACATACGTCCAGACCGGACAGGAGTGACAGCAGGGTGGATTTGCCGGAACCGGATTTTCCTACAATGGTGTACACTTTGCCGTTCTCAAAAGCCACATTGACGTTTTTCAAAACAAGCTGCTTTGCACCCTCATAGCGATACGATACATTCTGTAAGGCTAATACACTCATGATTCATGCGCCTCCTAATTCCGTTCCATCAAAATTTTGATGGGTTCGTATTTCGTAATTCGGCTGATGCTCATAATGCTGGACACCGCTGCCAGCAGCAGTGCGATAAGCGCGATTTGAAAAAGGGTATCCATTCCCAGCCCGACATCGATTTCACTGATCGGCGGGGTTGTTACATTGCTCATATTGCTCTGTCCCCCGACCATCAGAAATTTACCGGGGCCGCTTGCGGCTTTTGTCTGTTCCGCGGCTTCGATCTGATTCTGCAGAATGGTGTTGGCTGTCGGCTGGGACAGTGCACTTCCAACGGCCAGCCCTACTATAAGGCAGACTGCCGTAATCATAAGCGCCTCGCTGATAAGCCCTGCAGCGACTTTGCCTTTTTTCATACCCATCGCCCGCAGAACCCCGATCTCATATTTCCGCTCCCTGATCGTTATGGAAGACAGCAGCGCAAGGATGATGGAGCCCAGAATAATCACGACGATCATAAAAGTCAGGAAGATTCCCTTCATCGCTTCGACCGGACCGACAACCTTGGCATAGCTTTCCTCATCAGTACTTACCGTATAGGAACTCGGAAGCCCTTTATCACGCAGCTCCTTTTCGAAATCAGGCAATAGATCCGGACTCTTCAGAAAATAAGTGGCCTGAATGTTGACAGCACCCGCTGCCGCTTGGTCGTCCCCCATCACCGTATCAAAGCTCGTCAAAATTTCATTGCGGCGGTTCATGAAACTCATCTCCATCGGCATGTCCCCGTATTCTGCAGTGGAGTCCAGATAGATTCCGGTAACGAGCAATGTATACGGATTGCCCTCGCCCATCACACTGTTCACCTCAATCGTGTCTCCGACCGAGATATCGTTTATCTCTGCAAACTCTTTGCTTACGATACTTTCATTGGGCTCCTTATACATTTCGCCTTCCGTGATGGATCTCTGTCCATCCGAGAATTCGGCAAGGGTCTCCAGGTTAGAATTTCCCACAAGTTTCATCGTTGGATTTCCTTTGGACGCTCCGCCAGGCCCTTGAAGCTTGATATTTCCGCCCTTTGGATCGTTATCCTGATCCACCGCTTTGACGGTATCACTGACACTCGGCACGATGGCGGAAAAGGTGCTTTGACTCAGGTATTCGGATTCCGCAAATTCCAAATATTGCTCCGATGTGACTTTTTCGTAATCTGGCCCCTTGCTGTACATTTGCTCCAAATCGGGAGCCAAGCTAACTTTGGAGCCAAACTGTGTTTTATAGTCGTCAATGATCCTGCCTGACGTGTTGTTGATAATCAGCGAGATGACGGTCGCAATGATGATGACCAGGACGATGATCCCCATCAGCAGGTTTCGTCCTTTGTTACGGCCGATGTTTTTCATGGCATGTTGAAAGATGTACATGGTTATCCTCCCTTTTGTTATTGGCCTAAGATGCAGCGAACCGGTTCAATGCATCCCTATGGACAATCCCATTCTAACGAATGCCATGTTAATCTAATGTTAAGGCCTCAGGGAAAATCATATAAAATGTAGTGCCTCTAGCACCTCTGTTCTCTACCCAGCACAGCCCGGCACAGAGCTCGCACACATGGCGTACCAGACTAAGCCCGATACCGTAGCCGTCTTTCTTGAGTTTGCCAACCCGATACTGGTAATCGAACAGCTTCTCCTGCTCCGCTTCGTCTATGCCCTCTCCTCCATCGGAGACCGCTATAATCACGCTGCCCTTCCTGTTGCATACCGACACATGGATTTCACTGTTCCCGCCATACTTCACCGCATTGGACACCAGATTGGTGACAGCCCGGCATATCCAGAGCTCCCGCCCTATTATGGTGTTGTTGGCATCGTCATCAAAATCAAAATGGATGTTCGGGTGCAGCCTCCGATATTCATCACATACATTAGCGCACAGAAGGGCTGTATCGACCAATTCCATGGTCGTATTTTCTTTGGAGGCACTCAATGTCAAAATATCGTCGAGGCTGTCCGTAACCTTATCCACCTCTTCCGTCAGTTCCCCATGGTCTGAAAGCTGCAATTTGGCTCGGAGCAAGGAAAGGATATTCTTCTGCTCATGCGTCACGTAAGCACTAAGCCGGACGTAATCCAGAGTGTACGCTTCAAATTTACTCTTAATCTCTTGATATGCTTTAACAATGGCAGGATGCTGCTCCATGATGATATGTTCCTCGTCCATGCTGCTTAATTGCTTGGCTAATAGGAGGGCCTGTTTCTCATGCTGGACCTTCAGAATTTTGGACAATACCCAGGTCCCTGTTACGAGTATGCCTACAAGACATAGAATCAAGATAGGAATATGCTGAAGCAGCGCTCCCACATAATAATCCTCCAGGTTTCTCTTGTTGATGATGGACGGCTTCAGATCGAAGAAGGACATGCCGTCAAAACTCCCGTTTTGAATGAGCATTGTCACTTTGTTCATGTTCATCATAAATAAATATTTGGGCAGATTGGACTCGGGGACCGTAATGGAGCTAATGAATAAAATGAATGCAAGAATCAGACAGGCCGTCACCGTAAGGGAATAATACAGAAGAACTCGGCTGACTTTCATCGAGGTTGTCCGCATAACTGATACCCGTTCCCTTTCATGGTAACCAGCAGCCCCTGTCCACCTTGCAGCGTTAATTTCTTACGCAAATTCGCAATATGCACCCTTAGCACCGACGAGAACGGGTCAAAAAACTCATCGTACACATGCTCCGCAATGTCCTCGCTGGATACGATATCCGGGCTTCGGCTAGCTAAATACTCCAATATATCAAATTCCTTGGCGGACAATGCGATCTCCATTCCATCTATGTAGGCCTTCCGTGTACGGGGACAAATTCGAATGCGGCCGATATCAATCTCATTCTTCGTTCGCCCATAATAGCGGCGGATGACGGCTTGAATCCGGGCTTCAAGCTCGACAAAATCAAAAGGTTTGATGATATAATCATCGGCCCCCGTGTTTAATCCCAGTGCCCTCTGAACGACTTCATCCCGTGCCGTAACAATAACGATGGGCGTGTCGATATGCTGTTCCCGTAGAAAGGAGAGGATCTCCATCCCGTCTTTGTCAGGCAAATTCAAATCAAGTAAAATAGCATCATACCGGTTGGCAAACCCTTTATCTTCACCTTCAAGCCCATGGTTGGCAACATCGACATGAAACCCGCTTTTTTCAAGCCCGGCTTTCATGACATAGGATAATTCCCGATCATCTTCAATTATTAGCAGACGCATCTCTTCTACCACCTCCCCATCATTATACGGTTGCCAATGTTAAATTTACGTTAAGAGGACCTTAAGAGAAACTTATTGCTGTCATAAAAAAAGACTCTGGAGCATCGGCGCTCCAGAGTCTATGAGATGGCATGGTTTTATTCGAAAATAATAGGAATAAGCACCGTAATCAACAGGGTCAGAACCATAAATGAAACAGAAAAAATAGAATACCCCGATTTCTTTCGAAACCATACTAACCCGATCAAAATGGCAATGAGGGGCAACCCGAGTAAAAAATACAAGATGTATTTCATAGTAATGCTGCCTGCTAGATAGTTCATGTAGATTATAATGCCGATAGGAATCCAGATCACTGCAAGCAAGAGTCCGTAGGAGGTGGGGACCAACGCTTTATGAAGTAATTTGTTCATCATGTTTTTATCTCCGGGATTGATGTTTTATATTTCCGGTTCATTCCTTCGTCCTCGCGGCTCTTTAATCGTTCAATATACCAGGGATGGGTTTACCACCTATTGGTAATTATTACCACAATCCGACCTCCTGTTTAGGTCGAGTCATGTAGTGTTCAGTATTTTTTCTAATGCGATTAAATCGCAATTCCCTCTCCCCGATACTGATTTAACAACGCCTCTCTCATCGCTTCATCCGTTTCAATCGAGACACTGATCTGAATCGGGGTTTGTTCGACGAGCTTACCGTCCTTATATGTACAGCGATGATCGTAGCAATTCGGATCATATAGGATAAGTTCGAGCGAACCCGGTATATTAGCTGCAATTCCAGCATTTTCCCCGTCGGTTATCCAGCTCACTGGTTTCCAATCCAATATTCCTTCAGCTGTCGTGATCGGAGTAGGGTAGCTGTAATCCTCAGGCACCTCTACTAGATATAAATACATACCACCCGTAATCGAGCCGTTGACGGACCAAGTCACTACGCCTTTAAAGGTTAGACTGTAGTCTTGTATATTTGTCTCTTCCTCCAGTTCACGCAACATTGAGTCTCGCGGGGTTTCATTCGCCTCCAGCTTGCCTCCCACGCCATTCCAGCACCCCATCCAGGGCGGGGATTTACGATTCAACAATAAAACCTCATCACCGCGCCGAACAAAACAAATATTGTATTTGATCATCTGATAATGGTCCCTCCTCTGGATCGTTGCCCTTATCTTAAGCTTCTGATCTTCTCTTCGATTGGCTTCTGTCCATCCTCATCCCAGACAATAGAGATTTCAAAAGTCCCTTCTTCAAAGAATAGGGGAAATCTTCGTTTAAACCAGGGCTGCATAGGTAGATCCATTGCTTCATCAATCGGTACCCAAACGAGCTCACCTTCCGGTGGATCCGCTAACAGCTTACCTTCAAAAGAGTCCGCCAAATAATTAAACACCATGTAACGATAGTTTGTCTGAGGAACCACATACTCATCTAATCCTTTGTACACCAGGTTTTTCACGATCAGTCCTGTCTCCTCAAAAACCTCACGCACAGCACCTTCTGAAATGCTCTCAGGAAACTCCACTTTTCCTCCTGGACCAAGATATCCGGGAAAACCCAGCTTGTCTGGGCGATTGATTAATAACACTTTATCATCTTTTTGGATCAGGCACATTGTGTACATGCCATAAGTTATAGGGGGGCTAGACATTCATTTTCCTCCATCCTGCAGCTGTAAGCTTGCGTTAGACAAACGACCTTTCTTATACAGGTGTATAGCTGCTACTCCCTCGAATACAAGAGTGCTCCGCCCGACCCTAGAATAACGAAATGTTGACCAGACGGCGAGAAACCACTTTTTATTTTTCCATCCAGCCGGTTCAAATCGATCATCGAGGCGTTTTTGAGATATTCATAGTTAGGGACAAACACCTGATCCAATACGACGGCAGCCCTTGGCCACCATGGGTGAATAACTTCCAGCATCCAGCCATCGTTCGTCACGTGAATCCCGTCTCCAGACTCAAATCCAAATATCGCAATCTCCTGTCCGCTCTGCGGAATACGAAAACTCAAGTAGTTCTCGCTAATATGATCTTCGGTTACTTCAGAATCCCGCTCTCTGTGAATCAAGGTTCCTGACTTGGCCTGCGTAATACTGTATCCATTGCTGCTGATCAGAACCAGGTTCTCATCGGTATCCCACCCGCACGCAATACACCCCGCAGCTGGAATGATAACCTCGTGACGCCAAGGATGTGGTGGTTTCGTAGGTTCTTTGGCTTGTGCCTGGTGCAGCAAATCGATCTCAAACTTCGTTCTGATTTCTTTTTTTGAATGTTTAAAAGGGTTCATGTCATACTCCCAATTGATTGTATTAAGTCGAATACGCTCCCAGATTCCTTCTCTACTGGTTTAGCAAGGCTAACCTCACTCAATAAAAAAACAATATCATTGTTTAGGATGATGATTTATCTCTTGTATTTTTGTGTTAAGCTCATCCAATGAACGCTGCATGCGCTCCATCCTTCTCAGAGCAGAATACTGATTGCTGATTATCCCGGCCAAGCCAACTATCATAACGATAATAATCAAACTGATCATATGTAGAATGCTTCCTTTCGTTCTTAGATTGATCTCTAAAAACACTTGTTGTCAGGTAACATCGAAGCGTGCACCCATTCTTCAAAACTACTAAACATCACGGTCTTCGGCCATTCCGCCGACTCTTCATGTTTCCAGGTTAAATGCACCTGCGCATACGATCCTGCAATACAGCACAACATTTACGAAGACGGGCTACTACCTAACTCCTTGCGATGAAGAATAGGATTCATATCACTTTGTTCGATGTGCAATGTTCCATCAGCTTGTTCTGCCTCATAATTAAATACCAAATACCCTCCAATAATTTCCTTGCCTGACTCTAGTATATATCCTACAATCTGATTGTACGTCATTGTTTTCTCTTGCAGGATATACCCTGTCTCTGTAACTTCTTGATCCAAATATCGGGTCAAATCCACATCACCCAATTCTTTAATGTCTTTCACATGCGACTTAAAGGATTGTAAAGTATGAGCAGCGTATTTTGTTTCGGACGCAAATCTATCAATGCCCCATCCGTATTTCTCCAAGTAGTTGATATGCTGTTCTTTATGGATTTCTACGACGACTTCATCATCCTCTCTATTACAACCAACAAAGATTACTAACATGAGAATGAATAATAACTTTAATTTCAATTCTCCGGTCCTTTCCTACATCAGGATTATGTATCTAAATGAGAAGCCTTTGCCATGGTTGGGCCGGACAAATAGGCTCTACCCATTTCGCATCCTCCTCTTAATTCCTCCTATATAAAACGACTACGAGTATCCCATATGTGCGGGTCCAATTTTATTGCTGGCGTGAAAGTTGTTGTCAATGAGTACCGCTCCCCGGATTCCGCGGATTGATAGGCGCCGAACAGAATCTCATGCACGTGCAGCTGCTGTTGCGCAGACTGGACGGGCGGTTCACCCGTACGAAGGCAGCGAACAAAATGGGCAATAACACTCTCATCACGTTGTTCCGTAATTCGATGATACGGTACATAACAGTTATCATTCCCCCGCCAATTGACTGGCTCCGCATCTGGAATGGCATCTCCTAATGTGTGAACAACCAAAGGATATCCACCGTCATTCAGAGCTATAGTGCCTTTTCGACCGTAGATCAGCGTATTATTCTGCTTGAAGGACATTCCCCATAACGAGCGAACAACGGCATGTTGCCCGCCTGCGAATTGAAGGATGAGAGTCGCATTATCATCCACGTCGCTATTCACTTTCTTACCACCGCCAACGATGCGATTAGGAATCAGCGTGTTGACTTCAGCCAGCACACTTTTAGCGGGGCCCAACAAACCGATCAGACGGCTAACGGGATAAGCCAGGCAATCCAATACCGCACCTCCATGCGCTACAGATTTATCATAATACCAGTTATCGCGCCATGGGCCGGGAAGGGAAAGTTGTGCTTCCGCTCCTGTGATTTTTCCAATGTATCGTTCATCCATGTAATCGGCAGCAGCTAGAAAGACGGGATTCAAGTCAAAAGGCAGGCTCATAAAAATAAGCCCCTTCTCCTCTGCCAACGTAACCATACGTTTACAATCTTCGAATGTGGTCGCCATCGGCTTCTCGTTCAGAACAGGCACTCCCCGCTCCAGCGCAGCCAGCACCGGCTCAGCATGCATGGAATGAGGGGTTGTAACTACTACGCCATCCAGATCTTCTCGTTCCAGCATGAGTCGATAATCAGCATACCATCCGGGAATTCCAAATGCCGCCGCCTTCTTCTCCGCATTCTCCAAATGTCTGGAGTATGTTGCTACAATCTGCACGTCTTCAAGCATTGCCGCCTGTTCAAAATAACGATTGCTGACATGGCCGCTGCCGATCATGCCAAGCTTAATCTTTTTCATGGACATCACCTGTATCTAAGATTTGGACGATCAGGAGCAGCGCGTGCAACTGCGCGTGTATCTGTCATTGTGATATGACCGGTTTATAGTTGCATTCACTATCAGCTCTACCTTTTATAACCGCAAGCACTCGTATAATGTTTCATTAAACATGGTCTGATCTTCACTATAATTCTCCGTATATTTGTTCAGCATCCGAACCCCAACCGCATTGAACTCAGGGATAACTACGCAATGACAGCCGGCGGCTCCGGAAGCATAAAACCATTTTTCTTGATAATACCATCCAAAAACCCGGTGTTGATCCTGAGTCTCAGCCCTTAATTGGTTAATTAAACGAAATACTTCACTGGATAGGAGTTGTTGGTTATGAACGGTTCCCTGACATAGATGCAGATATCCCCACATCGCCAAATCTTTAGCGCTGGCATACAAATTCCGGTCGCAGCCTTCATCGGATTCTATTCGAATGGATGCATACCCATCCGCAGCTTGAAAATCACATACCAATCGAGCTTCCGGCACAGACACCCACTCCGAATGGTTCAACTCCAGTGGTTTAAATACTCGGTCTGTTATTAATTGAGCGATCGTCTTGCCTGTTATCGCTTTTATTAGTTTTCCTGCGACTTCCTCGCGTTCGATTCGCTGGGGGCCAAAGTACTTCGCATTGGTTTTGGTGGCTAAATCTCGGATGGTCACGCCCTTTAAATCGCTTATCGCCATATCCTTAACGATATCAGAGACAACCGTATCGATGGAGATGTTCCCTTCTGTAACCGCTATGGCTGTTGCCATGCCAACGTATGACTTTCTGATTGAATATAGATTAAACATCGAATCCCTGGTTACCGGCAATGCACCACGCTTAAAATGATGCTGACCAGAATACCATTCCGTTACGACTTGACCATCTTGAATGATGAACAAAGCGGAGGCAGAAGCACCATACTTCTCCTGAGAAGTTTGTGTATATGATATTAGTTTCTCGAAAGGATTGCTCATAAAAACTCCCCTTTAAACATCATAACCCGGCCTTTAGAACGTAGGTCGGGTCATATGTTGTCTGTTATTCTGTTATATTATTTCGTTGCATAGATCGATAACCATTGAGGAAGCGCTGCAAGCGGGTTCAATTTCCAGTTACGGAAATCTTCCAGCTCTTGATCAGACAAACGACTAGCCTCGGCTTTGGATTCATCCACCCAGAACCTACCGTCCATTGCGAACATTTCTTCCATATGTTTAACGTTAAAACCGGATGACATCATGGCATTCAAAATATCTTGAATACGCCACTTATACGTGGGTATTTCTCCAAAAGGCCCTGTGGAGTCATATGGATTCACCACATGGATCTTATCTGTAGAGCCGGTTCCAAATGGGCGCATAAATGGATGAATATCATACATGATGTAAGCCCCATTAGGTTTAAGAACTCGATGGATTTGGGTATACATCGAATTCAAATCATGAATCCATACATGGACCCCATTCGATGTGTAGACAAAATCATATTCATTGCTCTTGATGCTGCTCAGCTTCATGGTATTGTCACAGATGAACTCAACATCCCATCCATATCTCTGTGCTATAACTGAGCTGTTCTCGAGCTGTCGTTCCGAAATGTCACATGAAGTGACCTGAGCCCCCATGAGATGAAAAGCAAACACGGCATGATTATCTCCGCTTGAAGGAACACATATCCGTTTGCCCCGCAGGTCTGGGAATGCCTTCATGATCATCGAGAATGTTATAGGATGAAACGCGGAATCAGGTTGTTTTATGATGTTGGCAATGACCTCTTCGGTTCGATATCCTACGTACCACGAGTCTGACCATTCGTCCCAAGATCTTTTCACGATATCCGTTTGTCCCTTCATCTTGCAACCTCCCTGCCTGCCAAACGCAAGCGTATTCACAATTAAACATTCATATCGGCTATTATGCTACAACCTACGCCTGACAGGATATGGAGAATTTATATGTAATTGAACTCTACCACAGAGAACAAATAAAAGCTTAGCCCTATGCTCCTTACGTCAATAATCCCTTAAACCAAGGGCGTTATCTGGAACCTTTTGACCACAACCTCTTCTTTGAAATGAATATCATGTAAATTCCTCGCCTGAAACTCCTCTAATATGCTTAAAAAAAATCGACCAATCAATATACTGTCACCTAGCGCATCATGCCGCTTTTGGTCCCGATCATTCACCTTATAGTACTTTATCAAATAATCAGTTGATATAATGCAGTCGATCTCTGGATGCAAATAAGAGAATAGGGCTTTGGTATCCAAGCAGCATATGTTCATCATGGGAAGGCCAAATCTGTTGCATTCGGCCCGCAATAGTGGCAAATCAAATTCATAGCCTGCATGTGTCACCAACACGCAATCCTTCATAAATTCGACAAAACCGCTATAAACCTCGTCAAATCTGGGAGCACGCTCTACATTTATGTTATAAATACCGGTAAAACGCTCAACAGCTTCAGGAATGGGCTTTAGAGGCTGAACATACGAATTGAAGGTTTGGGATTCCTGAACGATACCGTTCTCAATGATAACGGCACCCACCTGCGTAATATGTTCCGTTTCATGGTGGATGCCCGTCGATTCCAAATCAAATACACAGTACCTTTGTTTCAAAATTTCGTTGACTTCCAAGCCGGAAACGGCATATTCCAAATCGGATAAAAAGCGAATCTCCACCCCTTATCCCCCTCCAATTTATTGTGAAGTCATCTGATATGCCGCATAAAGCCACACAGACTCCCGTTACCCTACCCCTCTATTTCTCTATAAATGCTCAGCGCTTTCTCCATCTTCTCTGTGTATTCCGTGGATCGGCTCGAATTGAATAGCTTAACATCCTGACTCCCTCTGGAGCTGAGCAGATCATGGTCACTTAATACCTGAATGAGTCTGTTCACGGTTCCTTTACTGCCATCTATCATGCGAATGTGATCCGGGAGTAAGTCCGATAAGATCCTTTTGTAAAAAGGATAGTGGGTGCACCCCAAGACGATGGTTCCGTATTCATTCATATCAAAGGATTCGAATTGCTTGGTAAAGTAAGCATTCATGACCTTTTGATCGAAATTCAAAGCCTCACAGTGCTCTACCAGCTCCGGCAGAGGCAGGGAGTCCACGATTTGCATGCTATCGACTCGTCGAACCAGATCCCTGTACTTCGATTCCTTTAAGGTCAGCGGCGTGGCAAGCACCAGGATTCGCTTCCCGCTGGAACGGTTGATTTCGACGGCCGGCTTCACGGCTGGTTCCATTCCGATAACCGGGATCGGATAAGCCTTTCTCAGATCGGAAATCGCCATGCTTGTAGCCGTATTGCATGCAATGACGATGGCTTTGACTTCTTCCTTCATGATCGTTTCCATCGCATGATGGATGTAAGATTTCACGTCTTCCTTGGCTTTGGTACCATATGGCACATGGAGGGTGTCCGCATAAAACAAAAAATCTTCCTGCGGCAGCTCCTTCATTGCCTCCGATAACACGGTTAAACCGCCTAAACCTGAATCAAAAAAAGCTATTCTCATGTTTTTCACCTATCGTTGTATGTTTTTCTGTCAGCATCACTACGTTAATGTCCTTATACATTATACTCCACTCCAACAATCCTCGCAGGGCCATCTGCATGAATTGAATCGTAAATTGGATCTGGTTCAAAATACAGAACGACCCAGCCTTATTGTAATCTCAGAGGCCGGGTCGCGTGCGTCGTTCTATGCAATTCCGAGAAAAATACGCAATTTCCTTCGCGAAGATTAAGTAATGCGTGTATTACTCAAAACATTTCAAAAGTGCCAAGGCCTCTTCATGATCGGGTTCCAGAACGAGCGCCTCACGCGTGTATTCCAGAGCCTCTTCGTCGAGACCAAGTTCATAGCAGCAGATCGCCAAGCAATATATAACCGTTGGCACCGGCTCGTCTTCGTCCGTTTCCACGGATTCCTTCAGGAAGAACCTCGCATCCTCATACATATCCATCTCGAACAGCACCAGCCCCGCGTCCAATGCCAGATCATAACGCTGCTCCATTACATAGTACGATGACCACATCTTGTAGATGCCTGTTCGGATATCCAGCATTTCTTCGTCATTGGCATCCGGCAGCAGATTCGAGATGCGCTTCGCGCTCTGAATGAAGAACTCGGCGTCATACCCGCCCAATCGCCAAAACGACAAAATTTGCTGCATGCCCATGCTTTCAATATTCCGGTCGATCCATTCCTTCATACTGAAAAATTCATCAGGTCCGAAGCGTTCGATAAATTGGCGGTAAGCGATCCGAGTATTCGCATAACTCTTCGGTGCTTCCAGCATGAGGATACAGCCGACGTTAATATTTTTATAATGCTGCGTGGGGAAAATCGCATGTGCGCCTCTTTGCTCAAACACATGCTGCAGCGCATGATAATTAGCCGTTAATGAGAAGCTGCCATGATAAATTAATTGCGGCGGTTCGGCAAACTTCCAATTATCGATATGATGATCTCCTTTATCCGCCGTGAGAAGCATGAAACCCGACGTTGATAACTGATTCAGACGCTCCATGCAGGTCAATCCTACCTCCGGAAACAGGATATGCGAATCCTCCAGCTCTTGCTGGTAGTAGGCAATGACATCACGGTACGGGTAGGTGTCCTCCTCGTATCTGGGCGCACGACGGTGCTCGTATGCCAGTTTCATTCGTTCCAGTGCTTCAGCCGGCTTGAGCTTGTCGTGCTGCTCAGGAAACTCGATGACAACATCGCTCTCGTAAATCTTGCCTTCCCCCACATAGATCAATTCTTGCGGAATGCCGTCAAAAAAATAGTTAGCGACAACCAGCAGCGGCTGCTTCAAATCTCCAGGACGTATCGTTGTCTTCGATACCACCAGGTTCAATTCCGTGTCATGCACGGCATCGAACCTCGCGAAGTCCAGCAGCCCCTGTTCAATATAGGATTGCATGGCAGGATGCTGATTCCATGCCGTAACATTTTTAATCGGCAAATCAGTCATGACATAGCGGAAAGGGGGTAGCGCTATACCCGCAAAATCTCTCAGTTCACACAGCTTGTGCAGCACATGATAACCGAGGCGCCCGGCTCCGGCTCCCAGTTCCAGAATCGTAACCGTTTCGGTTAGATCGCCTTGATCGGCGCGGTCCCGAAGAAATCCGAATATAATTTCGGCGTAAGCTGTAGCAATCATAGGGTTGCTCGTAATATACTGCGGAACCTGGTCATTATTCCAGGCTTTCATCCCCAGTTCTTCATAGTAGGTCCGCTGTAGTTCCCAGATGGGTGCTTCACTGAAACGGAAGCGTTGTTGAATATTGTCCGTCATTCTATATAACCCTGCTCTCTATGTATCTTTAAAGTACAATCTGATAATGTGCATGCTTATGCACCCGCTCGACAAAGAACGTCTATAGAATCGTACCATATAACTTGATTCTACCCAAACTTTCTGATGATAATATCCCTTGTATGAGCTTTGGCTTGATGGCGAATTCGCCATTCTTAGGCGTATAGGCACCTTTCCTTCCACACCCTAATATAGTGTAGGAGAACAGAAGGGCGGGATGTGCATGGGTACGAGCATGGAACGAGAACAATGGGCCATTTTTCTGGCAGCGATCTGCGGACAGACCTATACGCAATTCAGCAATACGGACGGCTCATTTGTCCTTCCGCTAAATTATTCGCTCTATGACACCATTGAGGCGAACTCCTTAATCAGCGTGTCCGAGCGCTTTGGGTTTATTCTGGAATCACCGGATGAAATCATTATCGCCTTTCGGGGCACCAGTTCAACAACAAACTGGATCTCAGATGCCATTGCCTCCCAAAAAAACTTCAAATATATTAAGGACTCTTCTCTCACACACCGCGGTTTCACTAACATCTACGCCTCTGCTCGCGGCCAGGTGATGTCGGCGCTTAACCGACTTTCTGCACACAAGACACTGTTCATAACAGGCCACAGCCTTGGAGGAGCACTCGCAACCTTATGTGCAGTCGACGTTGCCGCCAACACGGACCACCAATCCCCTTATGTATTTACCTACGGGTCCCCTCGTGTGGGAGATCCTGACTTTACCAAGGCCTTTGCCAAGTATGTTCGAAGCAGCTGCCGCATTGCCAACCTGTTCGACGTCGTAACGCATGCCCCGCCTCATATCTACAAGATGCCGAAACGGGAGAAGAAATACTATTACAGCCATGTGCATACCCCATGGCCGTTGACTTTCCAGAATGGGTCGGTCAGCGGAAACCACGTGATCGGAAGTTATTATTCGGAGCTTGCCAAGCTCCAGCCGGAATTTGCCGAACGCTTAAGTACGACGAATCCCGAATTCTGTCCAGTTGGTGAATCACCCTTAGAGAAGGTGTAGTTTTATTTTTCGGATCATAAAAGAGCGAATTCCCTGAGAAGGGAATCCGCTCTTTATTTCTGATCTAACCAAAAATAGATTACACATGAGTGCCCGTTAACATCGGGAACAAAATCTTCATTTCAGCCTCATTCGGTCTTCTGCCATAATCCGCAATTTCGAAAGGCTCTGCATATTGTACGCTGGCTGCAAGGTCTTGGCCATATTGCTTCGCAAGCGAAAGCACCATTTCGTCCGAGACGCTCAGGAACCGATCCCAATATTTTAGAATAAATTCCCGCTTCTCTTCCCATGTATCCGGTACGGCATCCAAGAAACCGCCCTGCCAAGGCGCAAACTCATAGAATTGGGAAGCATGGGCATCGCAGGCCAGCAATTTCTTCTCGATCACGCCTCCAGCATCGATCACAATATCCGGTTGGTACGTCGCCCGTGCCGCGTAATCCGGCATCAGCAGGAATATCGGGGATTTCTTCAATGACGGCACTTCAGGAACGGCATTCGGTACGTTCGCAACAAAATCTGCCGCATCCCGCACGACCTTCCCGACATTGCGGTTATCCACATGACCGGGACCGTCCGGATGGAACGTAATGACGATATCCGCCTCCCAGCCGCGAATTTGACGGATCACTTCCTTGCGTACTTCAAGCGTTGGCATCAATTCGCCATCAGGAATGGGCAGGACGACGTATTCCAGCACCCCAAGCCGCTTTGCAGCCTCATGAGCTTCCTGAATCCGACGCTCGATCAACTGCTGCCCGCTCATTTCATGATGACCGCAGCATCCATCGGTTAGTGTTACGAACTTCACCCTATGACCCATCTCTGCGTAAGCTGCCGAGATCGCGCCAGCATAAATTTCGGGTTCATCCGGATGCGCTGCAATGACAATGACATTGAGAATATTAGCCATCTTTTGCTTCCTCCTTGCAGGTTCTTGAATATACGATCGATATACCGATTACTTCGTCCGTTTCATCAATGGATGATCTTCCTTCAACTCCAGCAAATCCCACAGATTGCCGTATAAATCCTTAAATACCGCCACCATGCCGTAATCCGCTTCTTTGGGCTCTCTTACAAACTCAATCCCCCGTGATACCATTTCACGATAATCTCTCCAGAAATCATCTGTATTCAAGAACAGGAACACTCTGCCGCCCGACTGGTTGCCTATAAATGGCTCTTGCTCCGGCTTGGACGCCTTGGCAAGCAATATCGTCGTGCCGACCGAGCCGGGAGGAGCTACGACCACCCAACGTTTATCTTGTTCAGGCTGGTATGTATCTTCAATCAAGGTGAAATTCAGCTTCTCGGTATAAAATGCGATGGCCTCATCATAGTCCTTCACGACTAATGCAATATGGACAATGGATTGTATCATGTCTTCTCCCCCACCCATGTGATTTTTCAATTCAGTTTCAATCTTCCTGTACGATAGGTACGCCCAGGAACCTTGTATACCATTCTACTGCTTTTTCCATATCGTTGACATGAAAAAAACATAAAACGAAAAGACACCCAGTATAATTAACTGGTTCCATTAGGTTGCAGCTGCTCAACGGAGTTGGCCGACTGAATGAATTCTTGCTTATCCAACCTGGGCTGTCCTTCATTAAGAAAATATACGAATCTATACGTTAAACCGTTATTTCTCCACCATAATGATTGACCATCATCATCTTCATCATAATATCCTTGAATACCACGTTCCAGTTCATGACTTTCTTTACCTCTGGCAATGGATTCTTCACTGTAGATCTCGTCCGTCTCGTCATAGGTAATGATGAGATTATAAAGCTGCTGTTTATTAATATTCCTATGGTGGTATACCACTTCCTGAAACTTCCCTTGCTTGGTTTCATACGATTCCAAAGAAGCCGTTGCTTCTGTTACATCAATTGGGATGTATGTTGGAATCTCCGGGGTGAACTCCAGCTTGGATTCAATAAGCGCAACCGGCTGCTCAATTAGATGCACATAATTTGTAGTTGATATATCAGAGTTGGTCTTACATGATGTAATGACAATCAACACAAAAAAGATCAGCACGTGTTTTACTATTTTCATGATCCCCTCCATATTGAGATTGGCATCGACGAATTATAACTATTCTTGGGTTCCTTTCTTATCACTATCATGGTATCGATTCATACGCACAAATACGATATTTTCTACTCAACCTTCCAAGCATGTGCTAATTTTATGAGTTCTTCTTTCGCTTCTATTTCACTGTCGCCTATAACTTCTCCTTCAATATAGTAGGTTCTTATTAATTCCTCCGACTTTTCTTTAACGGGTTTCTGAATGTATATCAAATAAAATACTTTATCCGGAACTGGATATACTGCCGAACCACCATGTAGAAACCGAATTAATGTGGCCTGATGACCAATGGGTAAGTCTATACTTTCTTTGTTCGTTATTTCCGAATGATTTCGAATACTCACATGTTCTGTTGGACCATCTTGCTGCCCAACCGTGATCTTAATAAGATCTTTCCAAATAACAGAGCCTGTATGTTCATCTAATGTCAGGGTAACGGAGTTATTCGGGGCTTTCATCTCAGTGGATTTTTGTATCAAAAGAGAAATGATTGGAATTGAGATGAATAGAAATATTACACATATGAAAATCGTATATTTCTTGGTCATTTCGTTCCTTTCCTTTGATAGAATTCTACCTGATATTATCCATACGATACAATTTTCGTCTCGACTCAAAACCTTAGAAATTCATTGTTATCTGAAATATTCTCTTATCCTTTTAAACTAATCTATGATCCTTTCTAATTCCGTCAGCTTCTTTATGATGTAATTGGGCTGTATATGATCCGGCTTCATTTTGTTCATACGATTGATCCAAACGGCTCGGATTCCCAATGCTTGAGCCCCTGCAACATCACTTGTTAATGAATCCCCGACATGCAGGACCTCCAGCACCGATCCCGGTAAGGCCCCGGCAGTACCTCCATGTAACATGAACCTTCCAGCTCATCCAGCTTGTATATTTTCATAACACCATCCTTCTTGTTAACCTAGCATTCTCATTCTATTTTACATCCTAATTTCAGTTTGGTAAAAAAAGCAAAAGGACTCCCCGGCTCATGAGATCATGACAGCAGGAAGTCCCCTATGTGTGGTGCTTTTAAGCTACGCTCTTAAAAAGGCAATGTAATCCGTTATTAACCCTTTGTGTCCCAAATGCCGAAGCATGGTCGTGATATTACCTCTATGATAGGTTCCATGATTTACGACCTGCTGGAGAATCTCCGAAATCGAATTCTGAAATCCCTCACCCGCAGTGTTGTGATAAGTCACAACCTTCCCCATATCGCCAACCGACGCTAAATATTCATGGTGCTCGGTTTGGAGTCGGCTCATATATTGATAAGCTGCTTCCAAATTCGCGAACGGTCTCGCGGCAAGCGACGGGGGACTTTCCTCCTTGATCCGGGCAAACCAAACTTCCTCCGCAGCTGCAAGGTGACCGAAAACTTCGGTGATGGATTTGAAGCCCAGATTCACTTCCTGGAGAAACACGCCTTCCGGCAAGGATTGCAGATGGTTCCACAGTCTCTCGTTCGCCCAAATGTGATAGTCGTACAATTGAAGATACGCTTCGTTCATTCTGCTCTCTCCTCTCTTGGTTCCTTATATCAATCATTCTAACTCTCGATGCCATAAGGCACAACTTATTCAGTTATCCTCTCCTAGAAATTTTTCAGTGGCACAATCATTGAAGAACATGAAATTTAAAACGCCCGGCTTTTGACTTCTCCTTGATAAGCCAATGCATCTTGGGCCCTTAATCGCTGAACTTCGCCGAGCTCCGACAACTCAGCCCATTTATACTCCGAATGCTCCGAACTAAGGATAATTTCCTCATGAGAGGGGATCGAACATCGAAAGATGCCGACCTGCGCGTTGATATGACTGTGATAATAAAATCCGGTCAAGACCGCATCTTGCAATGTAAGGCCCAGTTCTTCGCGGCATTCGCGAAATATCGCTTCATGGATCGTTTCGCCGGGGTCCACCCCGCCTCCGGGCAAACTCCATCCTTTGTTCCCATAAGTCCGTTTTAATAAGAGCAGCTTGCCGTCGGCGTTCGATATGATGGCATGCACACCAAATCTGTACGTGTCATGAAAGCCCATTATTCATCCTCCTATCTCGGCATTAAAATGCACTATCAAGCAAAATTACTGCCTCTCGCCAATGTCATTACCGCACTTCGGACAATATTGGTACGTTTCATGTTTGATGGCTCTCCCGCAATATGGGCAGAAATTGAAATCGCCATCCTGTTTAAATCCTTGGTTGACGCTTTGCCTTGCATTCGCTTGAAGGTAAGGATCTAATGGATCCGGTTCGTCATCGGTAATATCATAGACGGACATGCGGTTAGCTCCCGTAGCATTTTTAAAATGATAAATCCCCTGCACAACCGCAACACCGACAAAGACGACACCGAATAGGACAAAAAAGACGGGGGCTCCCATATTTGCTGCCGAAATCGTCCAGAATACCCCAAATACGCCAATTGCAGCACTGCCAACCGCTCCGATAGCCGAGGGCCCCCGACCTGGTTTGATGCTTCTCATGTAAGGCTCCTCTCGAAAGTGATAATGACCAAAACAATACATGCTTGCATGGTTCCCGATTGATCTGGTAGTCGTTCCCTTCGTTTTACGTATGAAACAATAAAGGTTTAATCATTCGGAACAACTGGTGCGAATCTACTTTCTCATAATTCCATAGCATGACAATCCGTAGATCTTGAACTGGATAGTGCCAAATTTCGGATCGAAATCCCGGAGTTCCTCCGGCAATTAACCGAAAGTCTGCCCCCAGGAACCATCCATATCCATAGTTTAAATTCGGGTCAAATGTTGTCGTATAGTACGGTACAAACATTTTATCCATCGTTTCCGGCTGAAGGATGTCGCCTTTGAAAAGAGCTTCACACCACGTATTCAGGTCTTGCACCGTGGAGTACAGCTCGCCTGGAGCTTGAACCGTGCTAAGCCTGTCATTATCAGCGTTCGTCAGCTGATTATTTTCCCATGCGTGTCCGTACGCTCTGCCTGAATTGATCTGACGAGGACAATCAACCCCTGTCGATTCCATGTGCAAAGGCGAGAAGAACCAGGAATTCAAAATTTCCTCATACTTCATCTCCGTCACGGCCTCTAGTATATACCCCAACATGATAAACCCGGTGCTGCTGTATTCCCAACGCTCACCC
Organism: Paenibacillus sp. NPDC093718; assembly: GCF_050279985.1. NCBI lineage: Bacteria > Bacillati > Bacillota > Bacilli > Caryophanales > Paenibacillaceae > Paenibacillus > Paenibacillus sp. NPDC093718. The sequence continues at coordinate 711,013 of NZ_JBNNUS010000001.1, forward strand.
GGAAAAAAGTTCTGTTTGAGTCCGACGAGGTATGGCATAAACGCTCGCTTCTCCATTCTTAATTTGCTCATCTCATATGTAAGATCAGGTACGGCATAAATATCATGCAGCCCTGATGAATGGCTCAATAAATGATGGATCGTGATCTTCGGATGGAGAGCCTTAAATGCGTCAACATAGGTACCCGGATCAGCCCTTGTTCATAGAGTTTGAGGGTGGCAGCTGCAATGAACATCTTGGTGACTGAGGCAATGTGAAATTTCGTATCCTTGTTATTGGGGACGCCAAGCTGAATGCTGGCTTGCCCGTAGGATTTACTGAATAAGGTTTTGCCTTCTTTGGAAATATGTATGTTCCCAGATAAATAATAGTCTTGTTGATAACGATCAATCAGTTCCTCTATTGGCTCTTTCATTGTTTTCGCCTCGTTTCATGAGCAAACCAGCCCAGCCTTGAATAGTTCCCGCTTCCCACTATTTTCTTGTTCTTATCATAACAAAATCTTCCTAATATACAACCGATTAAACGGTATCGAAGAGACTTTCAATTCATTATAATGATATAATGTTTTAGATAACCCTATCATTGTTGATGAAATCGGCCATGACATGAAAAGAATGCAATGGAGGATTCGCCCAAATGATCATTCACAAGCTCAAATCATTCATCGTATCCACTTTCACTTTCCGAATAAACTGGAATCACTTTAAGTCGAAGCTGCTCTTAAGATATGTTCTGTCATATATTCTGATCTTCCTGATTCCCCTGACGGGAGTAACCCTTTTCGTTTATGATAGCGCTGTCAGCGGGCTTCGTACCGAGATAGAACAATCCAACATTAATCAATTGAACCAGATGAAAATGACCATCGACTCCCGGATCGCGGAGCTTCGGGAGCTTTCCGGCCGAATCGCTTACGACAGACGTTTAACCCCTTATATGGTCCGTGATTCTTATTACAGAGTGGAAGCCATCCAAGCTTTGGCTAATTATAAGGCGAACAGCAGCATCATTGAAGACATCTTCTTATACTATCATAATGACCCGGTTATCTATTCTTACCGCGGCCTGACGAATGTTAACGTTACGTTCGATTCCTTTTATCAATACGAGAACTGGCGTCTGGAAGATGTCATCCTAACTCTGAACGAAACGAATCAGATGGTAATACGGCCTGCCGAGAAGGTTACGATCAACAGCTCCAGGCAGGAGGCGATGCTGACCGTAATCGTACCGATCAAACCCAATGCCCCCTATCCCTACGGATGTGTCGTATATATGGTGAAAGAGTCCAATCTTACCGGGGTCATGGATTCCATTCTTAGCGACTTCACCGGGAGCAGCTACATTTTCAATCAAAATGGTGACGTGCTTACTGCCAACAATCACGGCGTATCCCTGTCTCAAGAGCATCTCGGGACACTGGCTGCGCTTGATGCCGGCATACACAATCTCTCCCTGAACAATGACAAGTACTCCGTCGTATCCGTCAAATCCGGGGAGAATGGCTGGACCTACATGACCATCATGCCAAGCTACCAGTTCTTCAGCCGGGTTGCTCATGTACAGACGCTCATTCTGCTGGTGTTTGGCATCGCAGTCATTACCGGAGTGCTGGCCGCTTTTGTGCTGGCTAGACGCCAATATCACCCGATTAAGGATTTGATGGAATTTGCCAAGCTCAGAGTCAACGATACCCCAGAGCCAAAAACACGCAATGAATGGGATTGGATTCGTCAGACCCTTCACGATTACAGCGCCCGAATCGATATGCAGGAGCCCTTCGTGCGCAACCAATGCATGTTGCTTTTACTAAAACACGGCAAGCCGGATGATCCCGAAATCGAGCGAATGATCACCGGAGTCGGACTGGAACCTCCCCAAGAGCAAGTCATGTATTTCTGTGTGATTCTGTCTTGGGAGGAAAACGATGCGGCCGAGGATGCCCAGAATGATCGTCAGCAGGTGCATGAAATTCTCAGCCATGTTGAACCATCAGGGCTTCATGCGAATATCTATGGCGTAGAATTCTCTGCCGATAATCAATTTGCGCTGATCGTATCGCTTCCTGACCCTGGTCAAGATTCGCTGAAGAACCGGATGGAGCAGATCATACAAGCGGTCCAGGGATTGATCTCTGAGAACACACGGCTCGATCCGAGCATGGGCGTAGGTACGCCCTACCGGGATTTGGGGCAACTGAACCAATCCTTCATTGAAGCCGCAACCGCTCTTGAGCATCGAATGGTTGGCAGCAGCCGGATCACCTACTTCGCTCAGCTGGCAGAGCAGAATCATCCTGACGCCAAAGGTGTGTGGCTTCCAAGAAAGTCGCTGCTCAAGCTGGAGCAAAGCTTAAAGCAAGGCAACGAGTCGGTGGCCGTGCAGATGATCGCCGAGATGATGGAGACCATTCGGAGCGAACCGTTGCAGATTCACCTGCTGCGCTGCATTTGCTTCGATCTGCTGAACGCGCTGCTTCGGTCCGCCTCCGAGGTCGGAATGAACGAAGCATTCAGCAGCATCTCGGACTATACGTCGTTTGAGACGCTGGAGGAATTGGAGGACAAGCTGTTGTCCCTCACGACGGAGATTTGCGAGAAGGTTGAGCGTAACCATGAGCAAGCAGCGCCTAAACTGATCGATGATATCGTACATTATGTAAATCAGCAATTTGCCGACTATACGCTCAGCCTGGAGCATGTTGCCCTTAAATTTTCCGTCTCTACCTCTTACTTAAGCCGCAGCTTTAAAGAGAAGACCGGGATCAGTTTCTCGCAGTATATCTGGAAGAGGCGTACGGAAGAAGTCATTCGGCTGCTTGTGACCACAAGCGCTCCCCTGAAGGAAATCATCGAACAGGTGGGCTACCTGGATGCACCTAATTTCATCCGCAAATTTAAGAAAGAAACCGGGCTTACGCCCGGTCAGTACCGCAAACAATATCGCTCGAACAGGCTGGATATATAACAGAAGGGCCCTTTAGGAGACCTTGTCTCGAAAGGGCCCTTCTGTAGCTGCTTCACTCACTCCGGTTCGTTCAAAATATGCTCTACCAGCTCATCGATCGGCACGGTAGCCAGCGCAATTGCAGTGTCCGTAACACCATAATAGATATAAAGCAGGCCGTCTTTGACCACGTTTCCTGTCGGGAACACAACATTCGGAATTTGATAACCGAATTTCTCATAATAGGCTTCCGGTTCTATAATGAAATTCTTCGTTCTTGCTATGACCTTCTCAGGGTTGTTCAGGTCAAGAAGCATCGCCCCGACTCGGTAAACGACCTGATCATCAACGCCGTGGTAAAGGACCAGCCAGCCTTTATCGGTTCGCACAGGCGGCGCTGCTCCGCCGATTTTCCTGGATTCCCAGGCCGGGTTCTCAGCCTTGGCCAGAAGCTTCGGCTCTTCCCAATGAACCAGATCCTCGGAGTACGTAATCCATATCGCCGCGCTGTCCGTTCCGTAAGCCGCACCCACGTATTCCTCCGGACGGCGCAGCAATACATACTTTCCGTTAATCTTCTCAGGGAACAATATGTTGTCACGGTCATTGATATCGAGCGGTGTCGTATCGGCAACGAATTCCCAGTCGATCAGATTGTCCGACTTCACAATCGAAGAGCGAGTGAGCCAGTGGCCTTCCTCCTCCCCCCAGCCGTCCGGATATTTCGGAATCAAACGCTCCGGAATGCCCGCTCCTGTCGGATAGTAACTCATGGCGCACGGCCGAAGGGCATAGTTTAAATAGTACGTGCCGTCTATTTTGACAATCCGCGGGTCCTGGACACTTCCATATGGGAAGCCCAGCATGTCAGGCGTCACGATCGGCTCGTCTGTCACGTGCGTAAAATTCACTCCGTCCTCACTCTCCAGCAGTCCCAAAAAATTCTTACACGGCGTTAACGAGCCTGCGGTACGTTCGATCATGTAAAACTTGCCGTTGTCTATAATAACCGCAGGATTGAATACAGTGACTTTACGCCATTCGTATTTTCCCGGAACGACGATCGGATTGTTCGGATGTCTCGTTATTTTCATAGGCTAGGCCTCCACATTTGTATGGTTTTCAGGATTTATCAAGCCCTCTTGAATTCATAGGTGGGCCTGAAAGAGAAATCGACATCTCCCAGGCCACCTTTTCTTTGAAAACCTCTGTCATCTCGTGTATCTTATCTTAATGGCTAGTTTCTGCTAGACACAATCTGCGTTTAGTTCGACTTCCAGCGGTCATATGCACCTTGGTAGATTTCAACGACCCGGTCGGCTCCCATTTTCTTCATCGTGTTCAGGTAGTTATCCCAATTGGACAATGGTTCTGCCCCCGTAACGAATTTCGCCTCCATCTGCTGTACATACGTGCTCAGATCCGAGTTCAGGCTGTTGATCTCGGTTTGCTCTTCAACGGTCAGGAACAAGGCAGGGAACGGCGGTCTTGCTCCGCGGTCAAGCAGCTTTTCCTTCGTTTCCTTTTCAACCCACTGATCAAAGTCGGTCTTCAATCCATTATTAATATCGTCCGTATTGATGGTAGGAGCCGGAATACCGTAGTTTGGTGTCAAAGTCGCACGGTAATCCTCCATCTCCATGCCATCCGGCACAGGCAAATAGCGCTTCACACGGTTGGCTTCATCCGTATACTCCCACAGCTTGCCTTCTGGTCCTTTGTTGAAAAAGAGCGATCCTTCATAAGAATAAAGGTAGTCCACCCACCGCATCGAGGCTTCAGGGGCAGGATTGGTAACCGTGATGGCAAAAGCCCCTGTCGTGATCCCTCTGTTCTTGGCGATAGCCGGCTTGTCTACCAAATCGCTTCTTACCGGAGCGAACATCGGATCTTTGGTGGACGGTTCTCCCCCTTTGGTCATGTAGGCATGCCAGTCGGAGAACAGGGCCACCTGATTGTTCTGTGCCTTGGCCTTTTTCTGTTCTGCGGTTTGCGAATAGCTTTCGTGGTCAAGCAGATCTTCTTTCCATAGACGGTTCATATAGACCAGATACTCTCGGAAGCCCTCTTCTATCGGGGTATAATGAACAATATCCTTATCGTCCACATAAATTTCGTCTTCATAGATACCGAAAGCGCCAAGCAGCCAAGTACGAATATCCCGAGCATTGGTCGTAGCTGTCGATACGGAAGAGATCGGGATTTCATCGGCGATTCCATTGCCGTTCGGATCCTCTTCTTTTACACGCTTCAGGAAGGTATAGAGCTCCTCGGTCGTCTCCGGAAGCTTGTCGATATTCAGGGCCTCCAGGAAATCACCGTTGTACCACAGCGGGTTACGATACCAGTGCTGGCTTAAATCGATCGCTGGCAAGGAGTAGATATGTCCATCCGGAGCTGTAATGGATTTACGGATCTCCGGAATTTCGTCCATCAGCGCCTTGAAGTTCGGAGCATATTCCTCGATGAGCTCCTCAAGCGGAATCAGAATTCCCTGCTCTCCATAGTTCATCTGTTCAGCCGCCGTCAAGCCTGCAGCATAGAAGACATCCGGGTAATCGCCGCTGGCAAATACGAGGTTCTTCTTCGTATCAAAACTATCCTTCGGAGCGTTCAAGTATCGGAATGAAATGCCCGTCTTTTCCTCCATCTGCTGCAGCACGATCATATCCTTCCAGTTCTGAACGCCGACATCAGGTGCCATCATGGTCAGCGTAATCGGTTCATTCATAATCGGGAAGCCTTCCTTATTCACGGCGGCTGCTTCTGTTGACTTTGTTCCGGCAGATTTCGTATCGCTGCCCGAACCGCATCCGGCGAGCAGAGACAGGGCTGTCATCCCCGTCAGCACCAGCTTCCAAGTTTTGCTTGTCATCTTCATCCATGTTTCCTCCCTTTGCATACTCAAGCTCATATTTTATAAAACGCTTTCATCATCCTTTTACAGAACCAATCATGACCCCTTGGACAAAGTATCGCTGTAAAAAAGGATAGAGAGCGACAATCGGCAGCGTCGATACAACGATAACCCCGTATTTGATCAGCGATGCGGTTTCAGCTTTGGAACTCATTGCCCTTGCGGCATCCCCGCTGATTGCGGCGCCGGTCGTCTCCGCCGTCATTTCCTGAAGAACCAGAATCTGTCGCAGCACCATCTGCAGGGGATATTTGCTCTCATCGTTGAGATAGATCAGAGCCGGAAAATAGCTGTTCCAGTGACTGACCCCGTAAAACAAAGCCATAACTGCAATAATCGGCGCGGACAGCGGCAGAATAATGCGGACGAACAGCTTCAGGTTGGTGCAGCCGTCCATATAGGCCGCCTCCTGCAGTTCCTTCGGAATCGTCGTCTGGAAGAACGTCCGGGCAACGATGATATTCCAGACCGATGCGGCTACGGGAAGAATGAGCGCCCCCATCGTGTTGATCAGTCCCAAATTCCGGACGACGAGATAGGTTGGCACAAGCCCTCCGGTAAAGAACATCGTGAACAGGATAAATCCCAAGAACAGTTGACGACCGACCAAATCCGACCTGCTGAGCGCATAGGCTGCAGGCAGTGTCACGGCCAGGTTCAACAGCGTTCCTATCCCAGTATAGACGATCGTGTTCAGATATCCGTTCCAAATCTTCGGATTTTCGAAGACCAGCTGATATCCGGCCCAGGTAATCTCCTTGGGAAACAGCCACATCGCACCGGAATTCACCTGCTGCGGGCTGCTGATCGATGCGCTGAGAATATAAATGAGCGGATACAGAACAACAATCAGAGCGATGAATAAATAGATATAAACGCTGCCCAGAAAAATTTTGTCCCACTTCGATTCCTTCATAGCGGTAACCAATGTACTTTCCCCCTCTCTACCATAGGCTGTTCTCGTTGGTGCGTCTGGCAATCCGGTTGACCGTTACCAAGAGAATGACGTTGATCACGGAGTTGAACAGGCCAACGGCTGTCGAGAAGCTGTACTGCGCGTCTACCAGACCGGTCCGGTAGACATAAGTTGAAATGACGTCCGAAGACTCCATATTCAGCGAGTTCTGCAACAGCAGTATTTTTTCGAAGCCAATCGTAAGAATGTTGCCCATGTTCAAGATCAGCAAAATGGTGATCGTTGGGAGTATGGCCGGCAGGTTGATGTGCAGCAATCGTTTGAAACGACTGGCTCCGTCCACTATCGCCGCTTCATGCTGCTGGGGATCGACACCGGACAACGCAGCCAGATAGATAATGGTCCCCCATCCGGTGCTTTGCCAGACCCCTGACAGAACGTATACGGTCTTGAACCAGGCCGGATCCGACAGAAAGTTCGGCGCATCGATGCCCATCCATTTGATGAATTGGACCAGTATGCCTGTGGACGGCGATAAGAAGGTAATAATCATACCCGCCATGACAACAACGGATATAAAATGAGGCGCATACGTAACGGTCTGAACCATTTTCTTGAAGGGACCCGTACGGATTTCGTTGAAAGCCAGCGCCAGGATGATCGGCAGCGGAAACCCGATTATCAGCTCGTAGAAGCTGAGACTGAACGTATTCCAGAGCAGATCCCAGAAATAATAGGAATTGAAGTAACGCTCGAAATGATCGAAGCCCACCCATGGGCTGTCCATGATTCCTTTGCTGGGGATAAAGTTCTTAAAGGCAATCTGGATACCATACATGGGCGCATAGTGAAATACAAGGAAATACAGTATGGCCGGCACCAAGAACAGATAAAGCTCCCAGTTCACCTTGATTCTTTTCCCGAGAGACGTTTGGTTTATACCTGGATTAGGCGGCTTCGTTTCGCGATGGATGGAACGTCTTCCGGATATCACAGCAAGTAGTCTTTTTCCCCTCATGCTCCCCCTCCTTTCTTACATATCGATTCATGTCAGGTTATCTGGTTCACTCACGTACATCACGTTTCAGTGATTAACAGGTAACGCTTACATTCCAAAGTGTAGAGAAGACAGCATGACATCGTAAATGTGTAAGATGTGCATTGTCATCCGTCTGTCCGGCGCGATCCCGCTGCTATCATCATTTTCTCATCCGGATCTCCGAGATCCCTGTTGAAGTATGATGCTGAGAATGTGTAACATATGAACCTGTCATCAGGTTTCATAAGTTACATATTGTGCTCCATCAAGCTGTCCAAGCCAAGAGGAGAATCCTCATGGACCTGCTAGCTAAACTAGTAGACAAGAGGAAAAAGTCATCCGCCAATACGACACGCCGAGAACGATTTCAGAAAAAATTAAACAACCGTTCCCCGGTGGAATACCGAAAAACGGTTGCTGCTTAAGCTGTCTTTTTAGTTTTGCCTACTTGACAGGGGTATGACCAAGAATGCGGCTTTTAAGTTTAAAATCTTGTCATATGGCAACTTTCATTCCTTACCCTTCTACGATATCTGCCCGTAAATCAGCTGCAATTTCGATCATGAGGGGTACGATTTCTTGATGGGAGACGGCTATGTACAACTCCCCCATATAGTGTCTTAATGGAATAAGGGCTTCTCCATGTTTCCACATAAAGAAATCCCCTTCGACAGACATGGTGCTCTCCTCCCCTTTCACCGTCAGCACCGTCTGATAAGTGAAATCCGCCTTGGATGAAAAATAAGCTTGGCATTCCTCCAATGAAATCTCTTGATCACCAGTGGTTGCATTCATGGATCTTGTAATACGAAAACGTTGATTCATAAATATCCTCCAAAAATTGAAAAATACCATGCATGGAGCGATTGTAAGTCAATAGCTATATCGATTGCCGTACAATGATGTGATAAGGAATCTCTACCTTATCCTTTGATTTCTTAATTGTAAGATCAAAGGCTTGTTCACCGACTTTCACCAATTGATGATCAACCGTAGATAGGCGTAACCCAATTCCAACAGGCTGATTCTCCTGGCCAATGATCGCCAGATCCTCTGGCACCCCCAGTTGTATGCTCCTTGCATACTGGTAAATACCTGTCGCAACCTCATCGCCGTTCGCATAAACAGCGGTTGGTCTAAGATCCATATTAAGTAGTTGTTGTGCCGCTCTTCCCCCGTCATCCATGCTGTAGCAATCCCTGATATGGTATGCTGGCGGCAGATCGCCAAATATATATTGATACGCTTTTATCGTCAGCTGTGTACTATTGCTCTCTTCTCCTCTTGCTGTCGTAAAAGCGACTCGTGAATGCCCTTTATCCTTTAACAGCTGAAACGTGTCTACGTAAGATGCATATCGATCCATGTAGGCACAGCCAATCTCAGGATGATCCGTAAACTCGCATGCGACGATCGTCCCGTACTTGGTATATGGCACAATGGCATCCCAAGTGTTTGAGCGAGAGGTAATGATGATTCCATCCAGTTGTTTATTTTTCAGCATATTTAAGCAGCTGAGCTCTTTATCCGGATCGTACTTAAGCTAACGATCAATTTCTTAGGCTATAATCTCTTGACCATTTATGCTATCCACTATCGAAATAAGTTAATGAAGAAAAGTCCCCGTAAATTTAGGGGACTTCAGTTTCACATGACCACGTTCCAGATTACTTCATCGATTTGGCAAGCTCCGTGAAAATAACCCCGAGCGCATATGCCCCCGCATCCGGGTATCCGATGCTCCGTTCGCCGACGGTGCCTGCTCTTCCCATTCGAGCAACGATGTCTGCCGTCTTCTGCGCACCGAGCACAGCCGCTTCGGCCGCCTTGATCGCTGCCGCCTTCATCTCCACGCCTTGCTCTGCACTCTGCGTCCAGGCATCCGCGAACGGCACGAGCGCATCGATCAATGTCTTGTCGCCGACGACGGCTCCTCTACCGAACGATCTTTCGCCCGTATCCTGGATTCCCTTGACAACGGCCTGCATCATTTCTGCGACCTCTTGAACGGACAAATCCTGCTTCTGACCGGCAGATTTACTCGCCGCCCGGAATGCGGATCCCCAGATCGGTCCGGAAGCCCCGCCGCAATGCTCCATGATGATCATCGAGCAGGCGTCGAGGAAATCGCCGATATCGCGAATATGGTGGGTCAGAATATCGTCCCACTCCGCTTTTAGCTGCTTGAAGCCCTTGGCGACACTCATGCCGAAATCGCCGTCTCCGGCATGGGCGTCGAGCTCGCAGAACGGAACTTCGTTCTCGATAATGACTTCACTCATTTGATCGATCAGATATACGATATTTTGCAAGGACAGCCGGTTGTTTTTAATCACAGCTGCGGCAGGATCCGTATTGTTATTATACGATACCGCGTTCTCTGACTTCTGTTCGTGAACAACCTCGGTATAGCTTACAGGCTCAAAAGGTCCCTTGACCGACAGTGCCGGCGTATCGCATGGCGCAGACAGCCACTTCTTGAGCGTTTCATCCAGCTTCATGATTGTCACCGATGCACCTGCCATATCGATGCTGGTCATATAGTTACCGACGAATACTTTGAATACCCGCTTGCTCCGGGACGCCAATTCGCGCATTACGGAATTGTTCAACAAATACAGCTCCTGCAGCGGCGTGCCGCCAAATCCGTTGATTAATACGGCCACTTCTTGCTCCACAGAATCATTCATCTGCAAGTTGTCCAGCAATGACGTGACCATCCGCTGCGCCAGCTCATCTGCAGAAACCGATTTCTCCCTACGGATTCCCGGTTCGCCGTGAATGCCAACCCCATATTCCATCTCGTCATCCTCAATATGAAACGTCGGAGTTCCTTTGGCGGGCACAGTGCAGGAGGTAAACGCGAAGCCAATGCTGCGAACATGGTTAATCGCATGCTGCGCCGCTTCTTTCACTTCCGGCAGGGACAGCCCCGCTTCTGCAGCCGCTCCGGCTACCTTATGAACGAGCACCGTTCCGGCAACCCCTCTTCGCCCTACCGTATAGAGACTGTCTTCAACGGCAATGTCATCATCGACCTTCACATAATCCACTTGGATACCGTCCTCGCTTGCGAGGTGGGCCGCATTTTTGAAGTTCATGATGTCGCCGCTGTAATTTTTGATAATAAGCAGCGTTCCTTTATTGCTCGCGGAGCTGCGGATCGCTTGGTACACCTGGATTTGGGATGGGGAAGCAAACACATCGCCGCACACGGCCGCATCCAGCATGCCTTTTCCAACGAATCCGGCATGCTCCGGTTCGTGGCCGCTTCCGCCCCCGCTAATCAGCGTAACTTTATCTTGGTGGATCTCCTTTTTGGAAATCACTTTGTATTTAGAGTTAAACGCCAGCTCAGGATGCGCCAGCACAAGCCCATTGCACATTTCCCGAACCAAGGTTTCCGGCTTGTTCATGATTTTCTTCATCTTATATCTCCTTACCCAATTTGTATTGACGACCCAACTGGTCAGCGGCCATAATCGCGGATGCTACCGCTTCCTCCGAAATCGGGAATGGCATCGAGTGGATGGATTCCTCGGCAATACATGCTTTCTTGGCCACTTCAAGCAGTTCCTCGTAGGTCACATGCTCGACGCCGATATCTTCCAGGCATACAGGAAGACCGATCGACAGACAGAAGTCCAGCACTTCCTTCATTTCGTTCCGATCGGCATTCTCAAGCACCAATTGGGCAATCGTGCTGAAGGCTACCTTCTCGCCGTGATAATAATGATGCGTTCCTTCCAGTGCCGTCAAGCCATTGTGAATCGCGTGAATCGCTGCCAAACCGCCGCTCTCGAAGCCTAGTCCCGATAACAGAATATTCGTCTCGATGATATTCTCCAGTGCGGGCGTCACGATGTTTTGATCACAGGCCTGTTTCGCTCTGTACCCGTTCTCAACCAGTGTTTCATAGCATAGCTTGGCAAGTCCCAGCGCTGTAATCGTCCCTTTGGCCTCACCGCATACGCCTTCGCGAACGCCGCATGGCAGGCCGGCATTGACATTGGAATACGATTGCGCCGTTGCTCTTGCTTCGAAATAGGTAGAGAGCGCATCCCCCATGCCAGCAACAAGGAATCTAGTCGGCGCTTTGGCAATAACCGTCGTATCAATCATGACAACGCTAGGACTTTGTTTGAAATAAGCATAATCATCGAATTCGCCTTCCGGGGTATAGAGGACCGCTGAATGGCTTGTTGGTGCATCGGTTGCTGCAATCGTCGGGACAATGATCAGGGCCTCACCTTCGGCCACGCATTTTGCCGTATCAATCGCTTTACCACCCCCGAGGCCAATCGTGCAAGCACATTGATGCTCCTTGGCCAATGCTTGCAATCTGGCAACCTCCTGCCGGGAGCATTCCCCACGGAAGCCGCTTTCAACTAGCGTTATATTAAATTTCTGTTTTGTTGACTCCAGCTTGTCTTTCACCCGTGCAACATCATCGGGATGGGCAATCAGCAGGGCGGAATCTCCGAATGTCTTTACAAAATAACCTAAATTCAACAGTTCGTTCTCACCCTGCACATATTTTGTCGGACTGATAAACGCTCTTCTCATGATCATTCCTCCTACGTAGACTATATTAATTATTATAGGTTGTACTTATTCGGGAAGCATGAAACAATGAGGTCGGAATAAAGCGTTTTCTTATCGTGTTTTTTTGTCATCCCCATGGAAAATTGTATTATCTTGTTCTTCAGTAGAACCATTCGCTATAATATTCAATAGAGTTTCTATAACTTTTCATAGGAGAATGTTGTCATGTCCAAATCCCGATATGATTTAGAAGAAATCATTGATTTGGAGAAATGGGAGAAGCTGCAGGATTCCTTATCGCTCGTGACCAAAATGGCGATCCTTACGGTCGATTACAAGGGCGTTCCCGTCACCAAGCACAGCTACTGTCAGCCTTTTTGCCAAAGCGTTCGCCAGGATTCCCATCTCTCTTCATATTGTCAAAAATGCGACGCGCGAGCCGGCATTGAAGCGGTTCGCCAAAACAAACCATACATTTACTTATGCCATTTCAACATTATCGATATCGCCATCCCGATCATTATCGATAACCAATATCTTGGTGCGATTATGGCCGGACAGCTCAAGCTCCGAGAACCGGATGCTCCGATGCTGGAGCAGATCGTATCCCGGCCGCCCAATGAGGAGTCGAACCGAAAGTTTAAGGAACTCGAAGGGGACTACGATGCACTGCCCGTCTTATCCTATGATGAGGTGACGAAGTGCGTGGATCTGCTGCTGCAATTAAGCACCTATATCGTGGAGGAAGCGATTCAGAAGCATACCACGATCGATTTGTACAAAAAAGTGCTCACGTCCAACATGGATGCGCCAGCTTCCGTGGAAGCTTTCAAGGAGTCGGATCGTGCGGTCCGCAGCATCCAATCCATGCGGCAGGAGCTGTCAGGAGCGCTGATCGATACCAAATTGAAGAATGGCGCTGGACGGTTCGTCTCGTCGAATGCCGTACTTCAGCCCGCATTTGACTATATTTTTGCGCATAAGCATGAGAACTTCAGCCTGAAGGAGATGGCCAAGCTTTGCCATATCAGCCCCAGCTATTTCAGCCGCATATTTACGAAGGAAACCGGTGAGAATTTCTCCGTCTTCATCGCCAGACTTAAGATTGAATGGGCCAAGCAGCTGCTGGAATCCACCGATTCGCCGATCCATCAAGTGAGCGATGATTTAGGGTTCTGCGATACGGGCTATTTCATTAAAACGTTCAAAAAATTCGAGCACCTCACCCCGGCCGTGTACCGGAACTTGTATGCCGGGCTATCAGCAAAGTGACCGTTCTGGCTACCGGTCATTCCACGCCCATGAACGAAGGGGGTTCTTACGATGGCATTTATTCAACCAGCCCGTTAACGGGAGCTGCTCTGATTCCGGTAATCGTCTACAACAATAGAGTATAATTTCAGATCTTCATGCTTCCCTTTTACGAATATCGTCTTTCTTAATAAACCTTCATAGGACATGCCGGCCTTTTCCATCACTCTGGCTGATCCTGGGTTTGACGGCAGACAGCTTGCCTCGATTCTAACCAGCTTCATTCTTTCAAATCCAAAAGAGATAATGGTCCTGATCACTTCGGTCATGTAACCACGATTCCAATAATCCTTGGACAGGGCATAACCCAATTCCGCTTTAGCATGTCGGACATCCCAAGCCATAAATCCTGAGGTTCCAATGATCTTTCCGGTTTCTTTGTCCACGATTCCCCAAGGGGCCACAGCATGCTGGCTGTATTTATGAAGGACCCTCATTAAGTAGAGACGGGTATCTTCCCTCGTTTGATGCGTCGGCCATGCCGTATATCTCGATACCTCCTCATCCGAGCCGTAATGAAATATATCCTGTTCGTCTTCGCTCCTCAGTTTTCTTAATATCGTTCTGTCTGTTTCTAACGTAGGGAGATCCGAAAAGACATCTTCGATCTGCATATCATTCACCCTCCACAGCTTTCACAATTTCCTTTAACAAAGTTTCGGATATCGTGTCACGATTGAATGCGTTCATACTTAGAATCCTGACTTCCTTCCGATATTTGATGATGTCTATTTCAGGATGGCTCTCCAGAGGAATGGTCCCCAGAACAATCCGGGAACCTGTAATCATGAATCCACCGAAAAGATCCGGACCGATGGCATTAATAAGTTGTTTGATCATCGTCGTTTTACCGATCCGAGGCTCCCCTGTCAGTAAAAATGCATGCTTGGCCTCCAGGCGTTCCCCGTCCATTCTTGACAACAACTTATAACGAGGCGGGTTCAAATCCCATGTCTCATACGGGACTAAGCGGTCTGCATTCATTGCATCAAGCGTGCGTGATTTGACATGGGGCCTTTTTATGTATTCATCCATATTCGTATCGTCCAGATCTAAAAATTTGGCCTCCAGAATTTCTTCCGGTTGAATGGTTATTTCTCCGCTGACATATTCCGCATGAAAAACGACAGACAAGACATGTAGCCTCTCGTTGTAATAAACGCCGGATATGCCTAAAGGACGTATAACGACTCCTGTTTCCTCCAGAAACTCTCGGCATACCGCCGCATCTAACGGCTCGCCAGCATCAACAAAACCTCCGGGCATTTCCCACGTATCCGAACGAACATGAGTACGAACCATTAAAACATGTCCATCCTCATTCTTAACAAGCGCTGAAACCGCAACGAAATGTTTGGACTGATCCTGCATCGTATAACACCATCCGTTTCATGTTTGATGGTTCGCTCAAATGACTGATCAAGCGTTCGAATCAAGTGATTCCATAATTATACATTCGCTAACCAAGGGCGGTAGTCCTGCGGCTTAAAATGATATCGATTTATATTCCGATTTCCTGCATTTTCAGCATAACTTTCTTGACCCTGCCATCCATATCCGTTCCCACAAGCTTTGGAAGCTTGAGTTCGCCGACCACTTTCCCATCGCGCATAAACATAATGCGCTCCGCCCGCGCCGCAACTTGTGCATCGTGAGTGACAAGCATGACCGCCGTACCGTCTGCATTGATCTCAGAGAATAGGTTCATGATTTCCTGAGCGGAAATGGAGTTGAGCGCCCCCGTTGGCTCGTCGCCGAAGATAATTCGCGGGTTGTTCATCAGTGCCCGGCATATTCCCGCACGCTGAAGCTGACCACCCGAAACCTGGGTGATGCTCCGTTGTTCAAGCTCTGCGATGCCTACCCTTTTCATAAGTTCCCTCGCCTTCACCGAAATGTTCGCGGCGTTTTTACGGTTATCCCGCATGGAAGGAAGAATGATATTGTCGAGGATATTCAAATTTTTCAGCATCGTCGGCTGTTGGAACACAAACCCCATTTGGGTTCTGCGTAGATCTGCAAGCTCATTCTCCCCAAGCGTCGATAAATCCTTGCCCTCAAAAACGACTGTTCCGCCATTCATGCCATCCGTCCCGCTCAGCACATACATTAGCGTGGATTTGCCCGATCCTGATGGTCCCATAACAGCTACGAACTCGCCCTCGTGTATACTGGCGGACACCCCGTCCAGAACATTGTGCTGTTCGCCGCCCTCGCCGAAAGATTTGACGATGTCCTCACCGATAATCATCTTTTTCATCTGCCTACTCCTTTATATTTTCGGATATTTTGATACGTCCTGCGCCTGAAGTGCCGATCATGGTTGCGATAAGTACTGCGGTTATCATCATAAGCGGGCTGTACAGATATGCCGAAAGCGGATTGACCACAAAATGAAACGCTGACGCTCCAAACGAAGAGATAACCGCACCCGCAAGCCTTTCTCCGAGCGTGTTCGCCAGAAGAGTTCCAAGAACAATGCCGACCATCAGAACAAATACCGAACGCGAAGCATACTGCACCTTTATGTCCGAGTTCGTAAAACCGAGGGCTTTCATAACGGCAATGGAATATCTGTCCTTCGCAACAAGCATTTTTATAAACATTAGGGTAATCAGTACCGATATCATCAGCGCAACGGCAATTGCAGCGTCCGAGGCCTTCTTGACAGCATTTATCGTTGAGCCGAATGTCTGCGTAATAAATTCATCAATGTCTGAAATCTTGGCAAAATCATACCTGTCCGCGTAGTCTGAAATCTTAGCGCCGATAAGAGATATATCCGAAAGTTCTGCACAGATGATGCTCCACATCATATCCGCCGAATTGTCGGAGAATACCGCCTTTGCGGTTTTGCCTCCGTTGGTAATGTCGGAATATATCCCGCTCACCGTTAGTTCCTTCTCCTGTCCCTCCATTACCAGCGTAATGACATCGCCGACTTTCTTGCTCAGCTCATCGGCATTTATAGCCGACAGTGCAATTTCATCCTCTGCGGCGGGTGCTCTGCCAATGGAATAAGCAATCGGGAATATGGAATGGTCGCCGAGTTCGATTTTTATATTTTCCTCAGAACCGACTTCTGTTTTAATGTTAAATGCTTTTGTTGTAAGGACTGCAACCTTGGATATGGCGGGGTCGCTGCTCATCTCATTTCGTAGTTCAGCCGTTTTTTCTGAAATGTTATCGGTCTGCTGTATATCAGCACGTATATCATAGTTTCCGATCCCCATATATTGGGTGAAACTTGTAGAGGAGATGGTGTTGTGCAAATTCTGTGGAACCATCATGATAAATGCTGAAATCACCAGTACCGTTAGGCTTGTAGCATAAAGCTTTTTCCTTGTGAGAACGTCTTTGATACCGAGGAAAACATTCGTATTCAACAGCCTGTTTCCACTTAGATTAAAACGGTTGGCGCCTGAGTTTTTGTCCTGCGAAGTGCCTAAGCGTATAGCTTCTGCAGCGGATATGTTCCGAAAACGTTTCAACACTGTGTTTACATAGGCGATGATGGCAAGGAATACAAGCAGTATGCCGATGATACCGAACAACAAAGCATACGCGGCATTTTCGCTTTCTCCCATATAAAGCCGTATATTTTCAAGAAGCATGCCTTGGAACATAAACGACAGTGCAAAACCGAGCATACAACCCGCCGCCGCAATCGCTGCGTATTTCGCAAGATACATCTTCTTTATGTCGGAAACACGCAGCCCAATTGCCTTCATCACGCCAATCTCGCGGTAGTCGTCTTCGATTTTCGCCAGGAGCGTAAATCGTATGCACATCAATGCGATGACCACGACAAGCGCGCTCACAAGAAGTATAACCGCGATCATCAACCCATCGGATAGTGCGTTCATCATTTTGAAAAGCTTATATGTAACGGTTGGTCCGTTTGCTTCAAGTCCTGCGGAGGCATAAGCCGTTTCAAATGAACCGATCTCGGATGGATCCTTTAATCTAAACTCAATCAGATACTCCGATCTGCCGAGGCTCTTAATTTCCGCGTAATCATGTTTATGTACAAGAAATCTCTTGGAGGAGGAGAGCGTGGAGTTCATCTGTGAATCCCGGAGAAATCCTGCAACGATAAGCTCCTTCCCGCTAATAACCGCCTGATCACCAACCTTGGTGGTGCCATCCTTCATATAGCTTACTGGAACATACAACTCGCCGATGGCGGGTTTAATGATGTTACCGTCGAGATCAAGAAGATAATCGAATTTTTGGCTCTGTATGCTAAATCCGTTATCCTGGACGCTATTCGCAAGCGAATGTTCGCCTAATCGTATCCGCGCACCATCCATATTGAGAAATTCCATCACTTGAACGTCATCCACATTGTGATGCCGCTCCGCAAAAGCTGAAAGCCGCGCTGAATCTATTTCACCGGAATGCATCTGCATAAAATGCGGGGTTTTGGCTTGTGTCATCAATGTGTTCAGCCCACCCGAGAGATTGACGACGAGGATCGCCGCGAGCGAAACAAGCATTGCCGCAGCAGCGACAAATATCAAGGTTGTTAGCGTAGTGGCCTTGCTTTTTAAAAGATCATTGCGGATTATTCTGGAATACATGAGACACCTCTGCTTTCAAGCATTTTAACCGCCTTTAACTTATACAGAGTCAGTTTATTCATGGCTGCTTTCCATCTCCTCCACCAAACATCTGCATAACGTCCATAAGACTTCCGCTTGCCGCACCGAGCAGCCTTTCTACGTTGCATACAAAGGCCAGCATTCGTGAACCGCGCTCCTCATTCGTCATGGTAATCATATCGTCATCAAAAACGGTATTCGCGTAGATCACAACCATTTCCATGCATTCATACGGAAACGGTGTGCTGAACATTCCCTGCTCAATGCCTTCGCGGATGATTCCCGTCAGGATCGACGGAACGCCGTTGATGATGACCTTTTGTATTTTCTGATGCATGAGCGCGTTCTGCGGCTTATGAATATGCTCCATAATTTCCTTGCTGCTTCCGCCGCTTAAGTTCAGAGCCATCACAACGCGGATTATGCGTTCGACTACGGGTATGCTCTTGTCCTCGGCAATTTGCTGTGCCCCATCCAAAAGGTGGACCGCATACCGATCAATCAGCGCATCCATGATATCCTCTTTCGACTTGAAGTGATGATACAAGGTTCCCCGCGCAATCCCGACCTTTTCGAGAATATCGTTTGTACTTGTACCGTCAAAGCCCTTCTGACCAAAGAGCTCATCAGCCGCGTCAAGGATTTCGTTCCTGCGTTCTTCCGCTTTTTTTACGACCCTCATGGTTATACCTCCTTACTACCGACCGACTGACTGTCGGTTATAGAATAACAGGTTTCCTGTTATTGTCAAGATATTGTTAGCTGAAAAAAGCGGCCCATCCTCTATTGAGGAATGAGCCGCTCTTAGTTACTCTTTCGATCCTGCCTCTTTTCCTATTAACTAGTATTACTGTCTAATTACGAGGATGTCTTGGGGCGGTCTGGCGGTGTTTTGGATTTGGGATATTTCAGCGTCCGTAAGATTGCGTCCTACAACAATAAACGAAGATGTCACATTGTTAAAGTTAAAATTCGCCAAGTTCGCTACGTTTTGGCTGCCACGGAACACACGGAACGCTCCCTGAAAGTTAATTCTCGAAAACAATACAAGCGTTATTTCAGAGCTCTGCGCAACATTTCTGAGCCGGAAACTCGAAAGAACATTGTCAAATCGAAACGCTCCAAGGTCACGAACCGCAACGCCTCCTCGTCTGAAGAGAATCCGACGAACGGAAAAATTAGTGCCTGACCAAAGCGCAAGACGCACATCTCTGTTTGCCATTTATATCACTCCTTGTTTGGGAATGATATAGTATATTGCCAGAGTTATAGAATCGTTAAAGACAAAAATACCCGTTTAATCGTTTGTTTTTTGAGATGTCCCTGTGATGCAGTTTCTAATTCTCCTAAGTCTTCAGTTATTCTCTGAAACGTATTCATCCCTTAAAAGGCCATAATACACAAGGTCTTCATATTGATCCCATTTTCGAACATGCTGTCTTAATCGTCCTTCATATTTCATTCCTAACTTTTCCATGACTTTACCCGATGCGGGATTCTTCCCCAGATAACGGGCAAATATACGGTGTAATTTCATTTCGTCAAACGCATACCTAACGATACCTCTTGCTGCTTCCGTACAATATCCATTGTTCTTATACGGTCTCCCAATCCAATATGCAAGTTCACCATGATCAAACTTACGAGTACATCCAATACATATTGCGCCTATTACATATTGTTCTTCTTTATGTACAATGGCCAGTTCCAGTGATCGGTCTTCTTGAAAGTTATGAGCATGTGTTTCGATCCATTGTTCTGCCATTCCATCCTCATACGGATGCGGGATGTACAATGTTGTTTCCGCAATATAGGGATCCCCTGCTAATTGTTGAACGACTTTGGCATCTTCTACACGGAAAGGCCGTAATATCAATCTTTCCAATGGAATGGTCGGCAGTTTCTTCAAATGATTCTCCCCCTTAGTTTTTCGGCAATCGAATCGTGAACGATGTGCCTTGTGAAGCCTCACTTTCTACATCGATTGTGCCTTCGTGTGCCTGAACCAGCTTGTAGACAATCGCCATTCCAAGTCCCGTTCCTTCAGAGGAAGAATCCGTGGTGGTGCCCCGGTAATATTGCTGGAATAGATGTTCCACCAAATCAGCCGGCATGCCCACGCCATTATCCTTGATGCGGACTACAGCATGTTCTCCTATGTCAGCAATCTGTACATATATATCTGTATGTACGGGATTGTGGAGAATGGAGTTCATCATGATATTTTGCAGAATGCGCTGCATGAATTTCGAATCAAAATCAACCTGGATGGCAGGCGAATCCGCTTGAAAATGTATATGATAGCTGCTCGCTTGCGGGTTATTGCTAATATCAGCAACTACTCTTTTTGTAAATTCGACGATGTCTTGATTCGTCTTCTGTAATGAGAAAGTGCCGTCGGAACGATTGAGCTGTGTGACAAGGCTTAAATCTTGAATCAATTCCTCCATGTGTTTTCCCTTGTCGTCCATTTCCCGGATGAAAGAAATCGCCTCTTCCTTCGACCATTCGTACTGGTCATTCAATAAGAGGGCCGAATAGCCTTTGCCCAAATTAACGATTGTGTTTGGGTTCTGTTTTTTCAGTATTATCATAACGACGTTCATGATTAATCTGTTAACGTACCTCTTGAATCCGATAATCGGTTTATTCGACGCTTCTATTGCCGTTGATGCCATGATGGCCGCCGTTCCGGCAACAGTGCTGAGCGCCTTTATGATGGCCGGCATCAGCTTGATTCCTTTATCGTTTGGCATGAGAAAAAAATCGACGGCTTCCACGATTACCTCGGCGGTCGTCATTGGATTCGTGGTTAACGCAACGGTGTCCGACAGAGGAAGCTCGGCCAGCTTGTTCCAATTCATCGCCATCCCGATTGTTCTCTGCCTGCTTGGCCTGATTCTCGGCTATCTTGCTTTTTACAAAGTGGATCGAACCGATGTGGCTTAAAAATTCCACCGTACATGAATGGAGGACTAGAGCATGAGAAAAATCATATCCGCTTCGCTTGTCTTGCTTACCGTTGCCGGGTTAGCTATGGGCTGCCAAGGTGTAGGGAAATCAAGTTATCACCATGAAGCATCCTTTGAGGCAAAACTGATTGAAGAAATTGAAATCAACAACGAATCCTGGGAAATTGAATTCAAGCGTTCGGATTCCTCGAACATTATCATCGCTTGTGATGGCAAGCGTCGGGACAACAAGAGCGCCCCTGTAACGATTGACCAGGAAGGGAAGAAAATTGTCGTTACCCAGAAAGACCAGGGTGGTGCTATGGCTGGGTTCACTTTTGGCAAAAAAGGGACGATCTATATCTCTATTCCCGACCATGAAGTCAATACGATTACATTGAATAATGATGCGGGTGACATCAAGATGAAGGATGTATCGGCTCAAAACATCGTCTTCACCAACCATTCGGGCTCTGAAACCATCGAAGGACTTTCAGCTGACAAAGGGGAATTTACATCCAAAGACGGAGATCTCAAATTGAAAGACAGCTCGCTAAATGAAGTAACGGTAACCACAGGCAGCGGCGGCAGCTATATTACAGACGTGACCAGCCCCGTGATGAACATCACTTCAACTTATGGGGAAGTAGCCGTCAAAGAAAACGAAGAAGGAAAGTTGCTGCGAGTAGAAACACAATCCGGAGATATCGCTGTATCTTATAAAACACCGCCTGCTTCGTTAAAGCTTACCGCTAACAGTAACTCATCTGATATTAGCGTGAATTTGGATGGTTTCAAGGAGCAACATCGCACGGAAAAAACAGTGGAAGGCACTATAGGGGGTGCATCCCATATATTGGAGCTAAGGAGCCATGCCGGAACGATCACTGTAAAATAAATGAATACGGAAGGAAACCGAAACGGACTATTGCCGGCAACCTAGCCTGGGAAAATCCCTGGAGCCGCACGGCAATAGCTGTTTATTCCTTTTTTGGGTGCCGGGTTAAGGATGCGAAGACTTTTTCGAGTATACTTCCAATGCCCGTATGACGACTTCTACATGGATCCCGCTCATCGTATGTATTCGTTCTGCCCATTCCTCGATCCCCTTCAGCTGAGGCTCCACTTTTCTGCCTTCATTGGAACTTAGGTAGCTTTCATAATTATCAAATTCCCAATGGAGAACCTGCCCATCGGTGAACATACGTTTTTCCACAAGCGCATCGCTGAACAGGCGCTGCGTTTTTTGCCCGGCGATGATCAATGCCTTATCGGATACAGGCGTCAGGTCGAATTCTTGGCTGCTTTCCTTTCCGTTGGGTCTTCTGTAGGTTACCAAGAGACGATTCGCTCGGGTGTTCAATTTGATGAACGAACCTGGAAAAAAACCATCCACAAACTCTTCCGTATATGCTTCATGGCCCGGTTCCAACAATATAGGCTCAATCCATTGATCTCCAAGATCGCAGAAATATTTGTTGCCCTCTTCGTTGACGGCGACCACGGCGACATGCAAATGCTCCGTTAGCACCCCGTAACAGCGTACTTTGCTCTGTCTGAACTCATCGATTAACCAAAGCGCCAAATCAAAACAATTGCCCGACGTTCCATATAATGCTCGATGCTCTTTCATGACATCCGTTGTTCGTTGTTTGCATTCCGGGTCGATTAAACTGTGCCAGGCTTTAGTTAAGGTTTCCATTGGAAAGTCGTTGAACTTCCTCCATACCTGCATGATATCTTCAGTCGCGCGCATATCCCTTCCTCCCTCGACAGCTTCTGTCATCTATGATACATGTTCGGGCATCCTTTCTATTCCTCAAACCGGAAAACCTCGTATTCCTCTTCCGGAAGATTCAACGATACCATTCTTCGAACGGACCATAAGCTACACACCATTATATTCCAAAATCCGGAAGACCCCAATATGAAAAATGACCCACCTTTAAACGGGGAGAATGGGCAGCTGTACCGCTACTCATATTGAATGTAAAAAGGTCTTGGTCCGGTATTAACACCGGACCAAGACCCTGTATACGAAGCTAATTATAAACTTTACTGGTTGATTTGACCGCCATCCACGGTATATATGGATTGCGTTACATAAGAGGCATCGTCGGACAGCAGGAAAACGGCTACGTTGGCTACCTCTTCCGCTTCCCCGTATCTTCCGAGCGGAACGGCAGCGCCGAATGCTTTTCTTGCACCTTCTGCATCCTCAGGAACGGTGTTTTTCTCAATTTGGCGCATCATGCGGGTATTGATCACCCCGGGTGCTACGGCATTCACTCTGACGCCGAACGGAGCAGCTTCCAATGCTACCACCTTCGTCATGCCGATCACGGCATGCTTGGAGCTATTGTACCCAACGAATCCGGGCGAACCGATGAGACCTGCACCGGAAGAGGTATTCACAATACTGCCATACCCTTGGTTTTTCATCACCGGAACAACGTATTTCAATCCAAGGAAGGCACCCTTCACGTTGACATTGAAGACCATTTCAAAGGTTTCGGTCGGATAATCCTCTACATTGGCCGTGATTCCTTCGATCCCCGCATTATTGAAAAAACCGTCGATTTTACCGAACTTCTCGACCGTTGCATCCACATACGCTTTGACTTCCTCTTCTTTGGCGACATTGGCCTGCAGCGCAATCGCTCTGGAATCGTCCAGACCCAAATCGGAGATCACTTTTTTTACGGCTTCCAGATTCAAATCGACCAGGGCAAGATTGGCACCCTGTTCCGCCAGCTTTTTCGCGGCTGCCGTTCCGATCCCGCCTGCTGCGCCAGTAATCACAATCACTTTTCCATCAAATTTGCTCATGGTGTATACCTCCTAGTAAGATGTCATGATTCTCTCTACGTCTAAGCTCACCCATTATTGGGCTGTATATCCACCGTCAACCGTCAAGGTATTCCCCGTCATAAACGAGGAGTCGTCCGAAGCCATAAACAGAACGGCCTTTGCCATTTCTTCAGCTTGTCCCAGACGCTTCATCGGAGTGACTGCAGCTAAGGCTTGTTTGCTCTCCTCCGGAATGATCGGTGTATCAATGAAGCCCGGGCACAGTGCGTTGATCCGAATATTGTGCTCCGCATACTCCAGTGCCAGAGAACGCGTTAAGTTAATAACCCCGCCTTTAGCTGCATTATAGGCTGCGGAACCGGGCGAGCCGACCCAACCGTACATGGATGCGGTATTGACGATCGTGCCTCCGCCTGCTTTTAACATTTCACGGATAGCTTCCCGGGCGACCAGGAATACGCCGTCCAAGTCCACGTTTACGGTGTTTCGCCACTCGGAGTACTCTAGATCATGCGAAGAATGAACGCGCCCGATGCCAGCGTTGTTAAATACAATATCCACTTTGCCGAAAGCTTCAGTCGCTTGCTTAAAGATATTGGCTACTTCTTCCTCGCTAGTAATATTCGCTTTAACGAACAACGCCTCGTGATGATTCGCTTTCAGTTCGGCCTCAAACGCCTTACCTTTTTCCTCATTTAAATCAACTAGCACCACCTTGGCTCCCTCTTCAATGAAGAGGCGTGCTGTTGCCGCACCGATGCCGGATGCACCACCGGTAATTACAGCCACTTTGTTTTGTAATTTTCCCATCTTGGATACCCCCGTATAATGGATTAAAATAGTACTATATTGATTACAATTAAATTAAGATATTAAATTTAGTACTATTTTGCTTACAATTCAATTGTACTATTATGTTCACATTTAACAATCATTAACCTGTGATGAAGTGTCGATCTAGTCAACACTTGGAACCAAACTGTCTTTTTTGGGGGGCGCTCTTTTCGTGAATCATGAACAAATCGTGACATCGGCGCGAAGAAATCGTACGAAAGAACATCTGAAATCCGCCTTTATTCAACTTGTAAAAGAGAAGGGATATCATGCTGTAACGGTGAAAGACATCGTGGATAAGGCTGCTTATAATCGCAGCACCTTTTATGTCCATTACCAGGATAAAATCGAATTAGCCGAGGACTTACTGACTTCCATGCTCCAGGGCTTGGAAGAATCGGTGGGGAAGCCTTACATCCCCGGACACAAAGTATATACGGCAAACCTCAGCTCACCGTCCTTCAATATCGTTTCCTACATTTATGAGCATCGCGATTTTTTTGAGCTGATTAAATACCAGGATACCTTGCCGGGGCTGCATACGGAATTCCCTCAAACGATCGTAAAAATCTACAAGGAACGATTTATTTTCGAAACGATTAACCATACTCCGGTTAACATGGATTACTTTAAACGGTACACAGCCTACGGCTTCCACGGACTAATTCTGAACTGGATCCGAAACGATTTCAGCGAATCCCAGGAGGATTTTATTAAGGAGATCATTGATTTAACGAGAACGCATATTTACTCGGTGGAGTATGTGAGGGAGTAAGCGGACGGAACTTAAATAGGCTGCCCTAGAGGCAGCCTATTTAATAACGGTGATAGGGTTATATTTGCCTTGATACCTTGTCAGGACATTCTCCATTTCTTGGCTTTTAACTAAGAACTTTATTACTCCGAAGAAGCGGAAGTGATAATAACTAACTTGGGATGTATCTCCCTTTATTTTTGATCCATTCATAAAGATTGTCAAAAATCTCCTCTGTATCCCCCTTTATCTGATATTGTTTATTATTACAAATAATGATTCCTGACTCCGTGATGTCAAACGAGTAGTTATCTACAGTCCCATCCCTATCCCGATAAAAGATAATCATCATAATCACTCTATCGGAGCTTCCTTTATAACTTTTAAATTCTCGGCTATACGATTCAGCATCTAGTATGTCAATCAACTCACTAGATTTGGTTTTCTCATCAAATTGTATTGAATAATGATTAAATGTACCGTATGAAGCAATCCAGGTTTATTCATCATAGCTTTTAAAGATGCTTATGCCAGATATGACGCATACGAAGAACAGTAACCCTAATCTTAACCAATCCATCAAGAGCCAGAAGTCTCCGCCATTCACAATGTCTGGGCTCAAGCCGTATTCATCCACAAAAATACCCATATTCCAAAATAACTTTAACGAAATAAGCAGCGATAGCAAACTCAAGGAAAATACGAGGATGGATCGTATTCTTTTATTCATGATCCATGTCTCTCCTTTGCTCAGCGTACCACTTTCTAAGCTGATTTATATGGGCTTGGTGATAACGGTTATGGTCAGCCATATGCCATAATCCCCACCGTATGGTGGCTTGCTTTTCATTTTCGTGACCAAATGTGACAATGTTATCCAGATCAGCATCCGTTAATTGCGTGCATGTTTCTTTCAACATAGTTAATACGACTTCATATTTAGATATAAGCGTATCCAGAGCCATCCCTGTAACCATCGGCAGCCTGTTATATTCATCGATCATGGGGCCATATTCGTTTTTTAATGCCTGGGGAAGCGCCTCCCCTTTAATCCTATAAACCCAGTTCAGGTCGACGTACATGATATGTTTTATTAACTGAGCGGCACTATTGTAATTTCCATCTGGTCCCTTGTAGTCTATTTCCTCTTGCGACATGCCCTCTGAAATGGACTTTAGCCGTTGGCTGTTCTCTCTGACAGCGCTATATAACATTCCCACGATCGTTGACATATTCTCTTCGCCCTGCAAATCGTATAACATCCTAGCACAACCTCTCTTGTAAAAATAAATAGCATCCCAGCCTTACTATTTGGACTTTTGAATTTTTTGTTTTAGCCGTATCGATTTATTCAAGTGAAGAAAAATATGCCTTGTCGCCGGCATGAGCACTAATCCCGCAATCGTTTTGTTTCCCCAGTATTCAAGCAACCACGATGCTTCTTCCTTAACCGCATGCTGTACTTTAAGTTCATGAATTCTTGCCGCCTCAACTTTTTGCTTAAAATCTCCTGGCAATAAACGGGATATGACTTCACGAGTGTTCCGCCCAACTTCAATCCGATAAGCTAATAATGAATCAACTTCAAGAGTCGCACTCAAATTAGTGATTTCTGCTTCCGTCATTTCATTTCCGGAATGAACATCATCAATGTGGAGTTTCTTGTTCCATTGGCCTGAATGCAATACTTGGTCATCGTTATTTACGAGTACGCTCATCGTCATGTCTTCAATACGCGTGATATGCCACATATGCCATATTATGGAGTTCTTTGTATCAGGAGCCCTAACTGGATATTGACGGAATGTTTCCTCTTGCAGATCTTTAACTAATTCATCCTCAAGGGTCGCAATGGGTGAATGGCTCATTCTTGATGAATGTAACAAGCGATGCTGCTGCAAGAATAAGTCAACTGCACTCTGATGCTTAGCCGGGTCCAGAATGATCTGGGTTAGCTTTTTGTGATTTACATTCCACTGTTTTCTTTGACTCAAATCCATGGAGAACCATCCTTTTCTAGCCCCCTAATATCCATGTCACGGCTTCATTAAAGTCTGTCGCGATAAAATCCGGATACGCTTCTTTCCATTTGCCGAAGTACTGGTTGTTATTATATTTTTCCAGTTCCTTGGCGCCAGCTCCCGTCTTCACTAACACTTTCTTGCAACCAGCTTCTGTGGCAGCAACCATATCCGTCCATCTATCCCCTATGACAAAGCACTTCCTTAAATCCAGATTATTTTCTTCTGCAGCCTTCAACAACATCCCTGCGGATGGCTTTCTACATGGACAACCCGCTCCATGCTCATGAGCACAAAGATAGATTTTATCAAAACCAAAGCCTAATAATTCCGATTCGAATTCGTCCTTTGTTGCTTCGCCCCGAGTTATTCCAGGTTGATTCGTAAATGAACAAATCAGCATGCCTGCAGCTCTGAGTGAATCCATCGAATTCTGTACTTGCGGAAAAAGCTCAAATTCACCGGGCAAAGCAACCCGATCGGTTCCTCCAAGCGTTCCGTCTCTGTCGATAAAAACCGCCTGTCTTGAGGACTCTAGCAATTGGTCAGGCTCCTTTCCGTGTACATAGTATTATCTCATCCATTTTTGGACTACTGACCTTGATCGCTATTATTACGTATTCTTAATCCAATATCTTTTAACTACGTTTCCATCTTCCTCTATGTAATCGGTATCCGGCCTCCCACCGTTCTTGATAATGGTTCTTTCCGATCCCACATTACCGGCATCACAGACAACTAAAACATCGTTTATCCCCAGTTTCTTGGCCTCGATCAAGGACAATTCCAATAGTTTCGTCGCATAGCCTC
The DNA here is from genome assembly GCF_050279985.1 of Paenibacillus sp. NPDC093718. Lineage (NCBI taxonomy): Bacteria > Bacillati > Bacillota > Bacilli > Caryophanales > Paenibacillaceae > Paenibacillus > Paenibacillus sp. NPDC093718. The sequence continues at coordinate 739,475 of NZ_JBNNUS010000001.1, forward strand.
TTAATCTTGCAGACGGGCGGATACCATAGCCAATATGCCCACCAGCATTATATAAATGTTCGGTTAGTTGATGTCTAATATTAGCCGCACCTAATACTCTATGATGATTATCGACTAACCAAAAGGTTGAATCCGGGACCCAGCCTTCCTTTACACCAATCCCCTTCCCTTGATTAGAGAGTTCCTTCAACATTCCCAGAAAATCACTTGGATCCTTACTTATAACCCAAGGAACCATATTCTCACCGGATTCTTTCCATTCTTGATAAAATGATAAATATTCTTCTTCAAGCTCTAGCTGAGGTTTAACTAATCTTACATCGTTCATAGGTTTCAACTCCCTTTCATGACCATTGTGTCTTTAAACGGGAACATAGTACAAAATAGGCTGCCCATAAAGGCAGCCTATTTCTAGTTACTGTGTTTACTTGCTGGCGGAGAGAATAAACTTCTCAAGTGCGCCTGTATCGGTAATACTGTGATTACATGCCTGGCTATCCAAACATACGTATTGGCCAATGAAAGAAAGATTATCCGGTGAAGCAACGGCCGGCTTGGTCTTGACCGAGAACAAGGCAAGCTCTTGATGCCGGTTGCAGAACAGACAGTACCCTTTCTTGTTGGTCGGCGTAATTCTTCCCTCAATCCCGATAAATCTTCCTTCGAACGGGTATACGATATATAACTTGTTAGTGGCTATATCCACCCAGCCCAAATACGTTACATATCGAAAGTCGATCGATTGCAAATCCGGAACTTTCAGTTTCTTATTTTTAGGAAATAGCTTCTGAATCTGTTTCAGCGTAATCGTCGGATAAGGCTCCCGATAGGGTTCTAACGCGTTAAGATATCTCTGGAAATCCTCGGCCTTCTCGATGGTCGACATTTCTCCCAACATCCGCTTCTGATCCTCTGTTAGAGACGGAAATGCTTCCAAAGTGTTCGTTACGGCACGATACCTGACCGTTTCCAAAACTTTTCTATCCGCGATCGTTCGCAACGTTTTCAGAAGGAACTCCGATTGTTTTTTAATCACGTTATACTGGTGGTTTCTAATAAATGGTGTACTCATAGCTTTCAGCCCCTTATTTTTATTAAAAATGAAGGTGCAAAGCCTGTTATTAGAAACGATAAAGTTAAGGTTGGGCGATCGAATTCATCTATCGCACCCCACGCAAAGTATCGCCCCAGATCAGGCTTTGCATGAGGACTTCCTAGCTAATGAGCAATTCAGCATTGCCATCGGTATAACCCCCAATCACATTTCATACGCAAAATTATAACAGCAAGTGCCAATTGGCGCAATTTATTCCGTTGGAACAGAACACCGTCTATATCAAAACTTAAAATCTATTGAATGGTGTCATACAAGTCTGCTTCCATATGATTCACTTCCACATGTCCCCATTCATCCGAAATCTCCAGATGCCAGGATCTCGGCAATCGTTCATGGTTATTTATTTTATAATGGAGATATGCGTTAAACTGTTGTTAAATGCAGCATGTGCATTTCTTAAATTATCTTCACGCTTGTTCCTTCAGAACTCAATATATACCGGCTCATCAGCTGGTCTTAAGCAAACCTCGATTCTCTCCCTAAAATTCATAAAGGTCACCATATTCAATCCTTCATCCAATGGGAAGAATCCTGATTCAAGACTTTCTGGTGTAGCTACGGGTGTACCCCCAATGTATTTAGCAAGAAATAATGTATTACAAATACTCGCCTTCACATTTTGGAATATCCCGCAAAACCTTATAATCTCAATATCCACTCCAGCTTCTTCTTTGGTTTCCCTGATTGCTGCTTGTGCCAATGACTCTCCAACTTCAACGACTCCGCCCGGCATTTCCCAGCCTCTTTCCGGACCCCGGATCAGTAATATCTCATTATTATCATTCAAAACAACTGCAGCAGCAGAGACAAAATGTTTAGGTAGATTCATCTTACTTCTCCTTTATATAAATTCCCTCCGTATTAACTGCTTTACTCACATAGCATATTTTCCATTGGCTCTTTGCAGTGCTGGTATCCATTTTTCTTATAAAAATCACCCCCTTTATCACTAGGCCATACTATAATAAATTCATATTTGTTTTCTTTTGCCCATTCGTTGATTTTTGATATTAATTTACTTCCGATCCCTTTACCTCGATAATCAGGTTTTGTATATACATTCGTCATATATGCAAATGGATGTGTGATTCTCCCTGGTCTCGGTACCTTGTGAATGAGTTCTATGTATATGTTGGACACGACCATGTTGTCTTCTTCAGCAACCCAAATACTCCAAATATCACTTTGAAAAGCTTTCACTAAAAAATCATGACACTCCTCGTAGAAGTCACTATAAGCTTCATTTTTTAATTTTCCATCTAGATCGTCTTCCAGTGTAAAATCCCATCTCATTCTAATAAGTTGATCCATATCTTCCTTAGTCGCAATTCTAATTATCATTGAATCACCTCCGAATTCATTTATTCACTTTACCTTTCAAATAATCGGATCGTATTCCATTCATTCCATTTGATTAATCGGTTGGGATGTTCCGTTGTTCATTATCCATTCCATAAGGCTGTTAAAAATCGCTTCATAGTCACTTTTTGATTGATATAGCTTATGTTCCGTAATGATTTTCCCATCTTCCGTTATACTGAGTGAATAATTACTTGAGTCCCGATTAACAATATCCATCATCACAATGCTGCTGGTTGTTCCTTTATACGTGTTGATTTCACGAGAGTAAGTAATCGAATCTAGAATATTTATCATCTCGGCAATCCCATTTTGTTTATCGAATTGAATGTAGAACCTTTTTGTTTCTCCTTGAGCATGATAAGTAATATATATTTTTTCAACATGATCCGCTGAGCTAATGATTTGCTGAATTCTAATTGGACTAGCGAAATAAACAACTACACATATCAAGATTGATATTAAGATTACAAGATGATGAAGGCGTAACTTTTTCAATAATAATCCTCCATTCGATTGCGTTCCTGCATCCCACCTCCACCAGCTGATGTTACTACTTTGTACTGAACTCCTGAATGTATTTCTTTGAATCTTCCCTGTATCTCTCTGTGTAATTATTCTACAGATCCGGTTTACCTGGTTTCCAACCTATTTCTTGTGACCAAATATGTGCCTTTTGAATGATCTCCCATACAATCGGGCCTTTGCCTTCAACATATTTATGTCTTTCATGATGGTATAATCCCATTAACCGGTGCTTCTCTGCCGAATATCTTAAGCAATCCTCTTTATGTTCTCTCAAATAATCCCTAAATAGCAATGTCAATTGCTCCGAGTAACTCCCCGTTTGTCTGACATGAATATGTGTTCTCCGATGTCCCGGAACTTCACGAAAATACCTTTTAGTCTTATCAGGATTTTCTTTACGATAGACAAATCCTATTGATTCTAATTTATTCTTATATTGACTCACATCTTCGAAATTACTAATTGAGATTTGTATATCAATAATTGGTTTAGCATCTAGTCCAACAATCGATGTAGATCCTACGTGGTCAATTCGATCTGCTATGTCCCCTAAAGCTCCTCGTATGTTCCATCCTACCTCCAAGAACAAGCTTCGCCACTCTGGATCATACTTAGCTATTCGCCATTGCTCATCCATGTAATTTGTCTCCTTTGGTTTTAACACTTTAGGTAGTGGGTGGTTTCGCACGTTCGGTTTTCATCTTGTTCTCAATGATTCTACTGAATAATTGGAGGGATCGGTTAATAATCATTGTTGTTGTTCATGTCTCCTTCCAACCTATGTAACAACATATAATTCGGGTTTGCTTCCCAAGCTTCAAAGGGCACAAAAGATGCTGCATTCATCGCATCCAATAATCTAGATCTTTGCTGCGGTCTCGTTATGTATTCCTCGATATTAGATTGATCAATTTTTATGTATCTAGCTTCGAGTATCTCGTCTTCTTGTATTCTAATTTCTCCACTTATGTATTGAGCTCTAAAACATATAGACAAAACTTGTTTGGTTGTATTCATATAAACACCGGTTATACCAATTGGCTTAATAACGATACCCGTCTCCTCAAGAAACTCTCTGCAAATTGCTTTATCCAAGGGGTTCCCCTAACTCAACATTTCCACCTGGCATTTCCCATGTATCTGAACGCCAATGTGTTCTAAGCAACAATACCTCACCACAATCATTAGTGACTAAAGCTGAAACCGAAATACATTGTTTAGGTGCCTGGTATTCCAAACCAATCACTTCCTCTATATTACTTTAAATACGAAACTGGCCGTGACGCAGTGTTCGAAGAATCCAGCTGACCAGATCCTTCGAAATGTCTCCAATAGACCGAGCAGCCTAATGGCAGCGATGAGTGTAATATACGGTAGTTCTTTCCCCGATTATTCTGCAAATTCTTTTATGATTTTATATAGCTTTGATCTTTCTGTGCTTCGAAAGTCATGTCCGCTATTCTTTAATTCAGCTATTTGCAGGTTAGAAAATTGTTTTTTATATTCTTCCAATTCCTCATTAGATATCAAAGAGCCTTCCAATAGCCCTCTCATAACAAGTACAGGCTTTTCAGAACTAAACTTTATGGACCTTTGTACCGATTCACGTTGAATTCCTCTAACCGCTTCCGGGCGGATATGAGACAAACGATTGAAGGGTATTAAATAATTATCAATATAATCTTTAGGCCAATCCATGGGCATCGCTTTGTGTTCAGGCGGATAGTCCAAGATAATCAATTTGCCAATCTGCTCAGGATGTAATCTGGTATATTCCAGAGCATAAGACACACCTCTTGAGAAGGCGTAAAAATGAAATTGGTTTATCCCCGTGCTTTTCACTACGGATTCGATATCTGCAACATGGTCTTTCAAATCATAACCAGTCCGCGGGGTGTCACTTTGGCCTCTCCCTCGAAAAGATAATACGATACATCTTCTGGTCATTAGGTATTCAAGTAAATCTTGATACTCTTCTGCTGTTTCGGAGAGACCAGGACATATAAGAAGTGGGGTTAACGAAAAGTCTGAATCAGGATGAGAATCAAGGTAGTGAATGCTTACACTATTATTTATTGAGGTTTGAGAAATGAGCTTCATTTAATGACTCCTTCATTACGACTTAGAATATTTCGTCTCCCTCATCTACTGGATCTTATACCAGCGCCATCAGGATAAACCATACCAGGATATTTGGTAGTCAAAATCAGGGGACATTCCAACTTTCTCTGCAACTTTCCACATACCATTCTGTGTATTAATGAAACGCCCCAGCTTAGATAGTACTTATCTTAGGCTGAGGCGTGATGTTGAGAGTGTGTGTTCTACGCTTTTTGGTTTAAAAACATGCTGCTAAACCCGCTTGAATGCTTTCAACTTATAGACATTTACTCCTCTTCAGGCTAACTTAATGACTGCGCCGCAAAATGGTAAAACGCCATGGCATCCTCCCCGGTGGCAAAACCAGCCTGTGCCAGCTTGTCGCTGCCTCCGCCTTTACCGCGATAATCAGCCAGATACTGTTTAAAGAACGCACCGCAGGCGAGACCGCTCTTCCCTCCTTGAGCGAGAACAACCTTATGGTCTGCGTTGGACACGAAGAGCACGATAACGTCAGCTTCTTCGGTGAGCTTTGCCGCCAGGTTCTGCATATCCTTCAGCGGCTTATCTGCAAAAACGTGTTGGATCAGGCTGCCCTGACGGTCTGCCAATAGCTTTCCTGCCAGGTAAACATCATTCTCAGCCTTCACGGCGTTCAATTCAGCCTGGAGCAACTTCTGTTCATGATCCCATTTTGCAATCCGGTCCAGAATCTCTTCCTTAGAGGTATTGAACCTGACTGATAGACTGCTTAAAATCTCCATTCCAGCATTGAATTCATTCAATGCACGATCACCGCATTTAAAATAGATACGCAAATGCCCTTTCTGTTTCTCGGCTCTGAGCAGTTTGATCATTCCGATCTCACCTGTTGCGGCGACATGCGTACCCCCACAAGCGTTATATTCGATACCTTCGATCTCTACGATCCGGATATCATCGGTTACCTTTGGCTGCTTCACCAGCGGCAAGGCAGCAGCCTGCTCCCGGCTCACAAAATAATTCGTTACTTTTCGATTAAGGTAAACCTGATCGTTAACTTCCAGTTCCAGCATCATCAGTTGGTCCTGAGACAAGTCAGATCGAGCGATATCAATCGTAGCGTAATCCTGGCCCAGGTGAAAACTGAGCGTTTCCGCCTGGCATACTTCCAGGCACATGGCAGACAGGAGATGCTGGCCGCTATGATGCTGCATATGGTCGAATCTTCTCTCCCAATCCAAACGGCAGCTAACCTCTTCCTTCTCAGGCAAACGTTCAACTTTATGCAGAATTTCGCCTTCCTCCTGAACCACATCAAGAATGGGAATTTTATCGATCCACCCCAGGTCACAAGGCTGCCCTCCACCGTGCGGATAAAAGGCTGTCTCCTCCATTACCAGATAGGTTCCATCCTCCCGCTCCAGTTTCCGTGTGATTCGTGTCTCCCACTCCCGGATATAAGCGGATTCGTAATACAGCTTCTTTGTCATCTTCATTTCCTCACAGTTCCCTAAAATTCACTTAGTAACAGCTTAATTGCACCTGTTAGCTTAAGTACATGTCTATATTTTCTTTTCTCTTAGAAACGAAAATCATGCTCACTACCTTAATAATAGAATAACAAAAAAACATATAGACGATGATGGGGCCTCCACCAGATTCAATTTCTTTCATTACTTTTTTACCGATTCCTTGATTCTGATAATTTGGATCAATAAAAATCCGTCCTAGATTATGTACTTGATTGATTTTCTATAAATATCATAGCGCCCCCCAACGGAATCATATCCTAGTGGGCCACAGATTTCATTATTATTAAAATGTTTCGATTCATCATAAGTCACTCCCCATTAAAACCAACCATAGTACGATGCCCTCCAATCATGCTAAATTGATTTTTTTCAGTTACTTCATTAAAGAAACCTTTAATCTCGATATGGGGATCTTCTAAGTCAATATTTCGGTTTCCTTCATACATTTCTTTTGGAGCAAATACGGTAAGAAGTAATTCTTCTTCCGGACCAATATTGAGTTTATTATTTCTAGCTTCGATCTTAAAATCATTCCCTTTAACACCGGTTTCAGTTTTTATGGGAAAACTTAAATATACATTATTTTGTACTATAATATGACTAGATTTGTTATGCAGTTTTAGTGTGAACATGGTTCCATTGGATTCTTCTTTTTGTTCTTTTAGTTCTATACTTATTTTACCAATGTCTTCAGAAGTAACTTCATGGTTATTACTACAACCTACGCTAATTAGTAAGCATAAGATGACGGAAATAATGAATAATGGTTTTCTATCCACTTCCTGAATCCCTCCCAAATGTATATTCTTACGGTTCATATCACATCGAAATTATTTCACTTTGTAAAAATATGGACCACACATGTCTTCGTGAGTATTTACATACGTCCAAGTAAAGATTTTATCAAAAATATAGATATCTTGTTGAGAATCGAAATCCTCCGCCACTATTGCATTTGCATTACTGTATAGAAGTACTCTGGGAGAGTTTTGGTACATAATATATAACTCATCTTTACTTTCAGAATTAAAAGCATTTCTTGCTTCATGTTCTTTCAAACAATCTTGTATTTCATAACTAAAATATGCCACTTATATTGATCGTAATAAATGCTTTCTTTTACATGTCAATTAATTTTTCTTTATATAAATATTCCTTTTGAATAAATTTAATAGGCCAATATATTTTTTGCAGTTCTATTTCCGGTAAGCTATCTAAAATTAATTGAATCTCTTTTCTAATCAAGTGTTCTCCCCCTCGTTCCTATCATCTGTTCAACTTTTACTATCCATTCATGCTCTTTATCTGCTAACAGGGTCTTCCATCCCAATTCGTTAACTGGCTTTAGGTTCTTTTCCTGATCATCAATATAAACAACCGTTTGGCCTAAATCTTCAAATTGTTTGCTGACATGTTGATAAATTCGTATATCAGGTTTGCTTAAACCTACTTGATTTGAAATCGTTATGCTCTTTGTATGTGGTTCTACTCTTTCTAAAATCGGTTCCAACCATTCCTTGCAATGGTTACTTAAGATGTGGATATCTGCAATTTCACTCCACTCCGCCAAATAATTTAATCCAGGAAGCGGTTCCAGTGATTGAATTAATAACGCTCTGGCTTGCTCTTTGTCAATTTGCTTTACTCTCAGACTCATCCATTCCCAAAAGTCATCTTCTTTGATCTTTCCAGTCCATAGATCTTTTCGAATCTCATCAAATTGTTCTCGGATGTCTTGAAATGAGATTTCGGTACCCTTAGATAATTGGAGCCAAAATGTAGATGAAAAATTGCTTACTAATACACCAGCTAAATCTAATACCAGTTGTGGCTTTGCAGTCATCGAATCGTCTCCCTTATCTTATATACAAGCTTTACCGAGGGTTTAAGCGAAGTGGAGGGGCATCATTGAAATACTAAGAAGCATCGCTATTCTTTATGTCAATTGAAATTTGTTTCTTAAATCAGTAATGTATGCGTATGCATCATTAATTTCAGTAATTCCTTCAACAACATTCCACCTTAATTCCTCAATAAAAATTGAAATTCACTCTCTCGTGAATCTATGTCCTTCAAATAATTCTCGTTATAATCCTTGATAAAATCTGATTGGCCCTTATAATATTCAAAACGTTCTAGAACATAAATTTCCTTAAGGGTGATGAATAAAGCTAGAAAATCCCTAAGGTTTCTCGCAACCAAATGTACTGTTTTTTCAAACATAGGTTGTATAAAAATAATCGGGGCCTCTTCTAAATCTTTTAGAGATTGATTAAACGTGTAAAAAGCGAAGTGGTCCGCACCAACTCCTGTTCTGCCAAAAACTACAGCGTCCTCTGGCGTACATTCATACCTGTCATCATCATTATTAAAGCTAATATAAAAGCCTATATAATCATTGACAGTTTGCCCATGTAGTTGATGAAGTTCCTGATCCAATTGAACAAGCTTTTCTAATGTTTTTGGCCTTTTATAATTTAACGGCATCAAAAGGTTCCCCTACCATATATTATTTGTTGTATTTCGCATAACATTCTTTTTGTATTCACGAGCTACCTATTTTAGTTTTATTCATTTGTCTTATTAAATTCTTGATTTAACCTATCAATTTTATCTTCTATTCTTCTTAAGCTTTTTTTCGTATTTTTTGTATGTAGCATTACTCTATTTACAAATCGAAATAATGCTACAATAAACAGTAAAACTAATACAACAAAGACTATTTGAGATAGCGCCACCATCCAAAAAAAATCCACGATATTAGCCCCCTTATTAAACTAAAAACTAAATTATGGTCCATTGTCCCTTGCATCAATTGTTATTATTACTATTTTCAGGTGTTTCATATAAATCTCAGGTAACACCTTCCATTATTATACATCTGAATAACTAGCGGTGGTAGTCCAATAGTTTGAATACTGTGTTATAGGATGCTATTCCTTCTCAAATCAACTATCGCTCCTCACTAGTCAATCTTTTATCTACCCTTCGACGATTCTAGACCCGAGGGTACCACATATTCAATATCGTTCGATATACACGTTTCAGCCCATTGCTAACTGGGTAATAGAATTAAACATATTATTGCATGAGCAGTTATACGGTCCTACTCTAAGGGAATCGTTGCTTGCTTACGTATTTTGCATATATCCATTTGGGCCGAGGGAAGCAGTGAAACAATGACATTGCTGCTTGATTCGCGCAGGTATAACAGGGATTCATGTATGAGAACGCATATTTTCCTGAATACGAGCAGGGGCATACAGGCTTGGAATACTTCTTCGGATGGATGTAACAAGGGATTGCACCGTTTGGAAAGCTACATTGCATATAAAGGTGGAATTTTGGGTATGTAAGTCAAATCCATAACGAAGATTTTTAACTTAAATTGTTAGTACCCTCAGGGCTTCCCTCTTAGATCTTTCTCCACCCCTTAATCATGCGCTTATTCCTATTCCATTTTGATTTCTTTTAATGCTAACTTGCTTAGCTATTTTCCATTTCTACATAACAAGGCTGAAGCCTTCTCATATCTCTGGCACCGCGCTTTCCCCCTCAACAGTTTTTTTGGGTCCCCGATGGATGATATGCCAAATGCTCCTATAATATGGATACTGCTTGCAAAGGGGCGATTGAATGATAGTACTGGAGCATGTGAACAAGGTTTACGATAATGGCTTTCACGCGCTGAAAGACATTAATCTGGAATTCAAAAAAGGGGAAATTACCGTCCTCATCGGACCGAGCGGCTGCGGCAAATCGACTACCATGAAGCTGATCAACGCGCTCAATACGCCATCCTCGGGCAAAGTTCTGATTGACGGTAAGGATATCTCGAGATTGAATCCGGTTGAACTTCGACGCAATATCGGCTATGTCATTCAAAGCGTTGGTTTATTTCCGCATATGAATATCTCCAAGAACGCGGGCGTGGTTCCGCGTCTAAAGAAGTGGGATAAAGACAAAACAGATCAAAAAGTAAATGAATTGTTGGACATGGTCGGACTGGACCACACCATATATGGTTCGCGCTATCCATCCGAGCTTAGCGGAGGGCAACAGCAGCGTGTAGGCGTAGTGCGCGCGCTGGCAGCTGAACCCGATATCATCCTGATGGACGAGCCGTTCTCCGCACTGGATCCCATCAGCCGGGAGCAGCTTCAGGATGAGCTGATCCGGCTTCAACAGGAGCTCAATAAAACCATTATTTTTGTTACACATGATATGGATGAAGCTATTAAAATTGCGGATACCATCGTTCTGATGAAAGATGGAGAAGTAATTCAAACAGGCAGACCGGACAGCATTTTACGGCATCCCGCAAACGATTTTGTGCGTGACTTTATCGGTTCCAAACGTCTGCAGAATGAAAATGAAAGCGCCTATGAAATTCCGCTTGTGGATGAAGTGATGATTACGAATCCGGTCACGGCATTCCCGAGCCGGGGATTAGCCGAAGCCATCAAGATGATGGAAATGAAGCGCGTCGATTCGCTGCTGATTGTGGACCGTAACCGTCAGCTTCAAGGCGCGGTTTCGATCTACCGGGTACTCGACCAATACGGCGAGGAAGGCAAGACCGTGGCAGACGTTATGCATCCGATCCGTTTTTCCGTGGCATCGGGAAGCACGCTTCCACAGGCCATCGAGATCATGGACAGCCACCAGCTCAGCAACCTCCCTGTCGTAGACAGCAATAACCGGTTCCTCGGATTAATCACAAGAGGCAGCGTGGTTAAACATTTGGCCGAAGTCTATCCTACGATGGTTCCTCCGGTGCTGATCGGAGAGGATGAGTGATATGAGCGCATTTTGGAGTTTTATCACGGATCGTTATCCGGATATGCTAAGGGCATTGCAGGAGCATCTGGTCCTCTCATTCTCTGCCGTGCTTTTGGGGACTGTTGTTGCCATACCGATCGGTATCCTGCTCGTATACAACCGGGTAGGCTGGATTAACAGCATCGTATTTTTCATTACGAACCTGTTTCAGACAGTTCCGAGCCTGGCTCTTCTGGCAATTCTGATTCCGCTGCTCGGCATCGGCATGAAGCCGGCCATACTGGCACTGTTTCTGTACTCCCTGATGCCCATCCTGCGGAATACCTATGACGGTTTTCATTCCGTGGATAAAGGCGTGCTCAATTCGGCCAGGGGGATGGGATACAGCACCGCCCAAACGATTTTAAGAATTCAGCTTCCTTTATCTCTTCCTTACATCATGTCCGGTGTCCGCATTACGACCGTTTACATCATCAGCTGGGCAACACTGGCTTCCCTGATTGGTGCTGGCGGGTTGGGCCAGCTTATTGTATCTGGACTTGGTGTCAACAAGCCCGAGATGATCTTCATCGGTGGTATTGGTGCTATTCTCCTGGCACTTGTAGCTGACGGTCTGCTTGGCCTGCTTGAGGGCTGGCTAAGCAAACACTACCATCAGACACAGACCCGGGACGCTGCGATATGAGTAACCTCAAACGTAAACAGCGGGCCGGACGGAACAAGGAAGGCGTGATGAAACTGAAAAAGCTGAAGAGGATGCCGATGTTAGTCTGCATGCTGGCACTTATCGCTTTTACCTCCGCATGCGGAATTCAAAGCGACATGACCATCGGGACTCAAACCTATACCGAAACCAAGATTATTGCCGAAATGTATAAAGCATTGATTGAAGACCAAACGGATCTGAAGGTGGATATTATCCCGGATTTGGCCTCAAGTTCATTGGTCATCAATGCGATGAAACGAGACGACGTTCAGATGGCGACACTATATACCGGTGAGATTTTCAACAACCATTTCCCGATCAGCGGCACCAAAGACCGCGATAAAGTCTTGAAGGAAGCGCAGGATGGATTCCAGGAACACTTCGGGTTCACCTGGATGAACCCTTTGGGTTTTGAGAATACCTACGCGTTCACGGTAAGAAAGGATCTTGCCGAAGCCAACGGGTATACCAAAATCTCCGATGTCAAAAAAGACATGGACAACATGAAGCTCGGGGTGGATACAACATGGCTGGAGAGAAGCACGGATGGATATCCGGCATTCTCCAAAGCGTACGACATCAAATTCGGTCAGGTCTTCCCCATGGAAATCAGTCTGGTATACAGCGCGGTAGCCAATGAGCAGGTGGATATCGTATTAGCCTATTCTACGGATTCCCGGCTGAAAGCCTACCAATTGCAGACGCTTCAGGATGACCAGCAATTCTTCCCTCCGTATGATGCAAGTCCGGTATTGCGTTCGGACCTTTTGAAGAAGCATCCTGAAATTCAGGATACGATAGCGCCTTTAATCGGCCATCTGGATGCAGATACGATGATATCGCTTAATTATCAGGTGGACATTGAGAAGAAAAGCGAGCGGGAGGTCGCAATCGCGTATTTGAAAGAGCAGGGCCTCTTGAAAAGCTAAAGGAGGGTAAGCATGGAAAGTGAACATTTAACATTTGCCGACTTTTTGTCGTATATATCGCGAAATCAGGGATTGCTCTGGGAGTATTTCATCCAGCATATTACGATGGTCGTTATCGGTCTGGGCCTGGCATTCATCGTCGGAGTGCCGCTTGGCATCCTCTGCTCTAAGAGCAAATGGGCGGCCAAGGTCATTTTGTTTATCACCAACATCCTGCAGGTGGTACCAAGCTTGGCCATGCTTGTGGTTCTCATGTTATGGATGGGACTCGGAACGACAACGGTCATGGTGGGACTCTTCCTGTATTCACTGAATCCAATCGCACGGAATACGTACGTTGGGTTAAAACAGGTGGATCCCAGCTATCTTGAATCTGGAAAAGGAATCGGGATGAGCCCCTTCCAAATGCTCGTTAAAGTGCGTTTTCCGCTTGCGCTGACGTATATCATGTCGGGCCTGCGTATTGCGGCCGTTATCGCCATCGGTGTGGTAACGATTGCCCCTCTCGTAGGAGGAGGCGGGCTGGGAAGGGAAATCTATGCCGGACTGAACAGCAATAACTCCCTTCGGATCTTTGCAGGGGCTATTCCAGCCGCGGTGCTGGCAATCGTTGCGGATATCGTGCTCGGCATGCTGCAGCGTAAGATGGATCTAGCCAAACGAAAGTCAGGTACGGCTCCATCGCCTGCGAAAATGCAAAATATCAACTGAGGCTGGTAGAGGGTAAATTTTAAAGGGGCATCCCAAAAGATCAAAGATCTTTCGGGATGCCCCGATTACTTATTTAGAAATTCCATATATATCCTTACAAGCTTCCTTAATATCTCAATACTTTCCTCAACCTTATTGGTCTCAAAAGCATGATTTGCATTAGGAATTTCAATGACCTCTCTGACTTTGTCTATATTAATTTGGTTTGCAAGTTCCTTATTAAACACTTCATCTTCTGTTCCATAAACCACAAGTCCATTAAACTTGTTGATATAGTGAATGGTGTCTTTAATTGGTGTCAAAAATAAATGTTTTATAGGAATTCCAAGTTTCCCATGAACTTCTCCAGCCACGATTGTTCCTAAGCTCTTACTAATAAAAACAACTTGTTTATACTTGCCAATGATTCGTTGAACCGATTCGCGGCTTTCATCTATTACTCTTTGCAGATCATTAACATCCAAATTCGTTCTCGCAGCTTGATATCCATACTCCAGTACCATTAAGTCAAAACCACTTTGAAGTGCGGAAGTTCCAGCAAAATGTAGACTTGGTTTATCACAAGGATAGTTTTTTCCGGGAAACAGAACAACCAACTTGCTGTTTTTCTCATAAAGTTGAATATATTTTTGTTTCATTTCCGTTTTCCAATACGAGGGCACCGTTATAATCTCTAATTTCATTCTCTCCCATCCTTTCCTGTTTCAGACTCTATATAACCTTTGTTATAGGATCTCAGCGCCTACTGTGAAACATACAAATTGTTTTAACAACCTTGATGAGCTTTATAATAATTCTCCATCTTCCATTTGCTTTTCAATAAATTCATCCTTCGTTAAGCCAAACAAGATAAAGTCTAAATACTTTCCGTTTATATATACTACTTGGCGACGAACGCCTTCTTGCACACAACCGAGTTTTCTCATCATCTTCGCTGAACCTTCATTTCCTTCAAGAACACAGTCATTGAACTTATTAAGTCTTCGTTCTAGGAAGGCATATTTTAGTAGGATTTTCATAGCACTTGTGCCATACCCCTTAGCTCGGTGCTCCTTATCAATTACAATACCTATACTAAATGTCCCATTTCTCTCATCAATACTGTTTAAATTAATGCCGCCTATACTATCGCCATCCAGGTTTTCAATCGTGAACATGATTCGTCCATTTGTAGAAGAAAAGTGAGCATTTTCTTCTACGAACTTTTTTGCCCCTAATATGGTCGGCGGTAACTCAATCGCACATTCTAATAAAAGTCGAGCAGGAGTATCAAAATTACTTCTGTAACAACCTTCCCAGTCCTCATCCTGTATTGCTCGTAATCTAACTTTATCATCTTGCCAAAAATAATGTGTGTAATCTATTTCTCTCATGATAACCTCCAGATTTAATTATGTTTTTACGCTGCCGCTCATAAACTCTTAATATAGATCCCATTCATTAAACTTCTCAGAGAACCCAATGAATACCTCTATTTCACCAGGTATATATTCACTATTTATAAAATAAGCTGTCAATCGGGCATGACCTTCAAGTACAACTACTCTTGAGTTCTCATTCATCGATACAAATATGAGTCTTGGAAATACTCTGCCATTCTTGATTGCTAAAGAAATATCAAGAAATCCCTGGTTATTAACTCCATAAACTTCAATTTGATTCATAATATTTTTGGATGCATGGATAGGAAGTCTAATACGACTTGATAATTCATTCCAATAACTATAATTGATATACATTACTTCGCTTAGGTCTTCCTTCTGAAAACCTGCTTTATACCATTTAACTTCTGTAGGGAAATTCTCAAACAAATCCGTATTGCAGCCAAATCCCCTTGTCTTACCGAGAATATCTCTTCTTAATTGGTTCTCGGTTTGATCATTCAAATTAGGTTTAGTGCGACTATTCGTCTGATAACCAAGAGATCATTATGTAAAATTCGAAAATACGTTGTTATATGAATAAAGTCTTGATAAGACCCTCATTTTCATATAATATAAACGTCGCTCTCCCTTAGCTAGCTCCAATCTAAGAGAGAGCGACATTTATTGTACAGTATATCCCCATCTTAGTTCACATTGATTATTCTTTTACTCGATGATAATTTCCCCTTCACCAGTAGGTACTTCAAAACCCTTGAGGAAGGAAGATAATATTTCTTCTGTTATTGTAAATGCAGCATTAGCATCGAATCTCTGGCTCCGAATGCGAAGTCGTTCACGTAAATCACTAGGATGAACTTTCAAATAAATAAGCTTCCACTCTCCTCCTCCATCTTCAATTAGCTTCTTATAATCATTTCGTTTCTTACGTTGCCAGAAACTGAAATCAATAACCACATTGCGCTTTTCCTTTAACAGATTTACTAGTTCCTTATACAGCTTTAACTCGGCTTCAACTTTAAGTTGCTCATACATTTCAACTGGATAATCAATTCCGTATCGACCATTTGTAGACCATATTTCTTCATTTCTTCATCTATGGAGAGACGTACAAAGCCCCTCTGCTCTAGCCGTTGAGCAAATGTTGTTTTTCCTGATCCAGCGACACCACACATCATCACTACCGCTCACCCCACGGCCTGCAGAATGCCATCGCCAACAGGATGCCGGCCGCGGCGAGAACCATGGTGACCGCGTTGGCAATGCGCCAACTGGGGTCGCCCATTTGATCGGTCGGCATGAAGAGACCAAAGGTCCAGGCGATTTTAATCAGCAGATACGGCGACACCGCTACGGCGGCACCATACCCCCAAATTCTTCGCATCTTCGTCAATCGCGAGGCTTGATCCTCTGTTGTTCCTATCATGTCGTCATTCCTTACCTTTTTATTTTTTCGTTAACGTTTCATGGCACAGTTTCCTTAATCTTGTACGTTTCCAACATTTGAAAAGTTGCGTTAAGCTGCCTTCTCTAATGTTTATTCAGCTATCGTTCTCAGTTAGCACAATGATGTAATGTTCATTAAAGACAAAAGGAAACTTGAAAAATTTTAACTTAATCTTATCGTGGTGGAAAAATCTTCATTCGACAACCTAAACCCGGGTAAGCTTATCCGGGTTTCGTACGATGTAGATTCTGGCAAGCTTTCCGCATCGGCGTTGTATAAATATAGCTCCCACGGTTTCGGCCCCCGAGCGGGCTACTATACTGATCTCGCCGTTCAGACGGGCAACCTCGAAATGAAGATTTCCCTGATAATAGGGCTTTATGCCTTCGTACGCGGCGGCAAGGATTCGGGCCACGCTATCGCGCGTTTGTATCGGAACCGTAGCCGCGATTACTTTTCCGCCACCGTCGGAGACGAGCATGACATCTTCGGTCAGCAGGGACAGCATCTGATCGACGTTACCTTGCTCGAGGGATGTGAGGAACCGGCTAACCCATTCCAGTTCGACCGCTTCGGCCGCGACCGGCTCCTCCTCGGATATTCCCATCTTGCTTCTTGCCCGGCTCATCAACTTGCGGCAATTCGCCTCTTTCTTGCCGAGCAGTTCAGCTATTTCGGGATAATCGAAGCCCATCGCCTCACGCAGGACGAAAACCGCCCGCTCTGTGGGAGTCAACCTCTCGAGAAGTACGAGCATGGCATAAGACAGCAGATCGCGCCGGACTACCGTCGTCTCAAGCGTATCCGCCTCCGGCGTCCGAATCGGTTCGGGGAGCCACGGACCGACGTACACTTCCCTGCTCTTCCGCGCAGACTTCTGCAGATCGAGACAGCGATTGGTTACCATTTTGCACAAATACGCCTTCGGCTCCTCCAAACGTTCAGGATGTACATCAAACGCCTTAAAGAAAACGTCCTGCACCGCATCTTCCGCGTCTGCCGCAGAGCCTGTCAACTGATAAGCCAGTGTGAACAGCAGCGCTCTATATTGATCGTACAGTTCCTCCATTCGCCGTCTCACCTTCTCCGGGTTGTTAGAAATATTGCAATCTTGGTCTCTTTGTTTTCTATCGAAGCATACTCGCGTAATCCCATACCTGCTTCTTCATTTTCCAAAAAACCCGCCTTTACGTCAAGAATAAAGGCGGGTTTTCATGTTTTTCTTTAGCACGCGCATATCTTCATTCATTTGACTGTACTTATTGTTCTCCATCGGCGACCGCCGAACATCTTGTCCGGTCAATAAGAAGGGGCTGCCCCTCGGTCGTTTATGATGACTTTTGGGACAACCCCTTCTCTCATAATCCGAGACTGCACGATGCTACCTATCTTTCATGCTTCTCTTAGAGCTTCTTCAATTGATCGATGATTTCCTGTGGCTCCATCCGTTTCATGAAGTCCGGATTGACGTGTGCGCGGCGGATTATCCCTTCTTTATCTATAATAAACGTTGCCGTAACCGGCAAAATCCAGCGATCGGTTTTGTTGAACTCGGTGAGATCCAAACCGAAATTTATGATGGTGTCCTGTAAATAATCGGGCACTTCATACAGGATTCGGTAGCTTTCAGCGATACGGCCGTTCAAATCGCTCAGCACCTGGAAAGTCAGTTCCTCCTTCTCCTTATGGGACAGCGAGTTGTCGGGGCTTTGCAGAGTAACGGCAATCAGTTGGCCGCCAAGCTTCTCAATATCCGGCAGCAATTGTTGGTAAGCCCGAAGCTGGATATTGCAGAACGGACACCAGCTGCCACGGTAGAAGGTTAGAACAACCGTTCCTTTCGCAATCTCGTCATATAGGTTCACTTGCTCACCGAGCGGATTTGCCAGCGTAAAATTCGGAGCTTTGTCCCCTTCCTTTAAACCGAAAACAATACCGGACTCCTGTTGCTCCTTAATGTGCCGAAAAACCTGCGATTGCACTTCTTCAGGCGCTTTGGCGATAAAACCTTCCTTCGCTTGATCCAATAATTCTTTAACCGCCATGGTACAACACTCCTTTTAAATAAATTATCGGAGTAAATACTCCAGTTTAATACGAACCATCATATCGGCTGGAACAACAACTTTGCGCACATGACCGAGCTACTTGTCGAACAGAACAAACCGAATCCGCCCGTTCGCCATGCCCGGGGTCGTTTCCTTTATTGCTTTGAGCGCGGCAAGCCCTGCACGGACGCCTCCGATAATTATGAATGTCAAGTCGTTCATCATTCCTCAGCTCCTTTTACGTTTTGCACATATATAACGATGTAAGGCCCTGATTTGTGACATCGGAAACGAACGAATAACCTTGCATAGCCTCGTTTAATGCAGCCGTTGTGTTTGTTTTTATAACCGTCTAAAAATTGCCT
This sequence comes from Paenibacillus sp. NPDC093718, assembly GCF_050279985.1. Classification (NCBI taxonomy): domain Bacteria; kingdom Bacillati; phylum Bacillota; class Bacilli; order Caryophanales; family Paenibacillaceae; genus Paenibacillus; species Paenibacillus sp. NPDC093718. The sequence continues at coordinate 758,463 of NZ_JBNNUS010000001.1, forward strand.
GAGCACCTGTTGGAACACCTTTTCCGCGTCTGCCGCAGAGCCTGTCAATTGATACGCCAACGTAAACAGCAGCGTTTTATATTGATCATACAGTTCCTTCATTCGCCGTTTCACCTTTTCTAGGCTGTAACCTATTGCGATCTTGGTCTCAATGTTTCTATCGGAGCCTGCTGGCTGAATCCCATCCCAGCTTTCTGGCTTTCCATCCCAGCTTTCCTGTAATGATCATATCAAGTCCCCATTGGCGCGTCCACACCAACCCGCGATTTTCCCCTAGGCCGATGCAGAAGATATCCTTATAAGAATTGTGAACCGGTGCGGGACGACCCTCGAGATCGGCCAACACGATTTTCCCTAGTCGATCCGCCTGTATCCCACCTTCTTTGCAAGTCATCTGATCCGCCTTGCCGGTTCTCGGATCAACGATTCTTGCACAGTCGCCAATGCTGTATACGTCCGGCGTCCCTTTGACGCGATAGCTTTCATCTACCAGCACTTGACCTTCAGGAGTAAGCGGCAAGCCCATGCTGCGAAGTGCCGGATTCGGTATCAGACCAATCGTCCATATACATAGGCCAACCGGCAGACGATCGCCATTGCTGAGCGTCACCACTCCTGCTTCCTCCCGAATCGCCTTACGATTATGAACTACTGTCACTCCACATTCGCTGAGCGTCAGATACAACTTCCGTCCAACTTTCTTCGGCCCTCCCGGGAACAGACGCTCCTGCGCATTCAGCAAATAGACGGATATATCGGACGAATTCAGTCCTAGTGCTGCTGCTTCCTTCCGCATGGCGAGCACCAGCTCAGCGGACGTCTCGATGCCACTGATGCCCGCCCCTGTAACCGCTATTGTCATCAGTCGCTTTCGTTCCTCAGGGTTCGTCTCGTCAGCAGCTTTCCGTAGATTGGCGCGCCAGCGCTCCCGGATGTCTGCCGCGGTTTGCGGGTCGGTCAAGGCGATGCCTCCCTGATCGGGATCCGGTTGCCGAACGATGCTACCTACTGCCACGACTAAGAGGTCATAACGAATTCGGGCATCATTTCCTTGCGCATCCTTATATCGAATCTGTTTTTCCCCGCTATCCACGGACGTAACCGTACCTTGCACGAATTCGACTCCTTCTGGAAACCAATGCGTCCAGGGAATCATAATCTCTTCCTCGCCCACAGCAGGCCGGAACAACAACACTTTGCGTACATGACCGGACTGCTTGTCGAACAGAACAAACCGAATCCGCCGTCCGTTCGCCAAGCCCCGGGTCTCATCCTTTATCGCTTTGAGCGCGGCAAGCCCTGCATGACCGCCTCCGATGATAATGCATGTCAGGTCGTTCATTTTTCCTCAGCTCCTTTACGTTTTGCACATATAACAAGATAAGGCTCTGATTTGTGACAATCGGAAACGAACGAATAACCAAAGCACACCGGGAGCGTCACAGAGCATCGTGCATTGTGATCGGTCAGCCGGTGAAGGACTCGGGTCCGAAACGGCCCCACGCTATGAATGCTGCCAGTGCGAGATAAATCAGGTTCCCCACCACTGGTTTGACGTCGCCGTAGCGGAGGTGGATGATGATCGCGCCGATCATCACCAACACCCAGCAGACAGCAGTCACCGGCACCAGGACCGGTGCGATGCCGATTACGGCGGGTAGGATCAGGCCTACCGCAGCTAGGATCTCGAGGACCCCTATAGTCTTGAGGAAGCCGACGCTAAAATCTTCGACCCATCCCCCGAAAGGGTACTTGGCTAGTTTTTCCTTGGGTAAGAACGTCTTGTTAATGCCGCTGGACAGGGCTACTACGGTGAGCAGTCCGGTTGCGATCCACAGTGCGAGGTTCATTTTTCCTCAGCTCCTTTACGTTTTGCACATATAACAAGATGAGGCTCTGATTTGTGACATCGGAAACGAACGAATAAGAAACCTTGCATGAGCCCGCTTAATCAGCCGTTCTTTCGTGCCAGTTTGTTGAGTAATTCTGCCCGTTAGCGGAGAAGGCTGCGGATCCATTTTTGGTCTGCAGCCTTCTCCTGTTGTTTATTCAGCTATAATTTTCCGATAGTGTAGTTATCTTCGACATCAAAATGGTTATACCTGCCAAAAGACCCACTCCCCGCCACGATCAGACAATATTTTTCTTTCTCTATAGGCACATAGACATGCATTGTTATTAAACAAATGACAAATGTTTATCTTTTAACTTTTTTACCTCGCCATTCCTTGCTTAGTATCTCTTCCATCGGATCATAGCTTCTTGCACTATATAGGAAATAAACACCTCCCTTGCCGATCTCGTCCTTACAAGTGCAACATGCTTCTCCAATTCCTCGGCATAATCACGGAGTATTGAGCCAAAAATCAGTTTTCCATTTGATGCTTCTAATACAAACACTGCATACGACATTTGACTCAAAATATTGAGCAGCTAACGGAGAAAAAACAGAGCGGAGGCCATTCCAGACACAGCAACTTCTTTGACTTTTATAAAAGTTGTTTAACCTATACGCTTAATCAAAATGGTTATGGCAACTTGGTTATCGTGATGTGAGGGTTTTTAGAAGACCTCTGGATATGAAAGAGTTAAAACTGCTAGTCCGACCAATAGGACTGTTAACCGGTAGGTCGTGTTAATTTTACTGACTCAAAATCTTCCAACGATAGGAAGTAAAGTCACTGTAGATTAGAACTTAACTTTTATAACACCGACGAATGATTTACTAGAATTGTATTGAATATAGATGTTCTTAGTGTTTCAATGACCTTAATGAAGTGTCAGAAAAGGACCCAACCAATTAAATTGAAGTGCACCCCTTAGCGTGAGACAAATTAAAACACCTTCAAGAGACCTTGGAGGTGTTTTTGAGTTGGCAACAGGAGTCAGCAATGGCGAAAAATCGTTTTTTGAAGCAACAATTCTTAAAAAGGGAGAACTAAGATCGTGGAAGCCAAAGATTTCTCCACGCATGTTGTTAAACTCAATTGTAGCGTTCTCTGCTTTGTCCCGTTAACGTGAAATGAGGCCCTTTTGCATTAATAATTAACTGTCCCCTTCCCCGCCTTCGACATGGGCAACATACCTATAGCAAGTATTTCGGCAGGATAGTCTATCGTTGCTGAAAAATGTTCCTCTCCGACGACAGCACAAACGGGATCGAACCATTTCTGGAAAGCAGATGGAGTTATAAACTGTTTAATGTATGAATTCAGATATTTTTAGGACAAGAACATATATTTTTTCCAAAGCTATCTACAATGTAGCCACATTTATGTCATAATCCTATAATGTGGCCATTTTTGTGCATTTTATGATGACACAATATGGCTACAAAATAATAAAAAGCTTGACAAATCAAGCTTTTCTCAACAAATATATGTAGACAATTTTGTGTCATTAGACATTTTTTCTTTAGTTATCCAAGGACCAGATCCATCCACTTTTTAGTAGTGATGGTGAGCTGTACCAATAGAAAGGAAGCTGAAATACGATACGGTCGTGGCACGAGTAAGAGTTCCTGTTCCCTTCTTACATGAATTCGTTCATCCGGATATTGCTCATAAAGATCATGAACCGTTATATAATCCTTACCTTCCAGTTCTTGTTTTCCAACGTTTGTTGATTTTTGATTGCTGAATATAGGGATGAGCAATAAGTACAAGAATTTTCATTTGAATACCCTTCTTTCCTCATGATACATGCTAACTAGCCATTACTCCCATAAGAAACAATCTGTCTTACTTAGCATTTTGCTGAATATGTTTCACAACATACTTTGCATCCGGACCAACCCCCCGGAGGGTCGCTGAAGCAAAGGATCGCTGCCCGGATAGCCCCACATAATATAGACCAGGTACAACCGTACTTACACCTCGGTCTTGTAATGGATCTCCCTTAGCATCAAGTCCTCCTAGATCTTTGATAAAGGAAAGATTGGAACGAAACCCAGTTGCAAAAATAACAATATCCACCTTCTCTTTTGAACCATCTGGCCAGATCACTCCATCTTCATAAAACGATGTAAACATGATCTTTTGCTTTGGATTGCCATCCTTCAACCTTTGTTTATACCCATCCAGGTCCATGACGGAAGATGCGTTGGCTAATGACTTCCCTATCCGCCAATGAGAATCGATACCGGTGATAATAAACCAAAAGTGAATATCTTTTCCTAAAAAACGCTGCGGGACAAGCGAGACCGGCTCACGAACAGCTAATGTTGTATTAGCTATATCTGCTAACTCCATCGCGATTTGTACGGCTGAGTTTCCCCTGCCAACGACGATGACAGAATGATCTCTATAGGGATCCGGTGTCTTATACAATGCGGAATGTGTAATTGTACCGTTGAAATCTTCCTGACCCGGGATCGATGGGATATATGGCTTGTTAAAAGAACCAGTAGCGCAGATCACGTTGCGTGCAGTATAGGTTTCTCCCGTAGTCGTACGAACTTGAAAAACACCTGATTTTTTAGAAACTTGCTCAACACGTTGATGAAAGGCAATTGGCAATTGAAAGTGAGACGCATAGTTTTTTAGGTACTGAACAACCTCATCTCGATTGGGGTATCGGTCACCTGGAGACGGGATGGATAGTCCCGGTAAGGATGAATATTTAGCCGGCGAAAACAGCTTTAAACTATCGTAGTAATTCGGCCACGAACCTGCAGCTTCCCCACTCGCTTCCAAAATTAAAAAGGATAAACCTCTTTGTTTCAAGTGATACCCTGATGCTAATCCCGATTGCCCGCCACCAATGACTAGGACATCTAAAACTTGATTCATTGTCATTCTCTCCTCTCACGTTATGTATGGTTATCGATATCATTTAGGACTTCATTTTTTCGATCCCTTTTCTTTACTCGAAGCAATATGAATGCACACAAAACTAACAATAGAGCAGCACTGACATTCAAGGCGGTGTCTCCAATGACAGAGAGCAGTGTGAAACCCAGAAATGGACCTAACGCAGCACCTATATCAACCGTCATGGAATACGAAGATACAACGTAATGTTTATTGGACGAATCAGCTGCATATTGAGCAGCATCAGCATCTAATAATGTAGTTACGATTGAAGAAACGAGAAGTAATAGGATCAGTGTCGAGAGCCACAAAACAGTATGGAGATTGAATGCGATGATGACAAAAAGAATACCCACTGCCACGATACTTCCCGTTAACCATTCTGTTCTCGACTGCCTGATATCACTAACCCTTCCAACCCAATAACCAAGGAAAGGATCCGCAGCTAATTTGAGGGTGAGTAATATCCCTGTTAACGTTGCAGCACTAATCGAACTTAATAAAGATAAGGCACTAAAATCCCGCATTTCTATCCAGTAGCTAAGTGTCGATTTCACGTACCCTTGGAATAATAAAGAAATCACAAATCCGGTTAGAAGTAGAACGATGAAACGTTGATCCTTAAACATAAGCATGAGTGCTTTCGAATTTTTGTTTTTCTCTACATGCTGCACTACACCTCGACTGCTTATTTTGATAGGTAACAAAATCGGAAAAGTTAAAGCACTGAGGATGGCAAAACCGATTAACACCGACGAAGTATCAAAGCTTTCAGATAATAAGGAACCTACAACCATTCCGATAACGACACCAGCACCGGCAATCCCATTAAACAAACCTGTTAGTTTTCCTGGCTGCTTGCTCTCCGTAACAGCTTCAACCACTAATAACTGCCCGGCTTGTTTAATGAAAGCCCATGCCACTCCCCACACACATCTAGCGATCAAGAGCGCGATAAATTGATCAAAGTAACCATAAGAAAATGTAGAAACGATCGTTAAGCAAATGGCGATGAATAGACCATTTCGCACTGGATATCGTGTATAGAACCAACCAATGAGTGGATGTATCGGTATACGAACAAACCGATTGATCGACAATAAAGCTCCAATTTGCCAAAGGGCGGTTAGCCCGAATTCCTCACTGTTTATCGGCAACACGGCATATAACATGGCGTCTCCAAATAAACATACTGCTGTGATGAAGGCGGCAATGATCATGTTTTTCTCAGCTGTGCTCCGCTTCACCATCCTCCCTCTTTGATTTTGATCCGTGGGACAAATGCATTTGCCGCTACCATCAAAAATCAACCTCCAAATTATTTGTAAACTGCAAGTAATAACTCATAGAATATGCCCCTTAGTCCACTTTAAGGTGCATAAAAATTAAAACCCACTCACATTGTATGCATCTAACCTTAGATCAGTTATAACTCAGATATTTGTATTTTGCAAGTTTTTATTTTAAAATGAGTCCATTTAAATAGCCGCCTGTAGAACAGGTGGCTATCATAAGACTATGCTTCAAATATCTTTTCGAGGGATTCCCTTTGGGTCGGCTTTATTGAATAATATTGCGAATGCTCTTGGCCTTTTCCTCAGCTTCGGCAATGGTTTGGGCCTCTCCTAGGGCTAGCAAAGTTCCAATAGCAACGGTTCCTGTTCTGCCTTTACCTCCCCAACAATGAAAAGCAACTTTTTGGCCATTGTGATAGGCACTTACTACTTCATCGATCGCCTTTTTAAATAAAACTTCCTCGCTCTCTGTTGCATTGTCGCCCAGGGGGATCTTAATCCATTTCACGTTGGCATCTGTTGATGCGCACTCCGTGGCTTCTTCTCGAAGATCCACCACAACTTGGACACCTTCTTGTTTTACCATTTCTTCGACATCAGCGGCTCCGCCCATATAGATCTTATCTTCATGTAGTGCATGGTATTTCTTCTCCATGTTCTTCGTTGCCTCCTATTTTGGTGAGCCCACATATGCCTGTAGAACAGCACATGGCCGGATCATAAATTTCAATGGATATCATGTCGTTTCCCTCTAATAATAAAGGAAGCCGAGAAAAGTTCCCGGCTCCTCCATTCTATTTTATTACTCGCCGGTTTCAGCGAACTTTTGAATACGCTCGCCGATTTGATCGCGAACGCGCTGAAAAACAGCCCATTTTTCTTCGTCGGTACCCTGAGCCTTGGCAGGATCGTCAAATCCCCAGTGCTCGCGGCGAACATGAGGAGGTGTCATCGGACAACGATCGGCAGCATCACCGCATAGGGTGACCACCAAATCGGATTGATTCAACAACACCGGATCAATGATGTCCGAAGTTTGGTTCGAAATATCGATCCCCACCTCGTTCATTGCTTTGACCGCATTCGGGTTTAACCCATGTGCTTCGATGCCGGCGCTGTAGACATTCCAATCATCACCCAGATGTTTTTTGGCCCATCCTTCAGCCATTTGGCTGCGGCAAGAGTTGCCTGTGCACAAGAAGTACAATGTCTTTTTTTCCATCATCGTTTCTCTCCCTTATCACTTGAATTAAAGTATGGTTAGCCAGATATATAATCCTAAAAGGGTTATAAATAACGTTGGGATGGTCAATATAATCCCTGTCTTAAAGTAAGTCCCCCAGCTGATCTTCACACCTTTAGTCGAAAGGACATGCAGCCAAAGCAAGGTAGCCAGTGAACCAATTGGTGTAATTTTGGGACCTAAATCGGAACCAATCACATTCGCATAAATTATAGGCCTCTTTAATGGCAGCCGACGTGTTTGTCGCATCGATTGCGAGTGCATCAATCATGACGGTCGGCATATTGTTCATGATCGAAGAAATAATCGCCGCAATGAAGCCCATCCCCATTGTTGCCGCAAACAGTCCTTGATCCGCTACGCCCTGTATGACACTTGCCAGAAGGTCTGTGAGACCGGCGTTACGTAAGCCATTCATCATCATCTTGTTTCAATCACTATTTGCTCATTCATTTGTTCAGCCAGTGACACGTTCCCAGATGGAATCAACTTACATCGCCGCAATCGAACTACCCAAATAATAAATCCAGAATCTTGTCATTTGCCTTTCTGTTCTTTCCGATATAAGGGTAGCAGTGGATATGGATCGCTGGATTGAAGTTGATTTCTATAATGCTGTAATTGGTATCGGTTGCTTCTTCCTCTAAAGAATCAATCATCATATCCACACCACATATGGTCGCTCCTGCAGCTTTAGCTGATTGAATGGCAAGATTCTTATAGCTGTTTGGCATTTCATCCGTAAAATCGATACTATCTCCTCCCGTACTAATATTCGAATTTTCCCTCAGATAGATGACGTCCCCTAATTGGGGTATATCGTTCCAACCCATAGCATGGTTCTTCAAAAACATCTCTTCTGCTTCCCCTAACTGAATTTTCTCAAGGGGAGTCTTATACCCTTTACCTCTAAGTGGGTTTTTATTCTTCTCATGAACAAGCTGTTCGATCGTGTGGACACCGTCACCGACGACATTTGCAGGGACACGATGCAGCACCCCTACAACCTGATCCCCCATGACCAGAAAGCGATATTCCTTCCCTGTCATAAATTCCTCAAGTAGAACCGTCTTATCGTGCGAAAAGGCTATTTCAAACGCTTTTTTCATATCCTCTCTCGAATAATCTTGATTGAAGATCGTAATGCCGAGTCCAAAATTGGTTGATTTGGGCTTTATCACAATTGGAGTACCGCGATATGTTTCATAGGTGGACATTGCTTCATCCATGCTCTGAAACGCTTCCCCTGACGGTACACGAATTCCATGTTGTTTGAGAACTTCTTTCGTAACCACCTTATTTTCCATAATTAATACCGTACTATAGGAGTCCAAGGAAGTTTTCGTAGCTTGCTTCACATACTCTTTATGATTACCTTTTGAAAGCAGTACAAAATTCTCATCCCGATCCATCCACTTAAAGCGTATGCCTCGTTTCACCGCTGCCTTTAGGAGCAGTTGAGTTGATAATTCGAGATCCTCATACCCTGCAAAACGGTATCCTTTTTGAATACTGTCCTGAGCGTATGTTTTCGCTTTTTCCAAATGGTAGGCCAGATAGGATGATTTTTGAATGTCGGACTTCACCCTGGATGCAACATTCAGCTCAATATGTAGAATCTTTTGCTTTTCACCGTCCAGAATGTCCTGATAATCCCCATGCTTAGGAAACAAGAGCTGCACCATATCCTTCATCTCATCGATAACAGCGAGTGCCATTTCCTCCATCGTGAACTGACTATATTCAGGCTCGTTTAAATAGCCTTTGATACCTTTCATTATCAACTGATCTTGGTTTACATCAGCTATCCTTTGGTCTTCCTCATGGAAGGATTCATCTACTTTAAGCAGCATAAAGAGAATAAACAAATGTATAAAGTGCATCATTTCTTTACTTATTCCAATCTTATGAAGTGGATTAATATCCATAAATCGAAGCTCTAAGTATGCTACTCCATCTTCCACAAGCTCTTGGCACGGATTGAGCCCCTTAGCGGTTTTTAAGCGAACGGGGCTGTAAAATTCCTTTACGCTCAGTAATTCATTCTGTTGAATCAGCCTGTTTAAGTCATGAACATACTCTTTGGCCGAATTAAAAGAAACATAATACGACTTTTCGTTCCGATAGCCACACATACTGTTCCGAAGTGAGTTCATAATCGGAAAATAATAACTTTTATTATCATGGGAATCCGCCAAGCTAACACATTGCTCAATATAGGTATTATCAAAAACAGGACTTGCTCCTGTTAGATAGATGAGCAACCATCGATACCTCATCAAGTTACGGGCTACTTTAAAATAAATCGCATCTTTGAACTCCTTAAAGTCTTTGTGCCGCACCTGTGTATCATATAGTTTTGCAAGAAATTTCTCATCAAACGAGAAATTATAATGAATTCCGCTTAACAATTGTCTTTTACGACCATACTTATCCGCCAATTCATTTCGATAGTCGTCCGCAATGGGATCGCTCATTTTGGCAATAGGTATTTCATTCTCTTCGGGAAGCATGGGAGGATTGCTACTAGGCCACAAATACTCTCCTTCCAATTCCACAGAAACGATGTCTTGCAAGGCTTCCATGAAATGATAAGTCTCTTCAATCGACTCAAAGGCGGGAGTTATCATCTCGATTTGGCTTTCTGAGAAATCAGTTTGAATATAAGGGTTGCCCGTCTTGCTTCCAAAAGCCTTCGGGTGGGGTGTCAGTGCAAGCTTTCCATCTTGATCGACCCGTACATTTTCTTTTTCTAATCCGAAATGACCTCGAAGTAGATCATTTTGAAGTGCATGGTCTATTACAATCTGTATAAGTTCACGATTCAACAAATTCATGTTTATGACCGTCCTTTATCCTTGAACATTTAAGAAATTGCAAGCTATTTATGAATACTGCGTAAAGATTTTCTGAACCAGATGACCAAAATGATCCCCTTAAAAACACTACTTAGCGCAATCGCCATCCACACCCCATTTAAACCAAACGGTTCAGATAAGAGCAAAGCAAAGGGGATTCTTAACGCGGTAAATAAAATACTGAAGATCGGCGGAATATGTGTTTTACCAATACCGTTAAACGCACCTACGGTCATCAGTTCCAAACACATGAACAGTTGGGAGAAGCCGATAATTCGCATATAGTCCGTTCCGAGCTTTATACTCGTATCATCAGAAAGAAACAGCGAAAAGAGCTGCTGAGGAAATAAAATGAATACGAGCGAAGCGAAAATGCCAAATATGGAGGTCAACAGCAACGCTTTTCGATAACCCTGCCGAATTCGATCCAATCGACGTGCTCCGTAATTTTGTCCAAAAAAGGCTGCGATAGCCCCTTGTAGGCCACCGATCGTCATATAGGAGATCGATTCAATTTGAATGCCAACCTTTTGAACCGCAATGGCATCAGCCCCCCACCTTACAATAATCTTAGCAATAATGATCGAAATGATCGTAAAGGTGACCCGTTGAATCGTGATCGGAACGCCCAATCGGATAACTTCTTTCATTAGACGGCTATTCCATACCGATTGCTTAGAGATCATTTCTAAGTTTTTCGTTTTAATGATAAACAGCAAAGTCACAAGTACATTAGCCGTTAGTGTAGCAATAGCGGCCCCTGCAACTCCCCAACCTTCAAAACTGCCCACTCCATAGATTAAAAATGGATCAAGAATAATATTTAAAATGAGACCCATTGAAAAAATATAAAATGGTTGTTTACTGTTTCCCATTGCATTCAAAATGGTTGCATATAAGGTGTTCAGAATTGAAAATAGGGTACCTACTATCGAAATCAATAGAAATTGCTTCGCCATCTGCTCAACTGTTTCACTTCCCAGATCGAAAAAACTAATAAGCTGGTCCTGGGTTAATATGATAAAAACCATGTAGAGCAGCCCTAATACAATAGACATGATAAATCCGTTCTTCACATAAGACTTGGCTTGTTCTCCCTGGCAGGCCCCCATACAATGTGAGACCTTGATGCCAGTACCAATCGTTATCATGGTCGATAAAGCAATCGCTAAATTAATGAAGAAGCTTGCTGTGCCAATTGCAGCAACCGGACCACTTCCTAGTCCTCCAACCCAAATCATATCCACAAGACCGTAGGTTGTAGATATAAAATTGGTTGCAATGATGGGAATCGTCAATTTCATTAAAGTAGACATAATAGGACCTTGTGTCAAATCATTCGTGCCCTTCATGATCTAGTTGCTCCTTCTTGCTCTCATGTTAATGTAACACCCGACCACAAGGGTCGAGGCAGAAAACGCCTGTTACTGAATCAAGTTGTGCTGTATCGTTTTCTTTTCGAATTAGCTTTGTTGTCTTTTTTAGTGAAATCTAATTCATACATAAGCATACGCTTATACTTTAGCCAAATCTGTGACTGATTTTATAAACGCGGATTCTGCTTCTAAAAATCGTTCGCTGTCTAGCGCCGCCATACATCCTGTACCTGCTGCTGTAATCGCCTGACGGTACTTCGGATCTTGTACGTCTCCGCAAGCAAAAACCCCTGGAATGTTCGTTTCGGTCGTACCAGGTTTCACACGAATATATCCAACTGGATCGGTATCAATCTGTCCCTTTAAAAATGCCGTATTAGGCGTATGACCCGTCGCAATAAAAATTCCGTTAGTCTCGATGATTTCTTCATTTCCTGTTTTTAGATCCTTGACGCGCAGCCCGGTAACACCGCGATCATCGGCGATAATTTCAGTGGATTCTTTGCTAAGTGCCCAGCTTATCTTAGGGTTTTGTCTTGCACGTTCCTGCATAATCTTCGAAGCACGCAGTTCATCACGACGATGAACAATCGTTACCTTGGATGCGAACTTCGTAAGGAAATTGGCTTCTTCCATGGCGGAATCTCCTCCGCCCACGACCAGCACTTCTTTATTTCGGAAAAAGAAACCATCACATGTCGCGCATGTGCTTACGCCGCGGCCGATATTCTCCTTCTCGCCTGGTATGCCGCCAAGTAAATTCGCCGATGCTCCCGTGGAGAGAATGATCGTTTCAGCTTCCAATTGACCCAGCCCCTCAACGGACAATCGAAACGGACGTGAAGAGAAATCCACTTCATGCACCCAACCATTCTTAAACTCAGCACCGAATCGAATCGCTTGTTTTCTCATATTATCCATGAGCTCAGGTCCCATGATTCCATCAACAAATCCAGGGAAATTCTCAACTTCTGTAGTTAATGTCAATTGGCCTCCTGGTTGTGGTCCCTCAATAACAAGCGGATTCAAATTAGCTCTAGCTAAATAAATGGCTGCCGTTAAACCTGCTGGACCCGTTCCTATAATGATGGATTTGTACATGATTCTTCACTCCTTCGTTTGTTTTGCATGGAGAACCTTGTCTTCCGATTCTCCCCCTTTGCACCGATAATCGCTACGGCAGTTTATCGTTGTGCGGCACATACTCCTCCTTCACTGATCTTTAGTGATTGTCGGATCTTTAGGTGTACAACAAGAAGATGAGGCAACCTTATATTCAATGTTCTTCATATAGAAACCCTCCTTATGTTTTCAATTCATCAACCTTTTTTGATGTATAAGTTAAAAAAATTATGTTTTTGTATTAGGATAGAAAACACAACATAACTTTTCGGATAATAATCCTTTGATTTCTTCATCGTTTAATTGATAGTAGTTCCATTTTCCGATGCGTTCCATCAATATAATATTTGCATCTAGCAACATTTTTAGATGGTAAGACAGTTTTGATTGAGGCAGTTCCAGCATGTTGGTTAGGTCACATACACATACTTTACCTCGTTGATTTAGTTCATAAATGATTCTCAGCCGGTTTTTATCAGATAGTGCTTTGAACTTTTGTTCATATAGGCTCAAAACGTCTTCTTGTATAAGGGAGACCTTCATGTTGTCACCTCATCTTTCCATCAAATTATTTTGATGTGGCCATTGTAGCAAGTCGCAATGAACACGTCAAGCATCGTTTTATTTTGATTTATATAGGAGTATAATTCAAAATCAAAATCCAATTTACAAAAGAACTGATCACAAGCCATAGATTTTATTACTTGCATGTTGCAAATATATATTGTATAACTATGACTAGAGGTGATTCAAATATGGAACATGCACGTGAATTGTTTCAAATCATGACACGAAGATTTGGTCTTCTGAATAAAAACTGCTGCAGTATTGGGGGAAACGATGTCTCTTTAGTTCAAAGCCACATTTTGTATGAGATTGACCGGCAGCACAACCCTTCGATGCAACAAATCGCTGAGACTTTGGGAACTGATATTACGACGTTTAGCAGACAGGTCCAATCCTTAATCAAAATGAATTTAGTGAAAAAAACACCAGATCCGCAAGACCGAAGAGTTCACACACTTGCCCTTACGACGGAAGGTAAATTTGTAGCAACAACCATTGATATGCAGATGAATGACTATCTTAACGAAGTATTCTCTTATATGACCGAGTTCGAAAAAGAAACTGTACTTCATTCCGTTAAGATTTTTAACGACGCGATGGCGAAATCCAATAAATGCTGTGGCCCATTATCTGAATAATAAAATTGATCTATAGGAGATGAATTATTATGTTACTTCATTCTTACGTTGCAGAGTATTTAATGAAAAATGACCTCCACATTCAAAAAAGCCGAGAGATAACCAATGAAGAACTCAATAGAAAAAAATCTCGTATATCGTTCTCATTTTCAAGGCAACCTCGCATGAACATCTGCTGTGTCTCCTGCTGCTAAGCTTATATTTCCTACATAGGAGGAACTAACAATGAAAGCCACTTCAATTAGACCAGCAGTCCCTGGCGACGTGGAACGAATACTGCACATTTATAATCAAGGAATTGAGGATCGAATTGCAACACTAGAAGTTGATCAAAAAGATATTGCATATATGAATGACTGGTTCCAACAACACCAAGAACGTTACGCTGTCATTGTAGCTCAGTACGATAATGCAGTAATCGGTTGGGCTTCCCTCAACCCTTACTCGCAACGATGTGCTTATGACGGTGTTGCCGACCTATCCATTTACATAGATCGAGCTTTCAGGGGCAAAGGAATTGGAAGCATACTTCTTCAGCGTCTGGAGGAGATAGCTATGAAAAAAGACTTTTATAAAATCGTGTTGTTTACCTTTCCGTTTAATCAAAATGGTCAAGGCTTATATCATAAACTTGGTTACCGTGATGTGGGGTTTTTTGAAAAGCAAGGGATCTTGGATGGTGAATATGTGGATGTGAAGATCATGGAGAAGTTGTTGTGAATTGGTTGCCTGATTGAACGATATCCATTTCATTTTTACAACCACGAACATTTTCTACAAATCTGAACAACCTTAGTCCGGTTGAGTACCGAACTAAGGTTGCTTAAGGCACCTTTTATAAGGCTCTTAACTTGACAGGGGTAAGTTCATTGTAGTGACTTCTTACTCTATATGTTTTTGAGCAAGCGCTATTATTTTGTTGTTGAATTTTCGTTTATCTGATTTTCTAACTCGCTCAATTCTAGTTTCATATTGCCAGCGTTATTAATAGGATTTATAGTACTATTCGTATCGTTGTCTAATTTAAATTTTCCTTGATATATTCCAGCAATCATATATAGGTTCTCCCCAATAGGACCCTCGTATTTTTTCAAAAACACGACTGCCTGCTCGTTATTTCTGAAAACCTCATGGCCATTAGCAGAAAATTGAATGTTATTAATTAACCCACCTGTTTCAAGTATTTGTATGCTTTTATCTAGTACGGTCCCTTTATATGTCTTTTTAACATCGGCTTCAGAAATAGTAAACGGAACATCAAGATAAGTCATAGGACTGGTCTCTCTGATGATAACTTGGGCAATTACTTCAGAATCATTTGCTAACTCATCTATATTTTCATATGCCTTTGCAATAGACAACGATATATCCACTTTAGTTTCTGATTTCCCCTGAATAACTGTGAAATAACAAAGAACAGAAATTATAAGTAAAATAAATAAAGTTATATTGATTTTCTTTATCATTATTTAAACCTCCTAGTAAAGGTAATTTATACCATCTATTTCATCTTGAGTTGGCGTATAAACCATTCTTGAATCATTTTCATGCATCAAAACATTTAGATTTACAGTATCATCCAATCCTAGCCCGTGTCCAATTTCATGTGCCATAACAGCATTTCTTGCGTATGTGGTGTAGTCCCAAAATCATTACAAGAAAAATACCATGAATAGCTGCTGCTTTCTCTAAAACTAATTTCTGGTTCTAAATATGGAGTGTTTTCCCACATACTGATCCCGGAACTAACAGTGGATCTACATGTACTATCCACATTACTGCCTATTTGATATCCCATACTAGACAAATCGATACGTTTCCATCCATCAAGCCTGTAAGCGTTAACATTTTGAAAAACTGTAAAGAACAGTAGTGCTGTGAGCATTGCAGTCATCCATTTTTTCACTTTAAACCCTCCAAGTCTTCAATGTTTTTTTCGAGTAATAAATAAACTTTATCTCCTGACTTAACGGTAATGGCTTTGCTTTCATCGATGTCTACTATGGAGTAGATTTCCGTGCCTACATTAAACTTATTAGAATACGTACCATCATAGGAATAAGCCTCAGAATCGGTCCTCGTTTCTACTTCACCGATTTTGTCACCGATTTTATCAACTTTATAATCGGTTACTTTATATGTTGCATTTCCGAAGAAGCAAGAAGATTTGGGGACATAAAACGTACTTTTCCAGATATTACACAATCGATGCTAACGAAGCAACTCAGAGAGCTAGAAAGTGATGGACTATTACATCGTGAGGTTTATAAGGAAGTTCCACCAAGAGTAGAATATTCTTTAACATGTCTTGGCAAGGGGTTTTTACCAATCCTTCATAGTATGTCTGAATGTGGAGAGTATAATTTAGGATAAGAATCAATCTTTATTATGAGTAAATTTTTTTGAATAACTAACAAAAGTATGTTGTCTTATAGACAGTAAAACAGCCGGCTCGTGACCGGCTGTTTTTACATTGCATACAAATAAGACTAGTTTATAGGGGAATAGATTAAACAAGTAAAAGGAGGGTTCCGGCATGACGTTCAACCGCCAACTTGTTTAAGAAGGGATCACCGTAAGGAAAATCAGAGCTAAATACAGTTTTCTCTGGAAGTTCCTTTATAGCCAAAAATAATGAATAAGTTGTATAAAACGCTGATATATCTAGATAAGCGTTCTTTGTTTCTTTTATCAATGGAATGGTTTGCAGCCAATGGATTCCTCCTAGATGGCCATAGATGACAGGTACATTCGGATATTTACGAGTTAGGATGAATAACTCTTGAATATCATTTGAGTTTAATGGATGGAACGTATGTACCCAAATCGGTAAGGAGCTATAATCATTAGCCGCCTGGAATACAGGTTCAAGTAATTTTATTTGACCTATGCCAAGAGTGAATTCTCCAAGGCCCTTCATCTTATAGTCGTTTACAATCTTCGCAACCCAATGGTTCAGTTGTTCAGAGGAACTTGAAAGGGGAACTGACCCGAACCCAATAAACCGGTCTGGAAATGTTGTGACAGCATCTTTTAATTCCTCCATAGCTCGTAGACGTGCATCTCGGGGATTTATTTCGTTATTTAAAACTTGATTCAATACATTCATTTCCTGAATAAATTCTTCGTAAGTTTCACTTTTTTCTGGGTGAACAAGCGTAGAACATAGAATCGTTTTATCTATCCCACTTGAATCCATCATCTCAATTTGTTTTTCTAGAGGTAGAACTACGTGGGCATGACTATCAATAATCATCTTACTCTTTCCCTCCACATTCATTGGCTGACAACTGATTTTTTCTATTAGAAAATACTTCGGTAGCTACTGTTAAAATGGTATTTAATGCAACAGGGAAGCCTGCATAAATTAACATTTGCATCATAACTTCTATAATTTCTTCCTCAGACCATCCAACATTTAAAGCCCCATTAATATAAAACTTCAATTGTTCGGTATTTCCTAGAGCAGTTAGACCAGCAACCGTCGCAAGAAGACGAGATTTTAAATCTAATCCTGGTCTAGAAAAGATTTGACCGTAATTAAACTCGACGGCCAAAGTTCCTAAATCAGGTGATACTGATTCTTTAAAACCATTCACAATATTTTGATAGTTATCTGGATCGATTTTTGCTAATACTTCCAATCCTTTTTTATAGTTTTCTGTAGTCACTGACATTAGACATTACTTCCTTTCTTGGAATCCTATATTTTTTCAATTCTTTCTTGTTTAGGCAAGCTGATTAAGGAACCAAAACCAATCCCTATCATTAGCATTCCAACGATACATACTCCATACCAATGCCATTTACTCCAAGCAAAGACACCTAAGTACGATCCTAAAGCTCCACCTAAGAATGTAGATACCATGTATAATCCATTTAATCTGCTTCTCTTTTCAGGAGATAACTGAAAAATAGTAGCTTGACAAGCAACTTGATTTGCTTGTGTCCCAACTGTCACTAAAAGTGCACCAAGGATTAGTCCTGGTAACCAATATCCTAAAAATATGGAGATTAGAAAAGCGAGTAAAGAAATCAACATACATAATGCATTAGCGAATTTAGGCCCTTTTTTATCTATTACTCGACCGATAATAGGAGTTGCAAAGGCTCCTGCGATTCCCACTAAACCTATTAAACCTGCCATGGCACTTCCGTAAGAGTACGGAGAAGTACTTAATAAAAAGACAAGTGTTGTCCAGAAGACACTAAAGGAACCAAACATCATTCCTTGACTAAGACAAGCTTTTTGCAGAGCTTTTTCTCTTATAAATAGTGGGCCTAAAGATGCAAGCAATTTTTTGTACTGAATCACCTGATTTCCTTTGCTTTTTGGAAGATACATTGCAATGAATATAATAATTACAATTGTGCTGGCAAAAGAAACCCAATACATTGATCTCCACCCATAATGGGAATCTACAAAACCGCTAATAAATCTGGCTCCTAAAATCCCGCATACTAAACCAATGGCTACATTGCCTAATACTTTACCTCTGTTTCCCTCCGCAGCTAAATTTGCCGCAAGAGGAACAATGATTTGAGGAACAACTGTAACAAATCCAAGAAGGAAATTTGCTGCAATCAGCCACGTTACATTTATTGATAAAGCAGTTGCGGCCAAAATAACACATACAGCAGATAATAAACATAGAATTAATTTTCTTTGTTCAAAAATGTCGCCTAGTGGTACCAATAAAAGATTTCCAAAAGCATATCCTACTTGTGTTAAAGTAGCTACGATTCCTATACTAGTTGCAGAAACATGAAAGGTATTTCCCATACTGACTAAAAGTGTTTGATTTAAATACACGTTAGCTACTGTAAAGCCACATGCTGCAGCCATTAGGAGAATTAATCCTTTTGTAAGTACGGGAAAATCCTCAGCTCTACTGTTGAAAACCATTAAACTCACCTCCTTTATTTATTAGAATAGATGAAGGTTTATACTGGGAATAGGAGTGTATTTACACTATTATTACGACTACCACCTATTGAGGAGAGGGATTGAATGTTAAGTGATAAAGAAAGAAGAAAAGAACTGGGAGATTTCTTAAAAACACGACGGGCACGGTTATCACCTGAGGATTTTGGTTTACCTGTTGGGCGGCGGAGGAAAACGATAGGACTACGTCGCGAAGAAGTGGCTCAGCTGGCAGGGATAGGAATAACCTGGTATACATGGTTAGAGCAAGGACGTGATATCCAAGTTTCTGCAGAAGTATTGGAGGCCATTTCGCGTGTATTCAGGCTTATTGAAGAGGAAAAAGAGCATCTGTTTTTATTAGCAAACCAACCGTTGCTAGCTAAGACCGGAAACCCACTTATTGAAGGTGTAAATAGCAACATACAAAACTTACTGATTCAACTAGAGCACTGCCCTACCTATGTAACAGATGAAAAAATGAACATAGTAAACTGGAACAAAGCCGCTGCTGTGATTTTTGGCGACTTTAATAAAATGGATGATCGAAATCGCAATGCAGTTTGGCGTTGTTTTACATCTAAAGAATATCGAGAGCTATTTGTTAATTGGGAAGATCATGCACAACGCTTAATTGCTCAATTTCGTTTAGCATATACACGTTTTGTCGGTGATGAGTGGTTTAAAGGTATTATTCAAGAACTTACAGATAAGAGCCCTGAGTTTCGGACTTGGTGGACAAAGCATGAAGTTCTAGGTACCCCATGCGGCAAAAAAACAATTCTGCATCCTAAAGTTGGAGAATTGTTGATGGACCATATTACGCTCCAGGTGTACGATGCACCCGAACTAAAACTAACCATTTACCAACCTCGACAAGAAGGAGAAACTGACAAGAAAATAAAGCGTTTGTTGAACAATTCGTATTGAATAGACTGATATAACCGAATATCAAAAAGGAAAGTCCGGTCATTTAACTTGACCGGACTTTTCTCCTATCTCTTCTAGTGCATTTATGGTTTAGTCTCGATATGTGAAATTGAAATGTTTATTTTCCTCCCCCGTAAGGGGTTCTTCTCTCTGAATGTGTGGTGCCGATATCCAACTTCAGCAGCTTCATTGTTCTTGGGAGCAAATGGATCGTGTCTTCGACCGCATTTCCGTCCAGCAGGTTGACCGCCTGTTCTACCATTAAGAGCAGCGTGAACGCTTTTTTTGCGGTTATTTCCATTTGATATATTACCCCTCTCTTTTCAAGTGTTTATTTGATAACGCTTTCAAATTTAGCTGGATAAAGGCATTTCTGCCTGCTTATCCGCGTTGTACCGTACTTCTAAACCCAATTTCCCTCCTCTATACTTTGATAGAATGCCGAACCTTAAATTCTTTGGGTGTAAGACCTGTTTGCTTCTTGAACACTTCGCTGAAGTAAGACCTGTCTTCATAACCCAGCGCTTCCGCCACCTCCTGTATGGAATAATGCTGCACCAACAGCTCCTTCGCTTTTTCCATCCGTTCATTAACAACGAACTGCATCACGGACATGCCTGTCATCTTTTTGAACAGGTTAGCAAAATAGCTGTTGCTCAGGTGCACCTGCCTTGCATAATCACTGACGGTTTGATTTAAATGTAAATGATCTTTAATGTAAAAAATGGCTTGATCGATTATCTTCTCCGCTTGCTGCCGCTGCTCTGATTCCACGATACGGCAGCCAATCAGGCAAATTTCTTTAATAAGCTGCTGCATATCCTTAATGTTGGAAGACCTGTACGCCAGCTCCTTCATCTTTTCTTCGAATAGGGGCTGGTCGGACTCATCGATGAGTCTGATTAAGGATTTATGGATAGACATGGCCAATTCCACATAGAGCACCTTGATTCTCTCCGGGCTCGGAAGATGCTGTATATACTCCCATTCTAAAAAGATCGTGTCCACATCCTGCATCGTTTTCTCTATGTTTCCCGTACGAATATGGAACAGAAGCTCTTTTTCCTTCTCTATAGGGTAATTTGGAGACATCTGCTTCCTGACCATGATGTTCCTGTAATCGAATACACTGCCGCCTCCAGTGTAGAAGTTATAAGACAGTGCCTCCATTGCCTGTCTGTAAGCACGCGGAATTTCGTATTTCTCCTGGACTGTCAAGCCAACTCCGACCGAAATTGTACACTTAGAGTACCTAACCACATTTTCCAGGCATTTCTCCGCAATCGCGACGGGCCGGTCCACATCCGCAGCGGTAAAGATGCCTATAAACCGGCTTACCCCATCCCGAAAAACAATCCCCTTCGTAAAATTACGGATGGTTTCCTCCAAAATATTTTGTACGGAAAAGCGGTTGAGCTCGATTTCGCGGATCGTCTGCCCCCCGTGCTCGGTGTCTTGTTGGTCATCCAGCTCCGCCGCCAGGACGGCGTAGGGTCCATCTTCCATATCGATCTCAAGAAACTCCCATCGCCTCTCGATGGTTTCTGGATCTGAGGAGTACCGGACAAGCATGCCTAAATATTCCTGCCTTAATAAAGGCATGCTTTCCCGTAATTTGATCTCCATTTCCGTCACCCGGCGGCTGTGCTCACGTTCCCTGACAATGGCATCCCTGGCTTTTAATACGGTCTCAAGAAACTGCTTGGACGTAAACGGCTTTAAAACGTAATCGAACACGCCGATCTCAATCGCTTGACGAGCATTGTCAAAATCGCTGTAACCACTGATAAAAATAATTTTACTGTGCGGCAGTAGCTCCAGGATCTCTCGTGTCATTTCGATACCGCTCAGCTTTGGCATGCGGATATCCGTCACAATGATATCTGGCTTCTTGTCCTGCAAAAGCTTTAATCCACTTTCGCCGTCCAGGGCCGTGCCCGCAATCTCAATGCCGTATTCCTTCCATTCCAATTGGTTCACAATACCGTTGACCACCGTCTTGATATCGTCAATCACAATCATCGAATAAAGCTCCCGCACTCCCATACCTTTCATCCTCCTCTCCTAAAAAGTATCCATCTCGCCGAACAACGGAATGACCAATGAGACGACCGTTCGTTCCATTGGCTGGCTTTCCATCGACATCGAGGCTCCCTTGCCGTAATAAAGTGTTAAACGGTTGTATACATTGCGCAAAGCGTAACCGTTTGACTTGCCGGCCTCCCCCATTGTCAAAAATTGCTGTATGGCATCCGTATCAAATCCTTTGCCGTTATCTTCGACCGTGCATAGAAGCTGTCTCTCCTCCACCTCGATTGTAATTTGGATCCTTCCGTTATCTGCACCATCTTTAAAGCCATGAAGAATGGAGTTTTCAACGAGAGGCTGAAGAAGAAGCTTCAGCATCGGTTGATCCAATATCGATTCATCCTCCACGTGGATGGAATAATCAAACAGATCCTCATAGCACTGCTGCTGAATTCGCAAATATTGGGTAACGTGCTCCAGCTCCTTTCGGACGGTGGTGATTTCGTTTCCGTTATTAAGTCCCAGTCTGAATAACTTGGACAACGATACAATCATCTCTCTGACGTCTTCATGCTCGCCCGATTCCGATTTCCATAGAATCGTATTCAATGTGTTGTACAAAAAATGAGGCTCGATCTGCGACTGTAACGTCTTCATTTCCGCTTTCCGCTTGTTCGTCTCCGCTTCCTTCACATCAACGATCAGGGTCTCGATTTCCTCAAGCATACGATTGAACCTTTGACCTACTTGGGCGAATTCGTCCTGAAAATGGCTCTCATAGCGTACTGCCAGATCATTATGCTCTACCCTTTTCATCAATTGCTGCAGTTTGCTTAGTGGACGCAGCAAGAGCCCCGTTATTTTTTTCGCGAAAAAAGAAGTGAATAAACCGAATACCAGTACGGTTCCTGCCGTAATCCATTTGATTAGACTGATTTCCTTTTGCAACCTCTCCAAAGATTGAATATTTACAATCATCCAATTATCGGGAAAGGAAACCTCGGCGTAGTTAATCATATAGGAGATGCCGTTATACTCATATTCGAAATGTCCTCTCTCCAACATCATCCGTGCACGAAAATCCGGCTGCAGGGCAATCTCCTTTAAGGAAGAGCTCATATCTAACGCAAGAGTTCCGCTCTCGTTGTATACAATCATTTCACCGCTGTCAGGGCCGATATTATCCATCATATACGTACGTAGTACTTCTTCTTTTACATTGACAAGCAGGTAGATCCCTTTCGGCGCCGACGAGGAAACAGGTTTGGAAAGAAGAGTCAGCACTCTAGCTCCACCTTCAAAATAGTGATCTTCGTGGGTTTCCATCCAAATAGGCATCCTTCTGTTGTCTGTCAGTCTAGAAAATAAATCCAGATCCGGCCTTACCTCCGTAATTCTTTTATCGGACTCCAGATAAAACTCACCGACCGGCGTTTCCAGCAGGACCGACGAAATAGACGGCTCGATCAATTTCATTTGAAACATGGCATTTTGCATTGCATCAGTGAGCGAGTATCGCTCATATTCAGATAGTTCCGTTTGATTCTGAATGACATCTGTCAATTTGTTAAATGGTTCATTCATCGTGAAGGTTAACGCTGACAGCCTGACCTTACGCAGTTTCTCCTCCAGAGCTTGAGCCGATTTGTTAATCATATTTTGGCTCAACTCCATCGCTTTTCGCTCCAATATGTTGGACGCGACATAGTGGGAGATTAATCCGGATATGGTAAGAGAAACGGTAACCAGTATAATAAAAGATAACCAGATCCTTGTTTTGAACGAAGTAGCGTATAACCAAGATTTCATGTCAGCTCACCTTATGGGGGATTTTTAAAGTATCGTATAATAAGTGAGCGGGTAAAGGAAGAGGGAAGACGCTTGTCATCCCTCTATATTCCTATGAAACCGGCATCATTACTGAATGAATCGGTCAAATGCCGCTTGATAAATGCTCAAAACTTCATCCATTCCCATTTGTTTTAATTGTGCGCAATACGTGTCAAAGCCGGACTCTACCTCTTCGCCGCCCATCACCCATCGCTGGGAGATTTCACTGACATAGGTTTGTATCGGTGGATATATTTCTTTCAGACGGTTCTTCTCTTCCTGCGTAAAGTTCAGAGGCGGCAGCTGGAACTCCGTATTGATATAGTTGTTGTCCTGATACATCTTGATCCCTTCAAGTGCAATCTTGCTGGACCACTGTTCCTCGTAGGAGAAATCCTGCCATGCCCCGATATTAAGCTGTGCTCCATATTTCGAGATCAGATGATCTACGACTGAAGGCTGCTTCAACACTTCCTCCGTAAATTTCGGGTTTCCGTCGACCAATGTGTATGTTTCTCTCTCAATACCAAAGTTGAACAATCTTCTTCCCTCTTCCGACCACCAGAAATCGAGATATTTGATGAGCATCACATGATCCTTGGCCTTTGTTGATAGTGCCCATCCGGAGCCGTTCAATTTATCGCGCTTCGTTAACTCTTGTACCTTGCCGGATACGCTTGCCGGCGGCGGAACCGGACGTAGATCGAAGCCCGATACCTTGTCGGAGATGGACGTATTATAATTCGAAGTGCTTGCAAACCAGTCATGTGTAGAACCGCCCGTATTATTTGCGAACAGCACATCACGAGCCTTGTTGCCGCGGGTGAAGATCTCCTTGTCAATCAGACCTTCCTCATACCATTTTGCGATATTCGATAGCCCTTCTTTGTAAGCAGGTTCGTAGGGACCGTAATGAACCTTTCCTTCCGCCACATAGAAATCATTAAAGGAATCCCACAGTGGAAGCAAGCTATACACGCCAATCAAGGCATTGCGGTGGAAAAACGGAATTTCGTCCTGCTTGTTATTACCATTCGGATCCTTCTCTTTGAACGCTTTCAGAACCTGATAATAATCATTGACTGTTTTGGGCTCTGGCAAGCCAAGTTTATCTAACCAGTCCTTGCGGATAAACCAACCTTCCTTGGCCGTACCGTCACTGACAAAAGGAATAGTATATATTTTGCCGTCTGATGCCTCAAGAGCCTTTCTAATATCCGGTTGATCATCCAAAAATTCACTCAAATTCGGCGCATGCTCAGCGATTAGATCATCCAACGGCTGAAGTGCTCCTTCGAGTGCAATTGAGTTCAAATCGGCTGTCCGGTAGGCGATAATATCTGGCAACTCCCCAGACGCAAGCATCAAATTGTATGCCTGCTCTGCTTCGCCGCCAGTAGGGGCGACGTTCTGAAGGCTCACATTCGTCATTTCGGCAGCTTTCCTAAGAACGGGCATGTCGCCGGAGATCTGAAACACTTCATCATAATAAAATAAGGTGGCCGTTACCGGCTTATCGCTTGCTTTTCCTTCCCCTCCCTGAACGCCGGCAGTTACACCGTCATTGGGTTTCGGCTGGTCGACTGGAGATGAAATGCTTTGTCCTCCGCCGTTGTTCGTGCAGCCAGCAACGATGAATGCGAAGCTTAGAGCTAGCGCCAGCAACGGTGTTTTAAATTTCTTTGTCACCTGTTCTTCCCCCTTTGATCACTCATTGTTATATGTCATCAGCGGGCTAATCCGGATGGTTCGCCTCTATGCTGAAAACAACGACAGAACCGACAACTATCCTTTTAATGAGCCGATCATGACTCCTTTTACAAAATATTTCTGAATAAAAGGATAGACGATGACAATCGGTATAACGGCTACGATGATAGTTGCATAAATAATCGTTTCCCCGATACTGAAGGCAGAGTCCATCAGCATCGTATCGCTCGGCTTCATCTGCACAACCAGTCTGTTCAGCAACACCTGCAGCGGGATTTTATCTGTGTCCTTCAGCAGGATCATCGCCCAAAAATAGCCGTTCCATCTGGAAACCGCGTAAAAAAGCGTGATGGTCGCGATGGCCGCCTTGGACAAAGGGAGCACCACCCGGAAGAGAACTCCTGCCTCGCTCGCACCGTCAATCCGAGCGGCCTCTTCAATCTCTTCCGGAATGGATTGAAAGAAGGCACGCAGGATAATCACATTGTAGGTCGTGATGGCAAATCCCAGAATGATACCTGTCCGGGTGTCAAGCAGGTCCAAGTCTCTGAAGTTCAGATAGGTCGGGATCATGCCGGCCTGAAACACCATTGTAAATGAGATCAGCAAATTAAAGAAGGTTCGCCCGAACAGCCTTTTTTTCGACAATGCGTATGCGCCACAGATCGTAAATGCCATGCTGGTCAGTGTCCCGACCACGGTATAGAAAATAGTATTGGCATATCCGGACCACATCTCTTTTTCGGCAAATACAGCCTGGTATGCCTCTATCGTTAAATTTTTGGGAAACAGGAGAACCTCTCCGGTTACCACCGCTTCAGGCGAGCTTATGGACGCGGACAGTACATAAAGAAAAGGATACAGTGTAGCTAATGCAATGAGCGATAACAAAACATAATTGCAACCATAAAATATTTTCTCTCCCCGGCTTTCTATCATAATTCTTCACCTACCATAAACCGTTACCGGTTAATTTTTTGCTGAGCCGATTACTGAGAATGATCAGAAGTACACCAACAACGGAATTGAATAAACCGACCGCGGTAGCCATATCGTATCTGCCGTTCAGGATACCTTCGCGGTAAACATATGTGCTGATCACGTCTGCCGTTCCGTAGGTGGCTGGCTGGTACAGAAGTATGATTGCCTCGTAGCCGACTTCCAGCAACTTTCCGATTTCCAGAATCAGCATGATCATGACGGTAGGAAGAATTCCGGGCAGCGTTACATGGAGAGTTCTCTTCCATTTATTCGCCCCATCGATGACGGCCGCTTCATATAATTCCGGATTTACTCCAGCAAGTGCTGCGATATAGATGATAGCTGCAAACCCGGCTTCCTTCCATATGTTCATTGAAATAAAAATCGACCGAAAATATTCGGGGACCGCTAGAAAATAGATTTTCTCCATTCCCAACTTCTCAAGGATTAGATTAACCACTCCGCTAGAGGGAGATAAAAAATTGGTTACAATCCCGCAGACCACAACGATGGATATAAAGTGAGGCAGATACGTAAAGGTCTGGACCGTTTTTTTAAAAAAGCTGTTCTTCACCTCATGCAGAAGCAGGGCGAGTATAATTGGCACAGGGAAAGCAAAAAGCAAGCTGTATGCGCTAATGAACAGTGTGTTCTGCAGCACACGGATAAAGTATTCGCTCTGCAGAAAAACTTCAAAGTGATACCATCCTACCCATGGGCTGCCTTCAATGCCTTTGAACACACTGTACTGCTTAAATGCGATTTGCAGCCCGTACATCGGCTTGAAGACAAATATCGCATACCAAATCAGAAACGGAGTCAGTATAAGATATAAAAATTTGTCCCTTTTAAGCCGTCTCCATATCGGCAGGAAATATTTTTGAAGCTGCATGAATAATGAAGTTCTCCTAGATTTGTCTAATTGCGTACCGCTTAATGTTTCCGTTTTCATAACACACCCCCGTATATCATGGACTTCATTCTTGGCTGTAACCTCATTGTAGAAGAATCCTTCCAGCAAAAATATCCGAAATCCTAGGATTTAAGGGGGAAGATTCTACTATATTGATTCCACGCCTGACTGCCATAAAAGGGCCGTGCATCAGCTTTTTCGCTGATGCACGGCCCGGCGAAGTGAGTTATACGTGGCGGTAACCTGTTGTCATCGGCTGTACCAATAACCGGGGATTCCTTTCTCAAGTCGCATAAGCGACTCCAGATAATAATAGTCGCCCCAAATGGTATAATCGTCAGGCGATGCCCCGCTGCGCACAGAATAGGAGCCGCGTCGGATGAAGCCTTGCTCATCCGACGCAGGATCCGGAGTATAATTTTGAGAAAGTGAAGTCATCGTGTTGACAACCGCATCACTCAATTGCTTCTTCAAAGGATCATGAGGCTCGAGATGTTGCATCAACTCCAGCATACCCGCAGAGGCAATGGCGGAAGCAGAGCTGTCCCGCTTCGTTTCCGGAATTTGGGGCGCGTCAAAGTCCCAATAGACAACGTAGTCCGCTGGAAGACGGTCGGCAAAATACTTCGCCATCCGCTTGGAAGTTTCCAGAAACTCCGAATTTTTCAGAGCCCGGTAAGCGAGAACAAAGCCATATATGCCCCAAGCCTGTCCCCGTGTCCAAGTCGATCCGTCACGGTAGCCTTGGTGCGTTCCTCCACGTACAGCGTCTCCGGTAACAGGGTCGAAATAAAACGTATGGTAGGAAGAATCGTCCCCCCTAACCAGAAAACGTCGGCTCTTTTCGGCATGAATCCGAGCAGCCTCCGCGTATTTCACTTCCCCGGTTTGTTCGTAGGCCCAGTATAAGAGAGGTAAATTCATCAGGCAGTCGATTATAATCCGACCGCCGTTCTCCGGATCATTCTCTCGTCCCCACGCTTGTATAAGCTGCGGGCCCTCCCGCCACCGGTTCATCAATATGTCCGCCGACTCGAGGGCGGTGTGCCTTGCTTCCTCGTTCTGCTCTACGATCCATCCAGCTTTGGCAGACAAAGAATACAGAAATCCGATGTCATGGTGATCGAGGC
This sequence comes from Paenibacillus sp. NPDC093718, assembly GCF_050279985.1. Lineage (NCBI taxonomy): Bacteria > Bacillati > Bacillota > Bacilli > Caryophanales > Paenibacillaceae > Paenibacillus > Paenibacillus sp. NPDC093718. The sequence continues at coordinate 786,819 of NZ_JBNNUS010000001.1, forward strand.
TCGGCTTGTCTTGCAGCCGCTGGCGGAAGCTCTCCACCGTTCGAATGGCTGTATCCTGGAATACGTCCTCCCCCGTATATTCATAGCATAGCCATAAAATGCCTGACCAAAATCCGTCCGTCCAATCGGAATTTGAGTTCAATTCATAATAACGTCCGTTTTTGCTCACATGGGGAAATTGCTCTCCGAAACGTCCGATATTTCTTCTCGTCTGCTCAACGGCTTGCTCAATTGCTTTTGCCCACACTTGTGTTCCCTCCTATAAATCGTTTTGATATAAATTATAGTGGGAAGGAATTACGTTTAGTTGTGTCGTTATATAGCTGTATTGCGAATTATCAAATGAACGGTCTGCTGTATCAAATAAACAACCAGGATCTTATGCTATGATATATAACAATATTGCGATTGTTGGAGGTTAACAGTATGAACTACCGTGAATCCCTGGATCTGGGGCCGGCTGGTTATGTATTCAATTATCGGGATGAGACGAAAGAGAAACACTGGAAAAAGGTACATGCCCATCAAGGGATTGAGGTACTTTATATCCACCAGGGGCTAGGGGAAATTTCACTTGAGGGCTCTCATTTTCCTTTGCAAAACGGAACACTGGTCATTTTTCAGCCCTACCAGCTGCACCGAGTTGAAGTGCCGGTTCATCATACAATTTCCTACATTCGGACGAATCTGACCTTTAACCCTCATCTGGTCGAACCTTGGCTTGCGCCTTTTCCAAGGATCGGTTTCTTTTTCCGGAAATTGTGGCGGGGCGTTCTGAAGCAGCAGGTGTTCCAGATGAATGAGGATCCGTGGCTGCCGAACCTATTAGAAGATTTCCGGCAGCCGTTATCGCACCCAGCCGCCCGAGAAGAAGATCTCGGACTGTTCTTACTAACGCTGCTAAGGCAACTCGAGCGGCATGTATTTACGAACGAAACAGCGGCCGGTCCCTTCGGTCTGGGCAGAGCTACACAGCATGTGGAGAACATCATGGAATGGGTTGAGGAGCACTTCAGAGAGCCCTTTGAACTGCAGCGGATTGCAGAAGATCTCCATCTGTCTCCCTACCACCTGTCCCATCTGTTCAAGCAGTACACGGGACAGACCATCTCCGACTATATTGCGGCTAGGCGAATCAGAGAGGCCTGCGCCCTGCTTATGCTGACCGAGAAGCCGGTTAAGGTGATCAGCAGAGAAGTGGGCGGACTCAGCGATCCTTATTTCTGCCAGCTGTTCAAAAAAAAGAAGGGAATCACGCCTCAGGCCTACCGTGATACCGTTCGTCCGTTTATTTGAGTTATTTGAGTATCTCAGTTAATGATTTCAAATGGACTTCTCCGTTTGTTGTATCGGCTAGACGCTTGCCTGATTTGACCCGACGGGCTCCAGGAGAGTTCTGTATTTTGCACTGACGGTAAATTGTAGGTAGGGAAGCCATGCTGAGAAAGTGCGACAATCCTTCTAAAATGTGGGCTCATGAAGCAAAAAGCGCAAGTGAAGGTGCGAGTTTCCTCCTGCACTTGCGCTTTTTTATCCAGCTTTATCAGATAACTGTTCTCTTCTCATGAAGAGTTTAATTTTAGGATGGTCCATTTTGATGACGGTCACCAATCTTATTTGCCTGCCGCTTCGCGGATTTGGCGCTCGATTTCGTCACCTCCGCCCTCCTTGAACCGCTTCACATAATCATCGAATGCGTTGATCGGTAGGTCACCGGTAATGATATTGAAGTACGTTTCCAGAGTTAGTTTGTGCAACGAGGGCAGATGTTTGGGGTACGCCTCCACCGGCGGAACGAAGACCGGCGGATAGCCTTTGTACGTATAGACTCGATCGGCATACTCGTAATTGAACTTGCCGGTGATTGTTTTATAGAAATCATCTCTGGCAATCAGCATATGAAATACATTGATTCCACGGGATTCCTTCGAATTGTTGGGGTCGTCGATAAGACTGATGTACCTGCCGTTATCGACCATGTAATCTTTTCCTTCCTCGCCCATACGCATGGCCAGATGAAATTCGAAGTCCGTCGCGTTCACTTCTACCATTTTGAGCAGCGTCTCTACTTTCTTCGGATCTTTGGCCGCTTTGGTCGTAATACCGAGCGGTGTACTGGCGATATCCCATTGTGGAACGCCCGATTTCCCTTGTGGACCTACAGCGGGCACTCCAATTACCACCGATCCGTTCGGTTGACTTTGTTTGAACTGGTTGTATACGCTACCTCCCTTGTCCTCTGGGTTCGTGGGATCGATTTCCGTTCGCCAATGATAGTGGGCACCCTTCCCCGTCAACCCATGCGACCGTTAAAGAATGCTTGGCTGTTAGGCCAGTAGCCGGTCGTATTTTCGGAGGTCAAAAATTCCGGATCGATCAGCCCCTTGTTAATCGAATTCATCGTATTCGAAATAAAGGAATCCATAGTTAACAAGATCATCAACACCAAGTCCTACACCTAAAATGTCTTGTGCATCCAAATATCTTACCCATCGTCTATTAAAAACCTTTTTTTTAAAACTTTCTGCACTATCTTTTTTTACAAATATCATCGTTCCGGAAGTATTAGTGGTTAAATTCCCGTCTATTATCTTGTTTTGAATTAATCGAACCAACTTATCCCGACTTATATTCAAAAACCTTGCTGCATTGTTTCCTGTTAGGAGTAATTCTTCAAAGCGATTTACGACATTCGCCAGATTGGGAGACGCATATCTGTCTATATTTTTTAAGATATAGTTAATAAATTCCTTCCTAATAATACTATAGGTGTCCTTTCTATCTTCAAAAATTTCAAGATAAAGCTCTCCAAAATCGCCCATAACCTTTTTATATTTACGATTTTGTTGTCTCGTTCTTTGTTGATCCAAGACTCATAAAAACCTTGAGGCCATGCTTTAAAAAGATCAAAAACCTGCTTTTGTAATATTGCAAAATCTTTTATAAGTGAGTTGATTCCAGATAATTGGGAAAGATTTTTAAAATCTCCGATATGCTTCGCAAAAAAGAGAATGACGTTATTCATTGTATTTAGATTTATTAAATCTATAGGTAAACTCAAATTCTTACTTAATAACCCACATTCTTGATATACATATTCGGAGATGCTTATACATGCTTCGCCAGCAATTTCTACTTTACTATTTTTATGCGAATGACCACATGAACACATAAAAATATTACTCTGGGTCCATAAAATTTTCTTAGAACAATTTTGACATTGATCCACCATCATTACTTTGTGATACGGACACGCTGTAACATTTACAAGACCCCATATTTTTCTGATATATTCATTTTCTTTCAAACACAATGGGCATAATTTAGCTTTTAATGTGCAAATTGCAGTTAATGAAAAAACAGACTTATTATACACATACATCTGATTGGCTTTATCGACTTCACAGAACATAAGATTTCTAAGTATATCTAATGAAGAGCCTGCCAGTGCTGACAATTTGGCTAAGTCACAATCGTCTAACATTAACGTATCGAGATAATAACTAAATATTCTTTTATTTTGAAAAACACTTAATTCGTCATAAATATATTTCAAACTTGGATAATAATTTGCAATTGACAATCTTAGTATATAGCCAGTCAAACTCTCATCCTCATACGGCAGAGGTTGATTCATAATCGTCATCTCCTTACCTCTGAACTCTATATATAATCCAAAACATTGTTCAATAGCTCTATGCAAGTTTTATTAACAACGGCCTAACAAGTTTTCCATCCCGTTATTTATTTATTCACTTTTTCAAATAATCATTTATTTCTAACGGATTATGGAACAATCCGTCTAACGAATTTTGGAACGTTTCTAAAATATTATGGAATTTCACATATCAAAGTCGATATCAAACAGAACGGCTTCCTCACGAACACTTACTATACCCGCAGTTCCCGCACGTCTTGCATCCCTCGATATTGATCAAGGATGCCCCGCCGCAGGATGGGCACAGATCCAGCGACATGGAGCTGCCGCCTGCGTGGGAGCCATGTCCGCCATACCCCGCGGCTGTCGCCACGGCCTCGCCAGCATCGACAGGTGCCATCGTGGCTGCGACCGGTGCCGGATCATGGTCATGATCCACCCCGGCGTTGTTCGCCACGTGCGTTTCGAGCGCCTTCGCTACAGCGTCGGCGATGGACTCTACGCGGTTTGCGCCGAAGCCGATCGCGCCGGTGCCGCCAATGCCCTTGAGGTGCTTGATCAGCAGCTCCACCTTATTGCCGTGGTCCCCGTAACGCAGGAACAAGGAGCAGACACGGCCCAAGGCTTCCGCCATTGCGAACACATCCGAACCGGCTTTGCCGACGTTCAGGAAGATTTCGCTTGGGATACCGTCCAGATCGTTGATGGTAATGTACGCCATGCCGAACGGTGTGTTCATTTTATAGGTTGCGCCGCGCAGCACTTGCGGACGCTTCTTGTATTGTTTATCCAGCCCGCTCTTGCTCGCTGGGGCTGTCACGGCCACGCTTGCAGCCGCCGGCTCCACGTTCGCCGCATCCTCTGCGGCTTGGCCTGCCGCACTTTGCTCCAGTGCTGTTTCAGCAGAAGAAGCTGTGGTCGCTTCTGCAGCCTTATCTTCTTTTTTCTCCGTCTGCAGCACCTGCACGTCGCGGCTGCCGTCGCGGTAGATCGTTACGCCTTTGCAGCCCAGATCGAATGCCAGCTCATATAGGCGCTTCGTATCTTCAACCGTGAAGTCCGACGGACAGTTGGCCGTCTTCGAGATCGAGCTGTCCACCCAGCGCTGAATCGCTGCCTGCACCCGGATGTGATCCTCGGCGGAGAGACTCATCGCCGTGACGTAATAATCCGGAAGCTCTTCGCCCGGATGGCTGTCCAGCCAATCCTGGGCAATCGGCACGAACTGCTCGTCGAAGCCGAGTCGGCTCTGACGGAAGTATTTGAAGGCAAAGTACGGCTCGATGCCTGTCGACGTTCCGACCATCGTGCCCGTGCTGCCCGTTGGCGCTTGAGTAATGACGGTGACGTTACGTGCACCTTTTTCACGCACCGCTTCAGCAACTTCAGGATACACCTCGGCCATATTTTTCATGAAACCGCTTTGCAGGTACAGTTCAGCATCGAATGCCTGGAAAGAACCCTTCTCTTCGGCAATATCCGCAGAAGCGAGATACGCTTCCCGGGCGATGAAGCCATACAGCTTATCCAGGAACTCCAGCGATTCCGGGCTGCCGTAACGAATGTTCAGCTTGATCATCAGCTCCGCCAGACCCATCGTTCCGAGACCGACGCGGCGCTCTTTTTTCTGGTTCAATTCGTTTTCTTCAAAATGGTACGGCGTCCGGTCAATGACATTATCCAGGAAACGCACCGAGTACCGTGTCGTTGTAGCCAGCGCATCCCAGGCAACGTCATGGTTCGCTTCATCATAGAACTTCGACAGATTCATTGCGGACAGGTTGCATACGCCCCAGCCCGGAAGTCCCTGCTCGCCGCAAGGGTTCGTACAGATAATCGGGTTGAAATACCAGCTGTTGGACATTTGGTTATAGTATTCCATGAATACGACGCCCGGCTCTGCGGATTTCCATGCGGATTCGATAATGGTGTGCCATACTTCGCGTGCTTTAACCGTTTTATATGGAATGATGCTGCGTCCGGCTTTCTTCCATTTATCTAAATCGCCGTCCCACAGCTCATCATAATCAGGATCCGTAGTATCCGGGAACACCAGCTCCCAGTCCAGATCTTCCTTCACGGCCTTCATGAAATCATTGCTGACGCATACCGACAGGTTCGCATTCGTGACTTGTCCCATCGTCTGCTTCACGGTAATGAAATCCTCCACGTCCGGGTGCCAATCATTAATCATCAGCATGAGCGCGCCCCGGCGGCTTCCGCCCTGCTCGATCAATCCCGTCGTATAACTGAACAAGCCGCCCCACGATACCGCACCGCTGGAAGAACCGTTCACGCCTCTTACGATCGCGCGCCGAGGACGCAGGGAAGACAAGTTAATGCCGACTCCGCCGCCGCGTGCCATGATCTCGGTCATCTCACTCAGGGTTTCCATGATGCCGCCCCGGCTGTCCTTCGGTGAAGGAATCACGTAACAGTTGAACAGCGTCAACTCATCGCTTGCACCCGCTCCAGCCGCAATCCGTCCGCCCGGCACCAGCTTCCAATCATCCAGAATCTCGCGGAACTTCCCGCGCCACTCTTCCTGCAGTTCCGGCGTTGCCTCAACCGATGACATGGCAGCCGCGAGTCGATCCCACATTTCTTCCGGCGTTTTCTCGATGGTTAACGTCAGCTTCTCCACATCCGATTCCACAAGCTCGCCCTTCCGTGTCTTCACCGTGACCTTGCGGCCTTCGCGCTTCACGATTTCGCCAACTTCCTTAGTCGGAAATTTAGGATCATCCTTCGTCAAAACGAGCACCACATCGCCTACCTTAGCGTTGTTGGTGTCCGCATCCTTCCAGGCATACCGGTCCAAAAAGATCTTCTCGCTTAAACCTTCCAGCCGCTGATTCTGCATCGTACTCAAGAGCAACTACCTCCTATATAAGATATAAAATTAAAAAGTTTTCGCAGTTATGCGCTCACCAACAACATAACCTGTTATGTAGCCGGTCAAACATTCAAAACCACTATATACACCATATATAGTGCTACCAATTCATTATACTACACTATATATAGGTTAACTATGCCGATAATGTGAAAATTAAGCCAACAGATCCAAGCTCCCGCTCGCAAGCTTCCGCTTTCTTCCTCTCGCTCTCTTTTTCGCCCTTCCCTATGAAAAAAAAGGATGAAAATATCCAATTCCAGCAGCCGCGCGCCCTTTGGGTTATTCCACGCCTTCCGAATCCGTGCAAGGTTATGAAGACTTCTTTTTTCGTCCATACTACATATACACCGCTGGCCCGGAATCTTTCACAACAGGAGGAGATCGACATGTTTCATCAGCCATCTGCCGACTCAGGCAAGATTTTCGACCCGCGTCTTCCCGTTCCATTGCAGATCCACCGTTCCTGGTTTGACGATCTCGCCGGTCGACTGGACAAGGGCGGACCTTGGGGTGACTATCGTCTGGCCCAGCTTGCCGTGGAGGGCGAGAAATCGCGTCTCGTTACAAGCTTTGAAGAATTGCAATGCCTCAAGCACCTAGGCGGCTTATCCCCGCTCCCCCATCAGACCGATACCGCCAGACGCGTATTGTTCGAGATGTCGGGCCGAGCCATTCTCGCCGATGAGGTGGGACTTGGAAAGACGATTGAAGCCGGCCTTATTTTAAAAGAATACATCGTGCGCGGCCTGGTATCCAAGGTGTTGATTCTCGTTCCGGCTTCCCTTGTGCTGCAATGGGTTCGCGAGCTGAACTCCAAGTTCGGCATTCCCGCGATTGCGCAGAAAAAAGCGTACTCCTGGGGCAATGATATCGTTGTCGCCTCCATGGACACAGCCAAACGCGATCCGCATCAGGAGATTCTGCTGAACGAGGAGTACGACATGCTCATTATCGATGAGGCGCACAAGCTCAAGAACAAGAAAACATCCAATTATCAATTCATTCAAAAGCTGCGCAAAAAATACTGCCTCTTGCTGACGGCTACGCCGGTGCAAAACGATCTCAGCGAGCTCTTCAATCTGATCACCCTGCTGAAGCCGGGCCAGCTTGGAGGCCAAGGACAGTTTGCCGCTAATTTTGTTGTCGATAAACGAAGACCCAAGAACCAGGAGCAGCTCAAGGATGAGCTGTCCAAGGTCATGATCCGTAACCGCCGCGGCGAAGGCGAAGTGAAATTCACCAAGCGATCCGTCCGCAATGTAGGGCTTAGCCTCTCGCCCGAAGAACAGTCATTATACGACGGGGTCACGTCCTTCGTCAAAGATCAGTATCAGGCAGCAGGGGGAAATTTAAGCAGTATGCTGTCCCTTGTTACCCTCCAGCGTGAAGTGTGCAGCAGCCGCGATGCCGTTTTCGTGACTCTTGTTAATCTGTCCAAGAAGCTGCCCGAGGACTCTCCGCTGCGCGATAAAATCTGGGAGCTGGTCTATCTCATCAAGGCCATCAAAGCCAACACCAAGGCGGAAAAAACCATTGAGCTGATCCAGCAAATGAACGAGAAGGTCATCGTATTTACGGAATACCGCGCCACGCAGGAGTACTTGCTCAATTATTTCCGCGATCACGGACTGATCTCCGTACCGTACCGGGGCGGAATGAACCGCGGCAAGAAGGACTGGATGATGGATCTCTTCCGCGGCAAGGCGCAGGTTATGATCGCGACGGAAGCCGGCGGCGAAGGCATCAATCTGCAATTCTGCCACCATATGATCAACTTCGATCTGCCCTGGAATCCCATGCGGGTCGAGCAGCGGATCGGACGCGTGCATCGTCTCGGCCAGACCAATGACGTAAAGATCTACAACCTATCCACGTCAGGAACGATTGAAGAGCACATCCTGAACCTGCTGCACGAGAAGATTAACATGTTCGAGATGGTCATCGGGGGTCTTGATGTCATTCTGGAGCGGTTCGAGAAGAAGGAATCCATCGAGAAGAGCCTGTACAAAATCATGCTGGAGTCCGGCAACGATGATGAAATCCGCCAGCGCATCAGCACATTGGGCGACTCGATTCACCATATCAAGCAGGATATCGAGCAGGGAAGCACCGTCGAAGATAATCTAAGAGAGGAAGAAGCCTAATATGACCATGACGCCGCAGGAGGTGCAGCAGCACTTCATGGCCTATTTGGAAGCCACCGAATGCACCGTCATTGAAAAATCGCCTGAGCATGTCACCGTGAAATTATCGCCGCAAGCCGACAAAATGCTCACCAACCGCCCGTATTACTGGGGCTTCGTGGAACGTACCGGCGCTCCCGCCGAAACGTTGTCGTTCAATTTCGTGTTTGATCCCGAAAAATACGACGAACGGCTTGCAAAAACCAAGGAAACCGAAGCCAAAGCGCAGCTTGCCACGCCTACGCAGGATCCGCTCCTGGCCCGCTTTTACGGAAATGCCCCGGTTCTGCCTATCCTCGGTCCCGGCCGCATTCAGCGGGAGAACATTGGCTACGGCAGCAGCCGGCTTGCCCAAATATGGAATGCTTCCCGGGAGGAAGGCAAATGCGTCTATCTGTTCCAGCAGCGCGATACCGAGCCGCGTCCAAGAGCGCGTTCCACGCCGTATGAGCAGTGGCTGGGCGTCTGCTTCAAGGTGGAGTTCAGCTGTGATCTGAAGCGGGAGGAATTGTTTTTTCTCGGAATCTCGCTATCTAGCCGTGCGATCGCCCAAGACTTCCCGGCGATCCTGGATGGACGCGAGCTGACGCCCCGCTTGCCGGAGAGCGTTCACGTCCGCCCCGCTGCTCTTACCTTGCAGCAGGCCGTAGATGCGCTGGAGAATTATCTCATCGATAAGCTAAGCAAGCTCGACTATGACTGGGCCACAAAAGCAAGAGAACGTCTTGAAGATGAACTGCTGGTGATCGACAGCTATTACGAGGACCTGCTCAAGGAGCAGGACGAAGAGAAAAAAGTGCTCATCGAGGAGCAATATAAGAACCGCCGGTCCGAAATGCAATGGCAGTACGAGCCGAAAGTGAGCTTGTCCGTCATAACCTGCGGGCTATTTCATCTGTGTTCGCCTGTGGGTGCGTCATCATGACGCCCCTCTACAAAAGCAGGCAAAAAAAGAACCATTCTCCCTTCTCCTACCGCGACAGCTTGCAACAGCCTTTGCAGAGCTTGTCCGATATGATGATTCCAACACATCCACGGCGCGTAGGGCCAAGGAAAGGCGGTTAATGATTTGAAGCGTTGGAACATGAAACTTCATAACCATGATGGCAAGGATTGCAATAATTTCAAGCCCCAATCACCCGATAACAAGCAGAACAGCCGATATCGAATGTTGTCTGTTTCCATCATCGTAACGACTATCCTCTGGTTCAGTGCGGTCCAGCCGCAGGCAAGCTTGGCTGCCACAAGCCGGGCCGACGTTTCCATTTCTGCTAACAGCCTTAGTCTGAATGGCACTCCGTTTACAGCGGATCATCACACATCAGGCGTTTCAGGTGTTAGTCAGAACAAGGCTGAGGCTCGGGTTCCTGAGAGTTTGACGGACTTTGCTGAGGAGACTGTCGCTCAATTATCGGCCCATGCGCCATTTACGACCTGGGACGAAGCAGCACTCGAGTTCATCCCGCTCGGTCCGGGCACGCACGGCTGGTTAGTCACGATTTCCGATGATGGACTGCCGCAAGGATACATGATTATCAGTGCAGGAGAAGACGGTGGATATATCCTGAGTGAATACGGAATCGGCTCGACCCTTCCCTACAGCCAAGCGCCGCTGAAAGAGCGGCTCGCTGCGGAAGGCCTTGTGAAGGCCGGAGGGGCATTGCCTCAAGGCAGCATCGTGCGCAAGCTGTATGACGTGTCCCCCGTCTGGCAGGTCCAGCTGCCTGGCAAGAAGCCGGTCTATTTTAATGCATTAAATAGTGAAGCTCTACCGGATGAGCCCCAGCAGACGGATTCAACGACGAAGCTGGTATCCGTCGTATCTTTACCTGCAACAGCCAAAGGGCTCGTAACTTCATCCAAATCCAACCGTTGGTTTGCCGGAACGCCCTCCATCGCAACCGGCGACTCCATGGATCCTTACGATAATCTGCTGTGGCTGACCACTGGAAATCTAACAGCCCGAAGCAGCGCCGATCTGCGGAATTTACTTAAGGAGCACTCCACCCTGATATTTAAGTCCGCAAAAGGCAATGCCGCCTACGGCGCGCCTTTTAACTTAACGGGCTGGCATCGTTGGTCCTCGGAGAATCAGGAGAACCCGGCTGCGCTCTATGTTTCCGTTCCCTTGCGGAATACAGACACCCTCCGTTTCCTCCCGGCAACCCGGTTAATCGGACAAGGGCAATTTTATGCCCAGCCGGAATAATACGGGTTTCAGTAATTCGAGATTATGTTCAACAACAGCTCTTTTTCCATGCCATATGCCATGACTCACAAAAGGACGCTGCCCCTTTAGGGGCAGCGTCCTCAGGCTGTTGAGAAACCCCCTGTTTTTTGCAGGGGGTTAAAATTTACCTTAATAGTCTCAAAACTAGGGGTCTCAGATCGTTTTAAATCGATTTTTGGTTTAAAAGATGAGCCTCCCCATATAAAAAATAAAGTGTCGAAAAGTCCTCTGGACTTTCTCGACACTCTGAGGACGCTGCCCCTTTAGGGGCAGCGTCCTTTATTTCAAACGGTTTATAAGTGTGCACTCAGCACGCACAAAGGGCGATAACCATCAAGTAGCGATGCTCACTTCAAGCTGACATTGCGCGCACAGGAGGCAGTCCACACGATGTGCAAATGCGATTTGATGATTGAACATGCATTAGCTGTTACTTCGTCCCTTTTTTTTGCTCTTAGTGGTTACATCCTCTTTCCATAGCGACATGGAGAACGGAATCATGCCGAACCAGCGGGTGGTCCAGGATTCCTTCACCTTCGCCTGACGCCGAACGTCCTTTGGCGTATCTATAAAATGAACCACGCGCTCGGTAATGTACTTGATCAATTCGTCGCCGCTAGCCATACGAATCAACTCCTTTTGGTTTATCCACATCCCAGTATCAGTTTGCTCCATTTCGATCAATTCTAGACGCTCGCACTTGAATAGCATGATTTTTCCGCCATATGCACATTCTAAAAAAGCCGAAATTTTTACGTGAAAGAAGGGAACCATCATGATTAAGACAGCAGTTGTATGGATGCTTCTCTTTGCACTGGCACTCCCGGGTTCTGTTATGGAAGCATATCCGGTGAAGGTGCAAGCCATGACGCGTCCAGCGCATGCCGTTCATAAAAGTCCAATATCGACAATCCGGCTTCTGACCGAAACGCCCGAATCCACCCACTCTTCAGGTCAGGAAATCGACCAGTCCGAGCTAAGGCAGCTGCACCCTTTTGCCCATGATGTCATACTGATCGATGTGGGTCATGGCGGAATCGACGGAGGAACGTCGTATGGTGAAATTCTGGAAAAAGATATTAATCTGGCCATTTCACGGAGACTGTTCATGCTGCTTCGCAAGGAAGGCTATCATGCCGTCCTGAACCGCGATGCCGATTACGCGCTTAGCGATGACAATCGTTGGCATCGAAGCTCCTCGAGGCATCGCCGCGATCTGTCGCAGCGCAAGCAGCTCAGCAGCGAGATCCCGACCAAGCTGGTAGTCAGCATTCATGTGAATTGGGGGAAGAACTCGTCCAAGCGCGGAGGCATCGTGCTTCATCAATCCGAGGGACGCAGCACCCTACTTGCGGACACCATCCAAGAGCAGCTGAATCTGGTTTACCGCAGCAACAATCACATCATGGTAGGTAAACCATATTATCTGTTGAATCAAACCCAAGTACCCGCCGTCATTGTCGAAACCGGCTTTCTCAGCAATTTGGAGGACCGGAAATTATTAACCGGCCGCAACGGTCAAATGCAGATCGCCGAAGCCATTGCCGACGGGATTATCAATTATTTAACGGCCCTGTAATTTGGGGCTGTTTTTTTGCATATAAGCCATATCCATAAAGACGCCCAGCACTGATTCCCTTATCCGATAAATAAATGCAGCTTCCACATGTGAATAGCCTTCCATACAGGGATTGGAATCACCGGGTCCTTGTCTGGAAGGCTATTATTTTTTTATGGTATTCAAATAACCAACGCTAATTCGCAGGCAGCGGATTCGGCCGCCAGCTTGATCGTTCCCTAACCAGATCGCTGATACCCACAAACTCCACCTTGGTTTGCAGTTTCGGAATGGTTCCTTTCAGCGCTTCTGCCGTCCGGATTCCATATTTGCCGACATGGCCAATTGCAATGCAGGATGTTCTCTCTTCAGCATGCTGTACTGCAGTCAGGAGCTGTTTGCTCACGTGCTGAACGGTATGAACATCATCCAGGAATATATCGTTGGCGATGGACGGCATCCCCTTCTCCACTGCCAGTTTGCCAATGACGCTATGATAGTTTGTCTTGCTGTCGATAAAGAACAACCCTCTCTCCCTGCATACATCAAGCACAATGGACATGACCCGCTCATCCCCGGTAACCTTGGAGCCCATATGATTATTAATCCCAACGGCATAAGGAACCGAATCGATTGCCTCCTCCATCCGTTCACGAATCTCCTCATCGGTTAGTGAACTTAGAATGGCACCCGGTCCGAGCCAGGAAGATCGTCCTTGCTTTGGCTCCATGGGCATATGAATGATGACGTCATGCCCTTGCCGATGCGCAGCTTCGGCGTCCTTCACGCTTGTCGGCAAAAAAGGCATCACCGCCACCGTGATCTTAACAGGAAGACTTAATATTTCCTGAGTCCCTTTCTGATCATTGCCAAAATCATCAATGATGACAGCCAGCTTATTAACTTTCGCTTCCTGGCCAGGCCTGCCGCGTCCGGCTTCTTCGTGCTTTTCTTCTGTTTCCTGACTGGGAGGCTCACCAGTAGGGGTAGAGGCCACCCCTGCACCATATCCGATCTGTGTTCCGTTCACGATCATCCATATCGTACATAGCAAGATAACCGATTTTTTAAATGCCTTCCGCATGGTACTCCCCCTTCCATTCATGTTCATGCTAATCACACCTAACCGTATTGTTTGAGAAAAGGTATGTAAATATGTAAGAGTGGTTGTATTCAGCACAGCCAGGCACAAAAACTTCTTGCCGGCCATCGTTAGATCGTTGACTTTCTTACTCGCAGCCGTTTTCTCCGCAGTTCCGCGGTAATTTTGACCTGAGCGGCATTGCTGACGACTGCATCGCATTATTTTGATTAAAGCTTTCATCCCGTCTCATCTAAATTCTCAACACAAAAAGAAGCTCGTAAACTGCTAAAAAGCAAGTTTACGAGCTTCTTTATATAAGGATGCGGTCGAGAGGACTCGAACCTCCACGGGGGTTAGCCCACACGGACCTGAACCGTGCGCGTCTGCCAATTCCGCCACGACCGCGTATCATGTTCATCGCTATTAGGAGACAAGTCCTTATCAGCGGCGACAAGATATATGATATCACGCTACCCGAATTGAGTCAACACTTTTTTTGAACTTGATTAAAAACCTGTTTTTCGGTTAAAATAAGAACATAGGTTCTCATTCAATAACCATTTTCTATATAAAGGCGGTGATGTTGATGGCCATACCGGCTGTTACGATGGAAGAACGTGCATTGATCAAGAGTTACCTGCTGCTGATGTTCATTCATAAGGTGTTTGAAAGGGATTGCCGAATCATTCAGGAGAGCGGTGTTTTCAAGAGCCCTCAATTGTATGTAGAGGTTGTGGGGAACGGCGCCAAGCGTGCTGCTGTGCTTCTTCGTGAGGTGAAGCAGGAATTCACCAAGCGGGCGATCAAGGTGTATGATATTGGACAAAACCAGGATGGAATCCAGGCACGATATGCATGTCGGGGTTACATTGGTTCGATGAACATTCTATGGCCATCCTTCCGAGAGGAGATGATGGACCGGATGCGAGCCTATCTTGGGCTGGTTTCGCCCGAGGCCGAGTCCTCTGAGCAAGCCCATCCTCCTGCCGCTGTTTCCGCCCGCTAAATCGCTGCCCTTAAACAGAGAATAACCGTCTCCCCACTGAACATGAATGCTCCGGATGAGACGGTTATCGGTGACACGTGAATCAATGAAGAGTATGCTGCACGCGGGTCAATCCCTGCGAGAGGGCATGTCCCGCACTGGCGGCAGACGCCACGGCTACAGCCTCCATAATCTGAGCATCCGAGGCTCCCTTCGCACGGGCTTCTTCCATATGATAGAAGGTACACAGCTCATTATTGGCAAACAGTCCGATTCCGAGCGCGATCAGCTGCTTCGTTCGCTCATCCAGTTCGCCATCCTGAAAGCAAACGCCTGTGAACTGATGATACGCTTCTGCCATTTCCGGCATGCTCTGCTTCAAATTCAGAATTTCATTCTTATAAGCCGAAACCTTGTCATTGGACATTTCCATAACCTAAAGCACCTCTTCCACAAAAATTTGATGCGAGGTTAAGTTGTCCGACGAGTTCGAGATCTATGCCTACTCTTCGATCGGGCTTACTCTTGGATCCTTTTTAAGCTGGTAGCTGTAACGGCGATCCAGTTTAACGACCCGCCGGTTTCTGCGGCGTATAATGACCTGCTCCGGGTCCCAGGCTACGACAAAGCCTATAATATCATTGGTCTCCAAGCCGTCCCGCACAACCCGGACCAATTCGCCGGAGAGCCGCAGCTCATCGAGTCTTTCATCGCTAATCATCACCATACCTCCTTCATAAACTTTGTGCAAAAAAAGACCTAAATGAGATCATTTAGGTCTTTTGAATGCGTTGCGATATCGACAAACATCCCGACTAAGAGATGTTCTATATACCCATTAACGCTGTGCCGGCTCGATGCTGTCATTCTTCTCGTACCAAAAATCCAGAACGGTTGAAGACATGACGCGCTTCTCGATATACTCTACCTGCTGAGGCGTAAACTGTTCCTTCCATTCGAAGGAAACCTCCTCACACAATCCGGCAATCGTCAGCAGTTCTGACCAGGCAACGTAGCGTTTGTACCAGAAAAACTGAGGATGTTCAATCATATAGGGATATAGATCATCAAACTCCGTATGTTTACAATCCAAAGCACGTTCAAAATGTACCTTTGCTTCATTCAGCTTCTCAATCAAAAACGGCTCGGTTACAGGTTGTTTCCCCATGGTGCTGCCTCCTCTCTCTTGCCTACCTCTTTATTATAAGCGAAAATCACGGAGGCGAAAAGATTTTGTTGTGATTTTAGGCTGAAATGCATTTAAAATCGACTACGAATTTCCATGATTACGCACACCATAGGCCAGGGTACAAACGTTCATGACTTAAGGCCTACCTTTCAGCTCTATTCCTGACATGCCATTAAGCGTTTGGTATATTCCTATTCTAGCTGAACGTAATCTTGCCGTCCTCAAGGGACGATATGGTTACCAGCGATTCCACATGAACATTCTGTTCGCGCAGCGTTCTCGCTCCGGCCTGGAAGCTCTTTTCAATCACAACGCCAAGCCCGATTAATTCCGCCCCTGCCCGTTCAATAATCTTGATCAGGCCTCTGGCAGCGTCACCGTTCGCGATAATGTCATCAATGAAGAGCAATTTATCCTCTTCCCCGATAAACTGGCGCGATACCATGATGTCCGTGACAATGCCCTTGGTGAAAGACGGAACCCGCTCACACAAGGCGTCTGGATCGGCGAGCAGCGTTTTTTTGCGCCGGGCGAATACCATCGGAACTCCCAATTCAAGCGCCGCGGCAAATGCAACAGAAATGCCGGAGGATTCCAGCGTAACGACCTTGGTCACGCCGCTCTCTTTAAATCTAGCCGCAAATTCCCGGCCCATATCCATAATTAATGCCGGGTCTACTTGATGCGTCAACAGAGCATCCAGTTTCAGCACTTGATCCGACAACACGACACCTTCTTTGATGATCCGCTCTTTCAACCAATCCATCCCAAAGACCTCCCACGATTCCTTTGTCGTAAAAGTAACATATTCCTCCCTGTACGGCAAGTACAAACGGTGACTCCGTCATTTAACTGTACGGTTCCCGTCATAATTCCTGACATTGATCTCCTTGCCCTGGCAATCATCATGTTCATGCCTCCGGTAAAGGACCTGGACAGGTAGGAGTCATGTCCCAGCTGAGCCAAGCATACCTTGTACTATGCAGAACGATTAACTTTCAAGGGGGATGCGGGGCTTGCGTAATTCTATTCGCGTTTTACAGATCGCCTTTACATATATCGGAACCATCGTTGGCGCTGGCTTTGCTACCGGACGGGAAATCCTTCAATTCTTTACCCAATATGGACACTGGGCTACACTTACCATTCTGCTTGCGACAGGACTATTCATTTGGCTTGGCACGAAAATCATGACGATTTCCAGGCGGATCGGGGCCAAATCCTTTGAGGACTTGAACAAGTTCCTGTTTGGAGAGAAAGCCGGCGTCTGGATCAGCCTCTTTATGTTTGTCATTTTGCTTGGAGTCAACAGCATCATGCTTGCCGGCGCGGGCTCTGTTTTTGTAGAGCATCTAAATTTGAATTATCAGACCGGATTGTTGGTCACGATGATCGGAACCTATTTCATTCTCAGAAAAGGCATCCAGTCCATCATGACGATGAACAGTCTCGTTGTGCCCATGATGCTTACCTTATCGCTTGCGATTATTTCTCAGACGATTCAAGCGCCGGGTGCCACCCGATTCTTAACCTTGACTACGGACCATAGCCTGCCTTCGGTTTGGCTTGCGCCCCTGCTCTACACCGCCTTTAACCTGGTCATGGCGATGCCGGTGCTGGTCCCGCTCGGCAGCCAGACCGAAAGCGCCCGCACCGTAACCTGGGGAGGCATCATTGGAGGTACGGGTGTAGGCTTTATGCTGATGGCGGCACATTTTGCGATGTCCGCCCATATGCCCGGCATTGCCCAATTCGAGATCCCGATGGGCAGCATCGCCAACCAGTTGGGCTGGCTGGTGCAGATCATCTATCTCATTCTGATCTTCCTTGAAATTTTCAGCACCTTCGTGGCGAATATCTACGGAATTACCCTGCAGGTTCAGCAGCGAACCTCGCTCTCGCCCAGAGTAATTACCCTTGGCATCATGGTCTTCTGTTATTTTTTCAGCCAGTTCGGCTTCAGTTCCTTGCTCTCTCTCCTCTACCCGATGTTCGGGGGATTGTGTCTGCTCTGGGTGCTCCGACTAACTCTGTTCGGAATCCCCGAAATCAGGGGGAAATAAAGGGGCTTTCCCAAGGGATGGTAAACCTGCCTTTGGGAAGCCCCTTCTTATGGCTGCATCGTAATGAATCGCGCACCCGGTATGAGTTCCATGGTTTGCTCGACTACATGCCGATGACACGTCATCATCACGACTTGCCGGTCCTGCGACAATTCCGAGAGCAGTTCGAGCGCATGTCCGAGCCGTTCGCCGTCAAAATTAACAAACAAATCATCAAGCAATAACGGCAACCCCGCCGCATGCGGCATCGATTGGATCAAACCGAGCCGCATCGCCAGATATAACTGCTCCGCCGTGCCGCGGCTTAGCCTTCTGCTCTCCACCAATTCACCAGTCGGGCGCTCTGCCAGCAGGCTCTGATCTCCCATTCGCATGACAATCCGGCTGTACATGCCGCCTGTCAGCATTGAGAAGTATCGGGAAGCCAGCTGCAGCACCTGCGGCTGTTTCTCTTCCTCGTACATGCGGCGCGTACGTTTGATAAATTCGGAGGCCATCGAGCGTACCGCATACTGCGAGACTAATTCCCGCAGGGAGGATCGCTGCTCCTCCAGCTGCTGCAGGGCGGAATCCTGGTTTCCCGCTGCTTCCAGCGACTCTCTCTCCTGAAGCAGCCGCCCCCGCCGTTCCTGGAGCTCGTCCCGCAGGTGGAGCGCAGCCGATACGGCTTCCTCCTTCTTCATGCATTGAGCATCAAGTTCCGCTGCATCCGTCAGCTCCAGCAGCTGTTCAAGCTGCCGGCGACCCGCATGATCCCATCCGCTGAACATGGTAATTTCGTGATGGCGGATCGTGCGAACAAGTTCCTCACGACGCTTCGCAGCAGCTCCCATACGAAGAAAGGTTTCTTCGTCTGCCGATTGGGATGATGCAATCAGAGCCGCTTTGCGCAGCTGCAGCCCTTCCCGCTCCTCTGCAATCGCAGCCCCCTCCTTGCGCAGCTCTTGAATACGCTCTGCAAGGATCTTCCTCTGTCTCGATTCCTCTTGATCGGACTTCCATCTGGAATAGACGTTACCGAGCTCGGCAACGGCTGGGATTTGGTTGCCGTTAGCGTCACCTTGGGGATCCGCCGCAAAGATCTTATGGCATTGGATGATATAATCCTCGGCCTCTTTTAACAGCACGTCCATTTTCAGACCAAGCGATTTCTGCTGCCGGATCAGCTCCTGCCCCTGCTCCACTTTGACGAACACGTCGAGCATGACGTCAGGTGATAGACTCTGCGGGAGTGATCGGAACATAAGCCAATCCTCCCACTGCCGCTCCAGCTCCAAATATCGCTTCTCTTCCTGATCAATGGCGCCCTGAACCGTTTGTAATTCAGCCGCTTGCAGCGCAGCTTTCTCCTCAGCCGCCGCACAATCGGATGTCAGTCGATCCAGCCGCTGCCGCCATGCTTGCCAGCCCTCCATCACGGATCGAAGCTCGCGCATTTGAGCCTCCACCATGAAGGGGTCGCGAGCCAATGCAGCGTTTTTGTCCCTTCGACTGCCCGGAACCGCGCTCGCTGCTGCCGCTGCATAAGAGTCGGAGACGAGCCTGGAATAGAGATGATCTATATGTTCCGTTCCCTGCACGTCTTGAAATTGGGTCTCATTCGAAGCTGCACCATGAACCTCCCGACCTCGTTGACCGCTCCAGAATACATAACC
This sequence comes from Paenibacillus sp. NPDC093718, assembly GCF_050279985.1. Lineage (NCBI taxonomy): Bacteria > Bacillati > Bacillota > Bacilli > Caryophanales > Paenibacillaceae > Paenibacillus > Paenibacillus sp. NPDC093718. The sequence goes on from NZ_JBNNUS010000001.1 coordinate 806,323, forward strand.
CATACCGAGCAGCATCACGATGCCTGAGATCACGGCAGCTTCCGTGGTTGACGTCCATAACAATACGGCCACCAACAGGCATGTCATAACAGCCATTCCCGCCAGCAGACCCGCGTGCATCCCAGGTAATCTGCCTCTACCCGATGGGCGCGTGGAAGCAGGCTCAGGCTGAGTCCGGGTCAATCTCCGTTCGCGCCAGCGCTCGATCTCCAGCTGCAGCTGATTCCACAGCACAGCGGTCTCCTGAGGCGCTGCCGACTTAATCATGGCAAATGCCTCTCGTCCCCGCTCCATCTCCTCGCGCAGCTGCCGCCTGGCTTCCCGCAGCGCCGATTCGGCTGCCGCCGCAGAACGCTGGGCCCCGCGCTGTTCAATGAACAGCGCCTCCATCCGGCGATCATACCCGGCAAAGGCCGCACTGATTCGTCGTACCTCCTCGCGCTCCGAGGCGGATAAAGACAGAGCCAGCAGCTCCTGCCGGGTCCATGCCGGGTCAATATCCCGAAGCAGCTGTTCCAGCCGGATCTCCTGAGATTTGTATTCGGCCGTAAGCTCGGCAAGCTCCCGGTTTGCGGCTTCGTGCAGGCTGCGTTTCGCCCAGAGCTCCTCAATCTGTTCGCCATACTGTTCCATGAACGCATTCACAGGGAGAGCTCTCAGCTTATCCTCCGCATCCTCGATCGCCCGCTCGACGCGAATCGACTGGGTGAGGAGTATTCGCTCTTCCTCCTGCATCTTTTCGTAACGGGGGATTCCATCTGGAGGGAAGTTGTCACTGTCCATCAGTTCCTCTAATTCCAATCTGGCCTCACGCCATTCCAGCCAAGCCGGACGAATGTCCTGCGCTTTTCGAAGCAGCAACAGATCCTCGGCGTCCCTGGTGCGATCCTGTTCCAGAAGATTCAACCGTTCCTGTATTTCCAGAATGGATGTAACGGTCTCGTTATAGCGGGAAACGTACGTCTTGCTCTCCGAAACCCGGGTTCTTAAATGCTCGATGGCTTGCAGCAGCTTGGCGGTATGCTGAACCTTTCCGCGCGGCTTATACAGCTTGTCCATCTCCTGGGATAACTTGCGCTCGGCTTCCAGTATATTGGCCCCGCCGCCGATTCCGGCATGGAACAGGTAACCGCTCATCTCGGCAGATTGCAAACTGCGGATTTCCTGCAGTTCGCTTAACGAGATGGCAAACAGCTGACGAAACATATCCTTGGACACACCGCCCAAAGCATATTGCTCCAGCTCCTGTTGTCCAAGCTCAATTACAATTCCATTATCCGCTAGTTTATGAATATGTACGCGCTCGCCCTTCCCGGTGGCTGAATTTCCTTCTCTGGACCGGTTGTAGCGCCGAACCACCCAAGGCACTCCCTCCTTATCCAGAAACCGCAGCTCCCCGCCGTGAATGCCTTCCGCCGAAGGCTCTCCGCGTTCTGCAGGCGAGCCCTTGCCAGGGAATCCGTACAGCATGGCTCGGATAAAATACAGGACGCTGCTCTTTCCCGCTTCATTCGGCCCATACAGCACGGTCACAGGCGCATCTATCTCAAGGCTCTTGTCCCGAACAGCTCCAAAGCCTTGAATGTTCATCCGCTCTAGTCTCATGTTCCGACACCTTCCCCTTGCGAACGTTCGCGCAGCAATAACCCTAAGGTCAGTTCCTCCGCTCTGCGAACCCATTCCAGCAGTTCCTCCGGACTGATCTCGTCCAGCAAGGAGCGGATTTCCGCATGCTCAAGCAGAGGCTCCAAGCTTTTGGCAACAACCCCGTCAGGATCTTGAACCCGTTCCTGTTCCCCTCGAACAAGACGAAGCAAGTCCCCTGCAAAACTGTCTTCCGCAAGCAGCCTCTCTCTATCGATCGCATCTCCGGAATGAAGCGAGAAGCTCTCGATCCAGACGCATCCCCGATAGCCGCATGACTGTCCCTTCGCGACCTCTCTTCTCCGCAGATCGGTGAGCAGCTCATCGAGCACATATCCGCCTTCAAGCTGACGATGAACCGGACCCCGTCCCGTAATCCGAACGCGGACCATGCTCAGCCCATCCGCGTACGCTGTGGCTATTTCTGTCAGAATGGATTCAAGAGAGCGTCTCCATTCATCGACATCCTGACAGGAATCAAGTGGCGCTTCAACGATGTTCCAGCGCATGGAATCGAGCTCATGGAAGCTCAGCTTCGTGTTGGAGCTCTCATCCACATCGACGATATAACATCCTTTGGGCCCCGTCTCCCGGACATGACGTCCCTGGATATTGCCCGGATACACAATATAAGGAGATTCCTGCAAGGTTCGACGGGAGTGAATATGCCCGAGCGCCCAGTAATGAAATCCGGACTGGATTAAATCCCTTTTCGTACAGGGTGCATAGGTTTCGTGTTGGGGATCCCCATCCACGTTTGCGTGCAGAAGTCCGATATGGTAGAGCCCGGATGTCGGGGCAGGATAGCGTGTCGCAATATTATCCGTGACCTTCGAGGTCGGGTACGACATGCCGGCGATGACCGCCACTTCTTGACAATCCGATCGGCGAACAGCCGTTACGCTTGCAGGTTCGGCCCCAAACACATGGACATGGGGAGGCAGCGTCATGCTAAGCTTGGTGCTGTCGAGCGGATCATGATTGCCATGGATCACATATACCGCAATCCCTTCCATTCCCAGTCGGTTAAGGGAATCCAGGAAGCGAAGCTGCGCGCGCAGCGAGATGTTGGAGCTGTCGTATATATCCCCGCTGATGACAATAAAATCAACCTGCTGGTCGATGGCGAGCTGCACGAGCCGCTCCAGCGCACGGAAGGTCGATTCCTGAACGTACGACCGCAGAGTGTCATCCAGTCCGCTTATCCCGATAAACGGACTGTCCAGATGTAAATCCGCAGCATGCATAAATCGAAAAGAAGCCATAACCGATCCCTAACTCTCTATCTTAGGTTGAAATTTCAAATACATTTTTTTCAGTTCATTTACGGATCTGGACAGGGAGTATTGATTCTTCGCCTTATCCGAAGCGGTCCGGGCAAGCTCGTAACGATAGAGTGGATCACTGATGACCTTCTCAAGCGCAACGCTGAGCGCCATCGGATCCTCCGGCGGTACAAGCAAGCCGTTTACCCCATTCTCGATCTGCTCCGCGATGCCGCCGACATCGGTGCCTACCAGCGCAAGACTGCTAAGCGCCGCTTCCGCGAACACCGAGCCGAACGCCTCCGCTCTCGAGGGCAGGACAAAGATATCAAAGAACGGCATGAACTCCTCCGGATGCAGTGTATATCCGTAAAAAATCGTCTCCTGGTAGATGCCGAGTGTTTTGGCCATCTCCTCAAGCTCCTGACGGGAAGGCCCGTCGCCGATAATATGAAGGACGTAGTCATATCCTTTGCGCTTCAGTTCGGCGCAGGCTTGGAGCAGAATGTCCAACCCTTTTGCAGGTACCAGACGGCATACCGTAATCAACTGCGGCACTGCATTTTCATGGGGCACCGGCTTAAATCTTTTATCGTCAAATCCGTTATGGATAACCCCGATCGATTCAGGTGTATTCACGTACGGAGCCATGTAAGCCTTGAAGGAGTTCGACACCGTCAACAGACGGTCGCTAATATACTCAAGCTCCTTATATAAAGAGACCAGGAATCTGTGCTCCAGCCCACCTTCTTTGATTCTTCCGTTCAGGATGAGCTCACGCTCGTAACTGGAATGCACGGTTTGGATGAGCGGAACCTCAGGGAATACGGCTTTCATCGACATGCCTGCAATCGGGTGATGACTATGGATAAGATCGTAAGGCTTTTGAAGTCGCAGGCGCGTCCACCACAGGTAATCCCGGTAGGTTTGAAGGTATTTGGCCACGATCGGACTGCTTTCGAACTCTCTCCAATCAAAAGTGTGGAATATTGGATCCTCTTGGCCTTTGTTACGGATCCGCTTGGGCAGCCAGAACATCTCCATCTCCCAACGGGATGAATGAAAACGCTCCTGCAAATAAGGAATCATGGATGAGACGCCGCCTGGCTGTTCAGGAGGGAAAAATAATGCTTGAAGAAGTTTCATGGGGATCCCCCTTTCTCTAAATCTCTTTTCAGATTCTTTTTCGATATGATATATTAGAACATATGTTTCATGCAACGAAAAACCTATCCCTACTCAGGAGTGAATCGATTTGTCCTATGAATTGAGCTACTGGTCCACTTCTCCACTACCCACCATTTTTGCTGTGTGCGGAGCTTATATCTCGCTCATGATGCTGATCATGTGTCTCTTTATGTACAGCAAGCAGCGCAAGAATGCTTACATATATATGGCGGCAGCCTTCTTCTTCATTATGACATACGAGGGTTTGAACATCCATTCGGCTTGGACTGGAAAATCTGTTTTTTCACTGGAATCGGACATCCTCCGCTTCATTCAGCTTTTTTCGTTTGTCCTGCTGAACGTCTCGGTTGTCATGCTGTACCGTAAGATCAAGACCATGCATTATTGGCTTCCCTTGTTGTCAGCCGCACTGCTTATGCTTCCGCTCATTCTTCCCTCATTTCTTCCTTACACCCTGGACCCAATATGGCAAAGCATATATTTTGATGGTTTTCAGCTCGCTGCGCTCTACCTGGCTTATACCCAAGTCACTCCGCGGATCGGACAACCGATCAAATATGCGATTGGACTTGCCGTCTACGCCATCTCGGCTGTTCTGCAATCCATCCATACCTATTCCGGCGGCCTGTCGCCTGCGTTTCAGGGACTCGCTCTCGCCCTGCCGGTGCTCTTCTACAGCATCGTGTTCTTCATCCTGTTTAGACGCATTGTGGAGCTGATGCAGTCCATCTACCGGTCTGCCATTACGGACGGATTAACAGGACTCTACAACCGCAGGCATTTTATGAAGTATCTGGACCATTACGCTGCTCAGGAATTGAAAATATCCGCTATCTTCTGTGACATCGACAATTTCAAGAAGCTGAATGATACCCAAGGCCATGCCAGAGCCGATGAAGTGCTGAAGCAGGTCGCGGCCATTATGGAGGAAGAGCTTGATGGTATCGGGATTACCGGCCGGTATGGCGGCGAGGAATTGGTGGCCCTTGTGGTTGACCGCAAAATCAAACCCGCACAGGTCGCCGAAAACATCCGGGCCAGAGTGGCAAGCGAGAGCATCGTCACCATCAGTATCGGCTACAGCGTACTGCGCAAAGGCGTTCGCGGCGATGAACTCATGAAACAGGCCGACAAAGCGATGTATCATTCCAAAACGACCGGCAAAAACAAGGTATCCGATTACCGGTCCTTAAAAACCTCATCAACTGAACCAACGGAATCCGCCGGATAACTCTGGCGCAGGCTGCCCACGATATGAAGTGGGCGGTCTTTTTTTTGCTTGACATTTCTTTACTACGCCTGCGGCAACGTGATAAACTAATGACCGATTCCTTATAGCCAGAGAAGAAATGACTCTGAACCAGGATTTTTTTGCCTTTACACTGCAGCATGTACCTTATTCTAAAGAAGGAGCAATATAACGAATGCGAAAGGAACTATTGCCTGTTGGCTTTGTCGCCAGCGTGAATGATATTCTCGGGGATGACTCGTGTGATTTTTGGGACAGCTACGATTTGCCCCGCACCCACGGGCTGCGCCTTAACCGGCTGAAAGCGGTTCATGCCGCAGACAGCGTAAAAAAACTCATCTTGCAATTCGAGCTGACGCCAGTGCCCTGGTGTGATACCGGATACTATTATGATGAAAGCCTGCGTCCAGGCAAACACCCCTATCATGCCGCTGGACTATATTATATTCAGGAGCCCTCGGCAATGTCCGCAGTCGAGCTGTTGAATCCTCAGCCCGGAGAGACCATCCTGGATCTTGCGGCTGCTCCCGGCGGCAAGACAAGCCATATTGCCTCCAAGATGACGGGCCGGGGACTCCTTGTCTCCAATGAAATCCATCCCGAACGGGCACGGATTCTGGCCGAGAACGTGGAACGTATGGGAATAATGAATACCGTCGTTACGAGTGCGGCACCGGATCAGTTATCCCGCCGTTTCGTTGCCTGCTTTGACCGGATCATGCTTGATGCGCCATGCTCCGGTGAAGGCATGTTTCGAAAGGATGCCGCAGCGATTGAGGAATGGTCGCCTGAACATGTGGATTTGTGCGTTGCCCGGCAGTGGGACATTGTTCAGGAGGCGTACCGGATGCTTAAACCGGGAGGAACCTTGGCTTACTCCACCTGTACGTTCAACACGGCTGAGAACGAAGAGATGATTGAGCGCATTCTTTCGCAGTATCCCGATATGGAGCTGCGTGAAATGAAACGCTTGTGGCCGCACTTGGAACGGGGGGAGGGGCATTTTGTTGCAATCTTGGTCAAATCGGCGGCTGCCGAAGTTTTAAATGAGGACCTCGGTTACTCTGCGGTCAGCAGCAAATCCCCGGCCAAATCCAACCGGGGCGGCAAACAAGGACCTGCGCTTTCGGCCCTGGCCGACTTTCAAGACTGGGCGAGGCAGGAACTCCCCGGCTTTGAGCTTGACTGCGGTACTCCGATATTGTTCGGTGAGGAACTGTACTGGCTTCCGGTCAGCGAGAGCTTGGCATGGAATGACAAGCAGCTGAAAGGCTTGAAGATGCCGCGGGCAGGTCTGCATCTGGCTCATCTAAAGAAGAACCGAATCGAACCGGCCCATGCTCTTGCCATGTCCTTGCATCCTGGCCAAGCTGCCCGCAGCTGGGATCTGCCTTCAGATTCAGCCGAGACGGCTGCTTATTTGCGGGGGGAGGTGCTCTCCATTCCTTCCGAATACCGGGGCTGGACGTTGGTAACCACGGATGGATTACCACTGGGGTGGGGCAAGGCCAGCGGCGGACAGCTCAAGAATCACCTGCCCAAGGGCTTGCGTAATCCCAAGTAACGCTTCTTTGCATAACGTTAAGATGAATGATACGCAGTAGAGTTAAGTAGAATTCTACATGCGCACTGAAACTTCGACCATACAATAAAATGTAAAAAAATACGTTCGAACATATAGAAAAGGGGCTATCTCACTGCATATACATGCAGAGAGCATAGCAGCCCCAGGTCCGATCAATATTCTCGTTAACGTTGTTTGGCCCAATCCACGCAAAAACCCCTCATCAGGCACTTTTTCCAAGTGTCCTGTGGCGGGTTCTCATGTATAAAAAAATCGATTTACGACAAGCAGTATTTCACCAATGCCTCATGTACGCCGTCCTCGTTATTCGAGGTTGTCACCGCATTAGCTGCAGCCTTGACCTCGACCGGAGAGTTATCCATCGCAATCCCCATTCCGGCGTAGGTCAGCATCGTAATATCGTTGAAATAATTCCCGATGGCAAGCACCTCGTCCGGCTCATAACCTCTTCTTGCAGCCAGCTGCTGAAGCGCACTTCCCTTGGATGCTTGGCTATGCATGAGATCGATGAAGTATTCTCCGCTTCGCAGCATGTTGAAGGGAAGAGTCCACTGACTCCAATCCGCATAGACACGGTCGATATCGGCGGATTCGCCAAAGATCGTAAATTTGACGACCGGGTCTGACAGCTCCTCCCATGACGGCAGGTTGCTTGGCAGCATCAAATAGTTCTCGTACATCGAACGAACCGGACCGGCAAGCTCCTCCACCTGGTCCACATACATCTCAAAGGCGGTGTTCACATCAAAATGCACCCCGTGCTCACGGCAGTATTTCATGAAAGGCTCAAGCTGAAGCGGGTCCATGCCGAACTGATGCACGATGTTATGGGTCTCCACTTCTACCGTTGCCGCACCATTATGACTGATGACATAACCGCCTAAACCCATGCTTTTCATAAAAGGAATCGAATTCAGCGGTCCTCTGCCTGTGCACAGTACAATTTCCACGCCTTGTTTTGCGGCTTCCATCACGGTGTTCCTCGTTTTCTCCGTGATTTCATGATCATCATTCAGCAGCGTTCCATCCACATCAAGTGCTACCAATTTATATGCCATTCTCCATCCATCCTTTAGTCTCTATTTCTCTATCGTAATCATGCCCTTCCGATCAAAGACAGTTCATGCTCGGTCAGCTCCCGGTACGCTCCGATCTCGAGATTTTCATCCAATCGAAGATCGCCCATGCTGATTCTTTTGAGATACACGACTTTTTTGCCAACTGCCTCAAACATCCGCTTGACCTGATGAAATTTCCCTTCATGGATCTTCAGCGAGATGCGGGACAGCTGGACTCCGTCGCCTCGTTCCTCATGGGAATGGATCACCAGCTCTCCGGGTAAGGTCACGTACCCGTCATCTAAGGTAACTCCCGCAGCAAACATTCGCACGTCCTCATCGTCCACCCTGCCCTCTACCATCGCTTCATAGGTTTTCGGGATATGCTTCCGCGGCGACAGCAGCTCATGGGCCAATTTACCGTCATTCGTAAGCAGCAGCAGTCCCTCCGTATCCTTATCCAATCGGCCCACCGGAAACGGCTCGAAGATCAGATATTCCTCATCCAGGAGATCCAGCACCGTTCGGTCACGAAGATCCTCTGTCGCCGAAATGACGCCCGGCGGTTTGTGCAGCATGAGATATATGAATTCCCGGTATTGCACGGTCTCCCCCTCAAACTCGATGATATCCGTATAAGGATCAACATGTTTACCGGGGTCCTTCATCACCGTTCCGTTGACCACGATGCTCCCTTGTTTGGCCTTTTTCTTCAATTCGGCCCGTGAGCCGAATCCAAGATTGGATAGCACCTTGTCCAATCTTAGTGTTGTTCTGCCTTTAGCACTCATATCGATGTCCACCTCCACCCTGCCGGATACTCATTCTTCAATATTCCTGTCTGCCATTTGCCCCAACCGGCTGAGTATCCGTCTATACACACTAACACATAACCTTTCGCTTCAGCACCCGATCGACGAATCAAGCGCTCTTCCGGAATCGACAAGGTTTCCCCTTTCAAATATCGGACCGCTTCTCCGTCCTCGGAGGACAGGCTGACATATCTAACAGCCTCATCCGCTTGCAGCGCTGTAGCCAAGGGATGTCCAGGTACAAACCGTTCATTCTTCAACAGTCCCATGTACCATCCGGGCCGAATCACTTTGAGCTGCTTCAGACGCTCTTCCGGCAGGGGTGATACATACACATGGCTCCCGTAGGTTACAGGATATCCGGTCAGCTTCAAATCCAGCTGCTCGCGGATAAAGCCTTGAAACCGATTGATCGAAACCAAAACTGATTGAGAATCTGTAACGCTCCGGCGGGATGCCTGTTGGCGCGTTGCACCTTTACCGTATTTCCCCGTTTTACCAGGGCGCTCCTCCCGGAAAGCCGCGTTTCCTTTACGCTCGCGGGGATGCTCCGCTCGGGGCGATATAGCAAGCGACTCGTTGACTAAAGCGTCCGGCTTGAATAACGGAGCTTGTTCCCGTTCGACTTCACGTATATCCAGCTCGCCGTCCCGCTCAAGCACGGCCATGAAATGCCCTTCGCCTCTGACCTTATGCGGCCATAATCGAGCAGTACCGGCAAGCTGCTTAAGCACATCGTCCTTCATGTTCCCTTGGCCCGCCATCCAGTCCGTTTCTCCCGGTGAAAAGACTTCCGAATGTTCCACCGGGACCACGCGAAAATCCGGATGTTCGCCCAGAAATTCGGCAATCATCCCTTCATTCTCCTCCGGCGAGAAGGTACAGGTGGAATACACCAGCCGGCCTCCCGAACGGAGCATGGCTGCCGCCGATTTCAGGATGTCCCGCTGCATATCCGCAAACTTGAGCGGAGACGATTCGTCCCAGTACTTCAGCATGGACTCGTCTTTGCGAAACATCCCTTCGCCGGAACAGGGAGCATCGATCAATATTTTCGTGAAAAATTCGGGAAAAGCCCCGGCAATCCGATCCGGGTCCTCATTCAGCACCACGGCATTCCGCACGCCGTACATCTCCAGATTCTTGGCCAGTGCTTTGGTGCGATCCGGATGCAGATCATTACTGACGAGCACCCCCTGCCCATTCAGCTTCGCCGCAATCTGCGTAGATTTGCCGCCGGGAGCCGCGCACAGGTCCAGCACCAAATCCCCCGGCGTTACGCCAAGCAGTTCGACCGGAGCCATCGCGCTTGGCTCCTGGATGTAATATAACCCCGCATGATAGTAAGGATGCCGTCCCGGACGCTCCCCGGCCTGAGTATAGTAACCGGTGGAGCACCAGGGGATGGGCTCCAGTTCAAAGGGGGACAACTTCATGAATTCCTCTCTGCTGATCTTCAGCGTATTCACCCGAATGCCGGCATTCGGAGCTTGTTCGTAAGACTTCATAAAATTGTCATAGTTTTCGCCAAGCAGCGATTTCATCTTCGCCAGAAACGGCGAAGGCAGTCGTAATGCCATACAAGGTACCTACCTGTTCTGTATCGTATCGTTTGAAGTATATTTTCACTGTGCTGAAGCAGACATTCGCATGTTCCGCTCCGACTTTTAATATTGTATAATAAACTACATTAAAAAGGACAAGTCCTTATTTATTATTAATCATTAGGGGGTGGATCCATGAACCGCAAAAAAAAGAATAAATACACCGCATTATACGCCTTCGGCGGAGTCTTCGTCTTATTGATTGCTGCACTCGTTTTCTTGAACGGTCAAGGTGAAGCAAGCGAATTGTACGGCGGTAAGAAGGTCTCCAGCCTGAACCCGGCTACGCAGGAGCTCCTTAATGATCCGAACTACCAGCAAATCATTTTGCCGGATCAGCTGAAGAGCAAGGTCGACAACAAAGAGAATTTCTTTGTGTACTTCTTTGCATCCGACTGTCCGCACTGTCGTGCGACGACCCCGGAACTGATGCCTTTGGCGGATGATGCCGGAATTACGATGCACCAGTACAACCTTCGCGAATACCAGGAAGGCTGGAGAGAGTACAACATTGAGTTCACCCCGACGCTGGTCTATTTTGAGAACGGCGCAGAGAAAGAACGCATGGTCGGCGGATTGAAACCGGAAGGTTCTAGTGAAGGCTACTCCATCGATGACTTCAAGCAATTCCTGGATAAATATAAGGGGAGCGTGACGAAATGAACCGCACTCGCGCCATCCTCTTTACCTTTGTCATTTCGGGCATGCTGCTGACCGCATGCGGCGGTAAAGAATCCGCTGCCGGGCATCAGCACGGCGCCGATTCCGAACGATACGAGACAACGGCGAGCCTGACGGTGATGCCGGAGTTTCTGTCCAATTATACCGACAATACGCAAGCAACCTATGCTACGGTCGGAGAACTTGAGGACATTATCAAGGAAATCAAGTGTTATTGCGGCTGCATGGACGAGGAGACCGGCTATCATGATTCCCTCCATCGCTGCTTCATCGCCGAGAATAAAGACGGCGAAGTCAAATGGACGGACCATGGCGCCCAGTGCGGCATCTGCCTGACCGAGCTGCAGGATGCCAAACGGCTTCATGACGAAGGAAAATCCGTCGAGGAAATCAAGGAGTTCATCGATAACAAATATAAAGGTACCGAATCCTAATTCTGTTTGGTCATATAAAAAAGAGCTGCCCAAAAGTAGATTGCTCTACATACGGGCAGCTCTTTTTTCACTTGTTCCCAGAATTACTTGGAATGTGCCCGCTCCGGCTTTCGCCGCTGCGGAATGTTCGGCTGGATGCGCTCCGATGCCAACTGAACTGCCTGCCTAAGCTCAGTATCCCCAATTTCGATCGTCAAATCCCTATAGGGAAACGGACGAACGTCATACGAAGATAACTGCTCGGCGTATTCCCGAACTTCGCTCACCAGCTTCCCCATCGAGATCCCCAGCTCATCGCCAGGATAACGCTCGAGGCGCGATACAGCGCTTATGAACATTTTATATGCTCCTCTAACGTTATTGTTCCGGAAATGGAAAAGCCCGACGGCTACTTGCAGAAGCCCCTTATACCTTGGATCACGATCCTGCGCGAGCCACAGTTCCTCTAGCACCTCATGGCATTCGAAATAGTCTTGATCCCGGTTAAAGTAAACGAGGTAAGCGACATACAGCGGTTCATAACTCATGCTCGTTTACTTTCTTCTTGGCTTCGGCCAGCATCTCCTTCACCTCGTCCAGAAGCACCTTCATCCCATCCATGTCATGATCCTGAAATATCGCGTTAAACCGGCTCTGAAAAGCAATCGCCTCATTGACCAGATGAAAGAAATACAGCTTGTGAATTGCGTTCAGCACCTGTGTCGTAATATTGGAATCGTCCTCGAACTGCCGCTGGGCCTCCAATATATCCTCCCGGATGCTCGACATTTCCGTATCCAGCGTATTCGCCGCTTCTCCGGCTTTCTTCAGCCGCGCCCGAATGTCATCCGGCAGACTTTCCCGGTACTTGTAGCTAAGCGAGTGCTCAATCGTAGCCCAGAAATTCATGGCCAGCGTGCGGATCTGAATTTCGGCAAGCACTTTCTTTTGCCCCAGAGCGGTTTGCACCGGATATTCAATAATCATATGAAAGCTCCGATAGCCGCTCTCTTTGAAATTGGTAATGTAATCTTTCTCATATAATACGGTCAGGTCTTTCCGTGCCCGGATGTATTCGGCTACCCGCCGGATATCCTCCACGAACTGACACATAATCCGAATGCCTGCGATATCCTCAATCCCGGTTTCCAACTCGTCCATCGGCACATCGAGGCGTTTCGCCTTGTCCAGTATGCTCGAGATCCGTTTGACGCGACCCGTTACGAATTCGATCGGTGCGTATTCCTCCCTTTTTTTCAGTTCGGAACGCATCGTCTTGAATTTAACCTTCAATTCCTCAACGGTCTGCTCATACGGAAGCAAAAATGTTCCCCAGTCTCTAACGTCCATCGCCTTGCCTCCTGTCTTTACCCCTTTACCGATGATTAGCGCCGACGGCTTCGGAAATATGGCTGAAGCCATCCCGTGCAAGCAGCTCCCGGAGACCGGAATGAAGCTTGCGGTTCACCTCAGGCCCTTCATAGATAAGTGCTGTATAAATTTCCACCAGGCTTGCGCCTGCGCGTATTTTGTCATAAGCATCACTTGCCGTAAAAATCCCGCCAGACCCGATAATCGGAAGCGCACCGCCGGTCTGCTTGTATATCCGGGAGACAATCTCCGTCGAACGGTTACGCAGCGGTTTACCGCTAAGGCCGCCGGTTTCTTTGGCGTTACTGTGCGTCAATCCATCCCGCGAAAGCGTCGTATTCGTGGCGATTATGCCGGAAACGCCGCTGGCGCTGATCGTATCCACCATGAATTCCAGTTCCTCATCGCTCACATCCGGCGCAATCTTCACCAGAACGGCCTTCTCGCCTCCATGAATCTTGGCTTGGCGGGACATTTCGTTCTTCACGGCTTCCAGCAAGGATGACAATTCGCTCCCATGCTGAAGGCTGCGCAAGTCCGGCGTGTTCGGGGAACTGATGTTGACAACAAAAAAGTCGCCATACGGAAATAAAGCTTGAATGCAAGCTTCGTAATCACCGTTGGCTTTCTCGTTCGGAGTCGCCTTGTTCTTCCCGATGTTAACGGCAACCGGGATACGGCGTTCCTTGAGTGCGGACAGCCTTTTTGCCATCGCCTCGGCCCCTTCGTTGTTGAAGCCCATCCGATTGATGAGTGCCTCGTCAGGAGGAAGCCGGAACAATCGCGGCTGTTCATTGCCCGGCTGCCCCTTCGGGGTCACCGTGCCTACTTCCATAAATCCGAAGCCGATGGAGGAGAATCCTTTGACAGCCTGAGCGTTTTTATCCAATCCGGCGGCAAGTCCGACCGGTGTCGGGAAATGAAGCCCGAACAGGTCTACTGCCAAATCCGATGTTTCGCTAACACCGTACATCCCTCGCATGACAGCGTCTGCGCCAACCACGCCGGAGGCACGTCCAAGGCCGCCAACCACAAGGTGGTGAGCTTTCTCGGGATCGAGTTTAAAAAATATAGGTTTGCCTATGTTGCGGTACAGCACATCCACTCTTCCTCTCATCCAGTTATTTCTCTATCCTTCAGTTTATCCGTTTCTGCCTCAAAAAGAAAGTTCTTCAGCATAAACCGGGCGATCCTCCTGGCGAGAAAGCGATATGGCAATTTCGGGACAAACACCTTACAATAAAGGAAGATTGTACAAATCATTTTCACGATCATTAGAGAAAGAGGGGAAGCACATGTCAGCCAAACGTAAACCTCCGACCTTGCAGCAGAAAAAAGAAGAGGTTAATAAGAAGGCCATACTTTGGATCAGCTCCGGCATCGCTCTTCTTATTATCCTGATTATTGTTCTGATTGTGATTGCCCAGCCTTAATCCAGCCAGTGATACACCTTGCCCGGGTTGGTCTGCCCCTGGGCAAGCTTGAGCTTCAAACGATCTTTCGGCGTCCACAGGCCCTCGGGCAGAACCCCTTCCCGAATTTTCACAACGGTTCCCATCGGAACCAGATCAAACAGCTCCTCGACATCCTCCTTAAGCATACGGATACAGCCCTCGGATTCATTCGCTTCGATACTGTCTACGTCTAGCGTACCGTGTATGGCGTACAACGTATCGGACAGCTGCATTCCCCGCGTTCCATAGGGACCCTTCGTGGTCCCGTTCGGATTCACAACCTTGTCATGAATATGAAAATCACCGAGCGGCGTCTTCGCTCCTCCGAGCCCGACCGCATAATTGCGCAGCATGACGGTGCCGCTGACAACGGCAAGCCGATGATGCTTCCGGTCGATGATGACCTGAAGCGGCTGCTCAAAAAAAGGATCCCCGTTCGGCGATGTCCCCCAATATCCCCTCTCTTCCGGATCGTTCCCCGACGGCTGCTGCCCCGGCTGGTCCTCATGACCGCCTGCTCCTTGGGACTTATGCTTCATTAAAGCTCCGAACATCTCCTCCATCGCTTTCGATCGGCCGGACAGCCAATTGTTCGGATACGGCTGCGTCAATTCATTCAAGCTTTTAGGCAGGCGTCCATGCCGAGCCTTATACTGGTTGACCGCTTCCTGCAGCACGGCGGTTTCGACTTGCAGATCCGCCCATTGCCCCGCGCTTCGCTTAAGCTTCGAACTATCCGCAGGCTCGCATTCACACTCCAATGCCGCTCCTTCATATGGCTGGATCGCAATGGCACCCTTCGCATCCCGATGCAATCCGTATAAACGCTCCATGTCCTTGCTCCATAACTGCCACTTGCCCGAAGGCTTCATCCCCAGTGCAACCGACCAATTCGGCAATTCCTGAGGATGCCGGAGCAATGAGGACAGTGTGCCGGCGGAATCCTTCCCCTGGCCGGAAGCAACGGCGATGTACAGCGGTTCTTTACGCGAATCCCTCTTCTCGTAGTTAGCGACTGAGGCGGATACCGGTTCATTTGGCGGGAACACATTGGATGCAACATTCCCGGGAACGGAGCCCGGCGCCTGGGCCG
This sequence comes from Paenibacillus sp. NPDC093718, assembly GCF_050279985.1. NCBI lineage: Bacteria > Bacillati > Bacillota > Bacilli > Caryophanales > Paenibacillaceae > Paenibacillus > Paenibacillus sp. NPDC093718. The sequence continues at coordinate 821,740 of NZ_JBNNUS010000001.1, forward strand.
GAGGAAGAAATACGAGCAGCAATAACACCAGCGCAGCAAGCAAACGCCGGGTTCTTTTTCGCCTGCGGTCCTTGTCCTTCTCCATCTCCAATAAGCGCTGTTCGTAATTTTTCCATATATCGGACGGAACCTGGCTAAGCTCGAAGGCTTCATAGACCCCCTCCGCCTTGTTATAACAGTAATTTGCCTTGCCCTGTTCGCCGGCCTGCTCATATTCCTTGCCGAGCAGATACCAGGCCATTTTATTATCAGGATGCGTCTCCACATACCTTTTGAGGTACAGCGAATTATTCATTCGGGAGCCTCCTTTTATGACATTTTTACCTCTATTATCCTGTATATCGGTATATACGCTTCAATTATGTATGAATCGTGGATACGAAAAAACGCCCCCTGCCTTTGTCGGGCAGAGGGCGTCGGTATAAGTTCAAGATGGAATATCAGGGCTCGAGCGGTATTGGTTATTCTGCGTTAAATGGCTCGTCTGCAATCCGAATTGAATCTGTCGGGCAGCCGTCGCAGGCATCCAGCATATCGTCATGCATATCTTCCGGAATTTCGGTTACCCCGCGGTTGTTGTCTCCGTCAAAAATGACTTCTGCCAGGCCTTCGTCGTCGTAATCGTAAATGTCGGGTGCCGTTGCGCCGCATGCTCCGCAAGCGATGCAGGTATCTTTATCTACCCAAGTAAACTTCGCCATAGTCTCTCTTCCTCCTGTATATCTATAAACATCTCTATAAACATAGTATAAGCTGACGGTCTCCCGCCACCATCTACATATATTAATACAATTTTTTTAGGAATACAAATGAATTTCATCACATTTTCCGACAAAATTCAGGTATGCTCAAAGGATATGGAGTATCTCATCCAACAAATAAAACGATTAATCCCGGTCTGGATCCTGCGAGGTCGGCTGATCGGCATTTTTATTATCGTTCCCCAGATCCCTTACAAAATCCATCTGTAAAGATGTTCCTCTCCGCTTATGATTTCGGATTAAAGACGACGGATCATCACCCAGCATGCCGGCGGTCAGCACCGCACTCTCCCCGAATTTATTGCGCAGCTCGTCCATCACCCGGGTCAGTGATTCTTTCTTCGGCTGTTTCTCGTAATCGAACAAATCCAGCTGAATGGCGGACTCCTCCTTCGTGACAAGCTGCTGGAGCGTAACGCCAAGCAGACGGAGCGGCTTGTCCTGCTTCCAGTGCCGGTGATACAGCTCGCACGCTTCCCGGTAAATATCCTCGGTATTTTCCGTCGGAATGGCAAGATGCCTCGACCTGGTGATGGTCTTCATATCCGGTGTACGCAGCGTGATCTGTATGCCGCTGGTCATTAGACCCTGTCTGCGGAGCCGGCGCGCTACCTGATCGCTCAAATTCAGCAGCACCCTTCTCGCCTCCTCCGCCGATGTAACATCCTGCGGAAGCGTGGTCGTGTGTCCAATCGATTTGCTCTGTTCCCGCTCCGCAACGACAGGAGCATGGTCGATGCCGCTGGCTGCCCGTTTCATCCATGACCCCATCACGCCAAAAGTGGAGGTCAGCAGGCCTTCATCGGCGGCTGCCAGCTGTCCGATCGTCTGGATGTTCAACTTGCGCAGCTTATCGGCTGTCTTGCTCCCGATGCCGAACAGCTCAGCACAAGGTCTGTTCCAGAGCACCAGCGGGACATCCCGTATCCGCAGCACGGACAGCCCGTTGGGCTTCTTCATGTCAGATGCCATCTTGGCCAGCAACTTATTGGGAGCAATGCCGACGGAGCAAGGCAGCGACAACTCCTCGCGAATACGCTCCTGAATCTCCCGGGCGATATCCAGGGGGGTGCCGAACTGCTTCGATCCCGTGATATCCAGGTAACATTCGTCAATCGATGTCGCTTCCAGCAACGGCGTATAAGCATAAGCTATATTCATAAATGCATTGGAATACTTGCGGTACAGATGGAAATCCGGCTGAATGATCATCAGGTCGGGGTAAATCCGCAGCGCCTGTCTCACATTCATTCCTGTGCGTATCCCGAGGGATCGTGCCGCATAGGAGCAAGTAACAATGACGCCTTTTCGCAGCTCGATGCTGCCTGCGACAGCCGTAGGCTTCCCCCGGTAAAGCTCCGGCTCCTCCGCTTCGTGTACCGAACAGTAAAAAGCATTCATATCCACATGTAGTATAACGCGGCCGCTGGCCGGATAATAATTGTCGATATGTCCCACGCAGAATTCCTTCTTTCTTATGATACGGTTCTTCCTAATATAATGCTCCGGTCACCTGGGTTGAGGATTCTTTCATTTTCTATGTGTTCCATTATAACTTGATTAGAACCTCGTGTGCCTCTAACATCTTGTTCGTAGGATCATGAACGCATAACTGCCAGCCTAACGCCTCCAGCATACCGCTCCCCTTAATACGGGTCAAGAATAAGCCCCGCGGGGTAAAGTTTGTTTTTTTACTCTGTTACTTTCCCGCAAAGAAATGTTATAATACAAAATTATAAACAATGCGGTCCAATCCCGGACACCCAAAGGAGGACATCATGTCTAAGTCCATTTCCATCTTTGATACGACACTTCGCGACGGAACCCAAGGCGAAGGAATCAGCTTGTCGGCGGACGACAAGGTCAAAATCGCCAAGAAACTCGATGCTCTTGGTGTTCATTATATTGAAGGCGGTATCCCGGGAAGCAACAGCAAGGACATCGAATTTTTCAAAAGAGTCCAGGATCTCGGCTTAACCTCAAAAGTAACCGCTTTTGGCAGCACTCGCCGCAAAGGCTCCATCGCCGAGCAGGATGCCAATTTGCTTCGAATTCTGGAATCCGGCGTTTCTGCGGCCACTTTGGTCGGGAAGTCATGGGATTTCCACGTTCATACCGCGCTTCAGACGACACTGGAAGAGAATCTGGCCATGATCTATGATTCCATCGCCTTCCTGAAGCAAAAGGGCCTGGAAGTGATTTTTGATGCCGAGCACTTTTTTGATGGATATAAGAACAATCCCGAATACGCTGTTGCCGTATTGTCCAAGGCTCGGGAGGCAGGTGCTGATTGGCTTGTCATGTGCGATACGAACGGCGGCAGTCTTCCGCACGAGATCTCGAACATCGTGACATCTTTAACGGGTGCATTACCTGGCGCTCCGCTCGGCATTCACACCCATAACGATTGCGAGCTTGCCGTTGCCAACACGCTAAGTGCCGTACAGGCTGGTGTCCAGCATGTGCAGGGAACGATGAACGGTTACGGGGAACGCTGCGGGAATGCCAACCTGTGCTCCATCATTCCGAATCTGCAGCTGAAGCTGGGATACGAGTGCATCGGAGACGATAACCTCCGCACGCTAACGAATACCGCACGATATATCAGTGAAATCGCCAACGTCAATATGCCGGTCAACCAGCCGTATGTCGGTAACGCTGCCTTTGCCCATAAGGGAGGCATCCATGTTTCGGCGATCCTGCGCGATTCCAGAACGTACGAGCATATCGAACCGGAGAAAGTCGGAAACAAGCAGCGCGTGCTGGTATCCGAGCTTGCAGGACAGAGCAACATCGTATCGAAGGCGCAAGACATGGGTCTTAACTTTGATCCGGCTAGTGAACAATCCAAGCATATTATCGGAAAGATCAAGGATCTTGAGCATGAAGGATATCAATTCGAGGGGGCAGACGCTTCCCTGGAGCTGCTGCTTCGAGAAGCGAACGGAGAGTTTAAGGAACTGTTTACCTTCGAATCCTTCAAAATGCTCGTAGAGAAATCAGCCGGCCAGCCGGTTGTTTCCGAAGCCTTTGTCAAAGTCAACGTTGCCGGTGAGAGCATCTACACCGCAGCGGAAGGCAACGGCCCGGTCAATGCGCTTGACAACGCGCTGCGTAAAGCGCTGGTCCAATACTTCCCCACACTCAAGGAAATGCATCTTGCTGACTATAAGGTACGGGTGCTGGATGACAAGGATGCGACGGCAGCCAAAGTACGGGTGCTCATCGAGTCCAAGAACTTTGAGAACTCCTGGAACACCGTCGGGGTTTCCAGCAACGTCATTGAGGCGAGCTGGGAAGCCCTGGTCGACAGTATGCGTTATGCGCTGCTCGGTCAAATCTCACCGGAACAGGTGCATGAGTCCGCAGCAAGGCAAGGGTTGGTTAATCACTAAGGCTACCGTCCAATATAAAAAGCGCGTATCCGCCATGTATGCACATGGCGGCCGCGCTTTTTTGGTGTTTCAGCCGCTCTTCGCTTCACAATTAATTCAACAACTTAGCTACCTTTTTGCGAAGATCCTTGGGATCCGGAGCGCCAAGAATGATTTCCTGGATCACGCCGTTTCGATCAATCAGCACATTCGTCGGGAAGACCTGACCTTTATACAGCTCCTCGAACACTTCTCCTTTGGGATCGAGAAGGATTGGATACCGGAGTTCAAAATCCTTAACGAATTGACGCGCTTTCTTCTCATTATCATACTTGGACACGTTCACGCCGTAGATTTCCAGCTCATCTGCATATTCCTCCGCCAGCTCATCGAGCTCCGGGGCTTCCTGCTTGCATGGCTCACACCATGATGCCCAGAAATTGACGACCATCGCTTTATCGCGCGCTCCGCCGCCGGCATATGTCTTGTCGTCCATCCCCTTCAAGGTGAAGGTAGGGGCAAGCAGTCCGGCTTTGGCGCCTGTCTCCGTCGGGAGCGGTTTCTCCTGCGTGAAGACAGCCTGGATGTTGTCCCCGGCTTGGTTATAGATTACAGCGCCTGCCGCTACAACAAGCAGGACGAGGATAATGATGTTTCGTTTCATAGGTATAGGTTCCTTTGCTAAACTTAGTTATAGTCCCTATTGTACCCTGAAACCCTGATCTTTCAAACACGTGATCAACTCTAAAATATAGCCCGGGAGGGAAAAAGATGAACCCGTCTGACATGGCCCTGGAGCAGCTTCTGCTGCACGCGGCCGTACAACAGCATATATCGGACTATACGTATGATTGTCTGCCACAGGAAGCTTGTGGCGTCCTTATCGGGCACTCCAGCGCAGCAAGGCGATCGGTAACCGTTACGCAATTTATCCCCATAAAAAATACAGCGGAGTTTCCGCTGCATTCATTTCATCTGGACCCTGTTGAGTGGACCCGCTTGGTGTTAACTGAAAAAGGAATTGTCGGATTGTTTCACAGTCACCCTCATACATTCCCTGAGCCGTCCAGCGAGGATCTGCTGCAGCTTCAAGCCTTCGGCGGATTGCTCCAGGTGTATGCCATCGGATCTCCTGCACCTCCAAACGCTCCCGATTCGAAACCATTACAGCTTCATACTTACAAAATTATTCGAGGAAAAGAGACCTCAGAATTACTCAGCAACCTGCCGACAAATTCCTGGGTGCGGCTGGGATCGGAATTCCACTCCCTCGCCCCGATTCCTTGCAAGATCATAATAGAATAATAAGCTATCGCGGCAACATCTTATTCGCGGTTATGCCTCGCTTAGATAGACATATAAATCTCCAAGCGTGGTTGCATGGCCGCGCGCCTGAATTTCTTTCATATAATCCGCCCACAGCCGGGCAGTCATTCGCGCGTCGGACAGAGCATGATGCCGGCCCTCCACCGGAATGCCGCTGCTCCGCAGCAGCTCATCCAGACTATAGTCCTTCTGCTCAGGATATAATCTCTGTGCGAGCATCATTGTATCAAGGAGCCGATGGGTTAATCGAACCTTCGACGTCTTCCACAAGGCTGCGTTCAGGAATCCGCGGTCATGCGCAGCGGCATGGGCAACAAGCACCCTGCCTCCTATAAAAGCCATAAAATCATGCAGCCCCTCCATTAAGGGCGGGGCTGCATCAACCATATGCTGCGTAATTCCTGTCAGCTCAGCAATGAATGGGGGAACAGGAGCACCGCTGTTAACAATCATATGAAAGGTTTCGTTCTCGATCAATTGCCCGCCGATGACCTTGATTGCACCGAATGACAAAATTTCATCACCGTGCTGGTGATTGAACCCCGTCGACTCCAGATCAAACACGACAACCTCCAGCTCGTCCAGCGGGGTACCCAGAACCTCCGGCCTCCGGTTATCCTTCATCTGGGATCGGATGAAGGCTAGCTGCTGCGCCGTCTGCGCCCCGCGCATTGAGGCGATGGCGGAATTAAAGTTACCCGAACGTAGGGATCTCCAGAAGCCCCCGTTCGATTGTCCCGGTTCAGTCATGGGTTCCTCCTCTCCGCAAAACGGTGCTCTCGCTGCAATGACCGGTGTATCCGTCTGACCACACCAAGCGTATCGCGAAGCTCGTACTGCATGGTTTTGTTCTTGAGCTGCTCCTGCGGGATATACCCGCTGCTCGTGATCAGCCCGTTCTCCAGCCGATAGGGCGTGTTATTTCTCAGCCGAAGCGCCGTCAAGAAAGCACGCTGCACGCTTTCCAGCAGCAAGTTGCCGCCCTCAAGCAGCATCACCTTCTCCATACGCTTTTGCGTCGAGGTTTCGATAATGCCTCTTTGCAGCGCCATCGTGCGAATGCTGTTCACAAGCGGAATATAAACGCCATACTTTACGTCAAATTCACCGGCATGCTCACCAAACCGCTCCGTTACGATTCGCCCCATGACATTCAGCGTTGCCTTGTGCTTGACCGTATTTCGCAGCACGGCATTGCCAATGTTCGGGTTCAGCTCGACAGAGCTCCGGAAATGGTCGGCCCATGCCTCCGATAGCTCGCCATCTCCCGCTATATGACGGAGATCCGAAGCGATGATAAAATTGCGAATCGGCTCCCACTGCTGGTCTCCACACCACTCGCTAATCTGATTTTTCCAATCGCTAAGCTTTTTACTCCATAAAGGTTCGGAACACATCACCTTTCCCGAACATTTGGGATAGCCTGCATACTCCAGCAGGTTCGCCAGTCGAAGGCCATATTCCCGAAAGAAGGGAAGTTGTTCCTCCTCCAGCTCATCGCCAATGATCAAACCGTTGTCCTGATCGCTCCACAGCGTAGCTTCCTGCCTTCCGCTGCTGCCAAAAGCAACAAACGCATAACGCGCAGGAGGCCGGCCCAAGCCAGCCTCCCACATGTCCTGCTCACAGATTGCCGCGGCACGCTGTCCAATCAGATCATGCATCGTATTGACGGATGCGATCCACTCTCTCAGCTCCATGTCATGACGCATCTTGATCAGATGGTTCTGACAAACGATCCGTTCATCTCGTAATTGCTGGGCTGTTGCTGCTGTCTGAATTTCCGAGAATTCCGGAAACAGATTTACGGATTTCAGAGGTTTCATGCCGCGGCCTCCTTTCCATTTAGAGTTTCATATTTATAACGCCGTATCGCTTCCAGGTACCCCTTTGCCTCCGGAACGAAACTCTGGTAATTTCCCTTCCGATTCCGCCAGAAGTTTCATCTGCTCCGGATATCCGTAAGTTCCATGTTCGCTCATATCTAGACCCACTAATTCTTCTTCCTCCGTTACACGGATACCCATCGTAATTTTCATGAGGTACAGAATAATGAATGAGATCACGAGAACGAATGCAAACGTACCGATAAGACCCAATAGCTGAACGCCAAGCTGACCGAAGCCCCCGCCGTAGAACAAACCTTCTTTGCCTACGCCTGTAATTTCAACAAGTCTCGGTGCTGCGAACAAACCTGTGGATACCGCACCCCACATACCGGCAATACCATGTACGGAGAATGCATATACAGGATCATCAATGCCCTTGCGGTCAAACCACTGAGCCGTAAAGAAGGTAATCGTACCGGCTACTGCACCGATAACAACAGCCGCCCAAGGTTCCACGAATGCACAGGCCCCCGTGATAGCCACAAATGCAGCAAGAATACCGTTCAGCATGCTGGGAATATCTGCTTTGCCAAGAACCGCCCAAGAGATCAGCAATGCCGCTAGCGCACCTGCCGCGGCCGCGATATTCGTATTTAAAGCCACAAAACCGAAGAAGCCGTCCGTGAGTGCGGAGATGGTGCTGCCTGGATTAAATCCGAACCAACCGATCCAGATGATGAATACGCCGAGTACCGATAAAACCTGGTTATGACCCGGAATGCTGTTAGGCTTCCCGTCCTTATTATATTTGCCAAGTCGTGGCTTCAGAAGAACGGTAGCCACCAGCGCCGCTGTAGCACCTGTCAAGTGAACGACCGTCGATCCGGCAAAGTCCTGCATACCCAGAGCTCCGAGCCAGCCGCCGCCCCATACCCAGTGAGCAACAATCGGATAAATCACGATGGTGAACAGCAATCCAAACACGATATAAACGCTGAGCTTTGCCCGTTCTGCCATACCACCGCAAGCGATGGCCAAGGATACGGCCGCAAAGGATAAATGGAACAGAAACATAATGGTTGTCGGCACATCGTAAGCGGACAAGGAATCAAAAGAGCCAGCCGCATTGTCGCCGCTTAAGAAAAAACCTTCAAATCCGAAAAAACTGTTCCCGTTTCCGAATGCCAGGCCAAACCCTAGTGCCCAGAAGGCGACAATCGAAATACCGAAGGTCAGGAATGTTTTGCCTGCAACGTGGCCTGCATTCTTCATACGGACAGATCCGGCTTCCAGCAGTGCGAACCCTGCTTGCATGAAGAATACGAGCAATGCTGCCAAGAATACGAACACGGAGTTCAAACCAGCCGTTAATTCAACGTTCGTGGCTCCCCCATCAGCGGCGAATGCGCTCGCCGGGAATGCAAGCAATGCGATTACTCCCGCCATTAAACCTAGCCATCTTTTTCCCATGTTTTACACTCCCCTTAATGTAAACTAATATAACATTACCTTGAATTCATATTGTCATTATAGGGGGGTTAACCAAAATCCGCAACGGTTATTTTTATAAAAAACTAAGTTTGTGTAATATAATCTAACATTAAGTGCATCCAGTGCAAATCCTCAAACATCATGTATCGATTAAAAAAGACTAGGCTACAAGATTTTTTGTCACAACTATGACGTTTGACTGTATGGTTCATGATCATGTATCATATTTCTATTAAAATGAAAATATAAATGCATTCATTAATTTCCAATTCAATGAAAGCTTGTGAGGTGATGAATGATGGGGATCACGAGCGGAAATCTTTTCCGGATCGGTGAGCTGGCCAAAGTTGCCGGAATCAGCGAAAGAACCATTGACTATTATACGAAGCTGGGTTTGATCTCCCCTGAAAAACGGACGTTAAAAAACTACCGGTTGTACAGTTCTGAAACCTTAAGCACTCTCGAACGTATTAATCAGTTAAAGCAAGAGAAATATACTCTCGATGAGATTAAGGAAAGACTGGATCGCTGGAAGTCGGTTCCCGATGATTCCGAAATGACGGAGAAGCTAACCAAGCTCGAAATACAGATGAAACAGCTGGAACGGGATGTGAAGGAACTCAACCCGCTTCTGAGTGAATTAAAGCCAAGTCAAGCCCGGGAGGTACTCGCTAACATCCTTCCTAAAGGGGCTGCTTGCATCGAGTCGCTACAAATCTTGCTGAACCAGTTCACTTCGATGTAATGGTGAAGAACCAAATAACAACTTTGTATGGGGGTATGATACATGTATTCTGACTGGATGTTTATTCTCATTATTATCGCTTTTATATTCTCACTATGGGCCCAGTTCCGGGTCAAAGGCACGTTTAACAAATGGGCCAAGGTCGAGAACAGCACCGGCATGACGGGATACGATGCTGCCCGGCATATGCTGGATGCCAACGGACTCCACGATGTACCGATTGAACCGGTGCCAGGCACACTCTCCGACCACTATGATCCGACCAAACGCGTTGTGCGTTTGTCGGAGCCCGTTTATTACGAACGCACGATCTCAGCTGTCTCCGTTGCTTGTCACGAGGTTGGCCATGCGATCCAGCATGCCGAGCACTATCCGATGCTTGTAGCCCGTCACAAGATGTTCCCGGTCGTGAACTTTGCATCGGGTATCGCTCCGTTTCTCTTGATTGCCGGATTCCTGTTCCAAGCCATGAACCTGGTCGGTCTCGGTATCATCTTCTTCTCTTGCGCCGTTGCCTTCCAGCTCGTCACTTTGCCGGTCGAGTTTAACGCAAGTAACCGTGCCCGTCAGCTGATGGTTCAAGAAGGCTATATCGCCAATAACGAAGAACGTGGAGTTGCTAAAGTATTGAACGCCGCGGCCTTGACTTATGTCGCTGCAGCTTTGATCTCCCTGCTCGAGTTGATCCGTTATATCATGATCTTTACGAGCAACCGGGAATAACCCAATAAAAACACAACAACAAAAGGGCTTTCCTCTCTACCTAGATCGGTGGAGATGGATAGCCCTCTTTTTTATATATGTTATTTTTGATTAATGAAGCCAGGTTAGGGAGTTCATGCGTCAGTCCGCTTTCCCTTCCTTTTTCGGCGACGGATCAATACCAAAATATTGAAGCAGAAACGCACGGAATGCCTGAGCGACCGGTGGCAGCTTCTCGTCCGCGCGGTGAATCAGACCGATGGAACGCGTTACCTTCGGCTCCGAGATCCGGACGCGTGCCGGCTGCAAGGGATTCGTCTGGAATAGCGCCATTTCAGGAAGCAGGCTGACCCCCATACCGGCCGCAACCAGTCCGCGGATCGTATCCGTTTCCTCGCCTTCAAAAGCAATCTTCGGCGTGAACCCTGCTTCAAGACAGGCATGCCACACAATTGGACGCAAGGAATAGCCTTTGCTGAACAGCACAAAGCGCTCCTCTTTCAACTGCTCCAGCTTGATGGACTGCTCCCCCGCAAGCGGGTGATTCGGCGGCAGAATCGCAAACAGCTCCTCTGTCAAAACGATATCCCCATCCACTTGATCATGACGATCCGGAAACGGCGACACAAATGCCAAATCCACTTCAGCCCCGACCACGTCCCGGATCAGTGTCGGGAACATCCCCTGCTTGAACCGGAACTTCACGTTCGGATATTTCTTCCGGAATTCAGCCACAATGGACGGAATCAAATGGATGCCCAGGCTGTGCGGGAATCCGATGCGGATCTCCCCCTGTTCCGGGTCCAGAAATTCATGTATCTCGACGACCGCACGGTCCAAGTCCTTCATAATGCTCTCCACCCGTTTGCAAAAAAGCTGACCTACCGGGGTTAACTGCAGATTCCGGCCTTTTTGCATGAACAAATTAACACCAAGCTCTTCTTCCAACTGATGTATTTGACGGCTGACGGCTGACTGAGCCACATGAAGCTCTTCTGCCGCTTGGGTAACGTGTTCCTTTTGCGCAACCTTTACAAAGTATTGCAACTGTCGTAATTCCACGCCTTTTATCGCTCCATTCTTATTCCCTAGAAGACTTGAAGACTTTATCAAATCATCCAATTCTATTATAACAGACCCTCTAAGGTCCGATTATGTTCGACGTTTAAATAATCGAATCATGAGACCGTAGAGGAAAAATCCGCCTACCAATCCGCCGACATGTGCTACAAGGCTGACCCCTGGGGTAAACGAGAACAGTATCCCCAAAATAAGCAGGGTGAACAGCGTCTTGCGGGACGACTCATCAATGACATGCCGCTGGAACAGGGCGATGTACAGATAAGCGCCATAAGCTCCGTAAATGGCTCCTGAGGCGCCTACAAGGAAGGTATAGTCCTCCATGCGCTCATAATAAGCCAATCCGATTACATTACCGAGAACACCGCTGAGAAGATACAGAATGGCAAACTTCCAGCTCCCCATGATTCTTTCCAGCGGGGGAACAAATACCAGCAGTGCGAAGCTGTTGAACAATACATGATCAAATCCGTTATGCAGAAACATCGCCGTAAAGTATCTCCATGCCTGATCAACGAATTGCGGCAAATCCGATAAGGCTCCATATTTCAGCAGCGTAACCGGATTTCTGGAACCTCCGTCAAAGGATGTGATCACAAACATCACCAGGTTAATGACAAGCAGCAGCGATGTAACGGGGTAATAACGCAAATAACTTTTCCAATTTTCATAACGTACGAATATCATAGCATCCTCCTCATCCTAAACCAGGCCAGGGATGCTCCTAGTGGACATACCCTTTTTAAAAAGATTATAATGTACCATGAACCTGATCACCAAACTTTGATATCCAAGGAGGAGATTTCTCATGGCTCAAGAACGTTCAGGAGTTGCCACTTTCAAAGGCAATCCTATTACACTCATCGGACCACAGCTCAAGGCTGGTGATGCCGCGCCGGATTTTACTGTGAGCAAAAACCTGCTCGAAGACGTATCTCTTAAGGATTATGCCGGTAAAATCAAGCTGATCAGCGTCGTTCCTTCCCTCGACACCGGGGTATGCGATGCACAGACGCGCCGTTTCAATGAAGAAGCTGCTGGTCTGGGCGATGATGTGGTGATCCTTACAATCAGTGCCGACCTTCCGTTCGCCCAAGCCCGTTGGTGCGGAGCTGCAGGCGTTGACCGGGTCATTACGCTCTCCGACTATAAATCGCGTTCTTTCGGTGAAGCGTATGGCGTGCTCATCAAGGAATTCCAACTCGACATGCGTTCGATCTTCGTCGTGGATACTAACGATACCATCACCTATGTAGAATACCTTGGTGAGATGACGGATCACCCGAATTACGAAGCCGCGATCGATGCAGTAAAATCTTTGCGGTAACACGCCAAAAGCTACATACACTGCACACTTTTAAAAAGCGGGAGAGCAGCTCTCCCGCTTTTTCTTATTCTACTAAGCATCCACTTTATACTTGCTCATTTTTTTATCCAGAACAGCGTACAGGTTCAAGATAACCCGGTAGTTCGCTCCCAGATCCCCTAGGGAACCGCGGGACGCCGAATACATATCAACTGCGCTGCGAACCGGACTGATGCCGAGCACGGATACGGTAATGTCCAGTGTACGTCCAAACGAGGTTCTTTTCTCGAGCGTGATTTCTCCCACGGATTTAACCTCATGCAGAACTTTGTAACCCGGAATTTTTTTCAGTGTCGAGGAAACCTCTTCAAAACACTTTTCTTTTGAAAGATTGTAATAACGCGTCTTCAGCTTGGGATCTTTAGCACGGTCGCTTGTGCCGTCATAGCTGCGCACGATACCAATTAGAACTCGTTTTAATGACAAAGACCGTTCCTCCTTTATAAATGACCGTTCCTTTCCATACTCTAGTTTAACATTGTTTATGCTTTCAGCAAACCTTTATATATAGCAAAAAGGCACCTCTTTCACTTCGAATTCGAAATGAAAGAGGCGCCCATTCATTGACTTAACGAAACCCGCCTATGCCGTCCGGTAAACATTGTCTTCGAACCTGCATTAGCAGGTGGGTGACCGCAGAACCGCTTATGAATTCCCCTTGTCATATAGACAGGGCATTTCAGCCACGATTACGTATAGATCTCCCTAGACATCATCATTGGTTCAAAACAACGGAAAACCGAAACGAACATCGCAGGATGTAGTCTTATTATAGGGGGTTTTGCCGGAAAAGTAAACCTCGCGTTATTAAGGTTTCGATCCATTCTCTCCCTTTTTGGCAGATTCCATGCTTTCCAGAAGAGCTTGTTCGGTTTCGGACTCCTCTTCCTCCGCTTTCTTCATCTTCTCCTGCTGTTCCTGCATTTTGGTGAAGGTGGCATAGAAATTAAAGAATGCGAACAATGCCATCAGGCAGAAAAGGAAGAACACGAACAGCACCGGCATCTGCGTGCCGATATACGCCAAGACAGCGCTTCCGATCAAAGTCGAAAATACGCGGAACGGACGAATCAATGTCAGCAGCACCGCATTTTTCAACAGCTGCGTCGTTTTCATCTCATAATGAACGGTCATGGAGAAGAAATTAAACAGGGAGACAAACAGCACAATAAGCAGCACGAGCATCACAATGCCGACAAGCTGGAAACCATCTAGCTGCGTCATATAAACCGTGTAATCCACGTACATAATCACGAACAGCAGCGTATAAAAAATGCCGCCGATCATGCTCTGCTTGTAATTTTCCTTATAACCCTTGAAAAACGTTTTAAATACGGACACGTCCGGATTGCCCATTACCCATTTGCGTACAACGGTAAATAAAGCCGCCGTAGCCGGAAACAAAACAAACGGTGATAATATCCCCAGAACCCAGTTCGACAGCAGCTGCTCATTATGCGCATCCGGTGTCTGAACGGCCATAAGGAATTTGGTTAGAACGATAAACAGGAAAGGCGATGTACAAATAACCCACAAGATGTTCGAAAAAGCAATACGGGTAATCCACTCGGTGAGCTTGTATAAGCCACCCATGGCTCCTTTCATTTCCAAATCCGTTTCCTCCTCACTCAAATCATGCATGTATCTATTAATATACCTTATTTTGTACATGCATTGCCAGAGCCTAATTTATACGATCCTGGGCGTTTATCCAATCCAGTGCCCCTGTTTCTCCATACGATATCACGTAATCCGTTCAACAAGCTTGATTTTCCAAATTTAAAGAGGAGGGATTATATATGTCTTGTGAAGGCGGCGGTTACGGCTACGGAAATAATGTTGGTATTGTGCTGGTTCTGTTCATTCTCCTTGTCATTATTCTCAGCACATTCTACATCTAATGTCTCTTTGAATCATTGAGTGAAACAGATCAGCTGGTATTGCTCTAAAACTGCGAGTTTAAAGGGGATGCACCCTGGGTGCATCTTCTTTAAACATGAATAAAAGACGAAGCGCGGCTCCACCTGGCGTGGGCAGCTGCTTCGTCTTTTATATTTGGTTTCTTCAGTCAGAAGAAATTACGCGTATATATTATTCGTCTCCGCTCCGGTTAGGACGACGCTCGCCGCCGCTGTAGGAGCGAGGTTTACGGTCACCGCTATTGTTGCGGTCACGGTTGTAGCCACCGCCCTCGCGGTTGCCATAACTGCTGCCGCCGCCATCACGGTTGTATCCGCCTTTGGAGTAGCCGCCACGGTTACCACCGCTGCCGCTGCCGCTGCCGCTGCCGCTGCCGCCACGGTTATATCCACCGCCGCTGCTGCGGCCGCCATAGCCACCGCTTGGCTTGCGACCACTGCGGATGTCCGGCTTCCGGCGTTTTGCACGGATTGGATCTTCAGGCGTCAGATGAATATCGGATCCTTCCTTCTTGTCTCCAGTCAGGATTTTCATTGCAGCTGCCAGCAATTGTACGGAATCGTATTGTTCCAGCAATTGAATGGCAAGACCTTTATACTCGGTCAATTCACCTTGCTCAATAATTTCAAGCACACGTTCAGCGATAATGCGCTGTTTACCTTCAATAGCTTCTGCGATCGTAGGCAAAGGTTTACGTGGAATACGGTGACGAGTCACACGCTCGATAAAGTACAGATGATCCATCTCACGAGGAGTTACGAAGGACCAAGCTGTACCTTCTTTACCCGCACGGCCTGTACGTCCGATACGGTGTACATAACTTTCCGGATCTTGCGGCAAGTCAAAGTTCACAACATGGGTAACGCCCGATACGTCGAGACCACGTGCAGCCACATCTGTCGCTACGAGAACATCAATGCTGCCGTCACGGAATTTACGCATAACGGTATCACGTTGATGCTGAGAAAGGTCACCATGGAGACCGTCTGCAGAGTAGCCGCGTTTTTGCAGGGCTTCTGCCAGTTCGTCTACCCGGCGCTTCGTGCGTCCGAATACAATCGCAAGCTCAGGCGATTCCATATCCAGAAGGCGGCTCAGCGCTTCAAACTTTTGACGCTCAGGAACTTCAATGTACGCTTGATCAATCAGAGGTGCACTAACGTGCTTTGGAATAACGGATACATGCTCAGGGTCTTTCAGGAACTGAGAAGCCAGTTTCTGAATGTTAGCCGGCATAGTTGCGGAGAACAGCAAGGTTTGACGTTCTTCAGGAACAAGCTTAAGGATCGACTGGATGTCTTCCATGAAGCCCATGTCCAGCATTTCATCCGCTTCATCCAATACAACAGTTTGGACATCATCAAGTCGGATGGTTTTTCTGTTGATGTGGTCAAGTAGTCGACCTGGTGTGCCGATAATGATTTGAGGCTTCTTTTTCAAAGCGCGGATCTGACGCCCGATATCCTGTCCACCATAAATTGCCAAGGAACGAATTCCTTTAAAGCGGGACAGTTTACCGATTTCTTCAGCAACCTGAATGGCTAGTTCACGGGTCGGTGTCATAATGAGAGCGACGATACGCTCCTCTTCCTTGGCGATTTTGTGGATAAGAGGAAGGCCGAATGCTGCTGTCTTACCAGTACCTGTCTGTGCTTGTCCAATCATGTCCTTGCCGGTTAGGGCAATCGGAATGGATTGGGATTGGATCGGTGTGGCTTCCTCAAAGCCAAGTTCGGTAATTGCTTGCAGCACGCGCGGCTCCAAGCCAAAATCTGCGAAATTTTTCAATAGGTTCATACTCCTTCTATCTGTGGACTTCCACTTTCTTCTCTGTATTCTTAAGTAGTGGTGACGTTTATAGGCTTTCCCGGCCAGCAGGATTTTCTGCACGAGGTGAACCGGTATATTTCTCTTATCACCAGCATGTTGACTGGTTAATGTATAATCATCCTGATAAGCTTGCAAAGTTATCAATGTAACGGACTACTCAAGAATATCCAATACATTATATCACAAAACATTTCTGGAATACCAGCAAGCTTAAAGAAGTCATAATAACCGGGAGGTGATTCCTATGTTGAAGCGTCTATGGACCTATTTCTCGATCGTGTTCGGCGGCATCATTATCGCCGGCGGATTCAATTTGTTTCTGATTCCCCATCACCTCCTCAGCGGAGGTGTTTCCGGTGTGGCCCTAATTATCGGCTACTTCACGCCGCTTAATATCAGTGTTATGTATTTTGTGCTCAATATCCCGATTCTTATCACCGGTTGGTTCAAGCTCGGCAAAAGGTTCGTTGGTCTCAGCGTTCTCTCAGTTATTGTGACTACCCTGTTCCTTGAGCTCATTCCGGTCACCCCGGTTGCAACCGACATGCTGTTGTCCTCGGTGTTCGGCGGCGTGCTTGTCGGATTCGGCACCGGCCTCTCCTTTCGGGTTGGCGGTTCCACCGGGGGCTTTGATATTATCGGCTCTCTCGTTACGAAATATCGGGACTTCCCCGTAGGAAGTGTACTCGTGACGCTGAACGCCATCGTCATTATGGCGGTTGCATATTTGGAAAACGACTGGAACCTCGCCCTTGCCTCCATGGCCTCCATCTATATTGCCGGAAAAATGGTCGATATGCTCCACGTCAGTCATATCAAGGTTACCGTCTTTATTGTCACGAACCAGACGGAAGCCCTGCTCGAGAAGCTGCTTAAGCGCCCCCGCGGCATAACCAAGATCAAAACCGAGGGGGCCTTCAGTCATAAAGAAAAGGATATGCTTATGACCGTCACGACACGATACGAGCTGGCTGAGCTAAAACAAATTATTACAGAGACAGATCCCCTGGCCTTTGTTAATATCGTTGAAACCACGGCTGTCATGGGTCAATTCCGCAAGAACTAAATATTTACCACCTGTCAGGGTAAGGTAAATTTGTGGTATAATATTTGTGCGCGGTTCCTACAATATTCATGAGATCTGTTTCCCGGGCATCGCTTTGGCCCAATTTTAATTGTTTTTCCGTTTTACAAAAGAACGTCCTGCCTAACCAATTTGGAAGGAAAGGGTGATTTTTATGGAAATGGAAACGGTAAAATTGTCACAAATCGTCATGAAGTGGTTCCCGGAAATGTTATCGTTCTTTAGACAGAACGAACTGAATTCCATGATCGTTCTTAGGGACGGGCTGAGTATTCTGGAGCAGGAGGACGCTCTTGAAATCATTCAGTTCAGCATTTGCGAGCATCAGAACCAAACGCCGCTTCATTAATTTTTATGCAACACTTGAATATCGCACGGCAAGTGCCGTTATTCTCCGGTAAAATTCACCGGTGAGTAACGGCATTTTTTTATGGATAAATGTAAATTCTATAAGCACGTCATTTCCCACCAGCAGATAAAGCTGCTGTAAACGCTATCCGCCTTCTTACGGGTATTAAATTCCGATGCTAGTCACTCCCCATGTTCACACATTGTTCACGACCACCGTCCACAAATGTCGATATTTAGCGTTTAAAACGCCCTTGACCCGTTTAATGAACTAAGTACGCTCACCCGCCGTTTCCAATTTATTGTCGATTGTAACAATCCTGTTCTTTTTATAGGCATCCGTTCCTTTATAATCATGATGTGAATGTACACAAGGGAGAGAGTAATTATGAATATCATCTTGGCTTTATTCATCTTGGCGTCCGCGGGCTTCGGCGGTTCCAGTCCGCAAGATAACGATCTTACCGCCAAACTTCAGGCATCGTTAAATACCGCCGTGATTCAGGGCATGCACCAAAAGAACAATCAAGGTCAGGGCCAATCCGGCATCAAGCCAAACACGAAGGAAATCGATCCGCAGGTTGACGCTCCCAAAGTCAAAGGCATTTATGTAACGGCTTATAGCGCAGGCGGCTCCAGAATGAATCAGCTCGTGGATCTTATGGACAAGACCGAACTCAATGCCATGGTCATTGACATCAAGGACGATGAAGGATACATAACGTACAAAACCGATAATCCGAAGCTGAAGGAACTCGGTAAATCCCAGCCTTTTATCAAAGATATCAAACAGCTGATGAAGCGGCTGGAGAAACACGATATTTATCCGATCGCCCGAGTTGTCGTGTTCAAGGATACCATTCTCGCCAAGAAAAACCCGGAGCTTTCCTTCCGTAAAGGAGACGGCAGCGTGTGGACCAATGGCGGGGGCGACAGCTTCGTTAACCCGTACAGCAAAGAAGTATGGGATTACAACATCGAGATCGCCAAGGAAGCCGCAAAACTCGGGTTCAAAGAAATCCAGTTTGATTATGTCCGTTTTCCGGAGGGATTCGAAAAACGTGCCGATTCCCTGAAGTATACCAAAACGGATCAATCGCGCGTGGACGTGGTATCCGATTTTGTGCAATATGCCCGGGAAGAACTAGCGCCGCTTGGTATACGCGTATCCGTTGACATCTTCGGATATGCCGCTTCGGTACCCGCGGCAGAAGGGATCGGCCAAGACTTCGTCAAAATTTCCAAAAACGTCGATATCATCAGTCCGATGGTATACCCAAGCCATTACACGGCAGGCTGGTTCGGCTCCCCCGTTCCGGACAAGGCTCCTTACCAGACCATCAAGGGATCCATGGAAGATACCCACAAGAAGCTCGAAGAGCTCGGAGAGCAGAAGCCGATCATCCGGCCATGGATTCAGGACTTTACCGCGAGCTGGCTCGGAAGCGGTAATTATGCCAAGTACGGCAAAAAGGAAATCGAAGCACAGATTCGCGCCCTCAAAGATACAAACGTCGATGAATATTTACTCTGGAATGCTTCCAACCGGTATACGGAAGGCGTCACTCATAAATAATTCAATTATCCATTCGGGTCGGCCATCAACAGGGCCGGCCCTTTCTGCGTTCAATGGATCGGAGAACTTACTTGACAGCAGATGCTATGATGATGGGTAGGGCTGGTTTACTCCTCAATCTGAAGAAATTGACGCACTCCGATTCAACGGTTGGTTGAGTTTTGGGTATCCGCTCAATAAGCCAGTTATTGTCCCCACCATAGCAGAACCCTACAATATGGGGGCACCGTCCGAAAAACTACAATAAGAAAGGCACATCGCACATGCAACCGACCACGACATCACGGGGAAAGCTGAAGCAATTCGCAATCATTCTTATCCCCATCTTAATTACGCAGCTAGCCTTGTCGGCCATTACTTTTTTCGACACCAACATGTCCGGAAAATTCAGCTCGGCCGACCTGGCAGGCGTAGCGATCGCGACAAGCATCTGGATCCCGGTCCAAACCGGCCTTAGCGGAATTCTGATGGGGATCACCCCCATCGTTTCGCAGCTCGTTGGCGGGCGACAGGAAAATAAAGTCGCTTACCAAGTGAACCAGGCGCTCTGGCTGTCCATCTTACTTGCCATCGTCGTCCTTGCGATCGGGTATGCCGTTGTTCCGAGCATTCTCGGAGCCATGAGCCTGGAGCCGGAAGTTCGGCGGATTGCCTCCCAGTTTCTGGCCGCAATCTCGATCGGCATCATTCCGCTGTTCGCTTACACCGTACTCCGCAGTTTTATTGATGCGCTCGGGCAAACTAAAATCTCCATGTTGATCACGCTGATTACCCTCCCGGTGAACATAGGCTTGAACGCGCTGTTCATTTATGGATTCTGGGGCTTTCCAAGAATGGGGGGGGTGGGCGCCGGCATCGCTTCCGCGATTACATACTGGACCGTGCTCATCATCGCCATCGTGATCATCCATAACAATCACCCGTTCTCTTCATTCGGCATCTTCAGGCAGCTTCAGGGTGTTTCATTGAGCGCATGGAAAAGCCTATTAAAAATCGGCGTGCCGATCGGGTTCTCTATCTTTCTGGAGACCGCCGTCTTCGCTGCGGTGACGCTGCTTATGAGCAGCTTTGATACGGCAACGATAGCCGCTCACCAAGCGGCCCTGAATTTCGCTACGACACTGTATATGCTGCCATTAAGCATATGCATGAGTCTGACCATCCTGGTAGGCTTCGAGGCCGGCTCGGGACGGATGAAGGATGCCTGGAAGTACGCTAAACTCGGCATCAGCACAGCCGTTATCCTGTCGCTGATCACGGCTGTCATCCTGTTTATGGCCGGCCGGCAGGTTGCCGGATTATATTCCAACGAGCCTGCCGTCGTGGCGCTGATCCAGCAGTTTCTGCTGTTCGCGATCTTCTTTCAGATCTCGGACGCGATTGCCACACCGACCCAAGGAGCGCTGCGGGGCTATAAAGACGTTAATGTCGCCTTCATGCTCGCTTTTCTGTCGTTTTGGGTGATTGGTCTGCCTGTAGGTTATGTGCTCGCCAACTACACCGATTGGCAAGCCTTCGGCTACTGGATCGGGTTAATCACGGGCCTTGCCGTCGGCGCTGCCCTGATGCTTATGCGTCTGGTCAAAGTTCAACGCAAGTTCGCACGCCAGGTACATGCTCCATCCCGATCCGCATCCTAACGTCAGTCGACGTACCTCTCTGAGAGGACCACCGTATTCTGCGGGAGTTTTTCTTGCAAAATATGGCTGGCAAGCCTCCGAGGATTGTACTTTCTTACCGCTACAAAAAGACCGTCTCCATGCAGAATGCGTTCTGCAATGGGAGACGGTCTTTTTGCTTCTCGTCAGAAATTAGGACGTGTCCTAATTTTATTGGGACAACCGCAATGCCAAGTCGTAAAGCTCACGGTTAAATTCTTTCTTCGTGTTAACGACCTTGTCAATATCCGTGAGGACCAGCTCGCCCTTGATGATGCCGCATCCTTTATCGGATTGGCCGTCAATCAGACTGCGAACCGCAAAATCGCCAAGACGGCTTGCCAGGTTGCGGTCAAACGGAGTCGGAGCTCCACCGCGCTGGATATGTCCGAGCACCGTTACCCGTGCATCGATCGAGGCATGGCACTCTTTAAGATCGCATACGATGTCCTCGCCGCGTCCGACGCCTTCCGCTACGATGATGATACTGTGACGCTTGCCTTTTGCGAAATTCTCGCGCAAACGGGTTGCCACTTCATCAAGGTTGTACTCCACTTCCGGCACCAGAATGGTCTCTGCGCCTGAAGCAAGGCCCGCATGGAGCGCAATGTCGCCGCAGTGGCGTCCCATAACCTCTACAACGGACGAGCGCGCATGGGAAGACATCGTGTCGCGCAATTTGTTAACGGCGTCTACAACGACACTCACGGCTGTATCAAAGCCGATTGTATAGTCCGTATAGGAAATATCGTTATCAATCGTGCCCGGAAGGCCCATTGTTTTGATTCCGAGTTTGCTGAGCTTGTTCGCCCCGTGGTAAGAGCCGTCCCCTCCGATAACGACCAAACCGTCGATGCCGTGCTGATTCAGAATGTCGGCACCCTTCTGCTGTCCTTCCGCCGTCTTGAACTCTTCACAGCGGGCGGAGCGAAGGATCGTGCCTCCGCGCTGGATAATATCCCCTACGCTGCGAAGATCCATTTTGACGATGTCGTTCTCCAGAAGTCCTTGGTAACCACGCTGAATTCCATATACTTCAAGACCATAATACAGACCGCTGCGCACAACGGCGCGAAGCGCCGCGTTCATCCCTTGGGAATCGCCACCACTTGTAAGAACTGCAATTTTTTTAACCTCTGCCATGTTTCTTTTCCTCCTTCAATGTCACTCATGCTTATGCTTGCGAATCCATCGGCTGTTGACGTAGAAAAAGATCCGGGTCATCGGACTCCTCTTCATCAAGCGCTTGGATACAGAGCGAACCAGTTGCTGCTCGCTGACTTTTGGATCGGATAAATATAACGCCAGTAACCCCTCAATGATCATACGATGAAAAGGGGTCGAGGGAATTGTTCTGACATCCTTCCGGGCCCACTCAACAATGGAAGCTATACGGTTCAGCATCGTATCGGCATCTTCGTAATAATTACAAAAGTTCAGATCGCCGCCCAGCCTGTCTTCGTCTTGATCAATAAGATAATCCAGCATAATGTGGAGACTGCATACATTCGGAAAATAAGACGCATGAATGGATGATGCATCCTCGTCATCCAGAAACGGATCGGTTGCAGCCAAGAATAGCATGAACACGCCCAAGGTTGATCCCGTTGCTGCCGCAAACTCGTTCCACCGCAGATGCGGTGTCCGGTGAGCATGCTGGGACCACCATTCAAGCAATGCCGCTTCCCTCTTATCCGGATGGATGTGCTTGTATACCTGCAAATCGGTATACAGCCCAGCCAAATCCCTTATGTAGGGCTTTGCCGCTTCATATCCTGATAATTGACCGATACAATCCCGGCATTTCTGCACAAGACGGAGGAGGTAACCTCCATCCTCCCTTTCGGTCCGGAGGGCGTAATAATCGGCCGGCTCAGTCTCAGGCGAAACGGCATCCAGCATCGACTGATGGAGCTGTCTGAAATCCGCTGGGTCCAGCGAAGTACTACGGTCACATAAATTATCGAGATAATCGCTAATTGTCTGGTAAGCTACAATCAATGGAATGAGAATATGCTTCTCCGGCAGATTGGCTGCGGCATACACCGCGCCGCCCTGGCAGTGAAATCTTTTGGTATCTATACTGGCCAGTGCCTGCTTTCGTAGCTCCTCATCCGGAATTTGCTCAGCCTCCCGGCGCCACTTCTCCAATTCGATCCGCACTTCCGGGAGTATGAATTTGTACACCCGGGTCATCAGCCCGACCGGACTGCGCGGAACCTTACGGCTTAGCTCTTGATTATTCAATGAACTCTGCCTCCACATGGTTGTCTTTTTATACCTATCCAAATCAAACCTATTATAATATGATCGTTCATTTTGCACAAATAACACAAATCATTGACGGCTATGGCAGTAAACCCGTCTTATAATCCATCTATCTCCATTCTGCGATATGTTATATACTAGTCGGAGCTGAATAACAGACACTGAACCTCACGACTACCGTTATCTGTGCCAGGTTCGTGAAAAGAACGGAGATCCCCAGCATGAAACTTCCCGCTACGCCCAGACCGGATCAGAACTGGCTGCGCGCCTTTATGTTCACGATATTTGGCACGACAGCCCTTGTCATTTCCTATTTTCCGCTGTATTTCAAAGAAATCGGCTTCAGCAGCGCCCAGATCGGTTATCTGTATGCCATCGGCCCGCTTATATCCATGTTCTCCAATATGATTTGGAGTTACACCAGCGACAAATACCGGACCATCAAACGCATCATGAACATTCTCATTATCGGGCAGCTTGTCACGATGCTTGTTTTGTGGCAGGTTGCAAGCTTCGGCGTAGTATTGATCACGATCAGTTTATTTTATTTTTTCTACTATCCGGTCTATCCCCTGGCGGATACGATGGCCATCCAAACGGCACAAAGGTACGGACGCAGCTTTACCGTTATTCGCGTATTCGGCTCACTCGGCTACGCGTTCTTCGCGCTTGCCATTGGATATGCCATCAGTGCCGCGGGTGCGTCGGCCACATTGGCTATCGGCATCGGCATCGGCGTGTTCACGCTGCTCTGCTCGTTTCTTCTTCGCGACGGAGTTGCTGCCAAGTCGGAGCCTGTCGAGCTGGCAGCCCTTCTCAAAATATTGCGTTCCAAAGAAATATTGTGGTTCTTCGGCTGCACCTTTTGTCTTGCCGTCGCCCACCGTATGAATGAAGCCTTTCTTACACTTACCTTATCCGAGCTGGGAGCGGGCGAAGGACTCATCGGCTGGTCCTTGATGGTCTCGGCTGCCAGCGAGATCCCGATTTTCTTTCTGCTGAGCAAGTATGGCGACAAGATGAAGGAGCTGCCGCTGCTGACTTTTGCAAGCCTGATGTTCGCGCTCCGTTTCCTGCTCATGGCCCTTGCAGCTGACCCGTTGTCCGTGCTTGCGGTTCAATCGCTTCACAGCATTACCTTCGGCGTGTTCTATGTAACCGCCGTGCGCTATATTACAAGGATCATTCCTTGGCAGTACCGCGCGACCGGCATGTCTCTATTCATTATCTTCTGGTCAAGCGTTTCAGGACTTCTCAGCGGAGCCTTCGGCGGTCTGCTGTTCGAAGCGGCGGGAAGACCGGCCTTCTACCAGCTCGCAGCCCTCCTGGCCTTTATCGCCGGTCTCGGGTTTCTTTACCGGCACCTTTTTGCCAAGCCGGAGGATATGAATGTCGGCGGAATCAGCACTTAGACTACCGTGTGGATTTGCCTTTTGGCTCATAAAATCAACAAGGCAAGTACGGACATGTATTCATCCGTACTTGCCTTTGCTTCCTGATGACGATGGCTTGACCCATCGGAATACAAAAAAGCACAGTTCTCTATGCCGAGAACTGTGCTTCATGCCTTGGTAATTCTATAAGATCTCCGTATTGGGAGCTAACTTACAGTTTTGTTACGTTGGCTGCTTGAGGACCACGGTTACCTTCAGTGATGTCGAACTCAACCGCTTGACCTTCTTCCAAACTCTTGAAGCCTTCTTCTTGAATTGCGGAGAAGTGTACGAATACATCCTCGCCACCTTCAACGGAAATGAAGCCGTAACCTTTTTCTGCGTTAAACCATTTAACTGTACCTTTCAAATGAACAACCTCCTAAAAATACCGCCATCTATGGCGAATATCCATATTATATCCCATGTTTTCTGACAATGCAATCCGTCAATTCGCCCTAAGGGGCTTTTTTCGAGCCACTGTTTAACAGAAGATTATTTGCTTTTACGCCCGCCTGTGCGTTATCATTTACCCAAAAGCCTAAGTAGCAAACGGAGAATGCATATGATCAAAAAACATGAAATATACAAAAAAGACAAGTGGAACATGATGACGGTTGAAGTTCAGGGCCGGTACATCGTTCTCCGCGAAATTTCTGACCAGTGGGGTGAAGAGACCCATACCTTTATGAGTCGTCCAGCCTTGATGCACTGGGCTCAAAACCGTTTTCCCAAAGCAGATTTTGAAGGCCGGGAAGATGAGTGGAGAGAAATGATGGCTGCTTTTAAGCAGGTGTAACGAATGGATTATACGAATATTGTCATCTTCATTATTCTCGCGTTCAGTCTCGGTGCCATCATGATCATGTACCGGGATAAGATACCGCCGGGACTGAGGAAGGGGATGGCCCTGATTGCCGTCGCCTTCATCTTGTTTGCCTTTTACCTTATTGTATACAGTTTCTTGAATCTGGGTTCCTCGTAAATTTATAGGATGAAAGTGGCGGGTACGCGGCATACTATCGCTCGGATGCTTCAATTCGAGGAGGTATGATGCCATGAGAGGCGCCAAGGTGCTCTGCATTACGATTGCAATCAGCCTGATCGCTCTATCGACTGCCCGCAACGAAGTCTTATCTGAAGGAACCCGGACTCCAACTAATACCTATCATTCAAGGAGGATTTCCATGGAACAATTGTTGAAACGCGCTGATGTCCCTAAAGAGCATCAATGGAAGCTTGAGGATTTATTCGCTGATCAGAAGGCATGGGATGCGAGCTTTGCGGAGCTGAAGAATTTGCTGAAACGCACGGACGATTACCAAGGCAAGTTAAACAACGCAGCTTCCATCAAGGAATGCTTCGAGCTCGAAGACGAAATCTCATATCATGCCGAACGTTTATACGTATATGCCCATATGCACCATGATGAGGATACAGCAAACCCTACATATCAAGCATTGACTGCCAAAGCCAAAAAACTGAACGTGGAAGCCGGTGAAGCCCTCTCCTTCATCACGCCTGAAATTCTGTCCCTGTCCGAAGCGGAACTGGATAAACTGATCGATGACCCTTCCCTCAAGGAATTCAAATTCACGCTGACCGAAATGAAACGGGAGAAAGCGCACGTTCTGTCCAAGACCGAAGAAGCGCTGCTGGCTCAAGTCGGCAACCTCTCCTCTGCGCCGCAGACCATTTTCGGCATGCTCAACAATGCGGACATGAAATTCCCGAAAATCAAAAATGAGGACGGCAAGGACGTCGAGCTCACGCACGGCAACTATATTCAATTTCTGGAAAGCCCGAACCGCGAAGTTCGCGAGCGTGCTTTCAAAGCTGTATACGAAACCTACGGCAAGCAGAAAAACACGATTGCAGCTACGCTGAGTGCCAATGTAAACAAAAATATTTTCTATTCCCGTGTGCGCAAGTACCCTTCCGTTCTGGAAATGGCGCTCTATGGCGATAACATTCCGAAGGAAGTCTACACCAACCTGATCGACACGATTCACGAGAGCCTGCCTCTCCTCCACCGCTACATGGAGCTCCGCAAGAAGCTGCTGGGCGTGGATGAGCTTCACATGTACGATTTGTTCGCACCGCTCGTAGAAGAGTACAAGTGGGATATCACTTACGAAGAAGCGAAACAAATGACCAAGGAAGGCCTGACGCCGCTTGGCGAAGATTATCTGAGCAGCCTGCAAGCGGGATACGACAACGGCTGGATCGATGTATACGAGAACGAGAACAAACGGACTGGCGCATACAGCTGGGGCGCTTACGGCACCCACCCATATGTGCTGCTGAACCATAAAGATAACCTGAACAGCATGTTTACCCTTGCACATGAGATGGGTCATGCGCTTCACTCTTACTATTCGGACAACGCTCTGAAATACCGTGACGCCCAGTACACCATCTTCCTGGCTGAAGTGGCATCTACCACGAACGAAGCGCTGCTGATGGATTACCTGCTGAAAAACGCCAAGGATCCGAAGCAGAAAATGTACCTGCTCACCTACTATGCCGATCAATTCCGGACCACGGTATTCCGTCAAACGATGTTTGCCGAGTTCGAGAAGATTGTGCATGAACGCGCGGAGAGCGGCGAATCCCTGACTCCTCAGGATCTATCCGACATCTATTATGAGCTGAACGTGAAATATCACGGCAAAGGCATGCAGGTAGA
Organism: Paenibacillus sp. NPDC093718; assembly: GCF_050279985.1. Taxonomy (NCBI): domain Bacteria; kingdom Bacillati; phylum Bacillota; class Bacilli; order Caryophanales; family Paenibacillaceae; genus Paenibacillus; species Paenibacillus sp. NPDC093718. Next base: position 849,220 of record NZ_JBNNUS010000001.1, read on the forward strand.
CAAGGAGATCGGAATGGAATGGGCCCGGATTCCTCATTTCTACAACAGCTTCTATGTATACAAATATGCGACCGGCTTCTCGGCTGCGACCAGCTTCTCCAAGCAAATCCTGGAGGAAGGCCAGCCTGCCGTTGACCGTTACCTCGGCTTCCTGAAGAGCGGCGGCAGCGATTACTCCATTAACATTCTCAAGAAAGCCGGCGTGGATATGTCCTCACCGGAGCCGATTCGTGAGGCGATGAGCGTGTTTGAAGACATCATCAGCCAAATGGAGCAATTGACGAAATAAACGGCCTCTATTGCAGGATAAGCGAATCTCAATTGACCAGTGGAATAAAATCCCTTGCCCTTTACAGGCAAGGGATTTTATACTGTTTGGAGGAAGGAGGTGTTCCCCATGAAAATTCAATGGTCGCTAATCGCAGCCTTATTGTTTGCCCTGATAACGGCTGTGTTCGCCGTCATCAATGTCAATCCGGTCGCAGTGAATCTATTATTCGGCACAGTCAATGTACCGCTGATTCTGCTGATTATCGGGTGCTCGCTGATCGGGGGACTCATTGTCGGCACGTTTGGCATTTACCGTCAATATCAAATGCAGAAGGAGATCCGTTCGTTAGCCGAGGAACTTATACATATCCGTGAAGTAACGGGATACACCCCTGAAGTACAAGCTGCGGAAGAGGAAAGCAAGAAAAAACAGAAGGACGCCCCCGCTGAATAAGGGAAGGCTGTTCGATTGAACCAAGGAGGCTGAACAATTAGTGGCAATACAACCGAATGAAACTTATGTGCTGGACCTGCTAAAAGAACTGCTCGATACACCGAGCCCAACCGGATATACCCATGACATCATGAAGCGGATCGAACAGGAAGCCGCAACGCTTGATGTTTCGCTCGAATGGAATGAAAAAGGCGGCGCCATTCTGTCCGTTCCCGGACAAGACGGCAGCCGTACGGTCGGTCTGAGCGCCCATGTGGACACGCTTGGCGCGATGGTTCGTGCCGTGAAATCAGAGGGCACGCTCCGTCTTACCTCCGTTGGCGGATACATGATGAACAGCATTGAGAATGAATACTGCATCATCCATACCCGCAGCGGCAAGAAATATACGGGCACTATCCTGTCCACGCATCCTTCCGTCCACGTATACAGCGATGCACGCGATTTCAAGCGCCAGGAAGCCCATATGGAGGTCCGAATCGACGAACTGGTGGAGTCGGCCGATGATGTGAAGAAACTCGGCATCGGGGTTGGAGATTTTGTTTCCTTTGATGCCCGTGCGGTCATTACGCCAAGCGGTTACATCAAATCGCGCCATCTGGATGACAAAGCCAGCGTCGCTGCCCTCTTCGGCTTGCTCGAAAGCATGAAACGGGATAACTGGAAACCTAAACACAATGTAAAGCTTCTCATCTCGAACTATGAAGAAGTGGGACATGGTGCAGCTTACATTCCTGCCGACATCAATGAGATGATTGCGGTCGATATGGGCTGCATCGGCGATGACCTGAGCTGCAAGGAAACCGATGTATCCATCTGCGCGAAGGATTCATCCGGTCCCTATGACTATGACATGACCAGCCGTTTGATCCAGCTGGCCGAAAGCGAAGGCATTGCCTATGCGGTGGATGTCTACCCTCATTACGGCTCTGACGCTTCTGCAGCACTTTCCGCGGGCAGCAACATCAAGGCCGCGCTGATCGGTCCCGGTGTCCATGCATCCCATGCGATGGAAAGAACGCACAAACAAGCCGTTCTTAACACCGTAAAGCTGCTGGCAGCCTACGTTAGATGAATCATTCATAAACAGCGTCTGTCGATGTATTTTCACAGAAGACCGTCAGCGTTCAGAGGATGTTGTTCTTACGATGATCTAAATGTTCAGCTTCGCTGAAACCTTATACTAACAAAGGGGCGTCCCGCCAAGGCATTATGCCTGGGGACGCCCCTTTATGATTATGGATCGCGTGAATCCTTACGATTTCTTGCTCTGTTCAATCTTCTCCGCCAGCTCGTTCAAATAGGTCCAGCGCTCCATCAGATGCTCCAGCTCACGCTCCGTTTCCTCCTGAGCCTTCATCAGCTCCTGAAGCCTGGCTGCGTCGCTGCCTGCGGTCTCCATCTCGGATTGAATCGAAGCCAGCTTGCTCTCGGTATCCTCGATGAGCCCGTCAATCTGCTCAAACTCCCGCTGTTCTTTGTAACTGAATTTCAAGCGCTCACGCGGCGCTTCTTTGGCAGGACTGTTGTCCGAACCTCCATTGCCCCCCGAAGCAGATTTGGAAATGGATGCTTCCGCCTTGCTCCCGGCAGTTTCACCGCCGTGACGCTGCATCCATTCCGCATATTCGCTGTAAGAGCCGACATGAACACGAATCTGACCGTCGCCCTCAAAGGCCATAATCTTGTCCACCGTTCGATCTAGGAAAAAGCGATCATGGGATACCACGATACAGACGCCCGGGAACTCATCCAAATACTGCTCCAGGACGGACAATGTCTGAATGTCCAAATCATTGGTCGGTTCATCGAGCAGCAGCACATTCGGTGCGCTCATCAGCACCCGCAGCAGATACAAGCGGCGCTTCTCGCCTCCGGACAGCTTCGCAATCGGCGTCCACTGCAGCGCGGGCGGGAACAGGAAGCGTTCCAGCATCTGGGCCGCGGTAATCGCCGAGCCGTCCGCCGTGCGGACAACCTCTGCCTCATCCTTGATATACTCAATCACGCGCTGACTGCCGTCCATCTCCTGATGCTCCTGCGTGAAATAACCGAGCTTGACCGTCGGTCCGAGCACGACTTCCCCGCCATCCGGCTGAATCCGCCCGGCAATCAGATTGAGGAGCGTGGATTTGCCGCTGCCGTTAGGGCCTACGATACCAATCCGATCCTCGGGAACCGCGATGTAGGAAAGGTCCTGAATTAACGTTTTGTCGTCGATCTTCTTCCGGAGACCTTCGATCTCCAGGATTTTACGTCCCAAGCGGGTGGAAGCGACCGAGACGTCCAGCTCACCGGAGCTGTGTACCATCTCCTGATCCTTGAGTTTCTCGAAGCGCTCAATTCTCGCCTTCTGCTTGGTCGTACGGGCCTTGGCACCTCTGCGAATCCAGGCAAGCTCGCTCCGCAGTAAATTCTGGCGCTTTTGCTCGGAAGCGGCCTCACGCTCCTCCCGTTCTGCCTTCAGCTCCAGAAAACGGCTGTAGTTCGCCTCATATCGGAACAGCCGTCCGTGATCCAGTTCCAGCATAACATTGGCTACCCGGTCCAGAAAATACCGGTCATGCGTAATCATGAGCAGCGCACCGCGCCGCTTCTGCAAATACTGCTCCAGCCAGGCAACTGATTCATTGTCAATGTGGTTGGTCGGCTCGTCCAAAATGAGCAAGTCGGAAGGCTGAATCAAAGCAGCGGCTAATGCCACCCGCTTACGCTGGCCGCCCGACAGCGTCCCCATCTTCGCTTCATAATTCCGAATCCCCAGCTTGGACAGGATGGTTTTCGCATCGCTTTCAAGCTGCCACGCCTGCAGCGTATCCAGCGTCTGATTGAGTTTCAGCAGTTTCTGCTGGAGCTCCTCATGACTTGGATGCAGCTCCAGCAGCTCCATCGTTTCGGTGTATTCCCGCACTGCCTTCATCTCCGGAAGATCGCCCTCAAACACTTGCTGCAGGACGGTTTTGTCCGGATCAAACTCCGGATTCTGCGCCAGGTAACGCACCCGGATGCGATTGCCCATCGATATTTTACCGGAGTCGGGCGGCTCGAGCCCCGCGATGACGCGCAGAAATGTGGATTTCCCCGTGCCATTCACGCCGATAATGCCGATTTTATCCTGATCCTCCATTCCGAAGGATGCATCTTGAAACAGAATTTTGTCTCCATAGCTTTTTGTTACCTGTTCGACGGTCAAAATATTCATTGTTATGATCCCTACTTACATCTATAGATTTCGTTGATCGTTTTGTTTCATCGGTAAGATGGATACATTATAACGCAATCAGCACGGCAATCCCATAAGCTACCGCTCCGCCGAGAAGTGAACTGACCAGATTGACTGCATCGTTGGACATCCACGCAGCGCCGCGCGTACGCACGGTATCTTCACCACAATGATGCGACAATTCCACCGATTTGCCGCACACACGGCAGCGATACATCACTTGTAATGTCGCTCCGAGGTACGAATCGGCGAAAGCTCCAACCAATCCGCCGGCGAGGGCTGCCAGGACATACGGCAATAGCTCTGCATCCATGCCGCTCCATCCGGCAAGCAGCCATCCGCCTGCCCCAATCAGTATGCTCCCTGCCGTTGCAGCCGTGGAGCCGACCCAGGACACGCCGCCGGATTCCCCGGCGGTCAGTACCTTGCCGTTCAGCACGGAACGCGGGGGCTTCCGGCTAAGGCTGCCTAACTCCGTGGCCCAGGTATCCGCCGTTACCGTAGACATAACGCCTATAAACAGGAATACCCACAGATCGGACGGAATCCATACGTTTAACAGACACAGCACCATGCCGATGCCGCCATTGGCGAATACCTGGCCCGCATCCCGACGCCCTGTCTTGGCATAGGATTTCTCCAGGTCTGCCTTCCGCTGCTTCCCGTACCGGGATAGCAGTGTGGATGTAATGAAAAAAAGAAGCAGGGTTCCGAACCAAAACACGTTCCCTGCTCCGTAATATATGGTACCCATCAGAATAGCGGCTGCGGCTCCGGATTCCGATAGTGATCGTTTCCTGTACGCGGCTCCTGCCACGATTAGGGCACCTGCCGCTCCGATCAGCCAATCCATCTGTGACCCCTCCCATGTGTTTAAGCATATATCCGTTTACCCGATTTCGCAGCGGCCCAGACGGACATCTCCCCAGAACAATTCGAACACGTCGCCGGATTCCGTCGGTCCTACGCCAGCCGGCGTACCCGTGAAGATTAAATCACCTTGGCCAAGGCCATAATGCTCGCCGATGTAATCGATGATGCGCTGAAGGGAAAAAATCATATCCTTCACATTCCCGCGCTGTACTTCTTCGCCGTTCTTCCTTACGGTAAAATCGATATCCGCCAGCTTCGCGGTCCCGGGAAACGCAATGGATGGCGTAAGCGGCGCGGAAGATTTAAACGCTTTTGCCGCGGTCCAAGGATGTCCCTTCTCTTTAATGACCGACTGTACGTCACGCAGCGTGAAGTCGATGCCAAGGGCCATCGTTTTTACAAGCTCGTCAACAGTCTTGCCTGGCGCATAATCCTCCGCAATCTGTATAACTAGCTCGCCTTCAAAATGAAGACTGCCGCGGTCCATCGGCAGCTTCAGCACGCTGCCATCCAATGGAACGACGGCATGCGAGGGTTTAAGGAAAATCATCGGCTCTTCCGGCACGGCATTGCCGAGCTCCGCCGCATGCAATTGATAATTACGACCAACACAATAAACGTTATTCGCTAGGGCACACATAACATTAAAACCTCCATTTTCTTCGCCAGAATGGAACTTTGGGTGCAATTTTATGGATAAAAATCTGCCCCCATGTATCGGGGCGGTTCGTACAGATCATGATGGCGGGATTCATGCGGGCGAGCGATCTCATGCTCTTCGCATCATCCACCGTCCAGGCCATGGGCGTAATGCCGTTCTTCACCAGATCCGACGCAAAGGCCGCATCCAGGTGGGAATAGCCGATCGATAAAAAGGAACATTTCATTTGCTTCAAGCGCGCCAGCAAATTGCGGGGATGCGCATCAATAATAAGTCCGGTTTTTACGTCAGGTTCCAATTCCTTGGCCTTCATCAAGGCTTTCGGCTCAAAAGAAGTAAGCACCACGTCCGAGAGCATCCGGTGGGCATGAATCCGCTCCAGAACGGCTTTCTCCAGGCCGGGATACATGTCGCCGCTCGTTTTAAGTTCGATGTTAAGTTTCAATCGTCCTTTGACAAGCTGCAGGACTTCATCCAGCGAAGGAACCTGCTCTCCCCTGAATTGGCGTCCTTTCCATTCTCCGGCGTCCATCCTCCGGATTTGCTGCCAGGTCAGATCCTTCACCTTGCCTTTCCCGGTCGTGGTCCGATCCACGCTATAGTCATGTATCACGACAGGGACCCCGTCCTGAGTCAATTGCACATCAATTTCCATCCAATGCACGAAGGGCTCATCCATCGCCATCTGAATGGCTGCGCGCGTATTTTCAGGTGCTTTACCGGAAAACCCCCGGTGAGCCACACATAAATTGTTCATGGTGGGACCTCCTTGATGTAAGGATTTAAAGAATTATTCCACAGCCTTTCCTGAGATGACTTTACCATCGAGCGCTATTTTGACGCCGCCGACGGATCGCTTCTCCACCTCTTTCAGCAAGGCTTCCGCTTCTTTGCCTTCAAGCGGGATGACCTGTCCGATCTCCGTACGGTAAGGCGTCAGCTTCAAGTCACAGTCTCCTTGCTTAGTGCATGATGCCTGGAATACGGCTGTTTTCCACGTATCTTCATTCGACGATTTGGTAAATATGAAATTACCGGTACTGTAAGCAATCCACTTGCCTTTGTACTGCTCCAATCCCTGCAGCACATGGGGATGCCCGCCGATAATCAGGTCGGCTCCACCGTCAATAAACGCACGTGACAGATTAATCTGGTGAACATTTGGCGTTTTATGAAGCTCCTCTCCCCAATGGGCAACCACGACCACCAGATCGGCCTTGGAACGCGCCGCGTTGATCGCTTCAACCGCCTTGGGCAGCACATGGTCATAAGCCCCGGCCACCCCCGGCCTGTTCTCCAGCGCGTACCAGGTCGTTTCCGGCAGCACACGGCTGAATCCAAGCAAGGCAACCGTCATGCCCTGAAGCTCGAAATACTGGGCCGCGAAGGCCTCTTTCTCATTCCGTCCTGCGCCCACATAACGGATATCATGATCCTTTAAATACTTCAAGGTATCCAGAAGCCCTTCTTCTCCCTGATCTAGGATATGATTGTTAGCCAGATTAACGGCCTCTACCCCAGCATCTCGGAGAGCCGGCAATACGTCCGGTGAGGACTTGAATACGAATTTCTTATTGGCAGCGCCAACGCCTCCGGTTGTAACCGGCGTTTCCAGGTTAAGTACGGTCAGATCATCCTCATGGAATGCAGTACCCAGATGCTTGTATGGATAATCGTACCCGTGATTCTTCAGCGCATCCTCCACTCTGCCCGAGAACAAGGTATCCCCGGCAAAATGCATGACCGCCCGCTTGGCGAGAGCAGAATCGGCAGGATCATCTGCTGCGCTGCCTTCTGGCTCGGTCAAATCGGAATCTGGGGGCTCACCAGTCTCCGTCGTCTTCGGAGGCATCGAATCCGTCCCCTCGCCGTCAGCTGGTTGTCCGGAACCCGGGTTACCCGCCTGCTCCCCTTCCATGCCAAACTCCGGCATACCGGGCGGATAAGCCGTTTGCTGAACAGGATCTTCCTTAAATTTAAAATGATAGACAAGCAAAGCAGCGATCATAAAAATCAGACATAAGTTAAGTACGATCCAAACCTGTCCGGTGCGCTGCTTACGGGCCTTTTTCTCGGCCTTGCTTTTCTCTGATCGTGACAGATGCATAGGTCACTCCTTTATTCACTTATAAGCTCGCGTAATAAGTCGCTCCCCCCATTATACCAGCTTCCCTATAAAGAATAGAACCCCCCGTCACCGGGGAGTTCCATCTCTAAGCATTCTATTCGAATTTCCGGTAATAACGGATTTACAGACCGATCAAGGTGATCACGGAATCGCTGAGCGCTTCCATGTATAGCGGATCGCTGTTCAAGGAGTCGATGCGCTCAAGCCGCATATCCATTTCCTTGGCAATGCTTTTGGCTTCAATATCCAGATCGTACAGAACCTCAAGATGATCCGAGACAAAACCGACCGGCGCAACCAGCACATCCTCGACCTGCTCTTCTTTATTCAGCGTTTGCAGCGTATCCAGAATGTCCGGACCCAGCCAAGGCTCCGCCGTCCGGCCAGCACTTTGCCATGTGAACTGCCACTGCTTGACGCCTGCCTGTTCGGCTACGGCTTTGGATGTCTCTAACAGCTGATCCTGATAAGGATCTCCGACGGACAAGATGCGTTCCGGGAGGCTGTGAGCACTAAACAGCACTCTCACGCTGTCACGGTCAGCCCCTGCTTCCTCGAACTGGTTCAGCTTGGCGGACACCCGGTCCGCAAAGGCCTCAATCAGTTTCGGATGCATGTGATAGCTCTCCACAAACGAGATCTCGAGTCCCAGCTCATCCGCTTTGGCTTGAGCTCGCTTCACGTAGGATCCGATGCTCATTGTGGAGTAATGAGGAGCCAGCACAATGCCGACTGCTTCCTTAATGCCGTCCCGCACCATCTGCTCAACGCCATCTTCGATGTATGGAGCAGCGTGCTTCAGTCCCTGATAGCATACAAACTCAAGATCGATCGCGCGAGGATCGGCATTTAATGTATCCTGCAGCGTGCGCACCTGTCGGTCCGTATTCTCCCGGAGTGGAAACACGCCTCCCACAATCGCCTCATAGCGGTCCGTAAGCTCCTTAAGCTGCTCCTCCGACGGCTTATTCCCGCGACGGATATGGGTATAATAACTTTCGATTCCTTCCATGCTCTCCGGAGTGCCGTAGGACATAACCAACACGCCAATCTTGTTCTTCATACCATCTCACCTCTGACTAATAAAATATTCAACATTTAAGAGCGTTGTGCACCTGCCTGCAGTGCCTGAGCGGAGTATTCGTGAATATACGATGTCAACTCACGCAGTTTCTCTAGCGAAGCCTCCGGGAATAAACCGTGCCCTAGATTAAACACAAAGCCGGGCTCCTGAATCCCCTGATCGATAATCTCCTTCGCATACTGCTGGATGACCGGCATCGGTCCGGTCAGAACGGTCGGGTCCAGATTGCCCTGAACAGCATACTTATGCTCTAGACGGCGGCGTCCTTCTGCAATGGACACTCTCCAATCAAGACCGATGACATCCGTTCTCAGATCCGTAAGCGTAGGCAGCAGTTCGCCTGAGCTCACACCTGGGAAATAAATTTTCGGAACATTCAGGTCCTGAAGCTCTGCAAAAATACGCTTAATGGTTGGAAGGACATACGTTTGGAAATCCTGTGGAGACAATGCCCCCACCCAACTGTCAAACAATTGAAACGCTTTCCCGCCGTTAGCGACGTGGGCGCGCAAATAAGCGATCACCATATCCCCGAGCTTGTCCATCAGCGAGAACCATACCTTCGGCTCACTGTACATGAGCTCTTTCGTGCGAAGATAATTTTTGGATGGTCTGCCTTCGATAAGATAGCTGGCAATCGTAAACGGAGCGCCCGCAAACGTGATTAGCGGCACTTCCAGCTCCTTATCCAGGATACGGATGGTCTCCAGGACATGTCCAAGATCTCCCTCGACATCAATCGGGCGCAGTTTCTCTACATCTGCCGCAGATCGGATCGGATTATCAATCACGGGACCGATATTTTTCACAATATCGAAGTCTACCCCGATCGAGGCAACGGGATTCATAATATCGGAATATAAAATAGCCGCGTCCACACCAAGCTTCCGTACGGGCATCAAGGTTACTTCTGCCGCCAGCTCTGGTTGACTGCATATTTCCAGTAAGGAGTACTTTTCTTTAATTTTTCGATACTCCGGGTCGTAGCGTCCCGCTTGACGCATGTACCATACAGGAACGTGGTCCACTTCCTGCTTACGGCAAGCGCGAATGAATTGATCGTTATAGGTCATGATTAGGCCCCCATCAATGTGTATAAAGTTTCCTAAATTTCATTATGCCCTTTTTAAAAGTAAGTAACAACCGTCTTACATGGACATCCTATGAAAATCGCATGACAATCTTATGACATTGTTAACATTTGGCACTTTTTAAATATGTTATACTGAAAGAACGGCATTTTTAGGGTAGTTCCACAATTCGCCCGGCTATTTCGGGCTCGACAGCTTAGAAAGGAAGTGAAGGGCACATTGACCAATTGGAAAATCAATCTCATTGTGCTTTGGTTCGGACAGTTTTTGGTCAACTCCGGGATGACCATGATCACCCCGTTCCTGACGTTATATCTGGCGCAAGACCTGAATGTCGTGGGAGACCGGGAAATAGGACTATGGGCAGGATTAATATTCGCCGCCAACTTCCTGACATCATTCATTTTTCAACCCATCTGGGGAAAGGTCGCAGACAAATACGGACGCAAAATCATGCTGCTGCGCTCCGGCTTCGGCATGGCTCTGGTCATTGCGTGCATGGGCTTTGCTACTCATCCATGGCATCTGCTGGTTCTGCGTCTGCTGAACGGTACCATATCGGGATTTAACCCTGCGGCCATATCGCTCGTATCGGGCACAACGCCCAAGAATCGAATGGGATTTGCGATGGGCATCATGCAGTCCGGACAAGTTGCAGGCACAATTCTCGGTCCGTTGATCGGCGGACTCATGGCAAGCTGGGTCGGATTCCGGCCAATCTTCTATATCACGGGCGGATTGATTTTTACCGCTTCGATGCTTGCCTTGTTCCTCGTAAAGGAAAATTTCAACCGCGAGCAGGCTGCCAAGGCGCCCCAGCCTTCGGTTATTGCCGGGCTCAAGGAGCTGAGCCACATTCCGCAGCTGCCGGCGTTATTCGCCGTCACGTTCCTGCTGCAATTCGCCATGATCAGTCCCATGGCGCTGCTTCCGCTGTACGTTCAGAAGCTTCATGGAACCGCGGTGGATATTGCGATATGGGCCGGGTTCGTTGTGGCGGTAACGGGGCTGTCGAACATGATCGCCTCCCCGATTCTCGGCAAGCTCAGCGACAAGGTCGGCGCGCACCGCATCTTGACCTACGCCTTGATCGGTACGGGACTCACGCTGATCCCGCAAGCTTTTGTTCAATCGGTATGGCAGTTGATTATCGTAAGGTTCATGATGGGCGTCTTCATGGGCGGTCTGCTGCCAAGCGTCAACGCACTGATTCGTTCTTATACGCCGGACGGCATGGAAAGCCGTTCCTTCGGCTTCAATACAAGCTCGCTCGCGCTTGGCAACATGCTGGGGGCGGTGATCGGCGGATTCTTATCCGGCTTCATCGGCATCGAAGGATTGTTTATTACTTCCGGCTGTCTGTTGATCATCAATATGATGTGGGTAAGAAGAAAGCTGTTTTCGCAAAAGCCTTCGCCCAAATATCGTTGATCCCCGGAGTCTGTCATCTACAGCTAGTTTGTCTCCCAATCCAAACAACAAGGGGCTGTCCCGTGGTCTGCATCGACCCGAGGACAGCCCCTTGTTATTATCGGCTTATGGTTTCATCATTTAACGCGTGCCAGGATAAGCCCGTCATAAGCAGGCAGCAGCGTGCTGACCAGCCTCTTGTCCGTCGCAATGACTTCATTAAACCGGCGTACCGCTTGAACCGAAGGACCGTTCTTGTCCGAGTTCAGCGTTCTGCCGCGCAAGAAACAGTTATCCCCGGCAATAAGGGCACCCGGATTCGCTAGCTCCAAAGCATACTCCAAGTATAGGGGATAGTTCTCCTTATCGGCATCAATAAAGAAAAAATCGAATGTTCGTCCTTCCTGCTTCAACGCTGCCAAACTGTCCGCAGCCGGACCGATCCGGTACTCCACCCGATCCTTGAATCCGGCCTTCTCCAGATGCCTGCCTGCAAGCTCTGCGTATTCTTCCTTCAGCTCGAGTGAGGTGAGCTTGCCGTCCGTAGGAAGTCCTCGGCACAGACAGATTCCGCTATAGCCGCCAAGGGCGCCGATTTCGAGAATATTCCTGGCGCCGGCAGTCTGTACCAGCATGGTCAGCAGTCGGCCATATGCCGGTGCCACCGAAACCTCCGGCATCCCCTGCTCGCGGATGGCCTCTATCACGAACTGAAGTTCTTCATCTTCAGGGTATAATTGGTTAACATAATCATCAGGGGTGGTAAGCAATGAAGCCGCCTCCTTTATCTTGATAAGATACGCTATTCCCGTTAAACCTAACGAGAACTATCATATGATAATTGTCTTAGTCAATGCAATCGCCTATACTATATAGATTGAACCGGCGGCGACTATCGCCGTACACATGTTAAATGGAGTTGACATCGTTAATGCCTCGATTACAATTAATCGCGACGGCCCCGATGGGGCTGGAAGCCGTTGTTGCCCGCGAGTTGAAAGAGCTCGGGTATACCGACATGGAAGTAGAAAATGGCAGAGTTACCTTTACAGGTGACCTGATTGATATTTGCCGCTGCAATCTGTGGCTCCGGACGTCGGACCGTATTCTCGTCAAGATGGGTGAGTTTAACGCCTTTACCTTCGATGAGCTCTTTGAAGGAACAAAAGCTCTTCCATGGGAAGATTGGATTCCGGCGGATGGAGAATTCCCTGTGGAAGGACGTTCCCATAAATCGCAGCTTAGCAGCGTTCCCGCCTGTCAGGGCATCGTGAAAAAAGCAATCGTGGAGAAGCTGAAGCTCTCTCACCATACGGAATGGTTCCCCGAGGACGGCCCCCGATATGTAGTCGAGGTTTCCCTCTTGAAGGATCGAGCCATCCTGACCCTTGATACCACAGGACCAGCCCTTCATAAACGCGGCTACCGCAAGCTGGTTACGGAAGCTCCGCTGAAGGAAACCATGGCTTCCGCTCTGCTGCAATTAAGCCGCTGGGGTCCGCATCGTCCGCTATATGACCCGTGCTGCGGTTCGGGCACCATTCTGATCGAAGCCGCGATGATGGCCTGGAATATTGCGCCCGGCCTGCGCCGCTCGTTCCCGTCCGAGCATTGGGATATGATCGGGGACAACCTCTGGGAGGATGCGCGCGAAGAGGCTTTTGACGCAGTGAAAGACGATATTCCGCTGCATATCGCCGGAAGCGATATCGACCCGAAAGCGATCGAAGTAGCCAAGGCCGCCGCCAAAAGTGCAGGACTTGCCGGCGAAATCGACTTTAGGGTTCTCCCTGCAGCCAAAGCCATCCCTGAGGGCGAATTCGGCTGTATCATCACCAATCCGCCTTATGGCGAGCGGTTAAGCGAGAAAGAGGAGGTTGAGCGTCTCATTCGCCAGCTCGGGTCCGTGACGCATTCACTCCCGACCTGGTCCTTCTTCGCGCTCAGCCCAACCAAGCAATTCGAGCATTACTTCGGCCGCAAGGCGGACAAGCGCCGCAAACTGTTCAATGGCCGGATCGAATGTCAGTATTATCAATACCTGGGCCCCTTGCCGCCGCGTAACAAATCGGCGGAATAACGTAAATGACACTTCTTGCAAAAGCCGCCCTCGGGCGGCTTTTTTTGCTCGGTCAACCGAGCCAAGCTATAATAAGAAGACTGCGTAAAAGGATGTTTTTTAAATAAAAAGGAGGATACCCACGTGCTCTCATCCCCATCTTGGAGCGATATCCGAAGCCGGGTCTCCAAAGGGCTGCATTACCGGAACACCGCATATTTATTATTCCTTATTCTCATGATGGACAAGCTGATCATGCTTGATCATCATCTCCATATTACCAACATGAAGCTGGATCAGGCAGACTATGTGATCGCTGTCGGCTCGCTCCTGCTGATCTCCTTCTGGACCTTGTGGCTTCCGCCAAGAGGCCGGCTTGCAGCTTTAACTTTATTAAATCTCTTATGGACGGGGATCCTGTACGCCGATTTGATCTATTACCGCTACTTCGATGATTTCATAACAGTGCCGGTGCTTATGCAAGCCGGACAAGTCGGTTCCCTCGGGGATAGCATCCGTTCCCTGATTCATGCGTACGATCTGTTCTTTTTTATCGATTGGCTTATTATTGTCCCGTTTACTGCCGTGATGGTATTCCGCAAACGGAGAACCACCTTGGAAACCTATACACTCCCGGGTGAATATCGTCAGCATCGGCGGAACCGGATCATTCGCCGGTTGGTTACAGGCACGCTCGTGTTCATCCTGGGCATCATCATGACTTTCATTCCGATCAAGAAAGCGTCCAATACATGGGCCGTTGGCCTCTTTGAAGGCAATTGGTGGAATATTACGCTGTATAATGTGACGGGACTGATTGGCTTTCACGGATATGATATCTACCGTTATGGACGAGATCATCTCGTGGGTCAGCCCAAGCTGGCAGAGGAAGAGGTCAACCAGGTCAAGGCATGGTTTGATGCCAAGCGTATGGAGCCGTCCGGTACGGGCGCCTTGTTCGGCAAGTATAAAGGCAGCAATGTCATCATGATTCAGACCGAGGCCTTTATGAATTTTGTCATCGGCCAGTCGATCGAGGGTCAGGAAATTACCCCTAACTTCAACCGATTGATGAAGGACAGTATGTATTTCAGCAATTTCTATCATCAAACCGGTCAAGGGCGAACCTCCGATGCGGACTTTGTCACGCACAGCTCCTTGCTTCCGCTCCCCACAGGTTCCGTATTCACGCGATATGCTGACCGCGAGTACGATACCCTTCCGGAGATTCTGAAAGAACAGGGTTATGGCGCAAACGTGTTCCATGCCTATGACAGCAGCTTCTGGAACCGTACCACGATGTACCGGGAAATGAATTACGACCGTTTTTACAGCAAGAAGGATTTTGAAATGAGCGATGTGCAGGGATGGTCATTGAGCGACAAAGCGTTCTTCGCGCAATCACTGGATCATATGAAAGGCATCAAGCAGCCCTTCTATTCCTTCCTGATTACGCTAACGAGCCATCATCCGTATTATGTCCCCAAGGATGCTGCGAAGCTGGATACGGGGGCTTTCGAAGGCTCGATATTCGGGAATTATCTGCAGTCGATCCACTATGTTGACGAAGCATTCGGCCAGTTCGTCGAACAGATGAAACAGCAAGGGTTGTGGGATAACACCATATTGCTTATCTATGGGGATCACGACAATTCGATCAAGGAAAAAGCGGACTATGAGAAGTTCCTGGGACGAGACCTGAATGCACTCGACATGGAGCAAATCATGAACCAGGTTCCCCTCCTCATCCGCCTGCCAGACGGAGGGCATGCCGGAATTTACCCGGAGGCCGCAGGTATGATGAACGTGACGCCGAGCATCCTTCATCTTCTCGGTGTATCGGATGAGCCGTACTACTGGATCGGCAGCCATCTGTTTGATGATGAACCGCGTCTGATTCCGCTGCGCAGCGGCGCTTTTTCCGATGAGAAGGTGTTCTATCTGCCCACCGAGACGGCCGGGCTTGAAGGTGGAACCTGTTACGATCTGACGACGCGTCAGCCAACTGACATCCAGGCATGCCGTGACGGATATGATGAGACACAGAAGCAGCTGCGGATATCCGATCAAGTGATCACGTATGACCTGTTGAAGTTATTTAAAGCACAGGGTGAAGCGAATCCCCGATAACCGGGCCTAACGTTAATAAATTTCAAATCTTATTTTGGCCTCTCATCGCTGTTTGATGAGGCTGCTTTAAACCAAAACAAACCAGGCTGATCTCACCCATCGGCCTGGTTTGTTTTTTGGGCTAGGCAGTGTCCGAACCCACACCAAGCTGGATTTGTGGTGGATCATCTGATTTACTGATTGCATTTCATGTCAAGCTCCGCGGATAACCGACTCAGAATGGTTTCTCCGGCTGACAAGCGTTCCGTACATTAGCAAAAGCCCCATCAATGCCAGGCTAGCTACAATCCCCAGCGTCATATAGGCAATGTCAGGCGCAAAGAGTCGTATGGATTTCCAAGGGGAGCTTGTCAGACGCGCGAAGAGCGGAATGATGCCAGCTGAAATCGCAAAGAGAACCAAACTCAGCGGAAGCGTGAGATATAACTTCAAGCTGCGTTTCTGCATTCTTAGCAGCATCCATATCACGATAGCGAGCAGAATGATCAAAGTTACCGCTAATCCCCAAATCACCGGATGGATTCCGGCGGAAGGCGGTTTCGGGTCTTGTCCGTCTAACATCCCTCTCAAATCCTTGGAGACCTGAATCAATTTGGCTTCCTCCAGAATGTGGTCCTTGTTGGTTAAAATAGCGGCCCCTACGCCTCGTTCAGGGATGAAGAAGATTTCCGCCCGTGCTTCCGGTGTTGATCCGGAGTGCCATACCAGCCTCTCGCCTTGTTCCGTCTCGCTTATTCTCCAGCCAAAACCATAGGCACGATCCGGTCGATGCTGAACTAAAGGCGACAGGAGCAGCTCCTTATATTCCCGACTAAGCACCCTGTCATTATCTTGGAGCAAAAATTGGAGATACCGCGCCATATCTTCGATACTCGCCGAGATATAACCATAAGAAGCACCGCTGTTGTCATAGGGGACGCTGCTCACTCGCGGATAGCCGAACCAAGATTGATACCCATGTTCAAATCCTGTTTGAACCGCCCGCTCCTCATCGGCTGCAGCCGTACTCATGCCCAGCGGGCCAAACACATGCTTCTCCATATAATCGGCATAGGATTGACCCGACACCTCCTCCAGAAGAGCTCCCAGAATCATGTAATTGGCGTTACTGTATTGATGTTGTTCCCCTGGTGGTCTGCTAAGCTTCGTATTGGAGAGATGGCGCACATTCTCTTTCAGGGCAGAAGCATCCTTCGCACCCACATCAGAAAACACCAAGCCTGAATATGTACTATATCCGCTCGTCTGAGCCAGCAATTGCCTTATCGTTATTGATGACACCTCGGAAGACGCTTCGTCTGCAAACCACGGCAGATAGGTCCCAACGGATTCATCCAAATCGACCTGACCCGACTCCACAAGCTGGACAATCCCTAACGCCGTCATGGATTTGGAGAGAGATCCGAGTAAAAATGGAGTTTTGGAGCTGACCGTACTGCCCTCTGCTGTAACACCATAACTGTTCGTAAACACCATGTCCCCATCCTGAACGATGACAACGGAAAGGCCCGGAATATGATATTCCTCCATCGCCGCTTTCATGTAGAGATCAACCTTATCAGCCATAACTTCTTCCGCTTCAACAACGTTCCCCCATGCCGGAAGCACGAAAGCCAGTACGGTTAATACGACATACGCCCACTTCTTTCTCACAATACGTTTCCTCCTTCTGTAAACGGGAGGGAATGTCTATGTTTTCTTTTACCGAAGACGTGGACCAGAATGGTAACGAGCGCCGAAATCGAAAGGCTTAATACGATCAACATCATATTCCACCACGTCTGACCGGATATTCGGTACAGCAGATTGAAGCCGGTTATCTCATACCCCTTCACCCATGCCGTCGTTAATGAAAAGGAAAATAACAGCTGACATATGATATAAACGGCCGCAAAAACCAGCGAATATTTCAGAACCCCCCATACGCCAAGCCGCCCGCTGCGCTGTCCCGGTGATTCTGCAGAAACAGACTCGAGGTCCATGGCGTCTTGCACTCTAACCAAACCTTGCACCTCTGCATAATCCCTGACATACATATCGGGAGAGCCCAGATCTTCAAGACCATACTCCCCGTGCTCCCGGCTTGCCTCCAGATGTTCCCGGATCTGTTCGACAACGGCTTCCACCTGGTTTGACGTCATTTCGTACCGTTTCAACTCGCGGCGAACGTCCGCGATAAATTGTTCTTCTTCATAGGATAATGTCATCATCTCTGGCTCTCCTGTTCCACGCCATCTGCCATTCGCTGTACATTCGATGTAAGCAATGATCGAATATCCTGCTGCAGCTCCTGCCACTCCTGGATTTTCTTATCCAGAAACAAATCTCCGCTTGGCGTTATTTCGTAATACACCCTGGCTTTGCCGCTCTCGCTAAGCTCCCTCGTATCGGTCACCCATCCCTGATCTTTTAGCTTGGACAGGATGGGATAGATGCTTCCTACTCCCTTCAACTTCAGTCTGTGTTTCTCAAGCTCCTTCATGATCTCGTAACCATAACTCTTGCCATGACTCAGAATGGCCAATACGCACATCTCCAAATGCCCTTTTATTAAACTTGTTCTATCCATGACAACAATTTAACAGAATTATATATCGGAATCAAGTATATAATTCAGATACGTATATAAATTAAAAAAAGCCCGTTCATTAGCTCGAAAGCTATTGAACGGGCTGCACAGGATCATAAACTACTTTTTAGCTGAACGAAGCTTGGACAGACGTTCCTTCTCTTCGCCTAACAACTCTTCCGCCAATTCCACGGCGTTTCGGTTCCCCTGCTCAATCACTTGGGCGACCGCTTGCTCCGTATGGGATAACGAATTCTCCGCTTGCTGAATCAGCTGTTCCGTCGGGTGGGACATTGCCGAGGATACGGCACGGTGCAGCTTCTCCACGGAATCTAGCGCACTGTTGCTGGGACTGTTGGAATGAAGACTGGAATCGTGACTGTTCATGACGGATGCTCCCTTCTAAAGTTGTTGTTCCTGTTGCCCTCTTAGCATGGATGGCTGAGCCAGGAACTATACCCGGAGAATGGGAATATCTGCGAAACTTCGATTCTGATGTAACAAACAGCCGGTTGTTTGTTATTTCACAAACGGCAGCGCCTTTGCTAGCACTTCATCTTCTGTAGGCGCGCTGACATAACGGCCATTGATATACATAAAGGCGCGTTTGCCGCAAGGACCGCAATAGGATTTGCAGCCGATCTTAATGTCGGCATCCGGTACCATTTTCTTAATTTTCGGTATCATTGTCTTTAACTTCGTATGTCTACACTTCTCGCAGACGCGAATATCATTAGCCATTGTACATTACCTTCTTTATTCTGAAGTAACCTAGTGGTCGCCGTGATTGCCCTGGGACGGGTTCGTAATTACAAAGCCTTCCTGAGGAAAATAAAGATAGTCGATTTTGACGCCGTCCAGGAAAGGTTGTCCCGCTTCCAAAATGACGTCGATCTCTTTATCTGTGGATACGATAACATCATTTTCCTTCGGCGTATCCAGATCCAGACCGTAGTGGGCATGATCGCCATGCGCATGGGTTACCAGTACGCGAATTTTCTTGTCCTTGTTCTCTTCCTTGTCCAGCTCTCTCTTTAACACCTTGGCGGCATTACGGGTAATTTTACATTTCACGTATATTCATCTCCTCACGGATGTTTCATTCAATATGTTATTGTAGACCCCTGCCGGTTTTTTCGCAAGGGTCCTGTCCGTATTGTTACATCCGAAAAGCTCGTTTACCGAACGCGCTTTGCGGGACCCTGATCCTCACCGAGCACACCTGGATATTTCCGCTCGACGCGGGATACGAACCAATTCATCAGCAGCATCGTGACTCCGATATCGTCGATCGGCAGCAAAGGCATAAAGTCCGGCAGCACCCAGTACAGCACAACCGGAACCAGAAATAACAGCTTGTCCCCGAGTGTAACCCGCGAAGAGGCTAAATAACCGAATATCCGCTGGAATACGTGCGACCAGCGCCGATGCGACCATAATCTTCTCCACTTCATATTGTTCCCTCCATTCCAGGCAGCTTGTCTATATCATTACCCAATTAACAAATCTCTAAGAAATCCCACGCAGATTGCAGCAATTAAAGCACGAAAATAGGCCACTGCCTTGTAATCCTTAAAAGCAGCGGCCGTATTCTTCTATATTTTATACGTTGAATTGACCGTTTCGTTTCATAATATGCTATTCCAACGACATAAACGCAGCAAGAATGGATCCCACCTCCACGCACAGATCCTCGAAATCCTCAAGCGGCAGCGGATTCATCCCATAACCAATCTCTACGGTAAAGCCCGGCCTCCGGTAATGCTGAATAAACCAATCTTTATATCCCGCATCACTGCCCTGCAGCTTCACCGGCCTGTAACCGCCGGCCTGACCTAATCTTCTGGCCATGTCCTCACTTTCCGGTGGTTCGTAGTCCCTGTAATTCCAATAGATTTCCCGCCCTTGGCTGTGAAGGGAAATGGCCCGTTCCGGAGATATCGATAATGTATGCTGATAGACAGCTTCGGCTTCCGGCTCGCTTAGCGGCTTAGTCCCCGCATAATCCTGCGGGGATGGGCGGATTTTCCCCCTTCGCGCGACTTCCTCATGCCAATGCGCAGGGAACTGGTCTCCCAAATCCACGCCGTTTATATTAGCCTTCCAGCGCCGAAAATCCTCGCGCCCGCCATTCCACTCAAGCAGACGTTCATAATAGGGATGAGAAGGAGTGACTCCTTCCTGTACAAGCTCTACTCCATCCGGGTTGGCCATCGGCACAACCCATAACGTATAGTTCCGGTGCCAGGCATCCGGCTCCTGAAAATAAACCGGTGACTCTTGCGATAATGCCCTGCCGTACTCCTCCATGAATCGCATCAGACACGGAGTTGTGATCCATTCATTGGCATGCAGTGCTGCATTGATATGCAGGTTCTTAGGGCCTTTACCGATTTTGGCCGCATATAGCGGTTTGCCGAGTACGCTTCGGCCGATGACACTCCACTCGATAACAGGGTAACGCAGCTGTATCTCTTGTATATCGCGTTCCAGATCCCCCGGTCCGTATTCACCGGTTAATCGTATCATGCGCCTAGGCGTGGTGCCCGGCAGAACGATCGTTTTCCCCTGCGGCAGATGATGAGCCGATATCCCGGGATTCAGTTCTTCCAAGGCTTCCTTCCGAAACCGGAACGTATTGGCAATACTATCAAAGGTATCATGTTCCTGGATGACATACCTTCGGCGCAGCGATGCAGGAAGGTAGAGCATTTGCCCCTGCTGGAGATACGGCTGCTGCGCCGCCCATGGATTCGCCGTAATCAGCTGTTCATAGGCCAGACTATATCTGGCAGCCACGCGTTTTAGCGTATCGCCTTTCTGTACGACATATTGCTGCATAATGGATTCCTTTCCGCGGCAAAGCCGCTTCAATTAGCGTCCATTCCATGTATATGAGCGGCCGGTTGTCCAACATGTATGATGCAAAAGATCGAAAAAGGCGCCATACCCCGCTCCTGTTCTAAACTAGACACTGGAGATAATAAAGGCAGGACAAGGTCTTTTCCCTTGTCCTGCCTGCGTTTTCTGCACTTATTCATTACGGATTAGCTCTTAATATGAATGATGAATTATAGCCTTGTAATTTGCCAGACAACAGGTGTCCGCTTGATATGATCTCCGAGCCATTCAGTCGCGATGCTCTGAAAAATAACCGGATCTCCTGTACAGAAGAATTGATGCACCGGGCTCTCCATGCTGCTCGCAAGCTGGCCTTTATCGTACAGAATCGTGCTGACCTCGCGAGCTGTCTCATCGGCGGAGCTGATCAGTTTCACCGACGGCCCCATGACCGTTTGGATCGTATTCATCAGGAACGGATAGTGAGTACACCCCAGGATCAGACAATCTATGGAGGTATCCTTGATGCCTCTCAAGGATTCTTGCACCACCTGCAAAGCATCCTTGGATCGGAACAATCCGTGTTCGACGAGCGGCACCAGTTCGGGACAGGCTTGGCTTTCCACCTCGACATAAGGCGAGAGCTGTTTCAGAGCCGCTGTATATGCTCCGCTGCCAATGGTTCCGACTGTACCGATCACGCCGACGTTACCGGTCTTCGTTGCGCTTATGGCGGCACGCGCTCCTGGGTGAATGACACCTATGACGGGTACAGGCACTTTGGACGAAATATAATCAAGCGCCGCCGCCGTAGCCGTATTACAGGCGATCACAATCATTTTAGGATCATACTGAATTAGATAATCTACAATTTGCTCCGTAAATAAACGGACTTCTTCCGGCGTACGGGGTCCGTAGGGTGCGCGGGCTGTATCTCCGAAGTAAATGATTTTCTCTCTCGGGAGCTGTCTCATCACTTCTTTAGCGACAGTCAGCCCGCCGACACCCGAGTCTAGTATTGCGATTGCTTGCTGCACGAACCCACCGCTTCCTTCTTGTCAAATTCATGGTTTACAGTGATACCATATGTCATTTCGGATCGAAATGTACCTTAAATCTTACCCCAATTCCCCCCTATCTTCAACAAGATCGCCGTTGCAAAAGACGGCTGGTAATTTGTTCAAGCAATTGTAGGACTCTTGCGCCAGTCGCTTACCGCAGGTAGTTTATACTATAGTAAGCGTGCGTATAGTAAAGGAGAATTTTACGTGAAGGACAACATACATCATACCGACCTTATGGAAGCTGCAAAGGAGTTTATCGAGCTTTGTTATGCAGAATTAAACCGGAACGGGGAAGAAGTGCAGTCCCGGATCAGCGACATCCGCTCACAGATCGAGAGGACAGGTACATATGAGCATACGCTCGAGGAACTGACGCATGGGGCCAAAATGGCTTGGAGAAACAGCAACCGCTGTATCGGCAGACTATTTTGGGATCGCCTAAAGGTATTGGATGCCAGGCACTTAACCGAGACCTCTGACATTTTCTCAGCACTCCTCCATCATATCAAGAGTGCCACCAATGACGGAAAAATTATGCCTACGATTACGATTTTCAGGGCTGCACGTCCAGGGGAGGCCCCATTGATGATCAAAAACCACCAATTGATTCGGTATGCGGGTTACGAAACGCCGGACGGGACGGTTGGCGACCCGGCTTCCCTATCCTTCACGAAGGAATGCATGGAGCTGGGGTGGCGGGGAGACTTGACCGACTATGATGTGCTGCCGCTGGTTGTGCAGCAGGGGAATGAGCCGCCGGAGTGGCTTCCGATACCGAAATCCTACGTGCTGGAGGTCCCCTTGGAGCATCCCGAACTTCCTGCTCTGAAAGCGGAAGGAATAAAATGGTATGGGGTGCCTCTCATCTCGGACATGCTGCTTGAAATCGGCGGCATCATATACACGGCCGCACCGTTCAACGGCTGGTATATGGGAACCGAGATCGGAGCCCGTAACCTTGCAGACGAAGGACGCTACAACAAGCTTCCGCTTATTGCCAAGCTGATGGGGCAGGATACTTCCAGCGAAACGACCTTATGGAGAGATCGCGCATTGGTCGAGCTCAATGCTGCCGTTCTCTATTCCTATAAAAAAGCTGGCGTCAGCATCGTGGACCATCATTCGGCAGCATCCCAGTTCGGTTTGTTTGAACAGCGGGAACAGCAAGCCGGGCGGGAGCTCACAGGGGATTGGAGTTGGCTGATTCCTCCGGTCTCGCCGGCTACAACACATATTTTCCACACCTCTTATCATAACGACATCCGTTCGCCGAATTTTCATTACAGGAACAAGGAAAAGTAGTCTGGTCTTTATCTTTCGGGTAGTTAATACACAGCAAAGCCGGGGCTGTTTGCCCCGGCTTTCATGTATTTTGGCGTAATTCTTATCCTCGTAAATGAGTGCTGAAGCGGACATCAGATCCTTAATTAATCGTTGACCTTCACTTCCGCAGCAGATGGGACATAAGCATCTTCTTCAAAATCCTCGTCAAACGAGGAAACCTGCGCAATTTCCTCTTCCGCCAGCCAGCTTTCTTGCCGGTTGCGCCAGGACTGAATATCGGAGATTACGTTCTCCGCCCGATCCGTCATGATGCCGATCAGGTTGACGCCCTGCTCTCCTACCTTCTCTGCTGCCTCCTGCACCTTGGTGCCGATCCCGCGGGCGCCGTCGGCAATGTCATTCCGAAGCTCTTTGCCGGATTTTGGAGCCAGAAGAAGTGCGGTAACAGAACCTGCAACACTGCCGATCAATACTCCCCAGAGGAGTCCTTTGCTCTTCTCTTTCATATTCCATCTCTCCTTCTATTTGGCTTGCCCTTCGCCAGACTTGGAGGTGTACTTGTTCCATGAATGCCAAAGCGTCATTCCGGCATCAACCCACCGGAACATCTCCCCGATCTGCCGTTCATTATCGAGGCGAGCACGTTCCAGATGCTCAATGGCGGTTATGGAAGCTTTTTTCCCTACAGCATGAACCGCATCGGCCGTCTTGGCTACCGCTGACGCAGCATCGGACATGGAAGCGGCAAAAGCTTCGCCTGCCGCCAGCTGACGCTGAATCATCTCTAGCGAGACGGATGCCTGCACCAGTACTTGCGAGGCTTCCTGTGTCAATCGGGCACTGTCTTCCTCAAGCCGGCCCAGCATGGTCTCGGCCCGCCCGACCAGCTTTTTAACCGACAGCATCATGATCACCGCCGCAACCGCGATCAGAACGATACCGATGGCAGCAGCCAGCGCACTCCATTCTGTCATGGGGAACTCCTCCTTTCGTCCGACCGGGCGAATGCCTAGTCGCTTGATGCATTATAAGCAGCATGGGCTTGTCTTGACACAACATCGGCGATTTTTTTATTCCAGCACAGCAGAACCACGAGTTTCCCAGCAACTTCCGAACATGCAATCGCTTGAGATAAAACCAACAAAAAAACAGACCGTTCAGGGATTCCCTGAAGGCCTGTTAAGGATCATTTGTATGGAAGAGCCCATGGCATCATGGGATATTTCTTTGTGAAACTATACAACTATTAGTACATCTCGTTCTTTAAATACTCACGGACATTTCCCGCAAATTGCTCCAGCACATCAGGCAGAATCGGAGATAAAGAATGAAGCGTATGCCTATCCCAATCATAGTAGTCCTGCACGAGCGGTTTGCGCAATCGGACCAGCTCCAGCAGCACCTTATGAACCTCTTCGGGGAACACCTTTTCCTCATGATTAATATCCATGATATCTTCATAACTGCTGGCATCCCGCATAATAAATCCGTCAATCAAGTAGCTGCCGACATCCGTCACGACTTCGATCGCCAGATGAAGCGCACGCTCCTGAACCAACCCCAGCACAAGGCCTCCGTCCCATGATTGTGCCGCAGCACGCAACCCTTCCGCAATTTCGGGAATCGCGCTCAGACGCCGTTCAATTTGTTCTTGATTTACATAATACACCGCAAATCTCCTCCAACCCGTTGTTGTAAGTCTATATCAATGCCTACACTTCAAAATCAACGCTAAGCGTATGATCTTTCACCGTATTGATGTATTGGATCACTTCCTGGTGAACAGGATGAACGGCATATGCTTGCAAATCTTCAAGATTGTCCACTTCAACGATCAAAGCCAAGTCATATGAGCGCTCCGAGCGAATTACATCTGCGCCCGCCTCAAGGGATCTAAGCATCGGAATCTTGCCATCCATATCGCGCAGCACCTGCACCGTCTTCTCAATATTCTCTGCGGATGAGTCCTTCAATTTGAAAAAAACAATATGTTTAATCATCGTCCGTTCCTCCATCTCTAGCATGTATGTAAATCTTTCGTATCTATCATACCCCGTTCGTCCGGAAAAAGAAATCGCTCCCACCAACATATCGGACATATCGGCTGCGCCAGATCTAACCAAATAGGAGCACGGTCTGGTTTACACCAGACCGTGCTCCTGAAGTCAACACTCTATTTAAGAAAATAACGCTGAATCACAAACTTAATTGGTTCAGCATGTTCTGGGCAATCCAGACGCCGGCGGCTCCTGCTTGAGCAAGCCCCCTGGTAATGCCCGCACCATCCCCGCCACAATAAAGTCCCTTGATTTCCGTCTCGAAGGACTCCGTCAGCTTCGGTCTTGCGGAGTAGAACTTGGCCTCCACCCCGTAGAACAGCGTGTGCTCCGACGCGATCCCCGGCGTGACTTTATCAAGCGCTTCGACCATCTCGATCAGGCTTTTCATGGTGTTGTACGGCAGCACCAAGCCAAGATCACCTGGAACGGCTTCCTTCAGCGTCGGCTCCAGAAAACCTTCGCGAATTCGGCCCTCGGTGGATCTCCGGCCGCGGAGCACGTCGCCGTATTTCTGTACAATAACCCCGCCGCTGGATAGATCGTTAGCCCGCTTGCATATTTCACGCGCATATTCGTTAGGCTTGTCAAACGGCTCCGTAAACTTATGGGATACAAGCAGCGCAAAGTTCGTATTGGCTGATCCCAATGCCGGATCTTTATAAGAATGGCCGTTGGCTGCCATAACCCCGCTATGGTTCTCAACCACAACATGACCGGAAGGATTGCTGCAGAACGTACGCACCCGGGTTCCGACCGAGGTGTTAAAGATGAATTTGCCTTCATACAAATGCTCATTGATCTCGCGCATGACCACATCCGAGGTTTCAACCCGAACACCCACGTCCACCTGGTTATTATGCATTTTCAATCTGCGTTTTTTTAATACACTGGTCAACCAGGCAGAGCCGTCACGGCCAGGGGCAACCATCACCAAATTCGCCTCATGGACCTCCCCGCCTTTCATTGCGATGCCGGTAACGCGGTGGGCTCCGTCTTCTTTGACGGTGACAATGTCCTCGGCCTCCGCCCGAAAAGCCATATCAATTCTTGTCTTCAAATATTCGTATATCGATTTCAGTATCTCCAAATTCTGCTCGGTTCCAAGATGCCTTACCTGAGCGCGAAGCAGCTTCAGGCCCGCTGCGTATCCACGCTGTTCAATATCCCGGATCGCATTTGTTGTCGGATCCGTAATGGCAGGTGTTGCTCCGTGCTCCAGATTGATGGCGTCCACATATTGGATGAGCTCCATGACTTTGGATCCTGGCAAATAATCGGTCATCCAGCCGCCAAACTCCGTGGTTATGTTGAATTTGCCGTCGCTGTATGCTCCCGCCCCGCCAAATCCGGCTGTAATCGAGCAAGCCGGCAAGCAACCGGCAAATTCCTTACGTCCTACTGCCGGTGGACAGAGCTTAATCTTCTCCTCCAGGATCGGGCAGCTTCTCCGGTAAATATCATGTCCCTTGTCAACCAATAGCACCTTGCTGCCTGGTGACTTTAACGTCAGTTCATAACAAGCGAAAATACCGGCCGGACCGGCACCAACAACGATAACATCATATTTGCTCATCATATCCCCCTGTGTGTTTGACTGTCGCTTCTGCACACCGCTCCCGGGCACAAAAAAATCCTGCTCCGAATAGGTATGCTTGCGCATCCTATTCTTAGTCAGGAATTTAAGGTTCCTTGTAGAAACCCCTGAACCTTATTTTCAGGGATATACGAATAAGCATCTATTTTCTTCATCAACCATAGTTAATATAAAACGGATTTGCGAATGAGTCAAGATAAGATATATAAATTGTTCGTATTTAACTCCTTTATTCTAGTTAATACACCAACATTATCGATATATATAACCAAAATACGAACATTACTTTGAAATGATCAAATAAATTAGTAGGTCTATCGGACCATTACATCCGACTTATAAATCAGGTAACAACGAAATGGAAACAATTGTTTTATGATTAGCTATTGAAAAGTGAGTGTCGAATATTGTAGTATTGTGTTAAAAAAAATCGGAGGAATTATGCCTACACAACTGCAGCAAGAAAAACACTCCATTGAGGCGTGGTCCCTGATCAATCGTAAATATTTGGGGAAAGGTGTGCGAGTCAAGCGCTTTCGCCGGCCGACCCGCTGCCAAATTCGCAACCGCGTCCTACTAGCCGTACTTATGGCCAACGATATCAAATTGTCGCAATTGGCCGAGGAACTGGGAGTATCCTCCCGTAGTGTCAGCGCCTGGGTATATGAGGGACGCGTTCCCGGAAAAAACAACCTGGAGAAGGCCTGCGACTACTTGGGTTATCCCCGTCACATTCTCTTCAGGGAGGAACTGCTGGACAAGTCACCTTTAATCTGCCAGCCGGCACCTTCCCGCTTCATGAAACGCACCCTGACTCGCTCACCCGTTAGCAATCGGATTCTGACAGGCCTGTGCATGGTTCATGACTTGTCGGTAAGCGATGTTAGCCGCTGGATCGGCGTACATCCCGGCACATTCCGCAAATGGCTGCACCAGGGCACCGTACCATCCGCAGCGTTCCAGGAAAAAGCGGAACAGTTCTTCCGGATCCCTAAATCTGTTCTATTCGCAGATTGCGCATTAAAGCAAAATTCCTAATCAAAACTGCTGTTATAATAAAACCATACTTAAGACTCCAACCCATGCTCAGCTTGCCTGGTCGATCAGGCTAAGCCGGGCTTATTTTCTGTTATGGCATATTTCCAGACGATCAGGGAATACAAGTAACATTCCGTTCGCATCATCCAACAATTGAGGTGAGTGAGTATGACGTTACGTCATAAGCAGATTGGCGCTGCACTGGGATTGCTCACCGGAACAACCATGGGAAGCGGTATTGGATTCCTGCTTGGTTGGCACTCCTCCAATCTGATCGTCCTGGTGGCCCTCTTCGGCTTATTCGGAGTTGCCGCTGGTCTATGGCTGGGCTCACGAATGATATTCAAAGAGCTGCCTTAATGAACGATATGATGTTCATCGTTCTGCCTCTTCCTTGCTGAGATTGGAGGCATAACCACAAAAAGAAGACCGGAGAATTCCGGTCTTCTTAGTTATAAAATCAGTTATGGGGTTTCGTGTTAACAACATACAACGATCCTGACGCAACCTCTTTGTTCTTGGGAGCCCCAGGAGCTTCATCGGTGATAGCTCCCGTGGCAGGGCTGCTGGCGGTCGTATCCGGTATATCCAGGTTGCTCCAGGTTTTGCCCCCGTCCTCGGTTTTGGCTTGCCCGCTGAATCCTGTTTCAGGTGAAATGAAATGGAGAAATCCGGCATTCGGCGTGCTTCCAATCCGAACCCACGTCTCGCCGCCATCCGTTGTGCGGTACAGATCGTTATTCTCCATCACAGTCCAGGCCTGCTTGCCATTCAGCGCAAAGATTTGGCGTACGGTGCCTTTGGGCTGAGCCTGAACCTCCCATTCCGTGCCACCGTTATCACTAAAAGCTATCCAGCCTTCTCCGCCGATCCAGCCCGAGCTATGATTAATGAGCCGGACCGCCGTCACATCCGCTAAATCCACATCGAGTTCAGCGGCCTGATTGTCCGGAGCAACGTCCGTATCATCCTGTTCTGCGACGGCACCGCTTCCTGCGGCGTGATCCGCTCCATCTAAAGATTCTTCTGTGCCGGAAGAGGGCTCCGCCTTCTGGGTATCCTCCTTCGAAGATTCCACCGATCGCTCAGCCACATTCCCCTCATCCGATGGTTGACATCCAACAGATAAACTCACTGCAACGAGCATCAACAAAATAAAGCCCAGCCCTTTTCGAGGTTTTATCACAGGATCACACCCCTTGTATTCAAAATAACCCGCCAGTAACTTCTGCTAACAGGCCAAATATTATAAATCCACTCCATTGAATTCACCCTAAAGCTGAACGGTTCCTCCAGTTTAGTATAACGCGATTTCCACGTGAAGAGGAACGAAAAAAGCTGTTCTTCAAGTTAAATTTCACTTGAAAAACAGCTTTGCTTCATAGATGCGGTCGAGAGGACTCGAACCTCCACGGGGGTTAGCCCACACGGACCTGAACCGTGCGCGTCTGCCAATTCCGCCACGACCGCATGTTATGTAAGTCGTGATCGAGTTGATCACCGTAATTAAGAGTATATAATGCCCAAAGTTAAAAAGCAAGCATTTTTTAAAAAAATTGTCGAAACCATCAGACTTCATATGGTTTCGACATCATAAGTCTATTTTCAGACCGTCCATTGATCATGTATCACGCCAGATAACACCCAATCCTCTCCATATTGTTCAAATACAAGCCGGAGGCTTTCCCAATCCATCCCCGCATAATCAGGATGAACTCCTTCGTAATAATACTCAACGATGACAGCTCCCTTATACTGGCTGCTTGCATTATTCACCGTATTTCCTTCGCTCTTGGATTGGTTGTAACCGATCCATGGTGCTGCGGCAAAATCTAGGGTATAGACGAATTTATTATAATAGCTCTCAAAATTCATGGAGATCGGTTCTCCGCTGCCATCATACTCGCCCCAGCGGTATAAGGTGTCGTGGTTAAATCCCTTCCTCAGCTGCTGCTTGCTAAGTGTGACATCCTTCTGCCGATCAACATGCGCATAAGGGGAAAAGGTAATCCCGTTTGGATGAGCGAGCTCCGCAAGCTTCTCAAAATCCTTGTTTTTCAAAAGTATTATCGCCTGATTACTCTTCTTGGACAGGGCAGCTTCTGCCTCCTTCGGTGTGAGCAGCGGATAGATCATAGCTTCTTTAGCCTGGTTATTCCAGACAACCTTGCCTCCAAGACCCTCTGCCGAGAAGCGGAGGGGGATATAAACACGTCCCTCCTTGAGCAGAGGCGGGGCATCCAAAGTTACAGCTTTGCTGTCTTTAATGGCGTGATTCTGCCCCACGGTGTAGCTTGTCGTATGTTTAACATTACTCACAATGGCCGTCTGCTTGGCTTGATCCCAGCGCACTACGGCTCCCATCGCTGTTGAAATGCCGCGGAAAGGCACCATCACCCGGCCGTTATGAATAAAGGGAGGCGATTCCAGCAGAAGCCGACCTCCATTCACTCGAATTTCGATAGGTCTGCCTGAGGATGTGTCCGCAGCCCAAACTTCTCCTCCATATGACATGAAACCGGTTATCCCTATCATTGCCGCCATGATACCGGCCAGCAGCCTTCTCACGCCTTGACGTTTCTTCATCACAAGCTCTCCCTCCCTAAGCTAAAGTTCACTATCCATTCCATTATAAAAGATCTATAACCCTTAGGCCTATCCATAAATTCTGTTCCTGTCGATTCATATATTGACCCTTTTCAACGCTTGGTTCGATTGGATACAACTCTTCATTGTATGTTTATTCAATAAACCCTTCATACTAATACAACGTTGTCATGGATTGGCAAGTCATAACCATAGGAAATGCGAGGAAGTAACGATGTATATCAAAAAATATGCGATCACCCTGCTGTTAGGTATTCTTTGCCTGTCTTATACCGTGCTTACAGATTGTCTGTTCGGGTTCCCATGGTACAACTTTATGATCAACTGGCAATTTACTCTATTCTCCATCGTAGAGAAGCTGACGGTTACGGTGCTGCTATGCCTCCTGATCCTTCCTGATTGTTACCGAGCATTCAAAAATAAAAAGCTCCGTGATTCAAGCCAAAGTCCTGGAAACGCGGGACATGGTTCATGATCCGGAGCTAGAGTCGGATTTTGCCTTTCCTTTAGAGCTTCCCCTGCGTATCAAACCGACCACGACAAGCAGCAAGGGCACTGCGATTGAAAATATAGGGAGAATCATATATAGATGTTGGCTTCCTTTCATGAGATGCTCGCTATACGAGCGGGCGAGAATCATCGAATTGCCGAGCATGATTAAAGCGAAAGGATAGATCAATTTTTGATAGGGAATGTTGAACAACTCGGATGCAGAGATCAATGCGGCATAATAATACAGACTTATTTTAAAAAACACACCAATAATCAGAACCATCACGATCAAAATTTCCGTCCGCTCAATGAACTCCGAAATATTGGCTTTTCCGACCATCGTCAGCAGAGGAAAAACCGAACGCTCCGTGATGTTGTCCCCAAGCACAGAAATGGTAACGGCAGAGGTTAGCGCCAGCATCATTCCGCTGAATAAAATAGCCAGATACCCTGCCTTAATCCCGCTCTTCTGCCGGCTCAGATGCGGAAGAAGGACCGTAGCAACGATCAACTCCCCAAACGGAAAGTGCATATTTTTTTTCACAACGGATTGAATGATGGGTTGTATGCCGTTACCCAGAACAGGAAGCAAGTGATGGACTTCTACGATGGCGGAAAATACGATAACCAGGGCGCTGAATACGCTGATCAGCAGAACTATCGCCAAGAAGATCAAAGCGGTGCGCCCAAGCACCTCCAATCCTTGATGCAGCACAAAAGCGACGGTCATCACCATGATCAAATTGACAATGAGGAGCGGGGTCTCCTTAAGGGCTGCCGATGCCATTACCAACAGCCCTCCATCTACGATATCTCTGGAGCCTGTATACAGGTAAAACACACAGTAAGATACTCCCACCAATCCCCCTAAATATTTCCCAAGCAATATTCGATAATAAAACGTCGGCAGATGATCAGGAAACATGGTGTACAAATAAACATTCAGCGAATACATCATCGTCCCGATCACCATGCCAATCAGCAGCCCAATCCAGGAATCCTTGCCGGCCTGCAGTCCCATGTTCACGACAAGCGTCGTTCCGAACTGAAATAGAACCAGCAGCGAGAAGAACTGCAGCGGACTGATTTTCACCTTCACCTTTAAGCTCCCCTTTACTGGTTGTTCATGTTGTATTTAAAGGAGCGATCTCTCATCTGAGAGTTACGCACAACGGAATTCACATGATATTCCACTTCCAAATGCGGAAAGATCACATCCCATCGTCCCTTCATTTTGTGCCAGGCTTCTGGTCTGGCGCGTTCTACCGTTTGACCGAATTCCAGGATATCGCTGTTCGCTTCCTGACACTTCTTCACGGATAATTTCAGAATGCGAGCCACCTCTTGGTTAGCAGCTGCTTCAAGCGTTCTCATCGAATTCGGGTTCCGCAGGTCGATGTCGCTCATCACTTCCCTGATTGAGAAGTTAGGTTCGACGAAGATGTGGATAATAGGTTGAAGCGGATCTTTAAACTTCGCTTCCAGCCGGGTCTTCGATCGCATCACATCCAATGCAATTTCGCCCTGTCCATTTTCAAGTTTTATATTTAATGGCGTTGCTTGCATTTTGTTCTTGATCCACACGGTTCCCTTGCTCTCTTCCTTGGTCATCCAATCTTTAAGTTTGTCGCCCTTAAAAATAGCCAGATTGGAGATAACGCCCAGACCCGCGCTCTCCGAACTTTCAAGATTGGATTTCTTTACGGCTCGCTGCGCATCACCTTCGATGATGACCCCGTTAATGACAGGCCCGCCACCGGGAACAAGCAGATCCCGAATGACATCGTCCACCTCTACACGGAAGTTCTCGCTTAATTGTCTTGAGGTTAATTCAATCTTCTGTACAAGCGCGAAGGCCGTAATCTTTCCGATGGGCGTCAATACAGCAACCACGTCTTCCGCCCTTTGCCCTTCTGCGGCCACCAATATTTCGGTCGTCAATCGAATATCGGAATCACGATCCAAATAGTCGAATAGATCGATAATTCCGTTTCTGGCCACTTCGTCGGATATAACGATTAATCCCGTGTGGGCAAGCGAAATGATACGCGGTACTTTTCGAGACGTATTTCGCAGCGCTTCGATGATCGTTTTTCCGGATGCTTTGTATATGGATGTCGGTGTCGCTCCCCTGCCCGTTTTGCCGGATATTTCATCCGCAATGATGGTCTGGAAGGAAATCATATATTGCTGCTCTTCTTCCTTCCAGTCAATGCCGATACCGGCAACAATGGCCCGCTTATTCAATTCA
This sequence comes from Paenibacillus sp. NPDC093718, assembly GCF_050279985.1. NCBI lineage: Bacteria > Bacillati > Bacillota > Bacilli > Caryophanales > Paenibacillaceae > Paenibacillus > Paenibacillus sp. NPDC093718. The sequence goes on from NZ_JBNNUS010000001.1 coordinate 882,403, forward strand.
GTCGCATCCCAGCAGCCCGTTATCGTGCTTAGGCAGCAGCACAGGAGAATGCTAACCAACCATCTGTATCTGAACATTTCCGGCTACACCCCTAACGTAAATTACGATTGGCCTCAGCGGCCGGAACAGCCGTCTTCTGGTCCCCCGTATTACTGTTATCCCTTCCGGCATTCCGATTGTGTAAACCGGATGATGGATTCCCGGCTTCCTGCGATTCGGTTTTCCCCGATGTACCTCGATTACTGCTTGAATGAGATGCGGACAAGGCTTCCGCTTGGAGCGATTTGAAAGGCATACGGATGACAGCGTCTTTTTGATTCCGCAATCGGAAAGGGCTGATCGGCGATAAATAGGGAACTCCGAACGAACGGAGACTATTCATATGGGCAACAAGGATGATTAATCCCAGTGTCAGCCCGTAAAATCCGAACATGCCGGCCAGTATCATAAAAGCAAACCGTATTAAGCGTCCGGCGATAGATAGGTTATAGGCTGGTATGGCAAAGCTTGCAATACCGGTTAAAGCTACGACAATGACCATGGCTGGCGTAATCAGGCCAGCTTCAACGACTGCCTGTCCCAGGATCAAAGCACCAACAACCGAGACGGTCTGCCCGATGGCTCTGGGCATCCTCACCCCGGCCTCACGCAGAATCTCAAATACGATTTCCATCAGCATCGCTTCGACAAAGGCGGGAAACGGTACCCCTTCCCGTTGAGCAACCAAACTGATCAGCAATAAGGTCGGCACCATTTCGTAATGAAAGGTGGTGAGGGCTATATAAACCGACGGGCCCAAGATCAGAATAATAAAGCTGAGATAGCGGACAATCCGCATCACAATCGCAATATCAAATCGCTGTGCATAATCTTCGGGTGATTGGAAGAAGTGAACAAATACCGTTGGAAGGACCAGGACGAAGGGGGTACCATCAACCAGGACGATGATCCTGCCTTCCAGCAATTTACTGGCGGCATCGTCAGGACGCTCCGTATTATAGATCGTGGGAAAAGGGGTTACCGTTTTATCCTGAATAAATTCTTCGATATAAGCCGATTCCAGAATCCCTTCAATCTCGACATCATTCAGCCGTTCTTTAATCTCCTTTACGATCCCGGGATCTGCTTTTCCTTTGACATACATAAGAGCCACGTGGGTATGGGTTACGGATCCGATTTTCATGGTCTCCAGCCAGAGATCGGGGGATTTCAGCCTCCGACGGATCAGGGATATGTTGGTAGCGATGGACTCCACGAAGCTATCCTTGGGCCCGCGAACAACAAGCTGGGAGGTCGGCTCGGTAACGGATCTCCATTCTCCGCCCTGTGTACCCGCTACGATGGCTTTCTCAGCACCTTCCAGCAGGATGACCGTATCCCCTGACAATATGGCCAGCATAATGTCGTTCCATTCGGTCATTATTTTGGATTCGCCCATCGACAGCCCATCCTTCATGATGTTGTCCAGGAAGACATCGGGCCCCTCACCCTTATATAAATCAGGGGATAAACGCAGGAGAGAATCCATTACGAAATTGTTGACCATCTCAGGATCGCTGAGTCCGTTCAAATATACAATGGCACAGTTCTCCTCAGGCTCACCGCCCAGCTTCAAACGCCGGGTGACAATATCCGGGCTGTCTCCGGACTCGGTCCGTATGCGATCGAGCAGCTCTTGTATATGGCCGGAAATCACGGATGACCCTGACTTCGAGGACACCGCCTGTTCCTCTGATTTCTTCGCGGGAATCGGGCGACGGTTTCGAGATCGGTAGCGTATCATGTCGGTACCCCCATCCTTCAAAGCTCAAGTTTACTCCATTATTTGCTTTACATTCCTATTTCATGCGGAGATCGGAAAGAGGGATTGGGACGCTGTAAGAAGAATTGTCTAAGCATGAAGATTACATTGTGTGGGGAGGTTTATATTTGAAACGATACGTGCTGCCATTGATCATCCTGATCATGAGTCTGCTTTATATTTTCTTCATTCCTTCCGAGCCCTTGCTCGTGAAACTCCTGTTCAAGCTCATTCCGATGTGGCTCATCATCCTGTTTGCCTATCGGCAATTCCCGCCCCATGCCTCTAAAGTTCACTATCTTCTGTTATCGGGACTGTTCTTCTGCATGATCGGTGACGGCACGCTCATCTGGTTTGTCGTGGGCCTTACCGCTTTTCTGATCGGTCATCTGTTCTATACGGCTGGCTTTCTGGGGCAATGGCGATATTCGCTTCCCCGCCTCCTCAGCATCATACCGATTGCGGCCTATTCATAAAAAAGCCGAGCCCGGGTCTACCCGGGCTCAGCCCTGTACAGCATGTTGGGTCCGATCATAATACCTGACCATGTAACATTTTTGCTCATCAAACCATATAAGAAGCCTTTAGTCCCGCCAGTTCATGCGAACCTGCTTAATGCCCTCTACCTGCCACAACTGCTCGAATAGTCCGTTAATTCCCTTGCTGTTAAAAGAATACACCCGGAATTCCATCGTCACCTTGGTCGAATCGTCTTCCGCCGTGTCATTATTCACGATCATGCCTTCCACCGTCATATTGGCCTTTTGCAGCAATTCGGTAATGGTACTCACATGAACCGGACGTTCTCCGGCCTCAATGATGATCTTCAAGCTGCCTGACTTTTTGATAAAAAGAAATTTCGATTCCAATTTATTCAACACCAGCGTGCTGACCAGAACGATCGCTGTCGTTATGATCGCCGGCCAGTAAAAACCGGAGCCGACACTTAAACCGATAGCAGCCGCCACCCAAAGAGTTGCCGCCGTGGTAAGACCTGAAATGATATGATTGGAACGCCGCAATATAGCCCCGGCACCAAGGAAACCGATACCGCTTACAACTTGTGCCGCCAGCCGGGCAGGATCAAACCTCGCATTGGGATGATTAATCAGTGCAGAATCAAAACCGTAAATGGAAGTCAGCATAATCAGCGTGGATCCGACAGCCACCAAGAGATGGGTTTTTAAACCGGCCTGCTTATTTCTGCGTTCCCGCTCCCAACCGATTAAACCGCCAAGCAATGCAGCGAACAGCAGCCGCATCAGCATGGTTTCCGTATCCAGTTGAAACACATCCATTCCCTAATCTCCACCCATCTTTGTCATGTAAGGCGGCTCTTCGCTATACCATATGTTCATCCTGCCAGCGCCATAGCTCTTTGCTGGAGGTGGATATGCCAATTACACCGCTCTTCAAAGCCGTATCAAAATCCTCCAAATCGATCATGAGTCCTCCAGCGATGACGGGCACGTCCACTTCTGCACGAATCCGTTCCATGATCCGCTGACACACCATGCCCGGCAGCACTTCAATGGCATCCGGATTGGAGGCCTTTATCATCTTGATCCCGTTGTCCAGAGAAACGGAATCGAATACAAACAGACGCTGGACCGTCAACAAGCCCAGTTTCTTTGCTTCTACAATCGCCGTGTTTTTTGTCGTGACAATACCGTCAATGCCAACCTTTTCAGCTAAATACTTAACCCCCGTTTTGTCTTTACCGATCCCTTCGATCAGATCAAAATGCACAAACGAGAGCTTACCCGCCTCCCGAATCTGCTCAACGATCGATTCAATGATAAAAATATCGGTTTTGAGAATAAACACGATATTCGATTCGGTCGCCAGCACAGCAGGGAGTTCATCGGCATTCATTAATGAAGTAATAATGGGCTTACGCTTCAAGCAATACGAAATTCGCTGTGCACCTTCAACACTGGTTTTCATCTCTTCACCTCGTTGCCGCCGCAACATCTCCAATTCTCCCGTTGCCCCGGCATATTTTTGTAACAACTCATGACTTTGCTTTGTCTGCCTGCTTCACGGCAGTACCGCTGAGATAAATATCGTAGACCGAATTCAACACATAGGTGGGCTTCACGCTGCTGTCCATCAGATCGTCCCTGCTCGATACGCCGGTCAGCACCATCGCCGTGCTCATCCCTGCCTGATTTCCCATCTTGATATCCGTCTCCAGCCGATCCCCTGACATGAGACAATCTTCGGCCTTCACTCCCAAAATATCAAGAGCGGTCAAAGCCGTCAAGACGGAGGGCTTGCCCATGACGGTCGTGATTGTAATGCCGGCGGTGCCTTCAATGGCACCGATCATGCCGCCGCAATCCGGGACATCGCCGCCAGGCATCGGACATGTTCGATCCGGGTGGGTGGCAATCACATCAGCGCCCCGTTTAATCGCCTGATATGCAAAATCCAGATGGCGGTAGTGAAAATCCCGGTCCCACGACACAACCACAACGTCGGTTTCCTCCGGCGATGAGGCGAATCGTATACCATTGTCCAGCAGCTCATTCTTCAATATATCCTCGCCAATGACATACACGTTTGCTCCCGGATGATGCTTCTGAAGATAATGAATCGTAACGAGCGCAGGGTTCAATATATTGTTCAGCTCAACTTGGATGCCAAGCTTCCTTAATTTCTTCAAATAGTTTTCCCTGGAATCTATCGTTTTGTTGGTCAAAAACAATAGTTTCTTACCCAGTCCCTGCAAATAATGAATGGTCTCCACCGCACCATCAATGGCCTCAGCCCCAAGATAAATCGTACCGTCCAAATCAAAAATATACCCTGAATAATGATCCATATTTCGTTCTCCTCTGCATGTTCAATCTGTAATTTCGCCCGTAAACGTAAATTGGACATGTTCTGACCAGATCAGTTCTGTTATGGACCCACAGTCCCCATCCGTAAAGTATACATATGACGGTGTCATGCCCTTTAGTCCTCGGACAAGCGGTTCCATGCGGATACAAAAAAATGAGAAGCACTTTGCATTGAAAAAGCCTTCATCCATGACAAATGAAAGTTCTCGTTATGCAAAGGGCTTCTCATCATCTCTGCCCAGCTCTATAACTTTATATGGTTATACTACATCCACATTTTACATTTGACAAGATGATCCTGATAAATAAGATTCCTATCGATTCATCGCTGACACGGCGGAGGAATGCTCGGTTTCCTGGTCGGAGCGCGATCCTGTGACGTCTTCCCGATCCGGCGGATCCGTAAACCGTTCCATCCTGCTGCCTTCCGCCACACCCCAAGCCAATTGCAATTGATCCTGCAGCAGCTCCCATTGCCTGTCGACTTCCTCTTGATTCCACTCTAAATATTCACGCATCAGCCTCATGACGGGGGCAATGGTCCGCTCGGTTTTTTGCCGGTCGAATAATAACCAGCCCGTTCTTCTTAACAGAAAATCGACTGCAGTCATCGTCATCTCATATTCGATGGAATACTCGATTTCCGCACGTAACAATCGAAGCTCGGTCGTTTCCGCCTCCTGCGAAGAGGCAGCGACCCGGTTCATCAGCTCCAACGTATTGGAGCCGTACCTGTTCATGAGGCTCAGAATGTCTTTGGGTCTGATACCAAGGAATTCACCCTGCTTGATCAACTTCTTCTGAACCTCCTCATAGGTAAGGCCGTTCAGGTCGCCCCCGCTGATGGGAACCCGATCCGTCGTACAAGGAGGATAGATGGTGCCGTCGGCGTCTTGAAGCTGTCTGGCTGCAAGGTTCACTACCTTTTCGGCCATTTTCCGAAATCCGGTCAGCTTTCCGCCTGCAATGGTGATCAACCCGGAATCGGATATAAACATCTCATCTTTTCTCGATATTTCCGAAGGGCCTTTTCCTTCCTCACGGACGAGTGGCCGCAGCCCCGACCATCCGGATTCGATATCTTCCGGTCCCAGCCTTGATTCAGGGAAAGCGTGATTCACCGCATCGATCAGATATCGCCGATCCTCCTCGGTAATGCCGGGCGTCTCAATCGCCCCCTCATAAACAGTATCAGTCGTTCCGATGTAGGTCTTGCCCTCTCTTGGAATGACAAAAATCATTCTGCCACCCGGCACATCGAAATAAGCAGCTTGCCGTATGGGAAGCTTGGCATGATCCACCACCAGGTGAACGCCTTTGGTTAAGAGCAGGCGCTTTCCCTTGAGCGAATTATCCTTGAGCCTAACCTGATCCACCCATGGCCCGGCGGCATTAATAATTTTTTTGGCGCATATCGTATAGATCTTGCCGTTCACTTGGTCTTCTACGTGAGCCCCTACTACTTTTCCTCCTCGATACATGAATTCCTGGACTTTGGCGTAATTCGCGATGAGCGCTCCCTTGGTCCTTGCAGACTTCATCACTTCCACCGTTAATCGTGCATCATCGGTTCGGTATTCATAATAATAACCGGAACCTTTCAATCCCTCCTTTCGAAAGAGCGGTTCAAGGGTCAGGGTACTCTCGCGCCGAAACATCTTACGCCGTTCACTGCGTTTGACCCCTGCCAGCCAGTCGTACAGATACAATCCGATCGCGCTGGCAAGATAACCATAAGTGCCTTTTTTATAAATAGGGAGCAGCATGGGAATGGGCTCCACCAGATGCGGAGCGCTCCGATGAAGCAGTGCCCGTTCAGAACCCACCTCACGTACCAAGCCGATCTCTCCTTGCTTCAGATACCGAAGACCGCCATGAATCAGCTTCGTTGATCGGCAACTCGTTCCTGAAGCAAAATCATTCATTTCCACCAATCCGACGCTCATCCCTCTGCAGCTGGCGTCCCAAGCAATTCCCGCACCCGTGATACCGCCGCCAATCACCAGCACATCCAGCTTTTTTGCCGACATGTCCTGCAAATATTGGGTCCGCATCTTGGCGGATAAGCTTGTGTCCACCTGACATTCTCCTCTCCGAATTTAAAATAAAGAACCTATTCCATCATAAGAAAAACGTCTACCGACGTACTTTATCTGAAGACAGACCGCATGTAGCGGAAGTTTTTCTTGCGAGATAAGGATGCTAAGCCTCGTATGTTTATACTTTCTTATCTCTTCAAAAAAAGAACCGCTTCTGCTAGGAATGCATACCAAATACAGTACGCATTTAAGCAAAAGGGTTCTCCGTTATCTCCGCCACTTTATGCAATAAATATGATTATTCATTATAGGTTGCTTTTATACTTATGTCTACATGGAGCCCATTCAGAACCTTTAAAGCCGATTCTCACTTTTTCCGTAAAGCCGATGGAGCCATGCTTTTATATTTCTTGAAGGTTCGACTGAAATAATAAATATCATTAAACCCGGTCGCAGCCGCGATTTCGGATACGGTAAGCGGACTTTCGCGAAGGAGATAATCCGCCCGGTTAAGCCTCGTCTCATTCACATACTCCGTCACGGTCCGGCCGCTGATCTCCTTGAACAGACGGCTGAAATGAAAGCGGCTGAGACCCGCCATGCCGGATAGGAGCTCAACTGATAAATCCTCCCGGTAATGCTCCTCGATATACTTGAATATCGGGGCAAACCGCTCCACATTCTTCATTCGCTCGACGTACTCATCCAGGGTAAGAACCGTCGCTACATAACCTCGTACAAGCAGCGTAAGCAGCCGATACAGCTCTGATTTGACGGCCAGCTCATAACCGAACTCCCGCTGTTCCAGCTCATGAATGATAGACAGCATGGAGGCTAGCGCATCATCCCCGCTAATTCGGTTCTCGAAGATCAGCCGATTCTGGGTGATGGGCGTAATGAATTTCATCTCGGTTGCATCCAACGAATGGCTCTGAAGCAGCGAGAAGTCCGCGATTAACGCATAATAAAACAAATGATCCGACAGGCTGAGGCCGTAATGCAGCTCATTCCGGTTAATGACGATCATATCGCCTTCCTTGACCGTGAAGGTGGACGAGCCGCACTCCAGACTCGCTTCCCCTGATACAATGTATAGAATTTCAAGATGTTCATGCCAATGGTGGTTAAACAAAACCTGTCCTCGGCCATCAAACTCGCAACGATGAACCTTAATCGGAAACTGAGGATCCGGCATCGTCATCGGTTCTCGCAGTGTTTTGTCCAATGTTCTGGTCTCCTTCCAGTAAGACAGCACAATTGTACAAACAAACAGCACGGTTTATCATGGTGTCTTCCTCTAAAAGCATTATAATACGAAAGTGTAATGCAGTAAATTCAGAGGAGTGAACTCATGAAATCTATTAATGTTGGCGTCATTGGCACGGGATCGATCTCTGCTATGCATTTGCAATCTTATCAGAAACATGCGAACGCGAATTTGCTCGCCGTGTGCGATTTAAATGAAGAAAGAGCACAGCGTGCAGCTGAAAAATACGGTGCTACCAAAGTCTACACCGATTACAACGAACTTCTGGCTGATCCGGAAATCGATGCAGTAAGCATCTGTACCTGGAACAATACGCATGCCGAAATCAGCATTGCGGCACTGTATGCGGGCAAACACGTCCTGGTTGAGAAACCTCTCTGCCGTACCGTGGAGGAAGCGCTTCAAGTGCAGGAAGCCGTTAAATCCTCCGGCAAGATGCTCCAAGTCGGTTTCGTAAGACGCTATGACCCTAACGCTCAGATGCTCCGCGAGTTTGCAGACAAGGGCGAATTCGGGGAGATCTACTTTGCGAAGGCTTCCTCCATTCGCCGCCTTGGCAATCCAGGCGGCTGGTTCTCCGACATCGAACGTTCCGGCGGCGGGCCGCTCATCGATATCGGCGTGCACGTCATCGATCTGTGCTGGTACATGATGGGTCGTCCAAAACCGGTTTCCGTCAGCGCCAATACATACCGAAAGCTGGGCAATCGCTCTAATGTTCGCAACCTCTCGTTCTACAAAGCGGCTGACTATGACGCGGAGAAGAACACGGTTGAGGATATGGCGAATGCGATGATCCGTTTTGAGAACGGCGCTTCTTTGCTGGTGGACGTCAGCTTCACGCTGCACTCGAAGGAGAATCTGCAATCCGTTAAATTGTATGGAGACAAGGGCGGATTCGAGATTGACCCTGAGGTTTCCATCGTAACCGAGAAGCACGATACCATCATCAACATCCAGCCGCAAACCGACAACAAGGGATTCGACTTCGATGCTGCTTTCCAAAGCGAAGTCAATCACTTCATTTCCTGTATCGAGAACGGCACAACACCGCTCAGCCCGGTGGAAGACGGCGTTGAGATCATGAAGATTCTGTGCGGCATCTATGAATCCGCTGAGAAAGGGGCTGAAGTTCTCCTATGAAACTCGGAGTAAGCTCGTACAGCCTGTACCAGGCCATGAACAAAGGCGAAATGACCATTACCGACGTCATCGATTACGTTGCGGAGATCGGCGGAGAGCATATCGAGATCGTTCCGCTCGGCTTTAACCTCAAGGAAACGCCGGAGTTGATTGATACAATTAAATCCCATGCCGCTTCCAAAGGGCTTGAGATCTCCAACTATGCCATTGGCGCCAATTTTGCGGAATTGGAAGATGCTGCATATGAAGCGGAGATTGAAAGAGTTAAAGGCGAAGTGGACATTGCGGCCGCGCTTGGCGTTACGCTGATGCGCCACGATGTAGGCTCCTCCAAGGACTTGTCCATCACGCATTTCCTGGAGGAACTTCCCCGCCTGGCCAATGCATGCCGTATCATAGCGGATTACGCGGCAGAACGCGGCATTACAACAAGCGTGGAGAACCACGGGTATTTCATTCAACATAGCGATCGTGTAAAAGCGCTGGTTCAGACCGTTAATCACCCTAACTTCAAAACAACCCTGGACATTGGAAACTTCCTCTGTGCAGATGAGGTGTCGACTGTGGCTGTCAAGAACAACATCGGCTTGGCATCGATGGTTCACTTCAAGGACTTCTATTATCGTCCGGCTCACCGCGCACCAGGATCCGGTTGGTTTAACACCTCCAGCGGCAACTGGCTGCGTGGCGCGATTGTCGGCCAAGGCGATATCGATATGCCGGAAGTCGTTCGCATCGTGAAGGAATCCGGTTATGACGGCTACATCTCGATTGAATTCGAAGGGATGGAAGATTGCCGTACGGGAGCTAAGTTTGGATTGGAATATCTCCGTAAAACCTGGAATGAGGTTTAAGTTATACGGACGATGGAAGACACAAGGATGATATAAGGGGGATATTAAGATGTCGAAGCCTATCATGCCTAACAAAATTGGCGTTATTGTTGACAGCTTTCGGGTTGGAGTAAGAGATGGCCTTCTTAAAGCCCGGGAAGTCGGAGCAGACGGCGTACAGATCTATGCCGTTCATGGCGAAATGGATCCGGCCAACCTCTCTGCTTCAGCACGAAAAGAATTGAAGGATTACATCGATTCACTGGGACTTGAAATCTCCGCCCTCGTGGGTGACCTTGGCGGACACGGCTTCCAGGACCCTGCTGAGAATGCGGCTAAAATCGAGAAATCCAAACGAATCATGGAGCTCGGCTTGGAGCTGGGAACCAATATCATCACCACGCATATCGGTATCGTGCCGCAAGATCATAACGGCCGCGTATATGAAACGATGCACAAAGCTTGCCTGGAGCTTAGCACATTCGCGAAGTCCATGGACGCATTCTTTGCCATCGAGACAGGTCCGGAGCCTTCGGCTCATTTGAAATCATTCCTGGATGGTCTGGGTTCCAACGGTGTGTCCGTTAACTTTGATCCAGCCAATATGGTCATGGTCACTGGAGACGATCCGGTACAAGGTGTGTACAACCTGAAGGATTATATCGTTCATACCCACGCGAAGGACGGAATCAAGCTGGCTGACTATATCGACCCTCGTGATGTATACGGAGATTTCGGATACGAGGCACCCGCCCTTGACCATGACAAAATTGCCGATATGGCGGAATCGGGCGAGAAGTTCCGTGAAGTGCCGCTTGGCGAAGGCGGCGTGAACTGGAATGCTTACCTGCAAGCGCTCAAGGATATCGGCTATACCGGGTATCTGACCATCGAACGTGAAGTGAAAGCCAATCCGGAAGCGGATATCAAGCTTGCCGTGGACTTCTTGAAATCATTCAGAGCTTAACATGTACACGATTCATTCAGAGTTCTTGCTGCAGGATGTCAATGCTACTGCTTGAATAGGATGCAGTAAACTCATGAACTAAACAAGGCCAATCAGGGAATAACCTGATTGGCCTTGTTTTATATTGTCCTACCTAGTAAATAAAATTAAGATACCACCTGTTTCCCTGATACCGTCTCCAGGGCGCCGTTCGCTCTTGCGGAACGAATCTCGGCTTCAATAATTTCCAGCGACCCGGCAGCGCTCTCAGGCGTACATACCGTTACCGGCTCTCCTTGCGCAACATGCTCAATGAAATAACGGAGTTCACGATAATAGCCGGAATCATCGGACAGCTCAGCCGTAAAGCCTGGCGCGTCTTCAGGGTACACCTTCAGTTCATTGTTCTCAAACACCAGCGTAGCCTCTTCCAAATTCACACGGTAACCCATATAAAAACCGTGTTCGCCGTGCAGCGTCCAATCCGCATGCGCGTTAATCACTTTGCCATCCGGGAAACTGTAGTGGGTGGATACGATATCGTAAGAGCTTCCTTTAATGATCGTTTTGGCGAATGTGGACACCCGCTCCGGTTTGCCCATAAGCCAATGGATCATATCCACGTCATGCACATGCATGTCCGTGATACAGCCGCCGCTCTTGTCTCCTTCCAGGAACCAGCCTTGAGGCGGCTCCGATCCCCGGAAGAATTCGCCTGCAACGATGCTTCCATAACGACCGTCCTCTAAGCATTCTTTTAAATATTCATAAGCTGGCCAGAAACGGAGGCATTGTCCGATCATGAGCGTTTTTCCTGTGCGCTCCGCTGTTTTTACCATGCGCCAGGCTTCCTCTGAGCTGCCTGCGACAGGTTTCTCACACATGACGTGAATACCGCGCTCCAACAGCATGCAGGACATGTCCGCATGCAAATAAGTCGGCAGGCATACATCCACAATATCCAGCTCTTCATGCTCCAGCATTTTGTCCACATGGTCATACAGGTGATAGGGCTCCAGGTCGTATACATCACGCTCGGTCGCCATATTGCCGTTGGCTTTGCTGTCCTTAAGCTCATCGATGCGCAAATCGCAAATCGCCACCAGCTGGATGTCCGCGCCCTCTTCAGCTAGTCGAACATAATTGTCGAAATGCATGCGCCCCATAAAACCAAATCCCAATATTCCGATTTTCAGCATCCTTATTCCCTCCGTTATCTCTTGTTATGATTGGCCTTGATGCTGGCGTGCATCCGGCTTGCGCAATGATGGCGTACGTCCAAGAATCGCATCCATTGCATTGGATGTATTAAATATGATCTGCTCCGAGTAGTGGGTATACGCCGGGATCATCTCTGCCGTAACATAGTTGTCATAGCCGATCACACGCAGCGCTTCAACAACGGCCGGATAATTAACGTCCCCTGCCAACAGGTCGACAAAACCGTGCAAACCGCCTGCCTGTCTGCGGTAATCTTTGAAATGGACTTTTTTGATCCGCTCACCCAAAATCCGAATCCAGTGCTCCGGATAACCGTTATGCACAACATTGCCTACGTCGAAATAAGAGCCGACATATTCGGAACCGATCTCGTCGATGAAGGTCCGCAATTCCAGCGGCGACAGCAGGAATTTATTCCATACATTCTCGATCGCGATGGCAACGCCGGCGCTTTCCGCGTAAGGAACCAGCTTACGAATGGATTCTTGAGCCCGCTCGTAGGCATATTCGTAATCGATGACGGCTGAACCAGGAACAAAATCGACTCCGACCGCCCCCGGGATCACAAGGATGGCATCCACTCCGAAAGCGGACGCGAGCTCCAGCTGCTTCTTGCAAATATCCATGGCCTTCTCACGGACAGCCGGATCATTACTGGTCATCGGATATTCCCAATACAAACCTGTCGCCAAACCCGCGATATCCAGGTCGGCTTCTTTCAACTGTTCCGTTATGGCCTGTACCTCTTTATCGCCAGCCTGAAGGCCGAGCTCTCCTGTTTGGTTTAATGACAATTCGATTCCTTCAAACCCGGCTTCCTTTGCCAATCGGATGCAGTCGGAGATGGAAGCATCTCCCGAGAACGACCAGATATTAATCCCTTTCTTCATCGTGAATCCCTCCTAGAATCAATAGATTGATGTTGTAACACTCGTTTTCTGAAACACATCATTTGACTTTTTCCGTCAAGTTGTAAACAAACCATTTGGATGTAATAATACTTATATAATAAATAAATATTTCACCAAATGATTTAGATAGAAAAGTGATTATTTGGACTATTCCGTTCTATTTAACATCTCTTAATAACATTTTGGAGTGAGTTTACGATGACCGCTATGGACCTCAATTTTCCGATAAAACGCGAAGCGCCTTTTCGCGAATGGTCACCCTGCATTCACTATGCGCAGTTTCAACGCATGGCGACGGGATCACTCCCGCAGCGCCGGTTATACGATTTTGAACTGCTCTATGTATACCAAGGGGAAGCCGCTACAACGATGTACGGGAACCGCTATCGCATCGAAGCCGGTCAACTGATCTTCCTGCCGTCCGGCGTTTACCACCAGAATGAGGTGGTCTCCCATCCTGACGCGCGATTTTTGGGGATTCATTTTGATTTTTTTGATGAGCTGGACATACAGACCGAAGCGGATATGATCGTGAATGAAGTCGTGCTGGATACGGATAAATTCGCGCATGAAGCGGTGTCCTCCTCTTTTCCCCCGCTCTCTTCCCGTGTCATCTACACACCTCCGCTGCCTTGCGTTCAGATGATGGAACGAATCGTGGAGGAATTCACCCTGCGTCCCGCCGGCTATGAGCTTGCCTGCAAGGGGCTGATGCTGGATGTGCTGGTTCAACTGCTTCGGACGCATCCTTCCCAAGCCTTGACGGAAACGTCACCGCACGATGCCACACTGATTGAACTGATGTCTCAAATCGAAAAAACTCCAGCCAAAGACTGGAGCAACAAAGTAATTGCGGAGCATTTAATGTTAAGCCCGGATCATACCGCCAAATTGTTTAAACGCTTTGCGGGGATGCCGCCAAGTGAATTCGTGCAATCCGTTCGTCACCGCGAAGCGCGCCGGCTTCTCCGGGAAACCGACATCTCGATCGAGGCGGTTGGCGAAGGGGTCGGATACCCGGATATTCATTATTTTAGCCGAATCTTCCGCAGACTGGAGGGGATTACCGCTACCGATTACCGCAAACTTTCAAGAATTCTGTAAAGTGGGCAGGCCATGGTCAGCACCTGCATGCGTTCTAAGCCAGCGGTCCATTCGATCAAGCGCTTCGCTCAATTGATCGGGCGAAGCGGCATACGAGCAGCGAATAAAGCCTTCGCCCCCGGTGCCAAACACATGACCGGGTACAACGGCCACCTTTGCCTCTCGAAGCAATCGCTCCGCAAACTGCTGGGAGCCCAAACCCGTTCCGGATATGCTGGGGAATGCGTAGAAAGCACCCTGGGGATCGCGGCAGCTTAGGCCGATATCGGTCAGACCCTGCACAAACATCCTTCTGCGTTCATCATAAGCCTGCTTCATCACGTCCCGATCCCCGAGTCCATTTCTTAAACATTCGAGAGCCGCAATCTGCCCCATGATGGGCGCGCAGAGCGCGGTATACTGATGAATCTTGACCATGGCGCTCACCAGGTGGGAGTCGCCGCAGAGGTAACCGACCCGCCAGCCCGTCATCGCAAAGGCTTTGGAAAATCCGCCGATGACGATAGTGCGCTCCCGCATCCGAGGCAGCGAAGCAATGCTGGTATGCGTGCGGCCGTAGGTAAGCTCGGCATACATCTCGTCTGAAATCACCACCAAATTGTGCATAACCGCAAGGCGCGCAATCGGTAGCCAATCCTCGTAGGTCATCACGGCGCCTGTCGGATTGCTTGGAAAGTTAACAACGATCGCTTTCGTCCGGGGGGTAATCGCCTTCTGCAGTGCATCCGCAGTCAATTTGAACTTATGCTCTGCGGAGAGCTCCAGTTCGACGACAGCTCCCCCGTTCAATTGCACAAGAGGAGCATAAGCGACATATCCCGGCACGGGAATAATAATTTCATCCCCCGGCGAAATGAGCGCCCGCAGCGTAAGATCAATCGCTTCGCTGCCGCCAACCGTGACCAGTATCTCTCTCGTCGGTTCATATTGCAGCTGGAATCCGGTATCCAGATATTTCGCAATCTCTTCCCTTAGCTCCATCAGCCCTTCATTCGGCGTATACATCGTGCGGCCACGCTCCAGAGCTCGTTTACAGGCCTCAATCGCACATGCAGGCGTCACAAAATCCGGTTCCCCCACACCGAGAGAAATGACGTCATCGTCCGCTTCCGCCGCATTAAAAAATTGCCGGATGCCGGAAGGCGGCATGGCTTGCACCGTTGATGTTAGAAAGCTGCTCGTTGTATTCATATGCTTCTACTCCTTGCCTTCGCTTTTTCGTTCCGATAATGAAGTTTCAATGATGGCATCCAAAAGTCCGCTGAACGAATAGCCCGCCGCTTTCGCGCTTCTGGGCAGCAAACTGTTCTTCGTTAAACCCGGGAGCGTATTAACCTCCAAAATATACGGAATCTCTTCCTTCAGGATGATATCGATTCGGGCATACACACTGCACTTCAGCGCCTTATAGCATTGAAGCGCAGCCGTGCGCACCCGCTGCTGAAGTTCGGCGGGAAGCTCAATCACCTGCTCATCCGCTTCGCCCTCTTCGTATTTGGATGTATAATCGAAAAATTCGGAGTTCGGCTTGATGGACACAATCGGGAGCATCTCACCGTTCAAAACCGGGCAAGTGATCTCTTCCCCCTCGATCATTTGCTCGATCATCACGGAGCGGTCCCATCGCAATGCCTCTTCTACGGCGGAGGCAAGGGCAGCCGCATCACGCACAATCCGAGTACCAACGCTGGACCCGCCCGCGTTTGGCTTCACCACGACAGGATAACCGAGTCCCTCCACGTCGGCGGCGGCCAGCTCCTCCATACTGCTGACCATGACCCAATCGGCTGTAGTCAATCCCTCGTACCGCAGCAGCTTCTTACTCAGGTCTTTATCCATGCAGACACTGCTGGAGAGAACGCCGCTGCCGGTGTACGGGATGCCCAGGGAGTCGAGTGTGCCTTGCACCGTCCCGTCTTCCCCGTATTGCCCGTGCAGGGCGAGCAAAGCCATATCGATGCCTTTGGTTTTGCTGATCAGCTCGCGTTTATCGTTAATCTCGATCGGATAAACCTCGTAGCGGCTTTTATCCAAATGCGCGATCATCTCTTTGCCGGTCATGAGCGAAACTTCCCGCTCGGATGATACGCCTCCCATGATGATGCCAACCTTCATGATGTAGACCTCCTAAAATCTATAATAATTCTATACGCTGATTGCCTTATGCATCACTCCGCATGCGGATTATTCTTCCGATCTCTGTTGCCCTCAGATTTCTACTGATTTGAATATTCGTTGTTGAAATCCGATTGCAAAGGAGAACGCTCCGCTTCTTCAGAATAATTCCGCCTTCTCCGTTGCAGCCAATAACCATTTTCTCAGGCAAACTGTTTCCTTGGATGCTAATCAGCACTCCGCATGCAGATTGTTCTTCCGATCTCCGTTACAGCCGGATTACACCAGCTTCCTCGCCGCCTCGCCGATGATCCGGATCCCCTTCTCGATGTTCTCGTCGGAGACGCGGGAGAATCCGAGACGCATGGTGTGATGGCCGCCGCCATCGGTAAAGAAAATGTCGCCCGGCGTGAATACCACGCCCTGGGCTGAGCAGGCTTCCAGCAGCTCGCGGGTTCGGAATTCGGGGCCGAATTCAACAAACAGGTGAAGCCCGCCGTCGCCGGACAATCGCTCCATCGGGATCCACTCCTCGCAGCAGCGGATCGCAAGCTCATATTTTCGCTTGTACTCGGCCTTCGCCCTCTTTAAATATTTCTCAAAGTTGCCGTTGTACAGATATTGAAAGAGCAGGGACTGATCCAGCGTCGACGTGTGAATGCTGCGGGCGCGCTTTACGCTTTCCAGATAATGAATCAGCGTCTTGTCGGCCAGCACCCATCCGACTCGCAGGCCGGGAAACAGAATCTTGGAGAAACTGCCTAAATAGATCACGCTGTTGTTCTCGCCGCCTGCACATGCAACGAGAGGCGCGATGTGTGAACCCGAATAGCGCAGCTCTTCGTTGAAACCATCTTCAATAACGGGAATTTCGTACTCATTCAGCAGTCGGAGCGCTTCCAGCCTCTTCTGGTGAGACATGACGATTCCTGTAGGATTATGATAGGAAGGCACAAGGTAGGCCATGTCGTACGTCCGCTCCGACAGCTCGCGCGCGAGCCCTGTCAGGCTGATGCCATCTGGCTCCATCTCGACGCCGGTAATGGCGTACCCGTGCATTTTAAAATTTTTAATGGCAGTATGATGGGTTGGATTCTCGCACAGAATGCGGCCATGCCCTTTGTTCAAGGCGGATAGCACCAGACTTAAGCCTTCCGTAAAGCCACTGGTGATCAGCATATCCTTCCCTTGAATATTCACGCCCTTGTTCTCCATATAACGGAGGAGATAATCAATAAGGGGTTTATAGCCCTTGGCGTAACCGTAGTTTAGAAGTACATCACCTTCAAGCGACATTCGGTCCAGAAATGCACGCTTTACATTTGGCAGGTCGAACAGCTTCTCATCAGGGGCGATGCTTGTAAAAGATATGGAGCCCTTCTCAGCACGAATGCCGTGTTTCATCAGATCATGCGCTTCCGCAAGCCTGGCGTATTCGTTCAGGCGTAACCCCCAATCCAGCCGTTTGCCTTCGGGCTGCATGGATGCTCCGCTGATCGAAAGGACAACAAAGTGCCCTTGCCCTTTAACCGCATAGATATAGCCTTCGTCCTCCAAATCCGAGTATGCGCTCAGCACCGTATTACGGCCCACTCGAAACAGCGTGCTTAGCTCACGCGTGGAGGGGAGCTTCTGATCGGCTTGCAGCGCCCCGGTTGTCATCAAGCGCTTCATGTAATCCTTGACTTGAATATACGCCGGGCGGTCATTCGCCAACTTGAAATCCAAATACATCGTTCATTTCCCCCTTGCTCTAATGATGGCATAATTTCGGCGGCACCACTAGAACCACAGCAGGCCTCTTTCGCCTCGGGCGTGGTTTGCCGATAACCATGGCAGAACACAGGCCATCCTCATCTCTAGGATCGGACTGCCCTTTGCACCGGTATACCTTGAATACCTGCACTTTCTCTTTATCATGGAACCATACGAGATCATGCACAAGCAAGAAAGAACATTCTAGGTATCCATCTGGCAAAAAAACAAATCGTGATGCAAATCAAAACGGCCCCAACTTCTCAAAGGAAGATGGGGCCGTTTTGCACAGAATTTATGCGGTCTGATTGACCATAAATAGGCTTAATAAGTCGTAAGCACACCGGTGCGGTTACTTCACAACCAAACTTTCCTTGATCTTATCGTTGATCCACTGCCGCTTCGACAGCAGCCATTCCTGCTCCCTCGGATATGTCTTGAAGGTGATCGGCTCTTCGAGCCCTTCCTCCAGCGCCTGGAGCACAGCCTCCCTGCCGATTCTCGTCTCCAGCAGTTGAAGCGCTCTCAAATCCTGAAGCGCTTCCTGGAATACCTTCAGCCGAATGGATTCGATCGGTCCTTCTTCACCAGGGTATACCACAAAAGCATCCCCGGAAGGAAAACCGCAATCCGCATCCGTCACCTTGAACGGGTCAATGGCGCGCTTCGAGTATTGCGAATTCCAAAAGTTATATCCCCAGTGGAGAAATCCCTCGATGTTAAACTTATACAGCTGGATCCCGATGATCCGGTTTCTTGCCGAGGGCAGATTAAAGAATCGGTTGGACACTTCCTTGTACTGGGAACAGCAATAATAGGTCCACAGCGGCGTTACCTCCTGGTCCAGGAAAGGCTCGATGTGGTTGCTTGCAGGAATCGGGCGCTTCACCAGGCCTTCCTCATAAAACGAAATATCGGATAGTGCATCAATGATCGGGTAATCCGGCAGCAGCTCGTTCATCAGCCGGCTTGCATGACCGTAAGCCTTCAGATGGGACACGGACGGCTCATCGGATACATGGAAATAGCAGCGCTGCTTAAGTCCCCGGCCTTCAATCCAGCGGGTCAGGACCGGTATGAATTGTCGGATGAAGGCATGATACTCTTCTCCGGTCGCATCCGTCTCCCATCCGAACAGCTTCTCGGGCTTTCCGTTCACATTGGCGATAATCTTCGGCGCATGCCCGGCTCCCCACTGGGTGAAAAGATGAGAGAATTCCAGGTACTGAATCCCATTGGAATCACATAGGTCTGCCCAGCGGTCCAGCTTATCAAAACCAAACGTATACGCTCCATCTGGGGTTACGGCGACGTCAACCAGCTGCACCGTTGGCCGTTCTCCTCCCACTTCCGTATCCAGCGGAGGAGTAAACAAGGGGGTCAGGATCATATTGATGCCATTCTGAGCGGCGGTTTGCATAAACTGACCGATCAACGCCCAGTGCCGTTCACTAAATATGTCCACCTCGTAGTAGTTCGCCAAACAATCGGCATGGAACCATTCCGTATGAATCAGCGTCTGGTCCGGCAAGGTTGCCGGTATCACTTCGAGCGTGAACACCTCTTCTCCAAGCGACTCGCCCGATTCCGCTTCAAAACGGATCCGGATTTCATATGTACCACCCTTGATCTCACCCTCAGGCTGTACCGTAATCCACAGACTTCTCCACTGGTTCGGGCATCCGGTTACAACAGGCTCTGATGCCAGAAGCAGCAACGGGTCCGGATACAGCCCGGGCGCAGCTCTTATGATAAACTCGTCATGATCATGATACGTAGGCAGCTCCGATGGAACCAGGCCTACCGAACGGATGGTAATCCGTTCACTCAACGATGATTGCAGATGAACCCGGATGTTTTTTAACAAGCGATTGGAACGGTATGCAACTTGAAACGAGTACGTCTCATTGCCAAACGAAGACCCTCTGTCATACGAGGCTTGGGACAGTTCTTCATCGGCAAACACTTTGGACAAAGAGCTTAACAGCCGGGTCTCAAATGATACGGAATGGCTCATGCAGGTTACATCCTCTCTACAATGAAATGGGATACTTTCACGTACATATTACACTAAACTGGATGGAACGGAAGGTAAATTTTACGTTTTCGAAAAAAAGGAGCCACCGCCCTGTTGCGATGGCCGCCTTATTATGGCACCATACCGGAATTCCGCCGGATGTTAGAATTCTCTCACCAATCCTTCGAACTCCGATATACTTCAAAGCCGGACAGGCGCGGACACCATCTCGATTCCAAAATGGTAAGCCGGATATATTGAGCCCGTACAGCGGGAAAGCGGCAGATGCGTTTGCGCCCGATTACCGTCCCGGATTGGATCGTGTGCCAGTTCCCGTTTTCCATATATTCAAGCTCGAAGCGCTCGATCCGCTGCCCGTACCGGTATTCAGCCAATACGATATGATCAAAATCGATCGCCCGCCCAAGGTCCAGCTCAATCACGGCGTATTCCGTACCGTCCTCTGGGCTCCAATACGTATCCTTGCTGCCATCGACAACAAATCGAGCCTCCAGCCCCGCCTTCGTCTCGGATGCCGTAACATCCGCATCAGCAGCCAGATTGGTATCGAACGTTGTTCGAATGGCGTCACCCAGTTCCTGCAGACGCTGCAGATCATTCTCATGAACGAGTCCGCGGGTATCCGGCGGAATATTGAGCAGAAAGGTGGCATTGCCGCCAACCGAGCCGTAATAGATATGCAGCAATTCTTCCAGCGATCGGACTTTTTCGTCTTCGGACGCATGGTAGAACCAGCCGGGACGGATCGAGGTATTGACTTCGGCCGGATACCATACCAGCTCCTTCTCGCCCTGAATGACGCTCCGGCTGCCGAGATCCTCTTCGCTCGATTCATAGCGGCGGGCAAACTCCCGATCATCGGTTTGCTGCGACTTTTCCTGGATCGCTTCATTCTGGCGCAGCGACGCCGGAACGACGCTCCACTCCGACTCCCTGCAATGTCCCGCTTCATTCCCGCACCAGCGAATGTCCGGTCCGCATACCGAGATGGCGGCATTCGGCTGCAGTTCCCGAATCAGGGCGTAGTACGACTCCCAATCGTATTCCTGACGCTTGCCATTCGGACCTTCGCCGCAGGCTCCGTCAAACCAGACGCTGAATATCTCGCCGTAGCCGGTCAGGAGCTCTCTTAGCTGATTCAGAAAAAATTGATTGTACCGCGGCGAATCCCCATACGACGGTTCATGCCGGTCCCAGGGGGACAAGTAGATGCCGAACTTGATTCCCTCTCTCCTGCAGGCATCGGCAACCTCCTTCACCACATCCCCGTATCCGTTTCGCCACGGGCTGTTCTTCACGGAATGCTCCGTATGCTGACTCGGCCATAAACAGAAGCCGTCATGATGCTTGCAGGTCAGGATCAAGCCGCGCATGCCGGCACTGACACAAGCGCTCACCCACTGATCCGCATCCAGCTGCTCCGGATTGAACAGGGCCGGATCTTCTTTTCCCGTGCCCCATTCCATATCCGTGAACGTATTGATGGTAAAATGAAAGAAGGCGTAGAACTCCATCTCCTGGACGTCTAATTGACGTTCCGAGGGCTTAATATTGGCAGCGTATTCAATGAAATTGTGCAAGCGATAAACCTCCTATACCTCTATCCTTGGTTGTCTAATGCTTTCTGATGAATCTCCAGATACTTATCCAGCTGAAGCCCCTTAAATCCGCTGACATAGGCATCCCAGTCCTTCTCGATGTCCTTGCTGTCGGTTACGAATTGGGCCAGATTCGATTTCACGTAATCCTGAATCGTCTTCTGAATCTGCGCGATGAAGGTTGCATCTTTCGGATCGATGAACACATCCGTCGGGTACACCAACTCCGGTTTGGCAAAAGGCTCGTATTTCTTCGCAGCCAGCCACAAACGATACTCATAAGCCCCGTTTCCAAGCGGATCTTCCGGAGCGGCAAAGGATTCGCGGAGGGAGTTCACCATCAGCATCGTGCCAAGCTGCCACCAGGTTACGTCAAGCGATCCCTCGGGCACATCCCGCTTCAGCGCTTCGTATGCGGCCGGTTCGCCATTGTAATCAAGCGCACCGGACTCCGCCTTCCGCCATCCGTCTCCTTCAAAGCCCCAGGAGGTCATCACGGTGCCTTCTTCGGAGAACAGGTAATCCGCCAGCTTGATCGCCGCGATCCGCTGCTCCTCCGTCGCTTTGTTCGTAATGACAAACGATCCATCCCCTGCTCCGACGCTATAACCTGCAAGCTGCACGCCATTCGGTCCTTTCAGCGGGGGAACGACATCGTATTCCTTATGACGGGGCTTCGCGTCGGTTGGTTCCAGCACGCTGCTGATCAGTGCATAACCAACGGCGCCGACCACATTGTCCGTTTTGTTGCCGAGCTGCTTGACGGCATCGCCGTTTTGGGTAAACGCTCCTTTGTCGATCAGTCCTTCGCTGTACAGTTTGTTGAGATATTTTAAACCTTCCTTCCACTCGGGCTCAGCCGCGGACAAAATCACCTTGCCATCCTTCACGCTTAAATAGGTTGTGCCATTGTTATATATAAAAGCATTCATCAAAAAGGCGTCAACTCCTCCTCCCCACACATCAAGCGAAGTGGTCATCGGTATTTCGTCGGCCTTGCCGTTCCCGTTCGGGTCCTGCTCTTTAAAGGCTTTCAACACTTCATAGAACTCATCGGTTGTGGTTGGCATCTCTAGACCTAACTTCTCAAGCCAGGTCGTATTGATCCACATCCGCTGGCCATACGTACAGTGCAGGCATTCATTCACCTTCGGAAGCGCATAAATATTGCCGTCCGGCGCGGTCATCGCCGATTTTAAATAGGAGACCTCCTCCATCGCCTTTTTAATGTTAGGTGCATGCTTGTCGATTAACTCATTCAAGGGAATAAAGGCTCCCTGCATTCCGTACTTGATCTGATCCGCTTTGGATATGCCGGCATTCATAATGAGCGCCGGATAGTCACCGCTTGCCAGCATCAGCAGTTTCTTATCGTTAAATACCGCGTCAGGTGTCGTATTCCACTTAAATGTAAGCCCCAGCTTCTCTTCGATATGCTTGGAGAATGGATTGACATCGAGACTCTCGATGCCGGCGGACTGAGGAGCAAATACCGACAGTTCAACGGGTCCCCCTGACCCCGGAGGGCTTGCCGGACCTTCAGTTCCTGTTTCACTCGTCTTGCCGCAAGCGGATAGAGCCAACACTGCCACGAGAACCAGACTTAAACCTAATCCAGTGAACCTTTTCAAATGAATTCCTCCCTAATATGGAATACCTGCCCGTACTTCGTAAGTGAAACCGTGTTTGCATATACCCCCTATATGTCCGAACATCGGAATTACCTA
The DNA here is from genome assembly GCF_050279985.1 of Paenibacillus sp. NPDC093718. Taxonomy (NCBI): domain Bacteria; kingdom Bacillati; phylum Bacillota; class Bacilli; order Caryophanales; family Paenibacillaceae; genus Paenibacillus; species Paenibacillus sp. NPDC093718. The sequence continues at coordinate 905,747 of NZ_JBNNUS010000001.1, forward strand.
TTCTATAGTGCCGGCCTCACCTCCTTCACGGAATAGGAATCACCCTTTTAAGGACCCGATCATTACGCCTTTGACAAAATACTTCTGCACAAACGGGTAAATGATCAATACCGGGGCGCTTGCCACCACGATCAGCGAATACTTCAGCAAATCCTTCAGCCCTTCACGGACTAACAGCTCGTTGACGTTCGTCACCATCTCGGCGCTGACGGAATTCAGGATCAGAATATCCCGCAGGAAGATCTGAAGCGGAAACAGGCTGCTGTCCTTCAAATAAATCAAGGCATTAAAATAGGAGTTCCAATGGCCAACGGCAAACATTAGCGCGAGCACGGCCAGAATCGGCTTCGATAGCGGAAGAACGATTTTAAGGAAAAAGGTAATGTCGCTGCTCCCGTCCATCTCGGCCGCTTCAGCCAATTCTTCCGGGATCGTCGTCTGAAAAAAGGTTCTGGCGATGATGACCTGAAACACGGCTAGCGCCCCCGGTATAATCATGGCCCAGCGCGTGTCGAGCATGCCGAGCGACTTCACGAGAAGATAGTTCGGAATGAGCCCGCCGTCAAAAAACATCGTGAACACCAGCAGCATCATGATGATGTTGCGAACGTAAAACGTTTTGCGGGCGAGCGGATAGGCAAGCATCACAGTGAATGCGACATTCACGATCGTGCCGACAACGGCATAGAACAGCGAGTTGCCAAACCCGATCAGAATATTGGAATTTTGGAACACCGCTTTGTAGCCGATCAGGGTTACATCCACCGGCCACAGCCACACTTTGCCCGAGGACACTGCGCCCGGAGAGCTGAAGGATGCGCTTACAATATGCAGCAGCGGAAACAGGATGACGATCAGTACGACAGACAGAAACAAATACACGATACCAAGGAAAATCCGGTCTGCAGCGGACTCCCGTACGGTTGATCTGCTCATGCGCTACCTCCTACCATAGACTTGTGGATGAAACTTTTCGGGATACGTAATTGACGATGACCAACAGAATGAAATTGATAACGGAATTGAACAGGCCGATGGCGGCGGAGAAGCTGAAGTTGGCTCCGAGCAGGCCGACCTTGTACACATAGGTAGAGATGACTTCGGACGTGTTCTGATTGAGCGGGTTTTGCATGAGATAAATTTTCTCAAAGCCCAGACTCATCAGATTGCCCAGATTCAATATGAGCAAAATGACGATGACCGGAAACAAGCTGGGAATATCGATATTGATGATTTTTTGTAGCCGGGTCGCCCCGTCCACTCTGGCCGCCTCGTACAAATCGGGATTGACTCCCGCCAAGGCCGCAATATAGATGATGGCGCCGTAACCGGTGAACTGCCACATATCGGACCAGACATAGATTGACTTAAACAGTTCCGGGACGCCCAGAAAATCTACGGTCTCCAGTCCCAGCGCCCGAAACAGGTTGCTCATCAGCCCGGTGTTGGGCGAGAGGTTCACGATCAGAATCGAGACGATGACCACCGTTGATATGAAGTACGGCGCGTACGTCACCATCTGGACGGTTTTCTTGAAGCGGCCGTTTCGGATTTCATTCAGTGCCAGCGCTAACAGAATGGGGGCCGGGAAACCGACCAGCAGGCCGTACAGGGAAATCTCGAGCGTGTTGCGGACATACTGCCAGAAGAACGGAGCGTCAAACAATTGCTTGAAATAATCGAACCCTACCCAGGGACTGCCGAATATCCCCTGTACGACGTTGTATTCCTTGAATGCAATCAAGACGCCGAACATCGGAACGTATTTGAAGAGGATGATGTAGACTAACGGGAAGAACACGAGCAGATAGAATTGCCAGTGCTTCATCAGCTTCTTCCTCGTTCGGTTCATGGGCTTGTTTGGTGGTAAATTCGTTGGCGCCTGTGCATCTGCAGGTACTGGGATTGCGCTGCTCATACGAGCCACTTGGGTCACCCTCCTTCGCTTTGTGTTGATCCCAAGTCTAGGGCCGACAACGCCATCCGATCAATAAACAAGATTCTCCGAATCAACGTATTTCCGCGAGCAGAGGGTACTATAGAGCCGACAGGCCGTAAGGGCGAATAAACCTTTTTCCGTCGCTAAACCTATCTCCGTTTACAGCAAAAAGCCCGCGGGACGGTTCATCCGCAGGACTCTCTGCTTGGTTATATATGCATGACCTAGTCAGAAGGATTCTCTACTTGATCAGTATGTATGAAGCAGTCAGAAGGATCGTTAGTTCTCGTAATTCTGCTGCTTATAAGCAGCCTGCTCACGGTAATCCCCCGGTGACATCCCCATCAGCTTTTTAAACATCCGGCCAAACGAGATGGCATTGGAATACCCAACTTCGGTCGCGATATCTTGTACAGGCAGCAAGGTCTCTTCGAGCAGCTTCCGGGCATGGTTCATCCGCAGCTCAATTAAATAATCCACGAATTTCTGGCCGGTCTCCTCCCGGAACAGCTTGCTCAGCGTCTTCCAGTTCATATTGAAGCGTTCGCTTAAATAATTGAGAGACAGATCCGGATTGCTCGAGTTCTGCTCCATAAACAAGCGCACCTTCTGAATCGTGTCCGCATGATTTCGGCCCTCCATGAGAGCGAGCATACTGTCGTACAGAGCGGATAAAGCCTCCCCGAACTCCTGTTCCAGCTGCTCCAGTGTATCGGATGATTGGAGCGCGTTCCGTAACGCAGGCTGCCCCTCTGTCAGCCACAAATCCTGAAATTCTTTTGCCATGCACGACATTTCACGTCCGAGCGAGTACATCATGTAATCCACCAGGTTCACCACGCCGTCCCGGTCCAGCATATTTTGTCCAATGTTATGGATGAGGGCATTGTATTTCTCCTGCCAATCCCTGTTGCCGAGCCGGAAGGATTGAGCCATCGAGCGGATCAGGTTCAAGAAATCAAAGGCATGGCCCCGCTCCTCCCCGGATACTTGGGTGTAATGAATGATTCGATTCTCGCCGAGGATCATTTTGTATTTCAATGCGGTGCGTGCCTGCTCATAGGAGTCCGGGATATCCGTATATCGCTCCGCTTTCTCCCCCATACCAACGGTTATGGTCAGCTTCAGATGCTGCTCCACCCACTGGCGGGCCTGCTCCAGCAGCGTGACCACATGCTGTGCTGCGTCCTGGTCATCCGCCATCGTCATCACACCCAGCTTCGAAGCGGATATCCATTCTGTCCAAACACTCGTTTCCTGCCCGGCTGCAATTTCTTGAACGACGCTTTTGAGGGCAAATTTGATCAAATACTGGTCCTGCAGCGGGTACTGCTCGCAGAACAATGGATATTTATCGATTTCGATGACATTGACGATCTGTGATTCGGACAAGTCCGGCAGTCCCATGGCGTCCCGCTGCTCGTTCCACTGCTCCATATGGGACGGGTACTGCCCCTCCATCAGCTGCTGGAACAGATACGCTCTGCGCAGCAGCAGATCCTCCCGATGCTGCTGTTGAAAGCTGCTCGCCTGTTCCAGCATACTCTCGAGTGCCGATTCGATAAATGCGAACTCATCCTGTTTACTGTTATGGATCAGCGCGCTCGTTTTAGACTGCGAATAATGATGAATCCGGGACACGATGGCTTCAATCGGCTTATAGTTTCGGCGCGTAACCAATACGATCCAGACAACCCCGGCAACGCACATGAGCAAGCCGACGATAAACCAGATATTGTACAGCTGACTGACGATACCAACCACTCTGCCTTGAGTAAGACCTCCCTCATATACCCACCCGGTATAAGGCGAAACCGCCTGGGAGACAAGCTCCCCACTCTCTGCCATTGAGGTACCGGAGAGCATGGACTGCCCCTGCGTATCCTTCACATGAATAAAACTAACATCGGGATTTACCATGCCCTGAATCATGTTATGTATGGCGTCCACCTTGATATTAACGGCAATAACGCCTTTCCCATGGGTAACAAAGGGTGCATCTCGAACCAGTGTTACTACATGCTGCATGCTGTTGAAGCTGAACTCCCGGAAATTTCGCATCGCACTCCATTTTGCTTCACTATTGACCTGGCCCAAATAAGGCTTGAGAAAGTCATAATCCGCATAATCCGGCAAGTTGAACGAGGATGAAGTACTCAGGACGAACTCATCCTGGGTCCGCACGAGCACCATGGAATCCACAAGCGGATTGGACACCTTGAACTGCTTCATGGCCTTCACCGCCTGCATGTTCAAATAGACGTTGTCCTGATCCTCATGATTGAAAAATCCCGACATATCGGGGTTGAACAGCAATTCCTGCACGAGCATCTGATCGATGGCCTTCAGCGAGTTGTCCACCGAACGCATCGCCTGATGAATCATCGTCTCATTGGCCTGAATCGCACCTTGCCGAGACTGTTCCCCGAGCATTTGGAAAAAGACAAAAAACACAAAGGAAATCACGATAAAGAAGACGGGCATATACGATAAAAGCTGACGGTAAAACCACGCTTTTCTTCCCATAGGCATCCCCCCCCGAGCGAATAATTCCTTATCTCATCGTCGATTTGAAGTAATTTCATCATAGAAGAATGAGCGGAGTTTACCAACACTTTTTTGAGAGCGGAAGAAAAACAAGTCTAAAGCATCACGACTTCCATAGCATTTACACCGCCCTTAACCTATGGTAATTATCTATTGCTCGGCAAAGAGCGGTCAGCCGCCGACAGACCGGAACTATGGATTCGGAGGAGTGGGCACCGCCGGTTCTCCCTCACGTCCAAGCCGCCGGCTTGCCGTTTCCCTGCGACCCGTCGCAGGAACATGAGCTCCTGCTTTGGCCAAACCGAATCTCGGCATGTTGTTGTACAGGCATTCATGCTGCCCTTCCTGAACAAGATAGGTTTCGTGGAATATCCCTACGTCCCCTCCCGTTCCGACCTTGCGGTTGAAATCCCGCCATGCCTTCAGGTGATTGGCTCCGTGGCATGCATAATGCTCCAGGTGTTCGAAGCTTCTCCAATATTGGATGAGGGTAAGTCCCCGTCCTGAAAAATGATAGGAACCGTCCATGAAGCCGAGCTCCTCCTTATTCCGGTACAGCTCCTGAAGCATCGGGGTCATGGCATTCATGACAGGCAGCCACTTATGGACCGCCCACCACTTGTTAATCCGAAACCCGATCACGAATACAACGAAAGATCCGTCCATATGTGCAGTATATCGACCTGGAATCACTTTGCCCATGCTTGTTCACTCCTCTTCCTTTATTTCAAGCAGACCCAGATGCGCTTCATAGAAGCGACCGACATCCGTTGAGCTGTACAATTGAGCCGTCAGAAACGCGCCATAAAAAATGGTGAAACAGATCTGCACGGCTTGCTCCAAGGTAAGGGCTTTGTTCAGCCTTCCGGCTTGAGCTTCTTCCTTCATGAACTGCTGGAACAAATCGTACATGTTGGGTGATCGGCTTCCCGCTTCCTCGTGACCGGGAAAGAGCAGCGATACTTCCGCAGGGCTCAGCTCCGGCATGCAGGGCTGCATGTTCTGCTCTGCGAGAAAGGAGATCAGGCTAGGCATCATACCAGGCCTCACTTGATGCTCCTTAGCCACTTGGGTTAGCAGATGCCGGAACGCCTGAAACCCTTTTTTCCCTTCCGTATCGATCTCGTTGACCCGCTCGGTCAGCCATATCCGCATAAAATAGATCAGCAGATCCTCTTTGCGTTGATAAAACTTAAAAAAAGTGACCTTGGATATTTCTGCGCGCTTGCAGATGTCCTCCAGCATAACTTGGCTGAACATCCGGTCCTTCATCAAGGATAATGCCGCTTCATACAGCGCGATTTTGTTCTTGGCTTTTTTTAATTCCCTTAATGGGATATCCGTATCCATTGTGATTAGCACCTCTTAAAAGTTAACTTGTGTAAATAAATTAACATAAGTTAACTTATTTTGTCAACATAGCCAAACAGACAGACAAAACACCCCTGACATCAGCAATGCTGATGCAGGGGTAATGGTTTACGTTCACGCTGTCTTTTGAACGTGGCCTCACTTCATTCACCAGTACATATCCCAATCTTTGAAGACCCTCACCAACGCCTCGAAATAGAAATAGTCCCCCCAAATGCAGCATTCGTCGATTCCGTTGCCAAGCGGCTTTCCGTAGACCGCATGCTGCAGAATGCCGTTGGATTCAGGGAGCGTTGCCGTCGTATATCGATCGCTTAAAGACGCCAGGATGCGGAGTGCCGCGTTCTCGTATGTACGGCGCTGCGGATGCGAGAGCGGTAAACGCTTCGCCAGCTCCAGCATTCCGCATACCGAAATGGCGGCTGCCGAGCTGTCCCTCTCTTCCTGCCCTTCGGTGAATATCAAATCCCAATAGCACACATCATCCTCAGGCAGCCGATTCAAATAGTAATTAGTGACTCGCTCGGCATCATGCAGCAGTGTTTCTTCCTTCGAATAGGCATAACTGAGCGGCATACCGTAAATGGCCCAGGCCTGACCGCGGGACCAGCACGAATGATCCGCATATCCTTGGGACGTTTGCCCAAACCTTGGTTCTCCGCTCTCGACATCCATATAATACGTGTGATATGTTGAGGAATCCTCGCGGATCAAATAACGAGCGGACTGCTGCGCATGGCTTATGGCAGCGCGCCGATACTCCAGTTTGCGGGTTTCCTCCGTCGCCCAATAGAGCAAAGGCAAATTCATGCAGCAGTCGATGATCATTCGGCCGCGTTGTGACGGCCTGTCTAGCTTGCCCCAAGCCTGAATGATCCCGGCTTTCTCGAAATACCGCTCCATCAGCAGGTCTGCTGCAGCCAAGGCAGTCCGTCTCGCTTCTTCATTCCCGGTCAGCTTATAAGCGGCAACGCAGGACAAGGAATACAAAAATCCCAGATCATGCGTCTCCGTGGCGATGCGCTGCTCCACGCGCTCCTTGTAGCTGTGGAGCTGAAGCTCCGCAATCGACCGGTACTTCGTTTCCCCCGTAACCTCATAAGCAAGCCACAGCATCCCGGTCCAGAAGGACGAGGTCCATTCCGTATTGCCGATTGGCTCGTAAATATGATTGCGGCTTGCAGGAGATGGAAACCGGCCCGAAAATGTGTCTAAATTCTCATCGATCTTATGCAGCACGAATTCGATGGCGGCTTCGGTCCTTTGCCGGGTCCATATCGTTGCCTCGCCGTATTTTAAAGGTTCCCGGATCGCTTCCATGGCTAATTGGCCACTCCTCTCCTCGTTTAAGCGTTACTGCCCGCTTGCGCTCACCCGATATTTGCCAGGGGTGACCCCCTCCAATTTCTTGAATGCCCGGATGAACACAACATCATTGGTATAGCCGACCAGTTGGGCCAGCTGCGCATTGGTCAGTTCCGATTGCTCCATCAATGTCTTCGCTTTCTCAATCCTCGCACGTGTAATATAGTCGGTGATATTGCATCGATTCATCTTTTTGAAGAAACTCGAGATATACTGCGGCGTCATGCCGAAATGGTCGGCAATCATGCCAAGTCCTAAATTATAATCGGTTAAATTCCTGTCGATGAATGCCATCATATCCTGCTGCAGCTGGATGCTGTGATCGCTATGCTCCGTATGAAAGAGACAAGTCAGTTTGTCATATAACCGCTTGGTCTCGGCTTGCATTTCATCACTTGTGGAACAACCGAATATGTGTTTGACGGGATCAAAGCTCGGGCCCAGCAGGCTTTCATGATCCGTGTTCGTCAAATTCAGTATTTTCAGAAAGGTGCTGATGATATTGAAGAACAAGCATCTTCCCAGTTCCGGGGTCATCCCCGCCGATTTAAAATTCATCGTATAAATATTGTCCAGCAGCTTGGCGACATTTTCCGTATCGCCGCCTCTCACATGGTTGACAAGCTGCGTCTCGAATTCGATCGGATAGTAATAATGATGCTTGATGTCCCGTACATGCCCGAAGTGAATGATGGAGTTTCTGCCGCTGAACATACGGTAATCCAGGGCGGCCATGGCTTCCAGATAAGCGCTGCCGATCGTTCCGTTTCCTCTGTGTACGCTGCTGACGGCAATCGTCACGGAAATATGGAAACGGTCCTCCAGTACCCGGAGCAATCGCTCTGCAATCTCATGAAGGAAGAGCTCGGCTTCCGCCTCCTCAACCGGATGGAAATTAACCAGGATCGCTACCCGGTCGCGTTCCATATCGACGGCGAATCCCTGATGACCCGAATTTGCGATATCCGTACCGATATTCGAGATAATAAACCGAATTTGCGTCCAATCTTGCTCGGATGGCTCCGGCGACAGCCTTGTAATATCCACGGCTTGAACAATGATTACGGCAAACTTCTCGGACGCGAAATGGATGCCCATCGTCACTAATGTCGGCCCCCCTTGATCCCCCGCATGATCCGGATCGATGTACCCCCGAATGAGCCTTGACAGAAAATCAGCGCGGATGACGGGCGTCTGCCTGAATAGTCGCTCCCTCAGATGCCGCTGCTCAACGAGCGAGCCTTCGATCGTTTGCAATATGAAATCATATTCGTTCGCGGCCGGCTTATCCTGAATCGGCTTTCCTTGAAGAATGGCATCCACCACCCGTTTGACGGGACTGTACTGTCGGTATGCAAACCAACAAGCAACGGCCGCTCCTGCGACAAGCGATGCGACAAACACCGTCAGCGCCATTCTCTTCAGTTGTGCTACTCGTTCCATGACACTGTCCATTGGCATGACGGACACATAATGCCAGCCGGCCTCCTTGGATTCCGTAAAGGTTACCATGCTGTCCGTGCCATTTAATGCTGTCTTGAACAATCCCGATGGACCGGCTAGTCTTTCCGTCACCTGCGCGGACAACTCCGAATCCGATGAGCTTGCAATTACGCCCCGTTCCTTATCGAGAATATATATCTCGCTGTCGTTGGCGGACTCGATTTGGCGGAACATCTCTTGAAGCTGCTGTCCATCAATCATAATAACCAGCGTTCCGCGGATATTGGACACGTCATGAAGCGGAAGGGATTGCGCATAGGTGATCACATCCGCCGGGTTGCCATTTCCTTGGTTCGGATTCTGCAGCAGCACATCGGAGGCCAGGAACGCCTTGTTGTGGTAGCTGCCAAGCATCGTCTGCTTCCATGTTTCAAAGTCCATATGCTCAAACCGGTAATACTTGTCGTAAAAGGTTCTTGCATCCGTCCGCAATCCAGGCTTCAGGATGACGTCTCCGGCCTGCAGATGAACATAGTAGTCCTTCACGAATCCGCTTACAAAAGATTGATAGCGATTTAAATAATCTCGGAGGAATTCTACCTGGCGGTACGCCCCTCCTTGATCATGCCGATCAAGATTCAGCAAATAAGCCAGTTTGGGGTTAAACATGATTTGCTTAGCCAAAATATCCACTTCTTTAAGCTTGCTGTCCATGGATAGCCGCAGCTGCTCCAGCATCGCCGAATTTGAACGCTCCGCATTGTTTTCCATCACGTTTTCCACCCGTCCATATAGAAAAAGCCCCACGGTCATAGGCAACAAAAGGATGAGCATATACGAAACGATCATGGTTTTCAAGACGCGTCCCCGGCTGCTCTTTCGCTTGCCGGGAAGAAGGCCGGGTATCGAGATCATGTCGCATTCCTCCAAGAAAATGTATGGAAACCTATTTCTTGAATCCTTCGCCGAACGGACTAGCAAACCCTTTAATAATTTTGATCACCCAGGTGAGAAGCGTCCCATTAAAGGGATGTCTAAGTTTGGGGTACATCGAAGTATTTAAAGCGCCTGAACTAATCGCACGGAACGAAGCTTCACGGCAGCCGCCTGCCAAATTTCCGGTCCAAAAGGTTTTGGCTTCGCAAGCTTGCTCGATAAGGTCAACGTATACGTGCCCGGATTCTCTATTACGATCCGCCCGATCGATGAATGAATCTCGGTGTACGGATGCTGACAAGAAATGGAGTCGCTGACGACCTTATCCTCTCGGGGAATACACGCAATCGTCTGTCCTGCTGCCCGTACGGTGACTTCATGATCATATTCCTGTTCCCAAACGGCATCGGATTTTTTGAAGTTGACGAGGTTGACTTCATATATGCCGGACGACGCTGCCTTGAAGGTCCACCGAGCCTCGTTCATCCCGTTGCCTGTCGTTATTTCCGACAGGACAAGATCCAACTTAACAGCGCCGTTTGCCTGTTGGATAAAACCCTGATCTACATCGATCCTGCCATCGAGTTCCAATGCAATAACCGATACATGGTCTTCTGGGGGAAGTTCAGGCAATCGGATCCGCATCTCGTGATGGTCCGTTTCCGGCTGATAGCTCTGGTGCACAGGAAGACATGTGCTGGGGTCCGTGAGCAGATAAGCTTTTTTAACCGTATTTCTTACGCCGTTCAATACCAAATCTTCCGCAGGCCAATAGCGATTGTACACATGCAGGAAGAGCGTATCTCCTTTCACCGTAACCGCTCCCCATTCCAACTCATAAGGGAACGGGCTTGCGCTTGTGCCGTAGACCGCCTCTCCATTTCGCGCAAGCCATTCGCCGACTTCCTCCAGGCGTAGAGTGGATTTTTCCGGAATTATGCCTGTTTCCGTAGGGCCGACATTGAGCAGCAGGTTCCCTCCCTTGCTTACGATGTGCACCAACTTTCGGATCAGAGCATCCGTCGATTTCCACACTTGATCCTTGGTGCTGTACCCCCACGATTGATTTAGAGTCATCGGCGTCTCCCATTCCCGCGTTTCCTCGCCATGCATCGGGATTTCATTGTCACCCTTGGATTGGTAGTCACCGAAATCAGGCCAATGGCTTACCCTGCTGTTAATCAGGCAATCGGGCTGAAGCCCACGGATCATGTTTACCATCGCTTCGCTCTCCTTCTTCGACAATCCCCCGGATGTGTCGAACCAGAGCAGCCCGACCGGACCATATTCCGTCAGCAGCTCACGCACTTGTCCCTTCGCTTTATGGTTCCAGTAACTAAAGAACGCCTTCTTCTCCAGCTCATAGTCCCATAGATTGTTAAACGTATCGTGAAGCGCATGCGGATGATGCCAATCAATGACATGGGAATAGTAAAAGCAAAGCCGGATTCCTTCCTCCCTGCAAGCCTCGGATAATTCCTTCAACGGATCCCGGCCGAATGGAGAAGCATCCACGATATTGAACGGGTCCGTTCGTGAATGGTACATGGCGAAACCATCGTGATGTTTGGCAGTGATGACGATATATTTCATGCCTGCCCTTTTGGCGCAATTGACCCAAGCCTTGGCATCATACTGCGTCGGATTGAATTCCTCGGCGAGTTTCTCATATTCCTTTACCGGTATTTTGTTGGCATACATGACCCACTCCCCTTTGCCGAGCAGCGAATATACCCCCCAGTGGATGAACATGCCGAATTTGGCATCCTTCCACCACTGCATCCGGCTCTTGCTTTCCGTTACGATATCTAATGAGTCAGCCATCGCTCTCCTCCTATTCCTTAATGGCGCCGATCAAAACGCCTTTGACGAAATATTTTTGCAAAAACGGATACAAAAGCAGTATCGGCAATGTGGAAACAATAATCGTTGCATATTTAATGGTGTCCGCGATCGCCATCCGGTCTCCCGAGGCCTCCGTCATCATGCTGTCGGTCGTATTGGTTATGAGAATTTCCCGGAGCACGAGCTGAAGTGGGAATAGCTCCCGGTCCCTTAGATAGATGAGCGCTCCGAAATATGAATTCCAATGTCCAACGGCATACCATAAAATCATGACGGCGATAACGGGCATGGACAGCGGAATAATGATCCGGAACAGAATAATCAGATCGTTCGCCCCGTCGATTTTCGCCGATTCCTCAAGACTTATAGGTACGGACTGAAAGGCAGTCCGCATAATGATCATATTGAACGTCCCGATCATCCCGGGGATCAGCATCGCCCAGATCGTGTTCAGCATCCCCAGGTTATTGATCAGCAGATAAGTCGGAATCAGCCCGCCGCCGAAAAACATGGTGATGACGATCAGCATCATCAGGACATTTTTGAAGTACAAATTTCTGCGGGACAGCACATATGCGCCGATCGCCGTGGCCACCAGATTGATGGCCGTTCCCGCCACAACGTAGATTAGCGTGTTCCGATATCCCGTCGTAATCATCGGATTGTTAAACACCGCCTTATAGGCTTCGAAGTTAATATCAAGCGGCGCGAACAGCAGCCCCCGGTGCTGGGCCAATGAAGCGGGATCACTGAACGAAGCGAAGGCAACATACACGAACGGATATAAGGTGACAAAGCAGAGGCCCGTCAGGATCAACGCATTCAAACAGACGAAGGTTATCTCGTCTGCGGATCGTTTGTTAGCCATGGATGCCCCCCTCTCTACCACAGTTTATGTTCGCTGACCCGCTTGCTGATCGAGTTCGCGAGTACAAGCAGGATGAAGCTGACCACCGCATTGAATAAACCAACGGCGGTCGTGAAGCCGTAATCCGTCTCCAGAACCCCTCTTCTGTAGACAAAGGTCGAGATCACGTCTGCCGTTTCATAAGTAAGCGGGCTGTACATCAGCAATACTTTTTCGCTGCCAACGCTAAGCATGGAGCCCATATTGAGAATGAAAATGATGATGATCGTCGGCAGCATGCCCGGCAGCGTGATGTGCAGCATCTGTTTCCAGCGGCCTGCGCCGTCCATCTTGGCCGCTTCGTACAGGGTCGGATCAATGGTGGCGATGGCAGCAAGATAGATGATCGAACCCCAGCCCACGCCTTGCCAAATGCCGGAGCCGACATATATCGTACGGAACCAGCTGGCCTCGCTCATGAACGGAATCGATTCGATGCCGAAAAAGCCCAGAATCTGATTCACCAAGCCATCTCTTGCGAGGAAATCGAACATGATCCCGGTCACGACGACGATGGATACGAAATGCGGCAAATACGATATCGTCTGAACCGTACGCTTAAACAGCCGGCTGCGGATTTCGTTCAGCAGCAGGGCAAGGATAATCGGTGCCGGAAACGCGAAGATGAGCTCATAGACATTGATCAGCACGGTATTGCGCAGAAGGCGTTCGAAATAATAGCTGTTAAAGAAATTGCGAAAATGCTCAAATCCGATCCACTCGCTTCCCCAAATACCGTCGGCAATGCTGAAATCTTTGAAAGCCATCAACAGACCGTACATCGGTCCATAGTGGAAGATGGCATAGTATAGAATAACGGGAAGCGCCAGTATGTAGACGAATTTGTTCCGTTTCAAATCGTTCGCAATCGTTGTCCATTTCCCTTTGCGATGCTCGAAGGGATACTTCTGGGTGGCTGACAATCGAATCCCTCCCTCCAAATCAATTTATATTGCGCCAAGAGCGGCGGAGTCTGCATGTTTCCGCCGCTTCGGGACGTTTACCGTTTACCGCTTACCGTAACGCTCCAAGGCTTTCTGCTGTATTTCCAGAGCTTCGGCAAGACCCATGGATTCGATGGTTTTCACATACTTGTCAAACTGATCCAACGGCTCGGCACCCATGACGAACTTCAAGTACATCTCATCCTTGTATGTGTTGATGTCCGTCATGATGGAAGCATAGCGGCTGCTCTCGGATTGGGTCGGCGTTGTGCGCGGCATTTTCTTCTCCATGGTCGGCTCTGCCCAGATGATCTTGGACTCCAGCTGATCCGGTTCGGTCGTGTATTGTTGATCGAACCGAATATCAAGCATGAACGGCCCGCTGAAGGTTGCGCGGTTATGCTTGGACATGGACTGAATCACCGGCAGTCCGGAAGGGTCCTTCAATACTTCGGGCTTAAATATCGGCTTGCCGTCCTCCATCGCATAGCTGACGCCCTCTTTTCCGAAGTTAAACAACAGGGTGCCTTCCTCGGAATAGCCGTAATCCAGCCACTTCACCGTTTCAACCGGGTTTTTGTTGCTGGTGGTAACCGCTGCCCCGATTCCGTTAAACGCATGGTCCTTATATCCCCAGATTTGCTTGTCGCCCTTGTTCATCACAGGGTAGGGGGCTGCTACCAATCTGAAGTTCGGATCTTTATCCTTCATGAGTGTTCCATACTTGCCGATCCCGCTGCCGGTGTATAGAATCGCTGATCCGATTTGCCCGCCCGTAATTTTGGCCTCCAGCATTTTCTCATCGGTCGTCGCAAAGTCTTGATCAAGCAAGCCTTCCTTGTACCACTGGTTCATGAGCGTCAGGAACTCCTTAAATCTCGGGTCCGTCGGGCCGTATTTAACCTGACCTTCCTCTTGGTAAAACCCGGCATTAATACCCCATGCCCCGAGAAAAGCGGTTGTTGTATCGACATCTCCTTTTGTCAGATACAGGGGAATCTCATCCGCCTTGCCATTGCCGTTCGGATCTTGCTCCTTAAAAGCCTTCAATACGTTGTACCATTCATCAACCGTGGTCGGCATCGATAGCCCCAGCTTATCGAGCCAATCCTGCCGGATCGTCGGTCCGAGAAATACCTTAAGCTTGTCGTCGGTGCGCAGAAACGGGAACACGTAGATGCTGCCGTCATCGGTCGTAATTTCCTTCTTCCACTCCGGATGATCCTCGAGCACCTTTTTAAAGTTCGGGGCATATTGGTCGATCAAATCATTGAGTTTGATGATTTTGCCGTCTTTGATCGCCTTCTCCGGCCCCCCCGGATAGCCGGCCCATGAATATTCAATCACGTCCGGGAGTTTATCCGAGGTCATCATGAGGTTGAACTGCTCCGTCGCCTGCTGGCCCTGCGGAGGATGCTGAAAATCCACTTTCACCCCGGTGATCCTCTCCAGCTCCTTATAAGCCTCGATTTCGTTATAACTCTTCATCGTAGCGGACACCTGGCTAACGATTTGCACCCAATACGTCAGTTCCGATAGAACCGGAGGGGCTTCCGGGTCCGACGCTACCTCCGGTTGTTCCTTGGCAGGACCGCCGCACCCTGCCGCCGTAATGGCCATGGTGACGGCAAGCAAAACAATCCAGAATACTTTAAACCTGTTGACCTTCATTATCATTTGCCTCCCTTTTCCTTTGCTTGTTGTGTGAACTTCTGGTTTGTTAAGCACCACCTTACTGAACATTTTGGCGATTGAACACTGCCGTTTTTTCTAATTGTGCAATATATTTTTAAGGCAGTACATTGTCTATATTTAATCTTGGACTGACTTATTTCATGATGATGGCCATTACAGAAATGAAGGGCGGCCATTTCGGCCGCCCTTCATTTCGTAAGCTGCTAGAAAGCCGAGCTGCGGCTTCGGATGTAGTCTATGTCTCCAAGAAGCAGCTCCGCGAAGCCGAAATCGAGATGCTTGCCCTGCTGCGCCTTAATGGCATTCTCCAGCGAAATGATCGCATCCTCAGCTGCTTCGCTTCCAGGCGGATGCTGCTGGAGATTCGCGATTTTGGCCAATAAGCTTTGCATGATGCCGTGATTATCGATCCAGCCTTTCTCTTCCCCTGCTCTTACAATATGGTCGAGCTGTTCCTGATCGACAACGACTTCAAACGGGTATTCGCGAACCGAAATATTCCCGGCTGCATCTTCTGCCGTTATCCGAAGAGTGTGAGGTCCTGCTGTCAGCGTTAACGGCTCTCTAACCAGCGTTTCGGCAGCTTCCTTGCCATCCAGTTCCACGATGACGCCGGATACGCCGCTTAATGCGTCCGTGATGTGAGGTGACATGGTGAAACGCTCGGTTTGGTATACGGACTGGGTCACGTTTGCCGTGATTTCCGGGCCGGTCCGGTCGATCTTCACCGTCTTTGAAGCTTCGTCGCTTGTCACACCAGACATCGCGGCCGCCCGGGCATGTATCGTTGTCTGGCCTTCCGCTTCGACAAGTATGGGAGCCGTGTAATCCGTCCATTTGCCATCGGATCCGATCTTATACTGGCCTCGCATGCCCGCCGCTTCAGCTTCCGGTGTCATAGTGATGGTGACCTTCACTGATTCGCGGCTCCACTCGGAATCCTGATCGACCTTGATCTCGGGAGGAGCGTTCACCGTATGCGTCTCCCGCAGCCGCCACACCTCCTGCGAAGGGACTGGCAGATTCAGAGCGTCAAGGCGGGAACGAACTTCTTCTTTGGAATACAGCAGAGCCCATTTATCGAAGAACTCCGTCAGGTTCTCGCCTGCGGTTTTCGAGGCCATGATGACAAAGGTGTCGATCTCTTCTTGGTTTGTCGCTGGCAGCTGTGATGCCGGCAGCTCCCGGTACGCCTTATGAAGCTCAGCATAAAAGTCCCATCCGTAAGCCAGGGAAAGCTGGCGGAACATCACGAGATAGCCGAAGAGATCCAGCTGGCCCGAGGTGCCGAACGACTTGCCCGGAAGATCGCTTTCGATATAATCAAATGCCCGGTCGTAGAAGTCCTTTCCTTCCGCGTTCCGAATCAATAAGTTGCTGCTGTTGCCGAATTTTTCTTGGACATATAAAGAATAAATATTAACGGTAATTTCGCCCGTTACGTTCCAGTTCCAAGCTCCTTGCTGATACTCGTGGCCCGTCTCGTGCCAGAAGCCCCATCCTCCCTGTGTAACTCGGGATATGTCCACGGCGTGGCCCGCCGAAGGATCGATGTGGAACATGATCGGATAGCCGGCATGCATATAACCCGCACTAATCTGTCGATCCGCAACGTAACGGAACGGAAGGTCTATACTTTTGTGCGGCAGCGGTTGATCCGGGGAAAGTCCCGCGACTTCCTCGGTGTAGTCCACGATCGCGTCCCACTTCTCCACTAATTGCTGCGGATCTTCTAGCTGCCTGATATACTCGGACGGAAGCGTCAAGATCACTCTGCGTCCCTGAAGCTCTGCCCATGGAGCGGGATGATGCCGGATCGCGTCTTCCCATTCAGCCGGTGAGGTCTCACCAAGGATATAATAAGGAGCGCGAACTCCGCCGCTGATTTCAATATCCTTCGCAACGTCCGTCTGCGGTTTGGTCGGAATCAGGTAAATCAGGCCGCCATAAGGGCTGCGGATCCGATTCTCGCCCGGAAGGAGCGGCTTTCGCTGCGTTATGACCGGAGGTCGTTCCCATTCCGTTTTACTTGTCAAATTATCCGTGTGAGCCCCTACCTGCACATCTAAATTCTGGGTGCCTTCAGGAACATGAATCGTTACCCATTCTCCGGCCGGTGCGTATAACCCCGTGCTGATCCAATTCTTTGGAACCGTCCCTTGACGTAAATAGTCAAAGGTCGAATAATCAAAATTCACGTGAACGGATTGTCCCGTCACTCGCGGTGCGTCCGCCGGAACGGCTCCAGGAAATTGATCGGCATAAGGGGATTTGGGTGCTGTCAGATCATTGCCGATCCGTCCCAATTGAAAAGCTAACAATGCGCTGGTATAGGGCGCTTTGGAACGGTCCAGCGGAAACGTAAGCTGGGACTCCAAATCGCTGGCATCCTGCTCGATCACAGCATACAGCGGGCTTTGCGGGGTGATGCTGCTGACGGTTCCGCCGGTCACCGAAGCGATGACTTGCAGCTTCTTGTCCGCGCCGGCGCCAGGCCGTCCGACGTTGACCTGATCCGGTGACAGCGTTCCAGCCTCAATCGCTTCGGCCTGCTCCAGCAGCTTTAGCGAATGATAATTGGCGGATTGCTCCGGTGTCAATTTGGGCAAGGTTTCCGTTCGAGTAGACGCCGTATTGTTCATCAGACCAAGACCCATCCGGTTCAATAGGCGCTGCACCGGGAAATCCTCACTGAGCCTGCCCGAGCGGCCCTGATATTCATTCCCGAGGAAGACATGCGGATATTGCTCCATCACCCATCCTTTTAAGGGGACAACGACATGACCTCCTTGCGCGACGTAATGCTCGACGGCATCGACCTCGCTATCCTTCAGCGTCCCGTCAACATAAGCTACGGGGTAGCGGGACGGATCCAAATGCTCAGGTGTGAATTGCTCCAACCGGACCAGATCGATCGGCACATCGGTTTCGATGGTATAATTCTTCCACGTTGCCGACAACATGGGCAATCGCCCCTTGCCTTCCAACGCCTCCTGATAGGTCAACGTCTCGGAATCCTCCGTTAACCACAGGAGGATGTTGCGTGCCACCGTCTTCCGCTCATCGGTAATATCGGAGGTGAATTTGAAATAGGAGTCATCCCCTGCAACAACAACTTTGCCTTTTCCGTAGCGAGCGGCTGCAAGAATCGGCGTCGTGTCGGGGTTGACCGCCAGGACGAAGGCTTGGTCTCCGATGGCCGCGACACCGCCGTTATAGGTGGCCGATACCGTCGGATAACCGGACAAATCCTTATAAATCACATCAAGATCATGCTGGGACGCCATGCTCGCGGCGGTATTCGTGCCTAATACATGAACGTCAGCCTGCTTCGTCATTCCATCCGCCGCCATCAGTGTCTTCCCTGCCGGCGGAACGGCCGCAAGCGTGCAAGCAACCGCCAATAACAGCTTCAACCACTTTTTGGTGTGGAAACCCATCAACCGCTCAACTCCTTTGTCGATGATTTCGTAATAGCAACGAGAAACGAAGTGCTTCCGTTTCACCTCCTCCTCCCCTCCAGTTTCCTTTTTCCCACATCCTAAATATAAAACGGCCGCCCGGAACACCATACAGTCGATATTTAAGATCGGACTGTATTTTCTCCGGGCGGCACTAGCTTTTTTTAATATTTGGTTGACGGTAATCAATACGTGAAGCTGTTTTTCAAAATCATCCTCTGGCTGCGGCATCCGCATAAAATATAATCGTGTAAAATTTCGTTGTTTCATTCCCAGGGTTAACGTACCGATGGGGCCGGTTAGCCGAGAAATGCACAGAGCTTCCGGCAGGGACGGTGTAGCTTTCGTCTTCGCGCCACAGTTCCAGCTCTCCCTGATGCACAAAAATATATTCCTCCACGCCATCATTATGCGCTTCTGAACCATGGTCACAGCCGGGATCCATGATGACCATATAGGACTCAAATTTGGTGCGCAGGTTGTAGGAGAACAAAGGGTATACCCGGTATGCGCCTTCGGCCTCGTGAAAAGGCTCCACGTCCTCCGGGGATACCACGGTCACTTCGGTTTCCGCCTCTTCAATGAGCGTGGTGAATGAAATGCCGAGGCCGCTAACGATGCGCCATAATACGGAGATCGTCGGGTTGGAATCCCCCCGCTCGATCTGTCCCAGCATGGCTTTGCTTACGCCGGTCAACTCGGCTACGTTATCGAGGCTGAGGCCCCGTGATTTGCGGATGGCTTGCAGATTTCTCCCTACTTTTTTATGAATGGGTTCCAAGTGTAACCATATCCTCCTTCTGAAACTAAGCCGTTAACTGATCTTGCTCTGATCCGCTTGCGGCTTCTCCATAAGCTTTGACACCATATCATCGGTCATATGGTTCAAATCATATTGTACATCAAATCCCCATTCTTCGCGTGCTGCAGTTGCGTCGATAGAATCCGGCCATTCGTTCGCAATCGCTTGACGGACAGGATCCACGTTATAGTCGAGGCTGAAATCCGGTATGTGTCGGCGGATGCTGGCCGCAATCCCCTCAGGGGCGACGCTCATCGCCGTGACATTAAAGGCATTACGGTGTTTCAGCTTAGCCGGATCCGCTTCCATCAATGTCATGATAGCGGAGATCGCATCCGGCATGTACATCATGTCAAGGTAGGTCCCTTTATCAATGTAGGAAGTATAGCTGCCGCTGCGGATGGCGTCTACATACATCTCAACCGCATAATCCGTCGTTCCCCCGCCTGGAGGCGCAGAGTGGGAGATCAGCCCTGGAAAGCGCAATCCGCGGGTATCCACTCCGAATTTATGGTAATAGTAGTCACACAATAGCTCGCCGGAGACCTTGCTGACCCCATACATCGTTAACGGGCGCTGCAGCGTGTCTTGCGGCGTTGCTCTTTTCGGAGTGTCCGCCCCGAATGCTGCGATAGAGCTCGGCGTAAAGAACTGGCAGGATAATGCCCGTGCCGTCTCGAGCGCGCTTAACAAACCGCCCATATTCAGGTTCCACGCCAGTGCGGGATTGGATTCCGCCTTGGCGGACAACAGGGCTGCAAGATGGATAATCGTATCCGCCCGGTGTTCTTTAGCTGCTTCATGGAATGCTTGGTGGTCGGTTACATCCAGTATTCGGAACGGTCCTGATTGCACCGTTTCATGCTGGATTTGGCGAATGTCCGTTGCGAGAACAGCTTCTTCGCCGTAAACTTGCCGCAATTTCGCCACCAGGTCTGAGCCAATCTGACCGAGCGCACCGGTTACCATAATTCGTTTCATCACTTGTGCCCCCTTATTAGATCAGACCCAGCTCGCGTCCGATGGTTTCATATGCGGAGAGTGCGCGATCCAGCATCTCCTTCGTATGCATGGCGGTTGGCATATTCCGAACTCTTCCCGTGCCTTTTGGCACCGTCGGGAACACGATCGATTTGGCATACACGCCTTCTTCGTACAATCTGGTGCTGAATTTCTGGGTGGTTGCTTCGTCTCCAATAATGCAAGGCGTAATCGGCGTTTCCGTACGGCCGACGGAATAGCCAAGACGCTTAAGGCCTTCCTGCAGATAACGGGTGTTCTCCCACAGCTTCATTTGCAGGTCTTTGCTGTTCTGCAGGATGTCGATAGCGGTAATACAAGCAGCCACGGTACCTGGAGGCAGCGCCGTGGAGAACAGGAACGGCCGGCTGCGGACCTTGAGCCAATCGACCAGATCCCTTGATCCGGCAACATACCCGCCAACAACGCCAACCGCTTTGGACAGCGTGCCGATCTGGATATCCACTCGCTCCGACAATCCGAAATGCTTCACGGTGCCTGCTCCGCCGCCAAGAACACCTGAGCCATGCGCATCGTCCACATAAGTGATCAGATCATAGGTCTCGGCGATCTCCACGATTTCGGGGAGCTTCGCAATATCGCCGTCCATCGAGAACACGCCGTCGGTAATGACCATAATTTTGTTATATAAACCGGATTCTCTCGCTTCTTGCGCTTTCGAACGCAAATCGTCCATGTCCGAATGGTTAAAACGAATGACTTTGGCTTTGGTCAGGCGGCAGCCGTCAATAATGGAGGCGTGGTTCAGCTCATCCGACAAAATCGCATCCTCGGCACCCATCACCGCCGAGATCGCCGCCATATTGCAATTGAAACCGGACTGATAGGTCAGCACCGCTTCGGTTCCCTTGAACTGAGCAAGCTTCTCCTCAAGCTCTACATGAAGTGCAAGCGTTCCGTTAATGGAGCGAACGGCGCCGCTGCCGGTCCCGAAATCGGTCGTAGCCCGGATTGCCGCTTCTTTCAATCGCTCATCATTCGCCAGTCCCAGATAGTTGTTGGAAGATAAATTCACGAATTCACGACCCTGAATGGTAATAAGCGGACCATTCGGACTTTCAAGAGGCTGGATGGTATTATAGAGCCCTTGCTGCTTAAGTTCCGTTAGATTATCCTGTAAGAAAGCGCTTAACGATTGACTGGACATATGAAATTCCTCCCGTGGATCCGAAGTATCTTAACGTACATATCATTTACCATTCCATTGTATGCAAAAAGCCACACGCATGCAATATCCTGTACAAAAATATGTTATATTGCATAAACAAAAAAGCCATGCCTCCTCAACCGAGAAAGCATGGCTTATTCATGGTTATTCTCTTAACGTCCAAATATCGGCTTGCGGCTCAGGCAAATTCAATGAGGCAATCCTTGCTCTTCCGTCATCCGTCAGGCCTATTGCCCATTTGTCGAAAAATTCAGTCAGGTCCTCCCCAGCCGTTTGAGAAGCTATGACGGCAAAAGTATCGACCGTGCCTTGAATTTCATCGCGAGATAATTCGCGGTATGTCTCGAATATTCGGGTATAGAATTCCCAGCCGTAAGCAAGCTGAAGCTGCTTGAACATCACCAGTCTTTCATAATTGCCGATTTGGCCGTATTTTTTTGCCGGGTCATTGTTCTCAACAAATGCGATCCCCCGGTCGTAGTAATCCTTGCCGTCATTCCCGACTTTCAATAGTTCGGAGGCATTCCCGTACTTCTCTTGGGTGTAAAGCGAGAACAGGTTAACGGTCACTTCCCCGACATCGCTCCAGGTCCATGTCCGCTGCTGGTATTCATGCCCAAGTTCATGCCAGAATCCCCAAGCGCTTGATTTTACATAATGGACATCCAGCAGGTTGGCCGCATAACTGAACGGCAGCATGATTGGATATCCCGCATGCATTGCACCCGAAGAGATCTGTCCGTCGGCGACGTAACGACGATTCAATTGATGGGCGGTATGCGGCATTGCCCTGTCCGGATCAAGACCTACCAGTTCATCATAACTGTCGTAGATTTCATCCCAGGTCCGCATCAACTCCTCCGGATCGGTTACTTGGCGAATCAAATCCGAGGGGACCGTCAGGATAATACGTTCGCCTTGAAGCTCCGCAAAAGGGACGGCAACCGGCCCGGTGCGAATGCTCTCCCATTCCTCAAGCGTAGTCTTGCCAAGCACGTAATACGGTGCTTCCGCCGCCCCACTGATCTTGACGGTTGCCCGAAAGTCATTCTTCGCCTTTAGGGGAATGAGATATATGAAGCCACCATATGGGCTGTTAACTTGATGGATGCCCGGGGTCAGCTTCTGGTGGTTAACGATAAGCGGAACTCGTCCCCACTTGCCGGATCCTCTCAAATCGTCATCATGCGAACCGATTTGAACCGATAAATGCTCCACGCCTTCCGGTACTTCAAGCGTAATGACTTTACCGGGGGGTGCATACAATCCGGTACTGATCCAGTTTTTCGACGGAAGCGCGTGCGTGTACATCGTGTTGGGGAAATCGAAGTCGACCTCGACTTCCCGGTCGTTAACGATGACCGCTTCCTCCGAAACTGCTCCCGGAAATGCGTCGGCATACGGAGATTTCTCGTTGGCCGGATCCAAGGTAAAATGACTGAAGCGGAAGTTATGCAGCGCATTCGTATAGGGCTGCTGAAATTTTTGGACCGGGAACTCGGCGGGTGGCAGGCTGCCGGCCTCTGTATCTGCCCAAGCGTACAGGGGGGATTCGCTGGATAACGTTTCGAGCGTCTCGTTTAGTATATGGTAGAGCCGCTCCTGTTTTTTGTTCGCAGGGGTGCCCGGCGGGCCGATATTGATTTGATCGTAAGTGATCGTTCCCTCTTCCACTTCCTTGCCTTGAGCAAGCCGTGTCTTGATATGATGATCGTTGGCTTGCTCATAGGTCAATACCGATTCGCTCACACTAGACTCCGAACCTCTGTTCATCAGCGTCAGCCCAGCCCGGTTAAGCAGCTTTTGAATCGCAAAATCACGGCTCAGTCTGGCTCCCCTCAGATTGCCGACTTGAAGCACGATTTCCTCAGGGGTATCACGCGTTATTCCCTCGATGCTGCTCAGGTTATCCGCCACGACAATGCCGCCGCCTGACCGTAGATATTGATCCAGCGCTTCCAAATCCTTTTCCTTCATCGTATGGTCTACATAGGCTGCCGCGTATTTTTGCGGATTCAGGTTTACGGAATCCCAACTGTCGATTTTCACCAATTCGATGGGCAAATCCGGGTTTACCGTAAGCCCGGCGGAGGTAGTTATCAACCGAAGCTTCTTCCCAGATTTCTTCAATGCATCTTCATAGCGGTTCGTATGATCGTTTCCTTGACCTTGATTCGTGGTGGCATCTTCCGTCAGCCACCATAAAATATTCCGGGCCAGTTTACCGGCAGCATCCCCCGCCGACTCGGTCAGATTAAAATACTCCTTGCTCCCGGCGACAACGATACGCCCTTTACCGTAACGGGCTGCCGAAATCGTTGGAATATAATCGGGCACGTTGATATTGAATGCCGCATCCCCTACTGCAGCAACACCGCCGCCAGCGAAATATGGAATCGCTTGCAAATCCTTATAAAATATGCTGAAATCGTTCTTAAGCACGTCGAGCGGCGTTCCAGCCGACCAAGGAGCATCAGCCAATCCGGATGATTGAAGCTCGGTTGGTCCGGTGACGTCTGCCTGCGAAAAAGCCGTTACCGTATGTTTACTGATCTCGGCAGATTCTGCTGATGCGATAGATGCAAACATTAAGGATACTGCGGACCCGATTACTGCATATTTTTTAATCCGTTTCATTATCATCATTCCCTTTACGATTCCTCCTTGATTTCCTTTAATATCTGGATGGAATGGCACAGCTGCCATAAGCTTTACAGTCAACACCTCCCCCTGGATTTGTCATAGAATAGGAACTCCACTTTTAGCTTAATGAACGCCGCTCGGATTTGAAATGCATAAAAGACACATCAATGTATCCAAAATACACAACCGGTAGGGGGCAGCCAATGGATATTAACCACCTGAAGTTGATTCAGAATTACCTGGCTAACGCAAATCTTCACTTATCCATTGCCAAAGTTGATAAAGTGTCCCAGAATTGGCGTTTTTTTAATATGAGACCGTCCTATAACGCCTTATATTTTATACGGGAAGGAGAAGGCTGGATTAAGATCGATGATCAAGAGTATCGTCCCTCCCCCGGACAAATCGTTCTCATGCCGGCCGGATCGCTTCATTCCATCTCTGTCGTCAACGACAATACATACAGGAAGTTCTGGTGCCATTTTACCGCCAAGGTGGACACCCTGAACTTGTTTCAGCTAATTCATCTTCCCCATGTGCTGGATGTGCCGGACGAGTCATATATGGAACAGTTATTCAAGGAACTGATCGATGCCTATCGGAGCAGCGCTTGGACCGCCCCACTGCAAAGGAACGAAATACTGATGAGGCTTGTCCGACATTATCTTGACATCGTTCCCGATCGCCA
Source organism: Paenibacillus sp. NPDC093718 (assembly GCF_050279985.1). Lineage (NCBI taxonomy): Bacteria > Bacillati > Bacillota > Bacilli > Caryophanales > Paenibacillaceae > Paenibacillus > Paenibacillus sp. NPDC093718. The sequence goes on from NZ_JBNNUS010000001.1 coordinate 930,542, forward strand.
AATCTCGCTGTCCATGCTGCCTGATATGCAGAAGCTGAACACGGTATTCCAGTATATCGAGGAGCACATCAACGATAACGTCAGCGTGGAACAGCTGGCAGGACTTATCCATTATAATCCCAACTATTTCATCCGCTTCTTCAAATCCAAAATGAAGATGACACCCGTGCAGTATATTATTAAAGTCAGGATCGAGAAAACAAAGGGTCTATTGATGACCACGGATTTAACACTGGAGGAGATCGGGAGAAGGGTGGGGATGGAGGTTCATTATTTATGCCGGGTATTCAAGCAATTCACTAACATGTCACCGGGGGAATTCCGTAGCCAGATCATGTCGAACCGCTAAAAAATCCCCCTGGGATGTTCCGGATTTAACTCCGATACTCTCAGGGGAATATGAGGGGCGACGCTATACAGTAACTCCAACTATAGCTAGCTATAGCCGGAATCTATACCCATCAAAATCAGGTGGATATCGCTTCATGCAGCGCTTCGACATAAGCGGCGGCCAACTTGGACAGGGTCGCATTCTTATGACAGATCCATCCGACGTTGATCGTCTCATCGCATGCGAGTGGAACCGGAATAATCTCGTTCCCGTTCAGGTCAGCGCTCAGCACCCCGGTCGAAATGGTATAGCCATTCAAGCCGATGAGCAGATTGAACAGGGTCGCGCGATCATTGACCCGAATGCTTTTTTTATGGGATAACGTGCTGAGGATTTCCTCAGAGAAGTGGAATGAATTGTATTCCCCTTGCTCGAATGACAAATACGGATAATTCTGAAGCTCGTCAATGGCCACAATGGACTGCTTGGCCAGCGGATTTTTGATACTGATAAAAATATGCGGCCTCGCCGTAAACAAGCTGGTAAACTGCAGTCCTGCATCCTTCAGCAGCTTGTTGATCACCTTGGCATTGAATTCATTGAGGTACAGGATGCCGATTTCGCTGCGCAGGGTTTTGACGTCCTGGATGATTTCGTAGGTCTTCGTCTCACGCAGCGCCAATTCGTATTCATCCTGTCCGTATTCCTGAACGAGGTTCACAAATGCATTAACCGCAAAAGCATAATGCTGTGTGGATACCGAAAAATGCTGCGGAGAAGGCTTCGCATTCAGATAACGTCCCTCCAGCAGCTCGGCCTGCTCTACCACCTGCCGTGCATATCCCAGAAACTCCACCCCCTCCTTCGAAAGCGATATCCCTTTGTTCGTCCGCTCGAATATCGTAATATGTAGCTCCTCTTCCAGATCCTTGATTGCGTTGGACAGACTGGGCTGGGAAATAAATAATCGTTTGGCCGCCTCATTCATCGAACCCCGATTGGCTACCTCAATTGCATATTTTAACTGCTGTAAGGTCAAAGCAGACGCCTCCTCTATAATTTTGAATCGAGATGCCGATAAACAACGGGTATAGAACAATTTTTCATTATTTTAAAAATATATATCTCTATTTGAAGGGAAAATTTAACTCATGTCAAATAGGTAGGCTGTATCGAAATTTTCAAACCACGATGTCGAAAGATAAGGAGCTCGATAAATTCTCTATGCTGAAACAAAAGATCAAACTTATGAATTCAGTCTCACTGGCCGTCATCGTTATTGCCGGCATTGTACACCTGCTCGCTCGGAAATTTCATGTATTTGATCACACCATGAAAACACATGGAATACTTACTTCTACCGAGATGGAAAGTCAGTTCGGCCCCGCACTGTACGCGCTGCTGGCTGTTCCTGTTGTTTTGTTAGCCATATCCCTAGCCGTCTATGCACGACGCTCAGATCATCCGATCATTCCGTATCTACATACGCTCATCCTAACGCTGGGAAGCATTTCGATGATTGCCGGCGCAGGCGGGCACGTCGAATTTCACTTTTCCATCTTTATGGTTGTTGCTGCATTATCCTATTATAAAAATATAAGACTCATCGTTTTGATGACAGCTATTTTTGCCGTACACCATCTGCTTGGCTATCTGGTCATTCCTGAACTGGTGTTCGGAACAACCAGTTACTCACTCACCATGCTGCTCATACATGCCTTATTCCTGATCTTCACATCGGCAGCAACCAGCTGGCAAATTATAAGCACATTGAAGATCGAAACATTACTCAAAGAGGAGCAGCATCAACAGCGTGCCGCGATCATTGAAGAGATCACGTCGAAATTGTCGCAGCCCTCCCTCCAATTGAATGACACGGCACTGCAGCTAAGCAGTCAATCGGGGCAGAGCACAGAGATCAGTAAGCATCTTGGCGGAGTTGTTCAGCAAGTAGCCGCCGGAGCACATCATCAGTTACATGTTATGAACATGAATACCGCCGCCATTGGCGATATTGCCGTAGGAATCCGGCATGTCGCAGCTTCGGCAACAGAAGCCGCTGCTGCATCCGAAGAATCCGCCAGACAGGCAGAGTTCGGCAGTCATATGATCGGTAATATCGTATCCGAGATCCGGAATACCGGTCAATCCGTCACTAGATCGCAAGAGGCAGTAAATGCACTAAACCACCATATTGCCCGGATCGGACATATATTGCAGGTGGTTCAAAGTATTGCAAGCCAGACCAATTTGCTGGCATTGAACGCTTCCATCGAGTCGGCAAGAGCCGGCGAGGCGGGTAGAGGGTTCGCGGTTGTAGCGAGTGAAATCCGTAAGCTCGCCGAGCAATCCTCCTCCTCCGTTGAGGAAATCACGGAGCTGATCCGGACTATACATAGAGAAACCGCTGATCTGTTAGGCAGCATCGGCCAAGTGGACCACAATATGAACACCGGGCTGCGGGTTGTAGATCAGGCGAAGGCTTCATTCGAAGTAATCTATCATGCCGTCAAGCAGGTAGCACTCCAAATGCAAGAGATCTCCGTATCCACACAGCAGTTGAATACAGGCTCCGACCAAATGAATCAGTCCATACAAGAAATGACCCGGTTTACAAGTGAAACGGCGGATCATACTCATGAAATCGTCGAAGCGTTCCGTGGACATTTTGAATCCATTAAGCAAGTATCGGATGCAGCCGACATCATGACCAGGCTGGTTGCCGATTTAAATCTTATTATAGAGCGTTTGAAGGAATGAAAGTGGGGAATACCTGCATGCTCAAAATTAAAAAACAGGGACAGTCGCATGGACTGTCCCTGCACTTAAAGCTTCTTTGATGCTCTAAATATTCACCTTATACCCTAATGCCAGTTCATCCCCGGGAAGCCCCCGGATTCCCCAGTTGTGCTGCGGGGTTTCGAATACCGTAATCTCCACATCCTGAGAAGAGATATGCAGCGTGTGCTCGATCCGTTCGAACAATAATCGAATCAGCTGTTTCTTGGCCTCCACGGTCCGGCCTTCAAATATGCTGATCTCAATCACCGTGTAATGATCCGTTCTCCCGTCAGGGAAGAAGAAATCCTCGCGACTCATAGGGAAAAAACGATGGAATTTCTTATCCGCCGGAAGTTGAAAAACGTCTACCACGCATGAATGTATCACTTCCGACAGCTGTTCCTTCACCGGGCTCAGCCGCTCCCGGACGCCATAAATTTTGATCTGCGCCATGCTCTGCTCATCTCCTCTACTCTCCACCCTACTCATCTATAGCGAGGTTTACGCTACCTATTATTTCTATTCGACCTTGGTCGAAACAAAACCTCTTGCCCTGATTGCACATGTTGAACAAGGTATGCGAAACGTCGTGCCGATCACTGTTGTTCCCAGTTCAATCCCCCTTGTGTCCCCTATTCCCCGGTCTGAAACTGCTTCTTCGCCCACTCCACATAGGACGGATGGCTTCGAATCAATTCTTCATGCGTCCCGCTTCCCGTAATGTGACCCTTCTCCAGGACAATAATCTGATCCGCCTCGACCACGGTAGATAACCGGTGGGCAATAACCACGGTCGTTCGTTCCACCATTAGATTGTTCAGCGCCTTCTGCACTTCGTGCTCGGAGTCGCTGTCGAGGCTTGCCGTCGCTTCATCCAGAAGCAGGATGTCCGGCTTCCGCAGCAAAGCCCTTGCAATCGCTACGCGTTGTCGCTGCCCCCCGGACAACTGGATGCCTCGCTCCCCAACCTCCGTGTCATATCCTCTCGGCAGTGCCTCGATAAATCCCTCCGCATAGGCCAGTCTCGCCGCTTCGGCAATTTCCTCGTCGGAGACCGGCTCCTCCCGTCCATAGACGATATTATCCCGGATCGTTCCGGTCATCAGCGGGCTGTCCTGGGACACATACCCGAGCTTTCGCCGCCAGGACTCCAGAGTATAATCACGGATCGCTTCAGAGCCAAAGTAAATCTCCCCGCCGGATGGCGCGTAGAACCGCTCAATCAAGGAGAACACCGTGGTTTTGCCGCTGCCGCTCGGACCTACCAGAGCGGTGACCTTCTTGGCAGGAATCGAAAAGGATACCTCGGACAGAATGGTCTCGCCTTCATGATAAGCAAACGTCACCTCTTTAAATTCAACGTCCCGATGCCCATTCGGTGCAGTACGCACCGCACGATCGTCGCTCTCCGGCTCATATTCGAGGATCAGCCGCAATCTCTCGGTGGCCGCCATCACCTTCTGAAGCTGGGAATAGAATGTGGCAAACTGGCTGAAAGGAAACATGATCTGGAACAGCAGCAGGATAAACGATACCAGCTCGCCTGCGCTAAGAGCGCCGGAAGAGACGCGAACGCCGCCGTATCCGATGATGACCACCAGCAGGACGACCATGACCATCGACATCAACGGAATCAGGACCGAGTTGATTTTGGCTTCCTTCATGCCGAATCGGTACAGGCTGTCCATATCGTCATACCCGCTTTTCTCCTCCCTCCGCTCTGCATTGGAGGCTTTCACCAGCCTGATCTCGCCGATCACCTGGGTCAGCATGGCGGACAGCTGGGCCAGCTGTCCATACATGCTGATGGAAATTTTGTACATCTTTCCGCCGATGGGCATTAATATGCCGAACCCTACGGGAACGGCAATCAGAATGATGAGAGTCATCCGCCAATCCAAGTAAAACAAGATTGCAACGGCCCCCAAGACGGTCAATAGATTCGAGCAAAAAGCAATCAAATGATCCGTGATCAGGGTCTTCACTTCATTCGTATCGTTGGTCACCCGGCTCATCGTTTCTGCCGAGCGGTGCTTGTCAAAGAACGGAACCGGCAATGCCAGCACCTTGGTCCAGAGCCGTTTCCGAATTTTGTTCACCGTCTGGTTTCCGACATAGGCAAGCATATAATAGGAAAGTCCGCTCGCCACGGCTTCCAGCAGGAACAGAACGGCCAAAAAGCCGACCGTGCGAATATTAAACGAATCTGCCGCAAAATTATCGATTAATTGGCCGGTGATGAGCGGGACGACCAGTCCCGTCACCGCACCCACCAAACTGAGCACGATGGCCAGAAACAGCACCAGCTTCGGAATACCCGAAGAGCGCAGCAGCTTAATAAAATATCGAATCGTAGTTTTTGTAACCTTACCCTTCTTTTCTACGGTTTGCTCCATATGGAATTCCTCCCTTTTTGCATCCAGCCGTCACATATACATTTCTTTGATAAAACGGCCGGTGAACGAGGCTTCCACAGCCGCTACTTCCTCAGGCGTTCCTGTCGCCACGACAGACCCGCCGGCAGCTCCTCCGCCAGGCCCGATATCGATGATCCAATCCGAATGCCAGATCAGGTCCAAATTGTGTTCAACCAAAATCACGGTGTTCCCCGCGTCCACCAAGCGGTTCAACAGAACGAGCAGCTGCCGGACATCACCAGGATGAAGCCCGGTTGAAGGCTCATCCAGCAAATACAGCGTGTGGTTTTTGGTCTTTTTGCTCAGTTCCTTGGCCAATTTAATCCGCTGTCCCTCACCGCCGGATAAGGTGCTCACCGATTGCCCCCACTTCAAATACCCAAGCCCGACGTCGCAGAGCAGCTGGGTCAATTCCATGATTTTCGGCCGATCCTCCAGAATCGACAGACTTTCCTCAATCGTCATATCCAAAATGTCGGAGATGGTGTAGCCGTTATAGGCCACGCGCAGAACCTCTTCCTTAAACCGCTTGCCCTTGCAATCCGGACAACGTACCTCCAGCTCCGGAAGGAAGTGCATATGCACCGACACAACGCCAAGTCCTTGGCATGTCTCGCAGCGACCGCCTTGTGTATTAAAGGAAAAGTGCTTGGCCGTCAATTGACTCTCCTTGGCTTCCGGCAAGCTGGCGTACCAGTTTCTGATATGGGTGTAAACATCGGTATACGTAGCAATGTTGGAGCGCTGCATTCGGGATACCGGTGATTGGTCAACCGTAATCAGCTGCCCTACCGATTCCCAACCCGTGATGGCCTTGCAGCCGATTGGAGTTGATTGATCGCTTCCGGATTCCGCCAGAAGATCAAACAAAAGCGTGGATTTACCAGATCCCGATACGCCTGTCACCGATATGAGACAGCCGAGCGGGAAAGAGGTCGTGATATGTTTCAGATTTCTTAAATGTGCATCCTCGATCGTCAGCAAACTTCCGTTTCCAGCCCTGCGCCGATTCGGTGCCGTAAGCATCGTGTTCTCCCGGAAATAGGATCCGGTCACGGACGTGGGATTATGGATAAGCTCCTCCAGCGTACCTTGACCGACGACCGTACCGCCCATCGTTCCCGCACCCGGCCCGATATCAATGATATGGTCAGCGGCCCGCATCACTTCTTCGTCATGCTCGATGACGAGCACCGTGTTGCCCAGATCCCTCAGTTGTTTCAGAACCTGGATCAGTCCCCTGGTATCTTTGGGATGCAGTCCCGTTGTCGGTTCGTCCAAAATGTACAGTACCCCTGTCAGGCCTGAGCCCAGAATCGATGCGAGTCGAAGCCTCTGGGCTTCACCGCCAGACATCGTGACGACCTGCCTCTCCATGGACATGTAACCCAGCCCGACATCCATAATGCGTTTTAGTCTGACAGCGGAATCATGAATGAGCGGCTCTACAATCGTTAATTGATCTTCCGTCAGCTTCCTCAGCAGCGCCTCCATCCAATTTAAGGCTTCCCCGATCGACCAGGCGTTGACTTCGTTTATGGAGACTCCATCCACCCGGACGCGGCGGCTGTCTTCCTTCAGCTTCGTTCCGTGACAATCCGGACAGAGGTGCTCATGAAACAGGGACGCTTCACCGGACTCGCTTCCCTTCTCCCGATACCTTCTCCATATCCCGGTGACTACACCCTCGTACTTGCCTTGTCCTACGGACTTCGGCGGTTTGACGTCAGGAAAATGCCGGCTGAACTGCTCGCTCTCTACGCCGAAATACAGGAGATCGCGCTGAATCTCGTCATAGTCCCGAAGCGGCATGAACTCATCGAATGCGAACCCGTAATACTGGGCTGCCGCTTTCAGAATGCTGGTGTTATAATCGGTAAGAGCGCTGTACCACGTTGCCACCCCGCCGTCCCTTAAGCTTAATTCCGGACGAAACACGGCCTCCATGTTCAGACTCACCGTTTGACCGAGTCCGCTGCATGTTTCGCATGCGCCTTCCGGCTTGTTAAAGGAAAAATGTGACATCGTCAATTTTTCGAGACCATGGCCGCATCGCCTACAATGAACCGTCTCGTGAGAATCGCTGATCTCTTCCTCCTCAGCCAGACCGTGGTAGGCTTCTCCCTCCACATGAGGGATCACCGTATCGCCACAGGACGGACAAGTACGTTCACCAAGCTTAGAAAACAGAATTCGAAGCAGCGTGTAGATATCCGTCACCGTTCCGATGGTGGATCTTGGGTTCCGGTTCGTAATGTGCTGTCCCACACTGATTGACGGGGATAGTCCTTCAATCGAATCCACCTTCGGCTTGCTGACCGAGTCCGACACCATGCCCATGGATTCCATGTACTGCCGCTGGCACTCCCGCTGCAGCGTATCCATCGCGAGCGTGGACTTGCCCGAGCCGGACGGGCCTGTCATGACAACCAGTTTGTACTTCGGGATTTCAAGCGAGACATTCTTCAGGTTGTTCTCCCGGGCACCGCGAATCTTAATCGTTCCTTCCATATATCCCAACCTCCTAAAAGTTTTGTGGAGCTCAGCTTCATTGAGAAACCTCGTAATAAAACTCGCTACGCAAGCATACTGTTTCGTTTTGGAAGCCTGGCGCCAATCCTTCAATTTACAAACCCATCTTACAACATTGATGCAAGTACAAAATTCCAAACGGAAAAAGGTTGATCTATCGCCGTTTTCGAGATCAAAAGCCGTCACGGAGCTTTAAGGTTTATGTATAACGTTTGATGCCGTTCCATTTGTATAAACACAGCATTGACTATATAATGGGCTACAAATAGTACTTATCGTATGTTTTGAGGAGAACGGAAACCATGCCGAAAAAAATCGCACCCGAATTTTATTTTATTGGCAACCATCCCATGCTGGATTTCGTGAATACCAAGATTGCGGTTGATGGACAACCTCTGGATTTGCTTGATACATTCGATTCTTTATTGGATTGGATGGTGAAGGCGAACCTGCTGTCCGAGGTTGATCGCAACCTGCGCAAGGCGGTATATAACAGCGCCGAGGAGGAAGCCGGAATCGTGGAAGCCGCCCGGTTGCTCCGCGGCCACCTCTTTAATCTGATTCAGCCGGGCAGCGTGAACGAGACCTCTACGGAAGCTAGCCTGCAGTATGTCAATGGGCTGCTGAAGGAGCAAATCCTTCGCACAACGCTGGTGGCAGAAGGGAACGCGTACAGTCGCAAAAGCCGGATGCTTTTTCGCAAGCCGCTGGATCTGTTGACCCCGGTCGCCGCATCTGCCGTTGATTTTTTAACTACCCATGACCTGAAGTTGGTGAAAAAATGCGAAAATCCGGCGTGCGTGCTTCGCTTTTACGACAATAGCAAAAATAGCACAAGGCGCTGGTGCAGCCCCAAAACATGCGGGAACCGCATGAAGGTCGCTGCCTATCTGGAGCGTCAGAAACAGCAGCAAACGAAGGAATCTTAGATAAATCATCTAAGATTCCTTTTTTAATACCCAAAACAACACTTTACAGGTTAATAATCAGGGTGTATAATTCCCTTAATCACATTTAGGTGGTTAATAAATCAAATAAGGTGGTGTTTTTCTTCTTATCATTACGACCAGTCAAAAGGCTCTACATAACGATTGCATCATAAAAATTCGTAGATAATTCAAGGAGGCATTTATCAGATGAATCATAAAATCCAGTATCACACGGCTCAAATCGAAGGCTTGGATATTTTTTACCGTGAAGCGGGGGCTCCCGGCTCGCCTGTTGTCCTGCTGCTGCATGGTTTCCCGACTTCCAGTCAAATGTATCGTCAATTGATCCCGGCTCTTGCCGATCAGTACCACGTGATTGCACCGGATTATCCTGGTTTTGGTTACAGCAGTGCGCCTGACCATGATCAATTCCAGTACAGCTTTAACCATTTCAGTCAGCTCATCGAGGAATTGCTCTCCCAATTAAATATCCAGAGCTTCTACGTCTACCTTATGGATTACGGTGCACCTGTTGGATTCCGGATTGCAGCACGCCACCCCGAGCGGGTTCGGGGGCTGATCATACAGAATGGGAATGCCTATGAGGAGGGGCTCGAGGAATTCTGGAATCCCATTAAAGCGTACTGGGAAGATCCCGCGAATCCGGATAAACGCGAGGCCCTGCGTTGGTTAACCAGCATCGAGGCAACAAAATGGCAATATACCCATGGCGTCCGTGATACCTCCCTCATTAGCCCCGACACCTACACGCTGGATCAAGCGCTGCTGGATCGGCCCGGGAACCAGGAAATACAACTGGATTTGTTCCTGGATTACGGATCAAATCCTCCCTTATATCCGGCTTGGCAGCAGTATTTCCGCGATGCGCAGCCGCCGACTCTGATCGTGTGGGGACAAGGCGACCATATTTTCCCTGAGAACGGGGCCCATCCGTATCTGCGCGATCTGCCCGATGCCGAGCTGCACATCCTGAAGGATGCCGGGCATTTTGCGTTGGAGTCACATGGACCTGAAATCATTGGTTACATCCGGGCATTCTTGGAATGTCAATCTTCATAAATATGAGCATGACAATGATATAAGCTATTTTCTCGGCAGGCTTTTCATTGAGCCGTTCTTCATGATACAATCCCCCAGAAAAAAGGATTCAAACAGATCCGGCATGAGGTAAGGGGGACCGTCATGGGTATCAGACCGATTGATATAGCCAAGAAACTGGGGATTACCACAAGTGCGCTCAAGCATTATGAAAAATGGGGAATTGTCCCTCCTGCGAAGCGTGCCCCGAACGGATACCGGGTGTATACGGAGGAGCATGCCGCATACTTCGAATGCATAAGAGCCATGTTTCCCGGCTTCGGCGTAGACGTTACGAAGCAAGTGATGATCAAGCTGCAGGAGAACGAGCTGGATGAAGCGCTCTGGATTGTAAGCGAGGTGCAGGCCAATCTGCAGCAGGATAAAGTCCTCGCGGAGCGGACCATCCGCATTCTGGAAACCGAGCAGCTTGACGTTGTCGATGCCCGTGGGCGGAAAAGAGAGCTAACCATCGGGGAGGTTGCGGCCGAAACCGGCGTTCCCACCTCGGCTATCCGCCATTGGGAGAAGGAAGGCGTCCTGATTCTGCCTCGGGATCAGGAAAACGGCTATCGGAAGTTCGAGGGCGCCCAAATCCGGCAGATCATGATCATTCGGATTCTTCGCTCGGCCAATTACCCGCTGGAAGTCATCAAAGATGTACTGCATGAACTCGAGCATCATCAAGTCGATAATGCCAGACGGGTGCTCAAGGACACGCTTGTATACCTCAACTACCGCAACCATAACCAAATACGCGGCGTGCACTATCTATATCAGCTGTGCCAAGTGCTGAAATTAATGTAAATCCCACTCCCTATGTGCACTGTTGTTTAACATACAAAAAAAAACAATCAAGGATGAACTACATCCATGATTGTTTTTTTACTTGATACCCCTATGTACTAGGGGGACTCGAAGAGTAACCCCGAATACTATAGAGCGCGTCTCGTTAAGAAATTTGGCACGTGCTCATAGCTAATGTGCCCGCTTATGGATTAACTTTGATGGAACCGACGGAGGTCGTCAGGGATATTTTCGCTCCCCCACCGTTTACGTCGCTCTGCCCCCGGCTTGCTCCAGTAATCTGTCCAAGCTCGGTTTCAGTGTCCAGCGTGTATTTCATGGTCGGCGCAAACGTGGCCGTGATGCTGCCTGCCGATGTGTTGGCCGTCAGCGTGCTGTCCTTATCGATCTGCTCAAGATCCAGCTTCACGCTGCCCGCTTCGGATACGATTTTGGAATTGCCCGTGATTTCCGTTTTGGCCAGCTGAATTTCCCCGGCTCCCAATTGAAGTTCGAAAGCCCCCTTCAATTCGTTCACCCGAATCTTCCCTACATCATTCTTGATGCGAATATTCCGCATGTCTTCCGGCACTTCGATTACATAATCTATCATGAATCCGGAGTCTCCAAATTGCTTCTGCGACCAATCCCACAGACTTTGGCTGGCGTCCTCCATAGGATGTGTTCTTAGTTCCAGTATGCCGCCCTTAAGCGTAAAGGAAGTGGCGGCCTGCTCCGTAACCTGGGAACGAATGTTGTCATTCTTGAAGAAGCTTTCATTAAACCATACGGTGGTTTTCACTTTGATCTCATTACCGGGTACAGCGATGAGCTCAATATTACCTACGGCATGGTCGATGGCCAGTCCCTCGGCTGCTCCCGCTTCCTGAGCCGTCGTCAACTCGAACTCTTTCCCTTCCCGCTTTACTTGATCACTGATAGCCAGCGCTGAATCGCCGGCAATATTTCCAACTTGTGCTAGTTTATCAAGCTCCTGATGTAATGCTTCCTCCGCATTATTGGCGGCATCGCATCCCACCAGTACGGCAAATATCAACAGCGATGAGATTTTCACTGCCATCATACTCTGTTTCTTCATAAAATCCTCCACGTCCATTCCTCTATATGTATATGTCCATTATATCGTGAAGGAAAAAGTTGACACGCTGCCACGGACCAGTTTCTACCTGGACCTTAGTCTGGGACGCCTCCTCCGTCTTTTGTATGACGCCGCGCGTACGAATCTGAAAAAAAGAAGGGAGTTCCCGCAGTAAAAGATCTACTCTTGGAACTACCCCTTTCTCTAAAATCACCGCGATTCTGATGGCTGGTCTATCCGCAGCACGACCTTCCCCCGAACATGGCCGGACTCCACAGTGCGATGCGCTTCTGCTGCTTCGCTCAGCGAAAACGCCCGGGACACATGGATCAGCAGTTTGCCTTGTTCATATAACTGAACCAATTCGGCCAATCGATCCTTGGATCGCTGACTGCGGATCGCGAGAACCCCCAGCTTTTCTACCCGATTGAAGGCTACTATCGTGCCGATGCGGCTCCGGTCGCCGACAAGCTCCAACGAGGCCAGCAGCGCTTCTTCGCCTGCGGCATCCAGCGCGGCACTGACTCCCTCTGGGGCGGCTGCCTTGACCCGATCTACAAGGCCTGGGCCATAGACAACAGGAACAGCACCCAGTGAGCGAAGATAATCATGATTTCGCTCGCTTGCCGTTCCGATGACCCTGGCTCCCCAGGCACGAGCGATCTGGACGGCGAAAGAACCGACGCCACCTGCTGCCGCATGAATCAGAACGGTATCGCCTTCACCGATTCCTAACGCCTGAAGGGCCGTATGGGCAGTTTGCCCCGATGCAGTCAGCACGCCTGCTTCCTCCCACGGCATCGAATCCGGTTTACGTACCACTTGATCTGCGCTAACCACGACATACTCCGCGTAGCAGGCGAGTAAAGACCAGCCAATGACGTCCTCACCAACCTCAAAGCCTATGACCCCCTCACCTACCTGATCTATCGTTCCGGCGAACTCATTGCCCAGGATTTGCGGCATCCGCAATGTCACATTAGGGGGCGCCCAGCCGCTTCCCCTTATCCCGCAGTCGGCTGGCTGTACGCCAGCTGCCTTGATTTTAACTCTTATCTGACCGTTACCGGCCTGAGGATCTTTAAATTCCAAGACACGCAGGACATCCGGCGGTCCAATCGTACTAAACGCTACGGCTTTCATATCGATCATCCTTTCATGAATCTCTTGAACTTGTTTCTGAGATCATTCTATAATCATCAATAGATAATAAAAAATACAAAAATGTCTATGTATACATATACTGGAGTATATAAGCAAGGACGGTGAACCGGAATGGAAATGTTACAGCTGAAGTATTTTGTAACCGTAGCAAGACTTGAACATATGACCAAAGCCGCGGAGGAGCTCCATATTGCTCAGCCGGCGCTCAGCAAGACCATTGCCAGACTTGAGGAGGATCTCGGCGCTCCGTTATTCGAACGCCAAGGCCGGCAGATCCGCCTCAATCCGTATGGCAAAGCATTTTTGGCAAAAGCCAAAGCAGCCCTGCAGCTGCTGGAGGAGGGACGGCGGGAGGTCGAGGATCTGGCGGGGCTGGAGCATGGGCGTATTCATTTGGCCTTATCCAACATGGAGCAGCTCCGCGAGCCCTTAAGATTGTTTCTAAGCAAACATCCGAAGGTCAACTTTCATATCATCCAGTCTTCGATGGAGGATATGGTTCAGACGATTGAACATAACGAGGTTGATTTCTTTCTCACTTCCATGCCCATCCGGCACCCGGATATACGGAGCTTGCCTTTGCTCGTCGAAGAGGTGTTCTTGGCCGTTCCCCCCACCCACCGCTTAGCCGGAAAAAATCAAATTCACTTAAGCGAGGCTGCAAGTGAATCGTTTGTCGGTTATAAAGAAGGTCATCCGTATCAAAAGATGAATAATGAGTTTTGCAAACAAGCCGGTTTTCTGCCGAAGGTCGTCTGCGAGGTGGAGGACCCCGGAACCATAGCCGATCTGGTACGTTCCGGATTTGGCGTGGCTTTAATCGGGGAATGCAGAAGCGGCGAGGAATTAAAGCTGACGAAGCTGAGCATTCGCGAGCCTCAGGCCCGCCGCATCTTCCAAATAGCATGGCTGGAATCCAGGTACTTGTCGAAGGCCGCGATTTCTTTCCGTGATTTCCTTGTGGAATATTACGCGGAATCACGTTAAGACGACCACAAGGGGCTGTCCCAATAGATCTTAGATCTTGCGGGAGGCCCTCTTCTTGCTGTTAGAAGACGCTGGCAGATCAAGAAGGCGGCAATAGACCAAAAGACAGAAATGACGGTACAGGGCTGACTTCCCTGGAATCGCCATTCCTTTATTTTTGCTGTTTTTTCATCAAATGAGCCCTCTCATCGAGTAAGCAGACTTGCTAATGGGACGGCCCCTTAGCAACAGGATTGCCAATCAAATCCTATACTCGAATTCCATCATACCCGTCTCTAATCGTCATCTTATTCAAGCCAACTTGCTACCGCATTTTAACGTCATTGCCATATTGCGCACTGTACGCTCCATATTGGCGGCGGCTTGTCTTATCGCATCGTCCAGGCTGCATACGCCGGGCACGATCGTGAACACCATATCGATGCCATGCTCAAGCACCGCTTCATGCCCGTCCGCAAGCGAGCCCGCGATCCCGATAACCGGCACTCCGTACCGCTTGGCCGTCTTGGCCACGCCCATCGGCGTTTTGCCGTAAATCGTCTGGCCGTCGATGCGGCCTTCTCCCGTAATGACGAGATCCGCATCCTTCACATGCGAAGCCAGCCCCGTCGCTTCGATAACAATATCTACGCCCCGCTTCAACTCAGCTGCCAAAAATGCGAGCATACCGGCGCCTAGCCCTCCGGCTGCGCCAGCTCCGGGAATTCGGGCCACGTCGCGGCCCAAGCATGCCTTAATCATCGCCGCATAATGGGCGAGATTGCCGTCGAGCTGCTGTACCATAGACGGATCGGCGCCTTTTTGGGGGCCAAATACGGCCGAGGCGCCGCGCTCTCCGGTCAGCGGGTTGTCCACATCGCACGCGGCCACGAAGGTAACCTGCTTCAGCCGTGGATCGGCTCCGCCCGTATCGATGCGGGCAATGCGATGCAACTCTCCGCCGCCATGGCCAATTTCCGAGCCATCGGCGTCAAGCAGCCGCACTCCGATCGCCTGCGCCATTCCAGCGCCGCCGTCGTTCGTGGCGCTGCCGCCCAAGCCTAGAATAATCGTGCTGACGCCTTCGTTCAGCGCCGACGTAATAAGCTCGCCAGTGCCGCGCGTTGTCGTCGCGAGCGGATTGCGCTGCTTCGGCGGCACAAGTGCTAGTCCCGAGGCCGCCGCCATTTCGATAATCGCGGTCTTTCCGTCACCAAGTATGCCGTAGAACGCGGTCACGGGGGTACCAAGCGGTCCCGTCACTTCGGTGTGAACCAATCGTCCACCTGTCGCATCCACCAAAGACTGCACCGTGCCCTCTCCGCCGTCAGCCATCGGCACATTGACGATATCCGCTTCGGGATACACGGCGCGCATACCCTTCTCTATGGCATGACATGCCTCTAACGCGGATAAACTCTCTTTAAATGAATCTGGAGCAATTACAACCTTCATTCTCTCCACTCCCTCTCCATCAGTCTTAACCAACTGCCTGAACCATCACTTTGCCGCAGATTACAAGAACCAGCCGAACACGCCGAACACCAATGTCGATACGACAGCCAGGACGAGACCGATTGCGGTCTCATACGGAATAAGACGCAGCCGCTCCTTCATCGCCATATTGACGCTTCCGCCCGTTGCGTGGAAGAAGCTGCCGTGCGGCATATGGTCGAAGACGGTCGCCCCGGCGTGAATCATCGCCGCAGCGCCCAGGGAAGCAACGCCAAGCCCCATAATCGTCGAGCCGAACACTGAGCTGGCGACCGCGGTACCTGCTGTTGTCGAAGCGGTGGCCAAGGACATGAACGCGCCGCTTATCGGTGCAAGCAAGTAAGCCGGCAAGCCGGAGGAGGCCAGACTGTCGATGATGACATCCTTCAATTGCGAATTCGATATAATGCCTGCCAACGTCCCCGTACCGAGCAGCATGATAGCCACGCCAGACATTTTGCCCAAGCCCGATACCGCAAATTGATTGATCTGCTTGATGCGGCCCATACACAAGGCGCCAACGAGGCCGCCGACCGGCAGCGCGATAACCGGATCGATGACGATGCCGGCCAGCGGGCGTAGCGCCAACAGCACAATCGCCGTGATCGGAGCCATCATCGCCGCCAGGAAGCTCGGAAGCTGCTCAGCGCATTCGTCTACGCTTTCCTGACCCGTAATCTTCGTTCCCTTCTTGGACAGGCGCTTCGCGATCAGATAAGTGGCAAAAAGACCAAGAACAGCCGGTATGATTCCTGCCATCATCATCGATGTCAGTGGAATATTAAATGCCTCTGCCGCCGAGATGGCGTTCGGATTCGGCGACATAATGTTGCCGGCCTTCCCGCCGCCGATCATGGCAAGCAATATCGCCATGCGAGACAAGTCGGCGCGCTGCGCAATCGCGATCGCAATCGGCGCCACCGTAATGACCGCGACGTCGATAAATACGCCGACCGCCGTCAGTACCATCGTCGCGAACGCCAGCGCAAACAGCGCACGCGTCTCGCCGACCTTGCGGACCAACGTTTCGGCAATCGTCTTCGCGCCGCCCGATTCAATCAGGACGCCGGCAAGCACGCCGGCTGCCAGGATGCGCAGCACGGCCGGAATCATGCCCTTCGCGCCATCCATCATCAAATTCACCGAATCAACCAACCCGATTCCGCCGACGATCCCCCCGGCAAGTGCCCCAATCATCATGCCATAGGCCGGAGGGACTTTACGCAATATAAGCACAATCGCCACAACCAAAGCCGTCAAAGCACCAAGTACAGTTACAGATACGTCCATAGTCAAGACCCCCTAATGTGTTGTCTCAATTCGTTATACTATTACTGTACCTGCAATCTGAAAGCGCTTCATCATGCATAAAAATGAAATAAAGCGCTTTATAGAACATGTTTTTTGTTCAAATGCACAAATCATGCATGTTCCTTCCAGACGCCCTCACTCTCCGGCTTCCTCTCTTCCAGCGCGCTTAGCCAGCGGGCCGTCATCAGCGTATATAAATCGCGAAAATGCTTCGGGTCTTTGCCGGTCGCCTCATGAATGCGCTGCAGCCGGTAGCGCAGCGTATTCCGGTGAATCGACAGCCGCTCGGCGATGCGCTGCTGCTCGCCGTTCTCATCATAATAGGCCTCCAGTGTCTGCTGCAGTTCCCCGCTCTTATCCTCCTGCACGAACCGCCACCATAGCCTCTGCAGCTCTTCCGCCACCCACGAGGGCGTAACGTTCGCTGCCACGGTCTCATTCGGCATATCTTCGCCGTAGTATACCGTCTGCTCCGGGAATATCGCCTGGCCTGCCCGCATCGTATCTTGCGCGGAACGGTAAGACGCGATTAAGCCGTCGATGCCGGAATACGCCTTGCCAACCGCAATGCGGAGCGGCGCAATCCGCTTCTCTTCCAGCAGTCTACGAATGTGACGGATGCCTTCGCATATATCGGCGTTCGGCTCCCGCGGATGGAGATGGGGCTTATACAACACGATTTGGCGCGTATTGTGAATGGCAATCAGGTCGATGGCGGGCCGACCCTCCAATATTTCGACCACCTGCTTGAGCGTAGACAATGAATTCGCGTCCTGCGCACCAGTCAGCTCCATAATGCATGCAACGCGCGCCTTATCCGGATGGAAGCCAATTCGTTCCGCCTGGAGGCGCAGCATGGCATTATCCTTGCCGTCCGCATGAATGACGGACAGAAGGAAATCCTCCTTCATCCGCTTGTCCCATTGGGCTTTTTCCAGCAGATCTGCTTGCTCCAAGTACATTTCCGCCGTCATTTTCACCAGCTCCCCGTACTTGGTCACCTCGTTCGGATCGCCGGTAATGCCGATGACCCCAACAACTTCGCCCTGGAAGTGAATGGCCAGATTCGTTCCGGGCAGCACCCCTTGCAGCTTGCGCGCGCTTTCCTCGTCAATCTCGAAGCGCCCCTTCCTCTCAATCGCAATGAGCGCCCCTTCATGCTTCTGATATAAGCGCGAGCGGTCGCCAGAACCGATAATCCGCCCCCGTTCATCCATGACGTTCACATTATAATGAATCACTTGCATTGTCCGTGTTACAATTTCTTGCGCCAATTCCTTTGTCAATCTGCTCATCTTGTCTATCCCCTGTCTATGTCCGCCACAATATGAAAAAACGCCCTCCATCCGATAAGTGCGATTAATCGCATTCTTACCGGGATAGGGGCATTCAGCTTGGAATAACGTTATATGTGCCCTAAATGAGAGTGTTAACACGAGGAAGGGAATTTCCTCACGAAGTGGCTGTTATTCGGTGAGGTACTATAATTAACGGTTATTTTGTCTGAGTATACGCTTTCGCGTTTCTTTTGTAAACTCAAACACCACCAGTATGGCCTCAAGAGAACGCAGGTAATCATGATTCCGTCACTAGCGGTTGAGGCGGATTTCTTTCTAAGAATGTATCGCTTATGCGAAACTGCCGGTGAATCGTTTGTTGGCTGAGCATTTCATGCCATGAACCAGCAAGCCGATCCTGATGGATCGGCTTGTTACTCCCTGTCTCTCCTGAGTTTGAGGCTCCCCATATCTATGCTACTTCACGGTACGGTTATAATCCTGGATTTTGGTCGTAATTTCTTTTGCTGCGTCATCCAGTGCCTGCTGCGGTGACTTTTTGTTGTTCAGCACCTCTTCAATCGCACCTTCCACAATCTGTCTTGCCTCGGGAAATACGCCCATCACAGCACCTTGGGTCGCTTTAACCAGCTTCGTCTGGTGCAGCTGATCAATGGCCGTCTGGAATTGCGGGAATTTCTTCAGGTTCTCCTTTACGCTTTCTTCCTCATACGCCTTCGTGGTAATCGGGAAGTACCCGGTATTGATATGCCAGTATGCCTGCTCCGATGGAGAGGTTAAGAATTTAATGAACTCCCATGCGGCTTTTTGCTCTGCTTCAGGACGACTATTCATCATCCACAGGCTTGCACCGCCCACGATAACACCACCTTCTCCCGCTCCTTCCGGCTTCGGAAGGAAGCCTGTGCCCACTTCAAACTTGCCTTCGGCGCTATCCACAAGTCCCTTCAAGGCTGCGGTTGAGTCCAGAATCATGGCGACCTGACCGGCAGAAAATGCCTTCTTGGAATCATCGGTTTTACGTCCCAGGTTATTGGCTGCCTTGGAGTCGATCAGATCCTTCCACCAAGTCAGCACCTTTACGCCAGGCTCGGTATTGACGAGCGACTCGGTCGCCAGATCGTCCCGGCCGTTGCCGTTGTTTACATACTCCGCACCCTGATTAGCAAACAACTGCTCCATAAACCAGCCGTATATAGCAAAATTCGCTCCTACCGCTTTCCCTTTTTTCGATATGGTGTCTGCCGCGACTTTCAGTTCTTCAAACGTCTTGGGCGGACTTTCCGGGTCGAGTCCTGCATCCTTAAACAGGTCTTTATTGTAATACAGTATCGGATTGGAGGAGTTGAAAGGCATGGAATACAGCTTATCATCAAACGTATAATACCCGCTGATGTTAGGTTCCAGCTGCGACACATCCCACTGATCCGCATCGATGAACTCCTGCATGGGTGTAATTAGTTTGGAATCGATCATAAACCGGCTGCCGATCTCGTACATCTGGACCACGGACGGTCCCTCGTTTGTGCCCATCGACGCCTTCAGTTTACTTAACAGGTCATCATAGGTTCCCTGATACACCGCCTCTACCTGCACCTTGTCCTGCGAAGCGTTAAAGTTAGCGACTAATTGATCAACCACCTTGGTTGTCGCTCCTCCCATCGCATGCCAGAACACCACTTTTTGAGTGCCAGCCTCCGTCTTTGGTACGGTATCCGTCCCCTTTTCAGGCTCCTCGCCCATGTTAATGTTACATGCACTAACCAGCAGCATGATCGCAGCTAACAAGATACTTACCAACCTCGTTCTTCTTCTCATCCGTGATTCCTTCCCCTTTCGTTCGTAAAATGCATCCTATGATAAACCTGCATATGACAGGTCAACCACCGCACTAACCTTTCAACGCGCCTGCGGTAATTCCCCGCACCAATTGTTTGACGCCAAAAGCCAGCAGCACAAAGGAAGGAATCAGCACGATGGTCACGCCGGCCAGAATCAGGTTCCATGACATTACCTCAGCATGCTGCAGCATAGCCACCCCGATCTGTACGGTTCGCATCGAGGCCTGATTCGTGATCAAAAGCGGCCACAAAAAGTGATTCCAGTGCGTGAGGAAGGTATACACCGCCAAGGTGGCAATGGAAGACCGGGACAACGGCAGCACCATGGACAAATAACTGCGGATATGACCGCATCCGTCAATTTTGGCCGCATCAAACAGCTCACGCGGGAGCTGCAGAAAAAACTGGCGCAGCAAAAACACGCCAAAAGCCCCTGCCATAAACGGCACGATCAATCCCTGGTAGCTGTCCATCCAGCCCCAATCCTTAATAGTCAGATAATTCGGAATAATTGTGACTTCCCAAGGAATCATCATCGTTGACAAGAAGAGTCCGAACAGCAGTGCCTTGCCCTTAAAATTCAAAAATGCAAACGCGTATGCGGCCAGACTCGATGTAATAACCTGACTGATCATGATGGCCGTCGAGACGATGAAGCTGTTCAGAATAAAGCGAATGATCGGGAAGCCGGAGATGGCCTCCGTAAAGTTGCCCAGATAGAAGCTCGACGGGAACAGCGGTGGTGGAAAATTAGCTACCTCCTTCTCGGTCATAAAGGATGAGAACACCGTAAAGATGAGCGGATATAACACAATCAAAGACAGCAGGATAAGCAGCAGATAGGTGAACAGGGACGTGATTCGGCGCAGGGTCATTGGTAATGCACCTTCTTCTCCAGAACTTTAAACTGCAGCAGCGTAAGGAGCAGAATAATCGCAAACAGGATCAAAGCCTGTGCGCTGCCGATGCCAAACCTAAAGTTGACGAAGGCATCCTGATAAATGGAGTAAACTATGACATTCGTGGAGTTGATCGGGCCTCCCTTGGTCAGAATGTGAATTTGCCCGAAGGCTTGAAATGCACCGATAACCGATACAATCAAGGCAAAGAAAATCGTGGGCGACAGCAGCGGCAGTACGATTTGGATAAAGGTCCGGATCGGCCCGGAGCCGTCCATTTTGGCGCTTTCGTATATTTCCTCCGGAACTCCCTGTAAACCGCTGGACAGCACAATAAACAGAAACCCCATGTTCATCCAGATCGTCATGATCGAGATCGAGATCAGAGCCCAGGAAGGATCGGTTAACCAAGGGATCGGCCCCAGATGAACGAAGCTTAGAAAATAGTTCAGCATGCCCGCCGTAGGATGAAACAACAGAAACCATATAATCGAGCCGGTTCCGACGGAAATGACAATCGGCAGTGAGAAAACAAACTGAAACACCTTCATCCCTCGCAGCTTGTTATGGGTAATGGCGGCAAGAAACAGCGACCAGATCAATGAGGTAGGCACGGTAAACAAAATAAACATCAGCGTTACGCCAAGATTCTTATAGAATGAATCAGTTGATAGAAGCCGGATAAAATTCTCCAACCATACAAATTCAACAACCTGACCCCGCGGATCCGTTATCGTCATGCTGAGATAAACCGATTTCAGCATCGGGTAGAACAAGAACATCATAAACAAGATGATGGAGGGTGCCAGAAATCCATAAGCTAAAGCATGCTCACCCCAGAGCCTTTTTCTTACTGCTGCGCTTTTAGGTTTCTTGCCATGTAAAACGCTTTCATTACTAGACAACCGACATTCCCCTTTCTTCGAAAATTTCTGCTTTGCCAATCGAAAAGACGCAAGGATTCGCAAAAAAGAGAACAAAAAAACACATAAACTGCATGCCGAAAAACAGACAAGCAATTGATGTGATTCTCCTCTTCTCCATCACATATGCAGATGCTCTTAACCATCCTCCCTTCATTATTATCAATAACACTGAAAATTTAGAACATTCCATGCCTTGATATTTCGAAAGTTGACAATACTTGGGAAACGATTGTAGTATTGAGTAAATACTCAGTTTTCTTAGGTTCGTCATTACATGAAAAAGGAAGCCATCTGCCTATGCCTACAACCAATCGAAATGCCAAGAAGGAACGGATATTGAACGCTGCTCTGAAGCTGTTCTCCCAGCAGGGATATCACGCGACGACAACCAAAGAGATTGCCGCCGAAAGCGGCGTTGCCGAGGGGTTAATCTTCTACCACTTCGGAGATAAGCGGAAGCTGCTGCTCTACCTTGTGAACAACTTTTCCTTTGTTACGCAGCTTCAAGAGGATGCGGGAGAACTGTCGAAGCTTCCTGCGGAGAAGGCCCTCCTTCAATACGGCTTGGCATACCTCCAGTTCCTCAGGACAAACATGGATTATCTACTGCTCATTTGGTCACCGGAACTCATAAAGGATGCCGAGGTATCGAATGAGGTGTCACGTCTGATCGGAGGTTTTGGGACAGCAGGCAGCAGCATACTCAAACAGGCGGCGGGATCGAAGCATCAATCTGAACATACGGTTCAGGTTGCGATGATGATGATGACCTCCTCCATCCTGGTCTATTGCATGCTCCATTCCCGCTTTGGACAGGAAACGCTCCCGCTTGGGGACGAATCGTATATTCGCGAGCTCGTCCGGCTGCTGATGCATGGCTTGAATGAAGAATCCTAAGTCGCCGAGGTTCATCACAGGAAGGATTGAATAGAAAAGCTGATCGCAGAACAGAAACAACATCTCTGCATCAGCTTCTTTTATCCATTGGATTTGAGTATTTACTCAGTTTTTTCGAGTGTCGTTAATATCGTTAGATTGAAGGGAGAAATGAGGATCATGCTGTCTTTCATGCCAGATTGGAGTTTCGCCATGATGTTGTGGCTGCTGCCGGTTGTATTTTTCATTCACGATGGAGAAGAGATTGCCACGATGGAATGGTGGCTCAGGAAGAACAAGAATAACCCTGTGCTATCCAAAATCTCGCCTGTCCCCACTCCGTGGGATAAAAATATCACCCTGCAATTTACATTTGCCGTCCTGCTGATCGGCTTTATTCTCACCGGCGTAACGCTCCTGACGGCTCTTAACTTCGAAATCAGCAGTCCATTCAACGCGCTGTTCGCGGGTTTTGTCACGGTGTTCCTGCTGGATGGCGTGAAACATGTGGGAGCGTCAATCGCCCTGTGGGCATACACCCCGGGTGTCATTACAGCCGTCATCCTTGAAATTCCGTACGGGATTTATGCGCTTTATCGCCTCCTACATGCAGACATCATAGATATGACTTCTCTCGCCCTCGGAACCATCATCGCCCTGCCGGTCACCCTGCTGCTGGTATGGACGGGTCTGACGCTTGGAAAACGCATTGCACCCTTCCGCATAAATATGTAGGCTCCGATAAGCGACATGTAGAAGACAAGCGACTACTCAACGTTCAAGGCGCCTCTTACTGAATCTCAAAAAAAGAATGCTTCCGGATCATCCGGAAGCATTCTTCTCTCTTTCGCAAATCCTACAAACTCCAATTGCGTCTAGGCTTATAACCTGCCTTCTCCAGAAATTCCCGCTCCGTCTCCAGACCAAGACCCTGAATCCCCACCTTGGCGCTCATCGAAGTAATCAGCATGCGGCTGGCCATCTCCAACGTTTGCAGGGCCATCCGCGCTTCGCGAATGGACGTATCATAAATAACCACGCCATGGTTTTCGAGGAGCAGCACATTGGCGAGCTTGGCCTTTTCCCGGACTCCCTCGCCCAGCGCGTCACTGCCCGGATGATAGTAAGGCACACGTTCGATTCGCTCGAGATAATACATCGTCTCGACGAACATATTGGACGGGAGCTCCAGGTCGGAGCAGGCAATCAGCGTAGTATAGAATGGAGAAGCATGGAGCACCGCACCGATCTCCGGACGGCTTTCGTAAATCGCCCGATGCATGGGCGTTTCTTTGGACGGTTTGCGCCCTTCTGCCCCATACACGTTCCCGGACAGATCACATTCGATCAAGTCCGCTTCCTCCAGTTCGCCAAGGAAAGTCCCGCTGGCCGTCACCACATAACGGTCCCCTTCCGTTCTGGCAGAGATATTCCCCGCATTGCCCCACGCGAGGTCGTATTGCATCATATATTTACCGGTGTGCTGCAGTTCTTTTCTAATCGTTTCTACACTAGCCATGACATCTACCTCCTGTAATAAAGTCTAATACTTCTCCAAATAATCGCTTGCTAGATGAACATCAACTAACGTACTTCCTATTTACCGCCTAACAGATTCGGAAGGAACATCGACAATTGCGGAAGATACGTGATCAGCAACAGGTCAATGATCAACACAATATAGAACGGCACCATGCCTTTTGCGATCTGATCCAGCCGGATCTTCGCGATCTGGGCCGATATGAACAGATTGATGCCTAGCGGCGGCGTGCACATCCCGATCGCCAGGTTGACGATCATAATAATCCCGAAATGCGTCGGATCGATCCCGAATTCGGCAGCTACCGGCGCCAGCAGCGGAGCCAGAATGATGATCGACGCATTGGATTCCATAAACATGCCCACGATCAGCAGGAACACGTTGACCAATAACAGGAACACGATCGGGTTATCGGATATGTTCACGAAGAAGCCTGCAACCGCCTGGGGAATTCCTTCACGCGTCATGATCCAGCTAAACAACCCCGCGCTTGCAATGATGAACATAATCACGGATGTCGTAATCGTGGATTGCGTTAGAATATTTATCAGCTTGGAGAATTTAATCTCCTTATACACAAATACGCCGACAATGAATGCATACGCAACGGCAACGCCCGCGGCTTCGGTCGGCGTAAAGATGCCGCCGTAAATTCCGCCAAGAATGATGATCGGCATAAGGACGGCCCAGAAGGATTCCTTGAAGGCCTGCCATACCTCTGCCGGCGTCTTTCTCTTCTCGCGCGCATAGCCTTTTCGTTTCGCAATAATATAAACGGCAATCATCAGCGATAAACCAATCATGATTCCCGGAATGAGACCCGCCATGAACAGATCGCCGATGGAAGTTTCGGCAGCTACTCCGTATAGAATCAACGGAATGCTTGGCGGAATGATAACCCCCAACTCACCGGACGTCGCTTGAAGAGCCCCCGTAAAGTTCTTATGATAACCCCGGGAGATCATGGCCGGAATCAGGATACTGCCCAGCGCCGCGGTTGCCGCGGCGGAGGAACCGGATATGGCGGCAAAGAACATCGAGGTTACAATTGTTACGAGTCCAAGGCCGCCTGGCAGATGGCCTGTAAGTGCATTCGCCAGATTCACCAGTCGTCTGGAAATCCCGCCAAATTCCATCAAGGTACCCGCGAACACGAAGAAGGGAATTGCCATGAGCGGGAATGAATCCGTTGACGTGAACGAACGCTGGACCAGTACAAGCAGCGGCGTGCCGCCTTCCCACCAGATTGCTACCGCCGACGCCATCCCCATCGAGACGGCAATCGGAACACTGATGGCGAAGAACAGGATCAGACATCCAAACAGTACGATAGGCATTATAATCCTTCCTCCTTCGCTTGCGGTACGGTGTCGGACACGATCGTTTCCAGAATTACCGCTACCGCATTCATGATGAGCAGCACCGCTCCAATCGGAATGGCTGCATAAGGAACCGACATGCTAAGCCCCATCGCTGCCGACGATTGCACGGAGACCCGGCCCAGAATGTCGATGCCCTGGACCAGCAATAGAATGAAAAACACGATGCATATCGCCATGACGGTAATTCGAATCACCTTTCGGTTGACTTCGCTCACCAGCTCCGGCAGCAGCTCGATCGCTACCAGCCGATGATGGCGCAGCGCCAGCGAGGAACCCAGAAATACAAGATAAACCATCAAGTATCTGGCAAGCTCCTCGGACCAGTGAAGCGGAAAACCGGCAATCCGGTATATAATCTGCATGATAATCAGGATGGACATGACACCCAGGATCATGGCCACTGCGATGCCCACGAGTTTGTTGAGCGTATCGATCGCTTTTAATGTCTGTCGCATGGCTTATCCCCCCTCTTGAAAGAAAAATGGTTATGGCGTGTTGATGATTTTGTCGTACAGCTCTCTTCCGTACATGTTGGCAAAGCGTTCATGCACCGATTTAGCTGCCGCCTCGAACGGCCCCTTATCCACTTCCACGAACTCCGTACCGAATTCTTTAAGCTCATTGATAATCTGCTCTTCTTGTTCAAAGACCAGCTGATTCTCGTATTCCGTCGCTTCCTTGGCGGCTTCTTCAATAGCCTGACGCTGAGACTCATTCAAGCGTTGATACGTCACTTCGCTCATCGCGAGCATCACGTAACCGTATACATGATCGGTCATCATCATATACTTCTGGACTTCCTGAATCTTGGAGCTGGCTGTAAAAGCAACCGGGTTCTCCTGCGCGTCAATAACCCCGGTTTGAAGCGATGAATAGACTTCGCCAAAGGCCATTGGCGTCGGCGTCGCCCCCATTGCTTCCCAAGCCGCAATGGAAGCCGGGATTTCCGGGACGCGGATTTTCAAGCCGCGCAGATCGCTTGGCGTTTCGATCCTCTTGTTGGCGGTCAGCTCACGCGGGGTTCTCATCCAGAATTCCAGCCCCCGGACCTCGGCATTATTCAGCAAGCTCTGTTTCAGTTCAGCGCCAACATCCCCATAGAGCACGTTCTCCAAATGCTGCTTGTCGCGGAACAAATACGGCAGTTCCAAGATGGCATAGGGGCTGTAGAAATTCGATAACACGCCCGCCGGCAGCGCAAAATCCACTGACCCGATTTGCATCCCCTCGATCAGGTCACGGTCATTCCCGAGCATCGAGCTGGCATACACTTCAACCTCAATCTCGCCGCCCGTTTTCTCCTTCACCAATTCCGCAAATTTAAGCGCGCCCAGATGCCACGGATCGGATTCACCCGTTATGTGACCGAGCCTCAGCTTGATCGGGCCCTCATCCGTATTCGGCTTCGTTATAATTAAAGCGCTTACAATGAGCAGTGCGGCCACCATGACAACTGCGAGTCTTTTCCACATTTGTCGTTCCCCCAATCTGATATGAAGTTCCTGCAGCCTCCACAACTAGAAGCGGAAGCTGCGGGGAGTATGTTGATTATTAAAAGGTGACGATAACCTTCAGGGACGAATCTTCCTTCTTGTCTACCAGGCGGAACCCTTCCGCAGCATCTTCATATGACAATCGATGGGAAATAACGGCTTTAACGTCCACCGCTCTGCTGGCTAACAAGTCAATGGCGGAAATGGTATCCTCACGCGTGTACGTCATGCAGCCCACAATTTCCTTCTCCGTCTGCTGTAAATTCACGATATCGAAGGTTTGCGTGCCATGGAACATGGCAATCGTTACGCAGCGGCCGCCTTTGCGAAGCAAGGCAAGGGCATCATCTACGATCCCTGGAACTCCTGCTGCAATCAGCACCTTATCAAATTCACCGGCGATATCCGCCTTCGCTTCCTCGGTCCAATGCTTCTTGCCGCCGATGTTTAAGGTGTGGGTAGCACCCATCTCCTTCGCGGATTCAAGCGCATAATCCATGACGTCCGTCACCATGAGCGTTGTAGCGCCGGCAGCCTTCGCAGCCGTCATGGCGAGCAGCCCGATCGGTCCAGCACCGAGAATGGCGACCTTGTCTCCGACTTCGATCCCGGCCTTGCGTACCGCATGGACCCCTACCGCGAAGGGCTCAACCAGCACGCCCAGCTCATGATCCAGCTGATCCGGCAGTTTGAACACGCATGCTTCCGGCGCAGCAAAGTACTCCGCCATCGAGCCATACCAGCCCTTCAGGCCCGGCGCTCCCCGCTCGGTGCAATAATTCGTTCTGCCCGTCAAGCAGTAATCACATTTGCCGCAGCCGACCTGAGGCTCCACGGTTACCCGATCACCAATCTGAAAGGATGTGACGTCCTTACCCACCTTCACGATTTCGCCGGACACTTCGTGGCCGATAATGACGGGCGGCTTCCGAAACAGATGCAATCCCTTATAGGTGTGAATATCCGAGCCGCAAATCCCGGCTGCTTTTACCTGTATCAGAACTTCCCCTGCCCCGATCTCCGGTATGTCCACGTCTTTAACGACAACTTTGTACGCATCCTCCACATATACAGCCTTCATTGTCTCTCCCCCTTGTTGTGATCAAGCTTCATGGGATGTTTTCCCGCTTCTCTCTGTTAAATAAAAAGCGCTTGCTTCGATTCCTGCAAATGCTTGCGCATCACTTCGGCGCTGCTCTCCTTGCCGGTCTTGAGCGCCTCATAAATCTTCCAGTGATCCTCCAGGAACTTCTCCATCCGGTGCGGATCCTTCCGCAAATGACGGCGGGTGATTCGCTGCAGATGATCATGGTAGTTCAGCAGCACCCGGTGTATTTCCTGGTTGCCCGTACATTCGCAAATGATCAAGTGGAAATCATGGTCGGCTTGAGCAAAATTTTTGACATCAAGCCGGCTGACGATGTCGGCAGTTTCGGCAAGATTGCCCTCCAGCTCCTTCTCCTGCTCAGGCGTGAGTCTGGATTCGATCTGCTGGCAGTTGAACGTCTCCAGCGCAATCCGCAGATCATATATGTCTACAATCCGGTTCACGGATAGATCATTGATGATGATGCCCTGCTTCGAGGAGACGGTGACAAAGCCCTCTGTCTCCAGCCGCGTCAACGCCGCTTTGATCGGCGTCTTGCTCATTCCCAGCAGCTCAATCAATTCTCGCTCGGACAAGAATCGCCCCGGCTCGAATTTCTCATTCAGAATGCTTTCCTTAATCTCGTTATAGGCCACATCTTTTAACAGAAGAGAGGAAGCTGCCCCTTTGCTTTTATCCATCGTCATTCGTGTATTCTCCTATCTTGGCTATTGATCCGGTTCAGGAAAACCGGCATCCCGTACTTTAATAAAATAATCCGGCGATCCCAGCTGTCCGCCCTTAAGAGCCAATTCCAGACCGTCCAGGCTTGCGTCGTCCGAATATACCCTGCACAGCGGAGCCCCTGGTGATACGTCCCATATCATCTCCAACCCGTAAGCGCCCATCTCGCTGGTGACAAAACCGGAGGTGTCTCCCCCAGCAATGACAACTCGGCGCAGCCCGGCTTGATCCATGACATGCTTGGTCAACTTCCCAAGGCTTCTGCCGATGTACTCGCCCGCTTCCGCTCCGGATAGTCCCATGGTCTTCAACCGTGTTCGTGTCTCACGGATCGCTTCATCCTCAGGGCCCAGCGCCGTGTAGAGCACCACGCTTTGTCCTTCTTGGAGCTTATCCACCGCTTGCTGGACAAGCCCCAGCCGGGCAGTATCATCTGTCCCCCCGATCATGGCCGGCGTAATACGCATGCCGTGATACCCTTCAGCTATCGCACGCTCAATCTGAAGCTGACTGACCGGTGAAGCGCTCCCGGACACTACCAGAATGGCATCGGTTGGCCGAACGGTCGCACCAGGTTTGTTATTCTCCAATGAAGGGGAAGCGAGTCCCAGCTCATCCCAATGGGCGGCCAAAGCATATTCAACGCCAGAGGAACCGACAACGAAAGTCCCCGCCCCTTCCGGCTTGTCCTGAATCAGCTGGCCACAGCGCTTGAGCCTGTCCTCATCCAGCGCATCAAACAGCAGAATTCCCGGCTTCTCCCCCAGTTTATCACGATATCGGCGAAGAACCGTATCCTTGTCTCCATCCAATTCTACAATATCCATTAAAGTTATGGAGTCCGCCGTCTGCTGCGCAAGATGAAGACGCAGATCCGCCTCATGCATCGGCGTGGAAGGGTGCTGCGACATGACGGGATGCCGATCCAGACGGTACACCGTATCATGCATTTTCGCAAAATGCTGGCCGAACAGCGTATAACGTCCAAGGCGGGGCGCGCCGACCAGCAGCGGAACCGTCACCTGATCTGGAAAATAGTCTCTTGCCACCCCAATCGCGTGGCCGATACTGCCAACCTCAGGCGAAGAGTCGAAGGTGGAGCATGTCTTATAGTGGACGAGCGGCGCGCCGCTCATGGACAGCTTCTCAAATACCGGCCGGAGCTCGGCCTCCATATCCTCCGGAGATTTGGCTCGGCTTGTACCTGCCACCCCGATGCAACGGATGCCTTCAAACTTCTTCAGCCGATCAAGCGAAGGAGCTTCCAGAAACAATACCGTGCGGTAACCGCTTCGGGCCAGCGCCTCCATCGCATCCGTTGAACCTGTAAAGTCATCGCCATAGAAAGCAAGCAGCAGCTCATTGTGGTTCATGCTTGTCCCTCCCGAATCTATGATAGATCTATCATAGATCTATTTGAGACCTATTGTATTTGCAGCGCTTTCAAATGTCAACCACCTTTTCGTTTTGAAGTGAGAAATATCATTGCGAAAACCGTCTTTGACTCGCCTCGCATTCCTCAACATATTAGCCAAGCGCTGGCTCATAAACTTAATGGATGGCAGTTTAACCGGATACGGTACGAAAAAACCAATATGGAGGGAGATACCGATTCATGGAGGATCAGAACCGGAACAGAGGAAATCATGACCGCGTGCCCCAGCCGATACGCAGCGACGGAGCAGGCGGGCCGGACTATGGCCCGCGGGATGTGATGAGGGATATCGAGAATCCCGACATGCTTGTGCCCCCCGCCACGGATGCCGGCTTGATGCCCAATCTGAAAATGTCGTTCTCCGATACGCATATGCAGCTGAATCATGGCGGCTGGTCGCGGGAAATTACGGTACGGGACCTGCCGATTGCCACCACGCTGGCCGGCGTGAATATGAGCCTTACGCCCGGCGGCGTCCGGGAGCTTCATTGGCATCAGCAAGCGGAGTGGGCCTATATGATCTGGGGCAGCGCCAGAATTACGGCCATGGATGCAAGCGGTAGAAATTTCATCGCGGATGTGGGGCCAGGCGATCTGTGGTATTTTCCGGCCGGCCTCCCCCACTCGATCCAGGGACTCGAGGAAGGATGTGAGTTCCTGCTGGTTTTTGACGACGGCCACTTCTCGGACCTGAATACCTTATCGATCTCCGACTGGTTTGCGCACACGCCAAAGGATGTGCTGTCCGCCAACTTCGGCGTTCCGGAGAACGCTTTTGACCATATCCCGAAGGAACAGGTTTATATTTTTCAGGATCAGGTGCCGGGTTCGCTCGAAAGCCAGGAGGTCCAGTCTCCTTACGGAAAGGTGCCGCTGAGTTTCAAGCATCGTCTGCTGGCACAAGAACCGATCCTAACCCCCGGGGGAAGTGTACGAATCGTGGATTCAGGCAATTTTCCGATTTCCAAAACCGTTGCAGCCGCACTCGTCGAGATCAAACCGGGCGCCATGAGGGAGCTTCATTGGCATCCGAATCAGGATGAATGGCAGTATTACCTTACCGGCCAAGGTCGAATGACCGTGTTTGCCGGCAATGGAGCAGCGCGTACCTTTGATTACAGAGCCGGTGATGTAGGCTATGTCCCCTTTGCCTTCGGCCATTACATACAGAACACGGGTACGGATTCCTTGTGGTTTCTGGAGATGTTCAGAAGCGACCGGTTCGAGGATATATCCTTAAATCAATGGATGGCTTTGACCCCTCGGGACCTGGTCCAGGATAACCTGAGTGTTGGAAATGAAGTCACCGATGCTTTGCGCAAGGAAAAATGGCCTGTTGTGAAGTATCCGGGATCTTCGTATTACCCGAGGTAAGTTCCAACCTTCCCGCGTCGAGGACATTGATCTGTTGTATTAACGTCATACAGACTCGCCCGGAGGATTTTCTTCCAAGGCGGTCTGTTATGTGCCGTCATGCGGATATTGACTTTTCTTTCCTTCTGCCATATAGTTCATTAATAAAACTATTTCATACGTGAACTATTTGAGAGGAGAACTATCATTGAACGACAAGGCAAAGCAGTGGATCGACCGGTATGTCGATGTCTACCTGCTTGTATCGAGGCGGATCAACGCCCAGATTAGAGAGCAGCTCGGCGAGGATCTGACCAGTGACCAGTTTCAAGTGGTACGCTTGATCAACGGCACGGATCACTGTACTTCATCCTATCTGGCGGAAGCTCTCGCGGTTGGCAAAAGCTCGGTTACGGCTATCGTCAACCGTCTCGTGGAGGCCGGCATTATCGACAGAACCCGGGACGAAGCAGATCGCAGGCTGGTGTATCTGACTTTAACGCAATACGGACGTACGATTTTTGAATCTGCCCAGGAACAGATGAGGGAGATCGTCTCTCCTTACCTGCAGCATTTTGAAGAAAAAGATATCGAAATGTTCATCTCGATGTTCGAGAAGCTGGGACAATTGATGCAAGAATCAGGGGGGAGAAAGAATTGAAAGTCATACTGAAAGCAAGATGGGCCATTATTGTGCTGTGGCTGGTAGCCGCAGTTGCGCTGTTTTTGTTCGCGCCTTCCATGTCGGACCTGGTGCGGGAAAAGGGGCAGCTGTCCGTACCCGACGGTTATACCTCTTCGCGCGCGGCGGAAATTCTCAAGGAAGCCTCCGGCGGCGAGGGCGGAGAAACCCTGCATCAGGTTGCGCTCGTCTTCAATAAACCCGATGGGCTAAGCGAATCGGATAAAGAGAGCATCCGGGAGGGCGTTCAAGCTTTAAACGACAATAAAGAAAGCCTTCATATTGATTCCATCAATGAACCGTTCACGCAGACGGAGCTGGAAGACTCGCTCATCGCCAAAGACGGCAAGACCATCATGGTCGCGCTTCAGGTCAGCGGCGGCCAGGAAGCCGTGAAAGAGCTGCCCGAGAAGGTTGGTCAGGTGCTGGAAGGCGTTCAAGCGGATCATTACCTGACAAGCGAAGGCCTCATCAATGAAGATACCATCGTCAGCTCGGAGGAAGGCCTGAAGAAAACGGAATACATTACGGTCATCTTTATTCTGCTCATTCTGTTCGTTGTATTCCGTTCCTTCGTGGCACCGTTCGTCCCTCTGTTGACCGTGGGGCTCAGTTATATCGTGTCACAGTCGGTCGTTTCTTTTCTCGTGGACCAGTTCAACTTCCCGATATCGACCTTCACTCAGATCTTTATGGTGGCCGTCATGTTCGGGATCGGGACCGACTACTGCATCCTGCTGATCAGCCGGTTTAAGGAAGAACTCACCACGTCGGAGGATACCAAGACGGCGATCATCGAGACTTACCGAAAAGCCGGCGGCACCGTGATTTATTCCGGGCTCGCCGTATTTGTCGGCTTTGCAGCCATCGGGTTATCCAAATTCATTCTGTACAAATCCGCGGTTGCGGTTGCAATCGGCATCGCCGTTATGCTCCTGGCATTGGTTACCGTCGTTCCATTCTTCATGGCGGTGCTGGGCAAGAAGCTCTTCTGGCCGTCACGCGGCAAGCTGGAGCATAGCGAAAACAAGCTTTGGGGAGCGGCAGGTTCCTTCTCACTTAAGCGTCCTTGGGCTGCATTGCTTGTCGTAGCCGTTATCGTGGCCCCTTTCCTGGCTACGTACAGCGGCAAGCTGTCGTTTAACAGCCTGGAGGAAATCGGGCCAAGTTACGCTTCGGTCAAGGGCTTTAACATTATTTCGGACAGCTTCGGCCCCGGACAATCGCTGCCATCCACCATCGTGATCAAGAACGATGACCGGATGGATACGGCGGAATACATGGGACTCGCGGAAAAAATCAGCCGGGAAGTGGAAAAGGTTGATGGCGTATCCAGCGTACGCGGGCTCTCCCGTCCAACCGGCGAGCAAATCAACGATTTCCTCATTCCTACTCAAGTGAAAACGTTAAATGAAGGATTGGGAGAGTCCAAAGACGGACTAACCCAGATTCAGAATGGACTATCCGAAGCAGGCAAACAGCTCAGCGAGAATACGCCGAAGCTGAATGAAGCCGCTGCGGGAGCCAAGGAGCTGACCAAGGGAACCGCCGACCTCAAGGACGGCATCACGGAGCTTGGCCAAGGCCTCAGCGCCATCCAAAAAGGAATCCAGAGCGGCAGCGCAGGCGCAGGCGAACTCAAAGCAGGGCTTGCCCAGGCTGCGAAAAGCGCAAAAGAGCTGGCTGCAGCTCATGCCCAGCTTCTCCAAGGTTATAAACAACTTGATACCGGATTAGCAGCTCTTGAAGGCGGCGTTGCCGGACTTAAAGAACAGCTGGGCGGCGTTGCGGCTGCACTGAGTGGACTTGAAGGCTCCTTCACGGGACTGGAGAGCAACCACCCGGAACTCATTCAGGATGCCGACTATCAAACCATCAAAGGTACCGTCACGCAAACAGCGGCAGGCACAGCCGAGCTGGCAGCAGGGTTAGGACAAATCGCCGAGCAGCTTAAAGGCGCGTCAGCCGGCTTATCGGAAGCCAACGCCGGCTACGCCAAGGCAGCCGCCGGGCAAACGGCGCTTGCCGACGGTCTACAGCAGCTTGTGACCGGTATCGCCGAGCTTCAATCCGGCCTTTCGCAGGCAGCTAACGGGCAAGGACAGATCGTGAGCCAAATCCCTTCCATTACAGACGGTCTGGACCAGCTGCAAGGCGGCCAGAAGCAGCTTGCCGACGGCTTTGGCGATCTAACCGGCCAGATCGGAGAACTGACGGAAGGACTGAACTCCAGCGCGGACGGATTGAAGCAAATTTCGGACGGACTGCATTCCGCACAGGATTATCTGCAGCAGATCCAGGACGTTCAGGATGAAGAGCTCAGCGGGTTCTTCATTCCGCAGGAAGCCCTTGAGAATGAAGAATTCCAGACGGTATTCGATACCTATCTCAGCGATGACCGCAAAGTAATGACGCTGGATGTGGTTCTGGCAACCAATCCGTACAGCGAAGAAGCGTTGGGCAGCGTCGAACAGATTCAAGCTGCGGTAGATCGCGCAGTAAAAGACACGAAATTGGAGAACGCCGAGGTTGCCATCAGCGGCATTACAAGCACGAACAACGATTTGCAGAACATATCGAATGAAGACTACACGCGAACCGTGATTCTCATGCTGAGCGGAATCTTCATTATCCTGGTCGTGCTGCTGCGCTCCCTCGTGATGCCGATCTATCTGATTGTTTCACTGGTTATCACATACTTTACGGCTGTCGGCGTTACGGAGATGATTTTCGTTCACGGCTTCGGGTATTCCGGCATTACCTGGGCCACGCCATTCTTCAGCTTTGTCATGCTGATCGCGCTTGGGGTGGATTACAGCATCTTCCTAATGGCGCGTTTCAACGAGAACAAGTCCAGGAACGTTCAGGATGCCATTCTGCATGCCATGCGCAACATGGGTACTGTGATCCTGTCCGCGGTAGTCATTCTTGGCGGTACCTTTGCGGCGATGTATCCGTCCGGCGTACTGTCCATGATGCAGATCGCAACGGTTGTCCTGGTTGGACTTGTGCTCTACGCACTCCTGTTCCTGCCATTCTTCGTACCGGTGATGGTCCGCATCTTCGGCAGGGCTAACTGGTGGCCGTTCACCCCGAAGGAGCAGGAAGCAAAGAGCCCTTCCGGACATGACGTAGGAATGTAGCCATTACAAGGATGACCCCAACCTAACAATGATCACAATAACCGTCTTTTCCTGAATCATGACAGGTAAAAAGGCGGTTATTTTCTATGCCATTTCAATAAAAGGGAACGGAAATCTCATCCGTGAGCACTTGGGACGATTACCAAAGAACCGAGCGAATGCTTTTTGATGGGGAATAGCTATACGATCGCCACATTTTCTCGTATATTAAGAAGAAAGAATTCTCGGATCTTCAACCATACCAAACCTAAAAGGGAACGTGAACCGTGCCAACACGATCTGCAAACCATACCTATCGCATTCAAATTAAAAAGATTCTTCAGTATATATTGGCAGTTGCTGTTTTTCTGTCCGTGCTCCTCAGCATTCGGTGGTATTGGATCGAGACCTTCGTTCCTCCCCACCATCCGAAAGCCTCCCAAGGGGTGCTCGACTTACGCAGCTGGGACCTCATACATTCCAAATCCATAACATTGGATGGAGAATGGGAGTTCTATCCGGACATGCTTGCCACAAAACAAGAGCTGGAGCAAACCAATCCGCAGCATCGCTATGTGCAGGTTCCGGGAAATTGGCGGGAGAGCCAAACGAAGGAATCCGCATCTGCCTATGGTACCGGAACCTATCGGCTTCGTATTCTGGTCGATCCATCCTTAACCGCTCCCCTTTCGTTCTGGATCCAACAGATTCAGGCTTCGGCGAGCGTCGAGATAAACGGCCTTAAGATGGGAGAGATGGGCAGCACCGGAGAGGACGGCAAAGACACCTATTCACCGGCTCGAAGTCCCTTCGTTGTCGATTACGCTCCCGTTAAACACACGCAAGAAATCGATTTGATTATACGCGTGGCCAACCATGAGCATCCGCTCCAAGGCGGAATTGTAAATTCCATCAAGCTGGGATCCAGCGAAGCCATCCACGATGAACGCGGACTTTCCATCGATCTTCAGCTCATTACATTCGTCGTGCTGATCCTTCACGGTTTGTATTCCTGCATTCTGTATTTTTTCAATCCGCGGGAATGGACGCTTCTTGATTTTTTTCTGCTGCTACTTACCGCATCCGTGACGATTGTAGTTTCAGATGACGATTTACTGTTGAAATGGCTGCCCATCAATTACGCTTGGGATCTTAAAATCTCCATATTGTCTTATTCTTGGCTATCGTTTTTCGTATTGAAAATGACTAGGAGCTTCACCTTGAAGACCCGCAATCGATGGTTTATCGGTTATGGCATTTCCCTGCTTCTATATTCCGGATTTATTGCAATCGCACCTGCTTCTCTTATCTTCTGGACGGTGGAATACAAAGTTTTTGCCATTCATTATTTATTGCCAATTATCATCTCTATATATATGTTCGGGAGAATGGTGGCTGCAAGCCGGGATGACGCGATCTTTCTGCTCTTGGCAGCCAGCGGCGTTTTCTCCAGTGTTATTTGGGGAGCACTCATTAAATATCAGGAACTTCCAAAAGTGTATTACCCCGTTGATGTCATCGCGGCCATCATCGGTTTCTCTGCCTATTGGTTTAAGCGTTATTTCCGCAACGTCGATAAAATCAGCAAGCTCAACCGCGAATTGCAGAAAGCGGACAAAATGAAAGACCGGTTTCTGGCCCAGACGTCACATGAGCTGCGAACGCCGCTGCACGGGATCATGAATATCGCCCAGAGCGTCTCAGACAGGGAACAGCATAATATGGACAATCGAAGTGCGGAGGATATGCAACTCCTTGTTAAGGTTGGACGCCAGATGTCGCATTTGCTGAATGATCTACTGGACGCCGTAAGGCTGAGGGAAAAGCGAATCGTACTGCATGCCGAGCCGCTATCCCTTCCCTCTATCGTAAATGGCGTTATCGATATCCTGAAGTATTTGCTCGAAGGAAAAGCTGTGCAGTTGAAAATGAATATAGACACATCCGAAGCCCTCCCTCTCGTTATGGCGGATGAAAAGAGGCTTGTGCAAATCCTCATGAATTTATTGCATAATGCCATCAAACATACCGAGGAAGGAAGCATTGCCGTAACGGCCAACGCCAAGAACGGGCAAATGTTCATCGAGGTAACGGATACGGGAACGGGAATGGACCAGGAAACACAGCAGCGGGTATTTCTGCCATACGAACAAGGCGATCCCGGATACGGCGACACCAACGGCATAGGTTTGGGCCTTAGCATCAGCAGAGAATTGGTAGAGCTTCATGGCGGCTGGATGACGGTTCACTCCGAAATCGGAAGGGGTTCAACGTTTACATTCACGCTTCCTTTGGCTGATTCGACTGACGTAGAGATGTCCCCCGATATATCGGCCGTTCGGTTCGAGGCCTATGAAGAAATGGCGGCAAGCCGGAACGACCTGAATGACCAGCCGCTCCAAACCGCAGAAGTCCCGTCAGCGGAAGAGCAGATGAACATCCTAGCCGTTGACGATAACCTTGTAAATTTGCGAGTGCTTGCGAGTATATTGATGTCTGAACCTTACCACCTGCAATTAACAACTTCGGCCGGAGAAGCGCTGGAATTGCTCGGAACGAGGCCATGGGATTTGGTAATCGCTGATGTCATGATGCCGCAGATTTCCGGTTACGAGCTGACACGGAAGATAAGAGAACGTTATTCCCCTTCCGAGCTCCCTGTGCTTCTGCTGACGGCGCGAAACGAGCCCTCCGACATGTATGCGGGGTTTCGGGCGGGTGCCAACGATTATGTCACGAAACCAGTGGATCCGATGGAGCTTAAATACCGTATCCAGTCATTGATTACGCTAAAGCAGTCCGTGAACGAGCGTCTGCGTATGGAAGCTGCCTATCTGCAAGCTCAAATCCATCCGCATTTTTTGTTCAACACCTTGAATTCAATCCACGCATTGAGTGAAATTGATGTGGAAAGAATGCGAAAACTTAACGAAGCCTTTAGTTCATACCTGCAAATCAGTTTTCAATATCAAAACTCCGGCAAATTTGTCTCACTATCGGAAGAACTCGAACTTGTACGCGCATATTTGTATGTTGAGAAGGAGCGACATGGCAACAGGCTCCATGTCAGATGGAACGTGGATCAGGACATTAACCTCCTGCTTCCTCCATTAACGATTCAGCCTCTGGTTGAGAATGCCGTACAGCACGGTATTATGCAAATAGCTAAGGGTGGAACCGTACAAATTCGTATTGAACGTCAGGAGCTTTCCACGCTGATTCAGGTCAAGGATAACGGCATGGGAATGAGCAGAGAAAAGGTACAGGGGTTGCTGGATGCTCCGCGAGAGGACAAAAGAGGAATTGGCCTGTACAATACGAATCGCAGATTGATTCAGACGTATGGGAGCGGTCTTTCCATTCAAAGCGAGGTCCATGAAGGCACAAGCGTATCTTTTGTCATTCCCGATCCGGAGCAATAGCGTCTCTTAACAGCAATAGGAGGGTATCCCGCCAGATCTAAGATCTTGGGACACCCTCCTTTTTTTCAAATACAGACGGATTCGATTGCTGCGTTTTCTTTTTCCTTCTGCCATTAACCCGATACGGATCGCCGTAAATGGAACGATGCTCCAGTCTAACAGCTCACGATACAACTCCGATATAAAACCCGTCATACCCCTTACTTCCCACCGTTTGAATAGCCGTGCCGGAAATCGCGGAGTTGGCGGACAGCATATCCATGAATTTGCGGATACCGTGCACCCGAGGGTCTGTGCTGTGATGATCGATAACTTCTCCATTCCGGATCACATTATCGCTAATCATGACGGTGCCCGGCCGTGAGAACTGTAACGCCCACTTCAAATAATTCGGATTGTTGGGTTTATCGGCATCAATGAAGATCAGATCGAACGGTTCCACCTTCTCCTTGGCCAGCTGCTCCAGCTGCAGCACAGCATCGCCTACCCGGATTTCCACCCTATCCTCCAGTCCGGCTAAGGCCACGTTGGATTTGGCAATCTCGGCATGATGCGGATCGAGCTCCAGTGAAATCAGCCGCCCCCCATCCCCAATCGCTCTGGCCATCCAGATCGAACTGTAACCTCCCAGTGTACCGATCTCCAAAATTCGTTTCGCACCCTTGATCTGAACGATGAGGTTCAGCAGCTTCCCTTGAGCCCTGGATACATCAATCTCCGGCAATCCGGCCTCCCGATTTGCAGCTAAGACCCTCTCCAGAACCTCATCATAAGGAATCAAATGTTCTGTGACGTAATCGTCTACTTTATCCCAAGTTGCAGCTTCAGCATCCTTCTTTTTCATGCCCGCATCCTCCTTATTCTCCATATAGATCTTACAAAGTCATTGTATGTGATTTATTGTTATAGATATAATATATATTTAAAGGACTTATATACTTTAAATATATGAATGGATAGGAGTACGGCACTCATGAATTTGCACGCATTACGGCTCTTTCACGTTATCGCCACAACGGGCAGTGTTACCCGAGCTGCTGAATTGTTAAATATAAGCCAACCCGCCATAACAGCCCAGATTAAAAAATTCGAGAAGGAACTCTCCCTTACTCTGTTCAAGCCGCAGGGCAGGGGCATCGGATTGACGGCGGCCGGAGCCGAGCTCGTTCCGCTTGCCAAAAGACTCTTCTCCGTCGAGCAGCAGATTGAACAATTCTGCCTGGATTACCGCAGCGGTTCGAGGGGACAGATCCGCATGGCGGCTACCTATCTTCCTTCCCATTTTCTTCTGCCGGCCTGGCTTGCAAAATACAAGCAGCGGTACGAAGAAGTAGAAATGAGCATAACCACCACGAATTCAAGCGATGCCCTTAAGCAACTGTTACATATGAATGTCGACCTTGCGATATACGGCGGTCTGCCAGAGGAATCTCCGAATACGATACAGATCGAGGAGCTGTTCCGGGATGAGTTATGGTTTGTCGTATCCCCAAATCACCGCTATGCCAACAAGCGTATCTCCCTGGAAGAGATGATGAGAGAGCCATTTGTTATGCGGGAGAAAGGCAGTTCAACGCGAGAACGTTTATTTGCCTTATGTCGTACCCATAGCGCGCCTTCCCCGCGGATCACGCTGCAATTCAATGGTCTGCACGAAGCGATTATGGCCGTCATTGCCGGATACGGTGCAAACTTTGTGTCCTCACTCGTCGTACGAGAGTATGTGGAGCGCGGTGAACTGAGCCGGGTCTATGTTGATGGAATCGAGCTTCAAAATATCATAGCGGTCTGCACCCGCAAGCATGAAACGTTATCCGCTGCCGCCATGAACTTCGTCGATATGATCCGGAATCAGTCATAAGTTACCGTTACATTTCCCCTATACATATTGCCTGCCGGGCTTCTCGTATTCTATACGAGAACAATCCCGGCAAGCTGCAATTTATCGGCGAACCGAGTGAAACACCGGACGGCCTCTGGTTGAGTGCCAAGGATGATTCCGGCAACGGAATCTACTTTACGGATGAAAGCCTCCATGAATCCTGATCCTATTTGCGCCGCTGGCACCCCTGCCCTCTTGCGCGTGACGGCGACAATCGCCAATATCCATCGGCTTCATATACTGCAGTAACAACAGGAACAAACAAATAGGGACATCCCGCCAGATCCTGGATCTTTCGGGACCGTCCCTTTTTTGTCTATTCCTCTGAAGCTTGATTAGTAAATTTACCGATGCGTTAACCTTTAATGGAGCCGATCATGACGCCTTTCTCGAAATATTTTTGCATAAACGGATAAATGAGCAGAATCGGAAGCGTCGATACAATAATGACCCCGTACTTGATCTGGTCGGCATATCGCTGCGCATACCCCCCTGCATCCCCGCCTGTTCCGGCACCGCTCGAGAACACCTGGTTTGACAGCAGAATATCCCGCAGAACGATTTGCAGCGGCTGGAGCTTCGTGTCCCGGATATAGATCAGCGCGGTGAAGAAATCATTCCAATGCCCCACCAAATAATAGAGTCCGATGACGGATATCAACGCTTTGGACAGCGGCAAGGCCACTTTAAAGAAAAAGGTAAAATGGGAGCAGCCGTCCATGACGGCCGCCTCATGCAGCTCCTGCGGCAGCGAGTTCTCAAAAAAGGTCCGCGCAATGATCAAATAAAACACATTCACGGAGAAGGGGAGAATAAACACCCAGATCGTGTTCGTCAGACTAAGCCCCTTCATCAGCAAATAGGTGGGAATCAGCCCGCCGTTGAAAAACATCGTGATCACGAAAATAAACATAATGAGCCGTCTGGCGCGGAATTCCTTTCTGGACAGCACATAAGCTGCCGGAAGCGTGAACAGCATGTTAACCAAGGTGCCGAACACCGTGTAAAACAACGTATTTCGGTACCCGGTCCAAATCCGCATATCTTTGAAAATCTCCTGGTAACCAAAAAAACTGATATTTTTGGGGATAAAGAGGACTTTCCCCGTAGAGACGAGCGTTGAGTCGCTGAACGAAGCAATGATGATAAAGTACAGCGGATAGGCGATCAGCAGAAAAATCATACTGCACAGAAAACCCAATGTGATCTTAAACGCTATCTCCTTGCCGTTCATGCGCGTTCTCGTATGTTCATGTTCCACAACCGTTTCTCCTTCCCCGATCATTAGAATAGGCTCGTTTCCGACATTCTCTTCGAGATCGTGTTCATCGCATACAAGAATACGAAATTGATGAGCGTGTTAAACAAACCGATGGCCGAAGCCAAGCTGAATTGATTGGAGATGATCCCGATTTTATAGACGTAGGTGGCAATGACCTCCGAGACGGGAAGGTTCAGCGAATTCTGCATCAGGAATATTTTCTCGAAGCCGGTCCCGAGGATATTCCCCATGCTGAGGATAAACAAGATGATGATGGTCGGGATGAGGGCGGGAATGTCGACATACCGGATCGTCTGCCATCGGCTGGCCCCATCGATTTTAGCGGCATCATACAGCTGGGGATCCACGGTGGACAAGGCTGCAAGATAGATAATGCTGTTCCAGCCGCAGTGCTGCCATATGTCGGAAAGCACATACACCGGGATAAAAGTCGAGGTGGATGCCAACAGATTGATATGTCCAAGCCCCACCGCCTTCATGAAGTGACCGACAACTCCGGTTTCGGAGGATAGCAGCACATTCAGCATGCCGACCAGCACGATAATGGATATGAAATGGGGCAGGTATACGGTAGTCTGCATCAGCTGCTTCATTCTTTTTCTGCGGATCTGGTTAAGGATGAGGGCCAATATGATCGGAGCCGGAAAGCCAAGCACAATCGTGGCCAGACTGATCAGAAACGTGTTCCGCATCAAATCCGTGAACAGGTAACTGTCGATGAATTGCTGAAAGTAAGCAAGCCCTCGCCACTCGCCGCCGGTCAAGCCTTTGCTGAAATCGTAGTCCCGAAAAGCAAGCTGGATGCCGTACATCGGGATATAGTTAAACAGCAGGATGACGATAATAGCCGGAAAAATCATAATCCACAGCTGATAATCTCGTCTGAAGGTGTTCTGTCTTTTACGGGATTCCATATCCTCCCTCCTAGTTTTGATTCATGTACTCGTCGTAATATTTTTGCATAATCTCTAGATTCTGCTTCAGGCCTGCCTTCTCGCTTTCCTTGATGTACGCGTCCCATTCGGCTTCCACGCCGCCCTTGGTCACCCATTTGGCAAAGCTGGATTCCGCTAGATTCATCACGTTGGTGTTGTTCAGGCTCATGGCGTTATTGTCCATGGTGGAATACTTGATGAACATGCCGGGGAACACGTCTTTATCGGGATCTACGTCCAAGGCCGCCTCCAGCGGCTCCGATTGACCCAGCACCTCCTGCATATCGGTGCCAAGCGTCAGCTCTAAGGTATCAGGGATATAAAATGCGCCGTTGTCCGCCATCGTCGAGGTCCATTTCCATGTACCCGGATCCATCTTGGCATCGGCTGGAGGCAGAACGGCATATGTACCGTCTCCGTTATCTTTAATATTCGGACCGATGGATCCGAATAGCACCTGCATACCCACCTCGGGGGCATAAAGCTCGTTGATAAATTTCATGGCCGCTTCCTTGTTCTTGGTCTTGGCGGACATGACGATATGGTTGGTGCCATAATTCAAGGAGTAGTGATCGTAGCTCCAGGACAGCTTCCCTGCATAATCTGCAGACACCTTCATCGGCGGCATGGAAGCATACTGCGGTGCCAGCTGCTCGCCGAACCGGTCGGACGCCACCCATCCCCAGGTAAAGCCGACCTTGGCCGTATCCCCTTCCCCGCGCGCGATGGATTGAAATTTCGTATAATCATGCGTGAATACTTCCGGGTTAATGAGACCCGCCTTGTACAATTTGTTTAGAAACGCGACCATCGTTTTGTACCTTTCATCCGTCAGGAAGTTCTTCACCTGACCGTCTTCCACAAAATAGCCCTGTCCGCTGCCGTCCGTCAGCGTAATGCCCATGCTGCCCAGGAGCACCGCCGGGTTAAAATATCCGCCGATGCCTCCCGGCCAATCCATCGGAATCTCGTCGTTCGGATCGCCGTTGCCGTTGGCATCCTTCTCTTTGAAGGCCACGAGGACTTCATACAGTTCATCCCATGTGGTCGGCATGCTCAAGCCGAGTTGATCCAGCCACTGCTGGTTAATGAACTGCCTGCTGGCGGTAGCGGGCCAGAACCGCTGATATTTGGGAAGACCGTAGATTTTGCCGTCCGACTGCGTGGCAATCACTTTTGTATCCGGTTTTTCATTAAACATGTTCTGTACGTTGGGCGCCTGATCCAGCATGCCGGACAGATCCTGGAACAAGCCTTGGAATTGCGCAAAGTCCGCATCCGTAATGACGTTCGGTCCGATGAACAGATCCGGAATATCGCCGCTGGCCAGCATCGTCCCTTTCTTCTGTCCCCAATCCGCGGTAATCTCCTGCCATTCGATGTCCACGCCCGCCGTCTCCTCAACCTTTTGCAGCCATTCCATTTCAGCCAACGGCTTCGTGAGCGGATGCTTGGTAATGATGGCGGTGAGCTTTACTTTTTTGCCTGTTTGATCCCCGGGTGTTTCGGCTGACTCGTTCGTGTCACCTCCGTCCCCGGTGCATCCTGTTAACAACATGGCTGTGATGGCGACGAGCGAGATGAAAACGTTTACCCTTTTCTTCATTCCATTACCTCCTGGTTTCGTTTGTTGGTCTGGTCCATGGGGGTATGCGGCCATGTATGGGCCTTGCCTTGGGACACATTTCACTCTAAACGGAGGGGAAGAGCTCCGTAAACGGACAGTTTTTTAAGCATCTTCATTTTTTGAAAGCGCTTATAATCAAACAGGTGAAAGCGCAACCAGTCTGGATCGCTACAGGGAATTCAAATATTGTATATATTCAAAAAATGACGCTTCTCAGC
Source organism: Paenibacillus sp. NPDC093718 (assembly GCF_050279985.1). NCBI lineage: Bacteria > Bacillati > Bacillota > Bacilli > Caryophanales > Paenibacillaceae > Paenibacillus > Paenibacillus sp. NPDC093718. Next base: position 975,494 of record NZ_JBNNUS010000001.1, read on the forward strand.
TTCAAGAAAATGCCCGCACAAGAAGCTTATAACGAAAAAGTTTGACAAAAGACCGCTGTAAGCTGTCTTATTCAGCATCAGCGGTCTTCGTTTTATGCTTTATGCGTATTTCGATATTGTCCGGGTGTCGTACCCACCATCTTTTTGAAGGAACGGATAAAACTCGAGGTGTTGGTGTATCCGACCTGTTGGGAAATGGATTCGAGGGTCTCCTCACTGTCCCGTAGAAGCTGAATGGATTTCTGGATGCGGAGCTGATCGATATACTCTTTGAAATTTTGCCCCATCGTTTTCTTGAAGTGATGGCTGAAGTTGGAGACCGACATATCAAAATAATCGGCCATCATCTGCAGCGAGCAGTTGGGATCCATTCCTTTCTCCGCTATGAGGGACAGAATCTCTTCCTGCGTTGCCGTACGGGACACGGGGAGCGTTTCGCTAATCATCTCGCACAGCTTGGCATAACTCTCCCTGATAATTCCGATCATCTGCTCCAGTGTATAACGGTGGTTAAATGCGGCCTCGGTTAGCCGAAGCAGGCTCTGGTCGTCATGACGGAACCGCTGGAGGCCGTTGAAAATGACGGTAACCGTATTGAGGTACACGCTCCGTATCATATGCGGCGGCAGGCTGTCGTTGCTTAAGTAACCGATCATCCGCTCCGCCAAAGAGGCCAGCATGGCCGCATCGTTCTTAAGGATCGCAAGCTCGAGGGATTGCAGGATTTCGGCAAAATAGGAGACGGCTCCGGTTTGGGGGACCTCGAGGTTGTCAAAGATCAGCACGGTCCCGGTCTTCCGGATGCGCAGAAACTCCGCCGTACGGAGCGCCTGCAGGTAGGAGAGATGGAGGTCCCCTGGCAATTGAGCTGCGCTAGGCTTACCAATGCCAATCACCGTTTGCCAGCTCGTCTGCTCCAATATTTCATCTTGCATCCGTTCCAGGCAGGATTTGAGCGGGAAATTCTCCGCATGGGAGCACACCAGAATCAATTCCTGCTGATAGATGCTTCTAAAGAAATAGCCTTGGACATCATCCGGCAGCCGTCCTTCATAGTTCCGGCAATAATCCAATATCTTCTCTATCCCTGCTCCATCCGCTTCACAGCATAGTACGGCAACCGTGAAGTAATCATGATGAAACCGGATGCCGACCTTTCTTGCTTCCCGTTCAAAATCATCCCAGCCTGCAATACGCCCGCTCACCAGTTCAAACAGCAGATTATCCCGCATAATCGGCAAGGATCCCTTCATATGCTCGTCCAGCTTGCTGTTGGCCAGCGAAAGCTCCTCCAACGTATATTTGATCGTATCGATTTCATTCATATGCTTCCGCTCCCGCGGTTCAAAAACTTGAACGGCGAGATCAACCAAACGGCGAATCGGCTGGTAGTTCTTCCGGATGGATACGTAGATAATGAACATTTCAAGCAGCAGAATCAGCCCGACCAGGATGGCCGTATTCAGTTGAATTGTCCGAATGCCCTGCAGGGACTTAGTTACCGGCAGCAGGCTCACATATTTCCAGCCATTCTTATCCGAAACGGAGAACGACACCAGATAGTCCGTTCCGCTGATTTGGTAAATGCCCGAAGAGGACGCCGACCCTTCCCCTATGCCGTGCACAAGATTCCTGAAATCATCGGAGGATTGGTATGACGTATCATTGGAGGATACCAATCGCCTTCCCTGGCCGTCAAACACATAAAAATCGCCGCTATAGGTTTCCGAAACGGCCTTCATCATCCGGACAATCGTATCCTCCCTGACCATGATCATGACGGCTCCGGGAGAATTCGAGCCTCCTACCGGCAGCGGCTGTACGAAGGTCAGCATTCTGACCCGGTTATTGCCGGGCACAACCACATTCTCCACAGGCCTGACGATTGGAGAATTAAGATCATTCAGGGTCTGGATCATATCTTCATGCGCCCAGTTTTCATAGTAGTAACCGACGCCCGGAATGGAAAGGTCGTCCAGACTGTATGCGCTTCCAGTTTTGGAAAACAAATAACCGATGTTCTTCACATACAGCAAGGTGTTGTAAATAAACGCATCGGTTGCATTGTATTTTTTCATCTCATTGGCAATAAGCACCCGCTGGTAGTCGCTTTCCTCCGCCTTATACATCTTGAATTCCCGGTTCTGCACCAGTTCAAACGGCAGATTGTACACATACCTTGTAAACGTATCCATCGATGTCATGAACTGCTCCGTAATATGCGCATTCCAGTCCATTTCCTTCTCTTTCACCACTTCAGCCGAATAGGGATAGTAATAGCACAGGATGACGATCACGGGAAACATCAGCACAAGCAAATAGGAAATCAACAATTTTGTCAGCAGGTTAATCTTATGGATTCGCAAGCGGCGACCACCTCCCTATCCTTCATAACAAATCTAAAAATGTTAACTATAAGAATACGTAATTTTCAAAAAAAAGAAAACTCATTTCCTGTTATAAACCATCGGAAATGAGTTTTTTGATATGTGTACTATTGTTGTGGCAGCAGTCATGAGGATTGTTCCACTCCCCATTTTTCGGCCCACTTCTCCATCTCCTTCAAAGAATCCAGGAAGTCCAATCCCTTGTCGGTCAATGAATATTCCACGGAGACCGGAACGGTAGGAAATACCTCGCGTCTTACGATCCCGCTGCCTTCCAAATGCCGCAGCACATCCGTTAAGGATTGCGTCTTGATGATGGCTGCATCCCGGTGAAGCTGATTAAACCGTTTCGGTCCTTGGGCTAATTGCGCGATGACTAGAAACGCCCATTTGGCTCCGAGAATTTGCAGCACTGAGCAGATATGATTGAACGCCGGCGTTTCCTGCAGCTCTTCTCTAACAGGTTCCACGATCTCACCCCATCGCTAACTAATCGTAAGTTAGTCAAAATGATTGGATAATATCCAAATACTTTGCCTTCTTACATAATATATGCGTCTTACTTATAATACAAACACAAAGAGATTTCAAGTTATACCAACCCGCTTGCGGCATGTGCTAGCCATGATCGCAGAGGGTATTGATCTTCTGACGAAGGGATGAATTAGATATGAATCGATTTACGATATATTTATTGGCGCTTGGGGTTTTTCTTACTGCTACCTCGGAACTGGTCGTCTCGGGAATTCTGTATGCGATCGCAGACGATCTTCATATTTCCTTGGCCTTTGCCGGCCAGCTGATTACCGCTTATTCGCTGGCTTTTGCGATCGGAACACCGTTTCTCGTCTCGTTCACGGCTCGGTTCAACCGTAAAAAAGTGCTGCTCGGCTCTCTTCTGCTGTTCATTGCCGGCAGTCTCGTTTCCTATTTCAGCACCGAAGTCTGGATGCTCATGGGTTCCCGCGTCATCCTGGGGGTAAGCTCAGGGGTGTATCTCGTAGCTGCAATGGGTACAGCAGCCAAGCTGGTACCCCCGGATAAGTTAGGCCGTGCCATCGGTACCATCGTGCTGGGTTTTAGCAGCGCCATGGTGCTTGGCGTTCCGATCGGAATATGGATCACGAATCTGCTGAACTGGCAATCGATCTTTCTGCTGCTGGCTCTGCTCAGTCTGCTGGTCGCCTTTGTCCTGATCAGACGCCTGCCGGATGTTGAAGGGGACGCACCTGTTCCCTTTCACCAGCAATTCAAAGTGCTGGGGAGCGTCGTAATCGTGAGCGCGCTGCTGCTTACGTTCTTCCGGGAATCCGGCAACTCGGTACTGTTTACCTATGTTACGCCATTTATCCAGGATATTTTCCATATCGCGCCATCAGGGATCAGTATCATTATGCTTGGCTTTGGACTTTTTGGAGCGATCGGCTCGAGGCTCGGCGGATATGGGGTCGACCGGTTTGGGCCTGCAAAAGTGATTACGCTCAGCACGATCATTCATATCGCGGTATTCGCGCTTCTTCCGCTGCTCGCCGGCCAATCGTTCATAGGACTCGTGCTGATGGGAATCATGGTGCTGTCCATGTTTGCGGCGGGTCCAGCCGTTCAGAGTTATTTTATCCAGCAAGCACCGGGCTCTTCCAATCTGATCCTCAGCTTAAACACCTCCATTGTCCATCTCGGGTTAGCCGCAGGCGCGGGTGCAGGAGGCTTCATGGTCAATACGACATCCACGCTTCAATATCACCCATGGCTCGGTGGATTCGTGCTCGCGCTTGGCCTGTCTGCAGGACTGGTCAGCTTCTTCGCAGGGCGGAAGACGATGATTCCGAAATCGGCGTGACCTCACCTGCCCCACCATATGAAATTTGCCCAAGCCACCCTGCCAAGGGTGGCTTGCACGCTACTGGTTCCGAAAATGGGCTCACGCATGTTTGCCTATGGGAATACCGTATTTTATGGGTCAAACGCCTATTACATTATGAAGGGCAGGAATCACAGTGGCAGTCTCTTATATGGATTTCACCTCTCCATCTGTTCGCTATACTTATGATCTGAGAAACAATCAAACATTTAAGAAAGACAATCAGAATTTCATCTATTCTCTCTCCGTAAAAGAATTGAATACGCTCGGAAACGCCTCCCTGCTGGATATTCACCTCAGCACAGGCAATGTGGTGGAGCCGCATATCCACCAGAATGCATCCGAGCTGGTGTATGTGATTACCGGCGCAGCCATCGTCTCCATGGTCAATCCGTTCACGAAGGAGCTGCTGAACTTCAAGGTAACGCCCGGTCAAGTAGCCCTCGTCCCCCAGGGCTGGTGGCATTATGAAATGGCGACGGTTGACAACACGCACCTGATCGCGGTCTTTGACGCACCAGTGCCTGAATTCATTGCAGGCTCCGATCTCTTGAGATTGACGCCAGCCAGCGTGTTCGCGCACACGTACTGCCTGGATGAAGCCAAAGTCAAAGACACCCTGGCACCGATTACCGATACGGTTGTCATCGGTCCGCCCAAAAACTGCCCGCAGCAGGGGCAAGTGCAAGGGCAGATGAAGCATCAACAGCCTGCGTCACATCATAATCAGCACTATTACCATCAAGAAGCCCATGATAATCGGGACTATGAGCTTCTTCAGCAGCAGCAGCAACAGCAATTCCAGCAACAGCAGCTGCAATTTCAGCAGCAACAACAGCAACAGCAATTCCAGCAACAGCAGCTGCAATTTCAGCAGCAACAACAGCAACAGTTGTTCCAGCAGCAATTTCCAGCTCAGGATCAATCGCAGCATGGAGCATATGCTGCTGAACCGCCGCTAACACCACCTCAATTACAAGAGCAATTCCGTTCGCAGCAGCAATTACAAGAGCAGCGTCAGCAATTACAAGAACAACAGCGTCAGCAGTTTATTCAACAGCAGCGTCAGCTGCCATTTTTGCAGCGCCAGTTAATTGGAAATGGCTGGGACCAATTCTAATCCATCCTCTGGTGATTATAGAACTTCGAGTGGAATACGCAGCATGACTATTGGCCAGTGATGCTGCGTATTTCTTTTTTATATGGAAATATATTATTTAGGAAGACCGGATCCTCTCGTTTTTTTCAGCTTCCGGCTGGGGTTGGCATGATCGCAGAAGCGGCCATACAAGAAGACTGGGAGAGGAAAAATTCCAAGCTCGACCGATTCCATCCTGGCTGCCCGAGCGCCTGATTTATGCCGTTCGCCACTGCAATAAGCTGATCCGTCCGGGGCTGCGGATGTTCTGGAGAAACCTTTTGGACAATTTTGCATTTCAACAGCCGGATGAGAGTCATGACAAGTTTCAAGATTAATCCCGTTATATTTCGTATTCTTCAAAAAACGGTTAGAATAGTAAGGTACGGCATGTATCGAATGCCAATGTATATTGAAGGAGGAACCTATATCATGAGCGTTGATTATAAAGCGTATTTCGCTGAACACCGTGAGACCCATCTGAATGAGCTGAAGGAATGGTTGTCCATTCCGAGCATTTCGGCCCTCTCCGAGCACAAAGACGATGTGGCAAAGGCTGCCGAGTGGCTCGCAGGCAAGCTGACGGAAGCAGGCCTTGAGCATGTGGAAGTTCATCAAACGGCAGGACATCCTATTATTACGGCAGACTATCTGCATGCCGAAGGCAAACCGACCGTGCTCGTCTACGGTCACTATGACGTACAGCCCGTAGACCCGCTTCATCTGTGGGAAACGCCGCCCTTTGAGCCGGCTATCCGCAACGGCAAATTGTATGCACGCGGAGCAACGGACGACAAAGGCCAGCTTTTCCTGCATGTCAAAGCCGTTGAAGCTATTTTGAAGCAAGAGAAGGAGCTTCCGGTCAACATCAAGTTCTGCATCGAAGGCGAAGAAGAGGTGTCCAGTCCGAACCTTCCGCTCTATCTTGACAACAACAAGGACAAGCTGGCTGCGGACGCCATCGTGATCTCGGATACGTCCCTGCTCGCACCTGGCAAACCGGCCATTTCCACGGGCCTTCGCGGATTGTGCTCCCTGGAGTTGTCTCTGGAAACAGCCAATACCGACCTTCATTCCGGTACATATGGCGGCGGCGTACCTAACGCCCTGCATGCGATGGTGTCCTTGCTCTCGTCTCTCCATGACGAACAGGGCCGCGTCGCCGTAAAAGGCTTCTATGACGGGGTGCTCGAGCTCTCCCCTGAAATGCGTGAGGAATTTGCCAAGCAGCAATTCGACGAGGATAAGCTGAAGCAGGATCTCGGCCTCGATTCCCTGTATGGTGAGGAAGGGTTCTCCTTCGTTGAACGCGTGGGAGCGCGTCCGACCCTTGAGCTGAATGGCGTATACGGCGGATTCCAGGGTGAAGGCAGCAAGACGGTCATTCCGAAGGAAGCCCATGCCAAAATTACGTGCCGTCTGGTAGCAGATCAGGATCCGCAAGCGGTCCTTGACGCAATTGAAGCCCACTTGCATGCCCACACTCCAGTCGGTTCGAAGATTACGTTTAAACCGAAGGAAAAAGCATTCGCCTTCAACATCGATCCGTCCCATCCAATGCTGCAAAAAGCCGCGGACGCGTTCGAGCATGTCTACGGCACGCGTGCCCTCTTTACGAAGGATGGCGGGTCCATCCCGATCGTGGAGAAGCTGTCCAGCACGCTGAACGCTCCTGCCGTCATGATGGGCTTTGGCTTGCCGGACGAGAATCTGCATGCGCCGAACGAGCATTTTAATTTGGAGAATTTCGACAATGGCTTGCTGACGATCGTTGAGTATTTGAAGCTCGTGTAAACTTTTGACGCCAACACCGAAGAGTAATAGTAACGAAAAGAACGCGTATGGCGGGATGATCGAATCCCTGCCAATACGCGTTCTTTTTGCTTTATGAAAAGCCTTTACGCCATCTATATACCGATCATTGACCTGCGGCTTCGTTTTACCGAAGAAATCGACCATGGGGTGTCTTACAAAAACTGTTGGGATGCCGGAACAAGCGGCTGCCATCACCAAACAAGCAGATTTCATCACCAACAGACGGCTGCTATCACCAAAACAAGCGGATTTCATCACCAACAGCAGCTGCTATCCCATACATGTGAATTCCATCACCAACTTGCAGCTTCCATCACCAAACAAGCGGATTTCAACGGACCACAGATCCGTTATTTGCCATGATTCAGGCGATTCTCTTATCCTAACGGACACCAAGTCCGTTATTTAACCTTTTCGCTGCGGAAAAGCGGACTTTTTATGCAAATAACGGACCTCATGTCCGCAAGTATCAAAGATTAGCTCATATCAGAGCAAATAACGTATCCTGTGTCCGGTAAATCCCATATGTCACGTTTGTCATCGGTTTGCGCAGCCGGTTCGCTCATAGGCGTGCCTCAACCAAACCGTAGTATAAAGGTGGCGGCTGCTGCGATGCACCGCCGGCTATTTGGTGTTGGTGCGCACGATGTACAAAAAGCTGTCCAAAGGAGTCATCGCTCCAACAACGCGTCGTGCAATCGTGCAATCTGGGTCGCCAGACTACGCTCCTTCGCCTGCCAAGCGACTAAGCTCTTACTTCCAGACGGCACCGTATTTCTTCCGGTACTTCGGATCTTCCTCGGCTTCAATCCATTCCAGCGCAAGCTGCTTGATGGTCTCATCCGGGTCTTGATCATACAGATGCCGCATTCCCTGAACGATATCAAACCGGACGAGCGTGCCGTTCTTCTCTTCCATCGCCGTTCTGTACCGTTCGCCCAGCTCCTCCATCAGCAGCTGCTTCTGCTTGTCCCCCGCAAGGCCAATCTTCCATAACGATTGCAGGCCATGTCTTGCGGTTACAAACCGCTTGTCCTTCGTCAGTTGGATCAGAGCCGGGAAATCTCTGAATATTCTGCCCTCCGGATCGCTGTGTGCAGCCAGATTGCATAGAAGTTGAGCCGCAATCGAACGTACATGGTTGTCCTTATGCTTCAAGTCCTGTACAAGCGCATCCCACAGCTCATAGGCCCATTCCACCTTCTCGCTCGTTAATGTCAGCAGCTCATTATATGCTTCATTTTGTATGTCGCGATCTTGCGATCTAAGATTCTCCAAATAACGATGAGCGTCATTCATCATGGTTCTAAGCCCTCCATTTATGGAATCAGCAGTTTTAGTTATCATATCACCGCGATTATACGATGTTTAGCATTGGCCTTTCTTTCACAAACTATGTTACTTGCGCGTCTCAGCGCATATGCATAAATAGCGGTGGGGATGTTAATACAATTGGATATCGGGTATTAAAAAAGAGAACTTCTGTACAACGCATAAGGAGGGAACGTATGAGAGCAGTCACATTTCAAGGCGCAAAAGACATTCAGGTCAAACACGTAGAGGATCCATCCATTCGGACCCAGGATGATATTATCGTCCGCATCACCTCTACAGCCATTTGCGGTTCCGATCTTCATATATACCTAGGGGCTATGCCCGCGGCTAAAGATTTCGTGATCGGCCATGAGCCCATGGGGATCGTGGAAGAGGTCGGTGCTAACGTAACCCGCGTGAAAAAAGGCGACCGCGTCGTTCTTCCGTTCAATGTTTCTTGCGGCCACTGCTACTATTGCAATCATGATATGGAGAGTCAATGCGACAATTCCAATGGCAACCCGGATGTCCATGCCGGAGGGTACTTGGGTTACACCGAACGCTACGGCAACTACCCTGGCGGACAAGCTGAATATTTGCGCGTTCCGTACGGGAACTTTATGCCGTTTGTCATCCCCGAGTCATGTGAGCTGGAGGATGAGGCGCTTCTGTTCTTGTCCGACGTTCTGCCTACTGCCTATTGGAGCGTGGAGAATGCCGGCGTGAAGCCGGGCGATACCGTCACGGTGCTCGGCTGTGGACCGGTTGGTCTGATGACCCAGAAATTCGCCTGGATGAAGGGCGCTAAACGGGTAATCGCCGTGGATCGCCTTCCTTACCGGCTGCAAAAAGCAAAGCTAATGAACAACGTGGAGATCTACAATTTTGAAGACTATGATGATATGGGCGCATACATCCGCGAAATCACCAAGGGCGGCACGGATGTTGTGATCGACTGTGTTGGCATGGACGGGAAGAAGTCAACCCTGGAAGCCATCGGTCAAAAGCTGAAGCTGCAAGGCGGAACGTTAAGCGCAATCGATATTGCCATCGATGCCGTTCGCAAATACGGCACGATTCAGCTGACCGGCGTATACGGTTCATTGTACAATATGTTCCCGCTCGGCCATATTTTTGAACGGAACATTACCCTTACCATGGGGCAAGCCCCCGTCATCCATTATATGCCGGAGCTGTTCAAGAAGATCACCGCGGGAGAATTCGATCCAACCGAGATTGTATCCCACCGGCTTCCACTGGAACAAGCAAGCGATGCCTATCGGATATTTAACGATCATGAAGACGACTGCACCAAGGTGGTTCTGAAACCGTAGCGTAATCTCAGCAAAAAGATAAACCATGCATCCCTGTCACAATCTTGATCTTGATAGGAGATGCTTGGTTTTTTGTGTCCCGGTAGCTGTCTATTCATTCGCTTTTCTGGGATTCACCCGAATGATCGTCCCGCATGGATCGGATATCCAGTAGCCCTGCGAGTTCTCGTAAACCTCCACCTCATCCCTGCGATCCACCTGATGCTCTCTCAAATATGAAGCGGCCGCCTCGGGATGATCCGTAGTGACCTCTAACCAGACATCCTGCTGAGCATAGTGCGTCATGCAATCCAGCCATAAATTGTTCGGACCGTGCTGAAAGAGGTGTGAACCATCCTTGAAGCCCAAATAAGGCAGCTGCAAAACCTCTTTGTAAAAATGTACGGTTTGCTCATACTTGTACTTCGGAATTTTAAGGGCAATATTGTTTCCACCGACAAACCGAATATCCGCTGATAACATGAGTACAAACCTCCGTCTGTTTTTTTATTATCGTATCATGCTGCGGCTTCAATAAATTCTTCTAGATTGCTATCCTGTCAATGATAGGCTAAGTTGACCCAGGCATCGGTTTATACCAATTGGGCATATGCGTCTGGAACCCCTCATACCAGTTCAGTACCTCTTGAGCCTGATTCAGCATAACCCCCACTTCCTGCTCACCGAATGGAATCGCCCAGTGTATCGAGGAAATCTGATTACTTGCGATATAAAGTGCCATTAATCTGAAGAATGAATCCGGTACCTCTCCACCTTGGAAATATCCGTGAATACGACCGGAAGCAAACCACGGGCTAATCGCAGCATCCCACGTAATCCGGTTAAACTCCTCCCAAGGATCACCGGAATCCGCCCGGTTGAAATCGATGATACCCAGGTCGCCTTCAGGAGTAACCACCATATTGCCGACATGATAATCCCCATGCTGAAAAGAACGGGGCCGCGCATCAAGCAAATATCGGTGCTCCTCCATATAACGAATGATGTTCTCAGCACCTGCCAGCCGAATGCCGCAGTTCTTATAATTTTTGATGTACCTATCCATCTTGGAATTATAATAAACCGCCCACGTATCAAAGCCGCTTTCAGCCGGAATGCGATGCATCTTGCACAAATATTGGCCTGCCTGAACGCCCAGCCGGTACTGCTCCTCAGAATCCAGCAATGGAATGGCGTCCCTGGCATCTTCTCCCGGAACCCATGTAAACAGGGAAAACACTTGGCTGCCATCATGGCATACGCCAAAATCAATCGGGCGGGACATACGCATCCTGCTGCGAATAGTTGAGCTTACAATCCCATTTTTTAATTTGGCCCATAATCACTGACCGTAACTGTCAGGAATGGTGTAATATACTCGTCTTGCAGCACACATCCTAAACCAAAGCGAGGGTTACACATGAACATGAGCTTAGAGGATTTTAAGACTGAATGGTTAAAAGAGGCGCATATCACCGAACAAGTCATGAACGCTTTAACCGACGAATCGCTCAAAACCGCTATGACGGAACAGCATCGCACGCTCGGACAGCTGGCCTGGCATTTGGTGATGTCGATTCAGTACATGACCATGCTCGGTTTGCAGTTTGAGGTCCCGTCTCGCGAGCAGGAAATCCCCAATTCGGCTGCCGAAATTACGGACAGCTACCGCCGGATCCGGCATGCCCTTCTGGATGCAGTTCAGTCGCAGTGGAGCGAGGAGGATCTTCGCGCTACCCGCGAATTCAACGGTGAGCCTTGGACAAACGCGGCATTCCTGCATTTTACTCTGGTTCATCAAGCGCATCACCGCGGACAGATGACGGTGCTGATGAGACAAGCCGGGCTGCGGATTCCCGAGCTCTACGGTCCGACCTACGATTCCTGGATCGACAAGGGCATGGACCCGCTCGTGTAGAAAAGATACAATCTACTTAATAGTAAACATTCAGGATCATCCCATCTGGAAGGAGCGCATCTAGATGTCCAAAGCGGATAATATGCTGTCGATCCTGTGGATGCTCCGCTCGGGCAAGAAGATGACCGCGCAGCAAATCGCCGATGAGCTGGAAATTCATGTCCGAACGGTGTACCGCTGCATCGATTCGTTATGTGCCAGCGGCGCGCCCATCATTGCGATTCCGGGCCGAACGGCGGCTTTCGGATCCTCGGACAGTTCGCGGAATCTCCGCTGATGTTTGACGCCGAAGAGCAGAAGGCATTAGTGCATGCTTCGATCTTTGCCAAAGAAACCGGCTATCCGTATACGGACGCGCTGAAGCGGGCGATCGGCAAGCTGAAGCTTTATACGAACGAGGAGCAGCTTTCTCAGATCGAACGGCACAGCAGCGGTGTTTCAGTTTTGCTGCCTCCTGTCCACAACGGGCTGCGGCCGCTGCTTCAGACGCTTGAAAGTGCCGCGGCGGATGGGCAAACCCTGAAAATGACGTATTCGAAGGGCAGGGAAGGCGCCAGCAATACCCGAAACTTCAACCCCTACGGCATCATCCACTGGAAGGGTCAATGGTATGCTGCCGGCTTCTGCCATCTGCGTCAAGAGATTCGCAATTTTCGCGTGGATCGGATCATCGGGCTGGAGCTGACAGGACATGGATTTGAACGGCCCGCTGATTTTTCTGCCAAGGATGTACTGCTTGGCAGTCTGCTGCCCGATCAAGGCAGCCATGAACCGCTGGTCCATGTCGTCATCCAAGGCCATGAGCATGTTCTGAATGAATTAAGTCAGCATTGGTTATTTGGACATACCCTTGTGAAGCGCCGTGATGGAGAAGCTCATTTTCAACTGGATACGTCTTCGCTGATGTCCTATGTTCCCTATTTTCTTCTCCCTTACGGCAAAGCTTTAACCATTCTGGAGCCCGCTTCTCTCGTGCTGAAACTGTCAGAGATCACAACAAGCATGGCGCTGCATTACGAACGCATGTTAAGCGACATGACCAACAAGGAAGGGTGAACCCGATGGAGAAATTCGCGATGTACGGGAAACTGATTGCCCATCCCGGCAAACGGGATGAACTTGCGGAGATCCTGCTCGAAGCAGCAGCGATGCTTAGCGATAACAAAGACTGTGAACTCTATATCGTCAACGTTTCGGACAGCGATCCGAATGCCGTATGGGTCACGGAATTGTGGAGCAGCCAAGACGCGCATGCCGCTTCGTTGCAGGGAGCCGATACGTCCGAGCTGCTGCAGCGCGGGCGCCCGCTGATCGCCGGCGCTGAGCCGCTCAGGCTTAAGCCGCTTGGAGGAAAAGGTTTCTAGGCAAACCTGATCGGAAGAAAAGAGGCTATCCCCGAATTGAATTTCAGGGACAGCCTCTTTTTTGCTATATATTGTTCCGATATTCCGAGGGGCTGTAACCAACCTCTTTACGAAACGTTTTCGAGAAATAGTTCGCTGATTCAAAGCCGGTGGCGTCCGCAATTTCTTTGATGCTTAGAGGGGTCGTTCTTAGCATGAGTTTGGCCTGCTCCATCCGCTTGAGGCTTAGATATTTCTGCGGCGTGATCCCGAAATGCCGTTTGAAGTACTTAATAAAATAATTCGGATGCAAATGCAGCGTCCCCGCCATCTGCTCAAGTGTAATCTCTTCATGCAGGTGATTCTTAATGTACTGCTGCACTTTGTGGAGCCTGCCCATATCTTCCATTTTGTCCGTATGAATCTGCGGCTGCTGGTGCTCGAACACGCGGGACAGGATGTCCAGCATCACCGACTTTTCCTTTAACCGCGCAGCTATGGTACCGGTACGATGCGCTTCCACCAGCTGCTGGAATAATGACGGAATCTCCGCATTGCCCGATAAATCATAACAATAAGGAACGTTCAGCCAGGAAAATACGTCGGAATCGCCCACGGTCGCCGAGAAGTGCGACCAGTATTTAAGATAGGGACGGCCGCTGATGACGGAGTAGGATTGCCTGGTCCGTGCCGGCATCAGAACCAATTGACCCGGAACGGGATACAGCTCCTCATCGCCGATCTTCACCCATCCTTCCCCATCCAGGATAAAATAAAGTTTGTTGTAGGACACGGTGTAGTCGAATTCCTTCCACTCCGGCCAGCACTGCGTTCTTTCGGCCTCCCAGATCTGAACCTGCATGTTCAGGAGCATCTGCTGAATGGCTTCATGTTCGTTTCGTTCATTTTTCATCTTCGATTATCCTCTAAAGTTATTATAATACCCGTCAGAGTTAAGTAATTATCTATTCATACTAACACATTCTTGTTAAAATCAAACTCGACAATTCCAAGAATCGGAGGTTTGAATCCATGACAACGACTACCACTCCAACCAATCAAGTCATCCAGGAACGAAACCAGCGCGTGCAATGGTTCCAGAACGACCGTTTCGGCATGTTCATCCACTGGGGGCTCTACTCGATCCCAGCCAGAGGCGAATGGCTCCGAAGCACGGAACAGATGAGCATCGAAGACTACCAGACCTATTTCGATGAATTTGATCCCGTTGACTATAATCCTCGGGAGTGGGCCAAAGCAGCCAAGAAAGCAGGCATGAAATATGCGGTGCTGACGGCCAAGCACCATGACGGATTCTGTTTGTTCGACAGCAAGCTGACCGAATATAAATCAACGAATACCAAAGCCGGGCGGGACCTCGTGCAGGAGTTTCTGGAAGCTTTCCGTGAAGAAGGACTTAAAGTCGGCCTCTACTTCTCACTGATCGACTGGTACCATGAGGACTATCCGGCCTATGGGGACCGCATTCACCCCATGCGCGCGAACGAAGCCTTCAAGCGCGATCCGAAAAACTTCGACCGATACCTGGATTACATGCACGGGCAGGTTCGAGAGCTGCTGACAGGCTACGGCAAGCTTGATATTATGTGGTTTGACTTCTCCTATGGTAACATGCGCGGCGAGGTGTGGCGCGCTACCGAGCTGATGAAGATGATCCGCGAACTCCAGCCGCATATTCTTATCGATAACCGGCTTGAAGGCAGCGGCGAGAGCGGGGGCAGCATCTACACTACCGATCCTTCCGTTTACAGCGGAGATTTCGCTTCGCCTGAACAGATCATACCGCCGCACGGCGTCGTGGATCAGACAGGTGCCCCGATCCCATGGGAAGCCTGCATCACGCTGAATAACAACTGGGGCTATGCAGCCGCCGACCGCAATTACAAATCGGCAACCACGATCATCCGCAAGCTGGTGGAATGCGTCAGCAAGAACGGCAACATGCTGCTGAATGTCGGACCAGATGCGAGAGGTGTTATTCCTAAGGAGAGCCTTGACGTGCTGGAGGAGATCGGCGACTGGATGAGCAAGAACGGAGACAGCATCTATGGCTGCGCGGCCGCCGATTATCCGAAGCCGGATTGGGGTCGGTACACCCAAAAAGGCAATAAACTGTATGCCCACGTCTTTGAGGAGTCCATCGGACCAATCAATCTCATCGGCATGGCCGACAAGGTGAAGAAGGCCCGTCTGCTCGCGGACGGATACGAATTATTCCTCAGCCGCCCATGGAGCGCAGCGGAATTCATCGAGGACGCATTTGTGAACTTCGCGCGGCCTGAACACTTCACGTATCCGCTTCCCGACAAACGCAATACCGTCATTGAACTGGAGCTTCATGACGAATCGGATCGTTCATAGCGCCAAGCTGCCTATACCCCTGCTTACATTCCTGAATAGAGCCTGACACGATGTTTTGTTACATCGGGCCAGGCTCTTTTTTTATACCCTGAAGCTCCATCATCCCTGTAGCCTCACGCAGCAGCCAAACTTAAAAAAAACATATTGCATATTAACTGTTTATACAATATACTAATTATCAATTAAACTGTTTATTATATATACAATTATATTCAAGGAGATGAACCTAACATGAGTAACTATGCTGTTGAGATTCGTCAACTGCGTAAAAGCTTTGGACATCAAACCGTCCTGGACGGGATCAACCTGAACGTGCCGGCAGGAAGCGTATTTGCCCTTCTCGGTCCCAACGGCGCCGGCAAAACAACCTTAATCAACATCCTATCGACCTTGGTAACGCCCGATGCAGGCAGTGTGCGGATCAACGGATATGATCTCGGCCAGAGCAAGCTGGATGTCCAGAAGTCCATCAGTCTGACCGGCCAGTTTGCTGCCGTCGACGAAGTATTGACCGCGGAAGAGAACCTGCGGATGATATGCAGGCTGTCGGGTTTATCCGCAGCGGAAGCACGCCTGCGAACTGCCGAACTGCTCGAACAATTCGATCTCGCAGCTGTTGCAGCCAAGCGCGTGAAGACGTATTCGGGCGGAATGAAAAGACGGCTTGATCTTGCGATCAGCCTTACCGTGCCGCGTCCCGTTCTGTTTCTGGATGAACCGACCACGGGACTGGATACTCGCAGCCGCCGTACCCTGTGGGATATCATCCTGCAATTGAAGAGTCAGGGCATCACCATACTGCTGACCACGCAGTATTTGGAAGAAGCCGATCAGCTTGCGGACCGGATTGCGGTCCTGGATAGCGGACGAATCGTTGCTGAGGGGAGCCCGGCTGAGCTGAAAACCCGGGTCGGAGGTCAGATGCTGGAGCTCCGCAACGTACACGACGAGGTGATTTACAGGATTCCGACTAACGGCAGCATTAGGGATGTCGCGCAGACGCTTCAAGAGTTCACTCGCCTGCTTCCGAACGAGACGCGTGTAAGTCTTCACAGACCAAATATGGATGATGTATTCCTGTCGCTAACCGACAAGAAATTGGAGGAGATCGTATAATGAGAGCAACGGCTTCGAACTCAAAAACAACGTCCTTTGCGGTCACCCAAACCGTCTTTATCGGTCGCAGCTTACGTCACAGCATCCGAAACGCGGAGGCCATGATTACGGCCATGATGCTGCCGATTATGTTGATGCTGCTGTTCACCTATGTATTTGGCGGCGCACTCGATCCCAGCGGACAGTATGTAGACTACGTGGTGCCGGGAATCATACTGCTATGCGCCGGCTTCGGATCGTCCAGCACGGCCCTCGATGTCTCCCAGGATATGACCAATGGCATCATTGACCGCTTCCGTACCATGCCCATTCAAAGCATCAGTGTCATTACAGGACATGTCGTTGCCAGCCTTGCCCGAAACATGCTGGCGACATTCGTCGTTATCGCTGTGGCTCTGCTCGTCGGATTCAGGCCTTCGGCCGGACTTCTGGATTGGATTCTCGCCATCGGTTTGATCGCGCTCTTCATCTTTGCCTTCACTTGGCTTTATGCCGCCATCGGCCTCGTTGCAGGCAGTCCGGCAGCGGCCGGCAGCTATGGATTCGCCCTCCTCTTCCTCCCCTACCTCTCCAGTGCCTTCGTTCCTACCGAGACGATGCCGACATGGCTGCAGGGGGTCGCAAGCAACCAACCGATCACGCCGGTCATCGAGTCCATTCGCGGGTTGCTGACGGGTGGATCTATCCAGGATCACATCGGCTGGGCAATAGGATGGTGTCTGTTCATCCTTGTCGGCTCTATGGTGTGGGGCATGTGGACCTTTAAGAGAAAAGCTGGAAGACGTTAACAATGCTTAGGCACGATAACCATTGAAGCATGCCCCGGACCACACACCGCATACAGGGAGCAGTGCACACGATATAGCATTGCGTTTTAAGAGCCACAAGGAACTTCATCCCCCTTCCAGCGGCTGTCATGTCCGGGAACGATATCAACCAAGCCAGACCATGATCCCCCGCTTTAGGCTTAATCAACCAGCAAAAAACCGATCCTCTTGCGAGGATCGGTTTTTTTACTTTATCATTACTTGTCCGACTGTCCGGGCTGTGTCTTGGCCTGAAGATAATGATCAATGCCGTCCAGAATGCGTTCCAACCCGAAATCAATATCGTTGCCGATTGGGTTCTCTTCCTGATTCTCTTCCGTGTAGACCCCCGACATCACAACCGGATGCAGGTACGGAAACCGATCCGGCTTCACAAGCTGTTTCAGGGCGGCCGTATAATCGAGTCCGTTAAATTGTTCCGGGGTGGATCCTGCCTGCAAGGCGCGTTCCATGTCCCGCTGCATCATGCCGCTTGATCTTGAATAATTGCTTAACAGGAGAATCAAAGACATCCGCTCATAATCATTCAACGGCATGTCCTTCATGAACCGGAGGCCCCAGTCGATAAATCGCAGGTTGTTCGGCGTAATGGGGATACCCGCAATCGGTATGTCACCGAACCAGGGGTGGTCCCGGAATACCTGCATCGTCGATTTGACGTAGATTCGCATATTCTCGCGCCAGTCAGCAGAATCTTCCGGCGGAATGGGAATATCGCACGCGGCGTTCTGCATCAGCAGCAAAAGGTCGTCCTTACTGGAAATGTACCGGTACAGCGACATGGCGGTAAAACCCAAGGTGGACGCGATTCGATTCATGGAGACTGCGGAAAGCCCTTCTTTATCGGCGATATCGATAGCTGTGTCCACAATCTGAGACAGGCTCATCTCCCGTTTCGGTCCACGCTGCGGCGGCTTTACCAATCCCCAGCTAAGAGCCGCCCCTCTGGGCAGCTTGGATCCAATATCCTGATCCATACTCTTATCGTTTGACATAAACAGTATATCCTTTCTGCATTCTAGCTTCTGATGCCATTGATTATTGTTTATATTATAAACAGTATATCATATATGTTTATCCTTATGTACTGGGCAGCACATAAGCATCAGTGCAAGGATACCGACTTGACCAACGTACACTCAATCATGTGACAGATGCATCAAAATATTGACCAGCTTCCCGAACGGATCGCGGACAAAAAAACGTCTTACTCCCCAAGGCTCATCAACGGGTCCATATTCAATGGAAAAGCCTGCCCGCCTCATCTCCTCCAGCACAGCCTCTAAATCATCCACTTCGATCGACAGATCCGGGACGGGCGTACCTCCGCCTCCTTCGGAAGCAAAGCTGATCTGTATGCTCATCCTCTCCTGCGAGCCATAAGTGGCAATCCAGCCATGATCCATTAACATATCCAGACCCAGCACATCTTGATAAAACGTCTTGGCTGCGGCGACATCCTTCGTTGCGACATTCGCGACAATGCGTTTAACTCCCAACTTGTTCTCCTCCATTCATCATGCTAAAGATATCATTGCATCTACGTTATACACGCCTCATGTAACTACACGACTAAGTATAGCAAATCCTTCCAACAAAAAAAGCTGTTGAGGTATACTCAACAGCTGATTCGTTAACTCTCCAATGCAGTTGTTATCCTCCATGCAGAAGCCCAAGGCTTGTGCTCAGACCTTAGCTTTTTCGGTAACATGGACCAACGCTCCCATAGAGGGTTGTTATTGTCATGAATGTATCCTTGAGTTATGCGGAACTTGCAGTCGGCCTGATGATGATTTCATTCACATCGACCTCCGGCGGCTGCTCGATAGCATATAATATCGCTTGCGCAATCGAAGTCGCCGGAATGGATATTCTTCGATATTCCTTCATGACCTGTCTGGCCGTATCATCGGAGATACTGTCGGCCAGCTCCGACTCCGTTACCCCCGGCGATATTTGCGTGACCCGTATACCGCTTCCGACCTCCTGGCGTAGGCCCTCCGAGATTGCCCGAACCGCATGCTTGGTGGCACAATAAACGGCTGCGGTTGGCGATACTTCGTATGCCCCGATCGAAGCGATATTGATAAATTGACCAAAACCCTGCTTCTGCATCACCGGCAGTCCTGCCGCAATGCCATGGAGGACGCCGCGGATGTTCACATCGATCATCCGGTTCCACTCGTCCACCTTAAAGGCCTCCAAGGGTGACAAAGGCATGACGCCAGCATTGTTGAGCATGACATCCACCCGCCCGAATCGGCTCACCGCCAAGTCGATGAAGGATTCCATTTGATCGAGATGAGCCACATTCAGCGATTGGTAAACAGCTGAGCCGCCTTCCCCATTCAAAGCGGTAGCAAGCTTCTCCAGCCTGTCCGTTCTTCTTGCCCCAAGAACCACATGGGCACCATGATGAGCCAGCAACCGGGCTGCCGCTTCGCCGATCCCGCTGCTCGCGCCTGTAATGGCCACGACTTTTCCTTTTACGTTAGACATACAATTCTCCTCCTGATCCTGTTTTGTACTTCCAAGCCAATCCGTCTTCCGCAATAAACACACATGGTTAGTTTTCCCGAACCAATACCATCCCTGCATGATAGAGAACGCCGTCCCGAAAATCGCCGTCTGCCGTGAAACCGGTATCATCCACATATTCGATGTGATCGCCTTGAATGAAATAGCGGCCTTGATAAGCGCTTTTCCGCCGGCCCCGTGCTTCATCATAACGACCGTTTGACAGCAGCTCGTGGCGAATATATCCGTCCTTGGTCACCCACATGCCTACATAGGGATGCTGCACCCCATTCGCGTTAAGAGCTGGATCCATTGCACACACCCCCCTCATTCCTCTTATCTGATCCTCTTGAATCTCATGAATAACCGTCCTGCCTTCAACCATCGAGGATACTCTAATTATGCCTTCATGGAGTATTTATCCGGTAGCTCAATCCACCACAATTCTTGCCTATTCCTGCAAACCTTATTAAGATTAAATCAAATACCATCGGAGGAGGCTTATCGAATCGGGATGTTAGATCATGAAGGAAGCAGTCTGCAGAACGAACTTGCAGGATACATCGAAAAATACACGGGTACTGACGGTACCCATACTACGCCTATACCCAATCTATCTTTAATACGGGCAACCGACGGGACGGAATTGACCCACTCGATTCACGAGCCCGCACTGTGCATCGTAGCTCAAGGCAGAAAATTAATCATGCTGGCACAAGAAAGCTATTTTTATGACTCGTACAGTTATCTTGTTGTCTCGCTGCAATTGCCCATATCCGGCCAAGTGATTCAGGCAACACCGGAGCAGCCCTACCTGTGCCTTAGACTGGATTTGGATCGACATCTGATCTTCGACCTCATTCCATCCTGCCAAGAGACTCTTCCTAAGAAAACCGACTCCAAAAAAGCTCTCTTTGTCAGCTCGATGAATCAGACTCTCCTGGATGCCGTCGTCCGCCTCGTGCGCCTTCTGGATACGCCGGAGGATATTCCCGTCCTTGCTCCTCTGATCACGAAGGAAATTGTTTATCGAATCCTTCAAGAGGAACAAGGCCAATCCCTCAAACAATTTGCCGTCAGCGGCAGTCATGCGCAGCGAATCGCGGCAGCGGCCCAGTTGATCGGGCGGGATTATAATCAGCCGCTTCACATCGCAGATCTGTCCGCTGCCGTTAACATGAGTCCTTCTTCGCTTCATCATCACTTTAAGGAAATCACCGCCATGAGCCCGCTTCAATATCAAAAACAAATCCGATTGCAAGAGGCGCGCCGACTTCTGCTCTCGGAAACATCCGAAGCTGCGGATGCCGCCTTCCAGGTCGGCTATGAAAGTCCGACTCAGTTCAACAGGGAATATGCCCGCATGTTCGGTTCGCCTCCGATCCGGGATATCAAGCGTCTGCGCGAGTTATTGGACCTCGGCCCCAGGCAGGGCCATGCTTGATTGAACCAGACAGCTAACGGGAACGATTTCGCCAAACACAAAAAAACGGCATAGCTGCCGTCAGGCTGTCGAGAAAGTCTCGACAGCTATTTTTTGTACATTTAATTCAACACGACACCGCGTTAATATTGTATAATATTAGTAAATAAACCGTTCGGAAGGGTGTTAAATATGTTGCGTTCTAACCGAGAAAAACAGCAGGCTTACGAGTTTGTTTCGATTGAAGAATTGGTTCCTCAAGATCATCTGCTCCGTAAAGTGGACAAGTATATCGATTTCTCTTTCATCGACGAAAAGGTCCGTCCGCTTTACTGTGCTGATAATGGGCGACCAGCCATCGATCCTGTCGTGTTATTTAAGATGATTTTCCTCGGTTATTTTTACGGCATCCGTTCGGAGCGTCAACTGGAACGCGAGATTCAGACGAATCTGGCATACCGTTGGTTTCTTGGTCTGGGATTGACCGACAAAGTTCCAGACCATACCACCATTAGCTGGAATCGACGGACTCGTTTCAAAGATACCCATATCTTTCAAGATATCTTCGATGAGATTGTGCTGCAGGCAATCCAGCATCGCATGGTCGGCGGACGAGTCCTGATTTCGGATTCCACGCATGTGAAGGCCAATGCGAACAAGCACCAGTACACCAAGCAGCAGATTTTACAAAACACACGAGATTACATGGACGAGCTCAATGGCGCGGTAGAAGCCGACCGGAAGACGCATGGAAAAAAGCTTTAAAACCCAGAGAGGATGTGGTCGAGAAGAAAGAAATCAAGGTGAGCAAAACCGACCCGGATAGCGGTTATATGATTCGCGACGGCAAACCGGAAGGATTCTTTTATCACCGGACCGTTGATCTAAAATACAATCTGATTACCGATGTCCACGTCACGCCGGGAAACGTTCATGATTCTGTACCGTATTTGTCGCGTTTGGATCGCCAACGAGAGCGATTTGGTTTTGAAGTTGAAGCCGTTGCCCTGGATTCAGGTTATTTAACAACCCCCATCTGCAAAGGATTGCAGGAACGGGGGATCTTTGGCGTGATTGCTCACCGGAGATTTCATCCGACCCAAGGCTTGTTTCCGAAGTGGAAGTTTACCTATGATGCCGAGCGCAACCGGTATATTTGTCCGCTCCAGCATGAATTGTTATACCGCACCACGAATCGAGAAGGATACCGGCAATATGCCTCGGATCCGAGGCACTGCAAGACTTGCCCGATGCTGGAGCAATGTACCCGTTCACGGAATCACCGCAAGATCGTCACGCGCCATGTTTGGGAGGACAGCAAGGAATGGGTGCGAAACAACCGGCTCAGCCGATCCGGCAAGTATTTATACCGAAAACGAAAAGAAACGATTGAGCGAAGCTTCGCGGATGCCAAAGAGCTCCATGGGTTTCGCTATTGCCGGTTGCGTGGGTTGCAAAAATTCTGTGAATTTCCCTATCCCTTCGTTCCGCCCTGCAGCCCGAAGCCCTTGGACATGAACTGCTGGGAGAGAATATACATGATGATTGCCGGAATGGCGTACAGCACCGAGAAGGCGGCCAGGCTGCCGTAATCGACCATGCCATACTGTCCGAAGAACTGATAGAGTTTTAAGGAAGCCGGGAACTTCTCCGGCGACTGCAGCAGGATATACGGAACAAAGAAATTGCCCCAGCTGCCCGAGAAGGTAAAAATCGCGACCGTACAAATTCCCGGAACCATCAGCGGTGCCACCACCTTGCGCATTCCCGTAAACACCGAAGCGCCGTCCACCCAGGCGGCTTCCTCCAGATCGCTCGGCACGGAATCCATGAAATTCTTCATCATCCATATCCCGTACGGCATGGACGAAGCTACATAGAACAAGATGACGCCAAAAATATTGTCATACAGCTTGAGCCCCAGGAACAGCTGGTACACAGGCACCATTACAGCCGTAATCGGGAGCGATGTCATAAACAGAATGGTTAGCATAAAGGGCTTCTTATATTTCATCTGATAACGGGATAGCGGATAAGCTGCGAGCAGCGCCAGAAGAACAACCAATACGGCTTGGCCAAGCGACATCACCAGACCAATCAGATATGCGCGCTGGTTCTCGCTGCTGGTCATCACCTCTACATAGTTTGCACCGGTAACCTTGCTGGGCATCTTCAGCGATTGCATCGCATTCGGATCGACGGAAGCCACGAGCACCCAGAGCAGCGGCAGCACAAAGCAAATACCGATCCCCGTTAGGATCGCGTACGGCAGAATTCGATAGATTAATTTACGTTGTTTGGCATTCATATGATCTCACCTCTGGTTACTCTTTCATCGACCTGATATACAGCAGGCTTAACACAATCCCGATCAGCAACAGCAGCAGCGAAATGGCGGTTCCATAGCCTAATTGATAGTTCACAAATGCCTGATTGTACATGAAGATCGGCAGGGTCGTCGTAGAGTTGCCCGGACCGCCCCCGGTCATCGCATAGATGAGTCCGAACACCCCAAGCGTCTGCAGCGTAACCAGCATCATGTTGGTTGTGATGGTGCTTTTAATGTAAGGGATAATGATGCGCGTGAAGATTTTCCACTTGGAGGCCCCATCCACCACTGCCGCTTCTTCGATTTCGTTAGGCACATCATCCAGCGCAGCTTGAAACACCAGCATCGAGAAGGCCGTACCGTGCCAAATATTCGCAAGAATGATCGTCAGCATCGGGACGGTAAACAGCCAGGTCACTTCCGAAAATCCAAAAAAAGTAATAATCGCATTCAAGGTGCCCTCATCCCCAAAAAAGCTGTACAAGCAAAGGGCGCACACGATCTCGGGCGTCACCCAGCCTGCAAGCACAATCGTTCCAATCACCCGCCGAAACGTTTTGTTCCGCTGCTTCATCAGCAGCGCGATCAGAAATCCCAGCACCTGCTGCCCGATCACAGCCGAGCCGATGAGGAAAACCAGCGTGTTCCAAATACTGATTCGCACCGTGGGATCCTGGAACATCCGGGCATAGTTGTCAAGGCCGATAAACTTAAGCTCCCTCGCCGCTTCGCCGGTTAACGCCAGATTGGTGAAGGAATAGAAGAACGTTAACAGAATGGGATAGATAAAAAACACGAGCATAATCGCGATTGAAGGAAGCAAAAAAAAGAGCCAGGTATACGTTTTTCTTCGTTTCGGGTAAACGTCTACGGACAGACTGCTCATGTATCGTTCTCCTTTTCGTGCAGATGATCTGAAACACCGCTTGCCCAAGCCTCCGCGATACATGGAGCGCTTGAGCAAGCCGGTTCTTTACGTATAGCCGATTATTTCTCCAGGATATGATCCTCTCCGACAATGCGGGTGACGTCCTGCGCATATTTATTCATGGCATCTGCAGGCGATGTTCCCGTTGCTACGGATTCCACCATGGTCTGAATCTGCGTCGACACTTCCGGATACTTTTCCTGGGCCGGTCTAAACTCTGCGTTCTGCAAGTATTCGGTCGCGATTTCGTTAAACGGCATTTTCGTATATTCCGGATCCTTGGCAACATCGGCACGGACCGTGATATTCCCTGAGGACATGACAAGCTTCTGCGTATTTTCCTTGTTTAGCGCATACTTGATAAATTCCCAAGCCTCGTCTTTGTTCTTGGAGTTGCTTGGAATCGACAGCGCCCACCCTCCGGCTAGCGTAATCGATCCAGGGTCCTGCCCTTGGCTGGTCGGCATCGGCGCGAAGCCGAGCACATCTTTGTATTCAGGCCATGGCGCCGCGCCTGATTCCATATAGTTACCCGTGATCCACGATCCATCCAGTGAAATCGCCAGCTTGCCTTGCGGCAGGTATTCGCGGGAAGCCGTGTTGCCTGCCTGACCGTTCAACACTTTGGAGAGCGGGGGTCCAAGCTTCTCTTTATTGACTGTCTCCACAAAAGTCAGCGCATCCAGAATGCCCTGGCTTTTCGTAATCCATTTGCCGCTGGCATCGTCATACAGCCTTTCGCCAGTTCCGTAGAGCAGCATTTCATAGGTTTGCATGGAGGTGGCTTCGCCTGTAGCCTTGCCCATGTTCATCCAGATCGGCACAACGTCAGGCGCCTTCTCCTTGATCGTACGCGCAGCGCTTAAGACCTCCTCCCAGTTCTTAGGCTGCCAATCCTCCGGAAGACCTGCCTGTTTGAAAATGTCCTTGTTGTACCAGAGGCCCCTGGAATCCGTATTGTACGGTACGCCGTACACCTTACCATCGCTGGCCGTAACCCCTTTCTTCATCGCTTCGATGAAGGAACCGTTGCCCCAGTCTTCCCATCCCGCCAACTTATCGTCAAGCGGTTCGAGATAACCTGCGCTTGCATCGGAATTCAGGATAAAGGTATCCTCTGTCACGATATCCGGTGCCGTATCTTTCGACTTGAGCGCCAAGGCCACCTTGGCAAAATAATCGCCTTCCGAGGCCTGAATCGGTGTCGGCTTAATCTCTACGCTTTTGTCAGGGTAGCTGGCCGAAACTTCCTTGAGCCATTTATAGAACGCTCCGTTCTCGCCGATCCCGTCATCCCGAAACGTAACAGTAATGATTTTCTTGGCCGTCTCTCCATCCTTTCCCGGCTCCGGATCGCCGGTTTCGGCCGGCGCTCCCTTGCCTCCGGTACAACCGAATAACAAAGAAACGCTTAATAAAGCCGTCGTTACTAGCCAAAAACCTCTCTTGCCTGACTTCATACTACTCCCTCCTTTTGGCTGCAGCACATTTGATATATTATCCAAATTCTGTATACGCTTACGAGAGCGTATATATAACTCTATTTTGAAAATAGTGCGGATATTCTGAACTTTTTTTCGTGCCAAATAGGCCCCTACATACGAAAGCGACCTATAGCAGCCACTCCTTCTGCATTTCTTATCGTATTGTTTATTTTCATAACGGGCGGATCGATGAACTAATTACCAGAAATAGAAAATATTAATATATCGTTCAGAGTCTATTGATTGATTATCATTTTCTGCATATTTAGGGCTTTACTTTTGCTGGAAATCCAATTATATTTGTATGTACAAACAATCAATTGAATATATACTGGAACCATACCAGTAATAACCTATGACATTGGAGGTTTACCATCCATGAGTGACCGCTTGATTTTTTTGTTGGCTTTATTCTCGGTAACCGGATCGGGACTCATAGCCGGGCTGTTCTTCGCTTTCTCGTCTTTTATAATGACAGCGCTAGCCCGAATTCCCAATGAACAGGGGATCCATGCCATGCAGTCCATCAATGCAACCATTCTCAATCCTTTGTTCGGCACATTATTTACAGGCACTGCGTTAACCAGTATCGTGCTTGCGGTCGTATCCGTCATGCGCTGGGGGGAACCCGGCTCGTTGTACTTGCTTACCGCCAGCCTGCTCTATTTAGCGGGATTCATCGTAACGATGGCGTTCAACGTTCCGCTCAATGACGCACTGGCAGTCGTTGACCCGGGTAGCAGTGCCGGAGGCGAGGTATGGAACAACTACCTGAGACGCTGGATTCCCTGGAATCATGTACGAACCATCACCTCTTTAGGGACGATGATCCTGTTTGTTTTTGCGCTAAGGCAGCTTAACTAGGACAGTAATAGGGCGTCTTAAACAGGCTGCTCTAGAACTCTTCATAGGCACACCAAGGATCTCAACCAAACTTTCTAACAGAAAACCCATACCAACTCTACCGATTCTTCATTAGATATACTATCAATCTAGTAAAGGCGGTGGAGATATGGGGATTCTCACGATAGATCAGTGGAATCACACATGCCAACTTGACACTTCAGCCAAGCCGCGTCGTAACATCGGATGGATATCAAGCAATTGGAGCGGATACAGCCTCAAAGGAAAAAAAGGTGCTTACAAACAGATCTCCGCCAAATGGAATGTGCCGTTTGTTCGTCCAAGCCGTGCAGCGACCTATTCGTCGGCATGGATTGGAATTGACGGCTTCGGCAATAGCAATCTGATACAGACCGGAACGGGTCATGAATTCATAGACGGTAAGGCTTACTATTATGCCTGGTGGGAGATACTTCCTGCCTCGGTTACGATCATTCCGCTGCCCATTCAGCCGGGCGACCGCATGCATGCCAGCATCATCAAGCGCAGCGGCTCGAACTGGTTGATCTGCCTTCGAAACGTATCCCAGAGCTGGACCTTTCGAACATTGCAGCGGTACAACGGTCCACAGACCTCGGCGGAATGGATTGTCGAAGCTCCGCAGGTTAATGGGGCTCTTGCGACAATGGCACGATTATCCCCCGTTGCCTTCTCCTGCTGCCGCGTCAATGGGAAAAGCCCCAAACTCACGGCGGATGATGGAGGCATTATGCTTCAGAATCTAAGCGTTACTTCCATTCCTTCTAATCCAAACCGGGCAGGAGACGGTTTCATTGTCAAAAGCGTTCGTCAATAAAGGGCTTGACCTTCACGCAGCGTAAAGGATTATCCTCATGATTATACGGAGCAGCCATGCTCCGGTAAGAGGAGGAAATCGACATGCAATTGATCGCTATCGATACACTAACCCATCAACAACAAGCTTTGGAATCTGCGCCTGAGCTGCGGAGCTCCGCATATGAGCAGCTTGTGAATCAGCCGCTTCAGCCGTTTATGGACACGATACGCAAACGTATGCCTCAAGGACAGGGCGATTACGATATGACGCAGCTACTGGGATTATATCGCTGTGCCGCTCATCCTGAAGAGGCGCTCCAGGCTTTGTCCCGACTTGAACTGGCCGGCTCCTGGAGCCGGTGCAAGGAAGCCGTGATGAAGGCTTATACCGCATTGAAACCGCAAGCTCATGGCATTGAGCTGGGAGAATTGCTCTTCACCCTCGCGCTGGGTGATCATGAGCGGTTCGGCCCCCAACCCGGATATACAGGCTCAGGGGGAACGCCGGGACAAATCATGGTCGTTGTGTGGCCGAACGATTATAATCTGCCGAGGCTCGCAGCCATTACGGCACATGAATTCCATCATAACGTCCGGCTCTCTTACGAGCCATGGAGCGCAGAGACAACGGTCGCTCAATACCTTGTGCTGGAAGGACTCGCCGAAGCTTTTGCCGCCGAGATGTACGGAGAGGATCACTTGGGACCCTGGGTTCATTCTCTGGACGAGGACCAGCACAGCGAGCTCCTGCCGCGCTACCGGAAAGCACTCCATATAACCGGGTTCAATGAGATACGAGGTTACATGTTCGGGGATCTGGAAGGGGACTTTTACGGGTTCACGAAGATAGGCATTCCGCCTTATGCGGGTTACGCCATCGGCTATCGGATCGTAACCGAATATATGAGGCAGAGCGGTAAATCCGTGGTGGAGGCTACTTATGTTCCTTGGAAAGAAATCATAGCGAAGTCTCCCTACTTCAGGGAATAACAACTCCGTAGCCCATTAACCAACAACAGCCGCTGCACACCGGAAAAGTCCGGCATGCAGCGGCTGTTTCTATATCATAATTCGTAAACCGGTTTTCCCTTGAACAGCACGGCCCGGCGGCGTGACCGCCTGGCAACGGCTTCGGCGGAGCAGCTGGCTTCTACGATCACCGCATCCGCCGCATCCCCGACGTTAGGCCAGGCATAGCGGCCGTCCTGGTCTAACGGCGTCACGCCTCCTGTAATAAACCCGAGAGCCTGTCCGAGCGAACGCTCATCGTACATATGGAAGCGTTCGGCCAGCGTGCCCGCCTTGTCCAGATTATCCCCTTTGCCGAACGGGGACCAATGGTCCATAATGCTGTCTTGCCCTAGCGAGATGTCTACACCGCAGCGATGCAGCTGTGGAATCGGAATGGTTCGGCCAAGCGGTACGGAAGAGGTGACCGATATGCCCAGATCCGCCAACCGAATCGCCACCTCATCCACTTCGCTTGGTGAGACGTCCGCGAAAGCCAGCGCATGGCTGAGCGTGACTCTCCCGTTCCAACCCGCTTCTTCCGTAAGGTCAGCTACGCGCTTAAAGGTATTCAGCCCTACATGCGACGACTCATGCAGGTGCAGGTCAATGCCGGCGTTGGCTTCAACCGCCAGCTCCATCACGGTGTTCAGTGATTTCTCCATGTTCTCATCCACCGTTGTGGGATCCAGACCGCCAACAAGCGCTGCTCCGTTCCGGAGCGCATCCCTGACCAGGGAGACGGACTGGCTGCGAAGCAAGCCGTGCTGAGGAAATGCTACAATCTCAACAAAAGCTTTTTCCCTGTATCCTTCAACCGCCTGCAAGGTGGCCTCCAAATTTCTCAAGCCGACAACAGGATCCACATTGCAATGGGAGCGGATATGGGTAGACCCGTAGCGCAGCAGCAGATCCAGCAGTCCCTCTGCTCTTTCCTTGGCAGTAGGCAGCAGCTCCGGAAGCAGCCTCTCTTCCTCCTCGATTCGGCTGAAGATTCCGTGAGCCGGACGGCTCGGTGCCTTCCAAGGGCCTCCATAATAGGTTTTGTCCAGGTGGATATGCATATCCCTAAATGATGGGAGCATCAGATCCCCCAACATGTCCCGAGTGGGCAATAACGTATCAGGCAAAGCATCCGCTGGGCGAATCTCTGAGAAAGCCCCATTCTCGATTTTCACATGAAAAAGTCCCGTTTCGGTTCCGATCACGACGTCATCATCGCAGCGATAACCTGTTTCCAGACGGACATTCAGCAGCCAATATGCAGTGCTCTGTTCGTTCATAGCGTTCATCCCCTTCTCGCTTATACTGCCTTCTATTTGTCTTGCTCTTCGTTTACAGCGCAGCATCCAATAGGATGCGTTCGATCTCTTGGTATCCCCGCTCCCTGGCATGCTGCAGGGGAGTAACGCCATCCCCGTCGGGAATCCGAGGGTCCGCTCCATGATCCAGCAGCAGCTTCACGATGCGCTGATAATTCTCGCTGCCGTCACCGAGAATGACAGCCTCCAGCAGCGCGGTCCAGTTCAGATTATTCATATGGTTCACATCGACGTCGGTTCGGGTCAGCAGCTCCTGAACAATCTCCACATGTCCGCGGTCGGAGGCCGGAATGAGAGCTGTCCCGCCATAACGGTTGGTCAACGTCACATCCGCACCGGCATCGATCGCCAAGCGCAAAATTTCCGCCATTCCCTCTGCACCGGCATACAAAAATACATTGTTCAGTTGATGATCCCGAATATTGATATCAGCGCCTGCCTGGATCAAAGCCTCTACCGTTCCGACATGATTGTGATAGGTTGCAGCCATCACAGCTGTTCTTCCTTGCTCATCCGTCGCATTGATGTCTGCGCCGGATTGAAGAAGCTGTCGTACTTGCTCCGTGTTGCCTTGCTCGGCATATTCAATGAGTTCACGATTCATATTCTGCACCTCTTCTTTCTCCGGATTGGGTTGACAGGCCGACAGGAAAAGGATCAATAGAATCGCTGATAAACGCAGCACTCGATGCTCCCTCCTCTTTCTATCGTATATATTGGTATGCTAACATGAGACAGAACCATATGAAAAATACTTAAAAAATTGAATTTACTAAGGTTTTTCATATACAAGGAGGATGGTTTCAACCTATGGACATCAGACAGCTCCGGTATTTTATTGCCATCGTGGAGGAAGGCTCGATCTCGCTTGCCGCCAACCGGCTTCATATATCCCAGCCGCCTCTAAGTCAGCAGCTGAAAGCGATGGAGGAAGAGCTCGGGTCCGTCTTGGCATATCGCAGAGGAAAGCGGCTCGAAATCACCGAATCGGGTAAAGCGCTGTATAAATATGCGCTCCAGATGACCCAGCTCATGGAAGAGGCCAAAGCCGAGGTAAAAGAGGTCGGAAACGGCGATAAGGGCACGCTGAGTCTTGGCATCAATACATTATCTTCGGTAGAACTGCCGTCATGGCTGCATGAGTTCAAGGCAAGATATCCCCATGTTTCGTATAAAATTCAACAGAACGAGTCGTATCAGCTCTGTGAGCTTGTAAGAAACCGGTCGCTCGAATTAGCGATTGTTCGCCTGCCGCTAGAATTGGACGATTTCTCGATCCTTCATCTGCAGACGGAGCCCTTTTATATGCTCACCTATGAGCCATACACCGAACAGGAGATAACCCTCTCTCATATTGCGCAGTATCCGCTCATACTGCCAAGCACGGAAGGACTCGGCGTGTATTATACGATCCAGATGGCTTTCTCGGAACAGAAACTCCAGCCGAACATTGCAGCCGAATGCTCCGACATTTCACTGCTGCTGCGCTTGGTCGCTTCAGGTTTTGGCGTGGCGATTGTTCCCGAAACGCTGGTCAAGCAGCACTTGCCAACATCTGTTTATGCCTTCAAAATCAAGGACACCCCGGCAGCGGCTTCCACAGCCTTGATCTGGCTGAGAGATCATCACGTCTCCAGAACGGCTCTGAACTTCATTGACTTGTTGACAAATACCCTATAACTACTTACTGCTTCTATAATCGGCCGCTCATACAAAAAGAGGACAGAGCTAATGAAAGCTCCGTCCTCCGGCAAGAAATTAATGCGGCTATTTTGTACGATACAATGAACCGGCAGCCTCGTGCTCCTGCTTCTGTCCTTGGGAGTGAAGATACAGCTCTTCATAATACCCATGGGAGTTCAGCAGTTCCTGATGCGTGCCTTGCTCCACGATCCGGCCTTTGCTCATGACCAAAATCCGGTCCGCCCCCATGATCGTAGATAGGCGATGGGCAATGACAAGGGTCGTCCGCCCCTCGGCCACAAGTTGAAGGGCGTTCTGGATCAGCTGCTCCGTATGCGAATCCAGATTAGCGGTCGCTTCGTCTAGAATGAGAATCTTGGGCTGGAACACAATAATTCGGGCGAAGGAGATCAGCTGCCGTTCACCAGCGGACAACCCGCTGCCCCGCTCCGACAACCGGGTATCATAGCCTCCCCTCATCCTCATGATGATCGAATCCGCACCGATAAAGCGGCAAGCCTCGATCACCCGTTCCCTCGAGATGGTCTCGTCGAACAGCCGTACATTGTCCAGCACCGTCCCGGAGTAGAGATACGGCTCCTGCTGAACAAGGCCTACCAGCCGGTGCAGATCAGACTGTGCCAGCTCCCTGATGTCGATTCCATCAATTCGAATGCTTCCTTCATTTACATCATAGAAACGGCACAGGAGACTGATAAGCGAGCTTTTTCCCGCGCCGGTGGTACCGACAATCCCGATCATCTCTCCGGGGCTGATATGGAGATCCAGGTCCTGAATAACCGGGGCCCCGCCTTCGTAACCGAACGTGATCCGGTCAAAGTCAACGCGTCCCTCGACTCTTGCTTTCTCAATGGCTGCCGGCTTACGTTGATCGGTAACCTCAGGCTGAATCGCCAGGAGACCCCATATCCGATTGATCGCCACCGTCGCCGATTGCAGCGTATTCCACTGCTGGGTGATCGTGTTGATCGGCTGGAAAAATAAACGAATATACGTTATGAAGGCATACAGCACGCCGAACTCCAGCGTTGTCCCCAGGACGGCTTGTCCGCCGAGCCACGTCACGAACGCAATGGCCAAGTTGTTCAATATTTCGTAGGAGCGGTTAAACAGCACATTCGTCCGGATCTCCCGAATATTGGCCTTGAAGTAAGAGCCGTTCCGTTCCTCGAACTGCTTCTCCTGCTCCTTCTGCTGATGGAAAACTTGAATCAGGTTCATCCCTGATAGATTCTCGGCCACAAAAGCCACCAGCCGGGATAACCGCGTTCTGGCCATCTGATAGGTGTGGCGCATGTAACGCCGGAACGCAATGGCGATCCCCGCAATGATCGGCAGCAGGATCAAGCAGTATAAGGTCAGCGTGACATCGAGCTGGAACATCAAAACGAGAATGAAGATCAAGGTGAAGCCGTCGCGGAACAGGCTCAGCAGCACCTGGTTAAAAAATTGATTGATCGCTTCGGTATCACTGGATACATGCGTAATCAAGCTGCCGCTCGGCACTTTATCGAAATAGGACATCGACAGCTTGGATATATGAGCAAACAGCCGTTTGCGAATACTCGCAACAATGCTCTGCCCCGCCTTTTGCAGCAAATTATTTTGCAAATAGGTGAACACCATGCTGAGCAGCGATAACAAAAAATAGATAGCGCATATGAGCATCAGGCCCCGAAAATCGTTCTTGCCAACCATCAGATTATCATCGATTGCGATTTTCATCAGGTACGGCTGCAGCAGCTCTGCCGAGATGGCAATCAAGGTGCAGCCGATAAACCCGGCAAAGATCAGCCGGTATTCCTTCATGTAACCCGATAAAGCACGGAATGTGGAAATATACTTGGGCTTGGACTGAGGGGCATTCAGATCCGCCTTTTGGTCCAGCTGCCAATTGTTAATGGCCTGTGCCATGAAACTTCATCCCCTCTTCCTGAATGTCATGCAGCGTCCGGTACAGTCCGTCCTTTGACAGCAGTTCTTCATGCGTACCCCGCTGAACCATCTCTCCCTGATCCAGGACGATGATCTCATCGGCATGTTTCAATGCACTGATCCGGTGGGCAATAATGATCGTAGTCTTCCCAGCGCGGATATCCCGAATCGTCTCCATGATTTCCGTCTCCGTCACCGCGTCGACAGCGCTTACGCTGTCATCCAGAATGAGGATAGGTGCATCCTTGATTATTCCTCGTGCAAGGCTGGTCCGCTGCCGCTGTCCTCCGGACAGCGTAATGCCGCGCTCCCCAAGGCGGGTTTCGAACTTGTCCGGAAACTCCACGATGTTGTCGTAGACCCGTGCTTTTCGTGCCGCTTCTTCAACGATTGCTGGCTCCGTGTCCCGTTTATAGAAGGCAATATTTTCGCGGATGGTCGAGCTGAACAGGAAGCCGTCCTGGGGAACATAGGCGATCCCTTCGCGCAGGCTTTTTAATGTAAGCTTCCGAATATCCTCTCCCCCGATCAGCACTTTCCCTGGAGGCGGGTCATAGGTACGCAGCAGCAGCTTCATAAGCGTGGTCTTGCCGCTTCCCGTTCGGCCAATGATGCCTAGCGTCGATCCGGGCGGAACATCCAATTGAATGCCGCGCAGAACCTGTCTGGCCCCCTCCTCTTGACCAACCGCATCCTCGTAAGAGAAGGATAAATCACGCACTTCAATGCCTGGGATCTCCTGATTCAGCTCCTTGGCGCCAGGCAGTTCCTTAATGTCGGCCTGCTTGCCAAGCAGGTCGTTTAATCGGTCAAGCGAAGCCCTCGCACGCTGAACGACATTGATGACATTGCCGATCTGCTGCAGCGGATTCATTAGCATACGAATGTAAAGCGTCAATGCGACAAAGTTTCCGACCGTAATCCGTCCCAGAATGGTCAGGTAACCGCCGAATAAGAGGGCGATAATGAGTGAGGTGGCGCCCAGAAACGGAATGATCGATTGAAAGAGCGATGATACGCGTACCAGCCGCAGCTGCTTGTCCCGGATGCGGTCCACCGTCGTCCCAAAACGCCGCTTCATCGTGTCTTCCACCGCGAACTTCTTGGTGACACGGATCCCGCCAAACTGCTCCTCCGCCGATTCCGTCATCACACCCAGCGCTTCCTGTACCTGTAGTGACCTTCTTCTGATAATCGGTCCGAGCCAAACGACAATAACCGGAATGAGCAGCAAAGGCGCGATGCTCGCAGCCACCAGATACAGCGGTACGTTCGTGATCAGCAGCATGACGATTGTGGAGACCAGCAGAATGGAGGAGTTTGCCGTCTGATTGATCCCCATTGAGATCGCTTCCCTTACCGTCGTCACATCATTCATGAAATAACTTAGCAGCTTGCCAACGCCATTCTTGGAATAAAATCGCTCACTGAGCCCCGTAAAATGGACAAACAATCGGCGGCGGTTCATAAATTCGAAATACCGCCCCGTGTACATCACCAGAAACTGACCGATCCCGCCGATGACGGCGAAACCGACACCGATACCCAGCAGCGTCCAGCTGTACTGTACGATACCGTCGACAGACAATAAACCATCCTTCAGTTCATCCGTAAAATGGCCCAGCACCCTTGGGAAGTTCACGTGGATGATGTTAGCAACCAAATGGCAGCAAACCGACAATACATAAAACGGCCACGTCTTCCTGAAAAAATCTCCAAGTATTCGATGAGAGTCCAATGTCCCATATCACTTCCTGTCCCGTTATTGGATTGATTAGCCCGTTACGTTCCTCCTTCCATACGTTTGCTGTGATACTCCCATATTAATAGGTTCTAGAAATAAATCAGTCCTCCTTCCCGAACGGCCATACGATTTATACAAATTCAGACATACTGAGTAACAGCAGCCGATATAGATTCAATCCAATCATCTAAAGAAAAAAGCCGCAACCACCCGTCGCGACTTTTTTAAAAGGTGTTCCTATGGATTGCGCTATCCTCCATTTTCGGCTCACGCTCACACCGCCAACCAAGGTGCCGGCTCGCCCGAATAGGTTAGCGAAAGCTTATGCATGGCCCGGGTACAAGCAATATAGAGTAAGCTTCGATCCATCTCCGAACGATAGTTATCGGCGTCCGCAAAAGGAACGATAACCTGATCGAATTCCAGACCTTTGGCCATATGGGCGAAGGTGATCGTAATTCCCTCCTCAAAGCGTTCACTGCTAAAGTCGAGCAGATTCACGCTGCCCTGAAGCCCCCTGATGGACTCATACACCTGCCGGGCCTGTGAAGACGTTTTGCATATGATCCCCATCGTCTGCAGCCCGGAATCTAAAAAGTGACGGCTAAGCTCTTGAATGAACTCCAGCTCCTCCCGGATGTCACGATACCGGATCACCTGCGGTTCTTCCCCATGCCGCTCAACGGGAATCATGGTGCTGCCCGGATGGATTCGCTTCGCGAGTGCCATAATCTCCAGCGTGGAACGATAGCTTTTTAACAGCTCAATCGTATCGGCATGCGGAAATACGCTCTTGATATCATGCAGTGAAGTGGACGTATATACGTTGACCGACTGGTTGCTGTCCCCAAGTATCGTTTTTTTGCACGAAAACCATTTCGATAGCACGACGTATTGAATCGGTGTATAATCCTGCATTTCATCGACCAGCAGATGCTTCACCATATCGTATGACGTGCTTCCCTCCAAATGCATTTTAAGATACAGCAGCGGAAAAACGTCCGCATACTCGATCGTTTTCCTTCCGTTCATGACAAACATGTCCGGTTTGTTCCTATATGAGAAAAATTCCTTGTACATGCTGAGCGCATTTTGAAATTTGAACATGTTCTTGATCGCGGTTTTGACTTTTTTGGCTTCTGCCGCAGTCAGTCTCTCTCCATCCTCTGTACGAACCCGGCCTGACAGGATGGAAGCCGTCTTCTCCAATCGCTGCCTGATCGGCGTGATCATGGTGCCAAGATAACAGTCCCTGATCTCCGAAGCCGGAATACATACGTCTTTCAGCTGAATATCCGCAGCCAGGAAGAAATGCTCATCAGCATATTTCATATAAGCCTCCAGCTCATGTACGAAGTGCATGCTGGCCTTATACCGGATCCGTTCAATGCCCTGTTCGTCATCGGCGCTCACGATTTCGTTCACCTGTTCGAAGAAGGTCTGAAACTGACATAATCCCCCCAGCTCTTTGGCAGCAAGCTCCTCCATCGTAACCTCCATGATTTTCTCTTCCCCAAGCTCTGGCAGAACGTTGGATATATAATCAGAGAAAACTTTATGGGGGGATATAATGAGCACGTTGCTGGAAGTCAAAGTCTCCTTATGGCGGTACAACAGAAAAGCTACCCTGTGCAGAGCCACCGAGGTTTTGCCTGAACCTGCCGCCCCCTGTATGATCAGCTCATTCGCGGTTTCGTTTCGTATGATGGCATTTTGCTCCTGTTGAATGGTAGCCACAATATTCTTCATCTTCTCGTCTGACGTGCTGCTGAGCTCCTTCTGCAGTACGTCGTCATTGATGTTCATGGAGCTCTCAATCATATATTCCATTTGACCGTCTTTGATTTTGTACTGCCTCTTAACGGTAATTTCGCCTTGCATCCTGCCCATGGGCGCTTCATACGACGCAGGACCGACATTGTAATCATAGAACAAGCTTGCTACCGGCGAGCGCCAATCATAAATCAGATGCTCCTGACTCTCCGAATTCGTAAAGGAATGGATGCCAATATAGTAGGCACCCTCTTCTTCCGGTTCATTCGAACGGAAATCCACCCTGCCAAAATACGGCGACGTGAGTAGTTTGCGCATCTTCTGCAGCCTGGCCGCCTTCTTCTCACCCGTATCAATGGACAAGGAAATATCAACCCGGTTGGCCGCCCGTTCCGCCGCATCCAATTGGGCCATGTTGACCCACAGGTACTTCTTCGCTTCAATGATCTCCTTATACGATTCGGACACCTTACCCTCTAATTCCTCCGACGCTTGATGAAGCTCCTTTAATACAAACTCAAGATATTCCCGCTCTGCGCTTTCGCTTCGATTCAGCATTCGTAAATTCCCCCTCTTTGCTAAAGAATAGCTTTAAGTATAGGGGTTTCCCGAAAAAAATATAGACTTATACTTTCCGTTGTAGTATTGTGTATTTATCGTGGGTCCAAAAATAGTGATACGATTTACATAGACCATAGAATGACATACCATAGATAAAAACCAGGCCGCATGCTCATGCAAGCCTGGTTTTTTTGTGCCTCTTACCGCTCGTTATTTGTCTGATACAAATACAGCGTAAGCGGGGCGAAAATAGCGATAATCACCACACAGACCCCGATTCCGATCATGATCACGGCCATGGTTGCCGTGCCGTTCATCAGTCCCCTGACCGTGGCTGCCGCCATGCTGATCGGATTCAGATCGATGAGAATGCCCGTCCATTTCGGCATCGTCGACGAATCCACCAGAATGTTGCTGGCGAACAGCAGCGGGTATATCGCGATCATGCTCGACCCCGATACCGTCTCCGGCCGCTTGGCGACGACGCCGATCAGCGCAAATATCCAGCTGACGCTGAATGCAAAAAGCAAAATGAAAGCAATGGCGCATACCATTTGGATGGCGCTGCCCTCGGGGCGGAAGCCCAGCGCAAGCCCCGTACCCATGGCAACGATAACGCCGACCGTATAACGCAAACCATCCCTGAGGATGGAACCGATGACGGAGGCGGGCTGCCAAAAGGGCAGCGTTCGGAATCGATTGTACACCCCTTTGGTAATATCCGAGCATACCGTGGTTCCGCTATACACCGTCATGGGCACGACCGTCAGCATCAGAATGCCGGGCAATAGGAATTGAATATAAGCTCCGGTTGACCCGGCCATGGCGCCGCCGAACAAGTAACTAAATATGAGCAGCAACAGAACCGGCGAAAGAACCGCGTCCATCACCAGACCAAACCCGTTATGCTTCGTATGCTGCCAAGTTCTCCACATAAAGATTCGGATCGCCGTCAGGGCATTGGGAGGATCGGTATCGGCTTGGCGAACAGGCAGCACGCTGTCCTTATTCACTGTATGTTGGCTTACATTCATGGAGTCCCTCTGCCTCCCTTCGACTTCGCATGGGTCAGTGACAGAAAGACCTCATCCAGACTCGGCTCGCTTAAGTCGAAATATTCAATGGCGAATCCGTTCTTCATTAGCGTACGAAGAGCCTCATTGGCAGCACTTGCATCCTCCACCGGGATCTTATGTACCAACGGATGTTCATCCTACATTACGTTCAGCGCGTGTGTCTCGTTTAACAAAGTACCGAGCTTGCGCTGATCGGCCGGTTCGATGAATTGGATGGTTAACGTTCTGTTGCCAACGGAAGCCTTCAATTGCCGGGGTGTTCCTTCCGCAATCAAACTCCCCTTATCCATCACGGCTATCCGGTCCGCCAGCTGGTCAGCTTCTTCCAGATATTGCGTCGTCAGCAGCACAGTGGTTCCCCGCTTCAAGAGCGACCTTACAACCTCCCACACTTGATTGCGGCTTTGCGGATCGAGGCCTGTTGTCGGCTCATCCAGAAAAATAACATCAGGCTCGGTAACGATACTGGCGGCAATATCCAGCCGCCTCCGCATCCCGCCAGAGTAATGCTGTACCGCGCGGTCCTTTGCTTCGCCGAGTCCAAAGGATTCGATCAGCTCCTCGCTTACGGATCGAGCCATTTTCGCCGAATAACCGTAAAGCCTTGAAATCAACATTAAATTCTGAAGACCGGAGAGTCCCTCATCCAGTGCTGCAAACTGGCCTGTCAGGCTAATCTTTCTCCGAACGTGCCGGGCATTGCTTACGACATCATACCCGGCTACGCATGCGAATCCCCCATCCGGCTTAACCAGGGTGGATAACATATGAATGGTGGTTGTTTTTCCGGCGCCGTTCGGGCCTAACAAGGCAAACAGCTCTCCTTGTTCGACTCGCAGATCGATTCCTCGAACGACCTCCATGCCGTTGTAAGATTTCCGAAGCTCCTTCGTTTCAATGGCGTAAGGCAAGTTTCACAGCTCCTCCTCTTCCTATAAAAATCAGCCTTTAGAATGTCATGCTGGCTTACTCTTAAAAATCGTCCAGATGATCACGGACCCAATCAGCAAGCGTGGCTGCCGGCCGCCCCGTGACTTCCTCCACCGTCGGCAATACCGTATAACCGATCTCGGGCGGATTTTTTCCCATTAGCACAAAAAACTCAATCGATTCCTCGTCATAGCCTTGCTCTCTCCATTGATCTCTCGCCTGTTCCTCGGTCAGTTCGATAAAACGGATGTCCTTGCCTGTTACCTCGCTTATGATCCGAACCGCTTCCGTTCGCGAGAGGGCTTCCGGTCCCGTAAGGAAATATTCTTGTCCATGGTGACCTCCCTCAAGAAGTGCGGCGACGGCAACCCGTGCGATATCGGCTTCATGGATTCTCGCGCTCAGCGCATGGCCGAACGGCTCGCGGACGACTCCCTCAATGCGGATCGATTCCTGCCAATCGGCCAAAATATTCGCCATAAATTCGCCGGGCTTGAGCAGGGTCCATTCCATCCCGCTCTCTCGAAGGGCAGCTTCGACGGGACCTTCTTCATAGCCCACCAATACCGTTACCCGCTTGACGCCTGCCTTCTCGGCAAGCTCGATAATCCTCGGATCCGTCTGAAGGGTTCCGTAAGCCTCATCGCTGGAAATGATCAGATGCATCGCCGTCACGCCTTGCAGGGCGGGGATCAGGCTATCCGGGTCATTGAGATTCCCGGCAACCACCTGGACGCCCTCCGGCAGAATCGCTTGCTGCGGATTGCGTGAGATTGCCCTCACTTCGCTTCCTTGCAGCACAAGCTGCTGCACAATGTGTTTTCCAACGGTTCCTGTAGCGCCTGTTACCAAAATGGTCATATGAAACTTCCTCCTCAAGTTCTGATCTAACGGTTCATGTTCATTCATTGTTCATGGTCCATCATTCATAATGTTTACGTATTTCTTCCAGCTCCTGCAGCAGATCTTCTTTCAGTTCCGGCGGGGAGATGATCTCCACCTTTGAACCGTAGCTTAAGATCACCGAGATGGCATAAGCTTTGGTATAGAACACCGTTCGGACATCGAGAAGTCCCTCGCCGGAGATGAAGGCCTCCGGAAATTGCTCGGTCACCCGCGGTCCGGCGGATGAATCGAAACGGAGATGAGCCTGTATGCCCTGCACCGCCTCCTGATCCTCCCGCCCCAGGTTTCCTCTTGGGAGGAACGTGTCGGTGGATATTTCAAGACTGGATATGCGCGATACTCTGAAGATTCGTTTCCCCTGCTTTAACAAGCAGTAGGCCTCCAAATACCACACGCCTTGTTCCCAGTACAGCTGCAGCGGCTCCACTTGCCGCTCCGAACAGCTGCCGGATGTACTCGTATAGTGAAGGGTCATCAGGTTCGAGCGTTCAATGGCATTTAGAATGGGCCGTACCCATGCCCGCTCATGCTCCGACGTGCTCATATCGAATAGGATTTGTTCATGACATCCTCCGTTCAACAGGGCAGGCTGCAGGGTTCCGAGCTTATTCATGATGGATGTGTATCTCCCCTTCACAGTCCCTTCGATGCCCTTCAAAAGATTGTAGATCGCCAAAAAGTCCTCAACAGAGAAGTGCTGCCTCGTCAGATATAACCCGCCCATCAATTCAAACCCGCCATCCGCACCGGGATAGGAAGCAACCGGAATGCCGGCCTGATTAATGAGGTCCACATCGCGGTAGATCGTTCGAACCGAGACCTCATACCGGGCGGCAAGGGCCGTGGCCGCCACTCTTTTTTTGGTCAATAATTCCATCGTAATGCCTAGCAGCCGGTCGAGTTTCATCGTTAACACTCCTCGCGTTTCGTACTTTTTGACTGCTGAATCGAATGATAAAACATGAATCCTGACATCTAGTATGTCAGGATTACATATCGTTCCTGGATTATTTTTAATGAAAAGCAGCAGATGAGGCGGGACAACAAAAAAGCTCCGCATCACGGAGCTTCCTGCACAGATTATATCATGTTCAGACTATCCCATTACTACAGAAACCAACGGATGACAGCCTGCCTTACCCGCTGCTGTGCCGAGCTGTTGCGTATTACGCTTTCCATTCGACCCATTCGCCGTCCTGCGGAATTTCGATTTGATCGCGCAGACCTTCCGCTGCCAGACGACCGGACAGTTCCGCTCTTGTCACAAGGCAGTGGTTGATGGCTTCCATATGGACTGCAACCGCCTTCGTATAGGGTGCATACCGAAGCAGTTCAATCACTTCGCTCTCATCCATGATGATCGGGTCCCCCGTGAGAAACCGGGCGCCGCCGGCGTTGACAACCGTCATCTCGGGTTTGTGTGCATCCAATGCTTCTTTCACTTCATCGCACCAGATCGTGTCGCCTGCTATATAGAGCGTCGGGTGGCCTTCTGCCTTTAAAATAAAGCCGGATACCTGTCCCATCATCTGGCCGATCTCACCCGTGCCGTGATGACCGCCTGTTCGGATTATCGTAACCCCCTCATATTCCAGGGTTTCCTGGACTGCCGTCACGGAAGTAAAGCCCTGGGATGCCAAGGTATCCTCGTCCCCAGGTTGACAAAGGATCGGTGTCGCCTTGGGTAGTGCATCCACAGCAGGTTGATCCCAGTGATCCGGATGCAGATGCGTAACCAGCACCACATCGGGATGGAGCTGCCCAGCTGAGAACGGCAGCGGTACAAGCGGATTCCGTCTGTCATTCGCGGTGTTGATGACCGGCGGGTTCGCCTTGGCATCGCTAAACATCGGATCGACCAGCAGTTCAAGATGGGCGTACTGTATTCTTAACGTAGCATTACGTATAAGCTGAAGTTTCACTTTCATTTCCCCTTTGTTTCATTTAATATGGTTCTGAATCAATTATAGGGAACGCCGGATTCTTTCGCCTACAGCTTCGTGAAAGGAAATAGGGGAACTCACTTTCATCGTGAAAGGAAATGACTATGCCAAGCGTTCATGAATTCGACGAAGTCGATCTTCGCATATTACATCACCTGCTGGAGGATGCAAGCCTGTCTCACAAAGCCATCGGACAGCGGGTGCACTTGACAGGTCAAGCTGTCGGAGCCCGTGTTCGTAAGCTGCAGGATCTGGGTGTCATTGAAGGCTTTACGCTTCGTTGGAACCCGGACAAAATCGGTCTGACCGTACATGCTTTTATCACCATGTTCTTGGCGTTAAATACGGCTCATTCTCCCTTCTTGTCCTTTGTTCAGTCCCACGACATGGTCGCCGAAACCCACCGCGTCAGCGGTGAGGGCTGTTATTGGCTCAGGGTACGGGCGGGCTCGCCCAAGGAATTGAATGATTTTCTAGAAGAGCTTCTGAAGTACGGGAATTATAAAGTCAGCCTGTCCATTGATCAGGTGAAATAAACAAGAAGAAGCCGCGGATCCTCGAGATCGGCGGTTTCTTCTTGTTTGTCTATTATGAATTTTTCATATGATGTATTTTTAATATAATTCCATTATTTCACCGCGTTTTCTTCCGCCATCAATTCCCGCGCATATTCGTTCAAATTGATGGATTGGCCGTGATTCAGCCTCGATTTCTCCGCTGCGAACGCAATCAGATGGCTCCGCACGGAGGCACTGGCCGACGTCAGGCTCTCCTGCCCGTTATAACTCCGAACCTCCTTCAGGAAGCTCGCCACAATTCCACTGTCGCCCCCGCCATGTCCGCTGGACTGCGAAGGAATCGTAATCTCCGTTTTCTGTCCGGTCAGGAAATCGTAAACCGTAATCTTACCTTCCTCTCCCCGAAGCTCGCCGCGGGTGCCCATAATCTGAATTCTGCGCTCCTGTTCATACGTAAACCCGCACATGCTGAACATCGCGGTGGCGCCGCCCTCAAACTCCATGTTGACGACCTGATGATCGACCACATTGTTATCGCTCCGATATACGCAGCGGCCATAGTCCGTATCGCGAAGCCCCTGAATGATGTTCGGCTTGGTCAGCTCCTGGGTGAAATGCCCCGCCCATCCCTTGTACTGATCGCTCAAGTAAAACCGGGGGGCCGAATATGGACAGGTCGCTTCTACCTGGCAATCGAGGCAGCGGTCGGCCGAACCTTCGGGGGCCTGCTCCTCCCGGAAATGCATCAGGGAGCCAAACGAAGTGACCTGCGTGCACGGCCGGTCCATCAGCCACGACAGCACATCCATGTCATGACAGGATTTGGCCAGTATCATCGGGCTGGCCTTGTCGGAATGATTCCAGTTCCCCCGCACAAAGCTGTGCGCGATATGCCAGTACCCCACATTCTCGTTCAGCTGGATCGAAGCCACCTCACCGATGGACCCTTCCTGAAGCACGCGTTTGATGGTACTCCAAAAAGGGGTATATCTCAGAACATGGCATATGGTCAGCAGCCTGTTGTTGCGAATGGCCGCCTGCTCCATCTCAAGACACTCCTTCGGTTCCGGAGACATCGGTTTCTCCAGAAGCACATGATACTGTTTCTCCAGCGCTTGCATGGTTGGGCCATAATGCATGCGATCCTGCGTGCAAATAACGGCGATATCGGCAAGCCGGGGCTCCGCCAGCAGCGGCTCCCAGGTTTCATAACACTGTTCCGGCGGAATTCCAAACCTCTCGGCAAATCGGATGCGCCGCGCCGGATCGGCCTCGGCCACGGCCACGAAGGTCAACTCATGCGGGTAATCCAGGGCATAGGGGGCATAACCCCCGGCGCCGCGCGCGCCGGCCCCGATCAATATGGCTTTCAATTGTGTCATAACATGTCGCTCCTTTTAGGTTCTGTACACGTGTTTATTTGGTATATCGATCTGCCGCAGACTGGTAAATGGCCTGATAGCGCTCCGAGCCCATTTTTTGCAGGTTAGCTACATATTGGTCCCAGTTATCAAAGGACTCGTTGCCAGCTATGAATTTATCCCGCATCTCATCCACGTAAGTGTGAATGTCGGTTTGGATACCGGTAAGCTCGGACTGCTCATCGGCCGTAAAGTTAAACGGCGGCCAGACCTTGTCTTGAGGGATGACGTACGGCTCGGCTTTTTTTGCGTTCTCTACAGAAGTCGGCAGGCCTTCCGCTCCCT
This sequence comes from Paenibacillus sp. NPDC093718, assembly GCF_050279985.1. Taxonomy (NCBI): domain Bacteria; kingdom Bacillati; phylum Bacillota; class Bacilli; order Caryophanales; family Paenibacillaceae; genus Paenibacillus; species Paenibacillus sp. NPDC093718. Next base: position 1,020,395 of record NZ_JBNNUS010000001.1, read on the forward strand.
TGAAATACTTCTGGGTCACGAAGCCCGGATAATATCCGCCGGGCCATATCAGATACTGCCCTACCGCCTGGTCCAGATTGAGACCTTCCGGATTGTTCTTGATCTCGTCCACGTAATCCACATTGCCTTCTGCATCTTCCTTATACGTTTCGTCTTTCCAGCCCATGAAGAACATGCGAATGCCCTCGTCGCTGTAGAAGTAATCCATCCAGCGGATCAGCGCGGCCGGATTCTTCGCTTTATCGGTCAAGACAAACATCCCGATGTTCCCCAGCGGAGAGCCCGTGGCGCTGAACATCTGATCGCCGTGCGGCCCCTTCAAAACCGGCAGTCCTACATAACCCTCCTGGTTGTAGATGGCGACCGGATCGACGTTATCAACAACGCCGAGAAGGCCTTCAACGCCTTTGGCGTCCACCTCCGTGCTCTTCACGGACATGATATCCTGCTCCAGCAGGCCGTCCTTGTACAGCTTGTTCACGAACTGAAGCAGTTCCTTGTACCTTGGATCCGTCGGAATGAACCGGACCTTTCCGCTCGCCGGATCGGTATCCACGTTAATGTTCGAAGTTCCGTGATAATTGAGGCCGAACGAGCCGCGCAAATAGTTGACGATGCCGGCAGTCCCCACGCCGCCCCAGGCATATTCATCCTTCTGGCCGTTGCCGTTCGGATCCTTCTCTTTGAACGCCTTCAACATATCGTAGAATTCATCCAGCGTCTGCGGCTCTTGAAGGCCAAGCTTGGTCAGCCACTCCGACTTCACCCACGGCGTTCCGTACAGCACGGACCGGAATTCCGGATCGTACAGCGTCGGCAGCCCGTAAATGTTGCCGTCCGGCATCGTAATCCCCTTCTCGATGACCGGATACTTCTCCATCAACGCTTTGAAATTCGGCGCGTATTGATCAATCAGGTCATTCAGCGGAATAAAAGCGCCCTGCTTGCCGTATTTCAGCAAATCTGCCCTCGGGAATGCGGATGCATAGAACATTTCCGGATAATCGCCGCCGGCCAGGAGCAAGTTTCGTTTTTCCGCCAAATTGTCTTTGTGCACCGTGTCCCACTGCACCTGAATATTGGTCATTTTCTCATATTCCTGCCACAGCTTGATGTTGTTCCAGTCGGCGTTGGCAAAGAACTTTCCGGCAAAACCGGTCACTGTCATCTTGTCGTCGACAATAGGAAACCCCGTTTCATTTATCGCGGATTTCCCTTCACTCGAAGGGTCCGATTGAGCCGTTCCTCCCGAGCCTTTCGAGCTGCAGCCCACCGCCAGCGATACCGACAACATGCAGGTCAACAGAAGACTTCCCCATTGCTTCAGCTTCATCCGTAATCCTCCCCTTTTCATGTTCCATCCATATTTCCATGCAAGGAATTATCCTTTGATGGCCCCAATCATCACGCCTTTGACAAAATATCGCTGCAGGAACGGATAGAGGGCCAGCACCGGAATATTCGCTACGACCAGCACCGCGTACTTAATGCCCTCCACTTCCCTCTGCTGCTTGATCGCCGATTCGGTCGACATTTTGACCATATCGTTCGTTTGTCCCTGAATCAGAATTTCGCGCAGGATGAGCTGCAGCGGAAATTTATCTTTATCCGATAAATACAGAAGTGCATTGAAGAACGCATTCCAATGACCGACCGCATAGAACAAAATGGTCACCGCGATAATCGGCATGGACAGCGGCAGTATAATCCGTGTCAAGATTTTAATGTTCGAGCATCCATCGATCGTCGCGGCCTCCTGCAGCTCGCCGGGTATGGACTGCTGAAAGAAGGTGCGCATAATGATGATGTTCCAGATAGATACGGCATTCGGGATAATCATGACCCAGAGCGTATTCAGCATACCGAGGTTCTTGATCAGCAAATACGTCGGAATGAGTCCTCCGCTGAAAAACATCGTGAAGACCAGCAGTGCCATGATCGCATTTCGCCCGACAAAATCCTTCCGGGACAGCGGATAGGCGGCAAGGATGGTCATCGTGAGATTAATGAACGTGCCGAGCGACGTATACACCAGCGTGTTGGTAAAGCCGCTGATGATATCCTTGTTCTGAAAAATTTTTACATAGGAATTCAAGTTGACTCCCTTGGGCCACAGCAGCATCTCGCCCCTCAGAACCGCCTGCGGGTCGCTAAACGATGCGCTGAGCACAAAGACCAGCGGGTACATGACAATGATGGTAACCAGGATCAGAATCGTATAGTTGATAACATTAAAAATGCGGTCCCCTCTGGTTTCGATTTGCATGGTTCTTTCACTCCCCTCTTTACCAAAGACTGGTCTCGCTCACGCGCTTCGAAACAAAGTTCACGACAACCAGCAGGACAAAATTGATGACGGAATTAAACAATCCGATGGCTGCGGAGAAACTGTACTCGGCATTCTGGATCCCCATTCGGTAGACATAGGTGGCAATAATGTCGGAGCTTTCCATATTCAGGTTGTTTTGCATCAGGAGCACCTTCTCAAACCCGATGCCCATAATGCTGCCCATGTTCAGGATCAAGAGAATGATGATCGTTGGCATAATGCCCGGGATGTTAATATGCCATATGCGCTGAAGCCTGGTCGCACCATCGACGCGCGCTGCTTCGTGCAGCTGGTTGTCAATGCCGGCAAGGGCAGCCAAATAAATAATGGAGCTCCAGCCCATGGCCTGCCATACATCCGACAGAACGTAAAGAGACTTAAACCAAGAGGGCTCGGTCATGAAATTAATCGGCTGGCCGCCGAACATTTCAATAAAATGATTGATGATGCCGTAACGGGGCGACAGGAAAATCATCATCATCCCGACAACGACCACGGTAGAGAGAAAGTGAGGCGCATATGTGATGGTCTGCACGAATTTCTTGAAACGTTCAGCCCGAACCTCGTTCATGAGCAAAGCCAGAATAATCGGGATCGGAAAACCGACAGCAAGACTGTATAATCCGATGCCCAGCGTATTCTTGATCAGGCGCCAGAAATAATAACTGTTGAAAAAGCGATCAAAGTGCTCAAAGCCGACCCACGGACTGCCCCATATCCCCTGCGTTGCTATAAAATCCTTAAAGGCGATCTGGATGCCGTACATCGGAACATACTGGAACAGGATGTAATAGGCGATGACCGGTGAAATCAGGGCATAAAGCTGCCAATTGCGTAAGACGCGATTCCACAGTAAGCGCTTACGTTTTGTTTCGGGTACCGCGGTTGCTGCGGAGTGCAGGGGCGTATTAGCCAATGAGCATCACCTCGTATGTATGGGATTGGGTTAACCTCGTTTCACCAGCAAAGCGATTTTGACATGCCATCAAATCATGGGTATCCGCTCATCAGCGGATCAGTTCCATTTCACATGAATGGCACTTGGAAAGTACTCGTTTATGATTTCCCTCCTTTTCTCTGCAATCCGTCATATGACTAATCCACCACCGCCTCAAGCTATCCGTTTGTCGGATACGGTTATTCTAACGCACAATATGTTAGGTATAGTAACGCCAAATCGTTTTATAAATAAGACCCGAGCAGGTCGGGTGTTATTTCATTTTCTTGGATTTATTTTGGATAATTTTTGGATAAATTCGGATTGAATTTGGATCAATATTGGTACATGAAAGGCACCATGCGAAGGGCCGCATTCATGAACCGGAGGAATTAACCCTATTATTAAAACCTTTATATTAAAGGAATGAAAACGTAATCAATGACTAGAGTGAAGTTGTGCGAAGAATCGTTCAGCAGTTACCAAGACCAAAAATATCATTCCAAACATTTCGTTGATTTTCACTCATAATAATATAGCGATTTGGCATTGTCAAATGATTTTTTGGACTGTTTTGGCACAATAACCTCGATGTTGGATAAAAAACCACAAAAAACAGCTATCGGATTTCAAGCCGATAGCTGTTCGATGCTCTTTATTTCATATTTTATGTTAACTAGTCATACATGACGCGTTAGTTAAATTTATGTTCTGATGAAACTTGAAGACTCCCGAACAATCAATGAGCATGGCAGCAATATTTTGGTTGCCACCTTGAAATGCCCGTCCAAATAATCCACGATCGATTTGGCGGCTACCCTGCCGATTTCGTATTTCGGCACGGAAACAGAGCTTAACGGGGGCGTTGTATACTGGGCCACATCAATGTTATCCATCCCCACGATCGCGATATCTTCCGGGATCCTGCCTTGATTCTCGACAACGGCACGCATCGCCGGAATGGCAAGCATGTCGCTGGCACAAAAAACAGCCGTTGGCCATTGATCTTTGGGAAGGCCTCCGAGCAGCTCGGACAGCTTGCTGAAGCTTCGATCCACATTCCATCCGGTATTCATCAGCCACTCCTCGCGCACCTCTAGGTTGGCTTCCAGCATGGCGAATTTATAGCCGACATACCGTTCTTCGCTCTCCATCTGCTTGGAATATGCAGGCCCCCCGATATAAGCGATTCGCGTGTGTCCCTGGTCAATCAGGTGGCGTACGGCTGCCCTCGCGGATGAAATCCGGTCACAGTCTACAACCGGCACGGTCAGCCGCTCATCATTCAAACTCACACCCATGATGGCAACCCCGGCCTGCTGTATCAGTTCAAACAGCTCCTTGTCGTACCAGCTGACGGCTACAATCCCCTGAGCTCCTGTCTCCCTCAGCATGAGGCGTATTTTGTCCGCATCAGCGATTTCCTCGCATGTACGAACGATTGCCGGGGGCTGTCCGAGCTCCTCCATTTTTTTATGGAAACCGGCAAGAACCGTTGAGAAATACGGGTGGTCGTCCATCAGGTTTTGGGGAACGACGCAGACAACCCGCTTATCGGCGATACCGTTATCATGAACCCTTTTGGATGACTCAGGCAGTTTATAACCAAGATCAAGCGCCGCTTGCCGGATTTTCTGCTTGGTATCCTCGCTGACCGGACGGCTTGCATCATTGCTAATGGCCCGCGAAACCGTAGATATGGATACCCCGACTCGCTCGGCGATATCTTTAAGCTTAGCCAATCGCATCTCCTCCTTCGCAAAATTTGGAACCAAATTTTCCGCCATCCATTGATCATAGCATAAACTTTCTTATTTTGGGGCGTCAAATTGATGTCCATATCATCGCTGAGAAGAAAGGGGATGGCTCATGGATTCTTTCGTTTCCGACCGTATAAAAAATGCTGTATATCAAGCCCCGTCACAGCATAGCCGTCACCAGTGGTTATTCATTAAGCTTCCAATGGCGCGCGCCCCATGCTCTCCCGCTTCCCTAATCGGAAAAGAACAAACGACACTATCATGGCTATGGCAACGCCCCCGGCACCGATCCAGGTAATGGATGACAAAGACCATTGCTCGACGGCAACCCCTCCGATGCCTGCGCCCGCAGCCATGGCGAGCTGCATCACGGACTGGTTTAGGCCTAGCATAACCCCGGATGAATTCGGCTCCAGCTGAACGAGGTTATACTGCTGCGTCGGACCGGAAGACCAGGCAGATAACGACCATATTACAAGAATCGCAAACACGAGAATGACAGATACGGCTGCTTGGGTAAAAGTCAGAACGATTAATGCGAGAATATGCAGAATCATGCCACCGGTTAATGTAAGCGGCACTCCCCATCGATCCGTACTGAATCCACCGAACTTGGAGCCAATGAGGCTGGCAATGCCAAAGGCAAACAGCGCTGCACTAATCAGACCTTCGTTCAGGCCGCTAACATGTAGAAGGTAAGGAGACAGGTACGTATAGGCAATGGAATAACCACCCAGCCAGAAGAACGTGATCGCCAAACCGAGTGCAACTTTAGACTTCTTGAGCAGCGCGAACTGCTGGAGCAGCGGTACGGGAGCATCCCCTTTGGTGTGAGGAATCGCCTTGTGCAGCACAATCATGGAAATAACCCCCAGAATGGCAATGAAACCGAACACTGACTTCCATCCAAAAGCAGCAGCAACGACACGGCCGAGGGGAACGCCGATGATCAGGGAAGCCGTGAAGCCCATGATGACCGTAGCGATCGAGCTCGCCTGTTTACCCGGCGGTGCGATTTTGGCGGCAATCCCGAGTGCAGTTACAACTACCATTCCTGCGCCCATCGCCATAATAACCCGCGCAATTACAAACGGAATATACCCCGGAAGGGCAAACGACAATAGATTCGCGATCACGAAAATACCCAATGAATAAATCAACAGTTTCCGTCTCTCCATTCTAGCGGTCAGTGCCATAAGAACGGGGGTCAAGATCGCATAGACCAATGAGAAAATCGTGATCAGCTGACCCGCAGCGGTTATCGTAATTCCTAACGAATCCGCAATTTTATCCAAAACTCCCGATATAATATACTCCGACGTTCCTACTAAAAAACTAACGATCGCCAAAAAATAAATCTTCCAAGCACCCGTCATGATTGTAATTCCACTCCCTTAGTAATATTTATATATCACGAATTGTCGATATGTTAAACCAATGAAAATACATATCGCAATATGTAGATATATAGTGTAAGACAAGACTGAATATTCCTTATTTCTGAAGGAATCATTCAGTACCTGCTCTAAATCTCCTGCTTCAAATACTCTCCAATTTCCCGGATAGCCTCTTCATCCCGCGTATAATACGTAAATTTCCCAAGCCGCTCCGTCTTGATCAAACCTGCCCGGTGCAGAATCGACAAATATTGCGATGCGGTGGACTGCGTCATATTCAATTTCTCGGTCACCTGGGTTACGCATACCCCGACTTTCCTCATATCAATCCCTTCGTGGGGTGTAAAATGTTGTTCCGGTTCCTTGAGCCACTGCAATATTTCAAGCCTCGATTCATTGGACAACGCTTTAAAAACTTCGATTGGTTTCATACGTATCATTATATCGAGAATTATCGATATGTCAACCTGTTTCCCTTACTGATCCTCCGTACGAATGCCATAGCGCTTCATGGCACTCGCGTAGAACCATTCGTTTGCCGTATCCAGCGCCGTCTCTTCGTCGATCCAGCCAGATAGGACCCGCTCCCACAGAAACTCGGCAGCCAGCTTCTTCACAAGCAAAATCTTGCCGTAACTCCATTCCATACATCGGGCATCCGAGACGATAATCGAGCTCTTGCTTGCCGGGAGTGCCTCCAGACGGTACTGCATGCTGTCCCGGTAGGTGCTCGCCCGGAAGTTGAACCACCACATGCCGCCGACATGAACATTCGGGAAATTCCAGGCCGCCTGCACCGCATCGAGATTGTTCAGCTCCGATGCAAGCACAAGCTCAAATTCACAACGGTACGACTCAAACAAAGCCGTCAGCTTTAGAATCCGCTCTGTATCATTAGCAGGGAACGCCGTACCGCACCACGATCTCTCTACTCCCAAAAACAGCTGAACGAGCAGGTCGTTCCGAGCCGCAGCACCACATATAACGTGCAGCAGCTCCATCAGAATGTCGTCACGCCCGCTTGCCGGCCCAATCTCCTTACGGATGTGCGAACTCGATTCATACCGCGGCAGCGTTGTCATGATGCCCGGGAGGCCAGCTTCGCGAAATCCGCCGAGCAGCAAGTCAATCTCGCCTCCCACATCAAGTAAAGTCCTGGCCGGATCATTAGATTGCACGATGCGGTCAACCCATGGACCCAGCACTCCGTCAATCCGGGGGATCAATACGGCATCATCCCGCATGCCTTGAAACGCTGCATGCTCCGGATGATTCACGACAAACCGGCGGATATTCATCCGATCTGCCGTTTGCTGTGCCCAGCCCTCTTCGGCGGATGCATGCCGTATGCGAGCCATGGCTTCCCGCACCGAATGTTCATCCTTGATGGTGACTCCGTATAATTCACGCATAATCGAGGTGAATACCCAGTTCATCAGCGTGCTTCTCGTTGATCGATAGGCTTTTAGAAAAGCGGCAATTCGCTCCTCCTCCGGTAATTTATCCGCTTCATCCGGGTATCCTCCAGCTTGGAGCTCTCGGTAAAACCAGAAGTAATGGACGATTTCCCAAAAGTCCCTTGCACCAAGCCGGTCACCGATAAGGTGAGTATGGGTATCGAAGACCGGCAGCCCCATGATTCGCTCGAAGAATACGGCTTGTTTGCCGCTCATATCATGCAAGCTCATGTGAACATCTCCTTCTCTTCATGAATCGGTTATTTCCGGTTTTCCGAGACGACAATCCCCTTCCCTTCGTTGTAACGGTCCGTGGCTTCCTTAATGATCTCAAGGCCGCCCTTCTTCTTGTATTCCTCAATCACTTTCGGCCAATCCGAGATCGGCTCTCTGCCATAAATCATCTTGATCATATGATCAAGAACGAGCTTAGGCCCCACGTCATCGCCTTGCGGCGCGGTATCCGGATATTTGGAATAAGCGTCCAATGCCGGCGAGAAACGGATCGACCCCAGCCCTTCCTTAAAGACCACCGTATCCATGAACTTGATCATGTCCTGCCCATCCTCGGTGAGTTCTTCCTTTGCCTTGTTGTACACCATATCGTGGACGAACCAGAACATGCTGCGGAAGCCGTCTTCATCCATCGCTTCCGGCGTGGATGGAGGCGTAAACTTGATCGCGCCGTTCTCCCGGGTGAACGTTTCGCCTTCAATGCCGAACGAGAAATATGTCTCTGCCTCCGGCGTCAGCATCCAATCAAAAAACTTGATAATGCCGATGGCCTTCTCTTCTGAGACCTTGCTGTTAATATAGTAAGATGTATTGATGCTTGAATACAGCAGATGGCCTCCTGTGTTCTCCGGACCGCGCGGCGAAGCAATGATATCGATCTTGGCATCTGGCACGGCATTTTTCAACTTACCGCGGAATCCCGAGAGAAGCTGGGCATTGGCTGACCACATACCGGATTTGCCGCTCTCAATGTTTTTGCCATAATCACTCGAGGTCAGGGTCGCAAAATCCTTAGAAATTAGACCCTCATCGTACATAGTCTTATAGGTCTCGAGCGCCTTCGTCATATTTTCCACGTCGAAGAACTTAGGAACGACCTCCCCGTTCTGGAGTTCGTACTGCGATGGCAGCACGTCGAACGCTCCCAGAATCGTGTCGGCATATTTGAAGTTCTCCCGCATTTGATACGGGAACTCCACGCCTTCCTTTTTCATCGCACGCATCACATCCAGAAATTCATCCACCGTCTTTGGTGCCGGGAGCCCTGTCTTTTCCAGCAAATCGGTCCGGATAAACAACCCTCTACGGGACGGGTTGGACAGCCATGCCGGTATTCCGTAAATTTTGCCGTCATAGCTTGTCTCCTGCCAGGCTTCCTTCGGCACACTCTTCATCAAATTCGGAGCATGCTCCTTCAGCAAGTCGTCAAGCGGCATAAATACGCCTGCTTCCACGGAACCGGACATTCCCTTGCTTGTAGCCCCTCCCACGTTCTGAACGACGTCAGGAATATCATTGGAGGCAAACATTAAAGTCATTTTGCTATCGAAGTCCTTCAGCGGCAGCATGGTCAGTTCAATATCCGTATTGGTCAGCTTCTCAAGCTCCTTCACCCATCTCTCTTCATTGACGTCCTTCGAACGCTCGGCATGCTTGTTTCCGCTGGTTGCCATGGACATCGTGAAAGACAGCTTGCCATCGGCGGCAGCGCTTGATGAACCGGAGGTTCCGCCATCCGCTTCCTTGGGACCATTACAGCCGGCCGCCGTAAAGGCGATTAGTGCGCTCATCAAAATCAGACTCCATTTTCTTCTCATCCATATCGCTTCCTTCCATAATTCTCACCTTTAAATCTAAAGCGCTTTCATAATAACATCCAACTCCCGAATATTAACATGTACTTTCTTCTGATCGCATGTGTTTTCCTATGCTGCCGTTCGCTGGGAGGAGGACAACCTCTATTTCTTCAAATAAAAAAACGGCATTTCTGCCGTTTAGCCGTTGATCTCATTTCAAATGGTTGCTTATCCAGTCCAACATGGGTTTCTATGATATCATCCCCAAGATTTGCATGATCTCCTGCTCCATTTTCGCATCCTGCACGGAATCGAGATGTTCTGGCTGGAACAGCTGGTATTTTTTCAACTGGTAAAAATCCATCAGCGCCTGTTTTAACGTCAGATCGTATTGGATCGAGAATAGCGGGTCCAATATACGACGGAGAACCGCATCGTCCTGAACCATGAACAGCGCAGCGTTCATCCGGTTAAATATGCCCTGGTTCATTCCGGCTTCGAAGAATGCCTCCAGATTTTTGTTCCGGGTCTGCTGGGCTGCCCAAAGTCGATCAAATAAATGCGGATAGGACTCTTTAAGATCCTGCAGGAAAAGATCCGACACGTAAATCACGCATCTCAGAGACTGCTCGTACGTTTTCTGAAAGCGATCGGCAAAAGGAATTATCTCATCCTGAACAATGAAATCTGCCCGAAGCAGATAGTCGATGTAATGCTCAACCACCACCTGAATGACATCATCTCTGGAAGAAAAATGCTTATACAGCGTTACTTTACTGATGTCCATATGATGTGCAATATCATCTATTTTCAATTGGCTGAACTTCGTTTTTCTCAGTACCGGCTTTATTTTCTCAATATATTGCTCTATACTTACCGCCTTCTTCACCTCTAGAACTCCCCCTCCCGTTCTACTCCTCATTATAACGCATGAAAGAGATCGATAACCATTTGAATTATATTTATCAACTTTACTAATTTAGTAATTTTAGTTTACTTTGTTCAGCATTCGTTATATACTCTCCTTGCAAGTGAGAATAGAGGAGGAATAAGACCATGAAGACCATTTTAATTACAGGCACATCTTCAGGAATCGGAAGAGGAACCGCACAATATTTTTGGGAGCGAGGATGGAACGTTATCGCAACCATGCGTTCGCCGGAGAAGGAGATGGAATTCATTCAACTAGAGCGTATGCTGGTCACAAGACTCGATGTTGTACGGAAGGAAACGATCGAAGCATCCATCGCTGAAGGGATTCGGCAATTCGGTAAAATCGATGTGCTGCTGAACAATGCAGGCTACGCAGCCATTGGCGCATTTGAAGCCGCGACGGATGAACAGGTAAGAAACCAGTTTGATGTCAACGTATTTGGTGTCCTCCAGACAACCCAGGCTATACTCCCCCATTTCAGAATGAACGGCGAGGGAACTATCATTAATGTTTCATCCGTTGGCGGCAGAGTAGCCTTTCCTCTTCTGTCCTTGTACCATGCGAGCAAGTGGGCCATTGAAGGGTTCTCGGAATCCTTGTTCTATGAGCTGGCTGCACAGAATATTAAGGTGAAAGTTATAGAGCCCGGAAACGTTGCAACAGACTTTACAGGACGTTCATTGGATCTGCTGTCAGACCCTTCGCTGAATGCTTATGCAGCCTATTCAGAAGCGGTGCTGCAAAAACAAATGGCCAGCTTTGAAACCAACGTCTCCACACCGGAGTTAATTGCGGAAACCATTTACGAAGCGGCTACAGATACATCCTCCCGTTTCCGCTATTTATCCGGAGCAGATGCTCATTTCTTGATGGATTTGCGAAGCAACGCCTCGGAGGAGGAGTTTATGGCGGGGATCACGCAGCAGTTCAGCTGAAAATTAGAAACCACCAGCTCCGTATATTCGGAGCTGGTGGTTTCAGGTAATCCATCATTGATCGGAAGACAGAGGCTGTGATTCTCCCCTACCTCGCGCGGCTGGCAGTAAGGACAGCAAACCGAGAACAGCCAAGAACGCCCCTACCCACAGAGGCGATGCCAAGCCAAATCCCGCATCCATCGCCATCCCTCCAACGGAGGAACCAACAACAACGCCGAGGCTGATAACGGACCCATGCACCGTCGTAACAAGCGATCCCGTATCGGCAACCCGGGTGACCCGGGTTGCCATGGCCGGGTTCATAGGCACACCCGCTAAACCCACGATCACAACCGCAATCATAGCGATCACCTGGCTGTGCACAAACAGTCCGAATATCACTAAAGCCGCCGCCAGAGCGACCAACCCAATGATGAGGATCTGCATCATATAATGATCCGCCAACCTGCCGGTGACCATGTTGCCAAGCACCGTCGCCACGCCGTAAACGCCAAGCAGGATCGGAACCGCCTGATCGCCAAAGCCGGTAAGATCGGTTAAGATCGGCGAGAAATAACTGAATGCGGCAAAGGTAGCTCCGATAATCAGCATGCTTGTAGCATAGGCAGCCCATAAATGGCGATTCTTGAAGGCGACAAACTCGCCCCGAATGCCGGCCGATTCAGGTCTTGGTAACGACGGGATCGTAAACTGCCCTACCAAACCGGATACCGACACCAGAACCACCACGGCCCAGAAGCTGGCACGCCAACCGAGCAGCTGCTCGATCCACATCGCCAGCGGAAGTCCGATCGCCGTTGCAACCATTAAACCGCCGAGGACGATCGACGCCGCCCTTCCACGCGACTCCGGACCGACGAGGGAGAAGCAAATCGCAAGCGATACGCCGAACGCCGCCGCAGAGGAGATGCCCGTGATCACTCTGGCCGCCATCATTACCTCATATGTGGACGCGACAGCTCCCAGCGTCTGGCCGACTAGGAAGATGGCAGCCAAGATCGTAAAGGCCTGTTTGCGCGGCACCTTCAAAAGCCCCACCGTCAGCAGCGGTCCTCCTATAATCATGCCGACAGCATAAGCAGTAATGAGATAACCAATGGCTGCAACCGAAACGCCGAATTCTGCTGAAAGCGAAGGCATAATGCCTGCTACCATAAACTCAGAGGTCGTCATCGAGAAGATCATTAAACCTAATACATAAATGGAAAATGGCAATGGTAACAACTCCTGTCTTTTATGATTCCAAACTTTTGTAATTATCGGTACAAAAATAGGATCAGTGAGTCCCGTAAACGCTCGAATAAGACGCTACTTTGCATACAATCAACTATTTTACCGTTTAGTACAAAACAATGCAAAAAAATAAAACAACTCGCCCACTCTACATTTCGGCATGAAAGAACATGCCATTTCGCTGCAAGGACGTATTCCTCCATAATCTTCGCACCATGATCGGCTCCTCTCTCCTATAGTTTCCAGCTCATTATATATATTTTGTAACGATCGGTCAATAAGTATGTTTTTAAAACCCATCTGTTACGGGCGGCCGCATACCCCACCTCTACATTAATAGTAGACGTGAGGTATCCACCCTCCGCACCAGCATTACGTTACTGTTATGACTTGGCCTTTGGTGAACGCAACCGTCTCATAACATGAATTATCGTGCATCCACCGGCGCTTGCGCCTGCACATCCTGGCTGGCATCAAGCAATACCGCGTTAATCCCGTTAAGAAAAGCCAATGCGCTTGCCTTAATGATATCCGTATCCATCGCGCGCCCGGAATAGATTTTGCCTTGGTATTCGATTCGGATATTCACCCGACCGATGGCTTCTTTACCCCTTGACAGACTGTTGATTTTGTAATCCTTCAACTGTACGTCCAAACCGACCAATGCTTTCATGGCGCTGTACAGCGCATCGATCGGGCCATCCCCCACCATGCTGTCCCTGAACGTCTCGCTGCCTTTTCTCAGCTTCACGGTTGCCGTCGGATACAGATCATTGGTCACGACCTGGAACGAATCCAGCTCATACAGATGACTGCTGACTTCTTCATGGGTACGGTGCTGGGTCACCAGATAAAAAACGTCATGGTCATATACTTCCTTCTTGGCATCGGCCAACTGCAGGAACTTCGCGAACAGCGCCTCAAAATCTTCGCCTTCGCCTGTCTCGAAGCCCAGCTTCTCCACCGCATTCTTGAACGCATGCCTTCCGGACCGTGCCGTCAGGATCAGCTCCATGCTGTCAGCGCCGACTTCCTCCGGCGACATGATCTCATAAACCTGCTTATCCTTCAGGAGACCGTCCTGATGAATACCGGAAGAGTGCGCGAATGCATTCTCACCCGTAATCGCCTTGTTCACTTGCACATCCAGGCCCGTCAAATGCGTCAACAGCCTTGAGGTTCTAATCAGCTCCTTGAGCCGGATATTGGTGGAGGCCTTAAAGTGATTCTCCCGGACCTTCAGTCCCATGACCACTTCTTCAAGCGATGTGTTACCTGCTCGCTCCCCTAAACCATTGATCGTGCATTCTACTTTCTGGGCACCATTTCTCACTGCGCTGAGCGTATTCGCCGTAGCAAGCCCGAGATCGTTATGACAGTGAACGCTGAGAATAACCTGGTCGTTCAGATTCTTCAGTCGTTCATGGATTTTGCGAATCAATTCGCCGAACTCATCCGGAACGGCATAACCGACCGTATCCGGCACGTTAATCATCGTTGCTCCGGCCTTCACGACGGCTTCGATCGTTGTCCACAGATACTCAAAATCGGACCTGGATGCATCCTCCGTCGAATACTGGACATGAGGCAGCAGTGTTTTGGCATACTTCACCGCATCAACGCCCATCTGGAGCACCGCATCCTTGGAGCGATTGAATTTCTTCTCCACATGAATGTTCGAGGTGCCAAGCACGATATGAATCAGCGGATTTTGCGCGAGCTTAATGCTTTCATATACGGCATCGATATCGCTCTTTACCGCGCGTGCAAGCGCAGTAATGGAGACGCTATCGCCTACGGTTCGGGCGATTTCCTGAACCGCTTGAAAATCCCCTGCCGAAGACGCGGGAAAACCCGCCTCGATAATATCGACGTTCAGCCGCTTTAGCTGCTGCGCAAACTCAATTTTTTGCTGTACGTTCAGTTTGGCACCCGGAACCTGCTCTCCGTCGCGCAAGGTTGTGTCCAATACGATAATGTTGCGTTCCATTTGATATTCCTCCTCGATAATCGATCGTTCATTTTCGTTTTCGTTTATTTATATCAAGCGGGGTTGGTTAAACCCGGAATTTAACCAACAAAAAACCCCGCCTCTACGTATAGAGGCGGGGTTGAACCCGCGGTACCACTCTAATTCATTTTATGCAAAATGATCTTCTTCGATGGCCATCACCATCTATCCCTGTAACGGTGGAACTCCGGCTAACCCTACATGATCAGGCAGCTGTTCATAGACGAGTTCAAAGGGAACGACATTACCGTTTCACACCTGCCAACGGCTCTCTGAAAAGTCATTTCGCTTTTACTATTTCTAATCAAAACATTTCGATATGAATTTTGATAACTATCTTAAGGAATGAGAAGCGTTTTGTCAACCCTTTATCTTCCAGAAGCAAAAGAATGCTTTTTTACAGCAATCCGGATTTCTTCACATTCGCCAGGAAATCATGGAATTCCGGAATATTCAGCTGCTGCGCCGCATCGGACAACGCCGTAGCCGGATCGGGATGAACTTCTACCATCACGCCGTCAGCTCCTGCAGCAAGAGCCGCTCTGGCACAAGGGGCCAGGATGTCCTTACGGCCCGTGGAATGCGTCACATCCACCAGCACCGGAAGATGCGTTTCCTGTTTCAGAATCGGTACCGCCGAGATGTCCAAGGTGTTTCTCGTCGCTTTCTCGTACGTCCGAATGCCGCGTTCAATCAGCATCACTTGCGTATTACCGCGGGACACGATGTATTCCGCAGCGTGCACGAACTCATCGATCGTAGCCGCAAGACCGCGTTTCAACAGCACCGGCGTCTGAACATCCCCCGCCGCTTTTAACAGCTCAAAGTTCTGCATGTTCCGCGCACCGATCTGAATGACGTCAATGTATTCGCACGCAAGCTCGATATGCGCAGGGTCCACGATTTCGCTGATCGTCTTCAGCCCGAACTCGGACGCCACTTCCTTCAGAATTTTCAGGCCCTCAATGCCCAGGCCCTGAAAATCGTAAGGCGATGTTCTCGGTTTGAACGCGCCGCCGCGCATGACGGTTATGCCCGCTTCCTTAAGGGCAGCCGCAACCTGGCGTACTTGCTCATAACTCTCAACGGAGCATGGTCCTGCGATCATGACCGGCGTGCCGCCGCCGATCACCGTATTGCCCAGCTGAATCAGCGTATCTTCCTGCTTCTTCTTCCGGCTCACCAGCAAATGCTTCTTGTGATCGACTTGCTGAAGCTTCAAGGATGCCTGGAAAATCTGTTTAAATAAATGACGCACCGTTTCATTATCGAAAGGACCTTGGTTATGCTCCACCAGAGTATCCAGCATTTTTTTCTCGCGTACCGGATCAAAATCAGGAACTCCCTGCTTTTGCTTCTCCTGACCGATCTCCTGGGCGATTCGTGCCCGCTCCGACAACAGCTCCAGCAGCTGAAGATTAACGGAATCTAGCTCTGATCTTAATTGTTCCAAACGTCCTTGACTCATCTGAAATCTCTCCCTCACCTTTTTTTCTGGTTTATAAAAACAAAAAGACCCCCCGCCCGGAAAGGGACGAGGAGTCGTGGTACCACCCTTATTAGATATGCCAAAAAAAAGCAAACACATCTCACTTGAACCTCTTAACGCAAGGGTTACGGGTAAACCTACCCTCTGCACGCAACATGCAGATTATCAGCATACCAGCTCCGGAATGAACTTCAGCGGAGAACCTTCGCCCGGGCGCTCTCAGTCGGTGGCTGCCCTTTCCTGTCAGGAACGTTCTTTCGCTTACTCTTTCCATCATCGCTTGTTATAACATATCGTGTTGGTTAATTAAGAAGCATTGTATTACACCCCCGATTGAAATTGCAAGAGTTTTATTTAAAGCTTGGGTGCTTCAACGCCATAAAGAAACAATAAATTCCGCTTTTTGCAGGTGTTCACAATCTCCATACACACATGGATCTTTCCCTTACTTAAAGCGCATAAGCTGTGGAGTTGCCCTGAGGTCTATTCATCCATTTCCCGTTCGTGAAATCGGGGAACGGAAGCATTGTGCCTCCAAGTTCAATCGATTGCTCGGATAGCGCGGTCACAGCCATCCAGGCGGCCATGTCGTACACATCGATCGGCATTTCCGTTTTCTTGAGCACACTCTCGACAAAAGCGCGCAGGCATAGATAGTCCATGCCGCCATGTCCTCCCCGTACGCCGTCTTTCAAATAATCCGCCCACACCGGATGCTCGTACTCGTGGAGATAGGATTCGAACGGCTCCCATGCATGGGCCGGGCTCCGATCTTCAATATGAATGACGGCACCGTCCTCCATCCAGATGCCCTTCGTTCCCTGTACACGTCCCCCGCGGGAATATGGGCGGGGCAGGGATGTATCGTGCGTCAACAGAATCGATTCACCGTTGGCGCACTGAATCATGGTGGTAACAATATCACCGAGAGCCATATCCGTAAGCGTAACCGGGTGCTCGGCACCCAGGTTTCTGCGAGCCCACTCTGTTATTCCGCGCGTCTTGGTGGACATGGAGGAAAGCTTGGTAAGACGGTTGCCCCGGTTGATGTTCAGCATTTTGGCTGCTGGCCCCAGACCGTGGGTCGGATACACATCGCCGTTGCGGTGCAAATAATTGTGGACGCGGTAATGGCGGTTTTCCACCCCCATCGCTACTTCTTCCCGGAGATCATGCTGGTAAGCCCCCTGACAGTGAAGCAGTTCCCCGAAAATCCCCTCCCTTACCATCCGCAGCAGCGCCATTTCTTCCCGGCCATAACAGCAGTTTTCCAGCAGCATGCAGGGCGTACCGGTCTCCTCATAGGTGCGAACCAGCTGCCAGCATTCCTCGAGGGAAGCAGCGCCTCCCACCTCCGATGCCACAGGCTTTCCCGCCCTCATCGCGGCCATGGCGATCTCGCTGTGGCTGGTCCAGGATGAAGCGATGATAACAGCCGTTACATCCCTACGTGCAATCACTTCCCGATAATCCGTAGAGCAAGCAGGGGCAGATTTTCCTGTTTCAGCAACCTGCCGTGCAGCCTCTTGAAGGCGATCCTCGTATAGATCCGAAATCGCCGTAATCTCCACATCCGGCATATCACTCAGCAGCCTCAGCAGATCTTTTCCGCGTTTGCCGAGACCGACAAAGCCTAACCGAATCTTTTCTTGGGAATCGTTGTACCCGATCATATATGAACTACTCCTTCTATCATGAATTGGCCCCTTTAACCTTATGTTGATTCATGGCAGAACGGGCCTCTGCCATCATTGTCCCCTGCCCCATCCATTTCCGTTCATCGGACGAAAGATGCCGACCTCCGTGTAATTATTCCATTGGTTCGACGTATTGCCCGATCCGTTGATGCGGATAAATCTCGCCGTTACCTCGGGAAATTGGAATACTTCCGGTTGGCTGGTCGTTCCCGAGCTGAGTCCGTCCGGGTAAATCGTATTCCAGTGGACTCCATCGGTGGAGGACGTCAATGTAAAATAGGACCTTCGTGTTTCCCCGCTGAAAAAGGCGATAGACACCGCGCCCACCTTCCGATTCTCTCCGAGATCGTATTGAATCCAATGCGATCCTTCCGATGTCCAGCGCGTCTCATAATTGCCATCGATCGTTTTCTCCGGAGTATATCCGTTATTCGCCTGCGGGGATGCGCTGGCTGTGACCTCTTGAACCGGCAAGCGATGACCGGGAGGAGGATCGCCAATCAACGGTCCAGGCTTCAAAGCGATGGTATACCGATTGCGGACGTCCGGATTGGACCGATCGGTCACATCAATATACGTCTTGCCGGGAACGCCGCCAGCATGGATGACAGCAACATCATGATCGGAAACAACCTCAATCTCCGGAACCTTCGAGCGCTGGTCGTACGGAACCGTCCATTCGTAATAGGTGCGCTGCGGATCAAACCCGGGCAGGGCGGAGCCGTCCACCGAGATGGCATTCACTTCTGGCAGCCGCACCTTTTGCGGTAGGGGACCGTCCGGAATCGACCAATCGTCAAGGCTGTGGAACTCCGGCGCTTCTTCCGGAAGCGGAGCCTCTTCGGTCAAAGGGACCATCCACAGTGACAGTTGGCCCCGGTTCGCGCCGGTCATATGAACAACCAGCTTGCGTATGCCGTGATTCACGGTTTGACCCGAAGGATTCGGGGTCCCCTCCAGCGGCTGGGCCATCATCTCGGAGAATGCTGCCCCTTCGGGAGCAGCCAGCATTTTGACGTACAGTTTTTTGTCGTTCTGCGTCAGCACGGCTTCTTGGCCACTCCCGAGCACTTCTATGTCCGCTTCCGTATGCATAAACCAATAAAGATCGGAAGACGATTTTAAGTCAAACTCATCCTGCACGACCAGTTGCTGACGATCCCCGGTCAGCATTAATCCACGCCTGTAGGATAACGCATCCTTCGGATAACGCTCGGTCAGGTCGATCACGCCAAAAGCGCCCCGCGGCTTGGATTCACTTCTTACAAGCGGTGCCCGCGCATCGTAATCCTGCATGAAGACGGGATTCGATTCCGGGTTGATTACCATTACGTTTTGTCCCTGGGCGCCTTTGCGGTAATAGGTCCAGCGTTGTCCGCCGGCATAATCCCAGAATCCTGGCAGGTTATAGTTTTCCATCCCTAGATCCGTCGCCCACCGCTCACCCAGCGCATCGAACACAAATGTGCCTGCGTCCATATCGATATGGCTCAGCAGTGTATCGTTAAAACCTTTCACCGAAGCAAAGGTATCATTCAAGTCTGACCATCCGCTCCGCATGGATATCGATTCGATACCTGTGAATGTACGGTCCAGTGAAGGGGGCAACTCATCAAACATCCCCGGACGGTAAAACAGCAGGTAGTAAGGAGAAAAAGCCCCTTTACGACGGGTCAGTTCGCCTGCATACCAGGCGATGTGCGGCTGATCGTAGAAATCTGCCATCCAGAGCGTCTGGGGATGCACATTCGGTGTCGCCGAATCGTAAAAATTAAAAAATCCTCCCGGCCCCCATAAATGCAGCGGATACTCGCCGGATTCCTTCACCCCCTCAAGCTCGGCCAACCCGTAATCGGTTCCAAGCGTACGGTGCATGGCAGCCATCTTGAAAAACAGAAACTCCGTCCCGTACTGCCAATAATGCGGCCCCTCCGGCCACGATCCGTCCTCAGTAAAGAAACGGAGCGTATTCTGCAGCTTACGATAAGACCCGCGCAGAATTTCAAGCCCGGCTTGCGTCACCTTCTCTTCATCGCCCAGCATGGCTAGCGCCGCAACGGAAAAGCTGCCATTATCCACAAAGTTAATGTTGTTGTACTCCCCGTTGTGGGTAAATTCCCCGCGATACCAGGCAAGCGCGTGAGAGAAGGCATGCTTCATGACCGCCTCCGTCACCATCGCTCGCTGCTGTTCTGACATGGCATCATACAGCCAGTCGTAAGCGAGCGAAAATCCAAGCGTCATATACGTCAAGGAGAGCATATTGTTATAACGTCCTCCCCAGTCGGGGTATGCCGCGGCAGACTCCAACTCCTCGATTGCCCGGCGAGCATAGGCTTCATCCCCGGTCAGCTGATACATCATCGACGTTCGGATCAGCAAATCCCGGACATTGCTGTTGCTTCCTCCATTCGCAAGATATCCGTACGACTCCGTCTCCAGCAGTTGATCCGCCTCCCGCTTCAGCTGGTCATACCACTCTGTCACATATTCATCCTGCCCGATGAGTCCGCGGATGGAAGCAAAATCACCGGCATCCGCGAATACGCGGGGATGTATGCCTTTATTACCGCTGGAGGTCAATCGATCCAAAAGATCCGCTTCATCCGGCACCACAAAAATACGAGTCTTGCCAGTGGCCGATTTCCCGGATGCCGTCGTCGCCGTAACTTCAAACGTATCGTAGCCGACTTCATTAGGCGCAGGCGTATAAGTAAAGGAGCCGTCCGACGCCAGGCTCATTTCACCGCGGGGAGACGTGCGAAGTGTCCATTCCACCTCTTCTTCCGACAACAGGCGGCCCAGTTGTCCGGTCAGCGGAGTATTTTTTTTGGTGGAATACCACGTCAGGTCCAAGAGCGGAGGCGAGTCCAAAGGAAGCACCTCAATCTCCGCCGCGGCTGCTGCAGGTCCGCCATCCGCTCCGTAAGCCAGGAAAATAAATGAATCGGTTCCCGCGTGGCCGCGGTTCGGATAATACCGGAACGAACCATCAGGCAGGACTGAAACCGTACCATTGCGTGGTGCAGCGGCCAGTTCAAATGAGACCGAAGCTCCCGAGCTGTCCGCAGCAGCTAACTGTCCGTCTAATACGCCATTCTCGCTCATGGACCCCAAGTAGGACTCGGCGATAAGCGAAGGAGGCGTACCCACGGTAACCACGCCCTGTCTTGTTATCCCGCTCTTCGGGGACAGAGCAGATATGACAGCATAACCGGGCGCATGGGCCGCCACCTCCCCGCTTTGATACACCGAAGCTACGACCGTGTTAGATGAAGCCCATTCCAGAAACGTATCTGAAGCATTCACCGGTTCATAGGCTGCCTGGAAACGTCCGGTCTCCCCCGGTTGCAGGCTGATGGTCTGGCGGTCGAGTGTAATATCCCGGAGCGGGACATACTCCCGCAGGGATAGCTGGTCGAACCAGACCGTACCCGCTGATTTTTCCAGAAAGGCCTCCACCTTTCCCTGGGGATTGACATCCATGTCTGCAGCCACATGAACAACATGGCTGAAGTAGGTCCAATCCTTGGTCCCCTTTTCACCTTGAAAAGCATAACTGATACTGCTGGTACCGCCTCTCTTGTACTGGAAGCGGACCAGCACCTGATCCGATACATTCTCGAGCTTGTACATGCCACTGAGCAAATAACTCTTACCTGCCTCAATGCCTGCCGCGGGGAGCGTTATCGCTCCCCGGTCGGTTCCAGATACGGTACCGGTAATGGAGACAGACCGGGCCCCACTATAATAGACGGAGTCATCGACCGCAAACACCGGATTTCCAGCCGCCTTCCATTCACTCACATGCTCGGGAGCCACCTCGTTCAGCCAGGCTGCCTTCGTTGTGACGGATTCAAAATCCGAATTCGGCAGCAGATTGCTTCCTTCAGGAGTCCCTTGAGCCCAAGCCTCACTTCCTGTCCTCGAAATCCCTCCTACCGATAATGCGGTAACAAGCACGAGCGTTAGCCAGCGTTTAAAGAACATCATCCAATCCCTCCCTCTCACGGATTCATCAGAATGTCTTGATTTATGCTGCCCTTTCCCCCTCTCCTTTCGCCTCCAACGTGTTATACCTAGCATCATAACGCAAGCACATTTATGCCGTACAACATATCTTAAAAATTGATAATGCATCTTCAATTGGTATCATGCCATCCAAGATTTTTGTTCGGTTTTGTTATAAAAAATCTCGCCCTATAAGGGACGAGATTATGGTGAAATTCTTATGAACATACTTTATGCGAGGGTCTAACCTTAACTTATTCAGCATGCAAAGCGGCCTTTCGCTCTTGTTTCACCGGATTTCCCCAGTATGTAAACAAGCGCCAAACATATTCGAATGGTCCGATCGGAAGCCGCTTTAACCTGCTTCTACTGAACACAACTTGGAGAGCGAAGATAACGAATACCATCACCATCTGCCAGATCGGTTCGATCGTTCCGTACCACCCCAATCCGTAGCTGTAAAAAATCAATCCGCAAAGAATCGATTGAAGCAAATAGTTGGTGAAGGCCATTTTTCCCGGATAAGAAAATAGATTCAACACCTTCTGCCACGATTTGTTCTGGTATAAAAGTGCAAACACGCCGATATAGCCCAGTGTCAAGAGTGGTGCCCCAACGAATAAAACGACCGCCTCGCCCCAGGATGGAAGTCCATCCGCCAGCGACATCACAAGTTGAAGGACAAGACCCAAACTACCTCCAATGACAACCAATCGGATGATCCCTTTCCGGTTCTTCTGGACCTCATGCAAAATACGACGCTTGCAGAAGTAGGCACCCATCAGGAACATCCCTAATACTTGGGGGTAGAAGACCACCATATTCAAAATGGAGCCGATGTAATCATTCAGTCGCTGAGCGATGATCTGGGCCGTCGTCCCCTCTCCGTATATGGCGGCATCCCGCTCCTGGAAATAGATTCCCATCTGATGGGCATCCGCCGGGCTAAACGGCTCGAATACCTGGCCGGATGCCGGGTTCAGAAGGCTTGCTCCCGTCAGCAGAACAGGAACGAGCAACAGCAGGGATAGCGACCAGATCAGCAGCGTTCTTGGCTTGCAGCGTTGAAACAGCATCAGCAGAAAACCCATGAGTGCATAGTGGGTCAGAACGTCTCCGTACCAAATCAGGATTCCATGGATCAGACCGACTAGAAGCAAAGCCGTCAATCTTCGAGTATAGAGGCGGTTAAAGCTTCGTCCTTTTGCCTGACTGCTCTCCTGTAACATCACCATGCCAAAACCAAACAGGAAAGAGAAAATCAATATGAATTTGCCGTCAATTACAATTCCGCGCAGCAGCATCAGGACTTCATTGTACCAGCCTGTCCATAATTCAACCCCGAACGAAATGGTTTGCAGCGATGTCGTAAAAAACGTAATGTTCACCAAAAAAATGCCTAATAGTGCAAATCCCCTCAAGCTGTCAATAAGCTGTATTCTTGGCTGTGAATTCGTTGCCATCATCGTACCTCCTTATCAATGTGCCTTCAGGTTAAGGTACAATCATAAAGAAAGGATAAAGAAACTTATATTGAACTGTAAGTATATAGTAGCTTAGGCATCACTGCGCATGCGGATCATTCTTCCGATCGCTGTTGCCCCCAGATTTCTATCTATGCATTTAAGAATGGTTGAAATCCGGATGCTGTGTTTGCTTCCGATGCCAGCTTTCCTTTGGAAAGCTTTCGGGCCAAGCTGGCCGCCCACGCACAGGACCGCAGCTACATTCAAACCGTATGGGGCATTGGCTATAAGTGGGATCCCAAATGATAAAACAGCGTTCCATCAAAAACACGTTCGCCCGCCATTTCGCCTCGATCCTGGCCTGCAGCTTGCTGGCTACGCTTGTAACCTGGGGACTGCTCGTGATGCTGCTTGGATACTTATTCAACCATGACATCGCCCTCCCGGCCAATCATTACGAGGCGCAAATCCCCGTGATTACGGAATACGCCCAGACCCGGGGCGATTCTGTCATGAGCAAGCAGGGACAAGCCGAACTGGAAAAGGTGATCCCCTCCCAGGGCATGTCCTACCTGGTAGTATCCCTTACCGGCGAACCCTTGTACGGGGATCTTCATATCAATGAATCGCTTAGCCGGCAGAAGATCCTGGCGCGATTAAACCAGACGCGCAGCGGCATGAATGAAATCATAGTATACAAGCCGGTTGTCTCCAGGGACGGCAATCTTATCGGAGCTCTTCTGGTTGGATACAGCCTGAAGGTAACGGCGGCTAATCCTGCGCTGAATCCCTTGGTGACCTTTGGGTTCCTTGCGTTCTTTCTTACGCCATTTTTGTATATCGTCTTGTTCACCTTGGTATTCGGCAGGCGATTCAGCCGAAAAATCAGCGCTCCGCTGCAGCAGCTTCTGCAAGGAGCCGAAATGATTAAAGAGCGAAATTTACACTTTTCGATGACAGGGACATCGTCTATAACGGAAGTTAACCGGCTTACACATGCTTTCGAGGACATGCGTCAAGAGCTGGAGCAATCCACCCGGCGGGAGTGGAGATTGGAGCAGGATAGAAGTACCATGTTTGCGGCTCTCGCTCACGACCTTCGGACACCGCTTACGATTATTCAAGGACATGTCGAGGGCTTGGAGCAGATGAACGGGGAGTCTTACGAAGCCAAACGATTGCAATATCTGCAAGTCATCAAACGCAACACGACGCGTGCTTCGAAGCTCCTTCAGGATATGAACACCATCGCAGAAATTGAGAAGGTCTCTTTTCGGCTTCAGCCGCTTCCCGTGGATCTTGAAGAACTGGCAGATGATAAAACCATGGAATATGCCGCTTTATGCGGCAATCAGAACATAACCTTCCATACAGAGATCAACGATAATCGATTGAACAAGAAGCCCGTCCTCTTGGATCCCTATCGCATCATGCAGGTACTGGATAATCTCGTTTCGAACAGCATTCGATATACTCCTGAAGCCGGACAGATTCTATGGCGGATCGATATCACCGAGGAGCAGGTGATGATGGCTGTTACGGATAATGGAGCAGGTTTTGGGCAGCAGCAGGATCTGCGGCAGGTATTTAAGCAGTTTTATCAAGGGGATCATCATTCCTCTAGACAAAAAGGGCATTCCGGTCTGGGGCTGTATATCGCCAAACTTCTCATTCAGCATCATGGAGGGCATATTTCTGCCGAGAACACCCCGCCTCGCGGGGCGACGGTACGCTTTACCATACCGATATCGAGCCAAGAACCTTAAACTTTTCCAAGCATAACGAAGAGGCATACTCCATGATCCAATGGATCGAAGGATGCCTCACTCATTTTATGAAAGGCACTCTCTTTTCTCTTACTCGTATTCAAGCAATCGTTATACCTTCAGTCGATAAATCGCCTTATTGTCGAGCCCGCGAATCATCGGTGTCCACGGCTCCGTTTCAAGTGTCGTATCCAGGGCATCCTCTACCATCTGCAGCTTGGCATCCAGCAGATCGATATGATGCAGCGCGACGGCTTCAGCCGTTTGCGGCTGAACCGGGCTCCCCCACTCTCCCAGGTTATGGTGGGAAAGTACAAGATGCTGTAATCCCAGTACCACTTCGGAATCCAGCGCGATGTCGTTCTGTATGGCCGCTTCCACGATCCAATTGGATGCCAGGGCGATATGTCCGATCAGCTTTCCCTGATTGCTGTAGTCCGTAACGATGCCCATCTGAGCGATCATCTCTTCCGGCTTTGCGATATCATGAAGGATAATGCCCGCCCTAATCAAGTCCGGATTCAGAAACGGCCGCTGCTTGCAGATGAAATCGCCAATCTCCAACATGCGGACAATATGATAGGCAAGTCCGGCAAAATAGGCATGATGATAGGTTTTGGCAGCCGGATAATGCATCAGCTTCTCTTCCACCTTCGACACACAATACTGCACAATGCTTCGTACCTGCGGCTCCGTAATCTCATTCATCGTAAGTTTGATCGTATGTAACAGATCCACGGGACGGATTGGCGCAGCCCTCACAAAATCGGTTAAGGAAACGCCGTCCTCATCCGTTGCTTTACGGATTCGGCTGATTTTGACTTGAGGCTGATCCCGGTAGCTCAGCACGGTTCCCTGGATTTTGACTAATTGCATCGGCAGGAACGTTTCTTTATCCTGAATGGTCACATCCCAGTACTTGGCCGAAATCTGGCCGCTCGCATCCGAGAGAATGATGTCAAAATAATCTTTCGGCGGCGTGCCGTTGGTCTGTCTCATATTTAACTCTTTCAGCAAGTAAAATCCAACAAAATCATCTTGAACGCTAAGTTTATTAATAGGTTTCATCTGGTTCCTCCCCAAAAAATCCCGTTAAGTTAACTATAACAAAGTCCCGTGCAATGAGTCTATCACACTGAAATATCCGCCCTGTAAAATCACAGAATCATAAGCCAAACTTTTAGTAGTTGACTTTGACACCAGTGTCATCGTTTAGCATGGGGTTAGACTTATCGAGAGGAGCTATAATTCAATGAAAAACAGTACGCAAAGTCAATCATCAGTGACGATCATAGGCCTGGGACCGATGGGTCAAGCCATGGCACGCACGTTACTGAATCACGGTTACGAGGTCACATTATGGAATCGCACAGCCAGTAAAGCCAATGAGCTTATTGAGCAGGGAGCGATCAGAGCGTCCACAATCAAGGAAGCCTTGAATGCGAACAAGGTAGTCATTCTCAGTCTTACGGATTACAATGCGATGTACACTATTCTTGAAAACGCCTCAGACATTCTCGCGGGTAAGGTATTCGTTAATCTAAGCTCGGACACCCCGGAGAAAGCCCGGGAAGCAGCCAAATGGCTGGCCGGACACGGTGCTTCGCATCTCACAGGCGGTGTGCAGGTTCCTCCGTCGGGAATCGGCAAGCCGGAGTCGTTCACCTTTTACAGCGGCCCCTTGGATGTCTTCAAGTCCCAAAAGGAGTTGCTTGAAGTGCTTACGAGTACGGATTATCGGGGTGAAGATCCTGGGCTCGCCGCGCTATATTATCAGATCGGAATGGATATGTTCTGGACGGGGATGCTCAGTTATTTGCACGCTGTTGCAGTAGGCAAGGCTAACGGCATCACAGCAGAACAATTGAAGCCTCATGCGATCAGCACGATGGCATCGCTGCCGCAATTCATTGAGTTCTATACGCCGCGCATCGATGCAGGAGAATATCCGGGGGACGTGGACTGGCTCGCCATGGGCGCTGCCAGCGTTGAGCATATCGTCCATACCACACATGACGCGGGGATTGACGCTTCACTGCCTGAAGCGGTGCTGGAGATCTTTAAACGGGGGGTGGCCAATGGCCGTGGCGGGGACAGCTTTACCAGCCTGATTGAAACGTTCATGAAGACCGCGGATCATCGCATTGAACCATCCCGTGCTTCTACGAGTCATCTCTAATTTCGATTCTTGCCTGTGAAGCGGATGGTTGCCGGTTTGCAGGCAGGATAAGGATAATACAGGAAAAAGCACCTCTATAGGTGCTTTTTCTATCATCTCCCGATTCGCACTCAGGGCTGAACTAAGGTTTCCACGCTCCCGGATGGTCGTCTTGGACCAAATCCTGCTCCACGGCTCTCGCGTTCGTCTCCACCTGCTCCACGCTCTTGCAGCCGGGAATGACACAGCTGACAGCCGGATGCTTCAAGCACCAGGCCAGCGCCCACTCGGCCATATTCACGCCCTCCGGCACTTCGTTCTGCTTGATCTCTTCCACAAGCTTCAGCTTGGCATTGATCTCGTCCTGGTCACGATTCTTGCGCACATTGTCGCTGAACACCGTTCCCGGCTTGTACTTTCCACTTAAGTACCCGCTCGCAAGCGGAACTCGCGCCAATACGCCAAGATCCTGCTTCAAACATGAAGGGAGAACCTCTTCCTCCGGAGCTTGGTCCAGACGGTTATACACGACCTGAATGGCTTTGGCATTCACCTCCGCAGCCTTGTCGGTTTGATAGATATTTCTGTTGCTTCCGATGGATATGCCCAGATTGCGGATCGTTCCCGCCTGAACCTGCTTGTCCAGCATCGTCCACATGTCATCATTGTTGAACACTTCATCCGAGCCGGAATGGAATTGATACAGGTCGATATAATCGGTACGGAGCGCTTTAAGTGACTCTTCCAGCTGAATTCGGATCTGCTTCGCATCCCAAGCGTTCTCCCATTGCTCATGCCATCGATGACCAAACTTCGAGGCAATGACCCAATCCTCGCGGCGGTCTCGCGACAAGAAATCACCGATGAAATTCTCAGACATATGATGAGGACCATAACATTCGGCTGTATCCAACAGATTAATGCCGAGCTCCTTCGCATGCGTTAAAATGGCATCGACTTCCTTTTGGTTGAAATCCTTCCCCCAATCACCGCCAAACTGCCAGGTTCCCACACCGACTACCGATACTTTCAGATCGGTTTTTCCGAGACGTCTGTATTTCATATACTCACCCCTACTCTTAGATTTGTGCGCCTATATCTTATGTGAAATTGCAACCGGTTGCAACTCTTACTGCGGACTCTTTTTTCTCGTCCATTCCCTTATTTTCATCCACTCGCCGTATCCGGATTGTTTAATAATAAGTCGTTATGGTGAACCCTATAATACGTAATCATTTCGTTATTATAGAACGGAATCAGAAAGGAGGATTGTCGGCGTGAATACTCGGACACTGGAGCAATGGATGCCGGACATTATAGAGAGTCTGAAAGCAAAAACACCCAATGACTTTCAGCGAATGATCGATGAATTTCTTCCTTATGACCTGGCCAGAATACATAGCCATCTCAGCGATACGGACCAAACCCGATTTCTGCAGTTTCTGAACGAGGAACAGCTGGCCGATATGATTCAGGAAATGGAGCATGACCAGCAGATCGAAGTTTTGGGCAGGCTGGGCAAAGAAAGAACGGCCATCATCCTGGACTTGATGGATAACGACGACCTCGCCATTTTGCTTGATGAGCTGTCGCCTGAGCAGAAAGACGAATTCCTCAAGGGAATGCGGGACGAGGAATCCCAATTTGTCCTGAACCTGATGAAATACCCGCCGGAAACTGCGGGACGTATCATGACCAATCGTTATGTGTGGATTCCCCAGCATTACACCGTATCAGAGGTCGTCCAGAAGCTGAAAACTTACGTCTCCATTTCCGAAATGATCAACTATCTGTACGTCATAAACCAAGACAAGAAGCTGATGGGCGTGGTGTCCTACCGTGGACTTATCTTGGCCGAACCGGATGAATATATGGTGGATATCATGCACAGCCGGGTACTGTCCGTACCTGTGGATGCCGATCAGGAGGAAGTCGCACAGATTATCCAAAAATACGATTTGGTCGCCATCCCCGTCGTTGAACACGATAACAAACTTGTAGGCATCATTACGGTTGACGATATTCTCGACGTCGTCATCAAGGAAGCCGATGAGGACATTCGGAAAATGAACGCCACCGGGGGCAAATCCATTGACTTCAACACCAAAGCAACCGTTGCCGCCTTTCGAAGATTACCGTGGCTGGTCCTGCTCTTATTCATCGGTCTCATCTCGGGAACGATCATTTCCCGATTTGAAGAGACGCTGGCACAGGTTGTGGCGCTAGCCTTCTTCATGCCCATGATTGCAGGCATGACCGGCAACACCGGCACGCAGTCGCTAGCTGTTATTGTACGCGGCCTGACTACGAAAGAAATGACCAAGTCGCTGGTGTACCGGCTGTTAGCGAGAGAGCTGAAGGTCGGCTTGATGATCGGGGTCACATGCGGGATCCTGATATCCTTGATCGCATACTTCTGGCAGGGCAATCTCTATCTGGGGCTTGTGGTCGGAAGCTCGTTGATTGCAACACTCATCGTGGGCACGATGGCCGGCACCATCATCCCCCTCATTCTGTTCAAATTCAAGATCGATCCGGCTGTGGCCTCCGGTCCACTGATTACAACCATTAACGATATCCTATCGCTTGTCATCTACTTTGGTATCGCGACCCTGTTTCTTTCCTATATCTAGCCGACCACTGGGATGAATATTCCCTTTCAATAAAGACTTCCGGTTCATACACCGGAAGTCTTTTTATTTGGAATCCGCCAGTTTGAGGATATCATCATCTCAAAAACGGCTGGGTCTTATGGAAAACTGCGGAATAGACATTATGATGCATTTCCTCTTCTACCTTTTTTTTCTTGCAAATGATGCCACCTGGTTTATTATATATGTAGTCCAGATAATGAGCTTATACATACTAAATACGATGTACATAGATTATATGTACATGGTAGATCTGCCCAGCTTGGATCAAAATAAAGTTTGCATTTAATCCAATAGAGGAGAGACGGTTATGAGCAAAAATTTATTTCATCCCGAAACAAGAGAGAAACTAAGGTGGCTTAATGAACCAGAGCATTGGGAGTTTACGACAGATGACAGGCTAATCATGGATGCCCCGTCGAAAGCTGACTTTTTCAAAGACCCTGGAGGAAAACATGTTGCTCATTCTGCACCCTATCTTCACCTTCAGGTTGATTCTACATTTCAGCTTGTAACGCAGCTTCAGGTAGACATGCACCATTTATATGATTCCGGGTGCTTGATGTTGATGGCAGACGAGAACAATTGGGCCAAGCTATGTTTTGAATACAATGGTGAGTACGCTACTATTGTGTCCGTTGTTACGCAGAACGGCTTTTCGGATGATTGTAATTCTGAGTGTGTATTCGTCAGCAATCCTTATCTAAAAATAACGAAGAAAGATAGAGTTATATCTTTTTACTACTCAACGGATGGTGAAGTTTGGAAATTGATTCGATACTTTGGAATGGATGCCTCGACTCCATTTACAGCGGGTGTGGTAGCCCAATCACCGATGGGAGCAGGTTGTCGAGTCCAATTTCTGTCTTTGTTTTTATCAGAATCTGATGAGAAAAGTAGGTTTTAGAAGCAGCTCATGAGCTGCTTCTTTTTTGGTTTTACGGACCGAATATTGCGCTATACTTAGCAGCATTATGCGGCTATTGAGAAGGATACAAGCTGCAAGTTCTTGTCTTCATTAAATGGAGTTCAACATATTTTCTTAGTTAAAAGGGCTGGTACTGCTTAAACGTTACCAAAAAGTAATTACATCACTTCAAAGTGCGTACTTCTCAAGCCGAACCCTAACGTGCAAAATGACATTAATCAAGATAACGACGTTAGGGGATGAACTTATATGAATACAGATCAACGTTCACATCATTCGCAAAAAACGGCTTTGGTTGTTGGAGCCAACGGGGTGATCGGCCGCAACCTCATCGAATACCTTGCAACGCTTCCCGATTGGGATATTATTGGCGTATCGCGCCGGGGCGGCGAATCCACGAATCGTGTAAGCTATCTATCGGCCGACTTGCTTGATCGCGAGGATACGCTCGCCAAATTAAGTCACTTAACGGAAGTGACACACATCTTCTATGCGGCTTACCAGGACCGGCCAACGTGGGCGGAGCTCGTTGCACCGAATCTGGCGATGCTCGTCCATGTTGTGGAAGCGATCGAGCCAATAGCTGCCAATCTGCAGCATGTCAGCCTGATGCAGGGTTATAAGGTATACGGCGCTCATCTCGGTCCATTCAAGACGCCAGCACGGGAGACGGATGCTAACCATATGCCGCCGGAATTCAATATCGATCAGCAGAACTTCCTCGAGGAACGGCAGCAAGGCAAAGCCTGGACTTGGTCAGCCCTGCGTCCATCCGTAGTCAGCGGCTTCGCCCTTGGAAACCCGATGAATCTGGCGATGGTCATTGCCGTCTATGCCTCGATTTCGAAAGAGCTCGGCATTCCTCTTCGTTTTCCAGGTAAGCCGGGGGCCTATCACAGTCTGCTGGAGATGACCGATGCCGATCTGCTCGCCAAGGCCACGGTATGGGCTGCAACCGATGAACGCTGCGCCAATCAAGCATTTAACATCACGAATGGCGATCTCTTCCGTTGGAACGAGTTATGGCCGAAGATTGCGAAATACTTTGATATGGAAACCGCGCCGCCCCTGCAGATGAATCTGGAAACGGTCATGACGGATAAAGAGCCGGTCTGGAATCGTATGGTTGAGAAACATGGACTTGCGGAGCACACGTATCAAGAGGTTTCCTCCTGGAAGTTTGGTGATTTTGTGTTCTCCTGGGACTATGATTTCTTTGCAGACGGCTCGAAGGCCCGCCGCTTCGGATTTCATGAGTATGTCGATACAGAGGCCATGTTTATGAACATCTTTGACGAGCTCCGGCGGCGTAAAGTTATTCCCTAAGCTATCGCGCAAGCTGCATGACAAAGAGCCGACTATACGTGGAATAGTCGGCTCTTTCATTGATCATACCTGTTAATGCCGATCCTCAAATGCCGGCTTCTCCAGCACCATGGCGGATTCACCATACTTCCGTTCGATATGAATATCTCCCCATCTGCACATTAGATGAAGAATTTCCTTCAAACTCCAGCCATATTCGCTCAATTCATACTCCACCTTGGGCGGAACCTGATTATACGTCTTGCGTAATATAACGCCCTCCTCTTCCAGCTCCCGCAGATGCTGTGTCAGCATTTTTTGGGTGATCTGGGGAATCAGGCTTAAAAATTCACTATTGCGTCTTTTTCCAAAGGTAAGATGAAAGAGAATGACAGGTTTCCACTTCCCGCCGATGACCTCCAGCGTAGCTTCGACCGCGGTGTTGTACACTTTATTGATATTTTCCATGCGTACTCATCTTCCTTTCGATCCAGATACTCCCGCCCTTTTACGGTCAGGGAATGCTCTTACAA
This sequence comes from Paenibacillus sp. NPDC093718, assembly GCF_050279985.1. Taxonomy (NCBI): domain Bacteria; kingdom Bacillati; phylum Bacillota; class Bacilli; order Caryophanales; family Paenibacillaceae; genus Paenibacillus; species Paenibacillus sp. NPDC093718. Next base: position 1,053,206 of record NZ_JBNNUS010000001.1, read on the forward strand.
AGATATACCATCTGATTTATGCTATCAATAGGGTGCCTGGTAACCAGTTGGATCGAAAATTAGAATAAGCTTTGCTGAGACGCTCATAGAGATGAAGACAAGCGCTCACACTAAAAACCATTCAAGGAAATTTCATTTAGATTATCTATTAGGTAGTCACTCTTAGACATAGAACAATCGTAATTCGGATAAGCGGTGATGCAAATATCTTCGCCGATTTGTTGAACAGCATGAATTTTTACGTGCAGCGCCTCATCCATTAATTCCAAATCCGAGCCTCCGTACGGCGAGAAGGATTTCCGTCCTCCTAACACTTTGGGGGCGATATAAACCATCCATTTGTCAATAAGGTTGGCCCGAAGGAATGACCCGTTTACTTCGCTGCCTCCTTCTACCAGCAGGTCGGTAACACCTCGCTGATATAACATCTCCGATAGCGCATGGAGGTCCAGCCCGAAACGGTTCACAGGGACGAACAGAACTTCAATTCCTTTTTGCTGCAGCATGCGCACTCTTTCCAGATCAGCATCCTCCTTCGTGACTACCCATGTCTTTGCTACTGAACAATCGGTAACTTTGGCATCCTCAGGCAATCTCAAATTCGAATCTAAAATTACCCGGATCGGATTCTTCCCGCTTTCTTCTGGCAGTCGGGTCGTAAGGAGGGGATCATCGGCCAAAACCGTATTAATTCCTACTAATATGGCATCGACTTTGTTTCTCAATTTATGTACCACAAGCTGTGTTTCATCACATGTAACCCATTTTGAATGCCCCGTATACGTGGCAATTTTCCCGTCAAGCGTCATGGCTACCTGCGAAATGATAAACGGCCGTCGTTGTGACATATTGTGCACGAATCGTTCATTGAGTAGTTCGGCTTCCTTCTCCAATACACCCGCATCAACTTCTATTCCATTCTCTCTCAACAATTGAATGCCTCTTCCGGCCACCTCCGGATTCGGATCCTGCATCGCCACGACCACTCTTGCGATCCCCGAATTTAGGACTAATTCTATGCAAGGAGAGGATTGAGGGCTTGGTTCCAGCGTAACATAGAGCGTTGCGCCTTCGGTATATCCTTCAGCCATCTGGAATGCATGCACCTCCGCATGAGGTTCCCCTGCTTTTCGATGAACACCTGCACCGACTACTTGTCCGTCTTTTACTATCAGTGCGCCAACGACCGGATTCGGGTTGGTTTTCCCACTGGCCGTACCTGCCAAATCCAATGCCAGCTTCATAAAATGTTGGTCTAATTTCATATGATTAACACTCCCCATCATAATAAAGCTGTCTCCACCAAGGAGTCGTAAATATGACCCGATTTTTCGATCTTCGTTGCCAAATATCGATTATTATGCTCGGATACATCTCCCCAAATGGATTTATGATGATCGGTTAAAAGTCCCTTTTCCCGCAAAGACTGCAGCTTTCTAGGATTGTTTGTAATAAGGGTGACTGGTTTTTGCCGCAAGCTCTGAAGTACACGTATGGCTTCATCATAAGATCGATGGTCATCTGCAAAGCCAAGGCTTAGATTGGCCTCTACAGTATCGCACCCCTCATCTTGCAAAAGATAAGCTAACGATTTGGGGAAAAGCCCTATTCCGCGACCCTCGTGATTCGCCAAATAAAAGAGAGCTCCACTACCGTTTTCAATGATCATGCGCATGGATTGCCGCAGTTGGTAGCCGCAATCGCATCGTTTACTTCCAAAGATATCTCCAGTATGGCAAATGCTGTGCATCCGTATCAAGGCATGCTCCTCATTGGCAAAATCGCCAAATACTAGTACGGAAGACTGCTGATGTGAAGCGAGATCTGCCTGAGATAATGATTCCAGAATATCATTCTTATCCATAAATGAATTGCCTGTATTCAACCAAGTATACCATTTAAATACAGCCTCATTGTCCTCCAACTGCACAGGGAGCCTAACGGGACCAACAAGACCGATGTTGGGACATTCCGGCTGTTTAAGAATGGTTAATTTACTAGCTAGCAATTTCCTGACCTGGTCCATATTCATGAATACCACTCCTTGTTGGTTTAGATGGTGATCAATCGATTGGTTTGTTTCCCTCCTTGAAAACGTTGGCAGTTTTTACGTTAGCTACTACTTCTCCACCCTTAAAGAATTAGGTGAGAAAACGGAAATTTTAAAAATAAACACAAAAAGCCCACGTCTGAATAGACGGTGGGCTCCCGTCGTATTCGGTAACTGGCTGGCATAGCGGATGCGAGCGATCCACCTTAGCCCCTGTAGCTTTGCGTCGCCACTTTTCAGTGGGTTTGCCATTATCGTACGATGTCATTTCATAAAATTAATCCGCGATCATTGTCGAATGTGGGAAAGCAACACCATTCAAAAACAATCGAAAGTAATAGCATTTTTTATCAATATGACTACTAAATGAATATAAAATACAATTTCATGAATTGCAACCGAAATATAAACCGATCCGATAGGATCACCAAAGATTACCGACTTCCCGCTTCACTTCCTCAATGATCGCTTGGACCCCCTCCTCTATCTGCGTAAGGCGTGCTCTGGAAATACTGATACGAATAAACTTCTCGCGTTCCAGGAAATCGGACAAATAAAACAGCTTACCGGGCATCACCAAGATGTTCCGCATTTTCAGCCGCTTGATCAGTCGCTCTAAGTTAACCGTCTGCGGCAGCTCGAACAATTTGTATATTCCGCCGTCACCGGGTACGACTTTAACAAGTCCGGTTGCCCCGTACCTTTTCACAGCAGAGTCTAAAGCCTGCATTCTGGTTTCATATTGACTGTAGATTTTCTGTTTATGCCGTTCATACATACCGTTGCTGATATATATTTCGAGCGCTGCTTGGGACAGCAGTGAGGTATCACCATATTTTTTATAGGCATGAAATCCCTCCAGCAGCTTTTCCGGCAGCACAACGGCACCTAAACGCAGCCCTGGAAAAATAATCTTTGAAAAGCTCTTCAAGTAGATGATGTGCGAGGTTTGGTTATAAGCATAGATGGGGTCGAATCCGCGTCCACTGCCCAGGTCAGCCATGTAATCATCTTCCAACACAAACACGTCATATTGGCTGGCCAGAGCGGCGATCGCTTTCCGCTCTTCCATTCGAAGCGACGTTCCGAGAGGGTTATGATACCTGGACATCGTATAGAAAAACTTAATGTTCCCCGTTTTGAACCGGTCCTCAAGTGCTCCCAGATCGATCCCGGCTGTTGAGCGAGGTATGCCCATGACGGATAGTCCTTCCGACTCCAGATACTCCAAATAGTTATTGTAGCTGGGCTGCTCAACCAGAATCACCGATTTTCCGTTTGGAAACGGCATCTTAGCCAGTATCTCCAGCGCTTGATTTGCACCTGATGTCACCACGATCCGATCTGGAACGGTAAATACCTGACTGTCAGCCAGGTGGGACACAAGCGTGTGGCGGAGTTTCTCCATCCCCTGCGGATCGCCATAGGTAAACAGTTCATATTTATAGGTATCAATCGCCTTGTTCAGGCAATGCTGAAAATCCAGATACGGGAATACATTCACGTCCGGAGAGGCCGAAGCAAAATCAATCAAACCCTTGTCCATGTTATCCGAATCCCCGTCTTTCTGGACGACATAATAGCCGCTTTGCGAAACCGAATAAATGGCGTGCCGTTTCTCAAGCTCGGTATAGGCGCGAATCACCGTACTGATGCTGCACCCGTAGGATTGTGCCGCACTTCGAACGGAAGGCAGCTTCTGCCCTGAACGGTATTGACCTTCCTGAATTTTCGATTCCATATCGGTAAGAATGGATAAATACTTTTTCACAACCACGCCCCCCTTGTGACTCTTATTATACAGGACCTCACCACTGTATCGGTACAGTTATCAAAATAGGGAATGGTTTCGAACGCATCATTATCCTATATTTCAAGTAACCGTTCGCTGCTTTAGGAACACCTTCCCAGCTTTAAGAATGAAGATAACTATGATAGGGAGCTGATTCGTATGTCATCCATCTCGCATACCGATTTTTTAACGACTGTACGTGAACGTCAAGCGGTTAAACATTTTGACCCGCATCACAACCTCAGTCATGAAGAGATTAAAGAATTGCTTGAGATTGCGAGTACCGCACCTTCCGCTTGGAATCTGCAGCATTGGACGTATCTTGCTATTACAGATAAGGCCGCCAAAGAAAAACTGCTGCCCATCGCATATGGACAAAGGCAAATTGTTGAAGCCTCCGCTGTTATCGCGGTTATGGGAAATCTGCAGGCCCACCATCATGCTGAAGCGATATATGACCAAGCGGTTCAGGCAGGATTCATGCCAGAGGAGGTCAAAACGAATCTGGTCCGGCAAATTATGAATTCGTACACCAACGCGCCTGAGCTCGCCCAGGAAGAAGCGATACGGAGCGCTTCCATGGCCGCCATGCAGCTCATGCTGGCTGCAAAGGCACGCGGTCTTGATTCATGCCCGATGGGCGGATACAACGCAAGCCTTTTCATAGAAGCATTCGGGGTTCCGCGCTATTTGATTCCCGTTATGCTGGTTGCGATCGGTAAGAAGTCCGTTCCGGCTCATCCTTCTACCCGTTTCCCCGTAGACGAGACGGTTTTTTGGAATCACTTCGAAGGCTCAACAAAAAAGATCTAATATTTTTAGGTGAAAAACCTAATTTTATTAGGTTTTTTGAGTGGTTAGCGTCTGATAAAATGAATACAAGCGCTTACAATGCAACGATCCAAGGAGGAAACGTGATGACCAAACCCGTACAGCCTAACGAACCGATCGTAACCCATATCTATACCGCGGACCCTTCCGCCCACGTATTCGAGGGTAAAATTTATATTTATCCATCCCATGACCTGGATCACGAGAACACGTCCAATGATAACGGTGACCAGTATGACATGGAAGACTACCATATTCTATCGCTGGATGATGTGAACGCTCCATGCGTGGACCATGGCGAAGCACTTCATGTGAAGGATGTTCCATGGGCGAAAAAGCAAATGTGGGCACCCGATGCTGCCTTCAAGAACGACACCTACTATTTATACTTCCCTGCCAGGGATCATGACGATATTTTCCGCCTTGGCGTAGCTACAAGTTCTTCGCCTTCCGGTCCATTCAAGCCGGAGCCCCATTACATTCCGGGCAGCTACAGCATTGACCCTGCCGTATTTGTGGACGACGATAACCGGGCTTATATTTACTTCGGCGGCCTCTGGGGCGGACAGCTGGAACAATGGCAGACCGGATCGCACATTCCGGATGCGGAAGGACCTGCCGCAGATGCGCCTGCCATCGGACCGCGGGTCGCTGAGCTGAGCGACGACATGCTTACTTTCAAGGAGACGCCGCGAGAAATATCCATCGTTGATGAGAAGGGCAACCCGATTGTCGCAGGGGACGAAGAGCGAAGATATTTTGAAGGACCTTGGGTCCATAAATACAACGGCACCTACTATCTATCGTATTCAACCGGCTCAACGCATAAAATCGTGTATGCCACGAGTCAAAGTCCGGCGGGACCTTTCGAGTTCAAAGGCACGATTCTAACACCTGTTATCGGCTGGACAACCCATCACTCCATCGTTCAGTTCCAGGACAAATGGTACCTCTTCTACCATGACAGCTCCCTCTCCGGCGGTGCGGACAACAAACGCAGCGTCAAGTTTACCGAGCTGACCTACAATGAGGACGGCACCATTCAGACGATTGATCCGTACGGTAAATAAGGCAAGAGAAAGGCTGGATTCCATGACTATGGAGTTCAGCTTTTTTCATTTCAATTTTTTTACAGCTGCTTCGCTGTCGTTCTATAGTGATATAATGAAAGTTGCTATCAATTTTATGATGTTAGCAGCGGCGTATCCATCTATATTACACAGAAGAAGGAATGCAACCATGACAAAGCAGCTTATGAAACGATATATCATCCTGATTTCAGGACTATTCTTAATGGGACTTGGCACAGCGCTCGTGACCAAAGCCAATATCGGATCATGTTTCGTTGGCGCAGCAAAAGAACCCGGGAAGCGGTGCTCATGCAGAGCCCATAATTTTCATGAGATATCCTGTGGTTAATCGATAGCATTTTGATTATAATGAGAGATAAGAGACGAAGAACGTCCTAGCGCATTCCTAATTTGGAGTGAAGCCGGGACGTTCTTTTTTTATTTAGGGAGGTATGCGGTCGAATGGATTTTCAGAAGGCACACGGGAATTTTATGCATGATCATCTGAGCAACAGAACTGGAGAAAGAAGAGGCCGTTTGGAACGAGGGCATGGTGAGGCCGAAACCTTGTTTTGCCAAAATGTCTGGTGGCCGCTGCGTGGTCACTTTCGCGATTTACATCCACAATTCGAGGTGCTGGATTGGCGCGGACGATCCTATTTCTGCAGCTTCGCCTTCATCACTCCGCATCTGCGACTGATCATCGAGGTTAAACCATTTAGCACGCATACAACCGAGATGGACCGGCAGAAATATTGCAACGAGCTCAATCGGGAAACCTTTTTATCCGCCATGGGGTATCAGGTGATTTCATTTGCTTGCGATGATGTGACCGATCGTCCGGAGCTGTGCATCATGCTCCTGCGGAAGGTCCTGAGCCGGTTTCTGGCAGAACCACATTCAACAAGCGTATCTTCGGTAACGGAACGCGAAATCATTCGGTTTGCATGCATGCTGGCACGGCCCCTGCGCCCGATTGACGTGAAAACGCATCTGCGACTGAACCATCGTACGGCCCTTCGCTTCCTTCATTCTCTTTGCGATAAGGGACTGCTGATTCCCGTAACCGGATCGCAAGGCAAACACGTCGTTAAGTATGAGCTTCATCCTTATGCGGCGCAGTGTCTATAACTGCTACAGAGGAGGCATCCCGAGCAGCTAGGCTCGCGCCCTGCCGTATAATAAAACAAGCTGACCCATCATTCATGGAGTCAGCTTGTTGGCTATTCGTGACGTTCATGTGTTACAGCCCCGCCCGTTACACGCCCTTTTTAAACAAAGAGAAAGAGTAAATCGCTGGAGCCGCCACAATCAATATAATGACAGGAACGATTGCGACAGCAAGGTTCGCTTTCAGGAACGCCGTCAGGATCATGAACGCTCCGCCTGCCATCCACAGGTACCCGGCAAAACGATGCGTTTTATTCCAATTCTCTTGGCTGTTCAGCGTCCAAGGCAGCTTGATGCCCACCGTATAGTTCTGTTTGCTCTTCGGCAAATAATTGCCGGTGACCACGAGCAGCATGCCCACGAGAGCCGGTGCAATCGTCTGGATCGGCAGCTCGGCCCCCATGGCCTTGAACAGCGTGATCGGCATGAGAATGAGAGACAGCGCGGGGATGAGCCATAGCCCCATCGTTCTTAAAACCGGGGCAGCGTTCATTTTCTTAGGATCGTTGTTAAGCCCTACATGGACAATGACGTTAAGAACCGCCGTAAACAACGGAAACACAAACGCCGCAACCGCCTTCGACACATAATTATCCGGATTGCCCGCTGCGTCCCAGTGAACAGCCACCTGCTCAGGCAATTGGTTATACAGCGTCATCGATAAAATAATTGGCAATAAACATATCAGCGTTGTTATAACCAGCATCGAACTATTCTTTTTCCTCATCTTGTTTCCCCCCGTTAAATTGTGAAAACCACAGCATGATTTCTTCGAAGACGGACACGTTGATCTCATAGTAGATATAATTTTTATATTTCGTTTCAAATATCAGTCCGGCCTTCTTCAGTTGCGACAGATGATACGAAATGGTCGCCCCGGTCATATCGAAATGCTGGCCGATCTCTCCGGCTGACATTTTGCCGCGCTTGAGCATAACCAGGATGTCCCGTCTCACCGGATCAGATAACGCCTTGAATGTTTCCGGAAACCCCAATGTGCATCACCCATATTTCTATTTAGAATTTCATCTAAATACATTATCGCTTATCCTTGCATCCAATTGCAATACCTATTTTGAAAAAAATCTAAATAGAAGGTAAAATGGGCATTCAGACAAGTCCCATCGCCATGATGCATGTAATCGTAGTTTTCCTATAAACAACAAAAGTCCACCTCGGACCAGCATACGCGCTGATCCTCAGCAGACTCACTTTAAGGCTTGTTTAACCAAGCACCTTCTCAAATACCGGAAAGCTTAATGTTCTGCCCGGGAAGTTCACTTCTCCCCGCAGGTCATAACCTAATCCTTGATACAGCTTGAGCGCAGCCGTATTCTTGGCATAGGTATCCAATCGTAGACTCGTGTAACCCTCTCGCATGGCATATTCTTCAGAGAAGGCTATCAGTTTTCGCGCAACTCCCTGTCCTTGGGCTTCCGGATCGACAGCAAGCCGATGCATCATTAAATGAGGCCCTTTCATCTGCTTCCAGTTAATGGTCCCATACTGCTCAGCCTGCGATTCGTCAAGGACGATGATCCCTAAGATGCGGCCTTCGCCCTCAGCTGCAAACAATGTTCCTCGCTGCAAATCCTCACCAATGACCTCTCGGTTCGGATACTGATCATCCCATTGATCGCTGCCTCCAGCCTGCATGACACTAACACAGCGTGCAATCAAAGCCATGATTTCCTGAAGGTCCTCTATTCGTCCTGTCCGTATGTTTATATTCATCGATGCACCTACTATTGTTTTTTTAGAACAGTTTACTATGATTGGACGACTGTAACAACACGTAACCGTGAAACTCGACAGCATCCTACGAAATTATTCACTTCGTGGAGTAGTGCCTTTAAACGTTCCAGTTAGGATAGCAATTTATCTAAGCAATGTAAGAGTCACCTCTATCGTATTATTTACGAATGAGCGCTCCGGACGGGATTTCAACATGACGGTCAACCCAATCAGCGATACGATGAGCGCTTGGGATAAAGCCTTCGCGTCCGTGCCGCTCGCAAGCTCGCCCGATTGTATGCCTCGTTCAATGGTTTCTTGAAATATAACCGCCAAGTACATCTGATGCTCCCTTGTCAGAATTTCAAATTTCTCATCATGAGGCGCAAGCTCGACCATCGTATTGATGCAAAAGCATCCTCTGCTGCGGCTTTCGGAATATTCCTCATCAACCACATTTTCAAAAAAAGCACGAAACGCCTCCCTGACCGATCGATGGTTTTGCAGCCTGGTCCGAGCCTCAGAAGCATGTGACATCGTGTATTTGCGCAGAGCGGTTTCGAACAGTTCCTTCTTGTCTCCAAAGGCTGAGTATATACTGGGCCGCTGAATGCCCATTCTGGAAGTCAAATCGCTTAATGAGGTAGCCTCATATCCCTTCTCCCAAAATAACTGCATCGCTGCATCTAATACTTTCTCTTCATCAAATTCGCGGACTCGTCCCATAATGAATTACCTCTCGTTACAATTGATTTTAGGGAAACTTCATGATCATAAAGGGAAGTAAAGAACCTATTTTCATTACCAATCAGTATGATTAAGTTTATGATGTTCGGATGCTTTTGTCAAATACCGAATTTCTGTATATTGTAGGTTTAGATTAGAATAATCCGTTGTTAAACTAACGCTTGCAATAAACCTGTTGACATAGAACGTATGGATGGGATATATTAATCGGGAAATTTATCATACCGATCAGTACATAAAATTCGAAAGGGTTGGATGCACACAATGGAAGGGATGATAGCAAAAAAAGCGGTCCATAACGAAACAGCCGCGAATGCGTCACAGGGGACGGTGAGCACGGCCGAATCCGGTAATCGTATGCCTCTGACTCGTTACGTCACGTTATTGTTTGCGATTGCTTGCGGTATGTCAGTTGCCAATATCTACTTCGCTCAGCCGCTGCTCGATGAGCTGTCGTACGAGTTCAACATGGACTATTCCGTCATTGGAATTCTGATTACCGTCACACAGATCTTTTATGCATTGGGACTGCTGCTGCTGGTGCCTCTGGGGGATTTACTGAACCAGCGCCGGTTAATTATCGGTCAAATGGCCGTCTCCATGGCGGCTCTCGTGATCGTTGGTACTGCTTCATCCGGCACGATGCTCTTCGCAGGTTTGGCTTTGGTCGGATTGCTTGCCGTAGTCACGCAGACTATTGTGGCGTTCGTCGCAACCGTAGCTGCTCCTGCTGAACGAGGGCGAGCCGTAGGTATGGTAACCAGCGGAATTGTGATCGGGATCCTTCTTGCGCGAACCATTTCAGGAGTTTTGAAGGATCTTGCAGGATGGCGTTGGGTTTATCTGGTTTCTGCTGCGTTGATGCTGCTCATGGTTTACGCATTATATAAGGTGCTGCCAAATGTTGAGCGTAAGGTAAAAACGCTTTCCTATTCTCAACTGCTTAAGTCGGTACTTGTGTTATTCCTGCAAGAACGGCTACTACGCATCCGCGCTGTTTTGGCTATGCTGATTTTTACAGCTTTCAGCATTTTGTGGACGCCATTAGTGCTGCCTCTTAGCGCGCCGCCACTATCCCTTTCGCACTCTGCCATCGGGGCGTTTGGTCTCGTAGGCGTCGTGGGTGCATTGGCTGCAGCAAAGGCCGGTAAGCTAGCCGATCGAGGTTACGGACAAAGAACGACCGGAGTTGCATTGTCCCTGCTATTGCTGTCATGGCTGCCGATCAGCTATACAGAACGGTCCCTGTTTGCCTTAGTCATTGGTATTATTCTGCTGGACTTGGCGGTACAGGCGGTGCATGTCACGAATCAGAGTATGATTTTTGCATTGCGCCCGCAGGCGCGCAGTCGCATGGTTGCCGGGTATATGATTTTTTATTCCATCGGAAGTGCCGCCGGTTCCATTGCTTCGACCCATATCTATGCACAGTATGGTTGGCATGGAGTTTGTGTGCTTGGCTCCTCCGTCAGCGCTGTTGCTCTTATATTTTGGGCTGTGACTAAAGGTGCTGCAGCTCCCATAATTAAATAAAGCTTATGACCTTTACGTATTAATAAACTTAAAAGAGAGATTTCCCATGGAGATTGGTATTACTCCGTTTGTAGAGATAAAACCGGATGTTCACACCGGTGAAGTGATGAGTTACGCACAGGGATGCGAGAAGTGGTTAAGGAGATTATCCTTGCCGATGAGGTGGGACTGGATGTGTTTCTCTATTTATAGTTATGGATGCTTTTCCTCAGAATAGCAAAAGACACGCCGTATGGGCGTGCCTTCATCAAGCTTTCCTTATGGTGTTTTCCCCAGGATCACCTCGTCTGCCATCTTACCGATCTGATAACTTTTCAAATCATTGCTAGAACAAGCCTACGTCTGCTGAAACAAGGTTGCCGTCACCTGGCAGTCCGCGCACAGGAACATATAATAAATGCCTTCTCCATACTCCTCGATCTGTTCCCAATCCAACTGCCCGATGAATGTCATGCTTTGGGAACAGCAGGAGCAGGACGGATATACGGCGTCCTGAATCCAAGCCGGGTAGCCGCCGATTTGCGAAACCGCCGGACCGAGCGTCCAATAGGCCGCATAATAGCTGTTTCGAGGATGGTCCGCAAGCCGTAAGGACTTCCCCGCCGCCGCATAGCTTCTATCATCCTCCTCGGAATCAGGCTTCGGTAGATATTCCGGTTCAATATTAGCTGGGCTCCATTCGGATTTTCCGTGGAAATCCACATCCATATAGATCGTATCGTAACAGCTGCAGTTCACACAGGTGCACACCCGCAGCCTCTCTCCGGTCAACCCCATGAATTGAAGCTTCGGATGGCTGATGTCCAGATCCGTCAAGGTGGTCAGGCTGCTTCCGCACCATGGACAGGAAGTGGAATCCTCCTGTAAAAATTGTGCGGGCTCGGGTTCCGCTGCATAGGTGCTTTCTGATGGAACTATTTTCGCTATAGCGTAGCTGTCAAGGTAGAATAGTCGGCGCTTGCTCCCTTTCTCCGTAAGCTCCCAGCCCCCCTCATGCGCATAAGCTTCAGGAGGGACGTATAATTCTTCCGCCCATGATGGAGGCACGTTCCTCCATTCTTGAAATTGGTGCACAACCTGATCATCCCCGATCCAAGCCAGGGCGAGCAGCAGATGGTTGCGGTTATCCTTCTCCTGTTCCACTTGTTGAAGCAGTTCGTCGCGGCTATGGGCAGATGCATCTTTGAACAAAATGCCGGGGTAATAGATACCGCGCTCCATCAATGTCGGGATACAGGATTCAAGCGACTTGTTCTGATAGCAGACCAGGGAAACAAGAATTTCCTGACAGGTGTCCTCATCGCCTGCTTCCAGCAGATCAAGAGCAATAGTCAGCATGCGTTCGGCCTCGCCTGGAGATAACGCCGAATATACCTCTTCTCTTTTCAGAGGATAGGGAATATATTGAATCAATGGATCCCGCTTCAGCGGGGCATGCATGATCTTAAGGACCTCTACGGGATCTGTAATCCCTTCGTATAAGTCGATGTCTCTCCGATTTTGTTCTATGTACCGCTGCCGTTCCTTACGCTCCATCTCCTGCTTGCACGGCATGCAATAACCGCCCGTCTTGGCCGCGGTTGCCGGTAATATCGTTGCGGAACAGCCTTCGCTTCGACATGGCAGCCGTTCTGTCATGCTAGCCCCTCCTTATTCTATGGAAGCCACTCAGCTGGATCCTGGCTCCTATTTCCTCATGGCCTTGAATCTCCTCTATTAACTATAGCTTTCTTTTCATTCCCATATCAACAAGGAGCTCTCTTATAGACCACTGACCGCAAGCTTTGGGGTATCGGCATATAAGAAGCACGATGATTGGAAGTCTTATAACGTCTTCATGGAATCGTGCCCACTGCTCCCTGAGCGCACGGTGTGTGGTCCGGGACATGCTCTCATTGTTATCCCTTCATATACGGTGTACTTTGTGAATAGCATACTCCTTGTGTATGTACTCTTAACGGCGAAATCGATTGGCGCATCGCTAAGCTCGCTCACCTTAGCGATTGCGCGAACCCTGTTCGCCACGTGGGATGTAACGGCTCCCAGCCGTACTCCTTCCGGGCTTTGGCGTTCGAAGCGCCGCGTTCGCCGCGCTTGCTCCCCGCTTGATATGCTGGGGCAGGCGCGTGCAGTGCCTCAGCATACAACGGCAGCCACAACGTACCGGCAGCAGGCTCGTCATCTACGATATTAACTGGCCCTGTCGGCCAGTCCAATGCCTGCAAAGCTGCATTCGCCGCATCCTCGACATGGAGAAATGACATAACGCCATCCGATGCTGGAAGAGCTCGAGTTCGTACCTTTTCCGCCATCACCCCGTTGGCATCGTACCACGTGCCAGGGCCATAGAACATACCGTACCTTAAAATGACGTGATTCGGCAGTTGTGCGACGGCATGTTCCAGCGAGATGATTCCGTCTATCGTGGACTTGCGCGGCGCAGGCGCCTGGATATCCAGAGGGACGTCCTCGGTGGCGGGATGATCCCCGGGTTCATAGGCCCAGGCAATGCTCTGGGCAATCATTCGTGTAACGCCATGGATCTGTGCGGCTTCTACCAGATGACGGGTGCCCTCCATCCGAATCCTCGCATTATCCTCCAGATTCCATTGGCTTAACGAAGTGAGCTGATGGATAATGACATCCGGCCGCACTTCCCCAATCGAGGCTATGATCTCTTCCCGATCAAAGGCATCCGCCACGATCGCTCTTGCTCCCCATGATTCGATCAACCCTTTCCGCTGAGAGTCGTGTGTCATGCCTATAACTTCATGGCCGGCTTGTACCAGTCTGGGAAGTAAACGCTGGCCGATAACGCCGGTAGAGCCCGCTACGAATATTTTCATAATTGACAACCTCCATTCCGCTGCATATGAAGATAATTGGTCCTACCATCAAAAATGGGATATTGGCAGTTTCATCTTAGCATGACGGATGGGCAGCTATAAGTACCACTTTTCATCAAGTCAACCATGCCATTTCATTCGATTGAGAGGTTATCTCCGCAGTTGGAAAGAGTATAGGGCGCTCGCGTTTTTGACAAACGTGACGGAGCAGCGTAGTTTGGCAAACACGACTGAATCGCACTGTGACAAGCGTGGATAGAGCACCCGCCTTTTGATCACACATTGTCGTAGTATTACAAGCGCGACAAGCACGCAGCAATCGCAGTCAACAAACGCGATAGAGCACCCGCAATAAGTGATAAAGCAATGTTGTTATACAAGTGCATAATGCACCGTTGTTTTATAAGCGCGACAGAGCACTCACTGTACGTGAACTAGCATTGTAGTTAGACAAGCAGACAATCACGCAGCAATCGCATTCTTCATTCAACACAAACACGCACCACATCAAGTGGTGCGTGTTTGTGGGAACAGCCTTCTTCTATCATTACTCTTCGTCTGTTACATCACTTACTGATACATGCATGTGACTGTGCAGCTGCCGGCACTCCGGCTGATCACACACGCCATAGAAGGTAGCGATTCGATTCGTATCCACCGTATCGACTTCAGCGCTGCAATGCCTGCACAAGATGACGCCCATTTCCAACTTTTTAACGGAAGTGTTCATGCTTCACTCATCCTCTCCAGTATCAGATTGTGTTCGACTTCCCAGTCATCAGCTTTCTGATCAATTACAGGGTTGGACCTCCTCTTCTTACTTCAAACTCTTTTTAGTTTCGATCCACCTCCAATTATGCATTCTTTATAATTATCTCATGCAATTAATGTACAGTATAAATAAATAATACACAATATATATTCATTAATTTGTTAAATTTCGTTATATATGACGTCATATTTATGGAGGCAACATAGAAAACCACTCCCCATCGTAATGGAAAGCGGTTCATGGCCTAAATTTGCGAATATCACGCGATCATATGCTTTTTTGATCAACTGGAAGAACGATATCGCTGTCACACATAGCTTGGAAGCAGTACTATTGCAAAACCCGCAAAACACGAGTTATACTAGCCATCATAAGGACGTGAAGAACACGCCGCTTCCATGCAAAGTGCCCCAATTAAGGATTGGGGTTACATTGTATGGAGCGGCTTTTTTTATTTTCTAGCGCACTCGCATTCCATCTAATAAAGGAGGAAAACTGAACATGTCACGGTTTGATCAACAATATGAGCTCTGGATGCACACGAATATTCTGAATGAAAAGAATCCCCGCAGGCTCGAAATCCTTCATAAAGGGTTAGGCCACGGTACCATCGAGTTTCTGCGCTCGGTGTGGTTTCCCGCGATCGGTAATTTCAATGACTTGCTTCCGGAATGGGAAGTACGCGATTTCAGCAATGGTTATCGTTATTTAGACCTTGCCTACATGCCCGGTGGTGCGAGAGGAGGCATCGAAATCCAAGGATACGGCCCACATGCCCGAGATTTGGACGTAAGAAGGTTTAAGGATTTATGCCGCCGTCACAGCTTACTGGCACTGGATGGTTGGACATTCCTTCCCATTGCTTACCCCTCCATCGTCGAAGAGCCAAAACAATGCCAGCAGCTCATTTTATCCTTCGTCGGCAGATTTGTGGCGTCAGATGTGCCTGCGTCCTTAAGTTGGCTGGAGGCAGAAGCTGTCCGATTTGCGCGACGATTGCTGCGCCCGATAACCCCATTAGAACTCGCGAATCATCTAAGGGTGAGTGACCGGCATACCCGACGCTTATTGCATAAACTGGTCGAGCTCCAGATACTGGACATAGCAAGCGGTGAACAACGAGCCCGTACCTATAAACTCCGCTTGTAGTACCTGACGGGAGCATGCATCAGTCTTGCAGATATTGCAGGGTATTGCAGGTACCTAAGAGACGAATAACAAACTAATGGACACCAGATCCGTTATTTCGAAAAAAACAGCCACTTTCCCCATACTTCCGGACTCAGAATCCGCTATTTACTTTAAATAACACGAATTTGCACCATTCTCATGTAATAGCGGATCTGGTGTCCTCATATTACCCAAAACCCATCAATCGAGACGTAATAGCGGAACCTCTGTCCTCATATTACCTAATCCACCCATCGAGACGTATAGCGGAACCTCTGTCCTCATAACGTTGCAGTAGTCCAACGCGAGACCGTACCTATAAAATCCGTTGTAACACAGTACCTGACGGGAGCATGCATCAGTTCTTGCAGTTCTTGCAGTTCTTGCAGTTCTTGCAGATCCCAAGAGACGAATAAACAAACTAATGGACACCAGATCCGTTATTTCGAAAAAAACAGCCACTTTTCCCGTTCTTCCGGACTCAGAATCCGCTATATACTTAAAAAACCACAAATTATCGCCATTCTCTAAGTAATAGCGGATCTGGTGTCCTCATATTACCTAAGAACCACCCATCCAGACGTAATAGCGGAACCTCTGTCCTCATATTACCTAATCCACCCATCGAGACGTATAGCGGAACATCTGTTCTCATAACGTTGCAGTAGTCAACCGCGAGACCGTACCTAACATCTCTAAACTCTGCTCATCTCTAAACTCCGCTTGTAGTGACAGAGCTTACGGGAGCATGCATCAGTTCTTGCAGTTCTTGCAGTTCGTGCAGATACCCAAGAGACGAATAAACAAACTAATGGACAACAGATCCGTTATTCCGAAAAAAACAGCCACTTTCCCCGTACTTCCGGACTCAGAATCCGCTATTTACTTTACATACCACGAATTATCGCCATTCTCTATGTAATAGCGGATCTGGTGTCCTCATATTACCTAAAACCCACCCATTCAGACGTAATAGCGGAACCTCTGTCCTCATAACGTTGCAGTAGTCCAACGCGAGACCGTACCTATAAACATCTCTAAACTCCGCTTGTAACACAGTATCTGACGGGAGCATGCATCTGTTTCTGCAGATATCCAACACACTCATACAGCGGCCTGATATTCCTCGGGCACCATGCGTAAGACCTATCGATACAATCCGTCCATCAATCTATTCGCGTCCTTCGATTCATTCATCCGTTCGACAAAGTAGGTTTGATCGTTATGAATCGGCCGGTCGGCCGATCCAAACAATCCATCCATCAATTCAATCCAGTTGATAAACCCTAAGTTCCATATAACTGAATCTGTTCAGTTCAGCACCATCACCCGGTTTTGCAGGGTAGTCAGCATCTCATCCCAATAGCGCCTCATGAGCTCTCTCATATAAACGTCATCCAGCATCTCCTGGTGAATCGCAATGGTTGTGTTTCCCGTTTTCGTGGACAGCACATAGATTTGCAGCCGGGACGGGTTGTCCCACTCCTTGCGTTTCCAAGTCAAGCGCAGCTTATGGTAGGGTACGACCACCGTAAGTTTGCCGGACACGCCTTCCTTCGATTCATATTCATGCCCGACCTGCAGCTCCAGAGAAGGGACATCCCCGATCCATAACGACAGTCCCTCAGAAGACATGAGGAAATCCCACACTCTCTCTTTCGTCGCGGCCATCGTCTTTCTGACCCCGATCTGCACCCCGGCATCTTTGGTTACGCCAACCGGTAGACGCCCCATAATCTGCTCATACATGACGGCGATCCACTCGCCCCATTCCCCGGATACCTGATACTGCTCAGCGATATGGTTTCGGATCTGCTCGTGTGACCAGAGCGGGCCCACTTCCTGCCCAAGGGTCACAATCCATTCCTCCCACGAACGTTCCGTTGCCTTCATCACTTCTTGTTTAAAAATCGTGCCTGCCATCGTGCTATCTCCTCCCTGACGCGATCTGATGGAGTTTATTATATAACACAAACACTGACAAAGAAGGTCAGTGTTTATCTTCAGGATTGATAATATTTTAAGAGGGATTCTGCAATGTCGATCATGCCTGATTTCAGTTCCTCGGGCCCGATGATTCGAATCTTCCCGCCAAATGACAATAGGTAATAGGCAACTTGCGTGTATAACGTATGCTCATCCAGCCTGAACACCGCATGCTCCGCCGTACGTTCGACGAGGGCTTGACTGAGCAGCCAATGCGCGCATAAATCGTCCAAAGCTTGAGGGATGCCTTGGATATGTACGGAAACCAAATGAGGATTGGATTCGGAACCTTGTCCCGATAGCAAGCTGTCCAATACGTATTCCCGCGGGGAAAACGACACCGGACGGTCAAACGCGTTGTCGGTATGCCGGATATCGCTCATACGATCGACACGGAAGCAGCGAATTTCACCGCGCAGATGGCAATAGCCCACTGCGTACCATTTGCTTTTCCAATGGACGAGTCCGTAAGGATCCAGGATACGTGTTTGTGTTATACCGTCATAGCCTGTGGTGTAGTCGATCTCGAGGCTGGTTTGCCGGTCGATCCCCGCCTCGATCTCATGCAGCATGGAGGTAAGCCCGGATGATGCAGGCGGATGGATGGCCTCGATGCTGTTCTCGTGAAGCGCCAAACGCTCCAGCTGCTCCGGATTCGTATATCGTTTTATTTTGGAAACGGCTCGATTCAGCGGCTCTTCGGACGGATACCCCGCTTCCCGTGCGAATGCGGCGGCATGAAGAAGCGCCTTTTGCTCATCGGCTTCAAAAAACAGCGGCTCCAGCTTAATATGCTCCGGGATGGAGTAGCCTCCATCGCGCCCAATCTCGGATACGACAGGCACGCCGGAAATGCAAAGCGCATCAATGCACCGGTAAACCGTCCGGATATGCACACCCAGCTCCTCCGATAGTTGTTTAGCGGTCATTCTTCTTCGCGATTTCAGCAGCCATAGAATAGCCAGCATATTATCGGCTTTAGACATCGTATGCAGCAGCCCTTCCCTTGGAATTCATATATGTGATCACATTATATATCACTCCTAGTAGAAGGTTTAGAGATTTCTCTTGCTCTAATCAGGATGGTAATCACCGATTCCCCACATTCCGATGAGAAAAGCCGACCCTCTGCAGGCTCGGCTAGTAAATGAGTACTCATCGTGCGCACGGTACGTGGTCCATGGCATGCTTGAATGTCTGTCTATATCCTTGAATGGCTGTCTATATCCTTGAATGATGCCTTGCTTCATCAGCTGTCATAATCATGCCCCGCCGTGAATGATGACTGTTCCTCAATGATCATGCCCCACCGTAATGACGACGCTGCCCCTCTTCCGTCCTTCATCTACGTACCGGTGCGCCTCGGCCATTTGCTCCAATGCATACCTTCTGTCGATGACCGGCTTGATCTTCCCCGTTCCCAGCAGCTCCGCTAGCAATCTCAGATCCTCCATCAGCACCTTGGCCACCCCTTGCCCTTCAACGGTTACATAGCTCCCGCCCGGGGTGAGCAAATGCTTGCATCTGGATTTCGGCAGTTTACCGACCGCATCCAGGATGATGTCGTATCGCGCTCCGCTTGTCGTCAAATCCTCTTTTGTATAATCAATGACCCGATCGGCTCCGAGAGACCTCACTAGCCCCACATTCACGGTACTGCAAACGCCGGTTACCTCTGCTCCATAATGCTGCTTAGCAAGCTGTACGGCTAACGTCCCCACCGCACCGGACGCTCCATAAATCAGCACCTTGTGCCCCTGCTGAATATTACCTTTTCTAAGAAAATGCAGGGCCGTCGTTCCTCCGAAAGATACGGCGGCGGCATCGTCATAAGTCACATGATCGGGCTTTAACAGCACTAACGCATCTTCATGCATGCTGATATACTGGGCATACGTGCCGAATCGCATTCCCCTGAATGCCAAGACCTGATCGCCTACCTTGAATCGCGTAACATCCCTGCCAATGGCTTCTACTTCCCCCGCCAGCTCCACCCCGAGTATCGGTTGTCTTGGCTTTCTCAGACCCAGCACGAGCCGCATAGGAATCCTGTACAAAAGAGGACTGCGAAATCCCCGCACGCGGCAATCCCCCGAATTGACGGTGGTTGCATAAATTTTGATCCGAATTTCGCGATCCTTTGGGATCGGCTTCTCTACCTCTTGCAGCTGTAAAACATCCGGTGCTCCATAAGCGGTGCATACCATTGCTTTCATGGGTTCCCTCCAAACTGGCATTTGCAATCAGTATATCTGCCGCCAGGTAGTGGAACGTAGATACTTAAGTATGGTTTTCTTATGAACAACAGTATGGTTTTCTCATGAATAGCGGTATTGGAAGGGGGATAGCTATGGATGTATATCTATACTACGATTGTCACCTTATAGTAAACCCAGCTCTCGCGCTCGCGCCACTGCTTCGGTACGGCGCGTGGCCTGGAGTTTATCAAAAATCATCCGGTTATGCCCTTTCACGGTGGAGAGCGTAACAAAAAGCCTCTCGCTAATCTGACGATTCGATAACCCCTCGGCAATGAGACGCAGAACCTCCATTTCCCGCCGGCTTAGCGGCTCAATCAGAGAATCCGCAGACTGAACAAACCCTGGGACGAATACTGATGTGACTCCACGTTCCTTTCTTTCAGCTTCAAATGCATGCAGCAGTCGCTCCAGGTAGTCATGGATGGGCCATAACAGCTTCTGCTCCGGCCCGTCTACAACTCCTCTTAAGGGCAGCTGCTTCGGTTTGTCTACATCTTCTCTTAACAGCTTCTGATTCGGTTTGCTCACAGCTTCCCTTAATGGCTTCTGATTCGGTTTGCTCAAAGCTGCTGCGTTGATCATTTCCCGCATCGGCTCCCCTTCATCGATAAACATCCGGATGAATCCGCCCGGCTCGCCCATCTCCAGCACATCCGCAATAACCTGTGCCGCTCTCCGTTTCTCCCCATGGACGTGAAAGGCCAAAGCCTGCAGCACCATCACCTTAAGCTGTTCGTTCACCCATTCCTTAACTTCCATATCCGTCCGCAGTTGTTCGAGGATCACCAGCGCTGTCGCCGTATCCCCCTGTGCCAGCAGCACTCTGGCTAGGCTTAGCTTGAGCTCAAACCTCTGGGCAAGCTGCAACGCTGAACTGACATCCCCTTGCTGCAGCAGGGCAAGCACCTGTGCCTCGGCAATATGGGGCAGCTGATGCGTGAAATGATGCTGACGGGCGAAGTGATCCGCCTTGGTTAACATGGCAGCCGCTTCGCTCACCGCTCCCCGTGTAAGCTTCAGCCTTGCGAGAAACACCTCGCAGGCCACGCCCCTGTCGATATGCTCGAACTGCCCGGCCAAGCGGAGGGCCTGCTGCCCATGCTGTTCCGCGGCATCCAGATCATTCCACTCGCTGCATATTCGGGCCAATCCCAGATACGCTTCGCAGGCTGCCGGCAGCGGAGGATCACCAGCCAAATCCAGAACGCGGCGATACGTCTCGGCCGCTGCATATAATTGATTCTCCGCTTCCTGAATCATTCCGAGTCCGAGCGTCGCCATCATGTTAATCATGATGTGCCCAATCTTCTGACTGATGGTCACGGCTTCCTGATACGCCTTGCCAGCCGCGGCCCGATCCCCCTGCAGCAGGTAGGCGTATCCCAGCGTCCATATCGTGGCAGTACGGACGGGCAGATTATACGAACTCAAGAATTCCAAGGCCCGGCGCGATTCCGCCATGATGGTTTCCGTCTGATGTTTACTGACAGCAATCGTGGCACGAATGGAGGCGATATGTCCTATAAGATCCCGGGTATATTCGTCCTCCGCAGCTTGCAGATAGGTTTCGGCGGCTCGAAGTTTAGGTTCGATACCGGTCATTTGACCGACCATTAACATGGCGGAAGCATGCATGACATGTAGCGCGGGCCTTGCATCCATCTCCTCCTTAGGCAAGGAATCCAGCCAATGGAGCACAGGTCCAATGGCTCCACGGAAGATCAAAGGTATCCCCTCCCCTTCAATGAGGCGTGTGGCGCGATCCACATCCTGAGCGGCAATCGCATGCTGGAAAGCTTCCAGCAGAAGAGCTTGATGTTCATGCCATTCGCTGGCACGACGATGCAATTCGGACACATCCCTCTCTCCGCCAACCGCAGAAGAACCCATTCGGGTTAGACGCTGCCGAAGCGCATCCGAGAACAAATGGTGATATCGGTACCACTGCCTCTCCTTGTCCAGCGGAACGATGAACAGGTTGACGCGCTCCAGGTACTCCAGGGTTTCTTGCCCGGAGATGGCGTTCAGCGGAGAATCACGAGCTTCGCTCCGCAGAACGTATTCACACAATGGACCACACAACCGCTCAAGAATGGAGGTGCTCAGCAAAAAATCCTGAATACCCTCGGGCAGCTGCTGCAGCACTTCTTCAACCAGATAGTCCAGTACGTCACGGTGCTTGCCGCCGAAGGATCGGATAAAGGTGGCGGCGTCGTGATGGCCCTGCAAGGACAGCGCCGCTAATTGCAGGCCGGCAATCCAGCCCTCCGTTCGCGATTCGAGGAGCGCTGCATCCTCGGCCAACAAATCCAGTTCCATGGAGCGGCGCAGAAATTCAGAGGTTTCATCGGATGTGAAGCGCATGTCCGATGTCCGTACTTCCGTCAACTGGTCCCGGGCACGCAGCCGGGCCAAGGGCAGATCGGGATCCTGGCGGCTGGCGATAACCACATGCATCTGCTGCGGCATGTGCTCGATGAGAAAATCAAGAGCGCTGTCTATCGCTTTGGAATCCAACACGTGGTAATCGTCAAGAACCAGAATGAACTGATTCCGAAGGGCCGCTATGTGGTTAAGGATGGCCGTGATGATACCTTCGAGCGGCAGAGGAAGAGGGGACGGCGCTTGGAGTTTGCTCATGACGCCCTCTCCGATTTCAACTCCGACGGTTTGCAGGGCGGCCACAAGATAAGCCAGGAATCTTGCTGGCTCACGATCCCCCTCCTCCAAAGACAGCCAGGCGACGGGCAGCGAGGAGTCTTTGATCCATTGGCTGAGCAGCGTAGTTTTACCGCAGCCTGCAGAGGCGGAAATCATAGTGAGCCTGCGCTGCAGACGCAGCCCCCCGTTCAAACGCTCGATCAGGCGGGGGCGAAGAACAGCCCTCGCTCGGGGAGAAGGTACATACAATTTTGTAGACAAAATAGGCGTGGACATCATAACCCCCGTTATGCCGTCATTGCAGCATTTTTTAACATATATATTATGATACAGTGTTCGACAGCCTCCCGGTTTTCCCTCTTGTGCGCGATATTCGCTCGCTGAAGTCAATCGCAGAAGCATGTTCTGCAGGGTTAGGCATACGATGTATCCGAAATGCTGGAAGCTCTGTAATTGAACCCATCATTCATGCAAAAGGAGGTTTCAGATGAAAATTCACCATTCGATTCCCTGGCGTGACAATCTGTATCTGTTCAACTATCGAAGCGTACATACCGAGCCGGTGGAATATTTTCATTATCATGAAGGGTTGGAGATTCTGTACATTCACGAAGGCGCCGGAAGATATATCGTCGATAATCAAACGTACTCGCTGAAGCCCGGCACCTTGGTGTTGATTAAACCTTTTCAAATTCACCATATTAAAGTCATCGTACCGCCGAATTACATTCGCAGCCTGCTGAAAATCAAAGCCTCCGTCATCGAGCGTTTTCTCACCGCACTCCCACAGTTAACAACCACGGTTTCACAATTGCTGGAGCATCCGTGGTCCAATCAGGTGTTTCATCTGTCGTCCAAGGATTCCATGTATTTGGAAAATCAGTTTCTGCAATTGCATGAAATGCTGGCCAGCGTTCCGCCCAAGGTTCAGAAGGAAGTTGTTGCCTTGTTTTTATTTCATTTCTTCACCTACTTCAATAGCCATATTTACCCGCCGGATCGTAGCGGGGGCTTCAAGTATCCTGCTCCCGCTGCTTCGATCGAGCCTGTCGGCGCCATGGTAAGGTGGATCGGCAAGCACTATCATCTATCCTTCACGATTAACGAAATGGCTGCGGAGCTTCATTTCTCTCCCAGTTATTTGTCCAAGCTGTTCAAAGAGCAGATGGGCATGACCATCATCGAATATACGAACAACAAGCGCTTGGAGGAAGCCAGAACGCTTCTTGGCTTGCCGTCTCTGACAATCGAAGACGTCAGTAAACAGACCGGATTCAACTACCCCTCGTATTTTATCGCCATGTTCAAAAAAAAGTACGGTTTGACGCCTCTTCAGTATCGAATGCAGACGAAATTATGATATTTTCAAGCAGCAATGTGGTATGGGGATTGGATTATAATTAGAGCGCTTAAACAATGATTCTAATCCTGGTCAAGTGAGGTGATGTGTTCCGCACAGAAAAAACGCAAGGTAAAAAATGCGACGGTACGATGAATAGTGTCCAAAATAGCGGGGAGGTTTCATGATGATCAAGCCATCATTCAAGTTTGGCATGGTATCTTTATTTTGCTTCATGCTTGTATTCGCATTCTACCCTGGTCACATTGTAAAGGCGGCAACCAAAACGGTCCCGGCCGGTGACGTCGCGACGCTGCGGAGCTACCTAGCCAGCGCGAATCCCGGTGACATTATTGAAGTATCCGGGACCTACTCGGTGTCGGATGGAACCATTGCAACCTCCCGGAACGGATCGTCAGGCAATTACATTACGATTCGCGGCACGGGCATCGGAGTCACCTTTCATTTCACCGCATCGGCAGGCAACGCGGCTTTCCATATCAAGAACAGCTATTATAAGCTGGAGAATGTGACGATCAACTCCAACTCCAAATCAAACAAAGGCCTGCTGATTGAGGCCTCTCACGGCTACGTTACCAACGTAACGGTCAAAAATACGACGGCAGAAGCGTTCAAGATTCGGAAAAACAGCCAGTACTGGCTTGTCTCGAACAGTACCGCCCATAGCGCGGGGCAAGGCGGGAAGTTCGGCGAGGGCTTCTATGTGGGGGATGCCGATCAAAACTGGACCACACTGCCAAATCCGGATCGAAGCGGATATATTACGTTCCTGAATTGCAGCGCCATACAGACCAAAAACGACGGCTTTGATTTCAAAGAGGGCACGCATCATATCAAAGTGATTGGCAGCACGGTTGACTTTCAGAATACGGTGCCGGAATCGACCGTGGGCAACAACGGAATATTCATGCGGGCCAATGACGTACAGATTATCAACACCACGGTCAAAAACAATGCAGCCACGGGTCAGGCGTTCAGAACTAGCAAAACCACGGCCTCGGACGGAGTGTCCTACGGAAGCAATCTGGAGCTTAAGAAAGTAACCGTATCCAATATGTCGGGAGCGATGATTTACACGAACTATACTTCAAACAAATTGTATACCGACTATACGATGACCGGCGTTGCCGGGGGACTCTACGCTTCCGGCTCCAAAACAGCGACTTCTTCCAATCCGTCCTCCTTCGTGGAGATGACGTGGAGCGGCGAAGGCGGAGATACTTACGGCTTCTAGCAAAAAGATATGCAGGCCACCTTAAGGGTTTTCTTCAGGTGGCCTGCTGCTTCATGTTTTCCTAAGCGCATAGCGTAATCCGCTCTCATCTCCAATGAATCACGAAGAAAATGGGCAGAACAACAGTGCTTCCCGGATCGTCTCGGCCACAATATCCGCTGCCGTTTGTCCCGAAGTAAGGCCTCTGGTGCCTTGTCCCGCCCACAATGACATATACTCCGGATTGTTTTGGCGATTAGCCGCGTTTCGGATGTCGCGGGTTACCGTATTCTGCGTAGGAAAAGGCAGTGGCTCTATACCGCTCTCGTCCCATTGCCTGATGAATGTATTGCGGATGCCCCTTGCAGGCCGGCCCGAGAACGCTTGGGTGATCACCGTGCTCTCTTCCGTACTCTGAAGCAGCGCTTGCTTGTAAACCTCATGCGCACCCGATTCAACCGCCGTCAGAAATCGCGTCCCCATCTGAACGCCTTGGGCTCCAAGAACAAGCGATGCCGCGAGTCCGCGTCCATCCATCACGCCTCCGGCGGCAATCACGGGAATCTTGACGCGATCCACAATTTGCGGTACCAAGGCAAACGTTCCGATTTGGGCACCCATCGGGTGCTCCGAAATATCAAACGTTCCACGGTGTCCGCCCGCTTCGCTGCCTTGGGCAACGACGGCATCACACCCTGCCTGCTCAGCCAATATGGCTTCACGGACCGTGGTTGCCATCGCAACAACCCGAAGCTTGGCCGCTCTCGCTTGCTGCATATGAGGCTCATCCAGAATCCCGAATGCCGTACTAATGACGGGCACCTTCTCTTCGATCAGAACCGCGAATTGCTCCTCGAACCAATCCGGGGTAGTTACGAGATCCTTGCCTGCATGGGGAATGCCAAGGTCATCCCGCATCCGGTTTAGCTCCTGTTGAACTTCTCCGATTCGCTCTTGGCCATCCGGGGCACTGGGCGCAAAAAGATTGACGGCAAAAGGCTGATCCGTCCGCTTGCGGATCTCCTGAATACTGTCGCGAATGGCAGCCGGCTCCATATAAGCCGCACCCAGTGTCCCGAGTCCGCCTGCGTTGGATACGGCGGCGACCAGCTCAACTGTCGTCGGTCCCCCGGCCATTCCTGCCTGAAAGAGCGGATAACGGATTTGGAACAGCTCGCACAGCTCGGTCTGCAGTTGAATGTTCATGATATCATCTACCTCCTTTAACACTACAGATATTATCCTATTAAAAGAGAGAAACTTTCAAATAAAAATAACGCCAATCGACGAACCCTCTCTGGACAGAGCTCATATAGCAAATGTTTACTGGCGAGATCAGGAGGGTAAGCCTCCGAGGTTATTCTTTCCCATCTCTAGTAAAAAGGCCAATCAGAAGATTCTGCCTAACCTGGTAATGTAAAAGCCGCTAAGCACATGAAACGTGTTTAGCGGCTTTTTACGGGTGTTTTCGTCCGGGGAGACCGTTCTCCTCGATGGTTATACCGTCTTCTAGGACATTTTCACCAAGCTGTAGTTTTTCTTGCCTTTGCGAATGATGATGAACCGGCCGCCAATCGCTTGGTCGGCTGTCACCTCGTGACCGACATCGCTGATACGCTCGCCGTTCATCGAGATGGCGCCTTTGGTAATATCCTCACGAGCTTGCCGCTTGGAAGGCTCGATGCCCAGATCCACAAGCCAGTCCACGATATTCTTCGTTTCCGGCGTGGCTTCGAATGTCGGCATCTCCTTAAATCCCTGTTCGATCTCATCGGCCGTAAGGGATTTAATATCGCCGCTGAACAAAGCCGCCGTAATGCGCTTGGCCTGCTCCAGCATCTCTTCGCCATGCACGAATCTCGTCATTTCCTCAGCCAGCATTTTTTGCGCTTCGCGTTTATGCGGCTCGCTCTGCACCTTTTCGGCCACATCGTCAATTTGCTCTTTGGTCAAGAAGGTGAAGTACTTCAGGTATTTCACAACGTCGCGGTCGTCGGTGTTCGCCCAGAACTGGTAGAACTCGAACGGCGTCGTTTTGTTCGGGTCGAGCCAGATCGCGCCGCCGGCCGTTTTGCCGAACTTCGTGCCGTCGGCTTTCAGCATGAGCGGTATGGTCAGGCCGAACGCTTTTGCTTCGGGTCCTTCCTTCTTCCGGATCAGATCCAGGCCGCTTGTAATGTTGCCCCATTGGTCCGATCCGCCGATTTGCAGCTGCACGTCCTCATGCTGGTACAGATGCAGGTAGTCGACCGACTGCAGGATTTGGTATGAGAATTCCGTAAACGAAATCCCGCTGTCAAGCCGGCTCGCAACCACGTCCTTCGCCAGCATCGAGTTAATGCTGAAGTTTTTGCCGTAATCGCGCAGGAATTCGATAATGTTGATTTTATGCGTCCAGTCGTAGTTGTTAACCATGCGGATTTGATTGTCACCCTCGGTTACGAAGAGTTTTTTCATTTGTCCGGTCAACGCGTCAACGTTAGCTTGAACCTGCTCCAGCGTCTGCAGGGATCGCTCGGTTTGACGTCCGCTTGGATCCCCGATGGTGCCTGTCGCGCCCCCGATCAGAATGACCGGACGATGGCCGGCAAGCTGGAAGCGTTTGAGCATGATGAAGGGAATCAGGTGACCGATATGCATGCTGTCGCCCGTTGGGTCCACGCCGCAGTACAGCGAGATGGATTTTTCATTCGTAAGCTCCCGGAGGCCTTCGGCATCCGTCTGTTGGTTAATCGCATCGCGCCATTCCAGTTCGTCGATAATATTCACAGTGTTAACACTCCTTTTAGTTCAGTAATTTCCTTATAACGAAACGTCCAACTCGTTGAAAAACAAAAAATCGCCCCTTGTCTGTTATAGACATAGGGACGATTATTAACCGTGTTACCACCCAGATTGCACGAATGATCTGCACGCTGCCGCGCGTCATTCATGCCGCTCATTAGACGAGATATCGTTCGTCGTTTCCGCTCGGCATTACCCGAGATACTCCAGAGTGTAATTCGCCGCCTTGGTGTGTACCGGGTTCCATCCCCCCCCGGCTTTCTAGAACAGGGACCAAGCTGCTACTGGGCTCTTTCAACGTATGTCGCTTATAAGATTACAGACAGTATAGTGAATTCATAAATCAATGTCAACCTGCGTTTCGGACGGAAGTCCTGCTTTCCCCGGCAGCATGGGTAAACGCCGTTAGGCGAGCCCCCTTGGTATCAAGTGCGGCGCATGTAAGCACGAACCGTAATGGGAGCAAAGATGGCCACAATGACCGCGGCGCCAACCAAGGAAATCGTCAGATCCCAGCCCACGATGCCAGCGTTGGTGAGATCCCGAACGGCAGTCACAAGATGCGAGATCGGATTCATATTGACGAACCACTGCAGCCAGCCCGGCATCGTATCCACCGGCACGAACGCGTTGGAGAGAAACGTAAGCGGAAACAGCACGATCATCGATATCCCCTGCACGCCGGAGGCGGATCTTGCAATCACGCCGCAGAAAGCAAAGATCCAGCTAATGGCCCATGAGCACAAAATGACGACCACCCCCGCAAGAGCAACATAACCCAAGCCGCCCTCGGGCCGATACCCCATAATATATCCCATCGTAAAGGTAAGCACTGTTGCAATGGTATACCGAATCGTATCTGCCAGCAGCGCACCAGCCAGCGGTGCGATGCGCGCAATCGGCAGCGATTTGAATCGGTCGAATACGCCTTTATCCATATCCTCGCGCAGCTGAACGCCTGTGACGACGGAGGTCGTAATCACGGTCTGGACGAGGATGCCGGGAATGATGACGGGCAAATAACTCGCCACGTCACCGGAGATGGCGCCCCCAAAAATATAAGTGAACATCAGCGTAAAAAGAATGGGCTGAAACGTGACGTCAAACAACTGCTCGGGCGTGCGCCGGAGCTTCAGCAGCCCGCGGTAGGCCATCGTCAACGAATTTCGGATCGTCTGACCCAAACTCGTGCGGTTCTTAAGCTGACGTTCCGTCCCAGGCTGAATCATGGTGCTGCTCATACCCGTGCCACCTCTCTATCATTGGTTTCATAAGACCCTTGGGCAGCGTCTTCCTTCACGCCGTGGCCTGTGATTGTCAGGAATACCTCATCCAGGGTCGGCTTCTGCACGCTCATCTCGGACAAGCCGATTCCTGCCGTTCGCAGCTCGATCAACAGGTCTGTAACAAGACCCGCATTAGCCATCGGCGCCGTTATCTTTCCGGCTTCGGGCGATACATTGGCATGGACGCCTAACACTTGTTCCACGGTATGACGGGCGCGATCCATGTCAACCGAATCCTGGACAGTCAAATGCAGCGAGGAAGTGCCTACCGACATCTTCAGTTCATCGGCCGTACCCTCGGCCACAACCCGGCCGTAATCGATAACGGCGATGCGGTCTGCCAGCTGGTCCGCCTCCTCCAGATACTGCGTGGTCAGCAATACCGTTGAACCGGTATTCACCAATCGGCGGATCGTATCCCACATCTGGGAACGCGTCCTTGGATCGAGCCCCGTCGTCGGTTCATCGAGGAAAATGAGCGGCGGCTGGGCAATCAGGCTTGCCGCCAGATCCAGCCTTCTCCGCATGCCGCCGGAGAAATTTTTTAGCGGCCGCTTCGCGGCTTCCGACAAACCGAATTCCTCCAGCAGCTTATCCGCCTTGCGCCTTGCCTCCTTACGCCCCAAACCAAGCAAACGGGAGAATATAATCAGATTCTCCGTAGCGCTGAGCGTTTCGTCCACCGACGCGTATTGGCCGGTTACCCCGATCAACTGACGGACAATCTGCGATTCCGCCTGCACGTCATGTCCGAAGATTCGGGCAGAACCCGCATCCGGTTTTAGCAAGGTTGCCAGCATCCGGATGGTGGTTGTCTTGCCTGCCCCATTCGGACCAAGCACACCGTAAATCGTTCCGGTACGCACGTTCAGATTCACGCCGTCCACGGCGCGGTTATCGCCGAATGTTTTGACCAGCCCGTAAGCCTCAACGGCCAAATCGCCCGGGTTAGGCTCTATTTTCTTTCTGTATACATGCTCCATGATGATTTCCTCCTCCTCTTTGCTATTGGATGATTGAATCGTAACACCCCTATTTAAACGGAATGTAAACCGGAAGATGAATGGGCCGGACTGCAAAGGTGCGAAGAAATATATGGAGCGCTGCGAGCTCGGTTAATGAAGGGCAGGCTTAGTTAGCCGACACATGATTGGTTTGAATAAGTATGGAATAAAAACCCCCCGGTCAACGCGCTTCACGCGATCCGGGGGGTTCGAGAATCCTATGCTCTGAAGACCTTTGGCTGGCAGAAGCCGCCATTTCATCCTATTTACCTGAGTATCATGACACTGCCGCCTTGTGCGGGTCTTTTCATTTCCATAGCCCGAAGGAGAAGGACCACGGCCTCAGCACGGGTTACTTCATTCTGAGGCAGAAAGCTCCCACCCGGATAGCCCGTGAGGACTCCCTGCTCCGACAGTGCCACTGCCGCTTCCCAGGCCCATGAGGAAATGCTGTCCTGATCGATAAATGCCGGCGTTCCTTCCCCTGCAGACAATCCCGTCCACCGCATGACCATCACGGCCATCTGCTCACGTGTTATCGGGTCCTTCCCAGCGAAATATGTTGGCGTATACCCTTCGATGATCCCGTGGGCTTGGGCAGTCGCAATCCTGTCTTGCGCCCAGTGGCCTTTTGTGTCGGAGAATGCATGACCGCTCCTCTCGTCCAGGTTGAAGGCACGGACAAGCAGGGATACAAATTCCGCTCTGGTAATGGGACGGTCAGGTTTAAAGGTACCGTCTAAATAGCCGCTAATTACTCCGATTCGAGCCCATTGGTTAATCATGTCCTTAGCCCAATGCCCATCAAGATCGGTAAAACTCGTCTCAGGAGTACCCTCGACTTCCTTTTTAACCTTAGTAGCAATCACCGCAAATTGGGCCAAATGATCGATCGTGCCGGCCACGGTCCCCTGGTCCCAGTCCACTTTGATGTTCTTTAGTTCGACCCATTCGTTCGTTTTTTCGTTGAGCCAATACAGACTCACGGTATCTTCTTCATTGTTAAGAGCATCGGTTCCAAATTCCAGGTTGAGGGTGACCGCTTTGTGAAAAGCTCCATTCCAATTCTTCGTAATTTCGATCACTTGGCTGACAAGTCGCTCGGATTCAGTCAATGGAAATGCGCTCGTGTCTTCGATTACCTTAAAGTTGAGACAGAAGGTTACGTTCCCCACACTCTTCGGAATAATAATCTTACCCTTAGGAAACAGAATCGTTCTACCTTCGGTTCCTTTAACGCATGTATTGCCCAGCAGATCTTCGTTACCTCCACTCACCACGGAGCCGTTACTTCCACCTGAACCTCCATCCCTGCTTTTTTCAAGAACGGTGACTTGGGCAACTGCATGCAATTCGTTCGGGTTGATAATGCCGTCCGGCAACTCCAAGGAGCCCTTGAAGGTGTAAGTGCCTGCTTGCCGGCCATTATACACCGGTTCTCCATGATCCCAGGTCACATTCATTTTAGCCGTGCCGCCATGGTTTAATCCTGCCTCCACCTGCTTAGGAAGAGTAATGGCGGATTTCTGGGTACCGTGGCTTACCTGGATGGTTGGAATATCGCTCATCTTAACGATAAACGGTTGGCCTACCGTTACATTGATCGTTGCCTTCAAACGGTCCGGATTCGCCACATCTTCCGGTAAATTCACCAAACTGCCCGTAAAGGTATAGATGCCCGGAGTGGCAGGCTGATACGAATGATTCTCGTCAGCCAAGGTCCATTCCACCGCAGCGGCTCTCGTCAATTGACCAGGGCTCAACGTGACTTGGACTGTGTCCGGCAGGCCTATTTCATCAACAGGCGTCCCGTTAGCAACCGTTAACGCATCAGGCTGTATGACACCGGTAACGGTATACGGATTGACAATGACTTCGACCTGGGTGGTATCGCCGTGCAACGTGACGCTAATCACCGCTCTCCCTGGAGCTTTTGCTGTAATCTGTCCTTCTTGATCAACGTCAACGATAGATTCTCCCTCGCTGACAGCATAGCCAGCGATATTCGTTGCGATATACGACGACTGTCTTTGATGATTGGCGGTCACAACCATTTGAGTGCTGTTCCCGACGTCCAACGTTTCAGAAGCCATCGCAACAACGGCTCTTTCAAACGGGTCCTCCCATTGCAGAAAAGGCAGCGTCTGCCCGTTATACAGGTACCAGGTATCCTCAAAATCCCACTGGTCATATATGGCATGCTGTTTCAATTCTTCCTCGGTCACCGGCGTTCCTATCCCATTGTCAGGAGGGGCTGTATTATACGCACTCGTATTCCAATAAGACGAATCCACCGAGCCATTGTTGATCCCGACCAGCCCCCCGATACCGTCTCCTGCTCCTGATATGGTTCCGGAAAAGTAAGTGCCGATAATCATGCCGCTGTCCAAATTAATGCCCACCAAACCGCCGGAGATCTGTCTCGTATTCACGGTTCCCTTGGCATACGAAGAATGAATCCGGCCGCTATTTCGTCCTGCGAGGGTCCCAACGTTATCATCTCCAGAGACCTGTGCCGAAGCATAGGAGCTGCTCATATCACCGCCATTCTCTCCTGCCAGACCTCCGACGCCGACTAATCCCGCTACCGTCCCTGAGAAAGATGACCCGTTAATTATGCCGTAGTTCATTCCTGCCAAACCGCCGGAATAATGGGATCCATCTACACTACCCGTCACATGCACTTCTCGGATCGTGCCGTAGTTTATTCCCGCAACCCCGCCTGAACTCCAATGATAATAACTTCCTACGCCTACCCTCACGTCTTCAAGAATGACATTTTTAATAATTCCGCTGTCACCGACGATACCAAACAAGCCCAAGAGACTCCAATAACGAGCGCCTATCCCCAATCCGGTAATATGATGCCCTTGCCCGTCGAATGTCCCACTGAACCTGGCCGAGTCAGTCCCGATCGGTTCCCAGCCTTCTATCGTAGCATACCCTGACAGATCAATATCTTGAACTAATTGGTAGTGGGCCTCAAGGTTATTCCGGACAGCGTTTAACTGCTCAGCTGTCTCAATGAGGTAGGGCTGCTCCAGTGAACCGTCTCCTCCTGCAAATAAACCGAACGCACCGATATCCGCAGTCTTCGCTTGCATGGTGCCATCATCCTGCGCGGACACTTCCTCTTCCGTTCCGGTTGAGAGAGGTTCGTCAGGTCCGTCCTCTTCTGCCTTCACAGCTTCTCCTTCATCTGAAGGCAGATTCACATTTCCATGATCCCCGGTTGACGATAGCGAGCTTTCCGTGCCTTCTGCCGATACCTCGTTGACAGGCGGCATACCGGACCCCATCAGGACTGCCGTCAACACGAAAACCAGGAAGCTAGGCCACCATTGTCGTTTGTTTTTCATCTTTTTCTTTCCTCCCCCAGAGATGACCGGGACTAATTCCGTGTTCTCTGTACGCGTTCAAATCTTTTTTCACTTGCTGATGCTGCAGGACTTTGATCCATTAACTAGTGTAATATAATTAAAAAACCAGCAATGTTTCATTTTTGTTTCAAACTATAAACAGGAACGAGGCGTGCGTGACCGCGGAATCCAGATGGCTCGCCCCTAACGGATCGAAGCCTGCTCCGTACACTGACCATAAAAATGGCAGTACAGAATAATTTTCTGTACTGCCATTTATGGATATGGACGGCATGGTGCCAACAGATCATGCGAGCATGCGACCATGCAGCTAAAGGTCTTCCTCATCCTGATCCATCGTATATTTTATCTGCATGATGATATTCTGTTCGTGATCTCCAAACTGGCGGCCGAACAGATTCAGCCCTCCTTGATTCACGGCATCGGGTTTGATGCCGATGCGCAGCCGCAACTTGGGGCTCGCGGCGATATTCAGCTGATCCAAGGTAACGCTCGATACCTTCTCCATGTCCAGCGTCGTCTTCTCATCATCGACGCGCCATGTTTTGAGAAACCCGTATTGCGTTGCCCAATCATACCACCAATTCGGGTTCAGCTTGCCTCGCCGATCCCCGAAATCGCCGGGGCTTGTCCACATGCCGATCTCCACGCCATTAACCCACACCGAAATATTCGAAGGCCAGTTATGATCATAATTGGGGGCCTCGGAGCACATCTCCATGGACAGTTCAAGCGACTCGATGCGGGCTCCGGCCGGAATATCCATCGGCATCAAATATTCCAGATATCCCTTGCGAAGCCAGATGATCTGGGCATTGACATGTTTGGGATGGTAAAAGCTCGCCGGCTCGTCTTCCTTTATGATATACCCGTCGGCATTCGCCATTCCGCATGTAGGCGATACTTCGCAATCGCTGTAATGGCCGATCGGCATATCGACTTCATAAACATGCGTAACTCCCTTGGGGACCGAATTCTTCAAATTCAACGCAATATGGATATCATCATAATTCCGGCTGCACACCTTCATTGCGCCGCGCGAAGCCGGAAGCAATTCCGTATTGATTAACTCGGCCGCTTCCAGCACTTTGATATTGCTTGCCACCGTCGAAACGGGAAGGTTGAGTTTCTCGGCGATTTCGATGATATTCAAATTTTTGGAATTCAAAAGCCTCAGAATATCAACCCGAGAACGCGTTGACAGGGCATGAGCTACCGTGACCAGTCTTTCCGGGTCGTTAAAACCAAGTTCCAGCACAAATCCGCTCTCCTTTAAACATATTCATTACCATTCATCTTATCTCTTCGTGAAATGAAAAACAATCATGCTTGCAAAGGCATGCACCGAAAGAAATCATTCCTTTCTTAGCCAGAAATGGCTTCCGGGAGAAACGGAAGCCATCCATGATCAAGCTTTTAATTACTTTATTTTTTCGGTAAGCTAAGCCAGCCGCTGTGTCCTAATTTGCCGGCTTGATGTCAAAAAAGTCGATTTCTCCGTATCCTTCGCCTTTTGAGAAACGTATCTTGTTCACGCCGGCCTTCAGCTGAACCTTCGCCGTAGACAGGCCCCAATTCTCCCATCCTTTATTTGTGATATGAAACTTGCTTGCCGTCCCGGCATTCACGCTGAGCATTAGATGGGACCAATTCCCCCCGGCCGTTCCGTTCGCCGTGCGGGCCAGCAGAATGTATTCGCCTGCGGATGGGGCATGCACCGAAAATTCCACATAGCTCTCCGGCGTATCGATATGCCCGGCCTTCATGCCTCCCGAGCCGTTAGAGCTTTGGGATGCATAGGCGACACCTCCGAATGTTCCCTCCTCACCCTCGTAACGGGTATGTGCCGCTTCACCGGACGGCAGGGCTATCGGAGCATTCGGATTCGCCGGAACGCCGAGGTTTGGCGTATGGTCGGCATGCCACGTGAATTTCTGCGCTCGAACCTCGCGATTCCACCCGGCATTATTGTATTTGGCGACATGATAGAGCATCCAGTCCTCCGAACCGTCGGGAGACTTGGTAAAGGAATGGTGCCCCGGCCCGTACAGCCCGTTGCCGGACTTGAATATAGGCTGGCTGCGTTTGCTCCATGATGCCGGATTCAGCAGATCGCTGGTTGTGCTGGCCGTGATGAGGCCCAGGCAATAGTCGTTGGTCCAGCTTCCGCTTGCCGAGTATACCAGATTGATGAGACCATTTCGCACAATCACCTGCGGCCCTTCGTTTACATGCGGGGAATGATTCGTTTCCCAATCATACGTAGGCCTTGCAATTTCAACGCGGTTCGAATCAATCGTCCAAGGGTTGCTCATATGGGCGATGTACAGATTCTGCCGCACATTAGTGTCCCCTTCCCAGCCGGACCAGATAAAATAGAGCTGACCGTTAACCTGCAGCACTGTGCCGTCGATCGCCCATTTGTTCGTCGGGTCCGTAATCTGGCCTTTGTACTGCCAGGTTCCCTGCGTCGGGTCCGCCGATGTGTTCTCCATGACATACATGCGGTGGTTGACGTTATCCCCGTCATCCTTGGCATAGTAGATGTACCAAGCGCCATTGATGTAGTGTAATTCGGGAGCCCAGATGCTGCAGCAGCCCGTTTCCACGACCCTCGTCGGAGCTGCATCAATCGTGGTAAGCTGTGCGGACTTCCATATGGTCACATTTCCGCCGGTCGTTTTTGTGAAGTAGTAAAAGCCATCGGTGTGTTTATATACCCATGGATCCGCGCCCTCCTGCATGACCACGTTATAGAAATTATTTTGAAGCGTAGCCGCATGTGTCGCCTGACCCATAGGAAGGATAAGGAATGCGCATATCGTGAGCAATAATTTATTCCGGTAATTCACCTTCATCCTTCGTCACGTTCCTTTCGGATAATATGCAATCATACACCACACAGAAATGTAACACCGCCTACTTCGATAACGGTCATGTTAACAGCTCAATCTTCAATCGCGGCCTTCCGGGAATTGATGCGGCGGATCACGTCGGGATCGAATTTTGGACGTCTGTCATAGGTATACAATCCGTTCACTTCCTGCTCCACGTCGTACAGCTGGGTGTAACAAAAACCGAACATCATCGGATGATCCAGCAGAACATTCGTTAAGCCCGCATAACGTGTTAGAAACGCTTCTTCGGATGTCGGCCTGTCGCCGTAACCCCAGGACTTCTCGTCTTTTTGGTCCGGATTCCACCATATGCCGCCATATTCGCTGATGAAATAAGGCTGGCCTTCATACTGCTGCCGATTCGGGAAGCTATTGTAAACCTCTCCACCGTTCTTCATCGGCTC
Organism: Paenibacillus sp. NPDC093718; assembly: GCF_050279985.1. Lineage (NCBI taxonomy): Bacteria > Bacillati > Bacillota > Bacilli > Caryophanales > Paenibacillaceae > Paenibacillus > Paenibacillus sp. NPDC093718. Next base: position 1,090,157 of record NZ_JBNNUS010000001.1, read on the forward strand.
ATATCGCTGCTTAAAGGTCTCCGGGTTCTGGTCGTAATCATGGATATCGAAAATATCCGTTACGACATGGAAGTTGCCGCTCGTATCAATCACGGGACGCGTCGGGTCCATTTTCTTCGTGACCTCGTATACAATGCGCAGTACGTCGTTATTTTGCTTGGCACCGTCACGGTCCCATGTCTCGTTGAAAGGACACCAGCCGATGAGGGCCGGATGATTGAAATCGCGCTCCATCCCTTCGAGCCATTCCGGTAGGAAATCGGACAATCCCTCCGCCGTGGTAATGTCGAGCCCCCAATTCGCATGCTCTCCCCACACCAGATATCCTAACCGGTCTGCCCAGTATAGAAAGCGCGGTTCAAACATCTTCTCGTGAAGCCTTGCGCCGTTAAAACCCAGTCCCATCGAAATTTCGATGTCTTTGCGGAGGTCCTCATCGCTCGGAGCCGTATAGACTCCATCCGGATAGAAGCCTTGATCCAGCACAAGGCGCTGAAATACGGATTTGCCGTTGATGCGGAATGCCATTCCGTCCAGCATAACGGTTCGGAGCCCGAAATAGGATTGGACGGTGTCGCTCACCTGATCCCGTCCTTGCAGGGTTAATTCCAGATCGTACAGCCTGGCCTGACCCACCTCCCACAAGTGAACCTCTGATAACGGAATGGTAAGTTTGACGTACGGCCCGGATACGACGGCACTCGCATTCCCTGCCGCTTTCCCTTCATACAGGGCGGATGCGGTCAATTTATGGCCTGCTGCGTTCCCGTTGATCTTAATCTCGAGGTGGGCACATCCATTATCCGGGTCACCCACCAGCTTCATGTCGGACATATAGACCTTCGGCACTTGCTCCAGCCATACCGTCTGCCAAATCCCCGTCGTACGGGTATAATCACAGCCATGCGAGTGGAAGCGTCCGCTTTGTTTCCCGCGCGGCTGGCGTCCGGAACGGACGTCATCCTCCGCACAGACGGTAATTACGTTCTTGCCCGGTATCACATGCGAGGTGATATCAAAGCTAAAGGGCGTATATCCCCCGCGATGCGATCCTACGGATACACCGTTTATCCATACCTCCGTCTCGTAATCCACAGCCCCGAAGTGAAGCAGGATGCTGCCTTTCCATTCTTCAGGCACGGTAAAATCCCGCTTATACCATACGGCTGCCATGAAATCCTTATATTCAACGCCGGACAGCTTGCTCTCGGGACAGAAAGGAACGGTGATCGTTCCGGACAGATCATGTCCCGGCTCATGGAATCCGCGCTCCTTCCCGCTTTTCCCATGATCGATTTCGAATTGCCAAGAACCGTTCAGATTGATCCAGTCGGGTCTCACCCATTGCGGACGGGGGTACTCCGGACGCGGCAGTGTTAATTCAGTCATGTTTAACTCCTTCTTATATGTTTAATTTGTCGGCATTTATCTTTCTGCCGACTGTCACCTGCGGCTTTTAGCCTCGGCTTTCCTTCACATACAGCCTGCTGGTCTCTTCCCAGATTTCATTCGGTTCAAGGCTGAAACATCCGATCTCTTCAGCTTCCATGTCCATATTGGGCGCATTGACCAGATTGATCTGCGGCTCAGGGCAAAAGAAACCCTCGGTCGCTTCGTTGTTCCAGATCATCCATTGTTTATAGGAGGTGCCTACGTCATAGACCAGCGTCAGTTTCTTCGCCCCATCGGTAAGCTCCATCCGGTTCCGTCCGTTCTGAGGCACGGCAGTATAGTGATTGTCCATGCTTTCGAAGAACGGATAAACGCCGGCGCCTTGCATGGCCTGCTCGTTAGCCGACAGCTCCTGGTAGGAACCGGTAGGCAGCATTCGCCCATTCAGCTCCCACCGCTTCCCGACGGTCAGCTTTAAGCGGTAATCCCGGGCGTCGCCCCCCTCGGCAAATGGCGTGTTAACGGACGTATGAAACGCCAGCAAACACGGCATCGCTTCTTGGCCTGCGTTGGTGATCGTTACCCGTTGGGACAACCCCTGATCGCCTAAGCCGTAACGAAGCTGAATGCGGAACCGGAACGGAAAGTGTTCGAACACCGGATGCCGTTCATCCACGCGGACAGACACGGTCACATAAGCTTCCTGCCCCGTATGCCCGTATTCGTCCACCTCCCATGGCATATTGTACAGGAATCCATGCAGATGATGGCCCGTCGCCTCTTCATTGACCGGGAGCTGATGGACTTTACCGTTCCACCGGAACCGGCCGTCTTCATACCGGTTCGGAGGAAACAATACCGGAATGCCGTGAATCATCGGCCTTGCTTTGAATGCCGGCATTTCCTCCGGCGTCGGCTCATGCAGAAACCGGTACCCCTTTTCGATATCCCGAAACGCTATCAAATTACCGCCTATATCCGGGAGCATGACCGCTTCATAACTCCCGGCTCTTAAATAAACTGCTTTTTCGTTATGGTATACCCCTTCATAGGCATTCGTCCCGCCCATTTCTTTTGCCTCCTATTGTCCCGTCATGATGCTGCGTATGGTTTCAAGCGGCGCCTTGGGCTTGCGGTCATACGTAAGCAAGCCGTTGATTTCCTGCTCAACATCCGTCAGCTGCGTGTAGCAGTATCCCTGGATCACCGGGGAAGAGAACATTGGATCCACTACGGCCTTGAGCCGGATCAGGAAGTCCTCCTCGTTCTCGGCTCCGGAATACCCCCAGCCTTCCCAATCGCTCTTCTTGAAGGCAATGCCGCCAAACTCCGACACCAGGATGGGTTGGCCTTCATAGGAAGCACCGCCGACGAATATCCTCCGGTTGGCCGGCATGGCTTCCACCGCGGACACGGCTGTTGCATACCGTGCTTCCAGCACTTCCTGACGGCTCTCGTAGTCATGAATGGTGACCAGGTCCGTGGTCATATGCTCCCAGCCATCGTTATAAACAACCGGCCTGCTATCGTCCAAAGACTTCGTTAAATGGTACATCGCAAGCCCGTGCTGCTGCTGACGCTTATCCAGCTGAACATTCGGAACTCCCCAGCTCTCATTAAGCGGAACCCAGGTTACGATGCAAGGATGGTTATAGTCCCGCTCGATGATCTCCTGCCATTCCGCTGTGAAGCGGCGAACATACGATTCGGAATATTCATATGCGTTGGCGGCCTCGCTCCATAACAGCAGGCCGAGCTTGTCGCACCAGTACAGGAACCTGGGGTCCTCCGTCTTCTGGTGCTTTCTCACGCCGTTGAATCCCATTTCCTTCGCCAGCTCCACATCGCGTCTCAAAGCCTCGTCCGACGGCGCCGTTAGAATTCCCTCAGGGAAATACCCCTGGTCCAGCACCAGCCTTTGGAAATACGGACGGTTATTCAGACATAGCTTGCCGTTCTCGATCGATACCTTCCGCATCCCGAAATAGCTGGATACTAGATCGACAACGTTCTCATCCTGAACAAGGCGGAATTCGATTGTATACAAGTTCGGATGCTCCGGGCTCCACAGGCGTCCCAGACCATGATCGGTAAAATCGCTTAAACCGATGGTCCGCAGCTGCTCCGCGCTTCGAATTGCATATTGATCTTCTGCTACCCACTCGCCCTGATAGGATACGGTGATCTGCAGCTTGAGATCCTCCATCGGCTTGTAACCCTCAAGGAAGGTCCAGATACGAATTTCGTTCCGGTCAATGTCGGGTGTCATCCTTATTTTGCTCAGATGTACCGGGGATACCGGCTCCAGCCACACGCTCTGCCAGATGCCGGTCGTACGGGTATAGAAAATGCTTGCCGAATGCTCAAGCCAGTATTGTTTGCCTCGTGGCAAGGTAACGTCGCGGCTGAAATCCTCCGCCCGCAGCACGACCGTGTTGCTTCCTTTTACGAGCGAAGCCGTAATGTCCGCTTGGAACGGCGTATGCCCGCCTTCATGAATAGCCACCAAATGCCCGTTTACCCACACTTTGGCCAAATAATCCACGGCGCCGAAATGAAGCACGATCCGTTTTCCATTCCAATTCTCCGGAATCTCGAATGTTCTGCGGTACCACACCACATCATGAAAGGAAGGATCGTTGATGCCGCTCAGCTTGCTTTGAAACGTAAAGGGTACGTTAATTTTCCGCGTGTACGAAGCCTTCGCTTCCACCCGGTGCCACCCTGCATCCTCGCCGATGGCTTCATCATCAAAACTGAAATCCCATTCGCCATTGAGGGTTAACCACTCTTTGCGCTGAAACTGGGGCCTCGGATATTCATTGCGAACCGTTTGTGCCTTGCTAACTTCTGTCAACATGATGCAACTCACTCCTAATGATTCAATCTCTATCTATACGGTTGAAGATCTAGCCTTTGATCGAACCCACATAAACGCCTTTCACGAAATACTTTTGCAGGAACGGATACACCATTAATATAGGCACCGTCGAAACCACGATCGCGCAATATTTAACCAGCTCTCGGAACGCGGTCGAGCTCTGGGCGCTGTTAATAACGACTCCGCCCGCGCTGCCGATCGTGGTGGCCGTCGAATCATTGGCAACCAGGATTTCCTTCATTAACAGCTGTAACGGGAACAATTCCCTGTCCTTCAGCAGGACCATCGCGTTAAACCAGGAGTTCCAATTCCCAACCAGATAATACAGGAAGATAACGGCCAGCGTGGCTTTCGACAGCGGCAGGATCACCGTGATCAAGATGTTGGCCTGGCTTGCGCCGTCAATCAATGCCGCTTCTTCCAGCTCTCTCGGAATCGATTGGAATCCGGTCCTTAATATGATGATGTTCCAAGTGCTTAAAGCGGTCGGCAGAATCATCGCCCACAGATTGTTGTACAAGCCGATATCCTTCATTAACAGGAACCAAGGAATCAGCCCTCCGCCAAAGAACATCGTGATCGTAATCAGAACCATGATAAAATTCTTGAAATACAAGTCCCGTCTGGAGAGCACGTATGCCCCCAATATCGTCATGACCATATTGACCAAGGTGCCCAGTCCAACATAAATGATTGTATTCATGTACCCCTTCAGCAGGCTGTTGTCTTTGAACACCAGCTTGTAACCGTCGAGCGTGAATCCCAGCGGCTTTAACAAAACCCCTTTATGTGCCATCAAGGCGCTGGGATCGCTGACGGAGGCAAACAAGATATGCAATATGGGATAAAAACATACCAACGTTAAGGCGGTTAACAGCGTATAGTTCGTGAAGTCGAATACGCGGTCCCCTATGCTTTTATGCTTCCTTCTTCGTTTCACTTTGAGTTGCTTGATATCCTCCATAACCTTCCCTCTCTCTTACCATAAGCTGGATTCAGATCTGCGTTTCACGATGGTATTTGTCATCCATAACAGCCCGAAGTTCACGATGGAGCTTATTAATCCGACGGCTGTGGAATAACTCAGGCTCGCTTCCCTCAAGCCCCTGCGGTAAACATAGGAAGCGATGACATCCGCCGTATCGTAGATCAAAGGATTATAGAGCAGAATAATTTTCTCGTAGCCGGAAGCCATCAATCCGCCGATCGCAAAGATAAACAGGATGATGATAACCGGACTGATCTGAGGCAGCGTAATGTACCACATTTTTTTCACCCTGCCGACCCCGTCGATATCGGCCGCTTCATATAATGAAGGATCGATGGAGCTCATTGCAGCCAGGTAAATGATGCTGTCCCAGCCGATGCTCTGCCAGATTCCGGAAAAGGTATAAATCGGCCGGAACAAATTGGAATACCCGAGAAGGGAGGAGTAGTCTTTTCCCGTTATGAACGAAAGCAGCTGCGTAACGACCCCTTCATTGGCCGTAAAGATGTGAATGATCCCGCACACAACGACCAGGGAAATAAAATGCGGCATATACGTAATGGTTTGAACGGTCCGCTTAAACTTGGAAGAACGAACTTCATTCAGCAGCAATGCCAGGATGATCGGTGCCGTAAATCCAAACACGATGCCCCACACATTCAGCAGGAGCGTATTCTTGACGACTCTCCAAAAATAGGGTCCGGAGAAAAAATCGATGAAGTGCTTGAAACCCACCCAATCGCTGTCCGCGAAGCCCAGCAAAGGCTTGAAATCCTTGAATGCGATCATCACGCCCCACATCGGTCCGTAACAGAAGATCAAGAACCACGCCACGACGGGAAGGGCCATCAGATAGACGAACCAATTCTTTCTGAGATCTTTTTGAATCAACCGTTTGGTATTCTTGGGCTCCGAGGGCGTCCGAACATGGCCTATTTCCTTGTTTTTCTGTAATATCTCCATGAATCAACCACCTGTTCTTATTATGAAAACTATCGTTGGTTATACCGATCCAAGGCTGCCTGATGGAGACTTAAGAATTCGTCCAGCCCCATGCTCTGCGCTTCCTTCAAAAATTTATCGTAAGCATCGACCGGCAATTCGCCCATGATGATCTTTGCAAAGTATTCTCCGCGCAGCGTGGACAATTGGTTTCCAAGCTCGGCTTCGCGTGAGGCTTCTTCTTTCGTGAACGTGATCGGCGGCATCGCCATGCTGGTATCCATGTTTTCCGTCCAATTCTTTCGGATATCTCCGGAATAGCTTCCCTTCGCCGAGATCAACGGGTTGGCATTATGCTCATCGCGAATGTTCGGCCAACTGTGCCAGCGGTATTTCCAAAGTGTGACGTCTACCGGCTGACCGTCCGGGTCATTGTAGATGTAACTGTTTTCCGGATAATAAGGCATTCCTTGTTCATCCACTAAATGAACCGTGCCGTACTCGCCGAAGTTAATGAGCTCCCAGCCTTTTTTGCTGAAGTTGAAATCCAGCCATGCCATTGCAGCTTCGACATTTTTGCTCTGAGTGGTGATGGCTGCACCGGTTCCGGTTCTTTTGAAGTTTTTATAGGTGGTTGCGGATTTGTCCCCTTCATTCAGAACAGGATTCAGCGCCCCCACGAAATCAATATCGTTCTGCACTTTCCAATAGCTCCACATCGTATCCGGGGAGTCCATCATGACGGCCGTATCATCGGATATCGCGCTAGCCATCCGTTGATTGAAATCGGCGGTAGCCCAATCCCGATTCAGCAAGCCTTCCTTATTCCACTGCTGCATGGTCGCGAGATATTCCTTGGCTTTCGGCTGTGCAGGACCCCATGCGACTTTGCCGTTCTCATCCAGGAAGGTCCAGTCCCAGACGCCATAAGCGCCATTAATGATGCCGGTAAAAATTTGGCCGTACGTCGATCCGTAATTCAGCGGTGCTTTATATCCAACTTCCTTGGATTTCTTCAGAAATTCATACCATTCGTCTATCGTCGTCGGGACTGGAAGTCCCGTCTTATCCAGCGCTTCCTGCTTGATTAACGTGCCAAACCAGATCCATTCGGAATATGGAGCGATCCCGTAGAAGCCCAGCAGCCTGCCATCATCGGTCACGGTCGTTTTTCTTCTCGTTTCGTCCGAGTTGCGCCATGCCGAATAGTTCGGGGCATGCTTTTCCATCAGGTCGGTCAAATCGAGGTAAGCGCCGTCGTTTACCCCCGCTTCCAAGCCTCCTGGATAACGGCCCGGGTCAATGATGATATCCGGCAGCTCGCCAGAGGAGATCATCAAGGTGAAGGCATCCGCTTCCTGCCCGACGGGCGGCGTAATGAAGTTCACTTTAATGCCGGTGAGCTTCTCCACCTGCTTCTGAACCAAGTGATTATTCATATCCGGGATGTTGGAGTTGGCAGGCATCCATACATCCAGCACCACATCGCCTTTGACGGGATAAGCAGAATAATCGCTAGGAATGACTTCGTCAAATACATCACCGAGGTATGTATCATTGAGTGTGCCGTTGACTTCATCGATTTGTTCCTGTGTCGGTGCTTTATTGCCCCGTATGTCCCCGCTGATATCTTCGAATGTCACCTCGTTTTTCTCTACGCCTTCCTCTTGGGCTACGGGGTTGTCTGGCTCGTCACTTGCCTTGCCGCTGCAAGCGGTTACCGTCGAAAAGATCAATATAGATATGAATAACAGAGTGAAATAACGCTTCATCGTTCTGTTCATGCTTAACCTCCCATGATATGAATAATTACGAGCACCCTCCGCATTAGCGCCCCAGAGGATCTATATTCCGTAGTTTTTCAGGGGTGCCAGTCAAAACTTGCTATCTATTATCCTTCATCTTCGCAGTGTCTAAGCACCTCCAGTCTGAAACGCAGCTCTTCCTCATGGCCATTTCAAAGGATCCCCTTTTTCACATGATAACTGACGACATTGCCAACCCTTACACACTCGTTTAATACAATTATCCTGTATCTTTAACCGAATTATAAGCATATAACTTTGTTATGTCAACGCTTTCATACATAAATTTTGTAACTAAAATTATTCATTTTCTTAAAATCCGCACTTTCAATTTCGGATGTCGGAAACAATCCACAGACTCGAAACCCTTATGCAAAAAGGAGAGTTCGTCTTAGAGTACATTTTTCGTTATGGATATGTGTGTCTTACACATTTTACTCTCATTCGTAATAAACCCCCATTTATTACAGATAATCTGTAATGAATGGGGGTTTATCGAATCCTATGAATATTCACTTACACCCTTGCAGCATTTACCGCCCCTTGCCGTTATCATCTTCCCTCTTGGATCTTGTTATGAATCCGCATACATTATTCACCGGACGGTTTGGCCAGAGCCTCAGACTCGCCGGCGGGTACGCCGAAATCCGGAGTTCCATCCGGCTTCCAGCCGAATTTCTGGATGCGGGTTGATCGCAAGACCGTATCTACTCCAGGCGCTGGAAGCGCATGGTAGACAATCCAGTCCTCCTTGCCATCTGGAGATTGCGTGAAGCTGTTATGGCCGGTAGCATACACCCCGTTTTCCACGCTTTTGCAAAATACAGGTTCCATGGACTTAGTCCAGGAAAGCGGGTCCATCGGATCCGCAGTTTCATCCATCGTGAGCATCCCCAGCGCATAATCCTCAGACCAGGTGGTGCTGGCTGAGTACACCAGGAAGATGCGGCCGTTTCGCTGAAGGGCGACAGGTCCTTCGTTAATGGCCATTCCGCCTTGTTTTTCCCAGGATAGGGTCGGGGCAGTAAGTAATACATGATCTCCCATCAATGTCCAAGGGTTTGTCATGCGCATGATGTATATAGCGGACCCATAATCCGGGAAGTGACCGTAGCCGGCATACAGGAAATAAAGCTGATCCCCTACGGTCATAACCGTACCATCCAGGCCGGGGACGGGAGTCGGCAGCGCACCTTTCCATGTCCATTCGCCTTCCATCGGATCAAGCTCCCCGTTCTCCAGCACGCATATTTGGCGCGACTCGTCGCCTCCCCCATCATTTGCCGTGAAATAAATGTACCATTTGTTGTCCAGATGATGAATTTCCGGCGCCCACAGGTTATAACTATGACGTCCGCCGGCTTCCGGAGTCCAGATCGTTTTCTTGCGGCCCTCCGCAAGGCCTGTTAAGGTAGCGGATTGCGTCAGCTCCAGATATCCGCGTCTCGTCGACATAAAGTAATAATAACCGTCCGTATGCTTCCATACCCAAGGATCGGCTGCTTGCTCTACAATCGGATTGTTGAATGTTGGTCCATGCACCATCTTCTTATCCCCCTTATCCCTTGAATTTCCTGGTTTTTGATCAACACTACGGCAATTCAACCCCTGTCTCCCTTTAGCTCCCTACACCTCCCGCGAAAAGTTAAACCCAATCTTACTGATGTCTTCCAGCCTTGTCTATACGCAATTTTACGAATATTCATCGCGTTAGATTATGTGACATATCTAGTTATAGTGAAGGATTGATGGCCTAGCATCTATTACCATCTGGAGAAAATTGACGGCGTTTCGATGCGTTTATTGGAAATTCGCTAGGTGCTGCACGATCAAAAAAAGCTGGTCCCGAAGGATCAGCTTTATCGTGAAATCGATCTCGCCAAACGAAACCCGAGATCCTCAATCCGAAACGTCGGATGGCTTCGGCGGCGGCATGTCGCCCCGCAGCCCCTGGCCTCTTCCGCCCAGCTTCCGCCGCGGAATACTCTGTACGAGCCGTATACATCCGGATCGTATACATCCCAGCACCACTCCCACACATTTCCGAGCATATCGTAAAGCCCCCACGCATTCGGACGCTTTGTGCCTACCTCATGCAGGGCTCCCCCGGAATTCCCTTCATACCAAGCGATGTCATCAAGTTCTCCGTAACGATAGCCATCACTCCCGGCTCTGCACGCATATTGCCATTCCGCTTCCGTCGGAAGGCGGTATCCATCCGCCTCCCAGTTACACACAACACACTCACCATCCTTCGTGACCGAATAACATTCGTCCAGACCTGAGTGTCGAGATAGCACATTACAGAAGTGAATCGCATCATTCCATGATACATCCACGACCGGAGTATGCATGACCTCAGCGAATCCGGTTGACTGTGGCATGAGCGAGTAATATAAAGCCTTCGTAACAGGAACCGGTGCAAGCTCAAAAGCGTCCACTTTGACCGTCCACGAAGACTTTATACGGTCGTCCCTTAATTGAATTTCGCCTGCTGGAATGCTCACCATCGGATATTCATTTGGATTAAACCCAGGTGCCGACAACCGTCTTCCTCCCTCTTCCGTCTCTTAGTTCAACCTGCTTAACCGTTCAATTCCTTGTTGTTCACTCGGCAAGAAAAAGAAGTCGTTCCCCTTATTGCATTCATATATGAAATCTTGCAAGCTTTGGCTTGGATACACAGAAAAATCTCCGATGATCGCAACCTTCACATGATAATTGATATACTTCTGAAGGATTTCGCCTGCAAGGCGCGTCTTCAAATCGAAGAAGGCTTCGCTGAATATCGATTGATTCATTACCATACGATGGCTGCCCGTTTCATATTGCACGGTTGCCATAAGATCCAATGCAGACTGAACATCCACAATTAATATTTCATTGCTGCTAACGACCGCTATCGTTCCTCCATCTGTTTCAATCTTCTCTATGTTCATAGTCTCCCTCCTGTTCTGGTAAGTCTTCTTACATAATCCTCACATATGTACCGATTGTCGTCGCCGCTGGCTGGCAGAACGTTAGCAACTCGAAAAAAACTCAGACCTATCGCCATCGCCAGCACACCATAGGCAGCGCTGTGGGGATCCTCGACGGACATCTCTCCCGTCCGATTACCGTAATCCATGATCTTAGCGATGCCATGGAGATCCGTCTCGTAGCTCTTCGATACCACGTCCTGCAAATTGCGATCCAGCATGGCCTTTGAGTAAAACTGGACAAAGAGCTTGGCTTGATCCGCAAGCGGAATATACATCTTGTCGACCCCGTCCAGCTGCGACACATTAATCGTGCGATCCGCGTCATCGCTGAGCGGGGGAAGTATAAACTTCAGGGTAACATCCATCATTTCTCCCGGTGTCATCGTATGCTCAATGCCTGATTCGATCTTCAGTCCATAGTACGCCAAGAACGATTTGAAGGCTTCGATCGTCAGATGATCCTTATTCTTGAAATAATATGTGACAACTCCTTTGGAACAGTTTGCATGATCGGCCACCTTATCCAGTGTCATGCCGTCAATTCCATACATGCTGATGCAGGTTAACGTGGCATTAATGACCTCTGCCCTGCGCTTCGGTCCCATTCCTAATTTGGGCATGATTTCTTCACCTGTATCCTTGTTGATTTTATTTATACTGAACAGTCGGAATAAAAAGAGTGTACACAAGAATGGCACATATTGTAAATGGAGGCTTATGATCAGACCAGTACGGTAGCCTTTTTTTGTTATAACTCGCAAGAATGAAATGCTCCTATATAAAAAAAAGAGATATTTCCTTATACAGAAAATACCTCTTTGAGCTTACACATCATTTATCTCAGCCCTCGAAGCTTGCAGCTTATCCGAGTTAGAACCGGAACAAAAGTAGATACACGCTGTTATTTCCCCGCCAAAAACTCATCCAACTGACGCTGGATCTCAGCGACATAGTCATCAATGCCCGCCGCCTTCAGCTTCTCGATGGCTTTGGGATACTCCGTCTCAAAATCAACGAAACCGGAACGGATAGCGGCTAAATCCTTGCCCGCGACTTCTTTCAGGGCCGTCTCGATTAACTTGACCTTTTCATTATTAAATCGGAAGCCCAATGAATCGGATCGAATAGCCGTCTCATCCCAGCTCTTGTACTTATCGATGGACTCTTGCGCCACATTCGGCCCGAACAATTGGTAATTTTGGTTTCTAAACATCCATTCATAGAAGAATTCGCTAGCGGTGAGCTTATTGATTCTTCCATCCACCATCTCGTAATCCTTGCCTTCGACGCCATAGAGAGCAAACAGATAATTCTCCTGGGATTTATAAATCCAGTTCACGAACTTCATGGCGCCTTCCGGATTAGGAGCATTGACAGGTATGCCCAGCACTTCTCCTCCTGCGGCTGTCACATAACGCGGTTTATCCTCGGCTAACAGATACGTCTTCACCTCGGCATCCGGCGCATTGGCTTTGATGGCATCAACGATTTCCATTTCCTTGCCCAAAGATCCTTCAACCCATAAGTATAAGCCTGTCTGCATGCGGGAGTCTCTCTCGTTGTATTTGATGGTCAAATCCTCTGTATACAACCCTGCATCATACATGGAGCGATTAAACCTCGCGACTTCCTGGAACGCTTCCGTTTCATAGTAGCTGTATGCTTTTTTGCTGTCTTCCCCGAATACGACCAAATCCTCTACGGCGATCCAGTTATATTGCTCATCGGTAAAATATCGCGTCAACGGTTTAAAGATAATATCGGCGGGCCCCTTCATTTCAGGGAATTTCTCTTTCGCCCTGGTTGCGAATTCCTTTAAATCGTCAGCTGTCTTCAAGTCCGTCATCCCCACCGCTTCGAGGATATCCTGACGAACGGCCACCAGCTGGTACATGGCGGAGGACGGTGCATATGCGGATGGAATGCCATGAATCTTCCCATCGATCGTTGCCCCCTGAATCTGCTCCATCGGCAGGACTTTTAGCATATCCTGACCATGTTCCTCGATTAAATCATCCAATACCATGGCTTGTTTCTTGTTGACGATGGTAGAAAGGTCCGGGAGACCGTCCCAATATAAATCGATCGGTTCATTTGCGGCCAGCATGATATCTTTTTGTTCCCAATACTGGGCCCACGGCACAAATGTGACTTCAACCTTCAAACCAAGATCGGCTGCCATCTTCTCCGCGAATTCGTTATCCAGAAATTCGCTCATCCGATCGCTACGCTCCCCCGGATACAGAATCGTGACGGTTTCAAGCTCGGCTGCCCCCTCTTTTTTGCCGCTGCATCCCGCCATAACCGAAACGGACGCAATTAATAAGACCAACAAGATCAGCATTTTCCTTGCTTTCATGAAAGACCCTCCCTAATAAAATGGTTAATCTATGTTAAAAGCCGGTATCGGCCAGTAACCACGCAGGCGTCTATTCTTTGACCGCACCGGCCATAATCCCGTGCACGAAGTATTTTTGAATGAAAGGGTACAGGAATATGATCGGACCGATCGTAATGACCGTAATGGCCATCTTCACGGTCTCCGCAGGCAATGTGATGTTACCTGAAGCCCCTGATGGAATACGTCCCGAGCTTATCGCATTGACGTTCGACAGGATGTTATAGAGGAAATATTGCAGCGGAAATAAATCGCGTTCGTTAATAAAAATTAGAGCGTGCCACCAATCATTCCAATATTGAAGCGCATACATTAATCCAACCGTCAGCAATGCGGTCTTGCTTAATGGGAGGGCTATTTTTACATAGATCGTAAAGTAATTGGCGCCGTCCATCTCGGCAGCTTCATATAAAGATGGAGAGATGCTTGCAAAATACGTGCGCATCAGAAACATGTTCCATACGCTGAATATAGAAGGCAGGATCAAGGCCAGAATGCTGTTCTTCAATCCATAATAATTGACGCTGACCATATACCACGGAATCAAGCCGGCGGAGAAGATGATCGTAAAGTTGCTAATAAATGCGAGCACGTTGCGGTATCTCAGCTTTTTGATCGATAGGGAAAAGGCAATCATGCTGGTAATCAGCAGAGCCCCTACCGTACCCGCAGTGGTTACAAACAGGGTGACTCCGTAGGATTTGAGCAGTTTCATCCCACTATTAACAAAGATATATTTATAGGTATCCAAGCTGGGATTTAAGGGGATAATCGAATAGCCGTTTCTCGCAACGGCCTGTTCCGAAGAAAAGGATACGCTTAAGGTTAAAACAAGGGGATACAGACACACGAGCGCGAATAAGCCAATGAAACCATAGGCAAAGGCTATCACCAATTGATCGCCAAGCAATCTATTCTTTTGTTTCATCAAAATAGACCCTCTCCGTCATTTATTTTCTTAGCCGATTGGTTTGCAGCCGTAATCAGGATCAATCCCATCAAGGACTGAAATAACCCGATTGCCGTAGAGTAAGAAAAGCCCAGCGTACGCATCGACTGGTAAACATAAGTATCGATAACCGTTACCTCTTCAGCCAAGACCGGGTTGTTGCCCACAATTCCGTAAATCATGCCAAAGTCCCCGTAGAAGATTCGGCCGACGCTCAGCAAGCTCAAGACAATGATCGTTGGCTTCAGCATAGGCACGGTCAAGTAAAAAATCCGCTGCAATTTGTTGGCGCCATCCACCTTAGCCGCTTCGTATAAGCTTCCATCAAAATTAGACATCGCCGCCATATAGATAATGGAACTGTACCCGCTCCATTTCCAGACGCTCGACAGGATGATGATCCATTTCCAATACTTCGGCTCCGAGTACCATCTGATCGGCTCTGCTCCGAAGAACTCCAGAATATGATTGGCAACCCCAACTTCGGTAGAGAAGATCCCATACAGAATCGCCCCAACGACGACCCACGAGATGAAATAAGGAAAAAACATCATGCTCTGAGCGACCTTCTTGTAGGTTTTATGCCGGATTTCGTTGATCAGAATGGCTAAGCTGACAGGAATGATAATGCCTAAGATGAGACCAAAAAAGTTGATGTACAGCGTGTTATAGGTAACCTTCCATCCCATGCTGTTTTCCGAGAAAAAGTATTTGAAATTGTCCAGACCCACAAATTCACTGCCGAAGATGCCATCAACCACATTAAAATCGGTAAATGCCATCCATATCCCGGCAAAAGGGATATAGGAGAACATGATCAGCACGATCAGAGCAGGCACGCACATCAGATACAGTATTCTGTTTTTCGTTATTTCATATAGAAACCCCTTAACCACGGAACCCATTCCATCACTACCTTTGCAATGTGATTAAACGATTATGCCAAAATGCTCTGCTGCAGCCTCTCCTTAAGTTGATCCAGATCGACCACGGTACCAGTAATTCTCGCCTCTTCCGCGGCATAAGCCATGATATGGCTTTCGACGGACATGTCGATGGAGGATCTGCTGCTGAAGTCGGCATTCCCCAGATTCTCCAAAAAGTCGTTCATCAGACCGGTATCGCCGCCGTTATGTCCACCGCTCACCGTTGCTGGCCGAATGACGGTTTGCTGAACGGGTTCTGCCATATTGGAGTTAAAGCGGGTGACTTCGATAATGTTCAAGTTATCGTCGCCTCGAATTTCCCCATGCTCGCACATGATTTTGAGCGTACGGTACATCTTGTTGGTGAATCCGCTTAAATTAAACGTTGCCGTTATTCCGTTTTTGAACTCGATCACGGTGACTTGATGGTCGCACACATCATTGTCAAGCCGATAAACACAGCGTCCGTAAGGACTCGTTGCGAGCGCTTGGAGTAGTCCCTCTTCGCTCTGATCCGCCGAAATGACGGTAGCGGGCCATTGACCCCTTATAGGCAAATAGGCTTTTCTTGCATCGAATCGGCAGTTTGCTGCTACCTTACAGTCGAGGCATCGTTCCACACTGCCTGCCGGTGCATTCTCCGCTTTAAAATAAGTCAGGCTGCCATAGGAAGAGATCCGTTTCGCTTGACTGTCCACCAGCCAGGCCAGAATATCCATGTCATGGCAGGACTTCTGCATGATAATCGGACTGGCCAGGTCGCTTCTCCTCCAGTTGCCTCGTACAAAGGAGTGTGCCATATGAAAATTGCCGATGTTCTCATTGTGCTGTATGGTCACGATCTTGCCGAGCTCTTGGCTATCGATGATTTTCTTGATTTCCGCAAAGAAGTTCGTATATCTGAGTACATGGCACACAATCACTTTCCGACCTGTTTCATTGGCTTTTCGTTGTATTCTCAAGCTTTCTTCTGGACTTGGTGAAATGGGCTTTTCCAGCAAAATATCATAGCCAAGATCAAGCGCTCTCATCGTTTGCGCGTAATGATCACGGTCCATGGAAGAAACAATGACGGCATCGCAAATTTTGCCGAGCCGATAAAATTCATCTACGGATTCAAATTGTTTCTCCAAGGGAATCTGAAACTCATCCGCTGCCGCCTTTCTTCTGCTGTCATCCGGTTCAACGACCGCAACAATGTCCTCGCTTGGGTATGCATGCCTTGCGTAGATCATGCCTCTTTGTCCTGCGCCGATTAATGCTAACTTCAAATCCATAACCTCCAGCAAACTCGTATTTGTCCTAACCATCTTGTTCGAAACATCTATTTCTGTTCCGGAATCACGGGATCTTCCAAGGGATAATATCCTTCCGGATCATAGTCATCCCAAATATTCCTAAGCGGATCCTCATCGGATAGTTCGACTTGGATCATGCCTGCCTCATAATATCCATCCTGCTGCGGGTTCTGTATATGCAGTGGGATATACGACCGGTCTTTAAAAAAGAGTGCTATACTCAGCGTATATTTTCCCGGTAACATATCCTTCAAGGGGACCATCTCGTTATGGACAAGGTCCCCGGTTAACCAGGAATGCGTGGCGGCGTGCAGGGGATATTCATAGGAAACCTCCCCCTGCTTTAACTGCACCCATAACTGAAACTCCTGGTATATTCTCGAGCTGCCCTCGTTGACGAACCAGAATCGCAATGGCAAGCTTCCACGGCTATATACCGTTTCTGGATACGTCAGCCTGCGTAAAGTCAGATGATATCCAAGCCCTATATTCAAATTGGAAAGAGCGGCGTGCCAGCGATATGCCTCGCGTATGGTATGAGGACCGCAAACGTTATCGGTCACATCAAGGACCACCTGGTAACGCTTCCATACGTTCTGCAGCCTATGTATGGCAAAAGCCTCACAGCATTCGATCCAATTCTCCTCACCGCACTTCACCAGCAGGCCAAATCCGCGACTGCGGTCTCTTAAATGTTGAATCAATCTGTCATTCTGCAGTTCGGCTAGCAGGGTCTGCGTCTCAAACGCTTCCACATAAGCGTTCCATTCCTCCTTACTGTCAGCTAAGGTCGATATCAGAACGGCTGTTAAACGTCTGTTGGAGTCGATATAACTCCCGACTTTTCGGACCAAAGCCGCAAAACAATCAGTTGCGTAACCCTGAACCCAGATCGGCAATTCCGGTACCAGGACTAGAATGGGATTATGGGCCGTATGCAGTGCTTCATTGATCGCTTCAAGCCTGTATTCTCCTCGAACCGGCTCAAGCGCTCTCCAGGAGAAGGAGGTGTATTCGAATGGACCCTGGCTTGCATCAAACTCTCGGTTCAATAAGGGTTGCGGTCGAATTTTTACGGTTTTATACTTCTCGTAATTTTCAAACGAGTATTTCCCCATCCTCTTCTCTCCCTTGCAAATGGCTGTCAACGGTGCGATGGAATTGCTCGATGTCTGCGTCGGTTATGTACGGCCGGCTGCCAATCTTGTCGATATCCTCGCGCAATACAATCATGCTTAATGTGTTAAAACGTGCTCCCGTCTCCATATATGCCGCTGCTGCTTTTTGCAGGGTGGTTGTATATTCGCCTGGGTTTCGGACCGGGTCTGCCTTCCTGTCCCCAAAGGCTTCATAACGCAGCATACCGTCCCCTTCCATGGTCGGATAATTATAGAATTGTCGTTGAACGAGGACAATATTGCTTCTTTCATGATCCAGGATAAGCGACAGCCTTGTATCATAAAGCCAGCTTGAGCTCCAGAAGCCTTTGATGGGTAACTCCGGAAAGTAACGGTCATAGAATGCAGCAGCCATCTCCATGGAATTCTTCAACCTGTCCGGCGTGTACCCGGGGCCGGATGGAATGTGGAGCGCTAGCAGCGTATCCCCTGTTTGAAGTACCGGTTCCCATTCCTTCTTCAGGATCGGCGTCGTTTCTCTTTCAACGAATCCCATGGGATTTATCCGATTAGCGATGACAAACTCGGCATTCTCGTGCCATTCTGAGGTGAAGTTTCCTTGTAGATCATATACATCATTGATTCCGTTCCGTTGTCCATCGCTACGAAATTCTTCGCCTGCGTGCCGAAGGGCAATAACCTCCTGCGTGTTCACATGACGGAACATGGTGAAAGGATCGTCGAATCGGTAGGGGATAAAATAAAACCGGTCTAACAGAAAAATGGAGCAGGTATAAAAATTCATCACCCATGGAAAATCATGAACCTTGGCATCGCCGCGGAGCACCAATTTTTCCAATTGAAGCTTCAGGGGCTGTTGAGGGATCTGCTCGTAGTAAGCTTTAGGTATGGAACGCGCCTCCAGTTTGTTCATGGAAGGAACAACGCAGGCCAGCAGCAAAAGAAAGGAGTATAATTCTCCGTATTGCGCCATGCATCCTGGCGTCATATTCGTATAATGGGTCTCATCACAGCGATTGCGCAAAGTGCACATATCCTCTACTAAAAATTGGGTAAAATGAAATAGTACGTCATCCTTTTCTATCGCCTCAACCCCATGAACGAGCCATTGGCGGGTAGGTTCAGGAATTTGATACTGCTCAAAGATTCCGGACAAGAACTCCCGCGGGATGAGATGGGGCTTGCCATCCGGTTTATATCGATGATATTTAGCTTCCAACCCTTCTGGCAGGTAATCAAAGTTGCAGATTGCGATACACTCGTTAAACTTCAATAAACTCTCCATTTCCTTGTCTCCCCCGTTCAACTGTTAACTTGCCCATCGGGTAATAGCCGTCCCTGTTCCCCTCGATGGCCAGCTGGATATTCCCGATTTCCTTAACCCCGGTTTCGATGCCAATCTCCAAATGATATTCACCTTCGGACATATTACCGGGTAAACTGAAACACTCTTCCCACACAATATCTTCGTCCGGCAGCCACTCCCTAATATCCTCTCTGCTGCGCAGCTTATAGGTTTGATCATGGCCAGTAAGCCTCACAACCAGCGGATAAGGATTATAAATCGGCGCTACTCCTACATTAGCCCACAATGCACTGATTTTTAGCTGACCGCCCGCCTTGACCATCGAATCGTACGTGAACTTTCTCAATTCAAAGCGGTATCCCATCTTGTTCAGCCAAGCCTTGACCTTCTCTTTCCACGGTTCGGGGACTACCGTTCCTCTATTGTTAAAGGATGAAATATGCCACTTCAGCGTTTCTTGAATGATATAATCCATATCCCAGCCCTGAAGATACCAATCATTCATGTGCCAGCATGCTTCAAATAGAACCGGCGCCTTCTCCCAGGCATCGCTCATCTTGAAATTCTGAATATTCTGGGGATAGAAATCCGTCATATGTGACCACTCATTTCCATGAAAGCCGCCCATATCACCCAGGCAATCGACGCGAAAGCCCACTTTGGCTTTGCGCTCCTTCATGATGCTGATCGACAAGGCATCATGCAGCAATGCTTGGAGAGGGGTTATTTTAAACCCATCCAGGTAGGCATCTGTAATGTGTTTAATGGCCTCCGGCTTTAAAAACTCCGTTCCGCCGCCTTCTCCCCAGGCCCCTACAATCGTCAAATCAACCGAGCTTATGACCGGATGTCCGTCAAACCGTGCGGCAAAAGCCTTGATAAAGTCAGACCAATACAACACATAGGGTGTTGTCTCAGGGTCTACTCTCCAGAACGGAAAGTCGGGCTCCTCCGGATGTTCCGCACGATACCAGGCGGGTATATCATCCTCTTCGCTTAACGCGTATGGGGAACAGCGAACCACGGCCGTACAGCCCATCGATTTGGGGTAGTCCAGCCTCTCCTCAAGAACTTCCCACCTGTACTCTCCTTGGCGAACTTCCAGGTCCCGCCAGCGCACGCTGCAGAAATACACTTTGCTGTCGGGATGATTGTACGTTCTGCTGTCTTCCGTGAACTTATATTTCTTGTGCTCTTCCCCTCGATTGTCGCAGATCCGATCCAGGTCTCCCATTAACCCCGGTGCTGCCGTAAAACCTATGCCCGGGTTGTTTAGGATGTCTTCTAACATCATGGGGTAAACCGTTACTGCTTTGTTCATGTTCTAATCAGCCCCCCGCCGCCTGATAAACAAACACTCCTATTTTGTTACGTTAATAAAACGTAACAAAACAACGTAATAATCATGATGTTTCGTGATTTCATGTTATATCATCCCTGCATATCCTTGCAATAACAATTTTGTTTTTTTTAAAATTTGTAGTAACACAGCACGACAGAAACATGTTATGATTGATTTTAATCATGAATATAGATACACTTTAATAACGTAACGATATTGCGCAACAAATCACGCAACAAGACATTTATCAAGTCCATCATTGTTTACCATGTGACATTCCTATAAACTCTAAATGGTGACTATTCGTAACTTAAAAGGAGAATGTGTTTATTTATGAGTACCATTCGGGATGTTGCTAAATTAGCAAATGTATCTACCGCCACCGTATCCAGAGTGTTAAACAATGATACGAAATATAAAATCACGGACGAGACCCGGGAACGAGTTTGGCAGGCGGTTACGCAGTTGAACTATAAAATCACTTCAAGTCCCAAGCGAAAAGTTTCAACCAAGGATCATTCCGACAGCAAGTCGCATATCAAAATAGGTTGTGTACTAAGCGTTACAAAAGATAAATACAACGATCCTTATTTCATGTCGATTTTATCCGGTGTGGAAGAGCGATTGCTGAGTGCGGGATATAACATTTCCTTTATTCGGACTGGAATCGAACTGAATGACAGCAAGATCCTATTTAATACCTTCAGCGAACCGATTACCGGTCTGATTCTTATGGAATCGTTGAACGGGGAAACCTATGAGTATATACGCAAGCAGGTCCCTTATATCGTGGGGATTGATACCGAACGCGGGGATATCGATAATGTGGGCTATGATCATTACAATGTCGCTTCGATGGCCGTCAACCATCTCATTGACAAAGGCCACACCCGGATTGGTTATATCGGGGGAAGCGGATTAACGAATAACCTGAAAGACAGCCGCCGTTACCGAGGCTACTACGCCAGCATGCATGCAGCCGGAATGTCGGTGAATCCCGAGTGGGTTATTGATTGCATGTGGGATGAAGCGGTCTGCATTGAACAAATAAATCATTTATGCAAAACCAAAAATTGCCCGACCGCCTTCTTTGCAGGCAGCGATCTAATGGCTATGGCCGCCCTCAACGGCTTATATAACAACGGCATTTCCGTTCCTAATGAAGTGGCTGTCATAGGTTTATCCAATATTGAGGTATCCAAGTATTCCAATCCTCCTCTGTCAACAATCGATGTACCGACAAAAGAAATCGGCATGGTTGCCGTCGACAACCTGATCGACAGAATGAACGGAAATCAACTACTGCCTAAGAAAGTGATTTTGCCTACCCGCTTGGTCGTACGCAGTTCTACTTAAGCGAGACTGGGAAGTCGAAATGAATACATTCATCAACGCATTGCACAAGAAGCACCGGACAACGGTGCTCTTTTTTTCATGGGGTGTGAGAATTTAGGAGGCTGCATTGGAAAGGAGGTGAGAGCTTCGGATTCGGTAGAATGAATCCAGTGTTAACAAGACGTTTGGACTTCAATCATTCTGTGAGGAGGTTTGACATGAAAGCATGGGGTATTAACATGAAAATGACATTCGCAATATTTATTATGACGGCCGTTCTCCTTACCTTGCTCCCTTATCCCCTCTTGATTACAACTGCAGAAGCGGCTTCGATCGTTGTGGATGGTGATCCGAGTGACTGGGAAGGGATTCCGGCTCTTGCCACGAATTCGGGAACCGCTGGTGTCTTAAAGGCTTCCCACGATGACAGGAATCTTTATCTGCTTGTGGAAGGCTCAGGCCTTAGCACTACCATGGGGAGCTTCTGGCTGAATACGGACAAGAATGCTTCGACCGGATATCAAGCTTTCGGATGGGGGACGACCGGCATTGAATGGCTCCTCGAAAATCAATCGCTTTACCGCTACTCCGGGAATGGCAGCAGCTGGAATTGGGATTGGGCTTCCTCCCTCCCTTCTTCTCAGTACGTACGCACCTCATCTACGATTGAAGCGGCAATCCCTCTCTCTACACTTGGACTTGCTGCAGGCAGCAGCGTGAACATTGGTTATCTGGACAACAATTCGAATGTCAATCGCCTGCCAGCACAGAACCAGCCGCTTCCCGTTTATACGCTTAATGAAGGTAATCCCGGAGAAGAAATGATCGAATTTTACCCAAGCGAGCTGAATGATCCGCTCAATAACCCGTTTAAGGGTTGGGCTCCTTCAGCGAAATCAACCCATTACCCTCAGGACCACCGTCTCGTGTATGCCGGTGTCACCTGGAAGGAGCTGGAGCCAACGAAAGGCAACTATGATTTCAGTGCGATTGAAGCGTCCAACCATTTCGACTATTGGCAGAGCCGCGGAGTCAAGGTGGTGCTGCGCTTGATTCTTGACAGTCCTTCGGGCGTGCCTCACCGGGATATTCCTGACTGGCTGTACAATGACATGGTGAGTTTGGGACAATCTCCAGGCAAGGCCTACCAAGATGAAACCGGTGGTATGGGAGCCGGCAACAACACGGGGTTCTCCCCTAATTACAGTTCCGATTATCTGATCGCCCGGCACAAACTTGCGATCGAAGCGATTGCGGAGCATTACGACACGGCTGACAGCCCGATCGCTTTTGTGCAAATCGGTTCGCTCGGCCATTGGGCGGAATTCCACACCTGGCCTTACATCGGACCTAATGGGGAAAGCAACTATACGGGCGCGTTTCCTCCAAACCCCATTTCCAACCAGTACATTCAGCACTATATCGATGCGTTTGCCGATCAGGAGGATCATACGCAGCTATTGATCAGACGAAGCGTGGAATTGGCCAAAAATAATAACAAGGGGCTGATTCTGGGCATGTATAATGACGTGTTCGGAGATCAGCCTAGCTTCGATTCCGAATGGGGATGGTATACCGGCACACAGAATGGTTATTGGGATGATATCGGCCAGCAGCAGCCAAACCATGCCAACTTCTGGGACACTCGCGTCTCTGGCGGCGAATTTTACGGGGGCGCCTATGGTCTGAATGCCGCGCTCACGACAGGCAGCGGCTTTAATGAGACACTGCGGCAGACCGAGCTCAGCAAACCGAGCTGGCTTGGACCGAATTCTCCGGCTTCCTTGGCGCTGGGCAATCCTTTGCAGGGCAATATGGATACGCTGAAGAAACGAATGGGCTATCACTTTGTCGTGAGCAAGGTTTCATATCCGCAAGATAGCGGAAGCACCCTTGAAGTATCCATCGTCGTGGAAAATAAGGGGGTTCAGCATTTCCCGTTCAACTGGCCTGTTGAAGTTCAGCTGCGCAGCGGGGGCCATATCGTAGCACGTCAGTCCACATCTGCGGACTTAAGAACCTGGAGGACTGGTCTGCATACGACCTCAGGCTCTATCTCCACAAACGAGCTGCCAAATGGAACCTATGAGCTGGCCATAGCGATTCTTAATCCGTCCACGAACCAACCCGGGGTTGATTTTGCTAATACGGAACGCCTTTCGGACGGAGCTTATAAGATCGGTACATGGACAAAATAACGAAAGCGACAGACTGATATCCGAAACGATGAACAACAGCTATCGGGAATATCCCGATAGCTGTTGTCACCTAAGATTCAAATAAAACCGTCCCTTTACTGAATTCTCCGTAGATCAGATAACCGTGAACCTGTCATGTTACCAGCTGGACTTCTTCACGCCCGGAATTTGTCCTTTATGGGCCAGTTCACGAAACACGATTCGGGACACGCCGAATTTACTGATGTAACCTCTTGGTCTGCCGCTGACTGCACATCGATTGTGCAGCCTTGTTGCGGAAGAGTCGCGAGGCAGTTTCTGCAAGACCTCATAATCGCCCTTTTCCTTCAATTCCCTGCGTTTCTGCGCGTATTTAGCAACTATTTCCTGTCTTTTTAGTTCCTTCACTACTTTGGATTTTTTCGCCATTCGTCATCATACCTCCCTTTATTTAAGTTAAGAAGTTGCTGCAGCAGGCTTATATTCATCGCAAGATTCTTGGATATGCCTCCTTTGCAGCGGTTGCCGCTCTATAATCGCTTTTCGTTTTGCTTTCAATATAATTTGCTCAATATCGGCAAAGCTGCAGCCTTCAAGCTGCTCGCCAACTTCAGTTACAGCTGCCTCATCACATTGAAACTCTCCAATTAGAATTTGAATATATTGCTGTCTCTTCCCATTGTCCGGTAACGAATACGTCATCTTCGTATCGAATCTGCGCCATATCGCCTGATCCAGATCCTTCTCCAAATTGGTGGCCGCCATCATAATGCTCTTATCCCCAAAGTCATCAAGACATTGCAGTAATGTATTGACGGCACGCGCCATCTCCTTAACTTCATCGTTGTTGTCCCTCGTCCTTGCGATGGCATCGAGCTCATCAAGAAACAGCACGCAGGGGAACATGCCTGCATAATCGAATATTTTGCGGATATTGCTGCCCGTTTCACCCAGGTGGCTATGGATGATCGCGTCCAGGCGAACCAGGACAAGCGGAAGTTCGAGAATGTTAGCCATATAGAAAGCCGTTAAGGTTTTTCCGGTTCCAGGGGGGCCGTACATTACGACTTTGTTAGGAATGGGAACGTGAAACTTCTCAAATTCCTCCCTCATTCCCAAAATCGAAATAAACTCATCCACGATTTTTTGATTAAACTCGGACAATATCAGATGCCTTGCCTTTTTGGCGCAATCACTAGGCGAATAATAGGTTGCCATATCAATTCCCTTGGCCCGGGGAAGACGCGGGCCTGCACTGCTTTTGCTCATTGTCGGCTGCTGCTCCTTCACTGCATGAATCATGGTATTTAAACGGGGTGATATTCGTGGCTGGATTACTTTTTATAATGTAATCGTTGCTTAAACCTGTCGACACGCCCGCCGATTTCGGCATTCTTCTGTTTCCCCGTAAAGAAAGGATGCGATGCAGAACTGGAGTCCACACGTATAACAGGATAGGTATTACCGTCTTCCCATTCCATCGTTTCCGAAGAAGTCTTCGTAGAAGCACTAAGAAATTTATAGCCTACGCTCGCATCCAGAAATATGACTTTCTGAAAGGTTGGATGTATTCCTTTTTGCATAGTAATCCTCTTTTCCTTCCGAGCCATTTGACTCTTTCTTTCCTTAATCGTAAACATTACGAATAAGTATATGAATGAATATAAGATAAAAGATCTCCGCTGTCAACCTAATGACTTGATTTATGCCTGGAAGAATTGATCGGTCCACGGTTTGATTTTTCCTTAAAAGGCGTTGTCAATTCTCTGCAATCCGTGCTTTAATAGTAATTATTACGCATTACGAATTGATTAAATATATTATAAAAAAGTTAACACCGCCGTTGTCTGTAGAGGAACCAATTTGCGTAATTGGCTATCAAAATCCGGACTCAATCTATTATTCACCCTGCTGGTTCTCAGTCTAATCTACGTTGCGTTATTTCCTGATGTCATCTCCAACTTCAGCTTGACTGCCCCGAATATGGACAAAATTCAAACCTTCAAAACGATGCTGATCAGCATCGTCTTGGAAGCTTTGCCTTATATCCTCATTGGCGTATTTGTCTCTTCGTTAATACAGCTGTATGTATCCGAAAAATGGATTGCTCGATTCTGTCCTAAAAATCCGATTCTGGGCATTGTATTCGCCTGCACTTTGGGTATTATCTTTCCAATCTGCGAATGTGGCATGATACCCGTTGTTCGAAGACTCATGATGATGGGAATGCCCTTATACATAGGCGTTGTTTTTATACTGGTAGGTCCGATTGTCAACCCTGTTGTTTATGCTTCGACGTACCAAGCATTTCGTTTGCAGCCGGAGATATTGTATTCCCGAATGGGATTGGCTCTGATTGTTGGCTTCATCATCGGATTATTGATCTATAAATTCGTATCCGGCAATCCATTGAAGCATACGGAAATCCCCCCTATATCAAGTGGGAGTGACGCTTCACATCAGCATGCAAAGAACAAATTCCTGATCATGATGGACCACGCCGCTAAGGAGTTTTTTGATGTAGGGAAGTATTTGATTATCGGGTCCATATTAACTGCGGCGATTCAAGCTTTTATTCCTCGAGACTTTCTCGTTCAAATCGGACAAGGAGAGATCGGCTCCCATCTGTTCATGATGGGGTTCGCCTTCATCTTATCCATCTGCTCTACGTCGGATGCTTTTGTCGCATCATCTTTTCTGCAAACATTTTCCGCATCCTCTATCGTTAGTTTTCTTGTATTTGGGCCCATGGTTGATTTCAAGAGCACACTGATGCTGCTATCCGTCTTCAACAGGCGCTTTGTCGTTCAGCTTGTCGTTCTTATTGGCATGGCTGTTTTGTTTCTATCCATTATGCTTGGACAAATGATTTCTTGAAGAGGGAGTGTTTAAAAATGAAGCGGCAGCGCAATGAAGCGGTTCATTATTGGATAAGATCCATCATCCTCCTCATTTTTTTATGTTTTATCGTTTACCTCGTCAAGACAGGCACGTTAATGTACTACATTGCGCCTAGAATGAAAATCTACATCCAGTTAGCTGCAATAGGGCTATTCATACTCAGTGTCAGTCAAGCCTACTTGGCCGTGCAAACAACCCGAAAGCACAGCGTAATGTGTGACTGTCACTGCGGCCAGTCCAAATCGCTTAGAGTACACATCGGGGTTTATTCACTGTTTGTTTTTCCACTGCTGCTCGGCTTCCTCCTTCCCAACACGATCATGGCAAGTAATGTGGCTTCGATTAAAGGGATGAACATCACCCCCGTTCGATTGGACAAGGCATTGGAGGAGAATACGACAGCAGTGTCGGAAGTTGACTCCGAATTACCGGATCCATAGGAAAAACCAATTACAATGACGTGGACGTCGTGAAGGTGGATGCAAAACATATCCAAACCATCGATGCTCCAGAAACCCCTTATGTACACCCTTACGATGGGGATTTCCATCATCTTCTGGATTAATCTCGCATGATTGATGTTTATCATTCACGTTGAGCGATGGAATGAGGCAGAAATACCGGCGTTCCCGTTACCGGATCGTTTAATACCGTTGCATGAATGCCAAACACTTCTTGCAGCATGGTCTCTGTAAGAACTCGATCCGGAGAACCATCCACCTCAATAGACCCTTCCTTTAGGACGACCATTCGATCTGCATAACGTGCGGCCTGATTAAGATCATGCAGCACTACGATTATCGTGATGCCCCTCTCTTGGTTCAGCCTTCTCACAAGCTCCAGAATTTCCAGCTGATGCCGAACATCCAGGAATGTCGTGGGCTCATCCAGCATTAGCAGCGGGGTCGACTGGGCCAAAGCTAAAGCGATCCAGGCTCGCTGTCTCTCTCCCCCGGAAAGTGCATCTAACGGCCTGCCTGCAAATTCATGCATTCCCGTAAGTTCAAGAGCCTCTTCGATCGCGACATGATCCTGTTTTTTTAACATCCGGAGCGGACCTACATGGGGATACCGCCCTTGCTCAACCAATTCTCTGACCGTCATGGCCATCGGAATTTCCGGTGACTGCGGCAGTATAGCCATCTTTCGTGCAAGGGCAATCGTAGATTCTCTTGCAATCGCATGGCCATCCAGATAAACTCCCCCTTTCTGCGGGGTGAGCAGCCTTGCTATGGTCTTAATCAACGTTGATTTGCCGGATCCATTCGTACCCACCAGAGCCGTTATGCCACCTGCCGGGATGGTAATAGACAATTTCTTAAGGATAAGATGGTTATGATATCCAACTTCTACTTCTTCCGCCTCCAGCAAGGCGGCGACAGACTGTTCTTTCATCCGCTATCCCTCTCCTTTATGTAACGAAGTGTTCTTATTTTAATCTACTCTTTTGCCTAATGAGGTATAGGAAAAAAGGCGCGCCCATAAAGGCGGTAACAGCGCCCACTGGAAGGGATACTTGTGAGCTCAGGCCAAACATTTTCAATTCAAACGATGCCGCCTGCGCAACAACATCTGCACCAAGCAGCAATACTCCCGTCACCATCGCACTAAAAGGAAACAGCCTCCTTGCATCTTGACCCACCCATCTCCTTGCAATATGCGGGCCGATCAGACCGATGAAACCTACGGCTCCAACGGCAGCAACGGCTACAGCCGTTAGCATGGCAGCGACGATAAGCAGCACCCATCTCATCCAGTTGACGTGGACACCCAGACTAGTGGCAGCGGAGTGCCCTAATTGCATGGCATTCGCAGCACCAGCACTGATTAAGCCCAGAGGGATAATCAATACCGCCCATGGCCAGAGCATGTCCCAGTGAACCCATACCCTACCGTTAAGAGAACCGATCATCCACAGCAAAATGCTGCCGATCGCTTCCGTATGCCTCAGCAAAATCAGGGATGTGCAGGATTGTAACACGCTGCCTATTAAAATACCGATGAGAGCAAGCCTGCTAATATCTTTTCCCTTACCCAGACTTAACGTATTCACTAATATAACGGTGCCAATACCGCCAAACCATGCCACTAAAGGAATGTAGCTTGAAACTTCCCCTACCCCCTCGGCAAAAGTGATCCAGATGACAATAAATAATACTGAACCAGCGGATACGCCTAACAATCCAGGTTCAGCGAGTGGATTACGGGTTATGGATTGAAGAATCGCACCCGCCAGTCCAAGCATTGCTCCCGCAGCCAGCGCAATCAGGGTTCTCGGAAATCGAAGCTCCCAGATGATTTGCCGATGATGCTCCTCTTCATGGATGTTCGTTAGTGCTCGAAGGATATCCTGCGGAGAGATGAACACTTTACCAAAGGCAATATGTATGACACTTAAAATAAACACCAAGAGACATGAAATCATCAATCCCACTCTAAACGTCATCTCATAACGATTGAGTATACGGCTTTTTCCTTTCATTGTTCAGGCCGCCCTCCCATCTTACGCGCAAACAATCCTATTAAAATAGGTCCCCCGATCAGCGTCGTCCATAGCCCAACCGGTACTTCTCTTGGCATGAATACGGTTCGCGCGAGTATATCGGCACCTGATAATAATATGGCACCCATCAGTGCTGAGAACGGTAAAACGGTCTTGGCATTATATTCTTGCATCACGCTTCTTACAAGGTGCGGGGCTATCAATGCGATATATCCTATTGGTCCACACTGGGATACAACCGCGGCAGTCATTGCACAGCTTACAATGAGTAGACATACACGAATTCGGCCAACGTTAAGTCCTACGCCCTCGGCGGTCTCATTGCCCAAACGCAATACATTCAAAGACCTGACAAAACATAGAGCAAGAGGAATCGTTACCAAGGCCCATGGGGCCAGATTGGCAACATGGCTCCAATTACGATTAGCCAGGCTTCCCATTAAGAAGGTGAACAGCAGGCTTGTGCTATTGGATGTGCCCATCGTTATAATCCATACCACCAATCCGTTCATGATCGCCGTTACGGCTGCACCAATCAAAATAAAATGAATGCTCCCGTGCCTTCCCCCGGCGGCCAGAATAACAATCCCTCCGCCTATGAACCCTCCCAGAAGCGCAAACCAGGGCTGCAGCTCATAGGAGACGGGAACGTGAAGTACGGTAATTAGCGCCATTACAAACGAGGCACCCGAAGAAACGCCTAATAACTCCGGCCCGGCTAATGAATTTCTAAGGCCGTCCTGCAAGAGAACGCCGCATAGCCCCAGCATGGCTCCCGCAATGGCTCCTACCACAATGCGCGGAAGCCTGACCTCAAACACAGATATCCGCTCAAGCTCAGTTCCCCCATTATAAAAAAGCAGTTGATGTAAACCAGCCCAGGATAGCTCTGGGTAACCATACTTCATCCCAACCGCCAAAACAGCAAGCATCATAGATATTAAAGTGAAAAACAGGGGGAATCCCCCTATTTTTACTTTCTTGAACATGGTGAAGGTTCCTCGCAAAGCTACTCCACCGCTTTCTCGTATACATCCGGATACATGAAACTCATCGCTTCATCCAGTATAATGCCGAGCGAACGAGTCCCTCTTCCGCTGGCCCATACCGATGTGCGCACTTCATGTACCCGATCATGTTGAACGGAACTCAGTTTAGACCACAGTGGATTGGTCTTGAACTGCTCGGATAAAGGCTTTGCATCTGGACCGAACATAAAGGTCTCTACAAAGAGATGATCCGGATCGTTCTCGAGGACTTTCTCCAAAGAATAAGCCATGCCCCCGGCTTGATGGCCGCCATCGGCTTCAGGAGCAGGCCATGGATAATCCGTAACTTCGGCCAACATGGATCCAACCAGTGATCCAGCTGTATCAATACCGAAATTCACATCGGATCCATACATCGCCAGCGCAGATTGATCCTTCGGACTGTGCTCCTTGTAATAATTGAATTTGTCCAGAAAGCGATTCTTCGCTTCCTCGGCTTCTGATGTTCTGCCCGTGAGTTTGCCCATATGCTCCAGGAATTCAATCGATTCTTGCACGTTTTTGGGCTGAACAATATAAAGCGGAGCGATGCTGGCTAATCCATCCCGTAATCCTTCGTGCGTTCCTTCCAATCCAATAATCAGCTCTGGGGCTGCAAGAGAAATATCCTCCAAATTCGGTTCGAAGAAACTGCCTCCGATTTGTCCAAGATTGGCTGCTTCTTCACCATAAAACTCCGGCTCGGGAGCAAGGCCGCCTGCAGTAACAGCCACGGGTTTCAGACCAAGCTCGACCAGGGCATCAACACAAATTTCCGTCAAACAAGCTACTTTTTCAACAGGAAGATCCAATGATATCTCCGTCCCTGTTAAATCCTTAAAGGTTTCTGTGGATGCTTCTTCAGCTTTATTATGAGTAGTCTCGCCAGCAGGTTGCTCCGTCGTCGTTTCAGGTACAGCTTGTGTTTCTCGACCCTTGTCTTGAGAACCGCTGCTGCACCCGGCAATGAAGATAACGAAAATCAAGAACATGGTTGCTAACCTCTTGCGCATAAATGAATCCCCCTAGAAACGCGTTATTTAATCGTAATAATTACAATTAAGAAGATTCTAGCTTTATCCTTTTTGCTTGTCAACTCATTCCTGAATCTTTATGGTTCGCTGCACACCCACGCGCCTCTCAACTGGCAGAGGGTATTTGACCCCTTATTCCCGGACACCTTGAAATCCAAACAGAAAATCTTCTTGTCACAACAAGATCATTAAGCTATGATGTAAATCGTAATATTTACGAATAGAGGAGCGGTCATCATATGTACATAAGAAATCACTTTCTGAAGCTTGGCATCCTATTGGTATGCATCAGTTTGATCAGCGCTTGCGCCCAGCCCTCTCAACGTGCCGAGGAGAAAAAGCATATTCATTTCCTCTATAATTTCTCAACGAAGTCTTTAGATCCTCATGTTGATTCAAGTTATGTTCCGCTGCGGGCGGGGATAACGGAAACGCTGGTTCGCCTGGATGAAGAGAATCTATCCATCGCGCCTTGGCTGGCGGAAAGCTGGGAAGGTGAAGATGGTCAGCACTGGACGATTAAATTACGGGAGAATATTACGTTCCATAACGGCAATGTAATGGATGCTGAAGCGGTGAAGGCCTCTCTTGAACGGGCATTAAAAGAGAGTATAGCTATTCAGAATGCACTCAAAATCGAAAAGATTGAAGCGGATGGTTACACACTGCAAATTACAACAAAGCAGCCGTTTCCCGAGTTTGTCTCTGAGCTTGTTAATCCTAATGTATCCATAATTGATGTTACGGAAGAAGACATGATAAACCGTCCTGTAGGAACCGGCCCTTTCGCATTAAAGTCATTCTCACCCGGGAGCAAGCTGGAGCTTGAGCGCTATGACGACTATTGGGATGGGGCTTCCAATCTTGATTCCGTGACGTTTGCCTTTAACGAGGATGCCAATGCCCGTTCGCTAGCGCTCCAATCCGGTCAGGTGGATATCGTTTATCGTCCGGAGACAGAAAGTTTAGAATCATTGCAAGCCCAAGGTGGAATTAAAGTGGAGTCGACTGCGACATTCCGCGTACATCAAATGACCATGAATATGGAACGTGAAAGTTTGCAGGACGTTCATGTTCGTCGTGCGGTGGATGCCTTGATCGATCGTCAGAAGATTGTCGATACCATTCTGTTAGGCTACGCTGAACCCGCTTTCGGCCCATTTTTACCTTCATTGCCCTTTGCCCCCACTTACGAACAGAGCGACACGGGTGCAGACATCGCTGTAAAGCACTTGGAGAAAGCGGGATATTCACTTGTGAATGGGAAAATGCAAAAAAACGGTGAACCATTGACCTTCACCTTGTTGACCTATAGTGCAAGAGCGGACTTGCCTTTAATCGCTCAAGTTTTTCAGTCGGACGCCAAACAAATCGGAATCGACGTTGAGATTCGCCAGATCGATATCCCTGAGGAGTATATGGCTTCTAACCGCGATTGGGATCTCGCTACGTACAGTAATCTAACAGCCCCGCGCGGAGACGCCGGTTATTACTTAAATGCAACGTATCACCCTACGGGGGCTCTCAATTTTTCCGGTGCTCAAAGTCCTGAATTGACGGCCATTATTGATCAGCTCAATCAGACCGTTAACCAAGATGAACGTGCTTCGCTTTCAGAACAAGCCGCTGATTATGTTCACAACAACATGATTAACTCGTTTGTTCTGCATCCTTCGACCATCGTTGCCTATAACGAACACAAAGTGAAAAACTGGCTGACTACCCGTAGTGAATATTACATGATTACAAACCGGTTGGATGTGAAGTAAATGCTCCGAATCCTTACTCGTAAATTCGCGGAAGTCTTGTTTTTCATGTTATTTATTACGTTTATCAGCTTCTTGTTCATTCGACTTGCCCCTGGCGATCCGATCTTGACCATTTTGAACGTGGATGAGTTATCCGTAAGTCAGGAGCAGGTAGAGGCCCTAAGAGAGGAAATGGGATTCAATAAGCCGCTGCTTGTCCAATATGGACTTTGGCTGGTTAAATTTGTTCAGCTTGATTTCGGCAGCTCTTATATCACGGGTCAACCCGTCATGGACGTCATATTAACGGGGCTGCCGGCTACACTCGAATTAGCGGTCGGTGCGTTGATCGTAATGCTGGTCGTATCCATCCCGCTCGGATCGCTGTCCGCCCTTTATCGGAACAGCTGGATAGATCAATTGAGCAGAATCCTATCCATTCTTGGAGCCGCCGTTCCAAGTTTTTGGCTTGGCCTTATTTTTATCGATTTATTCGGCGTGCGCCTGAACTGGCTGCCCATTATGGGAAGAGACGGATGGATTACCCTGGTCTTGCCGTCATTGACGCTTGGTTTGGCGATTTCCAGTGTATATGTTCGTTTACTCCGCTCCAGCTTGCTTGATTCGCTTAGCCAGGAATTTATCCGTGCCGCGAGAGCGCGAGGTCTGTCGGAGAGGAGAATTTTTTTCGTGCATGCCTTCAGGCACAGCCTCCCTCCTGTCATTACCTTTTTCGGCGTCAGTTTAGGAAGCTTGATCGGCGGGGTGCTAGTCATTGAAGTTCTATTTGCGTACCCAGGGGTAGGGAAGCTTGTTGTGGATGCCATACGCCAACGCGACTATCCCCTTATCCAGGGCTACATTTTAATGATGGCGGTTATCGTTTTTATGGTAAACACAGGCGTGGATTTATCTTACCGGTATTTAAACCCTGAAATGAAGCTCAAAGAAAGGGGGATTCATGGATGAAGGGCATGTCTTCACCATTGCCAAAGATAAAAAAGCCGGGCTGGCAAGGGATCCTCGCATTGGTTAGCCTGTTCCTTGTTTTATTGGTTATCGTTTACGTATTTATTTTCTTAAAACATGATCCAACATTAACAAACCTGGATCATCGCCTTCAAGGATCGAGTCTTCAGCATCCGCTCGGAACAGACCAGCTCGGCCGGGATGTTCTTACCAGGCTTTTGCTGGGAGGACAACAAACGATGGGATACAGCTTGCTGGCTCTGTTGGTTTCTCTCGTGATTGGAGTCCCGTTTGGTCTTATTTCAGGATTTAAACGAGGGGTCGTGGACCGTATTTTCATGCGTATTGCCGATGGATTTCTATCTTTCCCCGATACGATTGTCGCGATTGTTCTGAGCGGATTGCTTGGAGCCGGGATCAGCAACCTTGTGCTTGCCATTGTGATGGTAAAATGGGTCAGTTATGCCCGGCTTGTTCGCAGCACGGTATTATCGGAATCCCAAAAAGAATACATCCTGATTGCTCGAACCAATGGCTTATCTTCAGGTAAAATCATGCGCAAGCATTTATTCCCTCATATTGTAGGGCATGTTCTCGTACTTGCAAGTCTTGATCTTGGGAAGATTATCCTGCTCATTTCCGCCTTTTCATACATTGGACTCGGGGCTCAGCCCCCCACTCCGGAATGGGGAGCTATGCTTAACGACTCTCGGTCCTATTTCCAATCCAATCCAGAATTAATGATATATCCCGGTTTATCCATTGTATTGGCTGTACTGCTAACGAATATGCTGGGGGATTATTTACGCGATCATTTTGATGTAAGAAAAGAGGTGCGGTCATGATGCTGTCAGTCGAGCAAGTATCTATTAGCAGCAGAGACAAGAAGATTATCGATAACGTCACACTCTCCATCCGTGAAGGTGAATGGTATGCACTGGTTGGACAAAGCGGCAGTGGAAAATCCTTGCTCTCCCTGGCAATCGGTCAAATGCTCCCGCCTAATTTGCGGGTCGAAGGAAACATATACTATAAGGAACTCCATCTTTTGTCTTTATCGCCTAAACGAATGAGAACCGTTCGCGGCTCAAAACTAGCCTATATTTTTCAAGATTACCAGGGTTCATTTACACCCTTCAGAACGATTGGCCAGCATTTTGAAGAATACCAGAAAGCACACGGTATCTCCGATTCCAAAACTCGGCGGCTCAGCGCATTTGCTGCACTGGATTCCGTTGGGTTAGACGAATCCCTGTATCTTCGGTATCCGTTTCAATTAAGCGGAGGGCAGCTTCAACGGGTCTCCATTGCTATGGCACTTCTGCTGTCGCCGGATTTATTAATTGCCGATGAAATCACCACGGCGCTGGACAGTGTCTCCGGCCATAAGATTTTGGAACTCCTTGCAATGAAGCAAAAAGAGACAGGCTTTGCCATTCTATTCATCACCCATGATTGGCGCCATGTCAAACGTTACGCCAACCGTCTGGCTGTCATGAGGGAGGGTCAAATCATTGAATCGGGCGAGAAAGATTTTGTTCTTGCGCATCCTCAGCATGAGTATACCCAAACATTAATCCATGCGGCCCCAACGCTAAATCACAGCCCTTCATCGGCCGTACGGGAGGCGGAGATTGTATGAAGCTGCTATCCGTTAAACAGCTTACGAAGTCATATCAAGGACAAAAAACAGCCATTAACAACCTCTCCTTCGAACTGAATCAAGGGGAATGTCTTGGTCTTGTCGGGGAAAGCGGCTGTGGCAAAAGCACGCTCGCTCGCTGCTTGCTGCGAATCGAGACGATCGACGGAGGCGCAATTCATTTCAAGAATGAAGCGATTGAACAGCTTAATGAGCGGCAATTGCACCCTTACCGGCAAAAAATGCAAATCGTGTTCCAAAATCCATCCGCTGCTTTGAACCCCAAGCTTAAGATAAAGGATTCACTGATAGACCCGTATGAGCAGTACCGGAAGAAGCTCAGTCTCCGACATTTTTCCTATACCTCTAAGGAGGCCTTCGTCAAGCAGCTTCTTGACGCCGTTGAACTACCGGAGCGTTTAGCGAATCAGTATCCGCACGAATTAAGCGGCGGACAACGCCAGCGTGTAACGATTGCGCGTGCGATCAGCATCGAACCGGAACTCATCGTGTTGGATGAACCTACGGCAAGCCTGGATGTGATTACACAGGGAGCCGTTCTTGCTTTATTGACAGAGCTTCGCTCTTCTTTAAATTTGTCTTACTTATTTATTTCACATGATTTAGCTGCTGTAACTCAAATGAGTCAACGAATCCTGGTTATGAAAGATGGGAAACTCGTAGATCAATTTCATCGCGATCATTTGTTTTCGGAGGAACGGCATCCGTATACCCGGGAGCTCATTTCGATCTTTTAGATAAAAATAACATGACGCAGCTGCCAGCGGAAATACATGAGGCACAGAAGGTATCTTCTGTGCCCATTTTGATTCACATATGCTTTTTGATATATTCCTCTTGGTTTTTTAATTGCATGTAACGAACAATCAGATCATCCAACGACTGTGAAATGGCGACAACATCTTGATGCACCAATTCAAAGCTGCCGGCCATTCGCTCAAGTTCTTTTCGGAGAAGTTCGAGTTTTTTCGATACTTGTTTGAGTTCGCTCTCGATAGAAATCACCTTGTTCACCCACCCCCGTCGTAACAAGTGATTGATGACAGTTGCTGATAATACGAATCAACCTAAGCTAAGCGGTTAATAATGGAATCGATCTTCTGTTCATCGCTGCTGCTGCATTCGGCAGCTCATAGCCAAAAATAAAAAAACTCCATCCATTATGATAACCACAACAAAATAGACGGAGGCTTCCGTCGTATTCGGCAGCTGGCTGGCATCGCAGTCTTAAGAAGATCCACATTAGCCCCTGTAGCTTTGCGTCGCCACTTTTCAGCGGGTTTGCTATTATCGTACGAAATATGAATTTGTCGAATATTCAAACATATTATGACATATTCAAACTATAACTTACATTGTTTTTCATTTAATATAGGCCGCACGACCTAAAATTTCATATTTTTGTTATATTTATCAATCACTCTCACACATGTACAGAATCACTTTTTGCGCCAAGCAGGTTGATAGACCGACTTCGGGGGAGGGAACTGGTGAATCCAGTTAATGATCCGGGTCGATATCCACTGGCATATAACTGCAAGGATAATAATTTTCCAATCGATCACATAGGCAGCGAAGGCGAATATAATTCCATTCATCCAGAACAATGAGGTACCTGGGTTGATTCTTTTATACTTATATATGGCTAAGGCAACATAACCGATTCCCCCGTTCGATACCCTCTGTTTTATGAGAATGGCGACACCTGTCCCGAGAATAACCGAGCCGAATAGAAGATCGATCCATACGTTGCCGAACGGGGGTTCTAAGAACACCTCGAAGAAATTAACGGAAACGGACGTCACTGTTATAACAAATATGGTCCCGAAGGCGCTGACACCATCAAGATAAGGGACTGTAAAGACGAGGAAAATAAAATTAGCGAGCCACAGTCCGAGACTCATCGGGATCTCGAACGCATGGTTCAGAAGCACCGCGATTCCAGCTCCTCCCCCCGAAGGAATGGCGTGAGGAAACAAGAACATAGCCATGGCAAAGCCTTGAATGATGGAGCCGGCGGTAATGTAGAAAAGTTTCTTGGAAGCATGACGATAGAAAAAGGGGCTCTTCCGCCCGGGTAGGATATGTAAGTTCACACGGAATCATCCTTCATAGATTAGAGTAACAAGCCAGTCCTGCTTTTTTAGTGTATGCTTGTTCCCTGAAGGGGATACCGGGATAGATCTTTTAAACGAAAATATGTATAGGCTGACTCTGGAGATATCCATAGGCAGCCCTCTAGTATTTATCATTCTCTTGTGGTTTGGTCTATGTTTAAATTACGTAACAAAATCCATCTGTTTGTTTCTCTCTCACCCCGAGCTCAAACGTATCTTGTCGAAGACCCCGGCGCATCGTTTCAAGGGAAAGCACTTCGGTGGGTTGGATATTTCCCAAATGTACATGAGGTCCAAATTTACGGAGAAGCATCGCTTGCTGCTGCTTAAGAGGTGCCTCCCAAATCAGCTTTCTTGCATCCGACACGTTGTCGATGATATGATTTATCATTTCTTCCTGACACTCGCCATGCTTATCGTAAATACCGATGCCTAGTCCTGACTCGCGCGCTTCAACGATGATAAACTCCGCGCCTACGTCTAAATCCGCTTCCATTGTATACGCTAGCATTTCGGCGTCGATGCGGGAACCGGATTGTTTTTTACCATACTCCGTAAAAACCCGAAGTCCGCGTTGTTTACCTTCCCGGATGAGTTCCGTTCGTTTTTTTCGAGACATCTCAATCGTGCCGTCAGATACCTCTATAGCGTTAAATCCAAGACGGCAAACGGTATTAAAAAATGCGGGAACAACATCTTGCTGCACGGCTGTCTCAAGCAAGGTCCCGCCGGGCATGACCGTGATTCCATGTTGTTTGGCTAGATTGATCTTGTATAGCAGCATTTCCGTTTTATACAGCGGAGCCGTCCCAAAACCGAATTTGACGCAATCGATGTAATCCGAGGCTGTTTCGATCACATCTGAGAACATGTTTCTACCCAGGCCTTTATCAATTACCATCGTCATCCCGCGTTCCATGACCCCGTAGGTGTCGTGGTATTTTTTGCCGTGTTCGGGATTTTCGCGCAGCCCGCTCGGATCACATATCTCCATGGGCCAAACTGTTCGCAGGGAACTGTTCATTCTAGGATCTCCTCAATTCTTTTTGATTTAGTCGTTTAATCCAATGACATTGGCATAATATGCTCATACCCATTGACAGGTGCCCATCTTTTGTCATAGGGATTTGCCCGGTCATCCGATCTGCCGAGGCGGCTTAATCAAAAAGAACACCAAACCTAGGGTAACCAAAGATAGTGAAGACACGGTTATAAAAACAACATGATCCGATTTATCCATCATCCACCCGAACAAGGGTGGCCCTGCTGCAACTCCCAAAAATCGCAAGCTATTATAAAGGGACGTAATCATCCCTCGCTCACTCTTCTCAACAGCGCCGGTAATCATCGTATTCAAGCAAGGAAGAAGCATTCCGGTTCCGATGCAGCTGACTGTCAGCAGCCCGATAAACACGTAGATGTTCTTAAAAAAGAAAAGTGTAGCTGCCAGAGATAGGGTCATGGCAATCAGCCCGATATTCATCAGCCAACGAATCAACAAGCCATTCTTCTTGATCAAGCTTCCAGTCGTATAGGAAGTGATAACCATCCCAAGCAATGGAATGGCCAAAATCAAGCCCTTCATGACCCCGTCAATGTTATAAGGCTTGTCTTCAAGAATGTTGGATAAATAAAACAGTATGCCAAACAAAATGAATAGCCCCAGCGAACCGGCAAAAAAAGCAGTGATGAGCCAGCGGCCTTTTTCTTTAAAAATGCCTCCGATTTTTCCGAGGTACTTCCTTAGTTCCTGCTTTGAATTATGCTTCGATTCTTTGATCATAAAAATGACGGCCAACAACGATAGTGCACAGAACACGGGAAATGCGAAGAAGGAAGCATACCATACGATCAGCATAAGCAAGGAGCCGATGATCGGGCTGAGTACCTTGCCCGCGCCATTGGAGGCTTCGATTAGGCCCAGTGCCTTGCTTTCTGTCCCGCCATCGTATAAATCGCCGACGAGCGCCATGGCAATCGGTGCTGTTCCGGCGGCGGCTAGCCCCTGAATCGCCCTCGCGGTGATAATCACCCCAAAAGAGTTCCAAATAGCACCGAATCCTGCCAGAATACCGGCACCTCCATATATGATCAGGGCGGGTATAATAATAACTTTGCGTCCAAATCGATCGGACAAATAACCAATAATCGGAATAAACAAGCCTGCTGCCAAGGAAAAAATCGTGATGATCAAGCTGCTTTGGAATTTACTGATACCCAGTTCCCTTTGCATTTCAGGAAGCCCCGGAACTAGCATGGAATTGCCGAAAACGAGCACGATCGGGATCGTTGCCAGTGCGATAAATTCCCACACTTGCCCCTTTGAGCCGGTAGAAGTTTTTGATTTTCCGGTGGATTCGCTGTCTTGTGTCTCCGCGGAGTCGGTCTGCAGGTCGATATCGCTATGAAAGCTGATATTCAGTTTTCGCTTTTTGGTCTTCTCCATGGTATCGCTCCTCGGACTTGAAGTTCGTGTAGAACAGAACATTTTCTTTATTTCCATGCTTCCTAATTATCACCACATCCGAATTTAATATTCCATCACTGCTGCTGAATCCATTAGAGGATTTGAGCACTCCTTGGATTTGGGCAAATATACTGTTACTAACCGGGGAAAAGGGGATACGACATGCCGATACAGATTATTCAAGGGCACCATCACACCTTGGACGCATCACACATCAATGTTGTAATTGATGTTATAAGGGCTTTTACCGTAGCTCACTATGCCTTTATCCATGGGGTTCAGGGTATCATTCTGGCAGGAACTCTGGACGATGCCTTGCGTCTAAAGAAAATCTATCCTGACTTTTTATTGGCGGGAGAGATACAGGGTCTTCCGATTCCGGGGTTTGAGCTGGATAATTCGCCTGCACGTTTACATGACTTCGATCTTCGGGAGAAATTTCTGATCCAAAAGACAACCAATGGAGTTACAGCCACCCTAAACGCTTTGAGCACCGAGCATCTATTCGTTACCGGGTTCACAAATGCAAGAACAACCGCAGAGTTTATAAAGAGGAACTTATTAAAAGACGATGACATGATGCTTAATGTAATTGCTTCGCATCCGTCAGGGGATGATGATCTGGCCTGCGCACAATATATATCGGAGATTCTCCAAGATACTAATCGTATATCTGCCGAAGAAACCATGGAACGAATTCGAAAGTCAGAAGCGGCCGGGAAATTTTACGATATTGAAAAACCGGAATTTTTGCAGGAGGATATTTCGTTTTGCATCCAAGAGATTCCTTCCGATTTTGTAATGAAAGTGAATCTGAACAAAAACCATCCGTTGATTGAAAGGTTCCAGTTGGGGGTCTTTAATCACTGATTATGATGGGTGCCGCTTGTGAGTTTCTGATTCGTCATCATAAGGGTATAATTTACATTGATAAAAGAACGAATGTTCGCATATAATACAAACAAACGTTCCCGTCAATGAGGTGGTTAATGATGTTGAGTATTGGGTTGAAACCAGATGAAACCCAACTGGTGAAGGATTATATTTTATTACCCCTTTTACTTGATGTGTTAGAGCATGACCGTTCGATCCTATGCAGAGCTGATTTAAAGACCCCGGAGCTAACGAATGCGATGATCGACCATTTGCAGGCAGCTGCATTATCCGATTTAGCTCTGGCTCGCAGGAAAATGCGTGAATACGCCATTAAGGTTTACGAGGATCGAA
The DNA here is from genome assembly GCF_050279985.1 of Paenibacillus sp. NPDC093718. Lineage (NCBI taxonomy): Bacteria > Bacillati > Bacillota > Bacilli > Caryophanales > Paenibacillaceae > Paenibacillus > Paenibacillus sp. NPDC093718. The sequence continues at coordinate 1,131,673 of NZ_JBNNUS010000001.1, forward strand.
AAACAAAGCTTGGCATTGAGGTTGAATTCATCTGCAGAGGGTATCATCACAAGCTGTCTATACTGTGGGGGCTAATTGAGGCAGAGATCGAGCAGAGATCGTACACCTACCTGGGTCTAAAAATCGCAGATAAGGGGAGTCCGCTGTGAAATCATCTAACCGAGTGATCATGTTAGGGGATTGCCAGTCCTTTTATGCATCTGTTGAGAAAGCAGACCATCCCGAGTATAAAAACCGCCCTTTGGTCGTTGCAGGGGATCCGGAAAGACGTTCAGGCATCGTGTTGGCTGCTTGTCCGCTTGCTAAAGCAAAAGGAATAACGACGGCAGAGCGATTAGGAGAGGCGCTATCCAAGTGTCCGGATCTTGTCGTCATCAAACCCAGGATGCAGAAGTATATTGACGTTTCGATGCAAATCACGGAGATATACAAGAGTTATACCGATTTAGTTGAGCCTTACAGCATCGACGAGCAATTTTTAGACGTTACCGGTTCGCTGCATCTGTTCGGCACACCCGATGAGTTAGCCCAAACCATTCAACGTCATGTCCTGGATGCTACGGGTGTTTACGCTCGTTTCGGCATCGGCGAAACCAAAATCCTGGCTAAAACCGCCTGTGATAACTACGCCAAGAAAAATCCGTCCGGCATCTACACGTTGTCCAAGGACTCGCTTCCGGATACCCTTTGGAAACTGCCCGTTAGCTGCATGTTTATGGCCGGCAGCAAGATGACCCGCCACTTTAACGTAATGGGCCTGCCCACGATCGGCAGCGTGGCTCAGACGCCTCTTGCTAAATTGAAGCAGATGATGCGCCGTAAATTCGGTAAAAATTCCGATATTTCAGCCGAGATGTACTGGCGTATTGCCAACGGAATCGATGATAGCCCGGTAAGGCCAGGCACGCACCAGGTTGACCCTAAATCGGTTGGACACATGATGACCCTCCCTCGGGATTATACCAAGCTGGAAGAAATCAAGGTCGTGCTGCTGGAGCTGACGGAGTTGGTTTGCCAGCGATGCCGCGGTCTTGGTTTTATGGGGCATGTGGTGTCGGTCGGTTGTATGGGGGCAGACTTTGACCGCCCTACGGGATTTAGCCGACAGATGAAGATGGAGGATCCATCGAATATTACGAATCAGGTTTACCGCTGGGCATGCCGGCTGCTTGAAACGTATTGGGACGGCCTGCCGATTCGGCGGGTCGGTATTAGCTTGTCACAGTTTTCCCCAGATACGGAATACCAATTGTCATTGTTTGATACCGGACGGGAGCGGTCGATGGCACTTGAACGGGTGACCGATGCCCTGAAAAATAAATACGGGAATTCGATTGTGATCCGAGCCGTATCCAAAACGGACGCAGGTCAAGCGCTGGATCGATCAGCCAAGATAGGAGGACACTATAAATGACAACACGAAAAAAGCTTGAGGGCAATGGGCTGTGGGAATCCAGTCGGATGATGCTGCCGGAACACAAAGAAACCATCATTCGCAGGCAGCTGGAAGAAGGCAGGAAAGGCCGGCCGACGCTGGATCCGCAAGAAATGGAATTAATCGAGGGTACACTCGCCGAGTCATTTCATGAACACCGTATGATTACCGTGAGGCTATTCGATGAATATGAGGACACCGAATTGACAGGAATTGTCGTGCTGATCCACACGTTTAGACGGGAGATCAAACTATCCATGGCCGAAGAGGAATCGCGTTGGATTAAAATTGACGAGATCATTTCAGCAGGATAATGGTGGAACATAAATACCTCTGATCGGGATCAGAGGTATTTTTCTTTTGCTTATAACCAATAAATCTTTCGAATCTAACGTTTGTTGACTATAGTATCAAGTTTGTTATCTGGAAGCATCGAATCTTCCTCTTATACAATAAATCTAACAAGTGCACGATAAGCGAGATAACACCGTAAGGAGTGACAGACATGAGCTCACAAGCCGAACCCAAAAAACGAAAGCGCTTACGAATACGCTGGCACAAGCAGGATACGGAACTAACCCTCTTGGCGCTGCCGACCACGATTTGGTACATCCTGTTTAGTTTCTTACCGATGTTCGGGATCATTATCGCCTTTAAAAATTTCAGGATTAGCGGCGGCTTTCTGAGCAATGTGTTTAACAGTCCATGGGTAGGCTTCAAAAACTTCGAATTCTTGTTCAAATCGAATGACGCCTGGATCATTATCCGCAACACGATTGGATACAACATGGTGTTTATCGTGTTAGGGATTGTTCTGCCCGTTCTATTCGCGATTATGATCGGACTCCTCCACAGCCGCAAAGCGAGCAAAGTCTATCAGACGATGATGTTCCTCCCCTATTTCCTATCCTGGGTGGTCGTATCTGCGGTAGGCTGGGCATTCTTAAGCTTCGACAAAGGAATTGTCAATCAAATGCTCGTCAGTATGGGCAGCGATCCTATTAACTGGTATATGGAGCCGAAATATTGGCCATTGTTCTTGATTCTCTTAAATGTCTGGAAGGGTCTGGGCTATGGTATGGTCATTTATTTGGCAACCATCACGAGCATCGACAGCACCTATTATGAAGCAGCTGTTATTGATGGCGCTTCGATTTGGCAGCAGACGAGATTCATTACATTGCCCATGCTCAAGCTGGTAATCGTCATGATGTTCATCCTGGCCGTAGGGCGTATATTTTACACCGATTTCGGTTTGTTCTATCAGGTCACGCGAGACTCCAATTCGCTGTTCAACGTGGCGACCACCATCGATGTCATGGTGTATAAACAACTGAAAACCGCCACCGTAGGGATGGCATCCGCAGCCGCATTCGTACAGTCTGTTCTGGGATGCGCTACGATTCTGATCGCTAACTGGATTGTTCGTCGAATCGATCCCGATAGCGCGATGATGTAAGGAGGCAAGACGATGACACCAAAAACCACTTACGAGACGGGCCTTGAGAAGTTTAACCGTACAAATAAAGCCGTCAACCTGTTCTTCAACCTGGTATTTATTATGTTGGCGCTGCTCTGCGTCATACCTGTAATCGTTGTTCTGTCCATCTCCTTCTCCAGTGAGGAGTCCATCCGCGAGACCGGATATCATCTGCTGCCGGTTGCTCTGTCGGCCGAGGCTTACATTTACATCATCAAGCAGGGAACGATGATTCTGCGGGCCCTCGGTGTATCCGCCCTCGTTACCGTGGTCGGTACCGTGCTCGGGGTGCTGCTGACCGCCTCCATGGGTTACGTTCTCTCTCGCCCCAACTACAAGCTGAGGGGTTTTCTGACCTGGGTGGTATTCATCCCCATGGTATTCAACGGCGGCTTGGTATCCAGCTACTTCATTAACACGAATTTACTGGGACTGAAAGACAGCATTTGGGCGCTTATTCTCCCGCTCGCCGTTTCATCGTTCAACGTCATCATATGTAAAACCTTTTTCAAAAGCACGATTCCCGACGGGCTGATCGAATCAGCGGAAATCGACGGCGCGAGCCAGCTGCGAATCTTCTTCTCGATCATCATGCCGATCTCGCTGCCGGTCATCGCCACCATCGGATTGTTTCTCTGCTTTGCTTACTGGAATGACTGGTTTCAATCGATGCTGTATATCGACAACCAGAACCTGTATTCCCTGCAAGCGCTGCTCAACAGCTTAATGAGCAATGTTGATGCACTCGCCAAGAATGCCGCAAGCATGGGCGTAAGCTACGCCATGCTCGTCGCAACGATGCCGAAGGAATCCGCCCGCATGGCGGTCGCCATTCTCATCGTGCTGCCTGTAGCATTCGCCTACCCTTTCTTCCAGAAGTATTTTATTTCCGGATTGACGGTCGGCGCCGTGAAGGGCTAATGACGAAATAAGCCAAGACAAGCTTGGTTTATGATAAATATCCGCTGTACACACTTTAGGTATTTTAACTTCAAAAAGGGGGAAATGAAATGAAAAGAGCATTAAAGTTCATCTCTACGCTGTGCGTGCTGACACTTATGTTGACTGCTTTGGCAGCCTGCGGCGGCTCGAAGCCTGCTTCTACAACAGACGGATCCCAAGCAACGCCGGACACATCCAAAGACTCCGAAACGACAAGCAAGGATATTCCGACGTTAACCTGGTGGACCATCGGCGGCCAAGTGCCGAACAATTTCAGCAAAGCGGTTGATGCCATGAATGCTTATACGGCCGAGAAGATTGGCGTGAAGGTCGACATCAAGGTAGCCAGCTGGGGCGAATGGGACACCAAAATGAACACTATCGTGAATACCGGCGAGCCCTTCGACATCATGTTCACGAACAGCGGTAAATACAGCAAGCAAGTGGCAATGGGCGCGTTTGCCGATATTACGGATCTCGTTCAGAGCGAAACGCCCGACTTGTACAAACTGATTCCCGAGAAGGTATGGGAAGGCACAAAAATCGGCGGCAAATATTATTCCGTACCGACGTACAAGGATTCCGCACTGACGCAGTACTGGGTATTCGATGATAAGTATGTGCAAAAGTACAGCATCGACATTAATAATATCAAAACGCTGCAGGATCTGGATAAACCTCTCCATGACATGAAGGCTGGCGAAGGCAAAAGCTTCTATCCGCTGCCGATGACGCAAGGCGAAGGCTTGAACGGTTTCTTTAACGACTATGACGATTTAACCCTGGGCTTCCCTCCCATCGGCGTAAAAGCGGACGATGCATCACGCACGGTGGTCTCTGTACTTGAGCAGCCTGATGTCATGACAAATCTGAAGCTCCTGCATCAGTGGTATCAGGATGGCATTATTAACCCGGATGCTCCGACGAAGACGGAGAACGACAAAGGCAGACCGTTCTTTGCAGCCCAGGCATTCCCGGGAGCCGAGGTCAGCTGGCAAATCAATGACGCCATTGAAAAATATAATATGGTTCAGCATTATGGACCTATTTATACAACCAGTACGATCCAAGGCTCGCTAAACGCGATTTCAGCGAATTCCAAGTATAAGAAGGAAGCATTGAAATACCTTGAATTAGTGAATACCGATCCTAAACTTCGCAATATGCTGGCCTTCGGCGAGTTAGGCGTCGACTACAACAATGTCGATGGCGAAAAGGTGATTGAGCGTACATCCGATACTTGGCCGCTGGCTGCTTACACGCAAGGCACATTCTTCAATTTGGCGGTGACCAAGGGCGCCCCTGAAGATCAATGGGAACAGGTTAAAAAGCTGAACGATGCAGCGACCTCTTCTACGATCCTAGGCTTTGCGCTTGACATCACCGATCTTCAGACCGAAGTGGCGAACTGCCAAGCCGTATGGGATAAATACAAATATGAGCTGATCACGGGCGCATCCGATCCGGAAACCATGGTGCCGAAGATTACGGCTGAATTAAAGTCAGCCGGCATGGACACGATTATGCAGGCTGCCCAAGAGCAAATCAACAATTACTTCAAGTAAGATTACATTCAAGCGCATCCCTTAATGAGGCTCTCTTAAGGGGTGCTTTTTCCTTACGATCTATGAAGCTGGGCGTTAATCGTGTTAAATTGAGATTAGCACCACTTGTTTCAACGACCTGCTGCAATCGAGGTGTCGTATGGGCTCTTTTTTACAAATCAAAATTTATCGTCACAAGTTTATTGCCTATGTCATCTTCGTCGTGGCCATCGGACTCACGCTTGGTACGCTGACCTGTGCCATGCTGCTGAATCAATGGGTTGGCAATGCCCGTATCGAGGCGGCTAATGCCTTCTCGCGTGTGGAGAATGAGCTGCAGTATGATGCCGACCGCATCGAGGCTTACATGCAGCGAATGTATTCCAATCCCGGTCTGATGGATGATGCTCGCAGCTTTTTAAGCAGCAGTGCTGAGGGATACTTAACCAGCAGGCTGCAGAACAGCCAATTCTCACAGCCGCTGGTTTCTTTTCCGGAGGATGTTAAGACCTATCTGTACAGCTGGGCGCAAGGTGAAATCACGCAGATAAGCACGCATACCAACAAGTATGGCAATGTCGTCCGTTTTAATGATAACGGAATTGCAAGCTTTATCTTCGGGCTTCCGAATACGGATGAAACTTTTCGCGACACCTTGATGAAGGGATTCGTATATCGCAAGAAACTGTCGGATCCAACGTCAGGTTCCCAGGAATTCGGAGAGCTGCGCTTCTTGGTCAGCAGTGAGCAAGTCTTTAAATCCGTTCAAAGCTTTCGATTGGGTAATGCAGCTGCCGTCAGCCCTTCCGGTGAAATATATTTGATCGGTAACGAACAGGACCTGGACCTGGAGGAAGTATCCCGGCTAGCCGCGGCGAATGGACGCAGTCACGGTATTATTTCTAAAGGTGTTTTGAAACATATCTTTTTTGTCTCCTTTCCATCCACCAAGTTTAATTTCAAATTCGTCAGTATCATCGATTTATCCATGCTCATTCGTCAGCATGCCGGGATGCTGATCACCATCTTCCTGATCATATTGGCGGCCATGATTAGTGTGCTTCTTCTCATTGCATACAATATGCGGGATGATGCCCTCTTCCTGCGCCGTATCATTCAATCGATTGGACGTGTGAAGATGGCCAATTTTACGCCTAACCGTCCTGCCCGTTACCGTCGAAATGAATACGGCATGATCGCCCGGGAACTAGACGATATGATTCAGCAGCTGGATAAGCATATCCGTAATGAATATCTGTTAAAGATTAAACAGCAGGAAACTGAAATGAAAGCGCTTCAACACCAGATCAACCCTCATTTTTTATACAATACATTGGAGGTTATCCGCTCCACTGCTCTTGTCAATCAGGACAGGGACACCGCTGATGCCATTGCAACGCTGGGGGCGCTCTATCGTGAAATCGTCAAAAAGGAAAATATCATTTCGATTGCGAGCGAACTGGAATTACTGCAGAAGTACTTGGAGATTATGGAGTTTAAGTATCCCGAGCGTTTTTATTATCAAGTTAATGTAGAGCCGGCGCTGCTTCACATCCCTACCGTGAAATTCTGGATGCAGCCTTTGGCGGAGAATTTTTTCATCCATGGCTTTAATGCGAATCATGAGTTTAATTTGTATGTCGTTAATGGCTATGAAGCCGAAGACGGTTACGTACTGGAATTCGTGGACAATGGACGCGGTATTCCTCCAGATCGTTTACATACCGTTCGAAGCACAATGTCTAATCATGATGAACCTTCTTCCCATAGTATCGGGCTGCGCAACGTATATACGCGCCTTCACTTTTTCTACGGGAACGGCTGTTCAATAGAGATTGCGAATAATGAGGAAGCTGGAGTCAACATATCCGTGCGGATTTCAAAAGAGGTGATTGAACATGTACAAACTGATGATTGTGGATGACGAACCTCAGATTTTGGAGGGAATGAAGCGAATCCTGGATTGGAAACAATACGGATTTGGTCGGATCGAAACCTGTGAATCCACGGAGGAAGCCATGTCCAAAGGGGTTGATCTGCTGCCGGATGTCGCCATATTCGATGTTTGCATTGGCAAGGAGCTTGGATATGAAGCCATCCGCAGGCTGAACGAATTTCAAATTCCTACGAAATATATCATTATGAGCGGCTATAGTGAATTTACATATGCCCAGGAAGCCATTCGCTGTGGCGTCAAAGACTATCTGCTCAAACCTGTCGAACGCACCAAGCTGCAGCAAGTCATTGAGAAGATCATCGTCGAAGATCTGGGCGGTTCGATCGGTAACAGGAACGGCGAAAGCCTGAACAAGGACCCGGTATTAGGTGTAAGCTATGACAGCTTATCCAAGCTGGTCAACCGCATCCTGCTAATGATCAGGACAGAGTACGCTCAGAATATCACCTTGAAATCCGTGGCGGAGCGTTTCCAGATGAACAGCACCTACCTTGGACAATTGTTTCTTAAAGAAACAGCCATGAAGTTTTCCGAATACCTTATGGCTTACCGCATGCTGCTTGCACAAGAACGAATTCAATCAACAGATGAGAAGATTTCCTACATCGCCTTTTCCGTCGGCTACAACAATCTCAACTATTTCTATACGCACTTTCACAGCTTTTTCCGAAAATCTCCTTCTGAACTGCGGGGAAAAGGGTAACAGCGAACGCGGCGAAAAAGGAGGATACCGATGATGTTAAAGCACCCAAGGCCCAAACGCATCTTCATGATCATCAGTCTCATATGGCTGCTCACATCCTATACAACCGGCTGCTTCCGACAGCCTGGATCTAACGACGAAACATATGATGGGGACACGGTAAATCTGATTTATTATACGATCGGAGAGCCCGACAAGGATCTGCAGCTCGTCAATGATAAAATCAATGAAATCATGGCTCGTAAAATCGGTGTAACGATCACCTATGTCAAGGTAAGCTGGCAGGAGTATGAGGATCGGCTGAACACGCTCATATCCGCCGGCAGCCCGTTTGATATTGCCTTTGCACCTGAGTATGCAACTACCGCTATGCGCGGCGCCTGGCTGAAGCTGGATGACTACCTTGCCGGCCTGGGCAAGGAAATGTACAACGCCATTGATCCCATCTTTTGGCAAGGGGTACGTATGAATGATGGCAGCATTTACGGTGTGCCCACCAATAAAGAGTTAGCGGTGCTTGATCAGTGGATGTACCCCGCTTCCATCGTGAGTAAATATAATATCGACATTACCAAGTACAATACGCTGGAATCGCTTGAACCGCTGCTTCGGATGATTCAGCGGGAAGAGCCGGCCTACATCCCCATGGAATTGGATCGGGATTCCCACAATTTCTTCGCTCTGCATGGATACGAATATATTATGAACCATAAATTGCCCTTGATGATCAAATCACTGGACCCGAGCGCTCAAGTGGTGAATATCTTCGAAACCAAGGAAGCACGGCAGGTGCTGGATACGTTGCGGCGTTATTACAAGGAGGGCTTCATTAATGAGGATGCCGCGCTGCGAGAGCCTGGAGGACTTAAACGCGGGGCCAAAGTGTTCTGGAAGTCTTCAGGCGGCGGTCCGCTCTCGGAGACGACTTGGAGTAAGGATCGCGGCTACAAAATTGTAGCCCATCCCGTAACCCCAAGCACCGTCACGACGGAATCCGTTCGGGGAGGCATCATGGCCGTGAATGCCAACACCAAACATCCCGTAGAGTGTATTAAATTTTTGAATTTACTCAATACGGACCCCGAAATACGAAACTTATTCAACTATGGAATTGAAGGCGTACACTACACGCTGGATAAACAGGGGCAAGTCGTTCCAACTACGGACAAGGACAGCCATGGCGACCCGCTCCCGGATGCGCCTGCAAGCCGCTATTCAGGTGTACAATACACGCAGGGAAATTGGTTTATCCTGAAAACCATGGGCGGCGATAACCCGGATCCCCTCGACAAGTGGGATCAATTCCGCAAGTACAACGCTGGCGTCGTCAAGTCCACCGTGCTCGGCTTTACGCCCGATCTATCCAAGCTGACCGCCCAAACCGATAACATCGAAATGGTCTGGCATAAATATTATCCGAGCCTCATGACAGGCTCCGTCGATGTGGATACGATCCTTCCCAAATTTAACGAGGAGCTGAAGCAAGCAGGCATGGACGACGTACAGCAGGAAGTGCAGAAACAGCTGGATGCTTGGCGGAGTAAAATGAGGTAAGTGCTGGCAGCTCTTGCTTCCCCTGTTCGGACCTTACCTTGTCCCTACATCGAAACACGGATCATATTCAAAAAAGGACCCTGAAGCGGATAGCTTCAAGGTCCTTTTCGTCGTTTTTCACCTGGTCCCCTGAACGGTAACGGGGAGAAGTACATTTGAGTTCATGAGCTACTCCCATTTATCGTAGGCTGCGTGCAAATTGACTTCGGACAGGAGTCCTTTTTGCAGCTGTGGATTCGGAACCATTCGGTTGTACTTTATGATCTTTTGATTAATGGCCTCGAACTCTGTCTCTGGAATCGCATTCGACTCTTGGCGCTCCAAGAGCCGCTTGATGTCAGCGGCAATTTCTTTTCTCAGCTCAACCCATGCTGGCTGGTAATTCGCGTTCTTCATGATCCCGGTTAGAACATCTCCGTCTTCGATCTTAATCGGCTTTCCCTTTAACGGCGAATCGTCAAAGCCGCCTTCTCTGGCAAATTTGTCGATGGCCGATTCCAGCAGTCCGCTGCTGGTCGACATGGGCCGTCGTTCCTTTTCTTCACTTTGATTTTCTTCAGGGGCAAGAGCTGAATTTTTTGGATCATCATTCCGTTCCATTCGGTCACCTCCGTCTTACATATCAGGGAAATAAATTCTTGATTATTAAGAAGCTCGTAGTCATTCTTTCGATAAAAGAAAGGCTGTTCCTCCTTTTGAATCGCAAAATGTGATGGGGAATTTTTCATTGACAAGCCATCCACGCCAATATATGATAATGATTATCATTTTCATGTGCTAATTTGTACCATTTTATTAGAAGGAAGGGTATGTACGTGATTAAAAACCGAAAAATTTCATTAAGAGCATTATTTATTTCGGCAATGATCCTGATTCTGCTAGTCGGCTGTTCGAGCCAGCAATCAAGCTCAACACCTGCACCGGCTGCGACGGAAAAGGCTTCGTCAAGCACAGAAACGCCTAAGACGGAAACTCCTGCATCCCAAGATACAGATGTTGAATATCCGATCGTAATCAAGCACGCTTTTGGCGAAACCGTCATTAAAAGCAAGCCTGAACGTGTAGCTACGATTCAATGGGCCAATCATGATGTAGCTCTCGCTCTCGGCGTTGTTCCTGTAGGGTTTTCCGCCGCGAATTACGGCGTTCAGGATGACAGCGGACTTTTGCCTTGGACGGCTGAAAAGCTTAAGGAACTTGGCGTGAGTGAGCCTAATGTTTTTCAGGATACGGACGGCCTTGATTTCGAGGCGATCTCCGATGCTGACCCGGATGTCATTCTGGCAGCTTACTCCGGAATCACGCAGGAAGACTACGATATTCTAACCAAGATTGCTCCGGTTGTGGCGTACCCGACGACTCCTTGGCTCACTACTTGGCGGGAACAAGTGATGTTAAATGCAACCGGCATGGGCATGAAAGCGGAAGGCGAACAGCTCATTAAAGATACGGAGAACCTGGTCAAGGAAAAAGCAAGCGAACATCCTGAGATGCAGGGCAAGAAAGTGGTTTGGGTCAATTTCTCGGCGAAGGACATGTCCAAATTGCATATCTATACCCCTGCTGACCCTCGCGGCTCTTTCCTGCTGGAGCTTGGAATGGAATATCCTGAAAGTGTTACAAGTCAGATTACCGATCCTACCAACTACTCGCTGAATTTAAGCGCTGAGAACGCTGATGTCCTGAACGATGCGGATATTTTGGTCGGATATGGTGATGAGAGTTTATATGAAGCCGTTAAAGCAGATTCCCTGCTTGGCAAGATTCCGGCTATACAAAGAGGCTCCGTCGTATTTATTGGTAACGGCACACCACTGGCGGCTTCCGGAAATCCGAACCCCCTTTCCATCTCTTACACCATCGATGACTACCTGGAATTACTGGCAGGAGCTATTAGCAAAGTAAATGAATAGTTCATCCGTTTCAGAAATAAAAGTGCTAAACTCCCGCATTCCGAGGAATTTCACATGGGTTCTGGTGATATGTTTGGTTTTGCTCGGTATAAGCGTGCTCGCATCTTTCACCTTAGGCTCCCGTCCGATCCGATTTCATGAATTGATGGACGGATTATTTCACCCGGACATCGATTCCTACGGAGCAAACGTGGTTCGCAAAAGGGTTCCTCGAACGATTTTCAGTTTGTTTTGCGGTGCAGCACTCGGCGTTTCCGGGGCGCTTATGCAAGCCGTCACTCGCAACCCGATTGCAGATCCGAGCATCCTGGGTGTCAACACCGGCGCAGCATTGTTTGTGGTCTGCGGAATTGCGTTCTTGAATATTAGCACCGCCAATCAATATATTTGGCTAGCTTTAGCCGGAGCAACCATTACCGCAGTGTTTGTATTCGGAATCGGTTCCATGGGGCGTGGCGGTGCTACGCCCCTTAAGCTTGTGTTGGCGGGAGCCGCCACAAGCGCCGCCCTCTCTTCGTTGGTTAGCGCAATCATGATTCCACGCTCCTATGTCATGGATCAATTCAGATTCTGGCAAGTGGGCAGCGTGGGTTCAGCGAACTGGAGCGATATGGCTACGTTCGCACCGTTTCTGGTGGTCGGCATGCTGTTAGGCATCATTTCATCCTCGGCATTGAATGCGTTGGCGCTTGGAGACGACGTCGCGACCGGACTGGGCGTTCGTACAGGAGTACTGCGGCTTGTTGCGGCTTTTGCCGGGGTTCTTTTATGCGGGGCGACTACGGCGTTGGCAGGGCCCATCGGTTTTATCGGGCTTTTGTCAACGCATGTCATACGCCTTCTTCTTGGCTCCGACTTGCGTTATATTATACCGATGTCTGCTATTTCGGGAGCTGTCATATTAACGATATCCGATGTCATCGGCAGGCTGGTCGGCAGTCCCGGAGAACTTGAAGTCGGCGTAGTCACAGCCTTTATCGGGGCACCGATCCTGATCATATTAGCTATGAAAGCGAAAGTGCGTTCATTATGAAAAATAAAACTGTTGCGTTTATTATGGCAGGCAGGCGTCAAAGACGCCGTCGATGGATTCTTGTTACCAGCTTCCTTGCATTGCTTGCCTGCGCGCTCTGCTGTGCCATGCTTTTACTCGGGAGTACCATTTATCCCGTTCAGGATGTTGTCCGGGCACTTTCGGGAGAGAACATCAAAGGGGTCTCTTTTGCTTTGAATACTATACGCTTGCCGAGAATGCTGGCTGGTCTTTTTGCCGGATTTGCTTTTGGTCTGGCCGGCAACACCTTCCAGACCATGCTTCGCAACCCTCTTGCGAACCCGAATGTCATCGGGATTACTTCCGGCTCAAGCGCGGCGGCTGTTTTTTGCATTATCATTCTTCATACAAGCAATGCTGTTGTTTCCATTGCTTCGGTGGTCGCAGGTCTGGCTACCGTAACCATCATTTATCTGTTGTCTAGGGCAAAGCCTTTTTCCGTTGGGCGATTAATTTTGGTCGGCATCGGCATGCAGGCCATGCTGAACGCAGCCATATCATATCTTCTCTTGGTCGGCGCGGAGCAAGACATTCCGACAGCGTTCAGATGGCTTAGCGGGAGCCTTAATGGCTCTCAAATGCATGAGCTTCCGGCTCTGGTGATATCGGTTCTGGTTGGTACGCCTATCATTGTCATGCTGGGGAAACATCTAAGTGTACTGGAACTGGGAGAACAAACTGCCGCTTCTCTCGGCGTGAATACGGACCTGACCCGAATGGTGCTTATCTTAAGCTCCGTCTGCATGATCGCGATCGCAACCGCTACGACGGGTCCCATCGCTTTTGTCGCTTTCCTCTCGGGACCGATCGCCAAGAGATTGGTTGGCGTCGGGTTTTCGAACGCCATCCCGGCGGGACTTGTTGGCGTGAATCTGGTTATGGCTGCCGACCTGGTCGGACAGTTTGCCTTTGAGGTCCGATTTCCTGTGGGCATCATAACCGGAATCCTCGGAGCGCCTTATTTGATTTTCTTGCTGATCCGAATGAATCGAAAGGGAAATTTATAATGAAACCTACGCATATTTTTAAAGCTGAGCAAACGGTAGCGGGATACGATCATAAAACCATCATTCACGACATTAGTCTTGTCATTCCCAGTCATAAGATCAGCGTTATTATTGGAGCCAACGGGTGCGGAAAATCTACGCTTCTGAAAACAATGGCAAGGCTGATAAAGCCTACATCTGGTCAAGTTACGCTGGACGGAAAGCCTATCGGCCATATACCGCCCAAAGAGCTGGCTCGTGTATTGGGTCTGCTGCCGCAGTCTCCCATTGTTCCTGAAGGGATCTCCGTCGCGGACCTGGTGGGACGCGGAAGGTTTCCGCACCAGTCATGGTTTAGCGGATGGACCAAAAAGGATGAAGAGGCCGTTTCCGAAGCGATGGAGATCATGAATATCACGGAGCTTGCCAATCATAACATCGACGAGCTGTCCGGCGGTCAAAGACAGCGCGTCTGGATTGCTATGGCGCTGGCGCAGCAAACCGATATTTTACTGCTCGATGAACCTACAACCTTTTTAGATATTACTTATCAGATCGAGATTCTTGACTTGCTCACAGACCTAAATCGAAAATATGGAACGACAATTGTCATGGTTCTGCATGATATCAACTTGTCCGCACGTTATGCCGACCATATCTTTGCGCTTCATAACGGATTGCTTGTGGCTGAGGGTGCGCCATCACAAGTCATTACGAGCACTATGATCAAAGACATATTCGGGCTTGATTGCTCGGTAATCCAAGACCCCGTGTCAGGCTCTCCCCATGTGATACCCAAAGGGAGATATCATGTTCAGCATGAAGACACTCCTTAACATTCTGATGGCATCGATGGAGCAGGTAATTCAACCACCCGTCTATGCCTTAACAATGAAAAGCCCGACATCGTTTAGAGTCGGGCCTTTTGTGCATTTTGGTATTTCGCCTTTTTCATCTATGGTGTCGTGTTTCATTTTCTAGAAGACCACAAGGAATTATCAAAAGCGATAAACAGTATTTGTAATACAAGAAGTCCCCTAAGAAATACATCCAATTTTTCATCCGGAAAGAACGAGCTTTATGTTGTGTATCTTTCAATGGAGGTGCTCTCCTTTTTAGCATTTATTACTTACTTTTCATATGCATCCGCGGGACGCCTATAAGTCTTTTCTAGTAAATAGGCTTATCGTCAAGAAATAGGAAGCAATGAATACAACGACGATACCGATTAGAATCAGAAGTAATGTCTGATCGTTAATGAGGCCTTTCTCGCTCACCATATTCATTAGCACCGCTGCAGGTTGTGCCAGGATAATTAAGGAGATCATGAATACGGCATTGATAATTCCGGCTCCTTTTTTACTAAGCGCGTAAAAAAGAGGCATATAGATAGAAATGAGAACAAGCAGCATTCCTACTGAAACCAACATGGACCATAACGTATAATCCGGCTTTTCAAGCTGTGGGAATGAAAGATTAATGAGCTGGTGAATCCCGTAAGAAGCAATGACTCCAAACAGTGTATATATAACGGCTGTTATGTATTTGGCTAGCACAATATGTTTGCGACTAATCGGCAGCGTGACCAGAAATTTATGGTTATGGTTTTTGATATCGATCATCGTAGCTAGAATAATGGAGCCGAAAGCCGTATAGATTCCTACAAAATAGATAGACATTTCACTTTTTGGTATAAATGCGATGCTGAATACAGCGAGATAGAGAAGAATCGTCCACAGTGAGCTTTTTAAAGCGATGAAGTCTTTACGAAGCAAATTAAGCATGAACTCGTCCTCCCTTGGCCGTGAAATACATAATGTCTTCTAAGGATGGTTTTTCTAAAATAGCATTATCGCTAAACAGCTGCTCGGCCTTGCGTCTATTATCTACCAAGCCCTCAAAACCAAGCGTTGTCTCACGAATCCCGATAAATTCCTTTCGAATATCCGAATCAATCAGTTGCATATCGCCCTTCACGATCGCGTATCTCTCAAGCACATCGTCTTTCGCTTCATTGAATACAAGTTTTCCGTCATTCACGAAAGTAATGTAGTCAGCAATGCGGTCCAAATCCGTCGTAATATGCGTCGAAAAGATAATCGTGTTTTTTTCGTCCTGCATCATATCCGCAAGCAGATCGAGCATTTCCCTTCTGAACACAGGATCAAGTCCGGAAGTCGGCTCATCCATGACCAAGAGCTCGGCCTCATGGGATAAGGCAATGGCAAGGGCGAGTTTAATTTTCATTCCTTTAGATAGATCTTCAACCTTCTTCTTAGGGGACAATTCGAATTGTTCGAGGTAGCGGTTAAATTTCTTTTCATTCCAATGGGTGTAAAAAGGTGCGATCATTCTCTTCGTATCACGAATCTTAAGATGCTCATAATAGAAGCAATCATCCGAGACGATGCCGATGCGCTGTTTAATGTCGACTTCATGTTTAGGCATATCCAGGCCGAGTATTTTTACACTGCCGGAATCGGGACGGATCATGCCGAGCATCATCTTGATTAAGGTGCTTTTACCAACTCCATTCGGACCAATAAGTCCTGTAATGTAGCCTTGTTTCACATCCAGAGAGACATGATCGACTTTGAAAAAAGGGTATGTTTTCGTTAAATTGCGTAATTCGATTGCGTTCATGGTGTTTGTTCCTCCTCGAACAGTAAAGTTAGATGATCGATCACATCTTGTTGACTCATATTTAATTCCTTGCTTTCTCGGATGATATTCATCATTTTCTCTTCCAATCGCTTCATGCGCTGCTCCCTGATGAAATCTTTATTTGCCCCTGATACGAAGCAACCCTTGCCTACGACCGAGTCAATTAGTTTTTCGTTCTCCAATTCTTCATAGGCACGCTTAGTCGTAATAACACTAACCTGTAAATCCTTAGCAAGCTGCCTTATAGAAGGGAGACTATCGCCTGCGCGCAATTCTCCGCTCAGGATACTCTGTCGAATCTGGTTCATAATCTGTATGTAAATCGGATCGTTCGATGCGTTGGATAATATGATTTTTATGCCGTTCACCCCACTGCTGTTAATTAAGTGCATACCGTATATATATAATATATACACTATTCCCTCTTGTGTCAATTCATCCATCTGGGCAGTGATTCTCGTCCACTTCGATTGTTAACACAAAAAAGCCGCGGGTTACGCGACTTCATGTGGGGATATATTCTTGTCTCCGACAGGGCCGTTATGGATATGACTAAAGCAACCGCCCCTTGTGCCAGGAGTGGCCGCTTTAAATTTAAACCGTGCATTAACACTAGAGATGACATCGAGAGCTTGGTATTACTTTAAAAAAGTATGATCGTGTTACTTTTGTTTTCGGCCCTCATTCATTTTTGCTGTAACCCTTTTGACGTCTTCTGCGTTTATTTTTCCATCCTGGTTCACGTCCAGTTTTTTCAATTCATCTACAGGTTCTTCACCTATATGCCTGGCCACCAGCCTGATATCATGATGGTCTACGGTTCCGTTTCCGTCCACGTCTTCGGGGATCGTTGCCTTAGATCCAATATGGATTCGGGACAAGTAGGTGCGGTCCGTGCCGTCCGAATAATACAGATATCCGTCATCGCCTATCGTAAAGCTGTAAGCACTTGTTACCTCTCGATACTCCAGGGTAACCGGATCAATCGCAATGAGCTTGGAGCCGAAGAGCGCGTACAGTATACCGTCGGCATCCCATTTCAGCGGAACGGAAGACCATGCACCGTAATTGAACGATCCCGTATGAACCTGCTTGCTCTTTACAATTTCCTTATTGTCCGGGTCCATCGCGAATATAGTACCGTTAACGGCTCCCCAAATCAGCCCATCATGAGGCCCAACTGTCAGTCGGCCGATAAATTCAGGTTTATCTATGCCTTCGATCTGTGGTGACCATTCCGCTAATTTCTCTCCAGTCAAGGCATTCATGGTAAACATTTTGGCTTCCTCAGCCGTCGGGTTGCTTCCGAGGCCGTTGTTGATATTCGTTGAACCGAAGATTATACCGTCCTTATAAGCAAGACCTACCACACTTTGATCTTGAACAACGTTTCGTATTACCTTCACGCCTGTCTTGTTCTCGGCATATGCGGTTGGGTCAATGATCGTTACGGCTCCTCCATTAACCCCATATGCGGATACACTCCCAAAATAGATACGTCCGCCGCCGGATGTCGCTTCGATTAAACGATCCTGATGGGCCTCAGGGGCCACCTGCAGGAATTGGGAGGGATTTCCGTTACCCGGCGCTCTGGTTTGGTCATATTTATGAACATAAGCTTTAGGATACACTCCCATATACATGGCATTGTCGTGATACACCATGCTGTCGGCCTGGCCGAGGGAAATCGAAGTCACATGGTTCTGATCTGGATCATAGATAGCCCCTGTACCAGCGCCCAATGTGCTCATAAACAACTGGTTATCCGAGCCTTTTTCAATGACATGAATATTCAGCGGCGTCCCTTCAACGACCGGGCGCGTAGCCGTCATCTTGTTCTGCGTTACGTTGAAATAAACGATGCCTCCGCCAAATTGCATGGTTACCAGATTCATGCCGATCAGATCCGGATTCTCATGCTGATCGATTTGGACCCAATCGGCACCTCTTAACCCGCTGCCATAGGCCATGCCGGTGGAGCCGATCTCGCCCGTTGCCGGGTTGAAATATTTTAACGTGTTATCCGCAATGAAGTAGACTTTGTTTTCATAAGAGTCCGTAACATGCAGACCGGTCACATTGGATAACACAACGTCCAGCCAGCTGGAAGACTGGAGATCATAGACATACATATTTTTGGATTCGGAATATCGGGCGAATATATAACGGTTGTCAACCAGATTCATATCGTACACAAAGCCGGTTTCCTGTTGATCCATCAGCGGCTGCGCGATATTCGTTTTGCTTCCGGTCGCTAAATCCAGTTTTATGATTTGACCGTGCGCCGTCCCGGCATAAATATGTCCTCCTGCTTCATCCAGTGCGATTGATCTTACATATTCTTGCGGCTGGTTTCCTAGCATTCTGCCGTAATCTTCCGTAACGGTCCCCAGACCGAGATCGTATTTAAATACCTTTCCGCCGGGATAAGTACCGATATAGGCATTACCCTTGCTATCGGTAACAAGCGACCACGGGCCTTCGTCAACAAAGTCGTGAACCAGGTTGATCTCTTTGGTCTCGGTTGAATACAGCCAGAGCGTTCTATGTGATGTCACATACACATGCTTTCCGTCCGGCGTAACTTCATGGTGCCAGGCATCTCCGCCGCCGCCCTGCAAGATCGATGTATGGATTACCTTATTCGTGGCCATGTCTACGACATTGAATTGGGCAGGAGAGCCTTTTACCGTTGTAAACATAACCTTTCTGCCATCCTGTTCCCCGACGGCCCCGTCATAAATGCTGATTCCCCGAATGGGTTGGGCCAATCGTTCCGGCTGTCCATACACTTTATCCTCAAGCCGTATGGGATTTGATAGACCGGCGTCCTGCCATGCTTGTGCATTCATGGGTTTTACCGGGAGGATGGTTGTCATACAAGCACACGAAAGCATAACCATTAAGCCCATCTTCACTTTTATACGCTTCAAATTTCCGCACCTTCCTTTTCAATAGAAGATATTTCAACCGTATAACCCTAACTTGATAGATGTTACTGAAGTGCCGATGCATCCCGAATCAAATAGGCTGCAGCTTCAGATGAAATATGCTTCCCCGTTTGGGCGTGGACTTGATTGATAAATGCGGTGATATTCCCTTTTGTGGCCTTCTCAGCAAGGCTGTTCACGATACCGTGATTGTCAATCCATCCCTGTTCGGCGAATCGATATACAAGCTCATTCAGACTCTCGAAGTTTGTGACGGTTCTGAAATTCATCTCTTGCACGGATTCGTTTCCTGCCAAATCGACTGCTCGTATCGTAAGCGTGTGCTCGCCCAGAGGGAGTCTGAATAACGGGAGGGCTGATTGATGATCTACCCGCTCTCCGTCCAGAGTGATAACGGTTCCGTCCGTATCGGCTCCCGACCATTCGTCCTGAAGTTCGAAGTCCAGCTTCAAATCATCCGCAGTGCTGATTTCTTCAGGTATCTCCGATTTCCAGCGGATTACGGGTCCCTCTTGATCCACATGCAGCTGGAGCTTATGCGGTGCCTCCTCATTGCCGGCTTTGTCAATGGATCGATAAGTAAGCACGTGACGTCCATCCTCCTGCACATGCAATGGCGAACCATCGTAGCTGGTCCAGCTTGCTCCTTCATCCCAGGAGTATAAAGTGGATTCAAGACCGGCTCCTTCATCATAGGCCGACAAGGTAACCGTTAACGGACTAACGTACCAGCCATCCTTTCCATCAGGCTTCTCCGGATTGGTCGCAGGTTCTGTCGTTGGGGCCTGGGTATCCTCTTCTTCAGCATCGGAGACGGGAATCATGTACATTCGTGTTTCTTGCGCATAATAGATGTTTCCGTCATCCCCCAAGGTAAAGAGTGCCGATTTGATTCCCAGTTCTTTATGCTCCAGCGTGTCGGGATTCAATATGGTCAGCTGACCGTAGAGGTCGGTATAGAGCAGGCCATCGTTCCCCCATCTGAGATGGATCGGCCTCCACATCCCGTAATCGGTGACACCCGGATAAATGACCTTGCTTTTAACGACCTCCTGCGTAGCAGGGTCCACCGCAAACAGAATGCCGTCTGCCGCTGCCCAGAGGAGTCCGTCTTGATCGAAGGTCAGCCCGCTGATCATGATCGGGGATTTAACGGCGCCCGGAATATCAGGCGTGAATTCGCTAAGCTTTTCGCCGCTAACAGCATCCCACACAAACATCTTCGCTTCCGACTCGGTTGGATCGATGCCGAGACCGCCTCTTATGCTGGTCGAACCGTAAATCTTGCCGTCCCGATAAGTCAGCCCTACGATGCTCTGGTTGTGCACGACATGGCGATGAACATCAAACGCATCGGAGGCTGGGTCGTACGCCACAAGCGCTCCGCCCAATTCTCCGTAATACGGTATGGTCCCAAAATAGATCTTGCCTCCGCCTGTAGTTTGGACATAAGGACGATCTTGGTCTTCCTCCATGTAGAATAAGGATTCCGGATTGAGGTTCGGCTTGTTCGGATCCGTTTGAACGGGAAGCGTCGTATCCAGCTTGCGAATCTCCGCTTTGGGATAGATGCCAAAGTATACGTCATTCCCGAGCGAGCCGATGCTTTCGGCTTGGCCCATCGGATACGTCGAATGGGTGCGCGTAACGGGATCGAACACGCCTCCCAATGCAGAGGTCATGCCGCTTGTATAGATTTTGCCGCCCGGTCCTTTCTCCAGAGCCTGAATAAGCGTAGGTTGTCCTTCGGCAACCGCAGGCAGCGTCTTATGAATGCCGGACTCGAAGTTGAACAGTGCCGCCTTCCCGCCGAATTGGATGGTTACTAAGGTCTCGCCGGGAAGCTCCGGATCATCCGGGAAACGGACCCAGCCGGTGGAACGGAAGCCAGTTCCATAGGCAATTCCCGTGTCCGTGACCTGACGCGTCGTCATGTCAAAAGCTTGAACCTTCCGATTTTGGACGAAATATACTTTCCCGTCGCGTTCCGGCGACACATCCAGGCCGCCGTATCCGCTGTATACCTCATCCAGCCAGATACCCCTCGCCATATCGTATATAATCAATGCGGTTGT
The DNA here is from genome assembly GCF_050279985.1 of Paenibacillus sp. NPDC093718. Lineage (NCBI taxonomy): Bacteria > Bacillati > Bacillota > Bacilli > Caryophanales > Paenibacillaceae > Paenibacillus > Paenibacillus sp. NPDC093718. The sequence continues at coordinate 1,152,931 of NZ_JBNNUS010000001.1, forward strand.
TCCGTTGCCGTTTAAGTAAGCGAAGAGGTAATCTCCCCTGGCGTCCAGTCCATACACGAAAGGAAGGCTGCTTACCCCGGGTACGTCCCGAATCGGCAGTTCTGTCTTATCCCCGGTAACCGGATCCAACTTGACGATATGGCCTACCGTGCCGATACCTGCATATACGATACCATCCGAATAGGCAATGGAACGAACATACCCTTGCCCTTCTACCATAGTTCCGTAATCCGTGAACGAGTTCGCCTTAGGATCAAATTTAAACACTTTGGCGTGTGGATAGGTCCCACCGTATACATTGCCTTGCTCATCCGTAACTAATCCCCAGATAGAGGTTTCGCCTGGAATCGCGGGTCCCAAATCATCAAGTTCTTTGGTTTGGGGCGAATATCTGTAAACTTTGGATTGACCTGCTATATATAGCGTTCCATCTGGAGCAATGGTCTTAGCCCAGGAGCTGTCGGCATCCGGAAGCGGGATCGTCCGGAGCAATTTGTTGTCCACAAGGTCAATGACGTTTAGCATGGCCGGCTTTCCATTCACCGTGGTATACATGACGTCACGACCATCCTCTTGACCATAAGCGCTTTCAAAAATAGCAATCTGCTGAATAGGAGCTCCTACGGAAACAGGGTCCCCGAATTGTTTGTTGATTGACGATTGAGCTTCTACAGGCACTGGTTGCAGCGAAGACAATCCTAATAGGGTTATCGTAAGTATGATCAACTGGGTTTTGAACGGCACGATATTTAATTTCATCAAACTTCCCCTTTCGAATATGGTTTAGCCTAGCGTTTGGAACAAACGATTGCCCCTCCCCTCAATTAACCTACAGGACGAAACAAGTATGGACTCCATTTCGTACTTGCTCATCATTGTAAAAATACTCAACGGTTCCGTAAATGTCTCATTTTCAGAGATTTTGATTTTCTCCAAGTAGATTTGATGAATCCTTAAACATCCCTCAAGCATGGAGGATTCAGAGTGGTGGAAAATACAAATGAAGTGGAGAAATCAAAAAAACACCGAAACCCTTAAATAAGGATTTCGGCATATTGTCGCAACGGTTTATCGAAGCTCGCATTAAGCTCTGCGAATCGTAAATTCAAAGGACATGTCCATCGAAGGATCGATCTGATACTCGTCATGAACCGGAGCCCCCCAGCTGTCGTCACCCCCAACCCCCATTTGCCGTCCGGCAATGGTAACAACGGTATGGTGAACGTTCGGCAGCTCATAATGATGCGTTGCGTTCTCCAGCTCAAATGCGGTATACGGCGATATATTGGCTTCTACCGGTGCTGCCGATGGTGCCTCAATCGTAATGCCATGACCTTGATCGCTGGTTATGGATACCTCTCGCACGCCTGTACGATTGCCCGATTCCTGCGGTACCAAGTAGGCTGATACATTATTCGCCGCACGATTGCGGAAGCGGCACAATCTAGCTCCAAATGCACGGTCGATATAATTCTCTTCCGGCCCGTTCGCATACCAATCCAGGTTGTCGTAGTCCGCCGGTACTTTGAAGGAAAGAGCAAAGATCGGCAGCTTCGGCAATCCCGATGCTCCCTGGTACCCCGACTTTACTTGAATGTTTCCATCGGTGAACACCGTATAAGATACGCGCACCCTTACTTCCTCGGACACGCTCAGTTTATACACATAGGTCACGGTCGCATGGTCCGAGTCCTCGGTAAGCTCGCAGCTTAACGTTCTCCGAGTCAGGCTTGCAGCATGCCAATGTGCGGAGTCGAAATGCAGTCCCGCCCCTTTATCGTTATCCGTCATCGCTCTCCAGAAGAGTGGTACCGGTGGAGAAGAGATCATCTCCCGTCCCGCATACTTGACGGATATGAGGGTTCCTGCCTGCTTCGAGAACATGACGGAGAAATCGCGTCCAAGAACGCCGATATTTACGTCCCCTTCAACTACACGGAAATCATTCGCGGGCGTATCATGCGTACCCCCTGAACCTGGTTCCAGGCGTTCCGCCGCCGACAATGACATATTGCCAGGAGCGTCAACAGCGAGCGCGTTCTCCACTTGGAAAACAAACTGTCCAAAAGCAATTTCGTAGCCGGCTTCCGCCCATAACGAATCCTTCTTGAGTACGAGTGAAACGTCTAGCGCATACTCACCGGCTGAGAGCCCCACCTCAGGCAATTCAAGCTTTACATATCTCTCTTCGCCGGGATCAACCTGGGTGGATACCGCTCCGCTGTAGATTTTTCTGCCCTCATAATTGAGACAATATATAACATCATAAGCATCCAACGAAGCGAACAAGTTCTCATTTCTGATCGTGACGCCATAACGATCCGGGGTCAGCTTGACGTTCTGATACAGGAATTTCACTTCCTGCATTTTGGGGGACCATGTCCGATTCGCATAGACGATGCCGTTGCCGGAGAAGTTGTAATCGGTTGAACGATCATCAAAATCCCCTCCATAAGCCATAAAAGGCTTGCCATAACGATCACGTTTCACAATAACTTGATCCATGAAATCCCAGATGAAGCCGCCTTGATACATCGGATATTTCTGCTCCAGCTCCGTGTATTTATGCAATCCGCCGACGGAATTGCCCATGGCATGCATATACTCGCAGCTAATATAGGGCTTGGAGGGCTCGTTTTGCAGATACTGTTCAATATCCGCCGGTTTTGCATACATGCGGCTCTCCATATCGCTCGCATCGTCATATTCCCGGTTATGGAACACCCCTTCGTAATGCACGAGCCGGCTAGGGTCCCTCTCCCGGAACAAGTTCGCAACATTCCGAATGACTTCTCCGGCATAAGACTCATTGCCGCAAGACCAGATCAAAATCGATGGGTGGTTCTTGTCCCTCTCGATCATGGAAATCGCACGGTCCAAAACGATATCCTGCCATTCCGGCCTGCTGCCCGGTATGTTCCAGGACGGCTCAACGGCCCCCATCTTCTGCCATGATCCATGCGTCTCCAGATTCATCTCGTCGATGACATACACGCCGTACTCATCACACAGCTCGTACCACATCGACTGATTCGGATAATGCGACGTCCGTACGGCGTTGATATTCGCCTGCTTCAATGTCTTGATATCCCACAGCATATCCTCTTTCGTAATGCAGCGTCCGCGGCGGGAATTGAATTCGTGCCGGTTGACGCCTTTGAACACGATGCGCTTGCCGTTTAAATGCATCACCTTGTCAATCATCTCGAATTTGCGAAAACCTATCTTTTGCGGCACGACCTCCACAAGGTTTCCGGATGCGTCATAGACGGATACGTACAATGTATATAAATTAGGCTCTTCTGCGCTCCACCGCTTGACCTTACCTGCAGCTAACGCCATCGACGCCGTTTCCCCGGAAGCATCGGTCTCCCCCCGGACCACTGGATTTCCTGCTGCATCCTTGAGCTCTAAGGCTACTTTCGAAGTCGGCTTTCCCCTCAGCTGCATGGTAACCCTCAGCGTTCCAAGTTCATACGTTTCATCCAAATCGGTTTGAACGTGCAGATCCTGCACATGAACGTCAGGTACCGTGTACAGATACACATCGCGAAAAATACCGGAAAAACGCCAAAAATCCTGATCCTCCAGCCAGCTTCCGGTGCTGCGTTGATAGACCTCGACAGCCAGCTTATTCTCGCCTTCCGTCAAGTACGGCGTGAGGTCGAATTCGCTCGGCGTAAAGCTGTCTTCGCTGTAACCGACAAACTCCCCGTTCAGCCATACATAGAAAGCTGATTCAACTCCCTGAAAAGAGATATACAGCGGGCGCTGCTGCCAGCTTGCAGGAACGTTGAAAAACTTCACATAGCTGCCCACGGGATTGTGGTCCTCTGAGATCATCGGGGGTCTAAGAAACTCCTGACCGTCCCACGGGTACATCGTGTTCACGTACTGCGGCTGCCCATAACCCTGAAGCTGGATATGTCCGGGAACCTCAATATCATCCCATCCTCTGCAGGATTCGTCCGTTTTATAAAAATCCGCTTGGCGTTCCTTGGCATTACGGGCGTAACTAAACTTCCAGCTCCCATTCAGACTGCGGCGCCAAGGCATCTCTCCAAGCTGTTCGGCTTCCAGCATCGATTCGTAATACCGGTGATCGGAGTGCGCGGGCATCCTGCCTACCGCAAATACGCCGGGGTCGGACAACCATGCAAGACTTGGCGCGACTCCTCGTTCAACCTGCTGTTTCATCTGTTTCCCTCCATTTTCCAACTTTATTTCACTGAACCTGTCATTCCAGCAACAAATTGCTTCTGCATCATAAAGAACACAAGCGCCGTCGGCAGCGTCGTTATGACGATGGCGGACATAATCAAACCGTAGTCTGGAGCATAGCCTGATCCCAGGTTCGATATCAGCAGCGGCACGGTCATATTCTCCGGCGACTGCAGCACGATCAGCGGCCACAGATAGTTGTTCCAGCTGTTCAGGAAAGTAATAATCGCTGCGGCTGCATAGGTCGATTTCATCGTCGGCATATAGATGCGGAAGAATAGGCCCAGCTCCGACAGACCATCGATGCGACCGGCTTCCATCATATCCTTGGGAAACATTTTGGTGCTTTGACGGAAGAAGAAGATAAGGAACGCCGTCGTGAATGTCGGCAGAATGACAGCCCCTGCCGTATCAATGCCTAGAAAGGGTACAACCCCCGATACTTTGGCAAACATCTGAAATAGAGGCACCATAATCGCCGCGAATGGAATCATCATCGAGGCTAGCAGGATATTAAATACGATATCTTTTCCGCGGCTGCGGTACATCTCAAATCCATAACCAGCGGCTGATGCAACCAGCAGTGAAAGCACGGTAGTCACCACCGAGATTTTCGCGGAATTCCATAGAGCTTGCCACATGTCCACGGAGCTGAACAGATTGTTGATATTCTTGACCAGGTGCGAACCCGGCAGCAGCGTCCCTTTCGTTACGTCCACGGACGGATTGGTGGCACTGACAACCATCCAGATAAACGGAAAGATGGAGATCAGGGCAGCGATAATTAGAAACAGGTAAGTAAATACGCGTTTGGTTTTCATGATCTCTTGTCACCTCCAACTTTGTTCTGGATCATCGTCAATATGACCACCATGAGTACGATCGAGTAGGAAACGGTAGCAGCGTATCCAAAGTCAGGCGTGTATTCGAAGGAAAGATTGTAAATATATTGCGATATCGACATGGTTGCGTTTCCGGGGCCGCCCTTGGTGATGTTAACCACCTCGTCAAACAACTGGAGCGTTCCAATGGTCGATGTTATGGTCGTAAACAAAATGATCGGCTTCAGAAGCGGAATCGTAATTTTGAAAAACTGCGTAAAGGCATTTGCACCATCGATGCGTGCAGCTTCATACACGGATTTATCGATATTTTGAAGTGATGATAAATAGAAAATCATATTATAGCCTGTAAAACGCCAGGTAATCGCGATGATAATCGTAACTTTCGCCCAGAAAGGGTCAGTGATCCATTGAATCGGTTCCTGGATCAGATGAAGATTCACCAGAAATTTATTGACGATGCCGTCGGCTCCGAACATGTACTTGAAAACGACGGAGTACGCGACAAGCGAGGTTACCGTTGGCAGGAAAATAGCCGTTCTGAAAAAACCTTTAAACTTCAGTCTATCGTCATTAAGCAGCACAGCGATAAAGAGCGCCAGCACCAGCATGACCGGAACCTGAATGAGTAAGTAAATAAATGTGTTCTTGACGGCCGTAAGGAAGGTGGTATCGCTGAACAGGCGAATATAGTTGTCTATACCGACAAACTGTAGATTGCTGCCCCTGCCTGATTTGAAGGATAGGATTAACGCTTGAACCATCGGATAGAAATAAAAAATACTAATCATGACAACCGGCACAAGAACAAAGAACCAACCTGTCAAACGTATCCGCCTTTGACTGTTCAGGCCCTTATGAATTTGCGGGTTTAGCCTGGCTTTTTCTGTATTCACACCACTCCACACCCTTCTTTTGATCACAATTCTTATGGATAAAAATAATAAAACCCTCGCTCCCCTTCCTTCAGCAGATGTCCACTTTACAGGAGAAGAAGGAGCAAGGGCATTTGTTGTACTGCCTGAGTGTGTTTTAACGGATTTGCGTATCGGCTTGCGTCTGCGCATCTTTCAAAACGGTTTCCACATCTTTACCGCCGAGATACGCCTGCATGGCAACGACCATAATGTCCTCAATGGCGTACGTATTCATGCCGTAGTTAACGTTAGGAATTTGTTCGGTCCAAGCGGCAAAGTCTGATACGACTTTTTGGCCTTGGAAATATTCATCCGCTGCCGCGTAAGCTTCTCCGCTTGCGGCGGCTTTCAGGGTGCCGATGACCCCCACTTTTGTGTTCAGCGTCTGATACAGCTCAGCATCGGAAGCAAATGTCTTCGCGAGGAACTCCGCAGCTGCTTCTTTCCCCTCTACATTCATGACATACCAGGAGCTGCCCCCTAGGTTGGATGCATGGACAGAGCCCTCTGTAGCCGCAAGCTTAGGAAGCGGAGCTACCGCCCATTTACCGGATTGGGAAGCTTCGGCTTTGATCGAAGGTGTAATCCAGTTACCGGTCGGTACGGTAGCCACTTCACCGCTGTTGAACGCTCCAACAAATTGGCTCCAGTCCGAGTTCACCTTCACGATGCCGGAATCCATCATTTCTTTGTACAATTCAAAGGCTTCCTGTAGCGCAGCATTGTCAGCAATCGTCGGAGTCTGGCCATCTTCCGCCGTATACCATGCCCCCGCGGATTGGATCATCATGCGGATAAGTCCCAGATCGTTAGGATCGAGCGTAATCATGCTTTTGCCGGTTTTCTCTTTGACGGCTTTGCCAATCTCGATGTACTGCTTCCAGTCGATGTCCTGCAGGTCATCCAGACTGTAGCCTGCTTGCTCGAGATAATCCGTTCGCACGTACATTCCCGTCACGCCGGAGTCAAACGGAACGCCGTACTGCTTGCCTTCTACGCTGGTCGGGCCAATCTTATAGTCCGCGAAGTCATCCACTTTCACGATGTCCGTCAATTCGTAGAAGGAGTCCGGATACGCTTGCAAGAAGCTCTGCGCACGATAATCCTCAATGAGCACGATGTTAGGCAAGCCTTTCGTGGAACCGGAGTTCAACCCGGTGTTCAGCTTTTGAACGATATCGGCCTGCGCATTCTCTACAACATTAATCCTGACGTCCGGATTCACTTGGGCATAAGCTTCTTTAGCAACATTCATGGCGGCAATGTTAAATGCCGGGTCCCAAGCCCAAACCGTAATTTCTTTTGGAGCGGCACTGCCTTCACCGCTAGAGCTGCCGTTACTGCCCGACCCGCCTTCCGTATCTCCGCCCGAGGAGCATGCCGACAAGAGGACAACTCCGGCCAGCAGTAAGCTCATTAATTTTTTCATTGCGTAAACCCCCTTTTTAATCTGAAAAATAATAAAGATGGAAGCGTTTTCTCTGCTACGCATCCATCTTATCACTTTGTATTCGTTTTCATTGGCACTATCTTTGTTAGCTTTGGTGCTATTATTGGATCCTGTTTTCGCTTTCATACCGGTTCTGGTACAATCTTTAGGTTCTTGTAATATCTTTAGCTTTTGGTCAATGGAAGCGTAATGATGATTTTTGTTCCTTCACTGCGTTTGCTTGTAATGTGGATTCCGTATTTCTCACCGTACATCAACTTAATTCGGTCATCCACATTGCGTATCCCAATGCCGGAGAACAATTGGCGTTTGCTGATCGGTGCGGGCAACGATTCTTCCTCCGCCGGGTTCTGCTCCAGATTCATACCGTCCCCGTCATCTACAACTTCACATACAAGCTGGTCTTCTTGAACCGCAATCATAATCAGAATTGTTCCTTCTCCCTTGATGTTGAATGCGTGGAAGAATGCATTCTCAATAAAAGGTTGGAGAATGAGCTTGGGCATATGATAATCCAGACTATCCGGCTCCACAAAGTAATGAACGCGAATTTTCTCACCGTAACGCACGTGATTAATATACACATAATGCTTCAGTGTCTCCAGCTCCTGCCGAACAGGTATGGTGGAATGAATATCGCTGACTGTATTTTGCAGGAGCGATATAAGCGCGTTGATCGTACCCGCAGCTTTTTCCTTGTTGCCCTGCTGTACCAGAAATTTGATCGAAGCCAGCGTATTGTATAAAAAATGTGGATTGATTTGCATTTGGAGCGCGGCCAGCTCCGCATTTCGCTGCTGCTTCTGGGTTTCCATCAATCGATCCACATAATCGTGCAGCTCATCAAGCATATAATTATACGCGTTCCCTAATTCCTTGACTTCATAACTGCTATTGGCAACATCTACATGATGATCGAATCCGCTTGTCGGCATACTCGACATCTGTTCGACGAGCACACGGAGTGACTGCGTCATTCGCCGGGTGATCAGAAAAACAATGACAAGTGATATCGCAACGATGGACATGATTGTCAAGGTGACTGCTTTAGCGTTCACCATCTGTCCGGTCACGGCTTTCTTGTCGATCATATTAACCAAATAAAACTCAAATTCCGGCAAGTATTCCGAGAACACAATTCGTTCGTTCCCCATCACATAGGCAGATTGATCGTCCTCTCCCTCGCCCTGATCCGTTACGACTTCTTGAAGCAGCCCCTCATCCGCCATCCCGATCAACTCGGTCCTGTTGCTGGATACAATAACCCCTTCTTCGTTCAACAGCACGACGTCATTGCCTTCGCTTGTAAAATTCGCATAGAAGGGTTTAAAATTCCGGTCGCGAATGACCACGTATAGCGTGCCATACATTCTCCCGGTCGACTGATCAAAGAGAGCTTTGGATGCGACGAGCATGGGCTCCTTTGTCTCTGCGCTATGATCCTCGCCATGATAAAGCTGGTATAAGATTTGCGCAGGGTGAGCCATGGTCGCTTTTGTAATCGGGTGATCCTTCAATTCCTTGGCTGAGACAGACCAATACCAAGGATCTGTGGAATAACTTCTCCCATTCGCTCCAACGATCATGATGCCAACGTCATAGGCACTAAAGTTAGACTGGATCGACTTCATGCCCTCTGTCATCTGGTACGTTTTCATCGCAAGCGCCACGGCCTCCGTCTCTCCGCCCGATAAATAACTGCGGATTGCCGCATTCTGGGCGATCATGGTGGCACCGGTTGCTATAGCGTTATTATAGGACTCCAGGTTGGACTTCATCTGGTTCAACAGCTTGCCGTTCGTGATGCTGAAGGTCTGGAGAAATAATTTTTCCGACATGCTGATGGTAATGGACAGCGTCAGAAGTGATACGGTAACGATGCTGATGAGGGTCACAAGAAACAGCTTAAGGAATAAGCCCTGTTTTCTTAGCTTGTTGATGACATTTCCAATCATGATTCCCGTATCTCCCGCACGTCTTGTCTCCGAAACTGGCTCGGGGAGATGCCTGTCTGCTTCTTGAACACCTTGGTGAAGTAACTCTGATCCGAATATCCCACGCTGGCGCTGATTTCGGATATCGTATGTTCCGTTGTCGTGAGCAGCTCCATGGCTTTTTCCAGCCGGATTTTATTGAGGTATTCGCTGAATCCTTCTCCATTATATGCAGCGAAATAACTCGACAAATACGAAGCGTTGAAGTGAAACTGCCTGGCGACTCCGGTGAGTGTGATGGGATCGGCGTAATGGTCCTGAATATATTCAAGCAGCCGGTCCATATTGGGATTCACGGATGTATTCGTCTCGCCTATCGCACGTTCAGCTTCCTGAATGAAAGCTTCAACAACGGCGATAGCTTCGCCGGCGTATCGTGCTTCATCTATTTTTCGGAAATAGTCGTATTTGGCATTCTCCAGGCTTCCGGTCTCCACCTTCATTTTTCCAAGCGTGGTCGCCACGTTAAATATGAAATTACCCAAAGATGATTTGAATTCGAAAGGATCCGTACGATAATCCATCGAGCGCAGGCAGGCGTATTCCAAAAAGCCGGTGAAGGCCTTCCGGTACTGCTTGCGTTTCAACTGTTCCATGAATTCGCCCATGTCATATTCGAGATGCACGTCCGGAAGGCCCGGCAAATGATCATGTTCAATCAGGGTCCGATCCTTCAGGAAGAAACCATACCGCATGAGTTTCAGATAATTATCATTATAAATCTCGCCAAGACTCTTAAAGTCTGCGAAGCACTGGCTGATAACAAAATGCGCCTCCTTCGCTTCATGTGCCATTCTCGAGATCAGATGCCGGAGTTCAATAACAAGCTCGTCCCACCGCTCCGGCTCCACATTGAGCAGAAAAAGTGCCGTATCGTTGATAAACTTCAACCGTATATACACGATCTCGGACAAAGCAAGCTTCTGAAGCCCTCGTTCCATTTCGTTTCCGAAACTCCATTTGTCACCGGAATCTTTCATGTGCTTCATATCCGCTCCAAAAAACAAATACTGTCCATAAGGGAATTTCGAATCCAGCAACACGGGATCCAGTGCAGGCTCATACCCGGTCATAAGTTTCTCGATGGCTTGCAGGATCTGCCCTTCCTCTCGATCCGCACTTGGATCATCCTCCGGCTTCATAGCGACCATTTTGGCCGTAGTCTTATTTAGGATGGATAATAGATAATCAGCTTCCAGCTTCGGCTTCAGGATATAGTCCGCTACACCACTCTGAAAAGTAGACCGGACGTAATCGTATTCACTGAAGCTGCTGAGCACGATGACTTCGATGTGAGGATACTTCTCCTTAACAATCTTGACCAGTTTCTCCCCGCCCATGACAGGCATTACGATATCTGTAAGAATGACGTGAGGATTCACCTCATCCATCAAATTCAGTGCTTCCAGGCCGTTAGAAGCCTCACCGACGATGTGGTATCCTTCCTGCTCCCAATCGAGCAGGTGTTTAATCCCCTGCCTGACAAGCATTTCGTCATCCACAATCATGATCTTGAATAATGGTTTCATACCTGCCCCCCTTGCAGCTTTGTAACCGTTTACGATTTGCCGGATATGTCTTAGCCAACCTTCATTTCAGCGGCATGATCTAAATAACTCAAAGATTATGGCATATAGATATCATACACTGCAACGTACGATACGGCATAACAAAAAATCGACCAATTTAGGTCGACTTTTTGTTTTAAAGTATTTAACTGCGCCTAGATTTGATATTCGACATGCTTACTGGGAGGCAGCAGCTTTCTTGACGCCGCTGATCTGCCCACCATGCTGAACGACCAGCACGTTTTGGCCGATAAGCGTCGGCAATGGAGCGCCTTTGTATTGAGCGGAGGCCAGCGTACGTCCGCTGTTCGTATCAAGCGTTAACAGCTTGCCGTTGTCCAGTCTTACATAGGCGATGCCTGCATCCCCGAGGGACCATTCGGCCACTCCCGCTTCAAATGCATAGGTCTGATCCGGCTCGGCTTTGGAACGACTAGCCGCCGGGAATCGGGAGACTACAGCTTTCTTTTGAGTGTCATCATACTTTTCAATGACATAGAAGTATTCCCCATCGGATACGACATCGGATGCACTTTGGTCTTCCACGAAATCCACAGGTATATAGGATCGGGTAGCCATAATTTTTCCGTTGGTCAGATTAACTTCATCGATATTCGCTGCATATCCGGCATCGATGCCTTCGGTTACGTCACGCGTATAAAACGACTTGTCATTCGAGAAGAGAATGTCCTGATGGTCACCGTCGGTCTGTGTCCATTTTATTTTGCCGTTCTGTGCATCGATTCCCTGTAACCCGCTCGTGGTCAAAGCGCCGTCGATAATCGTGGTTGCGACAAGGATTTTTCCCGTTTGGAGCAGTTTGTACCCATGGGCGCTGCCCTTCAATTTCCACTTAACCTTCCCGTTTGATGCGTTGTACGCCGTCAGCCCATACGCATCCCCGACATAGATCACACCATCGGCTGCATGCAAGCTAAGGTTCACATAGCTTTCTTTCTTTCCTGGCTGTGATTGTGTTTTAACTTTCCATTGAAGCTTGCCGGTTGCAGCATTGAGCTTAATTAATCGGCCTGTCGCATCCGTAAACCATACCGATTGGCCATCCGTTACGGTCTGTGAGACGGCAGCGGCGGGATACGCCCAGCGGGTTTTGCCTGCCATAGCGTCAAAAGCAATATATTTCTTCCCAACGGTATAGTATAAGCTGTTCTTAATTAATGTCGTCTGAGGGTTAATTTTGCTTGGATCTCCCAACGTCTTCGTCCAAATCGGCTTCAGGCTGTGGGAGGACTTGTCCACAGCAGACGCAGCAGCTGCGACATTCCCCGGCCCTGGCAGCATGGAAGAGATTGGCGATGCGAGAAGAGCTACGGCCATACCTGTTGTGACGAGTCGAGCGACGGTTTTCTTTTGAATGGTATACATAGATGTTATTCCTCCTATGACTGAATATACATATCAGACGTTAAGATTAAGATAAAGTTGCATGAAAATACTAAAAAGTCCAAAAAATATATAAATATATTAAAATATCCAGATACCGGCCATTTAACGAATCTATGAAATGACTGTATCCAACTCACAATGGGGTATCGAGTCGGAGAATCAATAACATGTTCACAGTCCGTGTGAAAACGGAATAATGCATTCTCTTTCTGACTGGGATCAAATGTAATTGTAGTATGACTATTAAGTTTTTTCAAGAACTATTTAGTTTTTATGCAGATATAAGAAATGACGCATTCGTTGGATAGCCAGGACCCATTAAATGCATCATCGTGGTTTAGTCGAATATAAACAGCTCCTCAATGGGCGCTCCCACCGCCCTCGAAATATCGATCGCCAGCTTTAGGGAGGGATTATATTTCCCCGCCTCTAGACGGATGATGGTCTCTCTTCGAACCCCGACCTTGCCCGCCAACTCGTCCTGGGTCATTTCCGCTAACTGCCTGTACTTTTTTAAATTGCACTTGAATGGTTCCATGGGCATCCACCTAACAATATTTATCCAGATAATAAAAAGTTATGGAATACGTCAGAAACGTAGCTGCCCAACCCGCTGCGCTCACGATGATCATGTACTCTCTTGTTCCGAAGGGAAACATGCTGCCGATACCGATGATAAACAAACATACGGCCGGCACCCACATGGTGATGGACCTCGCCTTCTGAGCATTCATGTAATACCGCTCATCCGGCATCTCCTCCGCCAGCTTCCCATGGAAATAGAAACTGAAAAAGCTAAAAAAGCTAAAGTAAAACAAAAATGAAGGATCATGGGTCTTGAAATACTGAAGGCCGTTAAACCCCAACAAACCAAGCAGCCATCCGTGCTTACCGATTCGTACGTAACGCTTCTTTTGTCCCTTATACATTCCTGATTCCTCTCCTGCGGTTAAAAATCAAAGCCAACTCGATCCCTACCAATAGAGCAACCACATACACGGCTGCATCCAAGCTTATAACCGTTGCCGCCAATAGGCTCATCATGAGCGGAACGGCATATTTACGGGGATGGTGCCATAAGTCGCTCTCTACCCGCCAATGGCGTACGGGATATTTCCATTCGAGCCAAACGGTCGAGATGGCGCATTGGGTGGCAAATAATACGCTAATTACATAATACATGATTTCTACGGATCCATGAAATATATGCCAGGATACCAAAAAGATCACGGATATGAACAGGTTTACTGCCAATATAAACAGTCCATACGGAACCACGATGCGATGAAGCTGGCCGGGCAGCATTTGGACCTTCCGGTGCAGGCCGCGATTACTCGACAGCAGGATGCCGATCGGCGTGTTGAAAGATAGGACCGCGAATCCGAGCGGCAGGAACGAGGCAAGATGCATCTGCTCGAGCATGAACGCCATGAAGCCTGCAAATAAACATAATGCGATCGTATTGTATAGATAGCTTTTATGGGAAAACAGGTAGCGTCCTATATACCGGAGGAACGAAGCGTTTCGAATCGGCGCTGCATAGAGCTCCGTCATCTTCAAATCCTTGTAAAATCGGTAAGAATCCGTCCGATGGAGCACGAACCCTTGGAGGATGATGCTAATCAGCAATCCCGTCAAACGATAGGACGGCTCATGGAGCAGACAAACCGCCGCTTGCAGCAGCATCCAGAAACAGGCCGGCATCCTGTTCCCCCTGTTCAGCAGGGCAAATACCACAAAGGCGGTCACCCCCGCATTCAGGAAGCTCAGCAGAAATGCCAGTGCATGCATACCCGTAAAGAGAGAAACCGAGATGTAAAAAACGAGGATGTACGAAGTCTTGGTGACAAAGGTATATAGTGCTATCGCAAGAAAATAAGCTGCGTTGAACATGCTTGGCCTGAATGGAAGCATGAACGCCCCCTTCAGCTTCCTCCGGTTATCATCCGACGATAAGGTTCTTACTACCATGCCAAACGTAAATACGGAGATGGCCGTCATGAATACATTTAAGGATACGTGGTAATCGATATCCAGGCTGCTCATCGCCGCATATAAAACAAGCAGGGCTGCGGCATGCTTCCACAAACGGTCGTAGCTTGACCCCAGGAATTTTTTGGCAAATCCATGAAATGTCGAGATCACTTGTTTAGTACCCCTCTAATAAACTCGGGATCCATGTCGCCCTGCAAAAAGGTATGACGGATCGATCCGGCTTCCAAAATAATGATGCTGTCCGAAGTCAGGCATAAACTCTCCAGAACATGAGAAGAAAACAAGATCGTCCCATGTTTCCTGTACTCGTTCATTATTCGATATAGAAATTCCGTGCTTTCGAAATCCAGTCCGTTGACCGGCTCATCCAGCAGCAGCAGCTCCGGGCGCAGCGCAAATCCCGTGATCAGGTAGGCCTTCCTCCTGCTGCCCATCGATAATTGGCCCAAGAATGAGTTCCTGTAATTCTGAAAATTGAATCCTGCAACGAGTTCGTCCAAGATATCGTGACGAACCTCTTGTCCGTAGGATTGAAACACATGCCTTACATACTCCTCGAATGTAAAATACTCGAACGACTCGTCCTCCGAGAACACGGTATACCGGCTTCGTTTAAATGCAGGGCTTGTCAGGGAAGTTTCCTCGTTCTTCCACTGCAGCCGCTCCAGCGAATAATGCCGGTGAATGCTGCTCAGAACATGGAGCAGCGTGCTCTTGCCGGCTCCGTTCAATCCCACCAAACCTATGATCTGATTAGGGCCTAGCTCCAGGTCAAGATTTGAAATGACGGCGTCCTTTTCCGTATGGTACCAAGCCGTCAACCCCGTGATGTTTAATAAATGCCGCCGCTCCACCCCCTCATGGCTTGCCGACTTTCCAACGTTTCCAGCCTGCATAAACAAAAAGAACGCCTCCTGCCAAAAATAATAGAGCCAGCGGGTACGACTGTTGGATAAGTCTCTGAATGCCAATGCCGATCCAGAGCAGTCCCATCGCGAATCGGAGAATGATTTTCATCGTAAACGCCTCTTTCAATAGTGATATATTTGTAACTTTACGTGATAAATATATCACCTTATGATCCAAGGGTCAAATGGGATCACGAATTGACATGCGTCAGGTAAACTTTTACAATACGGGACGTATATCCGTGACAAAACTTTATAAACTGGAGTGAATGCGATGCAAATTCGATTGATGACCGACAAAGATATGGACAGCCTCATTGACATCTGGCTGGCCGCCTCGAAGGAGGCCCACCATTTCATTTCACCCGAATACTGGGAATCCAAGCAAAAGGACATGCGCGACGTGTATTTGCCAATGGCCGATACCTATGTCCTAAAGGAAGCGGGCGCCACGGTAGGCTTTATATCGACCGTTCAGCATGCCTTGGCCGCTTTGTTCGTTCACCCTGACAATCAGGGCAAGGGGTATGGCCGGGCTCTCCTTCAATTCGTGAAGGAACGCAGCCCTAAACTCGAGCTCAAGGTATATAAAGAGAACGGGAACGCATTTCGTTTTTATTCCCGGAACGGCTTTTCCGTCGTTGAAGAAACCATCGACGAGGATACCGGTCAGGCGGAATTCGTCATGGCCTGGGAAGAACGATAAATGGCAACATCGCCTTCATATTCAAACAGGCAGAAGGTGACCGGAATTTGTCCGGTCACCTTCTGCCTGTATTTTTTACTGAACCTCTTGACGTCTCAGAGCGAATATATAGGTGAGGTCACATTAAAGGAGGAGCAAGCTTGCAAGGTTCAGACTTAACGCCGTGGCTGCAGAGACTAAAGGAGGGAGACAGGGAAGCATTCCGGTATGTTTATGATCTAACCGTCGATAATGTGTACCGAACTGTGGCACTTCTTGTATCCGGCCGGCAGGATATAGAGGATATCATGAATGAAATATATTTGAAGCTTTGGCTCTCTCTTCCGAACTATGACTCAAGTCGTCCCTTTCGGAATTGGCTGCACGGAATCACGATCCGGCAGGTTCAGGACTGGAGACGCAAAAAGTGGCGGAAATTTCGATTGTTCGAGCGTCAAAAGATGCTTGAAATCGAGCCTGAACACCCCCAAACGGACCGGGTCATTTTGTTGAACGAGACAAGCCGTGAAATGCTAGATATTCTAAACCATTTATCTTACAAGCTTCGAATTGTCGTCGTTCTCCGCTATTATCACGAATACAGCATAAGCGAGATTTCCGAGCTGCTCGAGATTCCCATGGGGACCGTCAAGTCAAGGCACCACCAAGCCTTGAAAGAGCTTCGTAAACACTCGATACTACTGGATCACGAAGAAGGAGGTGATTGCTTTGTCCATTGAAGAACAGTTAAAGGATCAAATACACCGTGCCGCCAATCATATGGCGACCCCTCAGGATATTTATGACCGTGTATGGAAGTCAACTGTGAAAAACACTCCAAACCAAGGCCCGTTAACCAGAAGAAACCGTAATAGAAGCATCATTCGAAAAGCCATGGTAATAAGCACAGTCGCTGTTTTATTAGGCATTAGCATCGTATCTTCGGCCTTTATCTCCCCCGCGATGGCCGAAACCTTAAGCCGAATTCCGCTGATGCATAATGTGTTCAAGCTCGCCGGTGATTTGGGATTGCAGACAGCCGAACAACATGGGTTGACGATGGAAACCCATTATCGTGACACGCACGACAACTTTACGCTGACGGCGTCACAGGTCATATTTGACGGTTTGCGCGGAGGCATTGCGCTTCAACTGGACGAGGCAGGACACCCCGCCTCTTTCTACGATCCTCACGCCCGCAGCCAGTACGAAGATTCGTCTCCAAAAAGAAAGGGTTCCTTTGGAATGATGAAAGCGTTCGTGAATGGAGAAGAAGGAAACATTACTTGGGATATCGGCCCCGGAAGCGATGTTGGATCAGCTATCGTGACGATTACCGGGGCATCCCTGGACGGAGTTACCCGTAAGCCTCCACTCCCTGCGGCGTTTGATTTGACGCTGGAAGTTAGACTCGAGATGATCCCGGAGCCTTTTGTTCTACAAATTCCGATGCAAAAAAATACGGATCACCATGCCCTGTATCCCGCTGCGCAAAAAGCGTCGGGGGATATCAGCTGGAAGCTGGAAGAAATGGAGCGTTCCCTTGTATCCACCCGCTTGGAAATGGTGTTAAAGGACAGTTCTCCGGATGATCGAGCCATATTTTTTGAGATTGTCGATCAGAACGGCAAAGAGATTAGAATGGTAGACCGATATGGATATGATATGAAACAAGGTTACCGTCATTACGACATGCTGTACGAGCCCCTTCCTTCCGATGCGCAGTCATTCACCATCAAGCCGTTTCGGTATGCAATCGAACAAGAGCTTGAGGGTGAGAAAGAGAGAAGAACTGCCAGCAGCTCTTGGAAGAAGGAATATATCCCCGCTCTAGAAATGACGATACCTATTGCGGGAGGACAGAATAAATGATCCGAATCATGGGAGGAAAAAAAATGAACAAGCATATTAAAATGGTGACGATTCTGACAGCTGTAGGCCTTTTGCTGAACAGCACGCCGGCTCTGACCGGCCATACTCATGCCGCCCAAACCCATTCCTCGGCGGCTGCGGTTTCATCTTTGAAAAAAATCAATGCCAAATTATTAACAGAGGCACAGAAAAGCCTTAAAGAAGTAACCGGTAAAAGCTATTCTTTCAGCAAGGCGGAAAAATGGAGCACCGGAAATGATACAGGCTGGACACTGACGATTAAGGGAGTCAAAAACGGTTACGTCAACATCGTCAATAATAAAGTGGACACCATTCAACTGGAACAAAAATGGGCCGATCTTCAAAACTCATACAAGGAGACGCTCCAATCCGTGCTCAAGGAGCTGAACGTGGAGACGCTTCCCGATTCCGTCAGCCTTTACAAATATACCGCTTCGGGGAAACTTGAAATGTTTGCGAGCGTAAATAACCATTACATTACACTGTTAGATGGCGAAATCAAGCGGGTTATGTCCACCATGCCGCTCGATTCGGTAGCTCAAGATATGCTGGATGCTGCAAATGCCGCTGTTGAAGGCTTCAATGGAATAAGCCTGGGCAAATTGACGAAGGCGGCGTACGTTAAAGGACAGCGCAACCATCACGTAGAGCTTACATTCGAGGGCGCTTCCCCTAGTACCCCAGTCTTCATAAACCTGGAGGAAGAGACCCAGCAAATCACGAAAATAGAAGTAACAAGCTTACAAGATTCCGTAACCGAATATACCAAGGGGTACAACAAACTTGTAAGTTATAGCGAAAATAAACTATTGCAAGCTGCGATTCCTGTGGCCAAGCGTGTCTTAAACCTGGACTTGTCCGACTACAAAATCTCCAAGGATAAAGACCGTCCGGGCGTCGTTCAGTTTACCAAGAAAAATGCACCATCCGTGAATGGAATGTATAATTCGAAAGGGCAGTTCTATCTTTTCGAGACGAAATAGACAGGTACAGAAGAAAGTCGAAGCGCCACGCAAGGTTTATCTTGCGTGGCGCTTTCTAGTTGGAAACGATGAATATGCTTTAACATCCCATTCGCTCCTTACACTCATGTCTTGATCAATCGAATATGAACAACGGTGCCCTCCGCCTCCGGATCAAGCCAAATTTGCCCGGCATGCCGCTCAACCGAGCTTCGTGAGATGGCTAAACCAAGCCCGCTGCCGCCGTCACTTCTCCTGGCCTGATCACCACGCACGAAAGGTTCGAACACCGTCTCTCTCACAGGGTCCGATATTCCTGGACCGTCATCTCCCACGGTAAGCAGGATGCCTTCATCACATGCCTCCAGCTCCAGCCATACATAAGCACCCTCCTTATTGTATTTCAGGGCATTCGTCAATAAATTCGTAAGAGCTCTATGCATGAGACCTTCGTGATAAGGCAGCATGACCGGCGATTCCGGAATGCGGATGTCCAGCGCAATTCCCTTTTGTTCAAACGAATCGTACAGATCGGCCGCCGCAGTGCGGCACAGCTCAGCTAAATCACCTATCTTCCGCTCGTATGACAGTTCCGTGCTCTCCAGCTTGGTTAGCTCAAACAGGTCATCAACAAGCGAGGCGATAAATCTCGCCTTGGCATGGATGCGGTTCGCATATTTCAGGCGCTGCTCCTCATTCTGCTCCATACCGAGCCGCAGCACCTCCGCATAACCCTGTATCGTTGTGATCGGCGTTTTCAGGTCATGGGAAATGTCCATCATCAGCCGGCGGCGCCCTTCTTCAAGTCTTCGCTTTGCCGTCTCCGCCTGCTCAAGCCTGTCCGCCATCCGGTTGAAATGAAGCTGAAGATCCATTAACTCCTTGTTGGCTCGAAAAAATAGCCGCTTCCCTCCCCTGCCTTCTGCAATCTGTGCGAGCTCGCGGGAAACGTCCGTGAGCGGATTCGTGATCCTTCTTCCCGTAATCCGGCCGTATACCCATAAACTCAATAAAAATGCGGCGGCAAACCACAGAAATCCCTCAATCAGGAGTCCGGTGAAAACTTCGGTTATCTCGGCGTTTGTCTTCACCAAACGGCTTTCCTTCATCACAGCTCCGCCCGGTATCGTAACAAGCAGCCGGTATTCCCGGCCTTCCGGTGTAACGAAAGGGGCTAGGGAGTGATATCCCGACTCGTTCCCTTCATAGAACAGGGCGAGCAGTTCCTCCTCCGTATAGGAGGCTTTTGCCTTCTCCATTCCGCTGCCCCGCGAAAAGACAACGTTCAGGCTCTTGTCCAGCACCTGGATGTAACCGCCAAAGGATTGGACGGTTTCATAGGGGATGCTCTCCCAATCGTCCCGTATCAGCTGCTTCGCTTCAACCATGGGAAGTGTCCGGCGCGCTTAAAGGAGCTGCGCGCAATAAAAACCTGGCCGGCAGCCAGGTCTTTTGTCTATTGGTTTCTTAGCATCCATGAAGCAGGAGGACGGGCTATTGTTTCTTATGTGGCCCCTTCCTTAAAGGATTGATAATCAAACCAATCAAAATGTGCAGGCGAAACGGAACGAACACCGTTGCCTGTGGCATACATGGCGATGAGCACGCCAGTAAATCCTCCGGCTACTTCCGTAGCCAACATGGCACATTCGCCTTCGCCGAACCAAATCGTTTCTTGGCCTATGCCGGCAAATCCGAACGCATACTTCTCTTTGTCGGCTTGAATGGTGAGCACAACCGAATCCGAAGACCAAGGCGCCTCGTTTTCGACTTTCCACAAGCTTCCGATCCTTCTGCGGAAGATCATCTTTCGGCGACCATCGATTCGCGTCACAGCCATCTCGTAATGGAACCGCTCGTTCATGAACACGGTTAATCCAGCTTCCTCGCCGTCCCGCTGCGGCACGAAAGTCAAATGCGCTGAAGCCTTCATGTTAAAATGCTGCTGTCTTCTTCCGAGGAAGGCCGGTGCCCCGTCATTCAATGTTGCTGCTGAACCGTTCAATGTTAGGCAGCTCTCCTTCTCGGTCAGGGACCCATGATCCGGATGTGGTGACCGCAGAAAATTCCAACATGGCGCGAGCTCCGAGTCTATAAAATCATCTCTTACAGGAGGGCTCGGCACGGGTTGCAATCGGAGGTTCCCTGATGGCATCGTCTCATGAACGACGCCGTTTTCACCAATAATAGGCCAGCCGTCTCCTGTCCAGGAGACAGGAGCGAGAAACGTTTCTCTGCCCAGATGATGGCGCTGGGGATAACCGACGGGCCGAATGCCGAGAAAGACGGCCCACCAGCTTCCGTCTTGAGCCTGTACCAGATCCGCATGGCCTGTAGCTTGAATCGGCTTTAACAGACTCCGATG
Source organism: Paenibacillus sp. NPDC093718 (assembly GCF_050279985.1). Classification (NCBI taxonomy): domain Bacteria; kingdom Bacillati; phylum Bacillota; class Bacilli; order Caryophanales; family Paenibacillaceae; genus Paenibacillus; species Paenibacillus sp. NPDC093718. Next base: position 1,174,138 of record NZ_JBNNUS010000001.1, read on the forward strand.
AGTCAGGATCGGATTGTGCGGACAACTCTCGAACGGACCGTCCGGCCGCTTGCTTCTGGCCACGGTCACCATGTGTCCGTATTCGGTTCCTCCTTCGGAAATAAGCAGGTAATACCACGCTCCGACCCGATACAGGTGCGGGGCCTCCGGATATTGCCCGCCCGTTCCGTTCCATAATAAACGGACCTCGGAGAGCTTCTGTCCAGTTTCTATATCAATCCGGCTTTGATAGATGCCCTGGTTCCACGATGTCGTATAATAAACCGTTCCATCCTCGTCAAAAAATAAATCGGGGTCAATCCCGGGATGGTCAACGAATACCGGATCGGACCAAGCTCCGCTGGGATCCTCCGAGGATACATAGAAATTCCCTCCCCCCGAAACATTGGTTGTGGTCATGTAGAACATGCCTTGATGAAAACGGATGGTTGGAGCGTATATCCCCGTCGAGGTGCCTGCATTTCGAAGATCCAGTTGCTCCTTCCGTGTCAAGCAATGGCCGATCTGTATCCAATGCACAAGATCCTTGCTGTGAAAAAGAGGAACTCCCGGATAATATCCAAAGGAACTCGTTACAAGATAATAATCGCCGCCGACCCTGCAGACACTGGGATCGGGATGAAAGCCGCTAATCACAGGATTTTGGTATGTCATTTCCACAATGGATTCTCCTTATTCGTTTCATTAAACCGTCTCCGTGGTTTACTTCACCGCTCCGATCGTAATCCCTTTCACGAAGTACTTCTGAAAGAACGGATATGCGATCAGAATCGGCAATACACCTATAGCGGCAATTGCCATGCGTACGGTCGTGCTTGGTAATTCCATAATGGCTTGCCCTGCCCCCGTGCTGGCAAGGTTGCTGTTGCTCGTCAGAAACTGGATATCCGTCATCATTTTATTCAGAATCGTTTGGATGCCAAACAAACTCGTGTCCGTTAGATAGATTAGTCCATTAAACCAGTCGTTCCAATATGCAATGGCTTGAAAGAGGCCGATGGTTGCCATGATAGGAAGCGACAACGGAAGAACGATCCGGTAAAATGTTTTAATTTCACTTGCCCCGTCGATGCTGGCCGCTTCGAGCAAGGCTGAAGGAATAGAAGTCATGAAGAAGGTCCGTACCAGAAGAACGTTAAAACCGTTCATGAGCAGTCCCGGTATGAGCAGCCCGAACAGCGTGTTCTTGATGTCGAAGATCTGCGTATAGACCATATAAGTTGGAACCAGCCCGCCGTTGAACAACATCGTAAAGAATACGAAGAACGTCCAAAAGTTCTTTAAAGGCATGTCGTGGCGGGACAATGGATAAGCCAGCATGGAACTGATCGCCAAACTGACTGTCGTACCGACGACCGTGATGAGAACCGTGATTCCATAGGCCCTTCCAAGCTCCCCGACATGCGTCCACAAATAATGGTAGGCATCCAAACTAAACTCCGTTGGAAAAAAGGAGTATCCGTTCTGGATAATGCTTGCTTCGCTGCTCAGCGAAGATACGATCAGCAAAGCAAATGGAATCAAACATGCCGCCGCAAACAAGCCTAGGATCACATGGGCGGACCACTGCAGCAATTTGCTTTCATAAGCCATATTGTATTGCACCTCTCTATTCTCGGTCTAGAACAACGCGTTCTCCCTATTGAATTTACGCACGATATAGTTGGCACTCAGAACAAGTACGAACCCGACAATGGACTGGTAGACGCCCGCTGCCGAAGCCATGCCGATATCCCCCATGATCATCAAACTTCGGTACACGTACGTATCGATCACGTTTGTTGTATCGTTGAGCATGCCTGAATTCATCGGCACCTGATAAAATAGTCCAAAATCGGAATAGAACATCCGGCCGATGCTCAGAAGCGTAAGCATGACGATCACCGGGGTAATCAACGGAATCGTAATCGACTGAATCTGCCTCCATTTCGAGGCCCCGTCCAATCTTGCCGCCTCATAATACTCGGGATCGATGCTGATAATAGAAGCCAGGAAGATAATACAGGAGAAACCGACGCTCTTCCAAAGCTGGACCACCGTCAAGATCACCGGCCAATATTTCGGCTCGGTATACCACGAAATGCCCTCGATTCCGAATAAGGGAAGCACGGTCTTATTCATGAAACCCGTTTCTAAACTAAGAGCCGCATATACCAAGTAGCCGACCACAACAAAAGAAATAAGATGCGGCAGCACAATGACGCTCTGGTAGAAACGCGACAGCACCTTGACTCTGATCTCGTTCAGCAAGATGGCAACGGCAATGGAAAGCACGGTGCCAATCACGATGAAGGCGGCATTATATAAAATTGTATTCCGCGTGATGATAAAGGCGTCTGTCGTCCTGAACAAATATTCGAAGTTTTTAAAGCCGATCCAGTCGCTTTCAAAAATTCCGGCCGAGAAATTAATATTTTTAAAAGCAATAAACATACCGAACATAGGAGCATAATTGTTGATGATGAGATAAGCGATTCCCGGGAGCATAAGGAGATATAGAGGCGTGTATTTCCTGAACCGTTTCAGCCCGCTCCGTCTGGTCATAGGTGCACAACCCTTCTTTAATAAATTACCGCATGAAAGTGATAATCCAATCGGCATCGACTGCCGATCGGATCGCACCGTCGCTTATTGTACTCCGTTTTCGCTTGCCCACTCGTCAAGCTGTTTTTGTTTTTCCTCGATAATTTTTTGGATGCCGGCATTTTCAAGTTTATTGAGGAATTCAGGCAGCGTCTTATCCACATCCAGGATTCCGCTCTCCAATGCTCTCCGGTATTGCTCAAGCACGCTATTGCAGGCGGCTACTTCATTCTTTACGGGTTCGGAATCGAATGAAAATCCAAGCGCTTTCGATTTGGCCGCCGACTTATTAAATTCGTCCATCTGCTCATAAATGCCAGGGTCGTCTCCCTCGAACACATAGGTTAGAAACTGATTCCCGTGCATCCAGCCGTAATTTTTGTATCCAACGTTATCGCTTGTGACGCCGTCAGGATATCGGATCATATTGTCTTGACCTTCGACTTTGACATAATGCTTGCCCTCGATGCCCCAAACCATTAAATTGACAATCTCTTTATCGGTATATAGCAGATTCATGAACTGCAGTGCTTTCTCAGGGTTCTCCGAATTGGAGGTGACACCGACGGCAACGTTCGTGACCGTATCCGTCTTGGCGACAGGCTGCAAGGTACGAACGGCGGTCATTTCCATGCCGACGTTCCGGCTTTCCTGGACTTCGAATCCGGGTTTCATCGCGGACATCCATCCCGCTGCCTTTCCATTACTCACCAACACGTTTGTAGACTCAGGGCTGGTCGCGGCATCTTTCATTAAATATCCGGCGAGATACCACTCCCGAAGCTTCCGCAGAATGTGCTCATATTCTTCTGAAGCGAACAAGTTAACGACTTTCAAATCGTCAAGACCGTTGTTCAGCAAGACCCCCAGATTATTGCCGAGCGGGTCATGTATAGCATAGGTACTCATAATCGAACCATTTGACAAGTTGGCTGCTCCGGCCATGCCCGGTTCGTGCTCTTTAATGATCTTGAAGATGTTCTCGAAGTCATCGAAGGTCTGAACTTGACCCAGATCGATGTTATGTTTTTCCACCAAATCCTTTCGCATGACAAAGCCATAATCCTGAGCTAAGTCCCTTATGCTTGGCACCCCGTAACTTACGCCTCCCACTTTGGTTGCATTGTAATAGTCGGTGCCAAGGACGTCGATAATTCCCTGGGCATTTTTCTCCATGATATTTCCGATCGGATACAGTACGCCCTTGGCCACCTGAGTACTGTAGTTTCCGAGCATCGCAATCATATCGAGCTTCTCGCCGCTGGACATCATCAGATTCACTTGATTGGCGAATGCGCTGTTACTGATGGGCAACAATTTTACCGACACATTGATTTTTTCTTTGGAAATCTTGTTGATTTCATCCTGAACGAGCTGGATGTCGGCCGGTACGCTGTCAAACGTCGGGTATGCATAGATCACTTCATAAGGAGCATCGGATGCACCCGAGGAAGTCGCGCCGTCATCTTTTGAGCCTGCTGCGGAATTTCCTTTCGAATCGTTCCCTCCGCAGGCCGAAACCATGACCATCAAAGCCAGCAACAGACTAAACCATCCCCACTTTTTCTTCATATCCATCCCCCGTACTGTTTTTTTATGGATTCGGATCATTCCGAGTCTGCTTTCATTGTACGGGCCACCATGTCCAACAACTACTCCGATTTCGACATGGAATTTGCATCAAATCGACTTTTCCTTGATCGAGCCGTTGGCAGCTTGCTTGCGGTAATCGGCAGGGCTCATGCCGAACTGCTTTTTGAATCTCCGAGAGAAGTGGGCGAAATTCGAATAGCCGGTTTGCGAAGCGATAGCGCCGATCGGCAAATTGGTTTTCAGGAGCAAATCTTTTGCCAGATCCAGACGCCTCCTCATGATGTATTCGGTGACGGATGCCCCGGCCTCTTTCTTAAACAAACGGTCCAGATAATCGGGATTGAGAAAGACATGGCTCGCCACCGTTTCTCGGGACAGCTCTTCCGACTCGATCCGTTCCTGAATAAACTGCTCCGCTTTATCGATGATGGAGTCCGTTCGCTGCAGAGTCCCCATCGTTTCCATCGCTGTGTTGACGGTATGCCTCACCCAGAGGATCATGTCCGATACCGAACGGACGGCCCGTCGGTATAATCGTTCGGACGCTTCGTCTTCGAAGAGGAGATGGGCCTCGATTCCTTTAAGCTTCAATACGTAAAATACCATCTGGAGAAAGTTGTGATGAAAGCGGTGAAGCGTCTCTGCCCCGGGCCCTTCGGTCCCGATCCAGCTTTTCAAAACAACCTCGGCCTCGATCACGACCTGATCACCTTGTCCCTCTTTCAGCATGATCGACCATGCATTCATGTCCGGGATCTTAATGGCGTCATGGATAGGCTGCTTGCTCCCCCAAACGAAGACCTTATTCGTAAACGTCACATTGCCTTTGTCCCATCCCACCAACTGGCCGACCATTTCGCTCACTTCATGGCCGTACACCGCATTCCCAATATAGATCGATACGTCGCAATAAAACCATGCCGTGCACGATGCTATGAATTCCTCGCTGCGATTCCGCAGTGTCTCTTTAAGCGATTCCGCTTCCCGTTCAAATGGAATTAGCGCGAGAAGAGTGCCTTCAGTTAATCCGAACAGCAGCCCGTTTCCGTGGACATGCAGTATTTCTTCGCCGCTGTTCATCAACGCGTATTCGATGATCTTCTCGTCGCGGGGAGAAAACGTTTTGTGATAGCGCTGCACGGAGATCAGGATGGGAAGGAGTCTCATGCGCCGGTCGAAGGGAATATTTCGCTCTTCCGCCGCCCTTTGAATGTGTTCGGGATGTGAAGGGATCGTATGGTTGATCACGTCGAGCCATAACCGTTCCGCTAGCAGCGGTTGATGACGCGCCCAGAACTGGCCGATCCGGCTATATTGCTGCACCTCTTGATCTTTCATGATTTTTTTCACGACTTTGCCGATCACTTGCTGGAGCTCATCGCCCGGAATCGGTTTAAGCAAATAATCGAAGCTGCCCAACTGGAGCGCTCGCTGCGCCAGTTTGAACTCGGCATGGCATGTCATAAACACGGTCTCCGTTTGCGGGTAGTTATTCCTGACCCATGCAAGCAGCTCCAGCCCGCTTTCTTGAGGCATCTCGATATCACATAAAATAAGATCAACCCGTTCCTGTTCAAACACTTCCTTGGCTTGGCGGGCATTATAAGCGGTAAAAACGGCTTCGATCCCTAAGCTTTGCCAATCCACTTCCGACTTTAGCGAGTCGGTTAACAGCTTCTCATCGTCAACGATCATCATGTTTAGCATCTTGGAATGCCCCTTTCTATACTGTCGTGCCTCCATCCGGCGAGAAGGGAAGCCTCAGTTCAACCATGGCTCCGTGCGGTTGAACGTTTCGCAGCTCCACCTTTGCCCGATTTCCGTAGAGGAGGCGCAGCCTTTGCTTCAAATTCCAGAAGCCGATGTGCTCTCCCTCCTCGTCGATGATCCGTTCATCGGCAGCGATTTTATCAATCATTCCCTCTTTAAAACCGGGACCTGTATCTTGAATCTGAATGATGAGTCCTCGTTCCGGAGACTCATCCATTTCCACCCGGACTTGAACCCGAACCGGCTCATCGAGCGATATGGCATGCTTCATCGCGTTCTCCACGAGCGTCTGAATGACGAGCGGGGGAACAGGAGTCCGCAGGAGAAAGTCCGGCACCTCAATTTCATGGACAATTTGGCCCGGAAACCTCAGCTCCTGAATGTTCAGATAATTGCGAATATGCTGGATTTCATCCTTTAACGAAACGAACGTCAAATTGCTTTGAAACATGTAGCGAAAATAACGGACCATATAAAGCGACATGTCCTCAATCCGCCTCACATCGTTTCTGCGGGCCAACGTATGTATCATATTCAGGGCATTGATGTAAAAATGCGGTTTGATCTGCAATTGCAAATGCTGAAGCTCCGCTTTTTGCTTGTTCAATTGCTCTTCATAAATGTTGATCCGGAGGCTTTTGATTTGTCCGACCATGCTATTGAACGTATCGTTCATGACTCGAAACTCGATGGAGGTTGGATACTCCCGGATTTGCGTGTCGACATGGCCTTGCTCGATCCGATTCATCGCTCTGAGCAGTCGGTTTATGGGAACCAGCAGCCACTTTCGAAGCAAAATCAATCCGATGATCAGAATAACCACGGACCCGAAAGGCAGTAGGGTAGAGATGGTTTTTAAGGTGGGCAGGTGCTGCAATATCGTCTCTTCCGGAATAAAAGCATACAAGCTGAACTCGCCCAACCGCGAGTGTTCCCCGACCGTCAAGTAACGGCTGGAGGTTCCCGTTAAATAATAGGACTGCGGATTGAGCTGCACCTCGACTCCGCTATCGCGGATGAAGGTTTGATTGACCATCGCTTTTCCTCGGTCATCGATCAGGAGGGCTGCTCCTTTATTCCCAACGCTTAGCAGCTCAAGCGGGGTTTGAAAGGAACGAGCATTCAACCAAGCGCCTACTGTCGTACCGTTTTTCATCTTCCATAGACGGATAAGGTAGGTTTGGCCGTTATGATTCTGGACGTACCATTTCTTTCGATTTAATTCCAAAGGGGATGCACCGGCCTTCAAAGTCTCGTATACATGCGACCTAATGTACTGCCGGTCCTCGTACGTCGAGCGGGTCTGGAACGAATAATAATAGTTGTCGCTGGAAGGCTCGTATACGTACAGACCGTCCAGGACGCTATATCGTGAAATCGAGCTGGAGAGATTGGCAGCAACGCGCTGGGAAGCGAAAAATCGTTCTTCCGGATTCAAGGCATAATCCAATTCATTCAAATCCGTTCCTATCATCAATTCAATGAGATAATCGTCGGCCTCTTTCAGTTTTGCATCAATTTGATCCCTGTAGAGTACCAGCAAATCCTTGTTGGAACTTGCTACCTGATTACGGACTACATCAATGGCGTATATGTTGGAATATAACAGAAATCCGATCAATGGCATGACGACCAGCAGTAATCCTCCAATCATCCTGACCCGGATCGATTGCCACGTTAATTGTCTAAGGCCTCGGTACCTTGGCTTGATATTCATCGTCAGGCCTCCCCTATAGAAGTAAGCGGTTTCGCAAAAGAAGAATGTTTCCGTTATCATAGCTCAGGAATGATTATAGTATAAAGGGTAAACTCGGATTCGTCTTTATAGGTGATGCATGCCTTGCTGACTTTAAAGCTATACAGATACCCATTGAAATAAAAAAGATGACTCCTGTTTACTACAGGAACCATCTCAAAAATGCCGTTTTGCTCCATGACTTCTCTTACCGTATACCGGCTGTTCTCATTTCAATTGCTTTCATCTTCACCTCAACTAGGTAGTTGACTCTTGCTGCCAAAGCAAAAACACCTCCAAGATTGTCTCCATATCTCATGATATGGTTGCATTCTCTTGAAGGTGTTTTAATTTGTCTCAGGTTATAGGGTTAGTCCCAGGGAACCCTTCATGCTTTTTTGTTATATATTTCATTCGCTGTATGCCATCGATCCATGATGCGCACAGGGGCGAGTTGTTGAAGGATTTCGGTATTACAGGTACTGCACGGCGATGAGGAAGAACATACCGTCCGAATTGAAGTTACCTATAATGGTAGGGGCTCCTTTTTTCTCAAAAACAACGCGGTCTGATGGGAAAGCATCCTTCGTTGCTTTGTATCCGGTCAGATCAAGGCCTAGCCAAGCTTCAGCCTGCTCTGTTGCTTGTGCCAACAGCTGCTTTTCGGTGAGCGCTTTGATGCTTTTTTCATATTTATCAATAACATCCTGATCCTTGCCATACAGATCATCTGCCAAGGCTCTAGCGTTTACACTCAGTACATCCAGAGTGTTTTTGTCGATCCCTATCCACGTTCCGAAATCACCATCCACGTACATGAACTCATACACTTGTTTGGTCCCTTTTTTAATAAGAGAGACACCGGCCAGTTCTCCTTGTTCCACGCCTTCCAGTTTGTCGAAAACAGCTTCCGCAGCTTGTTGTACAGAAGAGTCTACCGCATCCAGTTAGATTGACTCAGTGGTGTGACTGAGCTTGTCCTTATTGAAGTGGTAGGTCAGATTGTCCGTGCTGATGCTAGCACTACTAATTTTTCCTTTTGCAGCAGATGAAGAGAATGAACCATCTCTCTCAGCTCGCAGGTTTCTTCCACTGTTGCCGTTTGAAGAGATCGGGATTGCATAAAAGAAAGGAGTTCTTTGTTCCAGCCGTTTCGTCTCCGGCGAAGCAAGGTATTGCATTCATTCGCCGCAATACGGAGCAGCCAAGATTTCAAGTTCTGCACGCTGCTTCGGTCCGCGGTCATCGCCTTAAAAAACACCTCTTGGCAAACGTCCTCGGCATCCGACTGGCTGCGGAGCATGTAACGGCAGAATAGGTAAACCTGTTCTTTGTAAGTTTTAAATAATTGTCTGTCGTTCAATATCTGTCACTTCCTAACCATTGGGCTCGCCTTCTGCATAGTATGACGATTAACATTAACAAAACGTTCGCAAGGAAAAAAACGATATATAGAGTGTTCCTTCGACAGGGGTTGGATTTTTTACGGCAAATAGAAAGAAAAAACCGCCTGTCAAAAAAAGACAGGCGGGTATAGAAAGAACTAGATTCAATTACTTACCGGACAAATAGAGGCCGAATTCTGATAACAATGCACTTCCCACGTACGTGCCCGTGAACACGAAAACCGCAACGATGGCGACGCGCCACGATGTTTTGCGGAGATCAACCAGCCTGTCGGCAACGGAAATGCCGGCAAACGCCAAGATCGGGGTCGTAATGGACAAGAAGTTGACGTTGGCAATAGCATCCACGAACACATCGGAGATCAGGCAGCAGATCAGCGAAACGATCGATACCCAGCCGAGAACCGGGAAGTCCTGCAAGAATTTCAGCGGAGCTTTTTTCATGAGCGTCGAGATCAGAACGCCGATGAAGGAAAAAAGCCACAGCACGGCCAAGCCCGCTATCGTCCCTAACGTAATATGACCTTCGCCGTTTTTGATGAATTTCATTTGCTCCGTAAATAAGATAAGACCAACGCTAAGCAGCAGGACGAGGGCATATTTTGCATATTTATTCAAACCGGTGCTCATTTCTTCTCACCTCTGACCATTAATTTGTACATAAACCGCTGCAGCGGCACCGCGAGAAATACCATCGTATACGTTCCGAGGAAGCTGGTAAGCAGCTGGCTCGCAGCAGCGTATCCGTTAATGGTCTCCGTCATCTCAGGAGAATGCGCGACTAACGCGGAAGAAGAGCCTGTCATCATACTGGCAGAGCCGACGCCGGAGGACATGGCCAGCGCTTCGATCGAGAAGCCGGCGGCAACCATGACCGGCGCAAGAATGCTGAAGAACAGCGTGCCGAACAGGGTACCTATAATATAGAGGGACAGCACCCCGCGTCCTTCGTCGGAGTCAAGCGTATATTTCTCGGATATGTAAGCGAGTTCCCCTTCCCTCCCAAGTCCAAGCGTAGCGCCGATGGCTTCCCTTCTTAGACCGAGCAGAATGGCGATTGGAAGTCCGAGCAGAATCGTACCCAGGTTGCCGATTTCCTGAATGATAAACACCCAGCCTACTTTTAATATATCTTCAATTCGGGGCGCAACGTCGGCGCCGTATCTCGCCATAAGCGGCAGCATAATGAAGATTAGATACTTGCTGGAGAAGCCGACGTTCTCCTTACTGTAAACTTTCTTCATAAAACCTTTCCGGAAAATCGACAAGCCAAGCAGCATCGTGATCAAAATGGCGAATACGAGCGGGAGCAGGCTGATTTTTACGGAGCCCACCTGGATCGACTGAATGCCGATAAATTCGGCAACCGCGATTACAATGAGCACGAATGCAAGCAAATAGAGATACTGTAGTTTTAACTTCATGCCATGATGTCCTCTTTTCTGTTCTTAGTTGGAGCTAACGATCGACGCAAGGAGCTGCTCGTATTCGGCAAATGTACGACGGTAGAGCTTCGATCGATCGATACGTCCGCTCATTCGCTCCAGCACCTGGGTTAAAAATCTCGGGAACACTTCATAGATAAACTCGGGATCGATATCTTTGAAATCGTCGCCGTGGATCGTTCCCGTAAAACCACTGTAGCCGATTTGAATGCAAGGCATCATGAAGGCCAGATCGCCGATATCTCCTGCCGCGCTGATGGCGTTATTGTTCCAAATACGGGATATCTCCTCGTTATCCTGGAATGCCTCTAGCACGAATTCGGACAAATACCGGTCCTGAACGAACGGCAAATATCCCATCTGCGTCTTAATCTCGACCTCGCCTTGAAGTGCCAGCGCGCTGCCCTTGGCCGCATCATCCATTTTGGAGGCCGCTTCCTTCATGTAGTCGACCGACTGGGTGCGCAGATCGCTGCCCACCGTAATCCGGTTGGGAATGACGTTTGTCGACATGTCGGATTCCAGAACGATCGGATTCATGCGAACCTTCTCACTGTCCTTCATTTGCTGCCTGCTGAGCCCTAACGCCACATTGAACAGGGTTGACATGCTGTAGGCATTTTTGGCGGAGAAAGGATCGAAACCCGCATGGGTTGCTTTTCCGGTAAACGTATAATGCTTGTATAGGAATCCAGCCAGGTCGCAGTTGATTTCGATCGTGCGCTCTGCAAACTCACCACCCATGGCATGTACGCATAACCCGATGTCGATATCGTCGAACACGCCGAGTTTCATCGCTTCCGGTTTCCCTCCGTAATAGGAGATCTTACCGCTGGCAAGCAGCTCGTCCCTATAGGCGAGATCCAAATACTCCTCAGCAGGAATGAAAATAAACGTTAAACTATAATCAAGGGCTTCGTACGCCTCTGATTCTACATAATGTTTGTACAAAGCCAGTGCAATCGCCACCTGCGTATAATGACCGCAATTGTGTGCCGCACCCGTCTCCTTATCCGATCGCCAATGTGTTGGAGCGTAAACGGCGTCCAATTCCGCAATAAAAGCGATATTCAGCGGCTTGCCGCTGCCGAGGGTTGTCCGAAGCCCGGTCGTACTGAATGATTGCAGCTCGATATCCGGATTTACCTTCTTCAAAAATTCGGTCACTGTTTGATGGGTCTTAAATTCCTTGTAGCCAAGTTCGGGGTTATCGAATATGGTCCGTCCAACGCCTGCAATTTCTTCGTACTGTTCTTTAAAGCTCATAGCTGCCTCCTTCTTGATGAAAATAATTCTTATGTTATTTTAATTCTCTTCATTATGTCAATAAAAATCACGTTATATTATTTATCTATAAAGGTAATTATAATTTCATATAACTTGATCTTCCCGCAAAAGGATGAAGATGTTCCTCAATTCAAAGCCTATTTTTTGCCATTACAAAAAAATTAAACCTATTCTTGTGTAAAGTGCCAAAAATATCTGGTTTTATCTTCTTAAAAGCTATTAAATTGAAATCAGCCGGTGTTGTTCCCGTAAAAGAAGTCATAGAGCAGCTCAACATACCTGCGGAAGATATTAAGTAGTTATGCAAAAGTTGAATATTTCTGCCTATCACAGCTCAGGAAGGCAAAAACCCTTGATGATATACCATCAAGGGTTTTCTTATTATGGAGCCTACGGGGATCGAATCCCTGACCTCAATTTTCCGCTAGCAATGTCTTGGCGACATTTATTTTCTGCCGCCGTTCTAAGAAAGAAGGACTCCCCATCCATATGTTCATTGTTTTTGATTTATCATTCCATTTCCTTCGAATGTATACGTCTTACCCGCCTCCGCGATAAAGGAGACGGGAGCGAAGCCGGGAGCCTCGATCTCGCATGGCCCAGACACTGTGCATTCTACGACGACTTCTGATATCTTCGATTCTGCCCACTTGAAGCTGAACGTGAATCCGCCACGTGCACGCAGCCCCTTAACCTCGCCTTCGCTCCATACGTCCGGAATCGCTGGCAGCAACCGAATGATGCCGGCATGGCTTTGCAACAGCATTTCCGCGATACCAGCAGTTCCGCCGAAGTTTCCGTCAATCTGGAACGGAGGATGATTATCAAACAGGTTGGTCATCGTAGATTGTTGCAGTAGTGCCATCACGTTGTCGTATGCGAGCATCCCGTCCTGGAGTCTGGCCCAGAAATTGATGATCCAGGCCCGACTCCAGCCGGTATGACCCCCACCGGAAGACAATCTGCGCGTCAGTGTGGTCCGCGCGGCTGCGGCTAGTTTAGGCGTGCGCTCGGTCGTGAACGCATCGCCAGGATACAGGGCGAACAGATGGGAAATATGGCGATGACCCGGCTCCTCCTCTTCGTAATCCTCCATCCACTCCTGGATTTGTCCGTACTTGCCGACCTTCGGCTGCGGCAGCCGTTTCAGGGCAGTCTCCAGTTCGTCCTTGAAAGTCTCATCCTTCCCAAGCAGCTTCGCGCCCTCGATGCAGGCGCCGAACAGCGCGCCAATAATCTGAAAATCCATGGACGCGCCTGCACATAACACACCCGCTTCCCCACTTGAAAGAATATATCGATTTTCGGGCGAAACGGATGGGCAAGTAATGAGCCTTCCCTGCTCGTCTTCGACCAGATAATCGAGCAGAAAGAGTGCTGCTTCCTTCATCGTATCGTAGGTTCTATCAAGGAAAGTGAGATCTCGTCCGAATCGGTAATGTTCCCATAAATGCAGACAGAGCCAGGCCGCCCCCATCGGCCAGAATGAAGCCGGCAAATACGTATCCTGCGGCGCCGTATCCGCCCAGATATCGGTGTTGTGATGGGCCGTAAAGCCGCGGCACCCGTACATCACTTGTGCGGTTACACTGCCCGGCTCCCGCATGCGCTCGATGAGATCGAACAGCGGCTCGTGACATTCCGTCAGGTTGCAAAGCTCTGCTGGCCAGTAGTTCATCTGAGTGTTAATATTGATCGTAAATTTACTGTCCCACGGCGGCGTAAAACTGTCGTTCCAGATGCCCTGCAGGTTCGCTGGCAGTGAACCGGGACGGCTGGACGCAATAAGCAGATACCGGCCGTAATGAAAATACAGGGCGACCAAGCCATGATCCGGTTCGCCCCGCTTTACGCGATCCAGCCGCTCGTCGGTAGGCAACCCGGTCAGCTCGCCACTTCCCGGCAGCGACAGATTCGTACGGCCATAAAGTGACTGGTAATCGGCAAGATGCCGCTCCAGCAGCTCTGAGTAAGGTTGATTCAGCAGACCATTCAGATGCGACCTGCAGTGTGCGGAGGGGTCCGTTGTGCGGAAGGTCGTTGCCGCACCAAGGAACAACGTAACGGAATCGGCGTTCTCGATTACAAGATGCTCACCGATCGTCTGGGCGGTGCCTCCTTGGTTAACCGCCTTCAAAGCGGCACAGAAGGTGCTTCCGCCCTCCCCGCCGCTATGTCCTGTCATGACCAGTCCGTCTTCGCCCCATTTCTCGGTCTTCTCCAGGTACCTCCATCGACCGCGATTAAAACGAGCCTTGAACGAAATCGCGCCGATTTTATCGGCTGATAGTCGGATGACCAGCGCTTGATCGGGATAGCTAGACAAAACTTCACGTGTATACATGATATCTCCGATCCGGTAACGCACCGTGACGGTTCCGCGTTCAAGATCCAGTTCCCGGCTGTACTCCGTGCAGCGCTCATCCTGACCCTTAAACATCAGAAGAAGATCGCCTAGCGGAAGGTAGTGGCGCTGCGATTCCGGAAGTCCGGGAAGGGCTAGCGAGGCCAGCTCCTCCGCTTCCTTCAGACGCCCCTCCAGGATCAGTTTCCGCAGCTCTGTTAAATTGGGTAGCGCGTCCGGATTGTTCCGGTCTCGTGGGCCTCCGTACCATAGGGAGTCCTCGTTGAGCTGTAAACGCTCCGCCGAAACTCCCCCGAAGACCATCGCCCCCAGCCGTCCGTTACCTACCGGCAGCGCTTCGTTCCATTCCTTTGCCGGCTTAGAATACCACAAGCGGTGTTCCTGTAACCGGTTGTTCATTCCTATCCTCCTCCTAAAATCTTGTTTAGTTGATCTCTACAATTGCTTTGACCACGCAGGATTCCGGCTTCAGCCAGGCAACGAACTGCTCAGTCATCCGCTCGAGCGTACAACGGTGCGTAATATAGGCGTTTAGATCGACTTTTGAGCTCGTCACCGCGTCGGCCACACGTCTGAAATCTTCCCGTGTAGCGTTACGACTGCTCACTAGCGTTAGTTCCCGCGCGTGAAAATCAGGATCGTTAAACGTAATATCGCCATTCACGAGTCCGACGTAAACAAGCGAGCCGCCGTGACCTACCAGCCCGAATGCATCCGTCATCGAACGCAGGTTACCTGTCGCGTCGATGACCATGGACGGCAGTTCTCCATCGTTCCATTCGAGAAGGCGATCCTTCGGATTTTCCGTCGCAAGAACGGTATGTACTGATTGGACCCAGGATTTGGCGAAGGCAAGACGGTCTGCATTCACGTCCATCGCGGCCACTTCGGAACCGGAAGCTACCGCCATCGCCATGACACCAAGTCCGATTGGCCCGGCTCCAATTACGAGTGCACGCATGCCTGGATATAGACCCGATCGGTGGAGGGCATGCGCGCCGATCGCCAGAGGCTCGAGTAGAGCCGCCTGATCCAGTGACAGCCCTTCCACCCGGAATAGATGGGAGACTGGAACGGAAATCCGCTCGCGCATGCCGCCATCCAGGTGCACGCCCAGCACGCGCATGCTGCGGCAGCAGTTCGTTTTGCCGCTTAGGCAGGCGCCGCAATGACCGCAGTGCAGGTATGGAATCATACTGACCTGGTCGCCCACTCTTAGCCCTTCCGGATTATCACCAATCTCTTCGATCACCCCGGAGAGCTCATGTCCGAGGATGCGAGGGTAAGTAAAATAAGGCTGGTTTCCCTGGTATGCGTGAAGGTCCGTGCCACAGATGCCGATGCGCCGAATCGCAACGATTGCCTCTCCTTCGCCCCTAACTGGTTCGGGTAAATCCTCTCGATAAACCAGCTTTCCGGCTTCTTCGCAGATAATCCCTTTCATTACACCCGCCCCTCTTTCGCTTCCGTCCGTGGACTGCCATTATACTCAGGCAGTCCGCTCGCCCAGGTCCGATTATGGACCGGAGCGAGAATGTCCGACACTTCACCCAGCAGCTCCTGATCCATCGGTTCTTCGACCCACCTTGCGTTCTTCACGATGTTTTCCGGATTGGCCGTGCTCACCAGCGTCGTCGGGATGCGTTCGTTAGCGGTCGAGAACTGCACGGCCAACTGGGCAATATCGTATCCGCGAGAGGCACAGTGTTCGGCCGCCTTCCTGCAGGCAGCTTTGAGCTCGGGATCGGCCGGGTGCCAATCAGCGGTTTCTCTGGTGCTCAGCAGCCCCATGGAAAGCGGTGAAGCATTGACCAGGCCGACGCTGCGCTCCTCTAGCAGCGGAATCAGATCAAGCAATGAGGTATCGTTAAGAGAATAGTGACAATAAGACAGGATCGCATCGACTTTAATCTGCGGAAGTATCTGCTCGAATAGTTTCAGCGGAAGTCCGCTGACGCCTGCAAAACGGATCTTCCCCTGCTCCTTCAACTTGTGCAGTGCAGGCACGGCTTCCTCTAGAATGATGCCGGACGGCACGAATTCAATATCATGCAAAAAAAGAATATCGAGATAATCCGTGTTCAGCCGCCTCAGGCTTTCTTCAACGCTGTCAAAAATTCGTTTCGCAGAAAAATCAAATGTATTCTCACCGTATCGCCCTGCTTTGCTCGATAGCAGGAAACGATCCCGCGGAAGCTCCCTGATCGCCTGGCCGAGTACTGACTCCGCTTTGGTCAATCCATAGTAAGGCGAAACATCAATATAGTTGATGCCGGCGTCAAGGGCAGCATGCACCGTTTTGATACTCTCGCGGTCTGACGTTTCCCGGAACACCGATCCAAGCGAAGAGGCGCCGAAGCTGAGGACCGACACCTCGAGTCCCGTTCGACCCAATTTTCGAAACTTCATTTTGATTTCCCTCCATCCATGAATATTGGCGATTCTTTTTTCCAGACTTATTGACCGATTACCAGCATTGTGAGCTCAGGTTCAGATCGTTCATCGCTTGTAGAACACTTTCGCATTGACTCCGAACAACCGCGACTGTTCCTCTTCTCCCCAAGACTTCGGTAGAGCCCGCCGAACAATCTCTATAACCTCGTCATACTCGGCAGCAAGCAGGCAGACTGGCCAATCGCTGCCAAACATGACTCTGTCTGGGCCAAATGTCTCCAGAATGTATTGGACATAGGGAGTGAACTCTTCATAATTCCAGCTTTCATGACGGGCTTCCGTCACCATTCCCGAGATTTTGCAGTGGATGCCTGGAAATGCAGCAGCTCGGCTCATCGCCTCTGCCCATGACTCCCATTCATTGCTTCGGATCGACGGCTTTCCGATATGATCAATGACACCCCTCAGGTTTGGAACCTGTCTCAGCAGCTCCAGTACTGGGGGGAGTTGTCCAGATACGATCAACAGATCGATCGGAACATCATCCCCGGCGTAGCCTTTAAGCGCTTCCACAAATGCTGGCTCCAAAATTCGCGCTGCGTCGGGCATATCCTGGATCATGATACGAAAGCCCGCAAATTTCGGATGGCGGCTAAATCTCTCGTAGTGCAGTCGATGATTCGGGTCGAACAGATCGAGCCAGCCTACAACGCCAAGTATGGAAGGCGTCTGTTCAGCCAGCCTCAGAATAAAGTCTGTTTCCGAGACAGTCGGGGCGGCTTGAACCAGGATCGTACCATCCAGTCCATGGACGCGTAAATGCGGCTCCAGATCGGCTGGCAAAAAATCGCGGTAAAGCTTCGGAATCTCCGGCGTAATCCACCCGTAATCCCCGCGTGCGATAGACCAGTAATGCTGATGGGCATCGATTCTCATGTTAAACAACCACCTCGTTATCTCCATGTCACTGGTATCTAAGCTTGAATACCCTTATTGTATATTCCGTTTTATGATATTGTAATGTCTAGAACAGGCATTTTTATATCCTTTTTTGATATGAACAAGCAGCCGAAAAGGAGGTCTCCATCCATGCAGCCCTACCGTAAATCATTTGCAGGAGATCCGCTGTTTCCGTTTGAAATTGTGTATAAGACAATAAAGCACCCGGACACGGAACTCCCCGATCATCTGCATGATCATTATGAACTCGTTTATGTACACAGCGGCCAAGGGATATTTTTCATCGACAATTGCTGGTACCAAAAAAGCGCCGGCGATCTGTTCGTCATCCCCGGCAACACGATCCATCATTCTCTGCCGGACCTGGAGGACCCAATCGTCTCATCGGCAATATTCTTTGCACCGACTCTCATGGCCGGGCCTTCGCTCGGCGATGGATACTTTCCGCTCCAATGCTATGAAATCGCCCGCAAAAAAAAACAGTTCAAGATTGGACTGGCGGGATCATTGCGAATTGCCGCCGAAATGGCAATCAAGCAAATCGCGGACGAGTTCGCGAACCAGGAAACGGGATACCGTGAAGCCGTGCTGCTGACGACCGGCCAGTTACTTCTACAAATTAATCGTCATCTCCTGACCGATGGAATTGCTCAGCACGAAAGCCCACGGATTGGCCCTTCCTGGATATTGCGGGCTCTAAAGCGGATAGATGAACATCCCGAGCGAGAGATTCATCTGACTGACCTTGCAAGGGAAGCCTGCGTGTCGCCTTCTCATTTCTCCAGAGTGTTCCGGCAGTTAACTTCACTGAACGTTGTAGGCTACGTCAACACCAAACGAATCATTAAAGCCAAGGAACTTCTATTGTTTTCCGACGAGAATGTGAATGTGATCGCAGAGAAATGCGGATATGAGACACCTGCTCATTTTTACAGAGTATTCAAATCGTTAACAGGAGAGACGCCCGGCCAGTACAGAAACCGAAGCCAGACTGTACAGCCGCGAAGACGTTTACATGAGAGGAAGTGACGATCTCTGAGTTCCGGAGGGATGCATCCGATAATGAGTAACTCATCCCTTCTTGACGGATTTTATTTAAAATAATTCCCTATTTGAAACGAGAGATGAAGCGGCGCTGCCAAGGCGTCTCAACAGCACGTGGATTGTAGTGCTGCCGGATATAGTCGACAGCTTTATGATTGGGTACTCCATCAATCACAGCGAGACAGGCTAGTGCAGTACCCGTTCGTCCAATCCCTCCCCCACAGGCGATTTCAACCCGTTCAACTTCAGCCCGAGTCCATGCTTCGAGAAGCGCGTCAGCGGCTGCAGCCTTGTTTTTGGGCAGCCAGAAGTCCGGCCAAGGAATCCAGCGGCTTTCCCAAGTAACGGGCGCTGGTTGTCGCCCGAGCAGGTAGAGTGCAAAAGTGGGTTGAAGCCCTGGGGGAAGTGGACGTCTTAGTGCTCGGCCGCGGACGAGTCGACCTGAAGGAAGGCGCAGCACACCTGGCGATTCGGGGTTCCATGTATCATTCATAATGTCACTCTCCTTAGGTAAAATCTTTCTTATTTGATCTCGCTCGCTTATTATTTTTTCATAGTTGCTTTCTCTTTTACATCATTTATCTCAAGGATCAGGATAACTTCTTCTTAAGGATTAATAAGTGACACGTTTGATCACCAAAATACTTTCATCAAACAGTCCACTTGTCATTAGATGGGGTGGCCGTTTGGAGCGAATTTCTGGATCAGGATGTTGTTCAGAACCAAAAGTAAACGCTACGGGTTGATTCCCTTTAACTTTTACAATGACATCCAAACCTTGTTTTGGAATACCTGCTTGTTTGTAATAAAAAGTTTCCATTGATTTAGGTATGGTAAAGGATTCTTCACCAACTTTTATTTTTTGAACGCGACCACCAGGAATAGACAGATACATGTTTTGCACATCTGTTCCACCTGAGAATCGAAAATGAATCATTTTATCCCCTTGTTTTTCCTCTGTCTTTACTAGCTTTATTTGTGGCATTTGATAGTTTCGTACAGGTGCATTTCCTACCCATGCTTTTTTATCATAGTTAAACGGTAAGATAGATTTTATGTTGGATATATTCGTTGTAGCTATATATTTCTTCGTCCAATCATCTGGTGGTTGGGTTGTAACCCACTGTGCTTGTTTTTTATCCTGGTCCACGACATAGAATAAGTTACTATCTATAGGTCGATCTGCACTTGGGCTAGCCCTAAAAAAACTAATCGATAATATGACTACCGCGATTCCTAGCAGGGTGTAAGGTACCCATCGTCCTAGTTGGAATAGCTGTTTACATTGCATGAATAACAAAGCTAATAGCCAAACAAAAAGTAACATGAGATCAGGTACAAGACTCACCGAAAAAAAGGTGAAAAGCAATTTGAGCAGTGGGACGAACAGTACTACTGGTAAGAAGGATATAAGGGATAACATCCATATATGGGTACTTATTTTATCCACTTTATTCTTCCATACCACCCACCCAAGTATCAGTAGCGATACAAGCAATGGCCAAGCAAACAAATAGCTGGCACCAGGCAGAAATTGTGTTAACAAGATGAGAAATATGGCACCAAGAAAGATCGCGGACAAAGTCATTTCCCATTCATTTACGGAACGGAATTTTCTCCAGATAAGAAAACAGAAGGATGCAGTGATTAACAAAAATGCCCACTGATAATAAAGACTGTCATATATTGCTCCACTAAATAAAGTCATTTTTTCAGCCCAGAGTGCGTTTACCCCCATCCAAATCAGTACCGTTACGAGGATCGAAGAAATGACAGCTAACAGGATCGCTAGCAAACTGATTCCTAACCCTTTGAAAGTGGCGTGCTTTTTCTTTACTGCAAAGATCGTGACCATTGCAAATAAAAGTACAATCAGCCCTGTAAGGGGATAGACCCAGTAGTAAGAGTAAGAAATGACTACCCCAAAAAAGTTGAAATAAACTGCATTCTCTTTCTTAATATCATGTAAATCCAATTGACCGAAGTGCCTGGCCATTGCTAAGGCATTTTGCCCTTGATGCTCCAACGAACGTATATCTAGGTGTTCGACATCATCATGTGGTGTATGGTATCCGGTCCATCCATCACCATAAGCAAAATTCAATCCGGGTATTTTATTTTCATTGGAAACCGTTAAATCCGAATCGTTTGGCATGATTGCAAAAAGATTCCCTAGTAAGGATGAAGTAACAGGATTGGGGGCTGCTTTGGCAAATTCTTTTACCATCCAACCGTTTTGATCACTGGTTTGGAACATGATAGACGGACCACTTGTTCCTCTTGCCTCGAAATTAATGATGAGATCAATTTTTTGTTTATGATTTGATTTCGTCCAAAATTCCTTGGCTCCCATTAATCCTTGCTCTTCGCCATCTGTAAACACAAAATAGATATCATTTTTCAAAGGAGGACCTGATTTTAATACACGTATGGTTTCTAACAAAGCAGCTACTCCGCTTCCATCATCACTAGCTCCTGGCCCTTGTTGAACAGAGTCATAGTGTGCAGACATCATCATTGCATGATCACTGTTAATACCTTCAAGTTTACCAATCACGTTGTACATATCTCCGCCAGTTAACATTTTGGGGTATAGAAAAGCATGATTGGAATGCTCGATTTCTGGTTTTAATCCCATTAATTCTAGTTGTTCAACAAGATAATTTCTTACTTTTTCATTTTCTTCTGATCCGCTTGGATGAGCTGTCTTTGCTATATGGTTTAAATGCTGGACAGCACGATCTGCTGAGAAATTTTTTGAGATATCCGCATTCTTATCTGGACTTGGTGGAACAAGGGGGTAAAGGCTGATAAAGGCAAACAAAAATATAAATGATATTATCGTAATGGTTTTAAAATTTTGATTATTAGTCATGATTAATCCCTCCTTATTGTTACATGGTTGTAAGTATCATAATGAAAAAGAAAAAAACAAACCAATGGTTTATCTTACATTACCTTACTTTACTGTAAGGTAGATTATTTAGAAAAAAGTACGCAGTATCGTCCCTTTGCCTCTGATCCTGACGAGATCCGAAAAAAAAAGACAACCCTAATGGGCTGCCTACATTCAATCGCTATGAGTCTTTTATATCTGCTCTCTGATCAGAAATGATCAGCATTCAACTGCCCCCACCAAGTGAGCTCAAACGGCCCGCAGCTGACGGAATTATGTCGCTTATGAACACAAGCAGCTTCTTATTTCATGTCCTGCCAGCTATTAAAATCGTGAATGGCAAAGCCGGCATAGCTTGCGTAGCGCGCCAATTGACTATGGGCGGACTGGAGCTCCTTTTCCATCACTTTATTGCTTATGGAATAGAATGAGACCCGCGGACCCTCTGTGCTTTTGACTGTTTCAACAGCAACAACAATTTTCTTCTTGAGCGTGGAGGCTTCTCTCAGCATGGCCTGCGCATTTTCCACGATTCCATTATTACCTAACGCATGATTCCGATAATTCATGATGACGAGGCAATCGAACTTCTCCAGCAGCCATGCGCTCATACTGTAATTCGTCCCGGGCACATGAATCGTATTAAGCCAATACGGAACGTCCATCGAAATTTTCAAGCTGCTGCCTTTCGTTTCTTTTTCGATCAGTCTCAAATTGTCCATCCAGCTTTCAAGAATCGCCTTGTTGTGCTCTGTCCATTCGCTTAGCACATAAGGTTCAATATCGAAATGCAATCCCGCAAAGCTTGCTTCCGGGCCAACAGAGAAATTATAGTTTTTCACCCACGCGATGAAATTTCGAATATCCTCCTGCTTAGACTTATAGACCCATTCGGGTCGCCCCTCAAGTGCTTCCACTTGAATTCCTTCGCTTTTGGCTTTTCGAATAAAGCCCTCATATATCGCTGGATCGATATCTCTATCCACTTGCAGGTAAATGGATGTCACACCCTTCATTTTGGCGAAGCTTATAATTTTCTCTTGATCCTGTTTGATGATGTGACTGTCCCATATCCATGTTCCTTTCGGAACATTGGCCACGGAGGTCATAATGCTCACCAGATTGCGCGCGGGCTGCCACTCCACATTTGCATGCAATACTTCACTAATAAAGCGAACCGGAACCATCGTGCGGCCGTTTTTGAGCGCCGCCGCCCCCTCGAAATCTACTCTTTTTCCATTCACCCGTGCATGATTATCGCCAATTACCAAAATAATGGTGTCACGGTTAAGCGAGATCGTAATTTGTTTTGAATTTCCGTCCCATTTCGTAGCAGCTCCGAGCTTGTCGGATACAAAAGCAAGTGGAACCATCGTAAGGTTGGATCTCCGATCGACGTATGGGTGCTCATCAGGGAATTGTACATTACGCCCATCCACAGATATTCGGACTTCAGAAGCATAAATAGCGGGGGTAAACGCAGCTAAACTTAGCATGATAGCTAACGTGCATAGTAGCCATTTTCTCATGGGTGATTTCCTCATCTTTTTGATATTGTTCTTCTCCTTACTGTGCATGTGTTGTCACATAATGAGATTATACGGGATGTAATAATTGGTAACAAGAGATCAACAGGCTCAATCTAATTTGTCAATTGACAATAAAAAAGATTGATATATATTTAGTAAAGTTAACTAAACTAAACTTATTTCTTAGTTACTATGGGTTCATGATTACCATTTATTTCGTTCGTGATTTTGGAAGTAATACATTTAAGGAGGACGATCATGCTTTCGGAGTACCAAAAAATTGTCAATGAGTTACATGATGCATTTAACGAATATTACGTGAACTACAATAAAGGAGCAAAGAAACTGGATAATTTCAACCTAACCGTTCAACAAGAAAATATGTTGCTTTATGTCATTCGGAATCAACGGATTACGGTAAATGAGATTGCAGCGAACTTTTCGATTACAAAAAGTGCAGTCAGCCAAGTGCTATCCCATTTAGAATCCAGGGATTTTATACGTCGGGAAAGTAATCCAAATGATCGTCGAGAATCCTTTATCCTCCTTGGACAAGAAGGGAAGAAATATGCAGATTTAATTGCTGAGGCGGATAGAGCTTTTGTTAAAAAATACTCCTCCCAGGTCGAAATCGAGGATCTGAAGCAAGTGCTTCGAACAATAAAAAAACTCAATCAGGTTATTAAGGAGTCTAACGAAGCCCAGTCAAGGTGACCAGCACATGAACTTTTGTGCTAATATAACAATTTCATAAAGAACTAGTGGGGAAAAATCATGGGTATTGTCAGCAAAGAAAAGATATCTTTAGGTTTAGTCTTGTTAAATTTATTTATTGCCTATGTAGGGATTGGTCTTGCTGTTCCGGTCATGCCATCCTTTGCGAAAGAAATGAATTTAAGTGGAGAAGCTGTAGGTTTCCTGATCTCAGCTTTTGCTTTTGCGCAACTATTAGCATCTCCGATTACTGGGTGTATGGGTTGAAACCGTTGGCCGAAAAAAAATGATTGTATTCGGATTATTCCTTTTTTCATTTTCGGAGCTATTATTTGGTTTCGGAAATCAGGTTTGGGTCCTGTTTCTGTCCAGAGTCTTGGGAGGCATTAGTGATGCGTTCATTAAGCCAGCCGTGATCACGTATATAGCGGATCGAACTTCATTAGAAAAAAGAGCGAAAGTATGGGGGTATCAAGCTGCTGCCATTAGTGGGGGATTCATCATTGGTCCTGGTTTGGGTGGATTTATCGCTGAACTAGGCATACGCGCACCATTCTTTTTTGCTGCAGGATTCGCCTTTGTCGCAGCCGTCGTTTCAGTGTTTGTTTTAAATGAATCGTTGTCAAAAGAACAACTGGAGAAAAATAGAGTTGAAAAAAGAAGGGCCCATATTATTATGGAGATACAAAAGTCTCTTCGCTCTGCATATTTTGTGCCGTTTCTAATTGTCTTTGTACTCTCCTTCGGATTAGCAGCCTATGAAATGATGTTCAGCCTTTTTGTTGATATGAAGTTTGGTTTTACGGCCAAAGATATTGCTGTAATTATCACCGTAGGTTCTATTTTCGGAGTGGTTGTACAAATTGCGCTCTTTGAAAAGCTAGTAGACAAGCTCGGCGAGAAAAAATTGATTCTCATCATGCTAATGCTGGCTGCTATATTCATATTCGTTACGGTATTCGTTAACAGCTATTGGGGCATTATGGTCGTGACATGTATCGTGTTTTTTGCCTGCGATTTACTTCGTCCTGCCGTGACAACCTTACTTTCGAAAATGGCAGGAGATAATCAAGGATTTGTTTCAGGGATGAATTCCACATACACAAGTCTTGGCATTATTGTCGGGCCGGCCGTAGGCGGAATCCTTATTGACCTGAATATAAATCTACCGTATACACTGCCGCGGTCGTATTGTGTGCTGCTTTTGTGATGTTTATGGCATGGGAAGGAAAAGCTCGGATGAAACAGTGAATATCACAGCGGAACAAGAACTTGTTGGAATAGTTAAATGGCCCTCTCGATGAACTGAGCTGTTAATCGAGAGGGTCTTTTTTGAAGATTCTTTTTTTGATCAAAATCTTTATTTGAATGTCCAGAGCGTATCGGGGGTTGATCCCTTTCTTCAGCACCGCACACTCCACCTGTGCAAGCAATCCTCACGTTTCGCCCGGCGGTGCCATCGCTGCTGATCGCCGCTGATCGATAAGCTGTGAATTAAATGCTTATCTGCAAGTCCCACAACCGTTGAACTGACATGAAGATGCGAATGTGGTATTTCTGGCACGGGAGAGCATTTGGTACGGTCCTAATGGTTTCCTTGTTGTATCCCAGTAATTGTATAATCACCGGATCCTTTGCACATCGCTTTTGCAAATCCCTAAACTCATATTAAGTTGTATTATTTCCATCCTGAAAAAAGCAAAAACCCTTGATGATATACCATCAAGGGTTTTCTTATTATGGAGCCTAGGGGGATCGAACCCCTGACCTCATCGCTGCCAGCGATGCGCTCTCCCAGCTGAGCTAAGGCCCCGTAAGCGACTTCTATATCATATAAAAAATCAGCAGGCATGTCAACAGGTTTTTCACATTTTTTGATGACGTGCTGTATCCCTTTTACTTCTCTATATAATGTCACTTATCGATGATGAGGATCGGCTCCTTGAGAGCACCGGAAGAGCACCTGGATCACGCAGAACCCTGGCGCTCTTAAAGCTCCTGACCGTCCGTATCCTTGGACAGCAGGCTTTTCAGTTCCTTCATAAACATATTGATATCCTTGAACTGCCGATACACGGACGCAAACCGGACGTACGCTACCTCATCGACCGGATACAGCCGTTCCATCAGAAGCTCCCCGATCTGGCGGCTCTCCACCTCTGCTGCTGCGGTATTGCGCAGTGCCTTCTCGACATCCGATACGATCATATCCAGCTGGTCCACGGATACCGGACGCTTCTCGCATGCCCGAATCAAACCGCGGAGTACCTTCTCCCGGCTGAATTCTTCGCGGCTTCCATCCTTCTTCACAACAATCAGCGGCGTTTCCTCCACCATCTCAAAGGTCGTGAATCTCTTGCTGCACTGCTCGCATTCCCTGCGGCGGCGGATGGATTTATTCTCGTTAGCAGGCCTGGAATCCAGCACTTTCGTTCCGGCATAACTGCAATATGGACACTTCATAAAGTCATCTTCACTTCCTTTGTTTCAGCGTATTTTAGCCTTAATGGCGCTTATGAAAAATTTACCAGCAAAACTTTTTTCTTTTATGTTATGAAAATGCGAAACCCGAGACATAATACTTTTACCAACCCAAGGAGGTGAACTTAACATGGCACAAAGCAACAACAACTCCAACAACCTGGTTGTTCCTCGCGCAAACGCTGCTCTTGAGCAATTGAAGTACGAGGTAGCTCAAGAACTTGGTATCTCCATTCCACAAGACGGATACCAAGGTAACATGACTTCCTACGAGAACGGTTCGATCGGGGGATACATCACAAAGCGTCTTGTAACCCTGGCCGAGCAACAATTGGCTGGTCAATTCTCCGGTCAATAATTGATTCTTCCTTAAAAAAGGAGTGTTGGACGGCTCGATGTAAGAGCCTGTCCAGCGCTCTTTTTTCGTTAAAAGCCGTCCTTATACACATCCGTATATTGATTATAATAATAAATCACGCGCTGTACATAGTGGCGGGTTTCCCCGATGGGAATACTCTTCACATTCTCGTAGGTTCCATCCCACATGCCCTTGTTGATCCAATTCTTGACGTTCCCGGGGCCTGCATTATAGGCGGCGATGGCGGCAATCGGGTTGCCGTCCATTTCCTTGTGCAGGTTCTGAATATACCAGGTGCCCAGCTGGATATTCGCATCCACTTCATTCTTTACGTTCAGCAGGTTTACCGATGGCAGCTTGGCCATTTCCATCGCCCAATTCGCCGTATCCGGCATCAGCTGCATAATGCCCAGGGCACCTTTCTTGGACTCCTTACCCGGCTTGAAGTTCGTTTCCACACGAATGATGGATGCCACCAGGAACGGATCGACCTCATAGTATGCGGCATGCTTCCGTATTTCATCTTTATAATGAATCGGATACAGCAAGGTCATCCAGTTCGAGCTCAGATACAGAAGCGCTACAAAAGAGACAAACAGCAGAAGCAGCACTCTTTTTTTACGGAGCCACTTCATAGACTAATCAACCTGCCCCACAGGTTGTCCACCTGCCGCTGTGTTTCGGCCAATGTTCCGCTGTTATCGATGAGGATATCCGCCAGACGCTTCTTCTCCTCGATATCCATCTGACTGTTTAAACGCGCTTCTGCCGCTTCCCTGTTAAGATCATCGCGCACCATCAGACGCTCAAGCTGCAGCTCTCGCGGCACATAAACAACAGCGATCTGGTCAAGATAAGAATAGTGCTCTTTTGCCTCAAGCAGCAGCGGAATATCCGCTACGACGAGCCGGTCGGGATACTGCCGCTCATACGCTTCCGTCCGTTCCCGGATTTCCTGCCGGATCGCCGGATGCGTGATCTCATTCAATACCGTTCTCTGCTCGGGATGATGGAAGATCACCTCCCCGAGTTTTTTTCGATTCAACGTACCGTCCTCAAACAGGATCGCTTGTCCAAAATGTTCGGTCACTTTACCCAGCACCGGATGACCCGGGAGCATGACTTCCCGGGCGATGAGATCCGCATCGACGAGAAGTGCTCCCTTCATGGTCAACATGGAGGACACGGTGCTCTTGCCAGTTGCGATTCCTCCGGTTAAACCGATATTCATGACTTCACCTCATAACAGCTTCATTATACCCATGACGATTAACAAAAAAGCAGGCAAATAAGAGATAAAACGCATGCCGCCCTTGGATGCAAAGCGTAAACCAACCCTCATGCCCAGCACCAGAAATATCCCGCTAAACAAGGAAACAACAGCCGCGGTACCTAACGGTGAGAAGCCCAGCATGGCAGCGCCAAGCCCTGCGCCGAACGCATCGAGCGATAACGCGATCCCGAGCCACATCGCCTCCCACGGGGAGATGCTGCCGGAGTCGTCCAGATCCGCCTTCGAGGGACTGCGGAGAATTTGAATGACAACCCCGACCTTCGGAATCTCAAGAGAGAATACCGCCCGCTGAAGATGCACTTGACCTGCCGTGTTAACCTCACGTCTTAATTTCACTTGTTGGTCAGATGCCTTCGTTTCCATAAGAGACTTCGAAATATCCTTACTGGAAACCGGCTGCACATCTGACTCGTTCTTTCTGCGAACTTGCTGATATAGAGACCATAAGCCCAGCAGAATCAAAATGGCGGCTCCGATCACGGACGCCACGGATGGGGATAAGAACCGCTGTAACAGCGCGCCCGCCTGCATGGAGGCGCCAAGAACCAAGCCGGAACATAGCGAGATGATCAATACAGACAGCAGCGGTATCCTTGTTTTGCGCAGACCGTATGTAACCCCCGCACCGAATCCGTCCAGGCTTAATGCCATGGCCAGCAGCGCAGACGAGAAAATATGACTGAGCACCCTTTTCCCTCCTCGTAAGCTCCACATCAAGCGGCTCATTCATGAAGAAGAGCAGCTCCATGCGCTCCACATATGTTCCACATTATATGTGTAGGGATAGGAATGGGTGCACGCCTATGGGATTACTTCTTAACCGGCTGACACTTCGGGCAGAAGTGGGTCCCCCGTCCGCCAACCACGATCTTATGAATCGGTCCACCGCATGTATGACACGGCTTGTCCTTCCGTCCGTAAATCTGATGACTATGCTGGAACATCCCCATTTCACCCTGTCCATTGACATAGGATTTAATGGAGGAACCACCCGCTTCTACGGCTTCGGACAGTGTATCCACAATTGCATGATACAATCGCTTGAGCTCGGCATCCTTCAGGCTGTTGGCGTTACGCTCCGGATGAATCTTGGCTCGAAACAATGCCTCATCGACATATATATTGCCGATGCCGACCACATATGCCTGATTCAGCAGCACCGCCTTAATCTTCGTTTTTTTGCTGCCGATGACTTCCTTGAAGGTTCCGAACGTAAACGTGTCATCCAGCGGCTCATACCCCAGCTTGGCAAGCGGAGCATGCTGAAACTCTTCCCCCGTTGCAAAGAGATGCATCGTTCCGAATTGGCGTACGTCCTTATAACGCAGCTCAGTCCCGTCCGAGAAATGGAATATAACATGGGTGTGCTTCTCCACCGGCTCCTCGGCAGAGTACAACCCGTAACGCCCTTCCATCCGAAGATGCGAAACGAGCACCAGTCCGTCCAGCAATATCCTTAAAAATTTCCCGCGGCGCTCTACACCTTCCACGGTATGATCTTTCAACATAAACGCAAATGCCTCAATATCATCAGGACGCTGTATAATTCGCGGCAGATGTACGGATACATGATCTATTTGCTTACCTTTAATCAATTGGTTAAGTGTTCGTTTCACCGTTTCTACTTCCGGCAATTCCGGCATAATGACTTCACCTCATCTCCCATTATACCGGAAGTTAGGACAGAGCGGGACCATGGTTTTGTGGAAAGGTATGGTGCATAATGCCCCGCCCCCTCTTCACGCCATGATCCCTATAATAGATCCTCTATCGGCTAACACATTGTATAACTTTACTTCGCTTCGTACCAGTTCTCGCCATAGCTGACTTCCGATTTCAGCGGTACCGACAGCTTCAGTGCCTGACTCATCACTTCCGGCACCAATTCCTTCATGATCTCCAGCTCATCCTCCGGCACCTCGAACACCAATTCATCGTGCACCTGAAGCAGCATGCGGCTCTTCAATTGACGATCATGCAGCGCCTTGTCCATATGGACCATGGCCAGCTTGATAATGTCCGCAGCAGTTCCCTGAATCGGCGTATTCATTGCCGTCCGTTCAGCAAAAGACCGCAGGTTGAAGTTGCTGGCGTTAATTTCCGGCAGATAGCGTCTACGTTCAAGCAATGTCTTCACATAGCCGTCCTGCTTCGCCTGCTTGACGATCACGTCCATATAACGCCGCACGCCCTGGAACACCTCAAAATACTGGTCAATGAAGGCTGCAGCTTCTTTCCGGGTAATATTCAGGTTCTGGGACAAGCCATAATCGCTGATTCCATACACAATGCCGAAGTTAACCGCCTTGGCGGATCTGCGCATATTGGAGTCCACCTCATCCACGCCGACTCCAAACACGTCCATCGCGGTCTTGGTATGGATGTCCATATCGTGGACGAAGGCTTCCTTCAGCCGTTCATCATCCGAGATATGCGCAAGTACGCGCAGCTCGATCTGGGAGTAGTCCGCCGCCAAAATGCTCCAGCCCGGCTCGGACGGAACGAAGACCTTGCGCAGCTTGCGGCCCTCCTCCAGACGGATCGGAATGTTCTGCAAATTCGGGTATTGGCTGCTCAGACGCCCCGTCGCGGCAATCGTCTGGCGATAGTACGTGTGCACTTTACCAGTCTGTGATGAAATCTCCTTCAGAAGACCTTCCACATAGGTGGATTGCAGCTTGGCCAAGGTACGATACTTCAGAATCAAGCGGACAATATCGTGATAAGGCGCCAGCTTCTCAAGCACCTCGGCATCGGTGGAATAACCGGTTTTGGTTTTCTTGATGACCGGAAGCTCCAGCTTCACAAACAGAATCTCGCCCAGCTGTTTAGGCGAATTAAGATTGAATTCCGTTCCGGCAATCTCATATATCTCATGAACCAGCTTCTCGATCTGTCCTTCAAACTCGCGACCCAGTTCCTTCAAATCCTCCGCATTCACGGCAATTCCCTGCTTCTCCATATCGGCCAGAATGCGGGACAGCGGCATCTCCAGATCATGGAACAGCGGCAGCATTTCATTCGCAGCCAGCTCCTTCTCCTGAACGGGAACCAGTTCGGATACCGCCAGGCATTTTCTGGCCATGTGCTCGCTGAGCTTCTCCACATCAGGAACCTTGTATTTGGCCCCTTTACCGAACACGTCCTCATCGGCTTGAAGATAGGCCAGTCCGTATTTGGAGGCTAGTCCGCTAAGGGTTTGATTCGATTCGGTCGGGTCCAGCAGGTAGGCGGCCAGATGAACGTCGAATGCCGCGCCGGCAAAAGCGATGCCCTGCCAATGGAGGGCCAGATCAATGCGGTGCAGATCATAACCGCGTTTAGGGATCCCGCTATCAGCAAGCCAAGCACGGACAGGCTCGGCCTCTTCCGACTTCAGAACCTCAAACGGAATGAAGTACTGCCGTTCATCCGTAGCGAGTGCGAGCCCGATCACCTCGGCATGATGGGGATTGTCCCCATGCGTCTCTACGTGGAGTACGGTGACCTGGGCCAGGTTATCCGCAACCTCCTTAAGCCCCTTCGTGTCTACAAGGGTCACTTCAATCTTCGCTTCGGGCTTCGACTCAGCCGCATCCCCGCCCACTCCGCTTGTGCTCAGGTTTAACCGCTCAATCAGCGATTTAAACTCCAGCTTCGCCAGTGCGGGTCCCGCCGTCTCTTCATTCAAGCCTGTAAACGCCATGTCATCCAGCGACTGCTCCAGCGGAACTTCGCGGAAGATCGTAGCCAGCTTCTTACTGAGTATGGCGGAATCGGCATGCTCTTCGATTTTCTCCTTCATCTTGCCCTTCAGTTCATCTGTGCGTGACACCACGGCTTCAACGGATCCAAATTCATGAAGCAGCTTCAGAGCCGTCTTCTCACCCACTCCTGGAACGCCGGGAATGTTATCGGAAGCATCGCCCATCAGTCCCTTAAGGTCAATAATCTGATCAGGCGTCAGGTCATATCGCTCCTTAACCTGTTCCGGTCCGTAATACTCGATATCGGTAACGCCCTTGCGGACCATCGCGATCGTGGTATGCTCCGAAGCCAGCTGCAGCATATCCTTATCCCCGGATACAACCATCACCTTCCGACCAGCTTCGTCAGCCTGACGGGTAATGGTCCCGATAATGTCATCGGCCTCATAACCGCCGATTTCAAACTGGGAGACGCCAAGGCCTTTCAACAGCTCTTTCAGCAGCGGGAATTGTCCGGAGAGCTCGGGAGGCGTTTTCTGGCGGCCACCCTTGTAATCCTGAAAATCCGCATGCCGGAACGTTTCCTTGCCTGCATCGAATGCGACCATCATATGAGTCGGTT
The DNA here is from genome assembly GCF_050279985.1 of Paenibacillus sp. NPDC093718. Classification (NCBI taxonomy): domain Bacteria; kingdom Bacillati; phylum Bacillota; class Bacilli; order Caryophanales; family Paenibacillaceae; genus Paenibacillus; species Paenibacillus sp. NPDC093718. Next base: position 1,206,300 of record NZ_JBNNUS010000001.1, read on the forward strand.
TATGTTCCTCAATCAAGCGAAGCAGCATCGTCGTAAAGCCGTAAACCGCATTCGTCTGCTGTCCGCTGGCATTGGTCAGCGGCGGCATCGCGAAGAATGCCCGGTAAATGATATTATTTCCATCAATCAAAATCAGCTTGTCCATAGAACACCTCGCACCAATATTACTTCCTTTCCACATGATAACATAGGTTACCGCCAATTCCGAACAATCCGTTCGATTAACGGTGAATTCTTAAAAATACGCAAAATAACCCCACAAAGTGGAGCCTGCGCTTCGATGCTTATTCCAAATACTTTGCGGGGGCCCCCAATATATAAATGCGATTAAAGAATTGCTTCCGCTTCGCTGGAGCTTTCTAAATTCTCGCAAAAAAACGCCAGCTTTCGCCAGCGTTTGACTTATCATTATGCTATTGATTGAGGTCGGGACGATGACCCGTTACGAGGTACACCGTGCTCTCGCCAATGTTGGTTGCATGGTCGGCGATCCGTTCGATGTAGCGGCCCACCATGATCAGCAGCATCGCCTGATTGGCCGAATCCGGATCGGAGGTCAGATGCGCATACAGGTCTTGCAGAATGACGCTGTACAAATGATCGACCTGATCGTCATCCTGGGCCATTTTATAAGCCAGATCCGTATTTTCCGTCAGATAGGATTCAATGGATTCCGAAACCATCGCACGCACCAAATCCGACATCCGCGGAAGATCCACTAGTGGCTTGATCAGCTTCTGGCCTTGCAGACGGATCGTAACTTTAGCGACATCCCGCGCCAAGTCTCCCATACGCTCCAAATCGCTTGCAATCCGGAAAGCAACCAATATCCGGCGCAAATCCTTCGCCACAGGCTGCTGTGTCACGATCAAGCGGGAGCCGATGTCCATAATCTGCTCTTCCATTGTGTTTAACTGCACATCGTTCTTGATAACCGCCTGCGCTTTCTCCGCATCCAAGGTCTGGAGAGACTCTACGCTGCTCGCCAGAGCCTCCTCCATATGCTTGCCCATATCCTGCAGCAAGGTTTTCAGCTCATCAAGCTGCTGATCAAACTCAATTCTCCGGATCATGTGTGATGCTCCTCCTATCTACTTTTAAGAAAGATCATAGTCGTGATAATGGCTTAACCGAAACGGCCCGAGATATAATCCTCGGTACGCGCATCCGACGGCGTCGAGAACAGCGTATCGGTGTTTGCGGATTCAACCACTTCGCCATTCAGGAAAAATACCGTCTGCCCGGATACGCGTGCTGCCTGATGCATGTTGTGCGTAACCATGACGATGGTGTATTTGCTCTTCAGCTCCTGCACCAGCTCTTCGATCTTCAGCGTCGAGATCGGATCCAGCGCGGAAGTGGCTTCGTCCATCAGCAGGATATCCGGCTGTACGGCAAGGGCCCGGGCAATGCACAGACGCTGCTGTTGGCCGCCGGACAAGCTCAGCGCGGATCGCTTGAGATAATCCTTGACTTCATCCCACAGCACGGCTTGTTTCAAGCTCTGTTCCACGATTTGATCAAGCTCTGCTTTACTGCGGATACCGTGGAGACGAGGTCCGTAGGCGATGTTGTCATAAATCGATTTGGGAAACGGGTTCGGCTGCTGGAATACCATCCCTACCTGCTTGCGCAGGGCTTCAACGTGGACTTCCTCGCTGTAGATTTCGGTCCCGCCGATTTGCACGCTGCCTTCAATCCGTGTGGAAGGAATCATGTCGTTCATCCGATTCAGCGTACGCAGCAGCGTTGACTTACCACAGCCCGACGGTCCGATGAACGCCGTCACCGTTTTCTCCGGAATGTCCAGATCTACGTTTTTAAGTGCATGGTACGTATCGTAGTATAAATTCAATTTTTTTATCTGTATGATGGATTCCATATCTTATTCATGTCTCCTTTTTCACGATTAGATCTGCTTATGCGTATCTTAGATGTTCTTCGAATACTTGTTCCGGATCCATACGGCTGCAATGTTCATGATGAACAGCATGATGAGCAACAGAATAATACCCGAAGCCGCCAGCTCGTGGAAAGCCTCACTTGGTCTTGATACCCAGTTAAAGATCTGGATCGGCATGACAGTAAACGAATCGAGCAGATTTTCCGGCAAGAAGGCCACGTACGTTAAAGCACCAATCATAATCAGTGGTGCGGTTTCGCCGATCGCACGAGACAAGGCCAGGATAACCCCGGTCATAATTCCTGGAATCGCTGACGGGAGCACGGCGCTGGATACCGTTTGCCATTTCGTAGCGCCCAGCGCATAAGAAGCATCGCGCCGGTTCTTAGGCACGGCGCGAAGCGCCTCCTGAGCGGCAACGATAATAATCGGCAGCACCAGCAGCGTCATCGTTAATACCCCGGAGAGCAGGCTGCGGCCAAGATTCATGCCGCGCACGAAAATCGCCAGTCCCAGGATACCGTATATAATAGAAGGAACCCCTGCAAGCGTACTGATATTCAGCTGAATCAGCCGAACCCAGCGGCTGCGTCCTGCATACTCTTCGAGAAAGATCGCTGCACCCACCCCTAATACGAAGGACAGCGGAGCCATGAGCAGAAGCAGATAGACCGTGCCGACAATCGGCGATTTTAGTCCTGCTTTATCCGCGATACGTGACGGAAAGTTGGTAAACAGATCAGGTGAGAGTCTGTGAACGCCATCCATCACGATCGTGACAATCAAAGCCATCAAGGCAAGAATACCGATACTGGTACAAGCCAGGAATATCATATGCAGCGTCTGGTCACTACGGCGTCTCCGGTTGATTCCTTTGCTGTCTCCCAGATTCAATTGTTCCATCTAGTATTCCTCCCTGAAGCGGCGAGCGACCCACTGCGCCAATATATTAAGCAAGAAGGTGATGACAAACAAGGTCAGACCTACCGCAAAAATCGTGCCGTATTCAATCGTTCCGCGCGGAACATCACCCATACTTACCTGAACGATGTAAGAAGTCATCGTCTGAATGCTTTCCAGCGGATTCAATGTCAGCTGCGGCGTAGCACCTGCAGCCACCGTAACGATCATCGTCTCGCCAATCGCGCGCGAGAATGCCAATACGAAGGATGATACAACTCCCGACAATGCGGCAGGCAGCACAATTTTCAGCGCAACCTCGAATCGGGTAGCACCCAGCGCGTATGCTCCGTGACGAAGGCTTTTAGGTACCGCACGCATCGCGTCTTCACTTAAAGACGAAATCATCGGCAGGACCATGATGCCGACAACGAGACCCGCGCTTAGCGCATTGAATATACCCATATCGGGAAAAATCTTTTGAAGGAATGGCGTTACCGTTTCAAGCGCAAAATATCCATAAACAATCGTTGGTACACCAGCCAATACCTCGAGCACTGGCTTTACAACCCCCCGAACCCGGGCAGGAGCGTATTCATTAAGATAAATAGCGCATGCCAAGCCGATAGGCACTGCGAATAAGATCGCAATGCCTGTAATCAGCAATGTGCCGCCCAGCAGGGGCAGCACGCCGAATTCTTTTGGAGGGAGAATCGGACTCCATGTCGTTCCTGTCAGAAAGGACCATACCGGCACTTCCTTGAAGAAGATCACGGATTCCTGTAGAAGCGTATATACAATACCGATGGTAGTAAACACCGAAAGCATGGCACACAAGCCGAGCAGGATTGGAATGATTTTGTCTGAGGTGCGCGTTTTGCTTCGACGGAATGTCATGCTTTTTGTGTTTACCGCCACGGGTGAAGTTTTGTTCATTCTCCTCTTCCCTTTCTATCGGTTGCCCGAAGGATTCCCTCCGGGCATGTAGTCTTTAAATTATTTTGCCAACTTGTCTTTTTCTTCTTTGTACTGTTCATCTTGAAGCGGTACGAAACCAACTTCGCCAGCAAGACTAGCGGCATTATCAAGGTAGAAGTTCATGAACGCACTCACTTCTGGACGCTCAAGCTCTTTATCGTTAACATAGAGCAGCAGCGGACGGGACAATGGAGCATAACTGTTATCCTTGATCGTTTCCATGCTTGGAGCTACGGTAGCCGTACCGTTATCGATCGGAACCAGCTTCAACTTGTCTTGGTTCTCTTCATAGAAGGAGAAACCGAAGTATCCGATGGAGTTCTTGTCGCCGGCAACCCCTTGTACGACTGCGTTTGTATCGGCACTGAACGTGATTTGGCTATCGTTTCTGCTTGCTTGCGCTTCACCGTTGATCGCTTCTGTGAAGTAGTCGAATGTTCCGTGGTCTGTACCAGGAGAGTAAATTTTGATTTCCTCTGCCGGCCATCCTTCACGAACGTCAGCCCATGTTTTCACGGTGCTGTTCGGCTCATAAATTTTCTTGAGCTCATCTACGCTCAATTTATCTACGAAATCATTGTCCGGGTTAACAACAACGGACAAGCCGTCATAAGCTACCAGAACCTCATGATAGGTAATGCCTTTGGATTTTGCTTCTTCAGCTTCACTGTCTTTAATTGGACGGGATGCATTGGAAATTGGAATCTCTCCATTATTGAAGCGTTTGAAGCCGCCACCTGTTCCGCCTGTTCCAATCGGAATGCGGACATCCGGGTTAGCTGCGCCGAACTCTTCAGCAATCGCTTCGGTTAATGGATGCAGTGTGCTGGAACCGTCAATTTCAATCGTTCCTGACAAAGCTGTTGCAGTACTTCCTTCGTTTTGCTGTGCTGAACCGTTATCTGTAGTTTCTCCGGAAGCACCGCCGGAAGTTGTTCCTCCTCCGCATGCCGCCAAAAGTGTGCTCAGCATTAACACCAATACGAGAATACCTGCTGGTTTACGACCCCTTCTTTTAAACAAACGAATCCACTCCTTCAAAATGGTTGTTGTCTCTACTTCCTACTTACAATATTGATATTAATGCCGAAATGTAATAGCAGTTTCTGAGAAATGTAAACGCAGTGTAAAATATTTTAATAAAAGTAGAGTTATAGATTCGATCTTTCTTCCACGATCGAAGCTTCATCGGTGTTCATTCCCGCAAGCTCATCCTTGACCCGCTCCACACGCTTCACGGTTTCCTCGGCCAGTTGATAAACCTGATTACCGGACTTCTGAACCTCTTGAACGGCGTTGTCCATTTCATTAAACATTTGGGCACCTTGCGTTACATACCCCTCGCAGGATTGGATTTCCTTCAGCGACGACACGGCCCCCTTGGCTGTATCTGCTGCCAGCCGCTGGATTTGCTCGAGCAGCTGCGATATATCCCCTGACAGCTTGCGCGTTTGTTTTGCGAGCGATTGAACCTCTGCCGCAACCACTTGAAATCCACGCCCGTGCTCTCCGGCATGTGCTGCTTCAATCGAGGCATTCATGGCCAGCAGACTGCTTTGGTTCGCAAGCTCGGTAATCATGCCGGTGATGGAAAATATGCGGCTGGCATCGGCTGCGAGCTCGGAGGCCTGGCCTTCACGCTTCGTCATATCCTCCACAAGACCAAGGTACGAGGTTCGGACAAGATCCAGTTTCTCCTTCCCGGTTTGTGACCACTCCCTCATCCGTATACATTCCGAGTTTGTTCTCGCTGCTGCCGTTCGGACCTCGGTTAAAGAGGATTGAATGTTCCGGGTATGCCGGTAGCTTTCCTGCAGGATCAGTTCCCGCTTCTCTTCCGCTTCCGCTTGGAGCACACTGGACAGACTCATCAGATCCCGGACGGTAAGCACGCCTAGCAGTCGTCCTTCATCCGTGACCAGGACACAATCGTAAAATTTGGAATCCGGGCGCTGCAGGGACAATTCCAGCAGCGTTCCGACCTTCTCGAATATATCGACACGCGTCGGTTGATGGTCCGCAAACTGGAAGGCGGGCTTGGAATAATACAGGTCCACGGCAAACCTTCCCATCATTCGCTGGTAAAACACGTCCCGCATGATCAGTCCTGCTGCCGTATCTGCCTCATCGCAATAAATAACACACGGGATACGCTGATCCTTCGCAAACACATTCAGCACATCGAGGCAGGATTCAGATTTTGTTATAACAGGGACCCTTCTTATGTATTGCCGATATAATGCGCCTGCTTCAGGCTCGCTTGTTACTTGTCCATCAAGTTCCGGCTCTACCTCCATCTTCATTCTCTCTGTCTGATTCGGTTTGGTTTGAAGCAGTGTCATGCGCCTTCACCCCTTCTTCATCTGGTCCTTTAGACGCATCTTACCGGACAAGTATTATGGGAATATACTCGAATGATTAAGGGAGTGTAAACTGCGGAAGGATAGTGGCGGGGATATGAGACATTAGACATGTCAGGATCTGACCAAAGACCCAAAAAAAAGACTCCTCATCATTTCAAACGGAATGATGGGAGCCTTTTTTCGGATTCACTACAAGTTTATAACCAACCCCGCGAATGGAGTCAATGTGTACAGATTCAGGATCGAGCTCAAGCTTCTTGCGCAGGGAACTCACATGAACGTCCACGGTTCGCTGACCGCCGATATAATCGAAGCCCCAGACCACGTTCATCAGATCATCCCTCGTTAACACAACGCCCGGTTTTTTGGCCAGGTAGAGCAGCACCTCAAATTCTTTCGGCCGGAGATTAATGCTCTGACCGCCAAGCCGGACCTCGTATTTCTCAGGATAGATTTCCAATTCTCCAAGAGAAATGACGTTTCCCTGGTGGTCTGTCGTCTTTGCTTCATCGGCGTGACCGGAAACCCGGCGCATGACGGCTGATACACGGGCCAGCAGCTCAGATACGCCAAATGGCTTGGTAATATAGTCATCCGCCCCCATCTTCAGACCTTGAACAACTTCCTCTTCGGCGTTCTTCGCGGTCAGAATAATGATCGGCGTGGTAATTCCGTTACTTCGAAGCTTCTCTAAAATCTGAAAGCCGTTCATGCCAGGCAGCATGACATCCAGCAGGATCAGATCATATTCATGATTCGACGCTTTCTCGTAACCTGCGGTACCGTGTTCCTCTACCTCGACTTGAAAACCTTCCTGCGTCAGATTGTAGGACAACAGCCGCGAAAGTGTCGGCTCATCTTCAATAACAAGCATGCGTTGCGTCAATGTTACCCCCGCCCTTATCTTGATAATTGGACTGCTTATGCAAGTATATCAACAGAATGTTAACGGAGTGTTAACTTCCTGTATCATGCGTTTCCTGCAGGATCGGAAGCTCAATGATGAAGGAGCTGCCGATTCCCAGCTCGCTCTCCACCTTGATGGTTCCGTGATGAAGATCCACCAGATGCTTCACGATCGATAGTCCAAGCCCCGTTCCGCCTGATCCGCGCGAACGCGCTTTATCCACCCGATAGAAACGTTCAAATATACGGGGAAGATCTTTCTTCGGAATGCCAATCCCGGAATCCTTAACAATGAACTCCACAATATCCTCGGCGTTCCTTTTACTATGCTTTTCACAAGCCGTTAATTTTACTCGTCCGCCTTCTTGCGTGTAATTGATCGCATTCGAGAGCAGATTCATAAAAATCTGGCGGAGCTTGTCCTCGTCCCCCTCCATAAACAGCTCTTCCGGAATGTCGAGCTCCAGGCTGATCCGCTTCTTCTCTGCGACCGTGCGCATCATTTCGGATATCGTATCAAAGAACGCCGACAGATGAATTGGCGAGTAATCCATCTGAATCCGCTTGGATTCGATCTTGGACAGCTCCAGAATGTCACCGATCAGCCGGTTTAGCCGTTCGGACTCGTCATAGATAATCTGGAGGAAGGAGCGCGATGTCTTCTCATCGGTCACCCCGCCGCCAAGCAGCGTTTCGGCAAACCCTTTAACCGCGGCAAGCGGAGTCTTCAGCTCGTGAGACACGTTGGCTACGAACTCGCTCCGCATGCGTTCAAGTCTGCGGATATCACTTACATCCTGCAGCAGGAACAGCATGCCTCGATAAGACTCCTGCTCTTCCTCTTGCATCATCGCTACCCCATCCAGGCGGATGATCGATTCCACCGGATAATAAATGTTGCGCTCCTCATGGAAGCCTTCCTTGCTCTCCAGGCCTTCCTCCATCAGTTTGGTCAATTCATAATGCTGCTTGAGCTCACGGTACGATTTGCCTGTTATCACTTCGGCATTAATGCCGAGCATTCTCTCGGCAGCCCGGTTCACAAGAATGATCTGGCCTGCCCCGCTTACCATGACAATACCGCCTGTCATATTGTTTAGAACGCTTTGCAGCAAATCTTCATTATCCCGTATCGTCCGCAGCTGGGTCTGCAGGCTGTCGGCCATTCCGTTAATGGCTTGCGCCAATTGACCGATCTCGTCTTTACGGTGAATCTTCACCCTCGCATCATATTCAAGGCGCGATATCCGCCTGGCTACGCGCGTGATCTTCTCAAGCGGCGATGTCAAGCCCTTGGCAACGCGATAGCTCACCAAGGCAGCAATCAGGAACAACACCAGCAGGCCGATCCCCATGACGGTCCAGCCTTGTTTGACCCCCTGGTCCACTTCTTTGAGGCTGACGGACAATCTAACGAATCCGTCGAAATTCTCTCCGGCCTTGACCGGAAGAGCAACGTACAGCATGTCCTGCTCAAGCGTATCGCTCCGACGAATGGTACTCCCTCGGCCTTCTTTTACCGCTTGAAGCATTTCCTCACGATAAGCGTGGTTATCCATGGTTAACGGATCACTCTCCGAATCCCCGATAACCCTACCATCCTTCAATATAAACGTCACTCTCGCATCGGACAGCTCCTCAAGCTGCAAGGATCTGTTGGTATAATACGAAAGAGCATCCGTGCTGTTCGTATCCGGAAACTCCATCATGGTCTGCAGAAGCCGAATCTCCCGGACCATATTGTCCTCCAGCAGTTGAATATGGGATTGCTTGAATACCGTCACCATAGCCAGTCCTGCCGCTAGCATAGATAACCCAATTAAAGTAAGCATAATCAGAGTCAAACGATTGCGATACTGCCTCATGGTCTCTCCTCTTTCTGCCGCGTGATCATTTCGGATAACTTACCGCCCGTGTGCGTCTTCGATGGAACAATGCATGAACGATGGTTGCCGCCGGCTGCTGGAACATAATGCCCAGCACCACCGGGATGGAAGCCTGGGGTGAGAAATATGTTGTGGCCAGCACCATCCCGAGAGATATATTACGCATTCCGGACGCGTATGTAAATGTAATTTGCATTTCCCGTGTCGGTCCGAGCATCGCATATGAGCCAAAATAACCAAGCAAATAACAGATCACAATGAGCGTGAAGACAACCGGGACGACCACCAGCATCTCCTCCTTCATGCCTGCTGCATGGGGAGCGATGGCTGCCGCGTTCAACATCACCACGAGCATAAAAAACAGCTTCGATATCGGCTGGGCTACGGGAGCCGACCAGTCCTTAATCCGTCCTTTGGAACCTTCATACAGCATCACCCCGATCAGAGTGGGCAATACCACCATGGTCAGCAAATCGAGAATCAATTCAGACGCATTCCATGTAACTAAAGCATCCCCGATAAACATATCCATCAAAGCCGGGACGACTAGGGGACTGAGTATGGTGTCCAGCACGACCACCGCTAAGATGAACGGAACGCTGCCGCCGGAGCTCCCGACCCACATCACCGAGGATATCCCGAGCGGAATGATCGCGAATAACAACAAACCGATCGTATAATCCGAGTGCGCACCAAACACGGCCGAGCCCAGTCCATAGGCAAGCACCGGAGCTGCCGCATGGGCAAGAAAGAGCGTTAATATAACAGCAAAGGGGCGTTTTAGAACCCCTTGCAGATGACGGATCCCACAGCCAAGCGCCATAACCAGCGTAATATAACCGAATAGATAAGGAATCCAGTGAACAAAGTCCAGCAAAACATCCGAAAGCAGCCAGCCTAGCACCAGCGAGCCGGGAATCAAGAGAAAGGTATACTTTTCAAACCAAGATGCAAAGGCTAGTCCAAAACTTCTCACCTGTTTCCTCCTATGATTGAATTAACGTATTTGACTTTCATCATAAACCGGAGCATGCGAAAACCGCAACGAAAATTCGAAATAAGGGACCACTCCCAAACCCAACAAAAAAGCATCGATTGGCTCATTTTGGCCAATCAATGCTTCCTCATATGCTCTGGATTAGGAGAACACCGGCTCTTTAAACATAGCCAGCTTTTCTGCCGAATCCTTGCTCACATCTGCATGCAGGCTGTTTCCGTGCGAATCCATCGTGACGATCGCGGCAAAGCCGTCGACCTCCAAATGCCACATCGCTTCCGGAATGCCAAATTCCATGAAATCCACGCCGTTTACTTTTTTGATGCATCTCGCATAATACTGGGCTGCCCCGCCGATCGCATTCAGATACACGCCGCCATGCTCCTGCAGGGCTTGAAGCGTCTTCGGACCCATGCCGCCTTTTCCGATGACTGCGCGAATGCCGAATTTTTTCAAAATATCGCTCTGGTACGGTTCCTCGCGAATGCTGGTTGTTGGGCCTGCCGCCTTGACATGCCATCCCTCTTCATCCTGCATCATAACCGGACCGCAGTGATAAATTACGGACCCGTTCAGGTCGATAGGGGCATCGTGATCCATCAGATATTTATGAAGGGCATCCCGTCCGGTATGCATCTCGCCTCGGATCACCACCACATCCCCAACGCGCAGGGAACGAATTTGCTCCTCGCTGATTGGCGTCTGCAGCACCACTTCGCGGCCCTTGGAATCACTTAGACCGGATTCGGCTTGGGAAACAGCCGTTTCGGAATTGGCGTTCATCTGCACCTGACTGCCTGCTTCATACAGCCATTCCGTGATCTCCCCCGTTTCCGGCTCAACCAATACGCCCTGACGGCGGAATGCCCAGCAGTTATAAGCAACCGATACAAAAAAGCTTGCCGGCAGACGGTTCATCGCACCGATTTTGCAGCCGAGCAGCGTGACTTCTCCGCCAAAGCCCATCGTGCCGATCCCCAGCTTATTTGCATTTTCCAATATGTAATCTTCGAGCTTCGCCAAATCTTCATTCGGGTTCACATCTTCCACATGACGGAACAGCTGATGCTTCGCAAGCTCATAACCTGTCGTCCGGTCGCCACCGATGCCTACGCCGATAAATCCAGCGCTGCAGCCTTGGCCTTGAGCTTGGTACACGGCATGCATGATGCATTTGCGGATCCCGTCCAAGTCACGGCCCGCTTTGCCCAACCCTTCAAGCTCTGCAGGAAGACTGTACTGAATATTTTTGTTCTCGCAGCCGCCCCCCTTCAGGATGAGACGGACGTCTACCTTATTCTGCTCCCATTGCTCGAAATGGATGACGGGCGTGCCAGGGCCGAGATTATCCCCGCTGTTAGCGCCAGTCAACGAATCCACCGAGTTTGGACGCAGCTTGCCATCCTTCGTGGCGCGAATCACTGCAGAGTAAATCGCCTTCTTCATCTCGATTTGATTCGCGCCCACCGGTGTATGCACGATGAATGTTGGCATGCCGGTATCCTGGCAGATCGGCGATACTTCCTGCTCGGCCATCTCAATATTTTGAGCGATCGTTGCCAGTGCCAGCCCCGCTCGCGTTGCCGCATCCTCAGACGCTCGGCCGCGGTTGACTGCTCTTCGCACATCTCCGGGCAAATTCGTGGAGGTTTCTACAATCAGTCGATACATGCTCTCTTCAAATAATTTCATAACGTTGGTAAACTCCTCTCTTTCATAACCCAGACATGATAGCAAAATAAGAATCATTATAAACTGCCAATATTGTTATCATATCATATCATTTCGCACATGAAAGGGTTTACTTCAAAAAATGAAAGAGTAGAGAAAATGTGTTGATCTTCCCCCTTTTATCGACCATACCCCTCTATAAATCTCGCATATATTGGTTAAGAAAAGGAGGTGATTGCTATGATGAAAGCCTCAATCTCCCAGGTGGTCTTTCCAAGGCTTGCCCTGTTTAGAGACGAGTTCTACAACGGACGCCGGTTTATCATTCGCGGCAATGTAGGCATCCGTAATCTCGAGCGTACCTTCGGCGACATTGAAAGCTTGAGATTCTTCTCGACAAGCTCCAATGCAACCCTGGTCCTGTTCTCGGAGCCGAATTTCCGAGGCGCATTCAGAGTATTTCGCGGAAACACCAACATCGCCGACCTTGACGATATCATCGGCGGCGATGAAGAACCTGAATCCATCATCAGCACTAACCGCCGTTTGACGCTCGCCCAGATCAGAGCGATCCGGGATGCAGGCGTGCTGCCTTCCGGTTTTAGAAGCATCTGATTCTGCGCAAGCTGCCCCCATATTGAAACAGCGGACATACGGGCTGAAGTCCCGGATGTCCGCTGTTTTTTTCGTGAAAGGATGATTCACCCTGTTCGTTCCCTCAAAGGGCTTTACCCGTTAATTACTTCGCCGCCATTCACGTGAATGACTTGACCGCTTACGTAGGAGGAGTCCGTCGAAGCCAGATATACATAGGCTGGGGCCAGCTCTTCCGGTTGACCCGGACGTTTCATCGGCTGGGTTGCCCCAAACTCGGCCACCTGATCGGGCGGGAACGTTGAAGGAATCAGCGGCGTCCAGATCGGTCCCGGGGCAACGGCATTTACCCGGATCCCTTGACCGACCACGTTCATCGATAACGAGCGTGTAAAGGCAACGATGGCCCCCTTGGTTGAAGCGTAATCCAGCAGCTGCGGGCTTCCCCGGTAAGCCGTGATGGAGGTCGTATTAATAATGGAGCTGCCCTTGGACAGATGCGGCATCGCCGCCTGCGTCAGATAGAACATACCGAAAATATTCGTACGGAAGGTCCGCTCCAATTGTTCTTTGGTAATATCCTCAATTTTCTTCTGCGGATGCTGTTCAGCTGCGTTGTTAACGAGAATGTCGAGTTTTCCGAGCTTCTCCACGGTTTCGGTAACCGCATCGCGGCAAAAAGCATCATCGCCGACATCACCGGCAATCAGCAGGCATTTTCGGCCTTCCTGCTCCACCTGTCGCTTGGTCTCTTCCGCATCCTTATGCTCATTCAGGTACACAATGGATACGTCCGCGCCTTCCTTGGCGTAGTAGACCGCAACCGCACGGCCGATCCCGCTGTCGCCTCCGGTAATCAGCGCTACCTTTCCTTTTAGCTTACCGGCTGCTTTGTATTCGTTACTCTCAAACTCCGGCTTCGGGTGCATTTCCGATTCGGTTCCGGGTCTGTGATCCTGATGCTGGGGCGGCAAGGTTTGTTTCGGTTGATCTTGTGGCATATGAACATTTCTCCTTTCAGGTCAGTATCTCAAACTACCTCTCATAGGATGCGTTCGACGCGGCTTCTTATTCTCATAAAAAGCCCTTCGCTATTGTTTTTACCCAGAATGAACGGGATCAAACTTAAGTGAGGCTCTTTTCGCCAAACAAAAACCAGCTAATGTTTGTCAAGCACCCGGGCTTGGATAATTTAGAGTTTGCTGGTATAGTTATTTACAGTACAGCAAAGAAACCCTCCGTTGTTCTGGAGAGTTGCTGGGTAAATATGGAATTACCTGTGGTAAGGCTCGCCTTTCTTTAGGATCGCATAGATGTGATGAAGTAGCTTGTTGGCGCAAGCAATCACCGCGACCTTGTAAGGCTTGCCTTCTTTCTTTTTCTTGTCGTAATAAAGTTTCAACTTGGAGCAATCACTTCGTCTAAGACTGCATTGTACGGATAAAAACAAGGCTCTCCTCAAACGTTTGGAGCCCCTCTTGGTAATTCGGTTGCTGGATGAAGTGAATTTCCCTGAACTAAACACCCCCGGATCCAGTCCGGCGTAGGCTACCAGCTGCTTCGCGTTCTCAAACTGCTGAATGTCTCCAAGTTCCGCCACGAGCGTAGCTGCCAGCTTCTCCCCGACTCCAGGGATCGTTCGAAGCAACTCCGCTTCTGGCATCCCTACAGAAAGCTCCTGTATCCGTTTCTCTAGGTGCTTTAGCTGATCCTGAAAGGAAAGAAGCAAGGAAATCATTCCCTCCAGAATGTAGACTTGAGATAGGCTCACTTGGACCTGGCACCATTCCAGCAGCGCCACTTCCACACGTCGAATCTTTTCATCCCGCCACGATTTGGCATGCGACCGTCCTGTCGCCTTCTCCAGGATCTCCCGTACTTGGCCGGTTTCGCCCCGTAGGCAGCCCGCAAGCACCCGTAG